>JAZRWJ010000038.1:0-150621 GCA_045599625.1 Fibrobacter sp.
CCAGTTCTGGAACTCGTGCGAGATAAATTCGGGTCCATTGTCGCAGCGAATGTTGTTCGGCTTACCGTTCTCCCAGATTATTTCCTCCATGAATCTAATCAGGCGAGACGCCGGTATGGAATGAGCGACTTTCTGTGCCACGGCGACACGGTCGCTGTCATCGATGACATTGAACACACGAAACTTACGGTTGCTTTGCAAGACGTCCGTCACGAAATCCATGGACCACGTTACGTTTTCGTGGGTTGGCGTCACTAGCGGATTCTTGACTCGGGCTGGCAAACGTTTGCGCAACGGTTTTCGCCTGTTGAAATGAATCGCCTCGTAGACACGGTAGACTTTCTTATGGTTCCACGGGTGTCCATCCTTGCGAATCAGCCTGTATATTTTCCAAAAGCCTTCGTTGGTGACTTCAGCCTTTTGCCTGATCGCAGCCTCAACCTCGGAATCGTCCTTGGTCGAATCGGAGTAGACGTGGGCCTCGGGCGTCAGAGTTTTTTTTCTATAACCTCACGGAGGATTTCGTTGTCCAGGGCAAGGTTTGCATACATCTTCTTGAGCTTGGCATTCTCTTCCTCAAGTTCCTTCAGCTTTTTCAGCTGACTGACCTCAAGACCGCCGTATTTTACGCTATACTCATAGTGAATGTGCACTTTGTGCTGGAGCTTTACGGCCCTCTTGTCAGCCTTGTCCGGATCGTACTTTTTACGACCTCCGTTTCTGGAAATCTCCTTGCTGAGTCCACCTTCGGAAATTCCGATTAGTTTTGCTATGACTTTTTGTTGATGTCCGGCAGCCAACAGTGCGCTAATTTGGTATCTTATGTCTCGGTTAAGTCTCATCGCTTGTCCTTTTCTTGGTCGAAAACGCAAGTTAGAAACCTAACCATCCCTAGAATTCACTTTCTAGGGATTTTTTTTCAGCCTAGATCGGATTTACTTGACGATGAGAATCCGCGAAATATAAAAATCAAAAACCATTCATAAAGGCTTATGCAAGGAACTAAAAAAGACTAGTTGTGGTGTATAACAATCTTGTAAGCTGGATTGTGGATTGACAAAAAGAACTACAGAAATATCGGAGTGCCCCCCGAAAACACACCATTGAGACTACGTTTCTTTGATTTCCGTTTTTTATGAAGTTTACAAATTTTCATCATCAGCGTGCTGTTTCGGAGCATCGCACCAGAGACAGCGGGACATGTCACGTTCATAAAGTCTTCCACACGTCAAGCACATGACTTTAGTCTCGGTGCCCTTCTTGAGACCAAACTTGCAAGACTTCTCCAAATAGATTCCTTCCATTATCTTTACAACATCAGGAAAAACACATTCATCGACCCAATAGGTACGGTACCTTTTTTTGAAGTAGAAAATTCTACCACCAAAGCGGCCCCTTCCGCATCTTAAAAATTCATCTTTATTAAAAAGAAAAAAATTTGTTTTTCCAAACATAAAAAAAACAAAACAGTCTTCTTTTCTTTCAATTTTGTAGGGATGAGCCCAAAAGAAATACATGAGTACGACAACCAAGCCTGAATACATAAGACAAAAAGGAGTTAAATCAAGGTCTATATTGACATCTTGATACGTATTCAAAGCTACTATCCAAAGAGAAATGTTTGAAAAAAACATCAACATTAAAAAAAGAAATTTAGCAGTATATAAAGCTTTTGCCTTATACGTCACACATTCGATCATTTAATCATCTCTTTGTTAATCTTGTTAGCTGCACTTTTTTGAGACAAGTTTAAAATATACAAAAAACACCTAGTTCTTTCCAACTGATATTCCATTGGAGCAAGGTTATTTAAGAAGTCATTTGGTCTTTGTTTGATGATTTCCCAAATGATTTCCGATTCGAAGTGGGTTATTTTTTTTCATGGTTGTTTCTTCGCTACCAAAGGTAGCATTTTAACGAAGGCATAATCGACATTTTTATGGTCATGAACAGCCCTAATTATGGGAATAACTTACATTCTTAATTTAACTATTTCATTTTTACATAACCTAAAAAGGCAATGTAACTTCCGGAAATTCAAATTTCGGAATATCCACATTAAATTCTGGATTCACCACATCAGGTACATTGATTTCCGGCATATTGTTTTCGGGCATTTCGAATTGATATTGATTTTGAAAAATAAAATCGTACATATCAGAGATGTTTTGATTAAGTATATTCATCTGGTTAATTGTATTCTGTTGAATAGCCTCTTTTTCTAAATCTACAGGAATAAATTGTCCATACTTGCATTCATAAACATCACCATTAATCATGTATAACTCACGTTGTGAGGAATTCATTATTGAATAATCTGTATAATTTGATTTCATTTGTAATGATGCTAAACTACTATGATTTATACCCTTTAAAGCATAACTGGTAGAAACAACGTTCATACCCGCTCCATTTTCAAAATATGTCCCTCCATATTGTAGAGTGTGCGCCATGCCCAAAGAAGTCACAGAATTTATCGTACCAGCGAGCGCCGATCTCGCAATTTTGCCTAAAGGTTTCACTAATCCACTATACCCACCTGCTGCGCCAAAAACAGCACCTACAACACCGTAAGCCGCATTTTCTCCTAAACTACCAAAGCCATTGCCCTGAAGATAGTTATCAAACATATTAATGCCTACGTTAGCAACGGCTCCATAAATAGCCCCAGTCAATGGAGTCGGCATAAGAAGTCCACCCATATTCACCGCAAAAACACCTGCACCAATAAAGAATGCTTCAGCAGGAGCAAAACCTCGCTGCAATGCTTTTTCAAAAAACTCATAGCCCATATAAGCAGACAAGGCTGTCATAGCTAGAACAGTTATAACCGATGCAGCTTCTAAAATGAACCTTCCATCCAAATCCACAAAATTAATTGGATCACCGCCAAATGTGTACGGATTGGCAAACTGATTGGCCGGGTCTGGGCTCAGCCACATTCCAAAGAAAGGGTCGAAGTAGCGGGCGCCAAAATAATACTTGCCGTGTTCCCCGTCAAATTCCTTGCCCTGCCATTGTCTATTAA
Source organism: Fibrobacter sp. (assembly GCA_045599625.1). GTDB lineage: Bacteria > Fibrobacterota > Fibrobacteria > Fibrobacterales > Fibrobacteraceae > Fibrobacter. The sequence goes on from JAZRWJ010000038.1 coordinate 3,029, forward strand.
CATCATCCCCCTTTGACAAATCAATTACGGTACCATAGGGATAATAATCATATGCGCTAATGAGACCATCCGACGTTGCATAGCCTCGAATGTTCCCTTGTACATCTGTCACGGGGAACCTAGCAAAGCCATCAACACCTCTAAAGCCTCCATCTATAAGTTCCTTACGAACAAGACTCATTTCACCATCTTCAATCTTAGAATAGGTTGCAACACCACCGATTGTAGCTTCTACATATGATTTCTGGCCATCCAATTCTGCAGAATACCATAAACGGTTACCACCTTCGTCATAAGCCATCTCCAAAGAACCAGTGTAATCATCCACACTTACAGCGTCATTCAGCAAATCTTCTAATGTTATTTTAGAATTAAAATCATCAAATTTATACCCCTTTACCGGCATTCCCATGTCATTATTTTTATAGGCAGTTTTGTTATGGCGATCCATCCATACATTACCCGATTTATCATATTCAAAATAAGTGCTAGAAGGAGCATTATTTACACCCTTTATTCCAAAACCCGTTGGACGGTAAGAAGATCCTCCAAAAGCAAACATTACCTTGGAATCACCCTCAGATTTTGACGTCATCCGTCCAAGAACATCATAAGTATATTCAGACTCAGAACTTCCAGAAACTTCCGTTAAACGACCCATATAGTCATAATCATAATAATATGACCTAGCAAATGATCCCGAGCCTACTACATTGTTATAGCTGTGGGAAATCTTTGCTGCCTTTGCCGAAATAGGGCTTTTGTAACTAATATCCTCTTGATAAAGAATTTCTCCATTATTTTCATAAGAAATCTTGATTGGACGTCCATAAACATCGTTTATAAGCGTCTTTTCATAAATTGATTTTTGTCCATCAAAGTATTTTTTTGAGTTAACATGTCCATTTGGCGTAAATTCGTAAGAAGCCATGTTCTTTTCAACACCATTCTGAATCTCTTTAACATGGCTCAGACGACCTTTATTATCATAAGTAAAAGATCTTAGAATTTTATTTATCCAGGAGCCATTATCCCATTCTTCAAACGAACTTGTTATCATTTCATTTGCGGCATTGTATGAATACGTCAATTGCACAGCAGGCATATCTGCCAAACCATATACAATCCACATATGTGTTTTCCGACCAATTCGGTCATAACTAGATATTTTGACACTAGTTATTTTTCCATACTCATCATAAGCAAAGACAGCACCAACGTCAGATTCGCGTACATTATGCGTATTATCAACAATGTACTCAGCCAATTCAGAATTTCCGATTTTTCTTGCCAATTCGTCCTTAGAAATAACGCCAAAGATTATTTCTGAAACAACCCTAGTTTTTTGAATATCGATAACAGCATCTGCATTATCAAACGAATAATCATCATCAAAAACTTCAACAGTGGCAAATTCCCTATCTTGGTCATCATACATTTTTGCCGTATATGTTTTTTTTGATTTTGAACGCTGCGCATCAGTTTGTACAAAACGAGTTCGTCCAAACTGATCATACGAAAATCTCGTTTCACCTCGATCAGGATCAAAAACTGAAACCACTCGACCTAAGCCATCATAAGCATATTTAACAGCTAAAGCTTGAGATAATGTTGGCCACTTCTTGATTAATCGATCTTTTTCATCATATTCGTATTTATATACAACAGTATTTTTTCCATCATATTGCCATTCAGAAACAACTTGATTTTTCTCATTTTTTATACTCTGTACAAACCGATTTTCAGCATCACGCGTAATTGTTAAAGAATATTTGCCGGGATTAAGGATTCTATGTTCATAGATCTTTGCCAAATCAGTTGCATTTAGATATTTAGAGAGAATAAAATTATCCTCATCAGTAGCAGGCATTTCCCAGGATTCAGCATTACCATTTTGATACGCAGCAGATGCTTCTGCAAGGCCATACGAAACGCCTAAAGAGCCCGTATTGCTTCCGTATTTTCGATCATTTTCTGTATAAGCATATCCAAAAGCTTTAGGTTTATCATAGACATCCGTTCCATCATAATATTTATTTGCTTCAACAACGCAATCAAAACAAGCTTTATCAAAATACTCAAAGTCATCAGCAGACACTACAAATGGCAAGGGATTGTATTTGTCATTTCCCAAGGCGTCCTTATATGCAGCATTAACCACATACTTACCATTAGAAAGCAGCTCTTGCGTTTCCGCAACACCGCCAAAAGCATTTTTTATAGTCGCAGAAGAAAATGACCTTGCATTTTCTTGGGTCACAGGATCTAAATACGATTCTGTGACAACAATCTCAGGTTTAACAGTTAAAGGTCTTTTTTCACAATCAGTGAATTCAGCTACAATATCAACATTTTCTGACAAATGATCAATATTAATGTCAACAGTTTCTATTTTTTCGCCGTTTGTAAAGTAAAAATACTTCCTATACTCACCAGCACTTGCTTCTGTAAAATCACTGACATCAACAACATCTTTATCCTTGACTAAAAAAATATTATTTACTGAAATTGACTTTATTTCAGATCCAGGTTTCGCAACAAGTTTCGCACTAAATTTTTGTCCCTCATACAAATTAAACGGAGAGACTCCTTCTGGATAATTTACCAGAACGTTGCCGTTACCCACAGTTTTTATGGTCAAAACTTTAGTTTTTTGAGGTAAAAATTGAAACGACGGACGCTGTTCGTAATTATATAAAACAGACTTAATAATAAACTTGTCATCATAATCCTTCGCGTCTATTTTGGAGCCATCATATTGAAATTTGAATGCAGGAGCAGCAATCGTTCTAAGGAATTCTTTATTATCCTTATTTTCACCAAAAGATACACCATAATCAGTAGATTTAAGAATAACACGATTTGCACCGGTCTTAAGTTTGGGATAATCTGCGTAATACGTATCTTTTTCCAGAGTTTCAGTTTCCGTAAAATACCACATACAAACATCTTTCGTCATTGGTATGGTCGAAAAAGGGGATACATCAGACTTAGCATTCTCCGTTGTAACCACGACACTCGAAAAAGAGCCCACAACAGGATGCTCACGAGAAAAATCATATGCAATAAGACCACCAGCATCTTGGCTGGAACCCATAGATACAAGCAAACCCGCGCCAGGCTTTGTTTCCATAACGGAAAATCCCGTATAATTCAGCAGACCTTTCGAAATCCACCCAGGACGTAGACCTTCGGAACCATAAACGTACGCATTCTTTTGTAGGGTTCCCTTATATGTTATTTCCTTTGACCCATTAAATACGGATGGAATCATCCATTCTTCAAATGCAATCTTTATCTGCCCAGAGCCATGTTCCCACAATTGAGTCTGTATTTCACCATCGGAATAGAATAGCATTTGAATGGAGTACTCTTTTCCTTCAAAAGAGAATTTATCGAATTCTATAACTGTATAATAATCAATTACAGTAGAGCCATCTTGCTTTTTAAAATCTTGCGAAAAATGTTCCCATCTAAAACCTTGCGCTAATTTCTTCGAAACGCCAAGAGGTTTTACATGAGGTTCCAGCATTGGATCAACATTTTCCTTGGACACATCACCAAAAACCACCATACCATTGTCAAAGATTGACAATGAAGAATACGCCACGCCATTGTATGTAAATTGATGAGAGTAATCTAAATCAACTACAGTATACCGCTTTGAACCAAAATCAGCATATTGAATCTGAGGTTCATTCTTTTCGGGATTACCATTTTTCAAATTCACCCAACCGGGCATCGCCTGATGTATGCTTTCGTCATTATATCGAGTCGAATAAACATCAGCAAAGAGCGTCGTAAAAACACAAAATAGGAATATACAAACTGGCTTAAAAAAATTGATCATACGTAATTTCATTTTTCTCCCCCCCCCTTACTTAAGTACAACTCCCGGTTGTACATTAATACTTCTAGCCCACAAGTTTCCAGCCCAGGTTGATTTTGGAGCCATAATGACATTTGCATTCGGAGCAACAACCGTCGCATGTAAATTTGATGTTACTCCTAAATACAAATCAGAAGAAGCGTTTGTATAAACAAACAAATTCTTCGAATCGGATGGCGATGTAATATCAACACGATCGCCAAAGTTCACCTTTTCTGATACCCATATTTGCGTAGCACCACCTTGAACGTCAAAACTAACTTTTGAATCGGGTTCAACTATAAATTTTTCAAAGTAATATACGCCTGGCGCAAAATAAACCGTAGAATTAGAAAACACGTGTAATTCCTTATAACAACCAGGATTAATTTGCTTTATTGTATTCTGAGGAACAACGACATCTTCATAGCCAGAGACAAAATAAGTTGCGTTTAGAATTGGAACATTTTTTGTATTTAAGGACAGATTTTCAATGCGAGCTCCATCCTGTTTATTTATTTCCGACACATAGAAAGCATTTTGTACAAAGCTATTATTACGCAAGTTCATACCATTCTTTGAATACAAATTGCCATAAATAACAGCATTTGCACCAACCTCAACATTTTCGCCTACGTAATTGACCATTTCGCCAACAACCCTATCCGCAAAAGTCAAAGATTTTTCAGCATATAGGTTATAATCGACAAAGGATTTATATGTATTGGGAATAGCCGTATTTGGAACTAGACCGTTTGGATTGTCGTCTAAAGATTCTTCCGCATCATCATTAGAACTTTCTTCAGTGTTTTTGCTACTAGAACTTCTGAAGGCAACTCCCGAGCCATCACCAAAACCAAAACCATCACTTTCATTCGCGATATTGCTAGATGAGGACCGTGGAGCATCTGAAGAATTTTCAACAATAATTTTCTTTTCATTCCCATTCTCATCTTTTATAATCACGAACTGTTCTTTATTTATTCCAAAGTCAAAATCAATGCAAGTATTACGATAATGAACAGACTCATCATAAACAAGATATTGGCCTGGGCCAAAGCTAAAACAAATTTCTCCATTATCACCAATTCCGTTAACAACGTATTTTTCTTCCTCTTTGACCACTTCTTTTTCATTTGAAGTTGATTTTATAGAAGTCCTGGCCAGCATCGCAGTTGAAGCCGAAGCTAAAATCGTAACTGAATTATCCTTTGGAAGATTAGGACGTTCAACAACGAAGTTATACTTTATTGTTGAGCCATCGACTCCTGTGACAACAAAAGAAATTTCATTAGAACCTTCATATACAGGAACATCAAAGTTTGCAGATGCATCGTATGTCTTCGCATTCACATTGTTCCAAAATTTATTTAACAAATTTTTATCTGCATTAACCTTCCATGAATCCACAAGGGCATCGTTATTGTAAACTTGTATACCTAGAACGTCATCCAACGTTTTAGGAACAACTTTAAAAATCAACTCCGCAACAGACGCTTCAATTTTAGATTCATAATTGAGAATGTACTGCCTAAAATCCGTACTAATCGATGTTGATTTATTCACATCAATGATGCTTAATAAGGTAATATCCTTTTCCTTTATTCCATTGAATTCAGAAACATGCTTCATCGAAGTAACTTTTTTTCTTGGGAAATAAAGAGGAGCATCATCAGATGTTTCCAGAGCCACTGCAGGTTCTTTTTGATTCACAAAAGACAAACTTGCAGAATTTTTCCCAACTCTTGGATATGCAAATACCGGCAAACCAACAGAAATCCAACGTTGGCCCGAATACGATACAACAGTCAATGCGTTATGATTTTGAGCATTGGTAAACATCACATAAGGTATTCCATCCTTTACCCAAAAATCAAATACGGAACTAGTTTCTAAATAGGCTATTACATTTTTTTCATCATCCACATCTTGTTCTGTAGCAAACTGATTATCCATGTTATCAAGAGTTGTAAACACCAACTTATTTTCTTTGACTAAAGAGCCATCTTTTTCTTCAGTTTCTTCTTTAAAAGAGCCCTTGAATACAGAGAGAACATGTTTTGATGATTTTGTATAAACTGCTGCTACGTACAAATTACTACCATCGTGTGCTAATTTTACGCGATTAACATCAGCAACAGGATCTGTAGAGCCATCCTTTGAACTAGTGAGGGCTAGAAAATCCCCTAAATAGTTGGGAAACCATTCATTCGCATTTTCATCCCAGCTAAGACTTGGACCAGCCCATACATCTAAAGTGTTTTCACTGGAAACGTTCGCCTCTTTTGCAGAATAGAGTTTTTTTACGACCAAAACCTTAGGCAACGAATAGTTAGCCGCAGAATATCCGTAGGAACTTTCAAGCATTTTCTTTACATCAGAATTCGTACCAATATAGGCCACGTAAAGATCGTTATCAGGGCCATTAATAACGTCAAAATCGAGTGCGTCAGAATAATCTACAAATCCTTCAACAAGATTTGGCTCTTTACTATAATCTCCATTAAAATCGGCCAATGCTCCAAGAGGTTTCCATGAACCATTTTCATAAACAACTGATTTTAAATGGACTTCCTGCTTTTCTTTTCCATCATTTCCCTTTGAAATCTCCATATTTTTATATACAACCACTGTCTGATTATTTGAATTTTCAACAGATTTATACATTCCATCGTACACTTCATCTGCAGTAAAGGATCCCTTGTCAGAAAGCGCAGAAGAACTTACTGCATACGCTTTGGGTTTAACGGGATTATTTTCATCTTCCACAGCAATTTCTGGAAGCGCAAAGACAAAGTTGTTTCCGGAACTATTTAACGAACTAAAAGTTCCTGTAACCTTAGCTTTCTGATTCCATGAGTTCATGCCATACTCATATTTTGACAAAGCATCTTCTTCAAAGTAATACAACTTTGAAGCATCATCATGACTTGAAAATAAAGGATTTTTTCCGGTATTTAATATAGAGCCATAATTAACCCATCCAACAGGGCTTTTCTTCAAATTTATTGTAAAGAAGGATTCCTTTTCAGAATCATCTGTACTAATATCTAAATACCAAGAGTCAAACCCACTTATGTCAATGAACAACCCCTCAAGATCGGAACAACAAGAAACAACCCAGGAAGGTTTTTGATTTTCATCTTTGTAAACTCTATATTTTAGAGTACTTTCATGATTATTCAAAGTCCATGCTGCGATTATTGTATTAACATTTCCTGCAAGGGTTATAACTTGTGTAGCACCTACTTCTGGCACATTTACAGGAGCTCCATTAATTGTTAACAATGTTATTTCAGTGCCTTCGGAAGTAGATTCATTGCAAGATCCATCCGTATAACTATTCTGCTTCGTAAGAAACAAATCCCCATTATTGTCTTCTGTGTAATTTTTTATAATCCTACCACGAGTATCAAATACAAAGTAAGTTCCAATACCCCTACTATCTACAATTACAGAGGGTTTATTCCAATACTCATCATAATAAGAAATTGTTACATCAGATTGAGCAGGAATTAATCGAAAATCCTGAACCCTTACATTTGCAGATGTGCCAAGAGAAACTGTTATATCATTACCTTGAGGGATTACACCAGTCCATTCAACATAATTCCATTTTCCAGAATTTCCTTCAACATCAATTTCAACATTATTATTTCCAACAACAAGATTTAGCTTTATCTTAGATTCATCAACCTTTTGAATCCATGCAGAGAAAAGATACTTTCCACCTTTTGATTTCTTTATCTTTCCAGTGATGGAACTATTGTTAATTTCCATTACTTTATTTGAAAATCTACCATAATCAATGGGGTTCTTACCAACAGCATCAATAGCATTTCCTTTACTTAACTCAATGTTTTTACATGAGACAATGTCCATGCTAGAATACTCGCACGCATCTCCCGGGATAACAAGAATTTCATCAACAGAACCATTCGCAACCTCAACCCTTGGATTCATTCTTTTATCTGCATCATAAATCACCGCTTTGGGATGATTCATTGCATCCAACGTTTCATGAACCTTTCCCTTATAGAAACTTTTTATTTCGGAATTTTTCCTAAAATATGTCGATGAGACATTTGGCGAACCAACTTTTAATGCATTCTCTATAGTATTCAGAGCACTAGCGCCAACCGTCTTCTGAGAATTACCATTGAACACCAACTTTTCTTTTGGTGCAATTTTTGCAAAGCCGGAAACGAAACCATAATTTATTGCATTCGCCGCAACCACACTACCAGAAGAACAATTTGGTTTACATTCATAAGAAAGAAGAACATCAGTTAAGCGGTTGTCATCCTTAAAATAATTTTCAAAAAAATCTTTATTATCTACGGCGTAAACGAACTTTGTTTCAGAACTTGATTTCGCTTCAGAGTTTCCACTCTCGATTTTATCAATTTCCTTCCCATAATAACGTTTAATATTCTGAACGAGTCCATTATCATTGTTATATGTTGTCACTACAGCTGACTCTTTTCCTTTTTCAGTTGATTTCACAAAACTAACAACATCATTATATATTGCCGCTGGCCAACCTTTTTTTCGAATTCTAGAATACTGTCTAACAGTTTTATTTTCTTCAATAAAATTTGCCACATAGCTTTCTTCACAGACCTGGCCTAAAGCAAGACCTATTTCTTCTTTATAATTGCAAAGTTTTCTTACATTCGTTCCTGCGTTTTCTGGGAGCTTCACTTTGACAACATTAATCAGAGGAGTATTATTGATGTAATCAAAACCAACTTCATTATCGTTATCGTTAATTATATACGCATAATCATAGTTTACTTTTGTAGCCTCAATAGGATCCTCAACTGTTTTCTTTACAACAACAAATGACTTAGGATTCTTTATAAATGAATCGTGCTTCTTGTAGTAAATTGTTGTTTTTCCATCGGCATTCTCAACAGCAAAAAAATCTCCCAATACATAAGCGTTATTAAATGAATTTACACCACTTAACGGTTCTTCATTCCACACTTCTCCATTCCAAACAAAAGCCCGTTTAGAAAGTTCCTCAACAAACCAATTATTACCTGCGATTACATTTTTCTTTCGTTTATCACCTTTTATGGGATTAAAATGCCCGCCGCGTTTCCAATCCCCGTTTCTATATTCGAAAAGTTCTAGCAATGCAGCATCATTAGTTGAGCTCCACACATCAATATCAATACACTTTTTCTTAACGCCCCAACGATAAAATGAAGGCCAGCAAAGTATAGGTAGAGAAATTTTATCCGTTATCCAAGGACGTTTTGCAACAAAAAAATCACTAGAACCGACTGCACTCCATTCAGCAGAGACAAAAAGATCGAAACCATCATCGAACACCATATTCTCATTTTTATATGGAGTCACCCAACCAGAGTCTGTCAAATGAAACAAACTTAAATCATCTTCATCATTATGTCTTATCGCATAATAATTTTTGCCTGAAGCCTGAATTGTCGGTATTCCCTGAACACCATTTAATCTTTTTTTTACTAATTGCGTCCAGCCTGAGCCATTCCAATGTCTTGCTTCTCCATATGAGCCCCACAGTCCATACTGCGCTTCAGTGGCTCCAAACAAGAACCCATCGCCCCACACATATGAATTATCATCATCAAGATTTGTTCTTTTTTCCGTTTGATTCAACTTAAAGTCATCTTTACTAAAATCAAACGTAAAAATTTGAAGAACATTATTATTGAAAGTATCAGTCGCTCTAAGATAGGTCAGTGCTATATGATTTTTCGTTGGGAGTACTTTTAAATATTTTAAATCCCATGAACCCGTTTCTGCAGAATAAGTGTTTGGATGCTTATAGGATTTTCCCCAAGTTGTCCATGGAATTTCAATAGACAACCGTTCATCATTAGACACCGACACTTTTACAATATAATTTGGACCTAAAGCTACAACATTATTAATTCCACTATCTTTAATTACATTTCCAACATTCCATTTTTCACCGTCCCACATAATAGGACGAACGTCATAGCTTTCTCCTTTTTTTGATATGTACGCAAACCAATTATTCTTACCAATTTCGAAATGAGAGTCTTCTTCATATTTAAAGTCATCTAATGTTTGATACAGTTGCCATTTTCCATTTTTCCAAATGTATATGACAACAGTGTTGTCATTTTTTTTGCACCAACAAGATATGGAACACCATTATCTAAGTATCCCATAGAAACGTGCGTAGCATCTACTACTTCAGAATGTAAAGTTCCCTCTTTTTTATTGCTAAAAGACATTTCAGCATATTTATATTCAATCCTACCACAATTAGATCCCTGAATAGCAACTAATGCGCCTACAGGTTCACTTTCTACATTCTCGGATTTTTCGTTATAAAAATATTCTTCTCGATCAGTTTCGTTTCCTAAGCCATCTTTCCACACAATTCTGGTTAGCAATCGTTTTACATATTTTTTGTTTATAGCCTCATCATTTGTCGGCTTAACATTAAAAGCCTTGTAACACAATCCGATATTTCCAATAGTTTTATCATCATTCCCTTTAACAACGATTTGAGATAAATATTTACTATCAAAAGAATCTTCTTCTAAAATCTCGCCATCAAAGCCTTCAGCAGCATCGCCCTTTGACTTCACTACGAATTCAATTTTAGAACCCAATGAAGATTCAACACTTTTTAAATAGCATTCTTTTGTAAACTTGTTTGTATCCTTTTGGTAATAAGGATTAAGATAATACTTATAAGATTTATATTCCTGTTCATAAAAATATGTAAGAGAATTCCCTTGCAGATCAATCTGTTTGGATACATTCCATGCATTAGGATACAAATAATCATTTCCACCCAAAGTAAATCCTACGTGTCCATAATTTTCCGGCCATGAAAGTTCATATTGCGTAGCTTTATTTCCAGAACAATCATTTCCCGTTGTATTACTACGACAATAACTCATGTCACCATATTCATATTTTATGCCTTTATCATCTTTTATTGTCCAACCGACAATTATTTCATATTCCTTTCCACCTACATTAAGAGATTCAAGTTTAGGTTCAATAGACCAATATGGAAGATTTTCAATCCACCACTTTTTGCCTAGCGAATTCTGTTCATCCTTTACAATTCTATAACTTACACCACTTGCTGATATCAATGAATAACGATCATCTAGAAGAGTCATTGAACTTGCATTATCTGCAACAATTTTTCCAAAACCCATAGACCAGCCTAAGCCAACCCAGCCACTAGAAGAAATATCATTGCGATTTTTCACAGTTTGGAATACGTTTCCCGAGTAATTCAAAACAAACGCACTTTGAGCATTTCCAGCACTTATCGATGCGAGATTTTTTGAAAAAGCAACGGTTCCGGACATAGGATTGATTCCCGACTCAGGCGACATATACTTATTAAAAGCGTTGCCTTCTTCAGCACTCTGCGCGAAAACAGAGGTAAAGGCCGATACCATTAAAAGGAACAAAGAAATTTTCTTAATCATAATTTCAATTCCTACGATTTTAAGATTTTTGTGCACATTTGCACAAAACACCGTGCGGTTGAACAAATCCAACGAAAACGACTCAAAACCACAATTCGCCCGTAGCAAAGCAAATTGTGAAAATTGAAACATCCGAATTTTCAATTAAGAGCCCAACCCCCAAAGAAAAATGGTCAGGAACCAACTGAAAAAACTTTCGTTTTCAATACGGAACCGCAATTTAGAAAAAGCCGATTAACTTTTAAAGGGATGCCAGGTCATTTCCCGCGGCAAAGTCATATTTTTGCTAGATTTTAAGCAATGCTTTACATCCACCAATATCCAGACTGGACCAGTTTCCGATACAATTTCCAGAGTGTTATGGACGCCCTGGGTCAGACTCGTCTGCAGGAAGGAAAATTGCTGGGTGTATTTGATGTGATGAACTCTGACACTGACGAAAACGAAATTCTTGCCCAGGATATTTTGGCGAATTTCACTATCGACGCAAACGATACTTCTACCGACGCGGCAATCTCAAGTGTAACCTTCCAAAAGGAACTGGCCCATATCCAAGCAGAAATTCAAAAGTTGAATGACGCCACTCCGAAAGTCCGCAACATCCTGGGTGCATTGCACAACGCAAACCAGCCCTTGACCGCCGACAGACTTTTTGCATGGCACGCCGCCGTGGGCCAGAACAAGGTCAAGCAATTCCGCACAAAGGAAAGTGCCTGGGGAGTTTCTCCGGATCGCATTGAACACGAAATGGAACGTTTCATCCAGTGGTTTGAAAACAGCTCCGAAGATGGCGTTCTAAAAGCAGCTATTGCACAATTCTGGTTCTTGACAATACGCCCCTTTGACGACGGCAACGGAATCATGGCTCGCACCTTAAGCGCCATGCTGTTGGCCCGTAGCGAAGGCACCGCCCGTTGCCAATATGCATTGAACAAACAGATTCTCGGCAACCGCGAAAGCTATTTTGAAATTCTCGCCAAGGCACAGCAAGGTAACGGCGATTTGACCCAATGGATTTTGTGGTTCCTGGAAATGTTGCGCACTGCCGTGGAAGAAAGCCAGCAGAAAATTCTGCAGGCCGTTCAGCAATTACAGTTCCGTCAAAAGTTCAAGGGCACCGACTTTACGCCCAGAGAAAGAAAGATTCTGGACGCCGTATTCTCCGGACAATTGGACGCCACTTTCACAGTGAAGCAAGCTGCCACCCTTTGCGGAGTCAGTCACGATTCCACTTTAAGGGATATTCAGTCCCTGATTGAAAAAGGCATTGCCCAAGCCGAAAAGAAAGGCGGCCGAAGCCAAAAGTATTCTATTCGAGCCTAAGCATTCCAGGACAAGGAAATAAGAGCTACAATAGCGGCAATTAATCCGCCAAATAAAATCCCGGCAAGAATAAACAGCGCCACCATGATCCACTTGGTGTACTTTACGATTTTCACCACAGAGGATTTCTGATCCTTGGCAAACTGCTGGTAAAGATTCAAGCCTGCAATAGCCAATACTCCAAGATCATCAAGCAGGCCTAATACAGGAATAGAATCCGGTACCACATCTATGGGAGATGCGCCATAAGCTGCCGCAAGCAAAGCGACAATGATAGAAACGGCCTTCCAGATAGCAGGAGCCCCCTGAAGTTCACGCTGGTTCTTTTCCATGTCCTTTACATCGTGGACTTCGCCTTCATATACCTTCTCTTCAGCCATTTTTCGCCTTTTTTGGAAAATCTTTTTACAAAATTAAAATAAAAACCGATATAACCTATGTAAAAGTAAAAAGATAGGGTTATATGAATAAATATTTTTCCAAAATTGCCGACACTCTAGAAAAGAACAGCGAAAATAAAATTGAAAAAAATAACGTTGTCTTTTCCACTTTAAAAATCCTTGAATATTGGGTACGAATTCTCCAGACCAGTCCGGAATGCGTTAATCGCGAAGTTGCCGTACGCCTCATGGACGAAAAAAGCACTTTAGCCTTCGTAGACGAAGTCATCACATTTTTCAAACATTATCTCAATAAAGACAAACCCAAGAAGAAAAAGAATAACGATTCCGAAATTGAAGAATTGATTGACGAAGATGATGAAGAAAATTTCCGTACCGATGTTTGCTGCCCCCGTTTGCTGAGAGCCGTAAACCGCTACCTCGACGAAGCCAAGCCGAAGTGCATCAAGAAGGCCTCCGCAAATTTCTTGAAGGTTCTCCATAATATGGATTCCGATGACATGGCTCCCCAGCTGTACCAGGAATTGCAAAGCATTACCTGTTCTCATTTTACCAAGTACGCCATGGCGACCCTCCGCAAGGGCATTAGCGAAAAGGATCCATCCTTCAAGCGCGTTCAGAAAATTAAGAAGATCTACCGTTTGAATAATGACGAATTGGAATTGCTTCTTTATCTCTGGCTCCGCGAAAGTAACGACCTTGAAATTACAGAATCCGAACGTTCTTTCTTGCGTCACCGTCGATTCCGCGACAACGACAACAATTGCAATAGCCTAGATAACATTTCCCGAGCCACCGGTTTTTCCAACGAGCAGCTTTCTACCCTTCTTAGCAAAGACAGTGCTCTCAACCGTTTGAACCTTCTCGACGAACATATGGACATCCCCCGCGAAGTAGCTAAGTTCCTGAGCGGATATTCCGATGGCGCCGACATGAAGGCCTTCAAGGAAGCTGAAGAAGGAACCGTCAGTTTCGAGCAGCTGCAGGGCGCAAACCCCGATGCAAAACTGCTGCTGACCCTTCTCAAGAATCACAAGCGCGAAAAGCCCCTGAACATTCTTCTTCATGGTGTTCCCGGTACCGGCAAGACCGAGCTTTCCAAGGCTTTGGCAAAGGAACTGGGCGTACCCCTGTGGGAAATCAGCATTGATGTGGATGACAACGAAATCGGCGGAGTCCGTCGCACAGAAAGTCGCAGCGCAAGTCTTTTACAGTACCGCCTTCGTGCCATTACCTTGGCCGACTGGCATTGTGAACACAATCCTGGTTTCATCCTGGTGGACGAAGCAGACATGGTTCTGAATTTCGGCGAAAAGGGATCCCTGAACCATTTCTTTGAAACTCTCAGGACTCCCGTTATCTGGATTAGCAACAACATGCGCTTTGTGGAAGACAGCACCCGCCGCCGCTTCGACTTTTCCATGGTATTTAAGCCCTTGGCAAAGGACGAACGCCTCAGCGTGCTGAACTCTGTGCTCAAGGCCCAGAATGCCGAAGACCTGCTTTCTGACGAAGAAAAGCTGCGCCTTGTGGTGGAATACCCCGCCATGGCTGGCGGCCTCTCCCTTGCCGTCCAGCATACCAAAAGTCTCTTTGGATGTGGCGCAACAAACGCAAATGAAAATTACAAGACCATGGCCCGTCTCCTGAAGGCACACACCCAGCTCATGGGAATTCGTACAGGAAGCCTCAAGGATGTAGAAAGCCATGCACCCAGTTATTCTTTGGAGGGTTTGAATATCGAAGGCTCTACTAGCGAAATCATGGAAGTCATCAACAGCTATGACAAGGTATGGAATACCTTGGAAGAAGATGACGCACCCAATTCTCTGAACATCCTGCTGTACGGCCCTCCGGGTACTGGCAAGACCGAATTCGTTCGCTACATTGCACGTAGCCTCGGCCGCAACCTGATTATCAAGCGCGCCAGCGACCTGCTTGGAATGTTCGTCGGTCAGACCGAAGCCCAGATTGCCGCAGCCTTCGAAGAAGCAAACCGCACCAAGTCTGTTCTGTTCTTCGACGAAGCCGACAGCATTCTCTGCAACCGCGCTACCGCAAGCCAGAATCACGAGGTCAGCAAGGTCAATGAACTTTTGACCCAGATGGAAAACTTCAAGGGCATCTTCATTGCGGCTACAAACTTTGAACGCCACCTGGACCCGGCAAGTGCCCGCCGCTTCGCCCTGAAGGTAGGCTTTGACTACCTGAAGCCGGAAGGTATCCGCCATCTCTGGGATGTATTCTTCCCGGAAACTGCCTGCCCGGACTCCGTGGCAAACCTTCCCATGCTCACTCCGGGCGACTTCAACGCAGTCAATGGACGCCTCCGCTACTTCCCCGCAAGCAGCAAGACTCCCGACCGCATCGAAGCCGAACTCCGCAAGGAGCTCAAGTGCAAGGACGACCGTGCCGGCCGAACCATGGGGTTCTAGCCCCGACTGGAGAAAAACAAAAAGCAGCAGGAGATTTTCCTGCTGCTTTTTTCATTTCCAATTTCAAAAAAAATTACTTCGTATTGTACAAAACACAAACCATGATTTTGTCCGAACCATCCTCATTCTTACTATCAGCAATGATCACATTTGTGTCCGTAGCGGCCGTATTTGCGGCATCGCCAAAGCATTCGTAAATGGTTTCCATAAACTGGCTATACTCCATTACCGTAAAGTTCGGGCCGTGGAAAATCTGCACAATAACATAGCTGTCTTCGCCGAATTTGAGTCTACTTAAAGCAGCTTTGCAACGCCCAGCAAACGCAGCAACATCTTCACCATCAGTGCTTTCAAACTTTGCAAGAGTAAACGAATTACCACCCCTGCACCACAGGGCTCGAACATCGGCATAGTCAAGAGCAATCAAGCTCTCCTGGGCAAACAATTTCACAAGACTCTTCAACGCATCAACAACATTGGAGTCCTGCATGGCAAAGACCTGTTCCAAAGACACGTTAGTTTCAGTAACCAATCCTTTCAAAAGGTCTGCATTATTAAAAGGGATGAAAAAATCAGCAATACGCTTGACGGTACAAACAGCCTCATCGGAGAAATTTTTCCGACGATTACCTTCGAACCTGAAAGGCGTAGAGGCAAGGATACCCACGTCAAAACCTCGATCCTTGGCAAAGCGAGCCAAGGCCGGAATTTCAAAGGAAGCGAAATGTCCACCAAGTCCTCCCACTAAAAGCAGAAGCACCGGGGTATATTCATCATAGCCCTGGGTCGATAAAACTCTTTCACGACTGTAATCATTCTGGTCATTGAATCCGCCTGCATAACCCGTATTTTCAAAAGCGTAAAATTCAACGTTCTGGCAATCCGTATTCTTAAGGGCCTTTTGAGCTTTCTTGACTATGATTTTTCCGGCAGTCCCCAGGCCCACAATTTTCACATTTACTTTCATCTATACTCCAAAGAAACAAGGGAAAACAGCTTCCCGTATCCTTATATCAGATTTCTGCCTTATTTTTGTCAAATTTTTCTGATTTTTGTATATTCTTTGGCGTAAAAAGAGACAGATAATGCTTGATAAAGAAGTTTTAAAGACCGTCAGCCGTATTGAACTTTCTGTTCGTGGCACGCTGGACACCGTCATGACCGGTGCCTACCACAGCTCCTTCAAGGGCAACGGTATGGAATTCAGCGAAGTCCGCGAATACATGCCTGGCGACGACGTGCGTACCATCGACTGGAACGTTACCGCACGTACCGGCACCCCTTACGTCAAGAAGTTCATCGAAGAACGCGAAATGACCATGCTCCTCATGGTCGATGCGTCCAGCAGTTCCGAATTCGGTAGCGGCACCCAGATGAAGGGCGAAGTCATGGCAACCCTCACCGCACTTCTGGCATTCGCCGCCATCAAGAACAACGACAAGGTGGGCCTGCTAATCTATACCGACCAGGTGGAACTTTTCATTCCTCCCGAAAAGGGCCGCAAGCACGTACTGCGCCTGATTCGTGAAATCCTTTACTTCAAGCCCCAGCATCACGGCACCAACACCCAGGTGGCTTTGGAATATGCAGGCAAGATCTTGAATCGCAAGGCCGTGGTCGTGGTCATGAGTGACTTTCTGGACGAAGGTTTCGAAAGCGCCTTCAAGATCCTCCGCAAGCGCCACGACGTGCTGGCCGTTTCCGTAGTAGACCCCCGCGAAATGGAATTGCCCCCTGCAGGTCTTGTGGAACTGGAAGATCCCGAAACAGGAGAGACACTTCTCATTGACACTGGCGACGCCGCATTCCGCAAAGCATTCGCCCGCGAGGCAAAACGTCAGGGCAAGCAGACCAAGGAACTGTTCCAGCGCATGTCTATCGACTTTGTTCGCATCGAGACTCACGACGACTTCAAGGAAACCGTGGCCCCGCTTATTGAACATTTCAGACGCCGCGCCAAGATGGCCCGCGCATAAATTCGCAGGTTAACGCTGCAACATAAAAAAGACCTGCCCGAAAGCAGGTCTTTTGTTTTAGAGAGAAAACTCTTACTGTTCTACGTAGGAGCCAATGGACATAATGTTGAACTCGCCTTCGGTTCCGGTTTTTGCCTGGATTTTGAACTTGACTGAAACTACAATCTTAACAACTTTTTCCATATCAATTCGTTGGCCCCAACCTAAACCAAACTGGCTCCAGCGAACACATTTCACAGTTCCTTCGGGAGATTTGGCCAAGGTGACAAAGGGGTTATCATAACCAATTTCGGCATCCACGGCATCACCGAGGCCCAACGAAAGTTCAATATCATTCGTTGAAGAGTAGGCAACGCAAAGGCCTTCCCAGGCAGAAACATCGGCGGACACCTGCGTATAGTTATCATCTTCAACGGCAACGTTGAAAGCTACACCTACAAACGGGTCGGAAAACGGGTCGGAATCCAAAGTACCCCTGTTCAAGGAGAATGTTCCGCAAACTCCATGGCAAGCTTCAACAATAGGTTCATAGGGGTCACCTTCATCACTCATCCAATCCGGTTCTACAGGCCAGAAAATACGCGAAGCGCCACCATCAGCATCGTCTCCATAGTTATACCAGTAGCCCGAAGTACCATTTCCATTGTCCAAGCCGGTTATAATACGAGAGCCATCATCCGCTCCAACCCAACGGAACACCCCACCTTCGGGAACACGCAGCACGACATCCCCAGAACTACTTGAAGAAACTTCAAGCGTTGAAGATGATGAAAGATCGCCAGCAACCGGTGAATCTGCAGAACTGGCGGGAGCTTCACCTACAGAAGAACTGGAGAGCTGTTCGCCATTGGCTGAACTGGGAGACGTTTCCTCGGAACAGGCACCCAAGAAAGTGGCAAGAGCTGCCACAGAAAGCAGCGTTCCAAAGCGAGAATATAATTTCACGATAGATCTCCTAACGAGCCGACAAACCAGGCTCAAAACCAAGGAGGAATATATTATTTTCGTTATCGGCGCAATATCTTTATAGAGAAGCTTCTCTATAGCCTAGCAATTTTAAGCTATAAAGGGCCGTGCCCTTGCTAATGCTACGGACACCTGTAGCATATCCAAAAATCTTGCGGAGGGGAATGTCGGCCTTCAAGAAATGTGTGCGGCCATCGCCACCGATTTCCTTTACCTTTCCATCGCGGGCCTGGATATCGCCAGTAATGACGCCGGCGAAATTCACCGGGCATTCCAAGGAAAGTTCCATAATAGGTTCGTAGGCGGTCACATCGGAAGGCTTGAAAAGCTTTGTTACGGCATCGGCACAGCACTTCTTGATCATAGGAGGCAGCGCGCCTTCGCTCCAACTAAATTCCAGAACCTCAAAACGGATACCAACCAAAGGACCCTTGCCCAACACGCCGATTTCTGCAGTTTCCAGAAGGGCGGAGCGAACGCCTGCAAGAATTTCACGAGGCGCATTCTCCAGGAATTCTGCGGACAAGCGGATGTCATGATTCTGGGGAAGTTCCGCGGCGTTTTCCACCACGTCATTAACGATAGGACTTGCAGCCAACTTAATTGAAATCTTGTGAGGACCGAGCTGGAAGGAATTTTCCACAGGTTCAACGGCGTGGGTCAAGCGCTCCTGCCAGCGGATCTCGGGATCGCCCGCCTGCACTTGGCAGCCGAATTCTCGCTTAAGGCGGGCGAGCAGCACTTCCAACTGGACTTCGCCAACAGTATGCAGGTACCAGAAGCCCCCATCTTCGTCGTGCTGAACACGGAAGGATGGATCCATACGGGAAAGGGTAGAGAGGCTCTTTTCCACGTGGGCGTAGTCTTCGGTGCTGACGCATTCCACACGAGTCTGAAGCAGAGGCTGGTAACGGTCTCGAATACCTAAAGATTCGCCGCTACCCAACGTAGAGCCACTTTGCAAAATAATTTGTCCTAACTCCGTTTCAAAAGGCGCACGCATGGCATAAATATCGCCAGCACGAATTTCATCTACCGGCAAAAGCAGGTTGGCCTTGAGGCGTGAAAATTCAAATCCGGCCGGCCATTCCTTACGTTCCATATCGCAGTGAGCGCGGAACAAGGAAATCTCCCCCACACCCTTAAAATGACGCAGACGAATCACTTGCCCCATCTGGCCTTCTTCGAATTCCGGAACCTCGGGCAAGAAGAACGTCAATGCGGTCAGCAAGCTACGAACACCGAAGCCCGCCATGGCTGAGCCCGCATAGCATAAGGCGTAATCCTTATCGCCAGCCAAGCCCTTCAAACCGCGGAGCAAATCCTTAGGCGGAACAGCCTTGCCTTCCAAGGCCATTTCCAGAACTTCATCATCAAAGTTGCTGGCAAATTCGCAGGCTTCCTTGTAGTGCTTCGCCAGCTGTTCGTCGCTTTCCGCGGAACCATTCGTCACGCCAGCAGAATCCACCACTTCTTCGCCATTTTCATCATGGACCAGGCGGCTCTTGCTCAACACATCCAGTACGCTGGACATCTGACCATCCTTATATTCGGGAATAGTCATAAGCACCGGGCGCACTCCCAGAACCTCCTCAATATTGATCAAGGTTTCATCCAGGGAATAATCCGGATTGTCCAGCTTATTTACGAACAAAATCGTTCGGACTCCGGCTTCACGCAATTTCTTGAAGGCGGCCACCGTCTGGGTTTCCACACCACTGGCAGCACTGACCACCAGAACGGCCCCTTCCACGGCAGTCAAAGCCATGTCCACTTCGGCACCAAAATCCACATGGCCCGGAGTATCAATAAAATTGAACCAGGTATTCTTCCACTCGAAATGAGCCACGCCACTTTCAATGGTAATACCCCTTTCCTTTTCTTCAGGAAGGTAATCCATGGTGGCCAGGCCTTCTTCCACCTTTCCCGGGCGACGAACCTCCCCTGCCGCGAACAAGATTCGTTCGGACAAAGTGGTCTTACCCGCATCAACGTGGGCCAAAATAGCGATATTTCGAATGGACTGGGACATAGAGAAATGTTAACACAAAATTAGAAAACTAATGAGTATGGACAAAGGAAAATCATTTATATTTATAGCATGTTATTAAGTTCCGAGATTTCTAGAGCAATTGCCGGCATGGCAAGGACCTTTTATAAGACCCTCAAGGTCAACCTGACAGCCAATTCCTACCAAGTTGTCAAAACCAATGATCAAGAACTGAACAAGAAAGACGTAAATCGTGACACGTTTTCCAATTGGATTGAATCTTTTGCCAACGCAGGCTACGTCCACGAAAACGATCGCAACGTTTTCAAGAACCGTCTTTCCCTAGGATCGCTCAGGCAGCATCTCAAGAACGAGGAATCTTTCAGAATCCAGTACCGTCGCAAGGTGGGTGACGACTTCCGTTGGGTTTCCCTGGAAATTATCAAGACCGACGCCTTTACAGAAGACAATCAGGTTGTCTGGCTCTTTGTCCGCGACATCCACAGCAATTACGTCCATGAAATGGAGATCCAGCGTGAACTGGAACATTACTGCAAGTTCGATACGCTGACCGGTCTTAACAACTACTATTCTTATCAGCTTCTTTGCAAGAACTTTGCCGCCTCCGAGGAAAAATCCTCCATTGGTTTGATTTTTGCCGACCTTAACGGTCTGAAGCTTATTAACGACACTCGCGGCCACGGCGCAGGCAACGATTTTCTGCAGTCCTTCGCTCGCAAGTTGCTGGAACATTTCGCCAGCGAGCACATCTACCGTGTTAGCGGCGACGAATTTTTGATTGTCATTCCCAACTGCAACGAAAGTGAATTCACTTTCTCCGCAAAAAAGTTCGAAACATTCCTGAACCAGGAAACAGTACCTCAGGCATCTCTCGGTTATTGCTGGATGGCCCATCCGGTTCACATTGAAGACGTAAGCCGCGAAGCTGAAGTCCACATGTACCAAAGCAAGGAAGCTTTCTACGAAAAGCATCCCGAGTACAAGCGTGGCATTGCGGAACTGAACTACAAGCGCGAAATGGATGCCATTCTCAAGACATTGGCCAACTCCTACGACGCAATCATTACCGTAGACCTTATCCGCGATAGTTTCTGGATTCTAAAGCAAACTCCAGTAGCAACCTACGGAAAGGACGTTGATACCTACACGAAGATGACTGAAAACTTTCTGGCCGCCGTTGATGACGAATACAAGGAAATGGTTGCCAGCGTCAATTCCATTGACAGTCTTCGTAACGATTTGCGCAAGAGAAATTCCATTACCATCGAATTCAAGATGGAAAGCGGCCACTGGGTTCGCACCACATTCAAGGCTATCGAGACCATGAACGGCGACCCCACCAAGGTATTGCTGATTACGGAACGTCTGGACCACGAACGAGTTCTTGAATTGGAAAAAACCAAGGACTTGATGCTGGAACACCAGATTATCGAAGGCCTGAGCAAGGGCTTTACCTTGATTTGTCAGATTGATGTCCCCACAAAGAACATCTTGGTGTACAAGAATATCGCCCTTAAGGACAGCATTCCCACCGCTATCAGGAATCTTTCTTACGATGGCGTAGTGACTTGGTTCGTGAACAAGTTCGTTATCATGGAAGATAGAGAACGAACCGACAAGGCTCTCCGCATGGAAACCGTTCTTGAAAAGTTGAAGGACCGCGATGTGACTACAGTGCTGTTCCGTACCACACCGGAATTCCATGACACGTTGAGCGTTAGCTACAGCATGTTCTACTTCTACAAGCTAGCTTCTAATCCCAATAAGTTGGTGCTGGCCACAAAGAACGTCACGAATTCCATGGGCTAGACTTTGTTAAAACTTCAAAGTTTTGACGTTGGAGAGGTTGATGACAAGGTCGACAATTTGGATGGTTTTGGCCACGGCGTCGAGTTTCGCCACAGCGCCTTCCACATCCTGGTAAGTGCCAACGCCTTTTGCCAGCACCTTGTCCTGCACAAAGTAGGTCACCTTCACCACAGGGTGTTCGCCCCGCTCCATACGTTCCGCCAATTCGCCTAGGGCTTCGTCCAGCTCCAAGCGGGAATCTTCCATCAGTTCGTCCTGGCGGATTGTGAGAACCTTGTCCGCCGTTTCTTCAATGGCATCGTTGTGACCGCGAAGAGCAGCAAAGGGGCTGAAGATTTTCGCACGGTTTTCCACAGACATTCGAGGATGCTTGATCAGCATATTCCAATCGTTGCGGGGGTACGGCAAATTGATAATGTCGTCGTAATTGAAGCTAGGCACGATGACCTCCAATCTGTCCGTTGCGTTCTACCGTGGTAGCGCCTTCCTGCAAGTCCATACCCTTGATAATGGCATTCTTGCCGAAACGTTTCTTAATGAGAAGTTCCGCCTTCAGGCGCTTCTTTTCCTTTTCTTCCTTCTGCACATCCGTAAAGATATCCGGCTGGTCGTAGCTGGCGTCAAGCACATCGTTGGCCACAATGTTCAGGCGCTTGAAGGTAAGATTCGGATTGGTGATGCGGTCAAACAATTTCATCACCGCATCAGCAATGACCGTCAAAGAACTGGTGTAACGTCCCAGCGCCGCCGTACCGTGGGCAGGCTTAGGCAATGTTCTTCCATAAGGATCCATGACTACGTCGCCGTGATAAATTCCCTTGTCAATGTTCTCGCGGTCGTAACCTAGGTGAAGCGTAATGCCGTTGGTCACAAGGTTCTTGTCGATTAAATCAATGACCAGGGAGTCCACCATTTCACGAACAACAATTCGGGCCTTGGCCCAATCGTAAGCGTGCTGCAGAACTTGGCCACTTCCAATGCTGTTTGATTTCGGCTTGTACTTCTTGATTTCTGCGATGGTACAAGGTTCATAACCCCAGGCGTGGTCAATGAGAATTTCTGCATTGATGCCGAACATCTTGTAAAGATCATCGGGACGCTTGAGGCTCACACGAGCCAAGTCGCCCATAGTCAAAATTCCTCGACCATCATTAAGGCGGCAGGTTTCCAAGCGTTCTGCAATGCCCTTGCCCACCTGCCAAAAACTGGTCAGGGGGCGATGGCTCCACAAGTTCTTGCGGTAGCCCATTTCATCCAGCTGGGCGATTCGCACGCCGTCTTCATCGGGTTCCACATGCTTCGCCATAATGTCCATGGCGATCTTGCACAAGTAAAGATTGGTGCCGATTCCCGCCGTAGCCGTAATACCCGTGGTCTCAAACACATCCTGGATCATGGTCTTCGCCAGTTCGCGAGGTGTCTTCTTGTACATGGACAGGTAGCGGGTCACGTCAATAAAGCATTCATCGATGGAATACACATGAATGTCATCGTGGCTCACATACTTCAGATACACATTATAGACGCGAGTGGAGTATTCCACGTAGCGGGCCATCTGGGGTTTTGCAATGATAAACTTAATTTCCTTACCAGTCTTCTGCTTGACTTCGCGCACCTTCTGGTTCACCTCAAAAAGGCGGGCACGACCAGGAATCCCGTAGGCTTTTAAGCTGGGTGTTACCGCAAGGCAAATGGTCTTTTCAGTACGGCTTTCATCGGCCACCACAAGATTCGTAGTCAGCGGATCAAGCCCCCGCAGAACACATTCCACAGAGGCAAAAAACGACTTCAAGTCAATAGCGATGAATGTACGATTTTCTCGACCCACTAAAAAGCAATATAGCTATTCTTTTGTGCAGTAAAACATTAAAGTTTCCAAAAGTCTTTGGGGAGACCTCGGTTATCATCATCTTCGTCTTCATCATCCTGGCCGTTTAAAGAGCCTTCGGTATTTTCATCTGTAGTAGATTCAGAAACGTAATCAGGATGCTTATGGAACCACCAGCACCCCCGACAACCAATTAACATACCCAAAACAATAACCATATACATAGTAGCGTAAGTTGAAAAAGTACCCTCAACTATTTTGCCAATAACATAATCACAAACAAAAATTGCGGTCAAAATAATTGAGGAGATCCATCCTTTTGAAGCATAAATTCTCCACATCAAAAACAGATATAGACAAAGTGCAAAGATTTCACCAACGACCAGAAAAACTAAATCACCTTCTTCATAACCAAGTTTTGTTATATCGCTTATACCAGACACGAGAAAAACAATTGACAAAACCTTCATGAAAACTACAATCAATCCAGACACAGCACCTGATCGAACCAAGGTTAATGCATCATCCTGATTTGTAATTTTTTTCCCTAACTGCTGTATAAGCGATCCCTTCTTCTTTTTCATAATCCTAACCTTAATCCTTATTCCCGATATTCGTAGAGATAATAGTTGCCTTCGCTCTTCGTCAAGTCGGAGCTTGCCAATGTCCAGACATCAGGCATTCCGCTGCGATATTCCACCTGGATTTTTACATCGGAACCGGACTGCAGAATTTCCTGAGGAACTTCCCAGAAGTTTTCTGCACCGCTGAAGATTTTAAGTTCCTGACCGTTCATGGAAATGCTCTTTACTGCGTCTTTCGGGTTGCGAACTTGCACTACGCTCCAGTAGGCGCTGGCCCCTTCCTTTACCCAGATGCTAGTGGAGTCATCCCAGACGCCTTCAACGCCCTCGCAGGAGACGAATTCCCATTCGCCGTAGTAGCGGCCCACCGTATTGCCCATAACATCGCTGGCCGGCGCGCCGCCAAGGTCTACACCGCAGCTCTCGTCAGGACAACGGTCCGTAATGCGCACCGTAACACGCTTCCAGCCATCAGGTGTCTTCGCCTTTACACGAACGCAGCCGCCGCAGGCAAGGCCCCCGTTCCAGGGCCCTTTATCGTCCCCGCTGGAAACGTTCACATGGATGGCCGCATAATAATGAATGTCCGTCTTGCCGTAATTGCAGGCGCCTCCGGAACTGGCTTCCTTCTCGGTAACGCTACCGTAGGTTGTAATGGCGCCTGTTCCGCCCCGGTCGTTCAGCACCGGGTCCTGGGCCGTGTAGCTATCGCATTTTTCGCAGGCGCCATCCGCATCGTCAAAATACCAGGCGTCGGATTCGCTCACGGAACTTTCGGAAGATTCCGCCGCGGAAGAACTTGACGACTTCGCGGTAGAGGAACTCAATATTTCCACAGCTGAGGATTCCGGCGCATTCGCAGTAGAAGAACTCGACGGGGCTGCCGCAGGATTTTCGGAACCGCAGCCAACTAAAGATAAACTTGCCCCAAAAAGCAAGCTCAATGCACAGAAAAATATTTTCCTCATAACAATCCTAATCTAACAAAAAAAAACGAGAACCTTTTAGGCTCTCGCTTTTTAGTTTCGTATTCCGTCGCGGCCCTCGCCTTACCAATCTCGGGCAGGTCTTGCCTGGCCGCGAACAGGTTTCCAAGGCTTGCGTTCACCGTTCTGTTCGTCAAAGTCCTTCAGGAGCTGGGCAGCATCTGCCGGATCCATCTGACCTTCCGGAACTTCAGGCGGCATCTCGGGCTGTTCGCCCTGACTATCGCTAGAGTTCTGTTCAGGCTGCTGGGGTTGCTGATCTGCACCGCCACTGCTGTCGGAACTCTGTTCAGAACTGCTGCTGGAACTTTCTGCAGAGCTAGACTGTCCGCCATTATTCTGATCCTGATTCTGTTGATCTTCACTCTGGCTGGAACTGGACTGATCACCGTTCTGGTTCTGATCCTGGTTTTGATCCTGGTTCTGCTGGTCCTTATTCTGGTCCTGATTATCCTTGTCTTGATTCTGGTCCTGGTTCTGATCATTCTGATCGTTCTTAGGATCCTTCTTCTGATTTTCGTTCTTCTGCTCGTCCTTGGCTTCCTTGATTCGGTCCAAGAGCATCTGGAGCTTCTGATCGTTAGGATAATACTGCAGGCCTTCGTTACAAGTAATCTCGGCAGTGGGCAAGCGGTTTTCGATGTACTGGAACGCAGCATCGCTATAGTAGGCGCTGGCAGACTTTGGAGCGGCAACAGCAGCCACGGCGGCAACACACACCATCAACAGGGCTCGGAGCATCTTATTCATTAGATCACCTCCAGGTCGTTATCGGTGTTGCTAGCATCAATCTTTGCCTTTGGCTTACGTCCAGCCTTGATTTCAATAACATCGTCGATACGCTGCACGTAAGCATTCAGCTGGCCCGCAGTTTCATCTTCGGCAATAATATTTTCCAGAAGTTGCTTAGCCTCGGCATACTTGCCATCCTTGCTGAGCTGCAGGGCGCGAGCCAAAGCTTCCTTGGCCTTTTCACTTAAAGGCGGCTGCTTCTGATCATTATCCTGATCCTGGTTCTGGTCCTGATTTTCCTTCTGCTTGTCCAGCTCTTCCTTCAGCTTGCGCTGGACAATTTCCACATTCTTCTTGGCGTTTTCAAAACCATTATCCAAATCAATAGCCTTTTTCAAATAGGCCACAGATTCACGCCATGCGGCAATTCGTGCGCTAGGTTCGCTAGCCTGTTCACCAATGCGGAAATGGGTATTTGCCAGGTTGTAGGCAGACTTGGCCGCAAGCTTAGTATCAGGCATGCGCACGGCACTTTCCAATTCCTTCTTGGCTTCCTCATAATTGCCCAGCTTGTACTGGCAAGTTCCAATGTTGTAGAACAGAAGAGGATCGGCGGGTTCGGCCTCACGGGCCTTCATATATTTTTCAAGGGCGCCGGCATAGTCACCAGCGGCAAAAAGCTTATTGCCATCATTGACGGGGCGTGCAAACACAGCCGCCACACCAAAGAACAAGGCAAATAACAAAACATACAATCGCATCAAATAGCTCCTGGACGGCTTTCAATATACAAAACCCGCAATTCAAAAATTACAGGTTTCATCCAATTTCCAGCAAATCAGCGCTGTTTAGCGCAGAATCCTAGCAATCCTTGTAGAAGGTAGACACCAGTTGGATTAAATCCTTGTGATCGTCCACTGCAATCATTTCACGAATGCTATGCATGCTAAGCATGGGTTCCCCAATATCTACCGTAGGAATTCCCAGGTTCGCAGAAATGGTTGGGCCCACGGTACTTCCGCAAGGCATATCGTTTCGTGTAATGAAGGTCTGGCATTTCACACCAGCCTTTTCACACAGCAACCTGAACTGTGCAGAAGAAAGCACATCGCTTGCATAACGCTTCTGAGAATTTGTCTTCAGCACAACACCGGCACCAAGAAGCGGAGCGTGATTAGCCTCGTGCTTCTGCGGGAAATTCGGATGTTCGGCATGGGCCATGTCAATGGACAGAGCAAGAGAATCAGCCAGGGCCTGAGTAAAGGAAGATTCAATTCCCGCAGCATTCCAAAGGCCTTCAAGAGTAGATTCCAGGAAGTTGCCAGCAGCACCTTCACGAGTGTTACTACCCACTTCTTCGTTATTCATAAAGGCAGCCACCACAAAGTCGTTTTCCAAGGGCTTTGCAGACAACATAGCGTCAGCAATGGCATGGCAACTGCTCAAGTTATCCAAACGACCAGAATAAATCCATTCATCGTTCAAGCCGCCCAAGTTCGCAGGCTGGGCATCAAACAACTGCACATCAAAATCAAGAAGGCGTTCACCGGCAGAAAGTTCAGCCTGCAAGGTATCCACAAATTTCTTGCTTGCAGTTTCTGCGGTCTTGCAACCAGAGGCCGCACACCACAAGGCATCCAAGTCCGTCTGGGGATTTACCTTCAGGCCTTCCTGATTCACACCGCGATTCAGGTGAATGGCCAACTGAGGAATGCGGAACAACTTCTTGCCGCGAACAAGTTTCGTAGCCACTTGACCATCCTTTTCAAAGGCCAGCAGCCCGGCATAGCCAAGATCTCGATCCAGCCAGCTGGTAAAAAGAGGACTTCCATAAATCTCGGAGTGGAGAGTCTTGACTCCGGCACAACCCTTATCTGGGTTGGGGGCGATCTTCAAGGCCGGGAAATCCGTGTGGGCCAGGGCGATGCGGAACCTGGATTTGGAGCAAGCCTTCTTCGGCAAGCGAACGGCAATCAGGGCACCACCCCTTTCCATCAAGGTAATACCTTCTACAGAAAGTGCTTTTTTCAGGAAATCTACCGTATGATACGGGGTTACTGCATAGTTCAGGAACTCGAAAAAATCCATAATTTACCCAAGTGAGATCTTTTTCCTTAAAATAGCAACTTGACCACCATTTTTAGACCTTTTTTTTCATATAAAAATGGCCTCCGCGCTATTGGTAAAAATTTATTTATATATTTCTTACCATGGCATTTAAACCTTTGAAGCGAATCAATTGGATGGAAATCTCCGGCGTTATGGTCGGTGTTTTCTTCACTTTCGCTGTCATGGTCTTCGCCATCGTTCTTTACGCAAAGCTGTTCTCCACCGGTATGATCGGCGTGGAAGAATACAGACTCCACAGTAATTTTGAAAAAGCCTTCGGTCTTAGACCTGGCACCCGTGTTCAGATCAGCGGTGTGGACGTGGGTCAGATTTCCAATGTTGAAATTGAAGGCGACGGCGTGCGAATGGAATTCGTCATCCGCAAGCAGTACCAGCCCTGGATTACCGACAGCGCCTCCGTGTTCGCCATTCGTGACCAGAACTTGATTTCCGCACGTGTCATCAACATCGACGTGCGCCGCGGTAAGGGCCGTGTTCTGGAAGACGGCGACTACCTGCCTCCGGGACAGGCACAGGACATCGAAACCGTGCTTGAAACCGCCAATGAACTTTTGGGCCGCGTGAACCACCTGGTGGACGGTATCGACACCATTCTCGTCATGGCCATGGACACTGGTACTACCGTGGGTGCTCTCTTTGGAAGCCGCTTGCTTTACGACAACTTGAACAGGCAGTTGACCCGACTGGACAACATTACCTACTCCGGCAAAAAGGTTCTTAACCAGGCCTCCGGATTGTTTGATACTTTGAACTACAAGGTACCCGGCCTGATGAACAGGGTCGAAAACATTGCCGGCGACGTTTCCGGTATTATGGCAGAACTGAAGCCCCTTCCCCAGAAGGTGGACAATCTCATGGGTAACGTTGATAACTTGATGGGCAACGTGGATAGCCTTATGGGTAGCGTTGGCGACATGGTTGGTAACGTGGACAAGACTTTGGGCAAGGCAGACAATCTCCTGGGCGAGATCGGCAACCTTACCACCGGCATTGCAGACTTCATGGAAACTACCGAAGCTACTTTGCAGAATGCAGACGACTTGATGGCAGGCATCGAAAACATGTGGATCATCAAGAGATCCATTCCTAGCAAGGACACCGTGCCCTTCATGGTGGAGACCCTATGGTAATGCGTACGCCTAAGAATTGGATCCGCTCTGCAGCCATCGCCATGGTCATGGCCATGGCAGCCACTGGTGTAGCTTCCGCCTCTGAATCCGGCATTCTCTCTGCACGCGCACAGCGTTCCTTTGACCACGGCAAGTTCGCTAAAGGTTATAGCCAGCTGGAGCGCGCCTTGCTCGCAAGCCGCAAGGAAGCAAACCTTCTCGCTGAAAGCCGTATCTTGATCGGTATGGCTCAAATCAGAACATTGAGCCTGGACTACCCTCTGGCAGACTCCCTTCTGTCTGTCGTGCGTCAGGACGCCCTGGACAAGAATACCAAGGTACAGTTCGCCAAGGCAAAGGTCGCCTTGGATATTGAGCAGGGCAAGTATAGAGATGCAGTCAATCTCTGCAAGGCCATCAACGAAGACATGTTGAAGAGCGCCGACGAAACAACTCAAGCTGCATTCTATGGCGAATGTGCCGTGGCACTGGCTTCCGTCAATCAAAACGGTCCCGCCAAGGAATTTCTGAACTTGGCTGGCAAGCGTTCCGATAAGAAGGGCGGTTTCTACACCTATGTGGAAGCCCGCATGGCGGACCATCAAGGAAGGGACGAGGCCGACTCTCTCTACCGCGCAGCCGAGAAAAGAGCAATCCAGGGCAACAAGCCCTATATTACCGCAACCATTCTCTATTACCGTTCGCAGCTAAGAACCACCTCCTCCGAGGAAAAGGCCGACTTGAAGATCCGCTGCCAGAACGCTTTTGCTCTGATGGGCTTGCCCAACAACGCCAAGCGTTGCGAAGAATAAAAACTTCACGGACGCACTTCAAAAAAGAAAAGGCTCGCCAAGTGGCGGGCCCTTTTAAATTTCTCGGCAATGAAACTTACTCAGCTGTAGCGCTGCTCGCTGCAACAGTGTCAGCCGTTGCCGTATTGGTAGAATCCTTGGCGGCTTCCTCGTCAAACCTCTTTTTCATCTGAAGGAGTTCGTTGTATACTGCAGCCGGATGAATCTTGCCTTCAATCATACCATCGACCAGGAACTTTATCTTCTGATAATTTTCGTTCTTGTCGTAATCATCAATCAGTCCCTTATGGCCAATCAGCTTCAGGATCTTGGCATAGAAACCTGCCCTGAAGGTTTTGAACTGAGGCTGCATCACGTCGTTCAGGATGGTTTCCAAGGCAACTTCAGTCTGCATGGAATCCAGTTCGAAACTACGGTAGATCGTACGGATATGTTCAGGAATGGTTGTGTCCGGACTATCGAAATACTTGCGCATCACGTTAGCCGCCTCGGTCTTGTTAGGATAGGGACCGCGAGCCAAACGCAAGGCGTAGTACAAGGACAGACGCCAGTTATCGGGATAAACCCTGGAAGCCCTGCGCAACACGGAAAAATCCGACGTATCCGGAGCATTCACCGGAGTCACGCCGCCCACGAAATAATAGGGCGTATAGAACAAGGAATCCAGACTGGTAGAAAGTTCTGCCACATGACCCAGGTAACCGTATTCACGGCCATACAAGTAACTTTCGCCAAGTTCCGTAAGGCCCTTGATCCAGAAAAGGCCCGCTACGGCAGCATCGTGGCCTGCAGCGACGTAACGAACAGAGGAAGCCTTCGGCAAGAAGGATTCATCAAAGTTCGTGCTGGGCAGCGGCTTCGCAAAATGGAAAGCCGCAGCAATCACAGCAACTGCAAAAATGAGGATAGCCAAGTAGCGCATCGCGAACCTAGTTCAAGTCCCGAGGGTTACGGTACCTTAGATCTGGCAAGCTTCTGCCAAGCGTTCCAATGCATCAACGCATTCGCCGGCGAAGTTTTCAGGATTGCCGCTACGCTGGTAGGCGAAGTTCAAACCACTGGAGCTGTTCAGCACATGGAACTGACGCTTGCCGCCACCGTTCTTGATTGCGGTAAGCACAGTCTTTGCATCGCCGCCCTGACCGCCGGGCACACCAGGAATGGAAACGCCAGGAATCAGGAAGGGAATTTCGTGCTGATGGGCTACGCAGTAGGCGGTAATCTTTTCAAGTTCTTCCGGATGGGTTGCACCAACCACTGCACCGAAGAAGCCCTTGTCACCGTCCCATTCAAAAATCTTGTTGGCAACCTGATAGAAGGCTTCGCCAACATCGCGGGGATCGTCGCTACCGATGACCTGCATGTCCTGGAAATCGTGGGCGCCCTTGTTGCTGGTACGGAGCAACACGTATGCACCGTTTTCAGAATTTTCACGGACGAAGGGATTCACGGAATCGGAACCCATCCAAGGAGAAACGGTCACCACGTCAGCCTTGTACACATCGAATGCAGCCACTGCGTAAGCAGCACTGGACTTACCGATGTCGCCGCGCTTTGCATCGAGAATCACCGGGATGCCTGCGCTACGATAGTCAGCAATGAGCTGCTGCAAGGTGAGCATAGCCTGCACGCTAACGCATTCGTAGTAA
Source organism: Fibrobacter sp. (assembly GCA_045599625.1). GTDB lineage: Bacteria > Fibrobacterota > Fibrobacteria > Fibrobacterales > Fibrobacteraceae > Fibrobacter. Next base: position 35,123 of record JAZRWJ010000038.1, read on the forward strand.
GCGCTGTTGGGCTTAACCACAGCCGGCATTACATTACGCTTGATGCAGCATTCCAGAATTTCAGAATAGAAACGCTTGATCTTGTCTTCGGCAGAACCTGCAGAGACACAAGGATCAATCAATTTCATCACCGGGTCCATGCCCATGCAAACCGGATTGCCGCACTTGGCGACGCGCTGTTCTAGACGTTCATGAAAATTCATTCTAAGCCTCGACTTCCTTTATTCGTAACGAGAACTGTTCTTACTTCAGTTCGTCCTGAATCTGAGCGGCTTCGTAAGAAAGGATACCGTGAGCAACAGCAACGTTGAGAGATTCAAGGTCGCTGCTCATGGGGATCTTCACAGTTTCATCAGCAAGTTCGATGAAGTACGGATTGGTACCTGCACCTTCGTTACCAACGAGGAATGCCATCTTGCGGAGCTTGTGCTTCGGAATTTCGCGAAGGCTCTGCTTGCCGTGCAAGTCAGTAGCGATGATGGTGTAGCCCTTGCTACGGAGGAAGTTGATCTGGTCAATGAGATCTACGTCGAATTCAAAAGGCACGCGGAGGAAGGTGCCCGAGGAACCACGGACAACCTTGGGGTTGAACGGGCTGACGGTACCACGACCGAGAATCATACCGTCGGAACCGAAGCCCAGGCTGGTACGGAAGAGAGTGCCCAAGTTACCCGGATCCTGCACAGCGTCAACAAGAGTGAGAACGCTACGGCTGGATTCGTAAACAGGCTTGGTGCTTGCAATGCGAGCAACAGCAATGATGCCCTGAGTGGTAACGGTAGAAGTGAGCTGCTTCATCTGAGCTTCGGTCAGAACGTTGATCTTGACTTCTGCTTCGTTGATAGCTTCGATCAAAGCTTCGTCGTTGAAACCTTCAACCATGTAGACGGAGCTGACCAATTCACGATGGTGCTTCACCAGTTCTTCAACCACATGGACACCTTCACCGAGGAAGCGGCCTTCGCGTTCACGACCCTTTTCGGTGGTGAGGGCGAGAAGCTTCTTGAACCAAGGCGGATTGGAAACAACGTCTTCGTTTGCTTCAACCTGAGCGACGCGTGCTTCGAGAGCGGCTTCGTCCAGTACTTCTTCCACAGCTTCAGTCTGCTGTTCTTCAGGACGCTGGCGGTAGATAGGTGCGCCAGCCTGTGCAAATTCACGACGGGGGCGACGGTCATCGCCGAAGTGGCCGCGACGTTCGCTGCGGTTGCCGAAGGGCTTGTCGCCAAAGCGACGAGGACGACGTTCGCGATCAAAAGGACGGTCACCATCGCGACGATCTTCGCGGTCGCCACGGAAGGGACGGTCTCCATCACGGCGAGGACGGTCGCCGAACCTGCGATCACCACGACGGTCATCACGATCACCGCGGAAAGAGGGACGGTCGCCAAAAGACTTACGTTCGCCACGATTGTCATCGTCGCGACGAGGATTGCGGCGGTCAGTAGCTTCGCTGACGCCGAACTTACGGTTGAGAGTGGATCTCACGGTACGCTTATCGTTATTTTCTTCGCTCATAATTTATTCCATTACTGGATCTTATCCAGAATCTGTTTGGCGACGGATTCTCCGTCAATTTTCAAAAGTTTATAGAGGGCGGAAATTTCACCCTGTTCCACAAAGTTGTCCGGAAGTCCGAAGCGGAGCAAACGCTTGTCCGTATATCCGAGGTCCAGGAGCATTTCGCCGATGGCGGAGCCATAGCCACCAACCAGTGTGTTGTCTTCCAAAGTGACAATCACCTTGTGGTTATCGAAGAGACCGCGGTAGCATTCCTGATCCAGGGGCTTTACGATACGGGCATCCACTAAAGTCGGGTTGTATCCGTTTTCGCGCAAGACCTTTGCAGTCTTCTTCAGTTCATTGGTCATGAAGCCTGCGCCAAGGAGCAGGATATCCTTACCCTGTTCCAAGACCTTCGGCAGACAGCCGTCAAAGTTGTCTGTTGCAGGTTCCAGTTCTTCAGCCAGGGCCGTTCCACGCGGATAGCGGATAGCCACGACGCCAGGCATATCGATGGAGGCGGTCAGCATATCACGCAGTTCGTTTTCGTTGGACGGAGCCAGGATGGTAATGCCCGGAATCGTACGCAGGAAAGACAAGTCGAACGCACCATGATGAGTGGGGCCGTCCGCGCCTACTAGGCCAGCACGGTCCAACACGAGAACGACGTGGAGATTCTGCAGAGCAATGTCATGCATAATCTGGTCGTAGGCGCGCTGCATAAAGGAGGAGTAAATTGCCACCACCGGAACAACGCCATCACAGGCAAGGCCTGCAGCAAACGTTACAGCGTGTTCTTCGGCGATACCCACGTCAATGACGCGGTCCGGCATTTCCTTCGCCATAATATCAAGACCGCAGCCCGTAGGCATAGCGGCAGTAATACCGATAATGCGGTTGTCCTTCTTGGCAAGTTCCAGCATGGTCTTACCGAACACGCTGGTCAAGGACGGATTCTTGCTACCCGGTACCAGCGGGAGGCCGCTTTCCGGATCGAAGGGATTACAACCATGGAACTTGGTGGGGTTCTTTACCGCAGCGTCAAGACCGCGGCCCTTTTCGGTAAGAACGTGAACCAGGCACGGACCCGGCTGAGACTTCACACGTTCAAGAATCATCACCAATTCGTTAATGTCGTGGCCATCAATAGGACCAAAGTAACGGATGCCCAGGTCTTCAAAGAACTGTCCCGGCTTGACTGCAGTCTTTGCTGCACTTTCAACCTGCAGGAACAAGTCACGGAAGCGGGAACCCAGCACGCCCGGCAGACGCTTCATCAAGCGGTCCAGGTCCATGCGCATCTTGTTGTACACCGGATCAGAAATGACGCGGTTCAAGTACTTGCTGAAGCCACCTACGTTGGGAGCGATGCTCATCTTGTTATCGTTCAAGATGATGGTCATGTTCTGCTTGGAAATGCCTGCATTGTTCAGAGCTTCGTAAGCCATACCGCCGGTCATGGAACCGTCACCGATCACTGCAACTACGTTGTTACGACGGTTGAAGTGGTTACGGGCGACTGCAAAACCAAGGGCAGCAGAAATGGACGTAGTGGCATGACCTGCGCCAAAGCAGTCGTATTCACTTTCATGGCGCTTCAAGAAGCCAGAAATGCCATCCTGCTGGCGGAGGGTGCCGAAACGGTCAAAGCGACCAGTCAAAAGCTTATGGACATAAGCCTGGTGACCCACGTCCCAGACGATCTTATCGTCAGGAGTGTTGTACACGTAGTGCAACGCAAGGGTCAGCTCCACCACGCCGAGGCTGGAAGCAAGATGACCGCCATGCTTAGACACTTGACCAATGATGGTCTCGCGAATCTGGCCTGCCAGCTTGTTCAGCTCCTCAACAGAGCAGCGCTTAATGTCCTTCGGGGACTGTATATTTTTAAGATCCATTACTTAACTCGAGTAATGATGAATGCGGCGATGGAACGAAGAATTGCAGTATCCTGCTTCAGACTATCCAAAGCCTTGATAGATTCTTCATACAGTTCACGGGCACGTTCGCGGGACTTTTCAAGACCCACCAGTGCGGGGTATGTAGCCTTGCCCTTCTCGATGTCGGAGCCGGCGTCCTTACCCAGTTCTTCAGTGGTAGAAACGATATCCAGGATATCGTCCACAATCTGGAAAGCAAGACCGATGGAGCGACCATAGTCGCGGATAGCCTTGATTTCTTCTTCGGAGGCGTTACCCAGGCGGGCGCCAACTTCCAGGGAAGCTTCAATAAGGGCTGCAGTCTTGTGATAGTGGATGTAGTCCACAATTTCCAGGTCAACCTGCTTGCCTTCGCATTCAATGTCGGTCATTTCGCCACCGATCATACCGAAGGTACCCAGCAGGTGAGCCAAAATTTCAATAGCCTTCGCATTGCCGGTCTTGCCCATCATTTCAAAAGCAAGGATGCAAAGAGCGTCACCAGCCATAACAGCGGTAGCTTCGCCGAACTGCTTATGGGAAGTGGGCTTGCCGCGACGGAAATCATCATCGTCGATGCAGGGCAGGTCATCGTGAATCAGGGAGAACGTGTGGAGCATTTCCAGCGCGCTCATAGCATAGCGAACAGATTCACCCTTGCCGCCAAACATATCGAATGCGGCACGGACCAAGGCGGGGCGCAAACGCTTTCCGCCAGCGAACATAGAATAGCGCATTGCCTCGTGGAGACGACACGGTCTATCCTTTTCGGACGGGAGAAATTCATCAAAGGCCTTTTCCGCTTCCTTGGAAATGCGGGAAAGGTAATCAAGGGCTACTGCCGCTTCTTTTTCAAGAGTTTCCATATACACCAAAGATACTTAAAAAAGAGCCCCTAATAAAGGGGCTCCAAGCTTATAATACCCTTATAAGGGCTTAAAAAACGTGTTTTTCCGTTAGAACAGGGCGCCGTAGATTTTCACGTCGTCGATGTAGATTTCCTTGCCACCGGAAAAGAAGAAATGAATCTGACGGACCTGATCCCTGACGCTATCCCAGGCGTTTTCGCAAGACCATTTTTCGCTGCTATTCACGCACAGTTCAGAGGGCTTCACAACCATTCTTTTCCAGGTGTCACTGGTCTTCTTCCAGTTGGAAGCAGCCTTGGCCTTCTTGGAATAGGATTCCCAGTTTTCAAGAGCCACGCGTACTTCGCCATCACCCTTTGCATAGAATTCAATGGAGTCGATGGAGGAGAAGTTCTTCAGTTCTTCAAGCTTTCCGCCCAGAAGAGCCCATGCATAAGGATCATCGGCAAGTTCATATCTAGCGTAGAAAACGTTGGATCCACGGTCTTCATCTTCCTGCAAGTGCTTTGCAAGCAGATGCTTTCCATCTACGCTACCATTGGCGAACTTGAAGGTAGAACCCTTGTACAGGGTATCCACATCCATGTACCACAATTCGTTATCTTGTTCGAAATCATACAGTAACTTCGCAGGGCTGACATAGCTCTTGCCATCCTTCGGAGTTACCACATCCAGTTCCACAAAGGGCTTGCTTTCCTTATCATGCACAAAGTAGAGCGTCAAGGAATCATTTCCCGGAAGAGTGGGAAGAACATAGGAACCCGTCGATCCGGTTTTCACCAGAACGTCGAAGCCATAGACGCCCACCCAGACAAAGGATTCTTCGCTATTGAGGGTCACCTTGCTGGAAATAGTTGCAGAGGTAGACAGTTTAAGAGTGTCAATTTCAGACAGTTCCTTTACATCGTAAATCTTGGAGAAAGTATTGCTACCAAGAGATACGGTAAGGCGGTAGTCACCAGATTCGGGCCATTCCATGCTGAACATGCCGTTTTCATCTGCAGTCACATCGGTAAGCACCAGGTTGTTCTGGAGAGCGAACTTCTCGACCATAAAGTCAGCCTTGCGGAGAGCGACCTTGGCGCTAGCTGCAGCGGAGCCGTCAGCCTGCAGCACAACGATCTTCTTTTCAGAAGAATCCGCAGTGTCCTTGGGTGCTTCCACAGGAGCCTTGTAGTCTTCGTAAACGGTTTCAGCAGGATCGAAGAATACACCCTTCGTATCCAGGACTTCATCATAGTTTTCAGTCTTGAAGTACAGCTGGAGGGAATCCTTTGCCGGGATATACGGAATCACGAAGACACCGTTAGCATCGGTAGGCACCAGAATATCAGTACCATAGACACCGACCCAGACGTTGCTGGATCCTTCAGGAATATCCACTTCACCTGTCATCACTGCAGTTGCGTACAGGTCCAGAGAACCAAGATCACAGGTTTCCACGGAAGGTTCCTTCTCAAGGGGTACAACCTTGGAATAGGCATAACCCTTATGGAGGATAGTCAAACGGTAATCCCCATCTTCCTTCACATTCAAGTAGAAATGGCCAAGACTATCAGCCATGGTGTCTGCAATGACAATGGCGTTTTCGACAGCGGCCTCATCAGCCATATGGTCTACAGCACGGAAAGCAACCCTTGCATACGGAGCAGCCTTACCATCAACCATGGCAATACCATTGGTAGTAATACTACCAGGGCCACCTGCGGTGTTAGACGGACCGCAAGCCCAGAACGCGCCAGCAACGCCTAAAAGCATAGGCAAAAGAAATTGTTTTTTCATCATTTCTTTTTCTCCTGAAGCGGTTTGGTGAATGCCAACGGGAATAGCTGGACGTTCAACTGGAACACGGTGTTGTCACCGGAACCTTCCTGAGATAAACGTAGTAAATCCGAACGAAATTCTTCAATCTTTTCACGAATCAGCTGGATATCATCCATATTAAACGTCATAGTGACGGTGCTGATGTCGCGAAGGAAGGGTGCATGGCGTTCCAGGGACTCGCCAGCCAGGGCGATTGTGTCCTTCTGGAACTGACGGACTGCGGCAGAGCGCCAGTTTCCACCAGTGCTAACGAAGGTGTCATTCACCTTCCAGAAGCCCTCGCGGTCCGTGGAAATCATATTGAGTTCATGCAGGAGTTCCACGGCAGCCTTAGCTTCTTCCACGGTAATCTGGGGAGTGCAGCTTTCGGCAAGACCCTGATAGTCATCCTTGAACTTGCAGATGCCGATAATGGAACGGATTGCATTGTAGTACCAGTGACGGTAGAATTCCAGTTCCTTCTTGGCCAAGTACTTCAAGGAAACACCCTTGAGGGACTGCATATTCTCGTAATGCTGCAAAGCGTCAGCATCTGTCTTGGAACGGCCAAAGAGAACCATTTCGGTCCAGTAGGCGGTTTCCTTTTCGCCCAGTTCAAAGAACTCTGCGGTGGGCTTGATAAAATTGGTGGACAGGTGAATCTTGCCCTGGGACATTCTCAACAAGTTGCCCGGGTCTGCACCGATCTTCATCGCCATGTAACGCCAAGAAATAATTGATTTGCGCTGTTTGAAATCATCAAAAGCGTCTCTAAGCCATTCACGGTAATCGGTATATTCAAAAATCTGCTTCATGGCTTTAAAAATAAGTTGTAACTTTCTGTGAACACAGCCGTGGAGACTAATCTCCGTTGTTGAACTTTACAACAACTTTTCCCTCAGAATCACAGGTCGCAGACCAGTTACATTCCGGTTGGTTTTCCAGGGTAGAATCCTCGCAAACGCCCTTAAATTCAAGGATTTCAGCATTATTGGGCGCCTTTCCAAAGACCACATCGTAGGTCAATTCACCGGTCGTGGAAGCCTGGACCGGCTTTTCCACCATCAACTGGCTGGTGATTTTTATCACACATAAGTCCTTGTTGGTCATAGAGTTTTCGTCCTGACCAAGGGCCGCGGTCCAGTGAATCTGCAACGGGCGGAAGTCCATTTCAGCCTGATTCTTGGCACATCCGGAGAAACAGCAAATGCCGGCAACCAGCAAGGCTGCCGACACTAAACTCAAAAGGTTCACGTTCCTACGATCCCCTTGAACCATGGGATTAATGAGTCCGCTTGAAAGTAGCGCTGGTAACGCGGTTACGGCCATTTTCCTTGGAGGAGTAGAGGGCCTTGTCAGCGCGTTCGAAGAGACGCTTGGGATCTTCACCGGCGATCATTTCAGCAATACCGAAGGAGCAAGTTACCTTCTGCTGCTTGATCAGCTCGGCGTTCTCAATAGCCATGCGGAGCTTTTCGGCCAGGAACTGAGCGTTCTGGATCGGAGTGTCACCGCAGAGGACCACGAATTCTTCACCACCCCAACGTACCAAGGCGTCGGTATTACGGATCTTGCCCTGGATGAGCTTGGTCAGGTTCACAAGGACTTCATCACCCACATTGTGGCCGTAGGAGTCATTGATCTGCTTGAAGTGGTCGATATCCAAAATCACGAAGGAGACCGGACTACCGTTCTTGCTCAGGTTTTCCTGTTCACGCATAAGGATGCTGCTGAAGCCTGCGCGGTTCAAGCAACCTGTAAGCGGGTCTTCCTTACTGGACTTTTCGTATTCGCTCTTTTCAATTTCAAGAGCCAGCAAGTTCTTTTCAAGTTCTTCACGCTTCTTCTTGTTGGCAGCGCGTTCGCGGCTATAGTCAAAGAAGCGGATAATCAAGATGATAAGGAAGGTAACGAACCACATGGCCACCAGGGAGGTAACCAGCTTTTCCTTAGCGATCTTCTTACCCTTGAAGCAGAAGCCCTTGATTTCCAAGGTGCCGTAGCCCAGAGGAGCGTTGGTACCGGTCTGGATTTCAATCAGGGGCACATTGCTCAGGTCCACATGGGCCTTATGAACGTTGATTTCGTTCTGTGCAACCCACCAACCAGCAACGCGGAATTCCTTGGGAACGAACACTGCCGGATAGGTTTCTTCCAACGGGAAGAATTCAATTTCGTTGAACTTGAGGGAAGATTCGTCGCCCTGGCGATAGAGAGTGCTATCGTAGCCACGCATATAGAGACGAACCGTACCTTCACCGCGGGGCTTCACCCACACGAAAATACTGTCGTACTTGGACAAGTCCCTACCGCGGGTCTTGCCGTCACCCAGGAAGATCTTGACGCCGACGTACGGATAGGCGTAACCTTCGCGAAGTTCGTAGTCCACCACAATGGAGGAGTCCGTACGGGTCAGCTGGACAGCAGAGGTACCACCGTCAGCAGAGTCCGTTTCAGCAATGACGTACGGATAATCGGACAGGTAAAGCGGGTCAATAACATCCAGGCCATTCTGATACGCAAAAAGGGCTATGACTGTAACAGCCAAAAGCACAAAGATCAAGATATTCATCCTGAACAGGGCGTAGAGTTTCTCTAATATCTTCGACATAGGTCAACAACCGGTAAATACTTTTGGTTTAATATATAAAAATAAGCCCTGAAACAACCTCTTAACGTGACATCCAACGGCCCAAACGGCCAATAATCGGTCTCAAGGTGTTAGCTAGGTCAGCCTGGGAACGTTCGCAGGGGTGACCATGGAGGGCCGTATTCTCGGTCCTGACTTCCACAAATTCCAAATCATTGTGTCCAGCGGCCTTTTCCGCATCAAAAACGGCCTTTACAGTGGGGGTCAGGTCGTCATTGGGCCAAATCTTGGTGGAAACCAGGAGGAACTTGACGCCAGGATGGGCCCCGCGGAGCTTGGCCAGGAGTTCGCCATAGGCCTTCTTGAAAGCGGCCTTGTCGCCATAGGGAGCATTCCCCTGAAAGTCGTTAATACCCAGGAATACTACAATTACCTGCGGGTGGAAATCTTCAAGATTCCATAAAAGCTTGGTAGAATCCTTTCCCTGACCCAGGTCGGCGGGAGCTTCTCCAGGAACAGTGTACTGGTACAGGCGTGGAACCAGCCATTCAGGAACAATGTTGTCGTAGTTACGGACAACACCGCGACCGCTAAAGGCATTCACCTGGAAATCTGCCTTGTAGCCGTCAGCAAGCAGAAAGGCATAACTCTTGGAAGCGTTGGTCGCAATAAAGACGTTTTCGTCAGGATCGCCAATCTGGCCTTCTACGCCATAGCCAACCGTAAAGGAGTCGCCGATAAATTCAATGCGACGGTTGGAGGGCTTGGGAGCATCCATGAACTTACCCTTGGCATCCAGGGAAATACCGTAAACCTTGGCGCCACCAGGATTACTTTCGCTAACCTTGATCAAGCGGTATCGATGGGAAGAGCCATCGCCGGCAACCTTCACCTTCTGAACGGAGCGGGAATCCGTCACAAAGACAGCAACCTGCTTGCCATCCTGATCGACGCGCCAACGAGCCTGGCCTTCGATATCGAATTCCAGAGAACTAGCCACAGCGTTGAACTGGATCATTGCTGCAGGAGCACTGGTTCTGCTATGGGATTCGGTATGTTCCCATCGACCATTAAACGAAAACTGTTCTGTATGTACACCCATTGGATTTGCTCCAAAAGAAATTGAAGAAAAGATGGCGCAGGCCATCAAAGCTGATTTAAAAATCCCTGTCCCTTTCATACCTGGAATAATAGAAAAGGTTTGCGTTAACTTGTATTTTACAAAAGACTTTCTACATTATAAACATGGCTTTTAAGGGTTTTCATCTATACGGGCTTTTACCGCTGGCGGCATACGGATTGCTGCTGGGGGTTTCGTCCTTTGCAGACGACCCCGCCAAGAAAAACGTTGTTGAAAATCCCCCGAAAATAGATGCGCCCGCGCCGGGTTCCGAAGGCGACACCTTGACCAAGGAAGATGCACGCATGGCGCTCCTTATATACAAACTATTAGACAAGAATGGGCGGTTCAAGAACGCAAATCTCGAACGAGGCGAAAAACTTTTCTATCAGAACTGCAGACCCTGCCATGGCGAAGATGGCCGCAGAATGAACTTAGATGGAACCTTAGTCAATCCCATCTATATGGGAGAACGTGCCCGTAATGATTTGCCCACGTTCTGGTACCAGATGAACTTCGGTGACGACGAGCGAGGAATGGAAGCCTACTACGACGAGTTCACCGTCGAAGAGATGGTGGACATCGCCGCCTACGCACAAACGTTTGAATGATAAGATACAGGGGGTTCGCCCCCTGCATCATGTATAGCAGAACGCCAAATTTTGCAACGCAAACTTTGGCCCAGGGGTCCAGGGGGCCCGCCCCCTGTATCAGTTATTCCCGATGACTTTAACTTCCTGGATGAAGTTCAAGTCCAGGCTTTCCTTTTCTTCCTTGCCACTGACTTGAATTTCAATGGTCTGGGGAGACTTCGCAAGCTTAAGTGCATGCACCAAGAAAATCAATTCCGTTTCCTTGGCTCCGCGCTTGTTAGGATCCTTCACCTTGGCACCCACAAGAGTTCCAACGGTCTTTGCGTAACGAAGAACCTTGACCAAATCAAAGGTGCTGAGCTTCTGATAGTTGCTGCCATACTTTGTGGAATTCAAAGCGGTCTGCAAAGTATTCTCGTCTGCCTCATCCTTGAGTTCGTAGTCAGTAGCCCTGGACTCAGGCCATGCAGCCACAAATTCCTTACGCCATTCTTCAGTGGGAGCGGCCAAACGGTCTGCAGTGTTATGTTCCACATAGGGGCAGAAACCGAAGCTTTCCAAAATTTCGAATGCACGGGCTTCACATTCCGGCTTCAGAATAAAGCCATAGTTGGGAATGTACTCTTCTGTAAATTCCAGGAACTGCGGGAAATGAGAAAGGTCGGCTAGAACCTTGACATCTTCAATCTTGAGAAGACGTACCGTCTGAACCTTTGCGCCATAGTAAGAAGCATTCCACTCACTAATGGAGGACGCCACGTTTTCAGGAGCCTTGATCCAAGACTTGAAATTTTCAATTTCTACTTCAGGAAGTCCGCACTTCAAACCGCGCACATAGGATTCCTTATCCAATGTAAAGCGCAGGAAGAGTTCATCGTTTTCCACCTTGGACAAGCATGCCAAAGTAAAGAGAACTCGGGGAGATGTTCCAGTGGAAGCAATCAGTTCAAAGTTGGGCAGGCAGGAAATGTTCTGTTCAGGAACAGGAGCGATAGCCTTGGACACCCATTCTGCACCAGACTGAGAAAGAGCAACAGCAGAAATCTTGCCATGGACCATCTGGAAGTTTACAAGGCCCAACAGCCAAAGTTCACGAAGAGGACGGGGCAAGTAATCCCAAACCAGTTCCTTGTTCTTTTCCTGCAATCTTGCTGTAGGATCCAAAACCCACAGCAGGTAGGAAGCATCGATAACAGGCTTCGGCTGAGCGAGTTCACTCAACAACTGAGCACAGTGGGCACGGTCGCCATGGAAGCGTTCCTTGAGCCACCAGGAAACCACATCCTGATGCAAGCGGAAACCATTCTTTCGAATATAATCCAGGGACTTTTCAGATGGAACTAGGAAGGAGTCTTCCAATTCCAGCCAACCATTGGCCACCAGGAAATTGAAAATGAGAGACAGTTCATTTTCTGCAGCACGTTCAGAAATCTGTTTTGCCGTTACAAAGGAGTCGACACAGATCTGGTAGCTACGACGATGAATGGTGCCATTGGAATTGACCTTCAATTCCTTTCGCATGGCATAGGAAAGCACAAGACAGATATGCCAATCCACCAAATTCTGGAAGGAGGCATAACCGGCATTGTTCTGCAATTCCACTTCAGGCTGAACATCGAAACAGCCCATAAAATCAGCAAAGCCAAAATACACTGCCGCATTAGCGGTAGAACCGCGCCACAATACATAGTCACGGCACATATTCAACAAGAAGGACTGAAGGTCACGATTCTTGCTTACCGGGATTGTCAAACGCAGTTCATTGAAAGTCAAACCACGAGAGCCGCTGTGATAAATCAAGTTAAGGCAACGACGCTGCCAGGATTCCATCTTGGAAAAAAGTTCAACCACTCGTTTCTTATCGGCATAATAAGAAAGTACTTCCGATTGAATCAATGCGTTATTAAGCAGACCCTTATGTCCAAAAGCCTTCGCGTGCGCAGCGCGAAGAAGCGACTTAGACATCCCATCAAAAAACGTATTTAAATTAACCATTTAGCACCCTGAATAGGGTGCCAAATGTAGTAAAATTGTATCAAGATTTCACGTTAATTTTTGAGAAACTCAGCAATGTCCGTGGAGGAGTTTGCAACGCGCTGCTTCATGTTCCAGATTCTGGAGAAAGTCTTCCCGTAATGTTCCAGGACCACTCGATTATCCAAAATCAGGACCTTGCCGGAATCTTCCTCCGAACGAAGCAGACGGCCCAAGCCCTGGCGCAGTTCCATGTAGGCTTCCGGTACAAAATAATCCTTGAAGGAGTTCTTGCCTTCATTCTTCATCTTGGCGGTAATACCCGCAACCAGCGGATCCGTAGGATTGGGGAACGGAAGTTTCGGAATTACCAAAAGCTTCAGGGCGTCACCAGGGAAATCAACGCCTTCCCAAAGGGTCTGACAACCTAACAGGCAAGCTCCACGTTCACGGCGGAACATAGCCACAAGACCATCCAACGCACCATCCACATGCTGACAAAGGAGCAGCTTGTTCTTCTGGGCGAAAATGGGAGCCAACGCCGCCTGAGCCTTCATCATGGCAGAGATGCTGGTAAACAGCACCATGGTATTTTCCGACACATCCGGAAGAATTTCGCACAAAGTAGCATTCACAGCGTCGTTGTATTCCGCAGTAGAAGGTTTCGGCAAATGCTTAGTTACCATCACGGAAAGGCGTTCATCCTTGTTGGATGCTTCCGTGTAGACGCGTACAAAAGGCTTCTTCTTTTCGTCCAAAGTATCCATGCCCATCTTCTGAACGTAGTAGGCCAAGTCGCCCTGCACCGCAAGCGTTGCGGAAGTAAAGGTTGCAGACTTGATCCAGGGATAGAACTTTTCCCTCAAGATGGCACTGGAGTTCAGCGGATAGGCATGCAGCTTGATGGTATGAGGATTGAAAGGTTCTTCCATAAAGAACACCCAATCTTCGCGGCTAGCCTTTGTAAGGAATTCAAAGTCGGAGACGAATCTGGAAATTTCAGTCATTCGGCCATTCAGGTTGCTCAAGGCACCAAGCATAGCCCCGCCCATCTTTTCAGCAGACAATTTCGCAGACAGTTCATCTGCAGCCTTCTGGGTTGCCGCATACTGATCCAGGAATCCGCTGGGGTCCGCATCGTATTCAGCCATAACTCCCGAAGTGTAGGTGAATCCGTTCTTGGAATTCTTCTGCTTCGCAAGCTTCTTGCCGATACGCATAAAGAATCGATGCAAGGACTTTTCCAATTCAGTCAATGCTTCAGTCAAGTTGGCGCAGACTTCCAGAACCTCGGTATTTTCTACAGGAACCAAAGATGAAATTTCTGCAATCAGGCCATCCTGCTTGCTGCGAGAAGGAATCATCGTCTTAATGGTATTGCGCAGACTGAAGAAGGAAATCATGCGGCCAAGAGACTGGTTGCTGATTTCCGGCAAGCGATGAGCTTCGTCAAACACAATGTGTTCGTACAGCGGAAGCAAAGCAAATTCAAGAGACATGTCGGCAAAGAACAAGGAGTGGTTCACCAACAGCATATTGGAATTCATGGCGCGGCGCTTTGCAGCCAAGGCGGGGCACTTGTCATAATGAGGGCACTTTTCGCCAAGGCAAGATTTTGCAGAACTTGCCATCTTTGACCAAAGCACACGATTACGGCCCTGACTGAAGGAAGAACTTTCATTGACGTCGCCGGAGGTGGTTGCATATACCCACGGGATAATGGCCATAAAGGAGTCTCGTTCTTCCGGCAAAAGCAGGTTGGCAGGAGCCTTCAAGATTTCTTCGAACTTACGCAAGCACAAGTAGTTTTCGCGGCCCTTCAAAACAGCAGGCTTCAACTTTCCCTGGTACAAATCAGCAATCATGGGAATGTCGCGACTCCACAACTGTTCCTGCAAGGCGCGCGTTGCAGTACTGATAACTACGCGTTCACCAGATACAGCCTTATTTGCGGCAGACACCAAGTATGCCAGAGATTTTCCAGAACCTGTAGGAGCTTCCAGAACACAAAGGCCACCCTTGTGCATATTGCGCTCCACCACAGAAGCAAAGTCCTGCTGGTTGTGACGATACTTGAAGTTTTCAATCTTCTTGGCCAAAAGACCATCTTCCTTGAAGAACTCGGATACTCGGGGAGTCTTGCTCTTTTCAGGAACATCTTCCAGAGGAACCACCGGCAACTTATATTGCGGCAAGCTTTCATCTTCAGCTGTGGCGGGCCAAACCAAGGACCAGTCAGAACCGACAGCAACCTTGGACAAAGCCTTCAGCAACCACGGATCCTCATTCTGAATCTTTTCAAGGCACATCACAAAAAGACGGCCACAAGCATCTGCATCGGGCAAGGCACGGTGTGCACGGCTACGCGGAATATTCAACTCCTGAACCAAGGTGTCCAAGCGATGGTTGGGAATATTCTGGTAGGCAATTCTAGAGACCGTCAGCGAATCCCAAACCGGATGATTTTCAAAGCTAACACCAACCTTTGCGAAAGTCTGCTTCAGGAACTTGGAATCAAAATTTGCATTGTGGGCCACAATGGGCAAGTCACCAATAAAGGAAAAAATCTTTCCAGCCACAGCGGAAAACGGTTCAGCATCTTCCAAGTCACTTTTATAAATGCCAGTAAGATTTTCAATGAAGGGGCGAAGCTGCGCAGAAGTGGGCTTTACCAGATAGTCTACAGACTCCCCAGGAACTCCGTTTTCAAAACGGACCAGGGCAACCTCGATTATTTCATCCTTTTCGAAATCAAGGCCTGTGGTTTCCAAGTCAATCGCCACAAAGGAGGGAATCTTACACATCATTATATCCTTTCACAAATCTTAGGGCAGCATGGGAATTGAAGGAACCAACTGTTCCAGCATATTATCTCCATTGCCGATTTTCAAAGTATCACTGAGGGCACGCCAAGCGGAACCATAGCGGAACGGATTTACACTACCTCCATCCGGAAGAAGCTTTCCCTCTTCAGGATAATAGTAATCCATAAAGTAATTTCCTTCCATAAGGTTGCCAAACTTGAAGTCGCCCGCACCGCCACACTTTTCATAGTAGTAGCTGTTACTGGCAGAAGAACGCAAACGAACCAAGGCTCCGGCCTTTGCTCCGGGGATTTTTCCACTTAATGTGGCAAGCTTAAGCTTAGCCACCGTCTCAAATTTCTGCAGGCTGTTGTACTTCAATTCCACAACAGTATCGCGAACGCCATTGCTATCGGCAGGAGCAAGGGTAGTATCCTTGTAGCCAACCAAAAGATTGAAGGTCGCATCCATAGTCCAGGGCGCCTTATTCTCAACCAGGAATCGAACGGGATCCAGTTGCTTTACCTGAACCTCCGAAGTATCCTTGTTCATAACCACATAGAAAGTATTTTCCAGAGAATCTGTCTTGGGCTTATTGAACAAAACAATAATCGAATCTTCCGGGAATACAACCTTTGCCTTGGAGAGGGCCTTAGCAGAAGATACCTTGGGAGGCAATGTGTCCGACTCCATTTTCTTCCATTCCCAATCCACTTCGTTTCGGGTCGTATCCAAAGTACGGAACAGGGAATCCTTTCCTGCGCTGCACAGGAACTTGTACATGACTTCACTCTTGGGGGCCTGTTCAAAATAGAACTGGGGCTTGCTGGAAGTGGGGCTCAAGTAGACAAGATTAGGATAAATCTTTTCTTTTTCAGGAGTGACCAAATAACAGTTATTGGTATCCGCAAAGGTGGAATCGAAATACACGTTACGTGTGAATGCGGCTTCCAGCACATTGGCGAAAGGCTGAGAGACTGATTCCATTTCCAAATGGGTCGTATCCATATCAGCAATGGCTACCCACAAGGTATCCTTGGTTTCTTCGGTCAGCACCAAGTCCTGAGTCCAGATGCCCACCTGTTCCGTGGAAAGTTCAATCTTCTGGTTTCCATTTCCATCCACAAAGGCAACCACACGATAAGTGCCAGCCTTCAATCCGGTCAAGGTAAACACGCCTGCACTATCCGCACGAGTCACATACAGCGGAGGTTCCTTCAGCAACATGGGAAGAGAATCTAGCGCCTTGGTAGCGGTATCGCGATACTTGTCCAAGTACTTGCGGGATTGGCGTTCCGCACCCATCAAGAAAAGACCGACACTGGGGAACTGCTTCTTGCTAGCCATAGCTTCATTCACAAGAACACGACCCGACAACGTCAAGGAATCAATTACTGCACCCGTAGAGAAAACTACCTGGAAAGGTTTGGACAACGTATTGCCACGCAGGTCCTTAATGCCACCGGCAAAGGTAACCGTATAGGTCGTACCCGTATCCAGTTCCGCACGGGAAGTCAGCACCAGGGATTTTCCGCTCACTTCAAAACGAAGCTTCTTTTCAATAGGCGGAGAAATGGAAACTGCGCTTCTGGGAATAGAAGCATTAATCCATTCGTCAAATTCCAGCTTCACCAAAAGTTCATTGGGATGATTCGTCGTATTAGGCGCCGGATACACTGCAGCCACACGAGGAGGCAACTTATCCTCGGGTCCACCATTTGGAGCTACCTGAGTTGCACAGGCCGCCAAAAGCAAGCCTGCAACAAACGCACTTATAAACGACTTCTTTCCCATATTAAATCAGAGGAATCACCTTACCAATGCGAGACCAGCGAATCTTGAAGGGGAGACGCCACCAAGTGAAGGGGTTACCCAGGGAGAAGGTTCCATCTTCATTCTCAAAGGAGAAGTAAACGACAAATGCCTGAGCCCTGATATTGCGCTGGGAAACAAATCCCCAATAACGGCTGTCAGCAGAATTATCGCGGTTATCACCCATCATGAAATACTGGGGAGTCTTCACCACATAGTAATCCATGGGTTTGCCGCCAAGGGAGAGCTTGCGACGGATTTCAAACTTAGAAGCTTGCTTCGGAGCTTCTGCAGTTTCCACAATTTCCGTTGCTTCTGCAGAATCAGCCACAGGTTCAGCAACAGCTGCATTTTCAAGATCACGATTCAGCATGGCCACATTGCCTTCCAGATCCTGGAGCATGGAACCTTCAAAACCGATGTAGCTCACGTTGCGAACCATACCGCCCTTCATATGAGGATCAATCATCGGCAGGTATGCCATGCGGGCCAATTCCCTGTAGTAGTTAAAGGACATCACACCAGAAATGGTGTCGCCCTGAACCAGACGCTGCTGAATCACCTGACGGTTACGGCGGAACAGTTCGTTCATAGCCAGGCCACGATCATTTTCAACAGGCATCTTGAAGTTTTCAAAATCGTAGTTGTTGAGTTCTACACCATCCTTCCACAGGGAAAGATCCAGTTCAACAGATTCGTCCGGATTTTCCTGGGCAACGATAGAACGGAGCCACCAGAGATTTTCCAACGAAATAGAATCCACATAAATGGTATCACCCACAGACGGAACCACAAAGGTTTCACGTTCGTCTCGAGGAGACAGAGTTCTATTCAAGGCAGTCCACTTACCATGACCAGGCAAAGTGTCCTGGCGCTTGCCATTGATATACAGACGACCACGATGAACAGCCAAGGTATCGCCGCTTACACCAACACAACGCTTGATGTAGTCCTTCGGGCCATCAACGTAGTGAATCAAATGGGGCTGGCCTTCTTCCGGATTATGATCCCAGTAGAAGTTGCCGAACATCAGGGCGTTGAAAAGATGGGTGTAACGTTCCGGATTGCCATCAGGATATTCCGGCTCACCAGGGTAACGGAAAATTACCACGTCTCCCACTTCAGGAGAAATAATACCAGGGAACTTCTTGTTAGAAAACGGAATGGGAGACCCATAGGTAAACTTCAGGCCCAGCAAAAAGTCACCTGTCTTCAAAGAATCTTCCATGGATCCGCTAGGAATCTGGAATGCCTGAAGCACGTACTGAATAACAATAAGGCACAAAAGGATGGGGACAATAATCCCACTCAGCAAGCTCTTAAAAAATTTCTTCTTAGGTTCTTCTTTCTTTTCAGAATCCATTTCTTACCCAAATCATTAGAGGTTTCGGAATTTCTTGATGACACTACGGCTCACCTGCAACTGAGTCATATTCTTGTCTTTCAAAAGCATAATCATCTTGCCCGTTTCAGTCTTTCGACATTCTGCGATATAGTCTATAGCCACAATATGGGATCTATGGACCTTCACAAAATTCTTCGGGTCAAGCTTTTTCTCCAATTCAATAATCGGAGTGTCGATTACATACTGGTTGTTGATCGTATAAACGGTAGTGTACTTGTCTTCGCTCTGGAAACGAATCACTTCATCAAGATTTACAAAAACCAAGCGGTCACCAATCTTGATCTGAAGTCGCTGCATATACATGTCATTCATGTTTACCAATCTACGCAGCTTTTCCCAGTCAAAGTCCTGTTGCAAGGCAGGCTCTGTTTCCGACATCGGCAAACGACGGCGAACCTTTTCAATGGCAGAAGCCAAACGTTCCGGTTCCACAGGCTTCAAGAGATAATCCACCGTATCTTCGTCAAAAGCCTTTACCGCAAAGTTATCATAAGCCGTAGTAAATACAACCAGAGGAACTTCTTCCTTGTTCAATGCGTGCAAAACATCGAAGCCATCCATGTCCGGCATCTGAACGTCCAGGAAAACCACATCCGGGAGAAGTTCTCGAATCTGCTGAATCGCCTGAGAACCCGAGCCAGCCTCCCCAAGAATTTCAATCTGGTCGGCATACTCTTCCAGCAAGGAGCGAATGCGCTTTCTTGCAAGCGGTTCATCATCAACAATCAGAACAGAAAACTGCATTACTTTTCAATCTCCGGCTTTGATTCAGACTCCGGCTTCGGTTCGGTCTTGGCCTTCTTCACAGGGGTCTTGAAAATCTTGATAAGGTCTGCATGCAAACCATTTTCATCTTCATAAACCGTACCATTGCTGGTCAGGTAGGACAAGGTACCCATGGAGCCTCTCTTGTAATTCCAGCGGATGGAATTATCAGACAGAGACACCTTCACAGTGCTGTCAGTAACTTCGTATGTACCCTTCAAGGTATCCGTAGTCAAGGAATCCTGAATCTTGGTCTGAACTACAACCACAGACATGTCCTCGTTCAGGTTCATACGAATCATCTTTGTGGTGCAATCATCACAAGGCATTCTACCGGAATAAAGACCCGGCAGTTCCTTCGGCAATTCGATAGCCGGAAGATCCGGAAGCGGTTCCTTTTTTTCAGAACAGGCGGAAATAAAGGGAACAATCACGGCAGCAACAGCAGCCATTTTTGCAAAAGTGTACACCTTGGAATTTGTAATCTTCATATCACATAATTTAACAATTTGCGACTGAAGAAATTACTGAAAACCGCTAAAATCCGATGGAATAAACGATTCTAAAGCCGATCGTCTCAGACCGAGTATCTGGCAGTTTTTTATTGCGGTCAAATGAAGCCAAGGCAGTCACCTTGTCGCTCCAGCCACCACCACGAACAACCTTATATTCACCGGAAAAAGGACCTGTGGGATTATCCTCCCCTACGGAGGAATAAGCATCGAACCAGTCGTTTACCCACTCGGCTACATTGCCCGCCATGTCATACAATCCAAATCCATTAGGTTTAAATTGTGCCACATTTGCAGGACCGCTACTTTGTGCGTAATACGCATAATCGGAAGCAACTTCATTATCCCAATAATACTTGGATGATGTCTCACCTTTGTAGGCCAGTTCCCATTCCGTTTCCGTAGGAAGTCTAATTGCCTTGGCACTATAATCTATAAGCAGGTTTTTAAGTGCGCCATACGCACCATTTCCGTCATGCACATAAGCCGTATCCAGATTCAGCATTTTGGAGAGTTCGTTGCAGAACAGAACCGCATCGTACCAGGATACATTGGCAACAGCGACGCTATCGTCCTTTTCCATCATATCAGGGACCGTCCCCATGACCTTCTTATACAGTGATTGAGTCACTTCCGTGGCAGAAATCCTAAAACTGCTAACCTTAAATTCCAAAGAGTTACGAGTCAGCTTAGCCCCGGGAATATCCACAAGATGCAATAAGGAATCTACACGGGCAACAGAATCTGCAACTACCGAGGAGTCTCTGCTATCAGAACTTGATAGGGCAACACTACTGGAAGATTTTGCCGACGGGCTAGACATCGTTTCAAGTTCAATAGGATCCCCATCAGCCACAGAGCACCCCACCCAAAGGGCGGACAAGCAAAAGGCCAAGCAAGGAATCCAAAACTTGAATGCAGACATTAGCGAATCACACCGACGCGATACAATTTCTGTTTCTTCTTACCATCTGCAAACTTCACCTGCAGACGTGCCGTATAAACATCAGAGCCCAGAGAAGTCAAGTCAAGATTTTCAAAGCGGTTACGTCCACGAACCACATTGGACATCTTTGTCTTGTAAACGCAGAGGCCAGTAATATCGTAAAGTTCCAAGGTGGCAGAAGTTGCTTCCGCATCAATTTCAAACTGAGCCTTAGCCTTACCGCCACGAACCGGGTTGGGGAACATGAAGAATTCAGAAATCTTGTTTTCAGCCTTCTTGGATTCCACAGACTTCAAGGCACTTGCATCAAACCAGCTGGTGCGTTCATCGCCGCCGGCAGGAAGAGTCCAGGCAAGAGCGGATTCGGAAGCGTCGGACTTAGCCTTCGGCAAACGTACGGCGGTTGCAGTGTTTCTATGGAAGGCATAAAGTTCCGGCCCAGAGGACTTGGAATCAGAAACTGCATTTGTTACAAAGATGCTCATGGGCTGCAATTCAGAAATCGAATCCGCATCAGCATAGCTGCCGGCGGCGATGGGGAAACCATCCTTCACCTGAACGCCCTTGCCTGTGAATGCATACACAAGACCGTCATTGCTGGGAACGAGAATTTCAGGAGCGTCATCGTCATTTACATCAACAATTACCGGATCACTGAAGAATGCATAAATGGGAGAACCGCGGCTGATTACCACCGGGAAATTCTTAAGAGGCAAGCCGAAGCGATCCAAGGCATAAACCAGGTTATCGCCCAGGAATACAACTTCCGGATATCCGTCATTATTCACATCACCCACAGCGACACCCGAAGTTTCATCCTTAAGGCCGCTGGTACCTGCGGCACCGCGCTTGTAATTCTTAGTTTCCCAGAATTCCTTAACGCCCTTATCGTCACCGGTCAAAGTACTTGCCAATACAGAACCGCGACTACCCACAAAGACTACTTCCTGGGAACCGTTCCTATCCATGTCCGTACATACCACTCTAAAGTGCTTGTCAGAAACGGAGGACTTCTGCTTCATGACCTTGGTGCCATCAACAGTTCTGAACATCCAGTGTCCATTCTCGCCCACCATGACCAAGCTTGCATTTTCATCGTTGCCGCAAACGGCCATATCCGTGGGAACGAACTTATCAAAGCTTGCGTTTTCCAGTTCCTTTTCGAATACGATGGAATCTGCAGCCCAAGCAAAATCGTCAGACTTGTTTACTTCGGCAATCTTCAAGGCGGTCTTGGTCATCACCAAAATCTTGTTACCGAAAACAACAGGACCCACCTTTGCATCAGACAGTTTCAACGTCTGCTTCTGAGGAATCATCCCGCCAATGAACGATGTACGAACCAGTGCATTTTGATGCAAGCTGAACACGCTCTTACCATTGGAAGCCATGCCTACCAACGCACCATCACTTTCGCCCACACGATAAAGAGGAACTTCTACAGAGGAATCCTTGTAGGAAAGCACCTTCTGAGAAACCACCGTATCTTCAGGCAGCAAGGGTTCGCCCAATGCAGAGAACACCTGCAGGGAGCCATCCTCGGCACCAACCACAACAGCCTTGTCGCCTTCATTATTGGAGTCTTCAACAAACACAGCGCCACGCACCGCAGAAGCGACACCGATATTGCGCGGGAACTTGGAATTCTCAATGCTGCCATCATCAATGCTAACTGTCACGGTAATTACAGGGGCCGCAAAGTTCACAACGCTATCGCCCATGAATGCATTGGAAGTCTTTTCAATTCGGGCATCCTGCGGAATGGAAACAGAAATTTTAAGGCCGGTATAGCCGCCCTGAGTTGTCATGGTATTTGCATAACCCTTAGGACCGATAGTTCTTACAGTGTCAAAGCTCTGGGTAGAGGAAGTATCAAGAATACGAAGGTGGGGCAACAAATCTGTTCCGGAACCGTAGTCGTACGTATCTTCGCCCAAGGCATTCTTGAAAGTCTTGCCGATACTCAAGATACCGTCAGCCTCGACCATGGCAAGGCCAAACTGATGATCTCTGAAGGTATCTCCAGCCCAGAAGTTGGCAACGCCATATTCCAAAGTTTCACGAAGGTACCATTCATTCACCTTCCAAACCACAATGCCACTGGCAGGGAGGCCGGCATCAAAGGAACTGACATCCAGGATAATGCCGCTGGCCTTCTTCTTATTTGTACTGCACTTGCCCTTCACGCAAATGCTGTCTTCAAAAACAAGATTCAAGCTGTCCACAGGAACAGTCTTAATCAGAGTATCAGAACCAGCTTCGTCATCACCAAGGGTAATGCTGACGGAGCCATCTTCATTCCAGGAACGTTGTCTATTTTCAATCAGCAGGTATTCAGAAGCGTTCAGAGGAACCTTCAAAATTTCAGTACAGGTATTCTTGCCCTTTGCCTTGGAGCAGAATCCAGAACCTGCTGCAGCCACATCCACAGAAATAGACTTTCCTGCCACAGGCCTTACTTCGGCAACAGCATTCCAACCCATGTAGGCGCGGCCCCAAGCCGACGGCATAGAAGGCAAGAAACCATTGCCGGCATTATAACCAGCAAAGTCCATCACGTCGTAATAACCCAGGCGGGAAATGCCCTTGACCACATCATAGGTATTGGGCAAGCCAAGTTCACGACCGATCTGGTTTACCAGAATTCCGTTCACACCCCAGTTCAAGCCATCCTGAGAAGCGGTCTCACTCATGATCATGATGGAGTGCAAAGTATCAATAGCAGCCTTTTCAAAAAGAATACCATCCACAACCTTATGAATAGAATCCTTGGAAATGGTATCAGAAACCACAGCCACATTAGAAAGGGTATCCGACAGGTATTCCCATTCAGAGCGACCGATGTAGACATCCATGAAATCGCCCGGAGTGTCTGCGCCCTTCGTACCCATGCTGCCACCATCCACAAGGCGGCTTGCACCAGCGTGGATAATCATGTAGGCACGCTTGGTATTGGGATTTTCAGACAGCGGAATACGGAAGGGAGATTCTCCCACATTGCGAGTGGTATCAGCAGCCATCACTGCATCGTACACAAATTGCAAATAATCGCGGCTGCGGGCTTCGTCAAATTCGGCAGTCTTTTCGCCCTTCAGCTTGCTGGTACGGTTATAGTCAATAATCGGAGTCTTCAGCTTATAGGCGCTGGAACCTTCCGGGAAAATACGAGACTTGATTACAAGTTTTCCATTACTTGCGGCATTGTAATAGGCATTGGCAAAGTCAAAGTGTTTCTTCCAATAGGGCACGCTATTTCTGCGGCCAGGAGGATCCAGCTTGTAGGCATCCTTCTTCTCCTTATCGGAATCAAAAGTGCCGTTTCCGGTAGTCAAGGAATTATCAGGATTCTCTTCGGCAAACTGTACACGAATCGCAAAAACTTCCAAGGTATCGGCACCAAAGGAATATGCGCTGAACACCATCAGCATGGCAAACGCAATCAAGGTCTTGGAAAATATCTTCATACTTCCTCAATCTACAAAATCAATCTTCTATGAGCGAGAAGCTTCTAGGCACATTTAGGCGCCATGTACCCAAACTAAAGGGCTTATTTCGGGTAATCTTCCTAATCCGGATAGTCAGGTAATCCACATCGTCTTTTTTAAAGACAATGACCGACGGGGTCTCCACCCCTTCAAAGGTCTTGTAATCCTGGAACTGCAATGTTTCCGGCTTGCCGTCGCGACCAGGCCTGGAAAGCCATTCTACCTGGGAATCCTTTTTTGCATAGGAAAAGGAACGACCGCTTTTTTCCTTGGCGAAGATAACCTGGTCCTTTTCTTCTACAACATCAAAGTTCACAGGCAAGAGCTTACCGTCAAAGAGATTAGCCACCTGGTGAATATGGACCAACGGAAGAGAATTGTCCGACAGAAGCCCCACCATGTAGCCATTTCCCTTCATATAAAGTTTCTCGGTGGGGAAAGTCATAGTCCAGCCCTCCTCAGTCCAAAGCAGGGAGGCAACGCCAATGCCCATAGGGCCTGTAAGTTCCATACGGTAACGCTTTCCCGGAACAGAGAAAAGAACCGCATCAAGATCCTGGGGCTTACCATCTTTTCCCACAAGGGTCAAGACAAATTTTGCACGGAGACTATCCTGAGGAACTTCAACCTTCGCAACAGCGGCAGGCTCATTTACCAACTCAGCTTTCTTACCGCCAGCGCAACCTGCAAGCATCGCTAGCGCAACAAGCATCAAGAAAAGAACACTTCTGCGCATCTGACACCCGCCTACTTCTTAGAACCTTTCAAGAAGCGGAGCGCATCCGGATTCTTCGGCCATTTCTTCAGCAGCTTCTTATAGGATTCCGTAACTTCGCGCTTCATACCCAAAGCTTCCTGAATCGCAGCAAGATGTTCCCAGTAGACATAGTCTTCCATCATCTTACCATCTGTAATCAGCTGCATCGTAGCCAAGGCTTCAGCATACTGGCCCATTCGATAAAGGCCCCAGGCCTTGGAATCAAGGAATGCTTCAGAGGTCTTTTCTGCCTTCTCGGTTTCAATAGCTTCAAGGACCATCTTCATACCGCGTTCAACTTCTTCCGGAGTGCGGTTAAGATCAATCAGTGTGTAGCCGTAATAGTTCAGGATTTCAGGACGATCAACCTGGTCAGCACGGCTGGAATCCAGCAAATATTCAAACTGAGGGAAAGCCTCGTCATAACGCTTCAAGCGTTCCAAGTTGATTGCACGCAGCATACGAACGTCCATGTCCGTGGAATCTGCGTTAAACAAGAAGTCATACAAGGCCTGAGCCTTTTCACGCCTTTCATTGGCAGGTTTCTGCTTCACAGAATCACCTGGGTTCTTCTGGAAAATTTCAGAGGCTTCCGTTACGAGAATTCTGGCATAGATACTGCGGAACTGACGCTTGTTCCTTTCTACGTCAAGGTTCATTTTCTGAAGAGTAACGGAATCTGCAACGCCAGCCATAGGATTCCACTTGTCCCAAACGGCAATCAAGGAATCCAACATCTTGTAGGCCTTGTCGTACATCTTTGCAGAGCCATACATCATGGCAAGCATAGCCTTGTCGCCACCCTTGGCAGCTTCATCAGCCTTTTCTGCATAACGAACAGCATCCTTCAATCGTTCTTCCTTCATGGCGATACTGGACAGAGCGTGATAGGCATTAGTCACATAGACGGGCTGGTCTTTCAACTGATCCGCAGCCTGCTGCAGGTGAACCTTGGCACTGTCCGTTTTTCCATTCAGATTTTCATAATGTCCCAGGAAGTTGGTAAGCATAGGAGTGCGAATCCCATCTTCGTAATACTTCTTGTTCAGCATGGCATAAGCTGCCGGGCGGTCATTTTCTGCAAGCGTGGACATCAGCAAGACAATCATGGATTCATCATCATCTGTTGAAGTCGTCAAGGTATCTACAATAGCCTGAACTTCAGAAAGGCGCTTCTGGAACACCAGTCCCTGAACCATCTGGGTAAGCATTTTCTTATCGCCGGTAGCTTCATGGGCATTGCCGAAAAGTTCAATAACCGCAGAATCCTTACCTTGTTCCAACAAAAGTCCAAGCTGTCTCTGAAGCAGGGACGGAATGTAATTCACCTGGGGAAGCAACAATTCATAAACGCGAACGAGTTCCTTGGTATCCTTCACTGCTTCCAGGAAAAGGCTGTAATCATACAGCAGAGGCATATCCTGATAACGGGAAGAATCCAGGGCTGCATTGAAATACTTGCGGCAGGAATCGACAACGCCAGCCTTCACATACAGGTGGGCAAGCAAGCCCAGCTGGGAGGAAGTCACTTTGCCTTTCAGTTTCTGGCCGCGAGCAGCCTGAACCAAGGCAAGGGAGTCTGCACCCTGGCTGGCCAGAATTTCTGCCATTTTAAAAGTCAAATAACGGCTATAAGGATCAGATTCTGCAGCACGCTGCCAGAAAATCTTAGCCATGGAAGCTTCTCCACGAAGTTCCAAGTCCATGGCATGCATAAAGGATTCATGAGCCGCATCAAGATTCTGAGGAAGCTTTGCTTCTTCCGGTTGGGCAGTCATCTTCTCCATTTTCTTCATGACCGCTTCCGCAATCATGGCAGAATCAGCAGATGTCAAGACAAGATCATTCTTCTTCGCAGGATTGGAACTGCAGGCGTTGAGGAACAACGCCGCAACTACAACAACCAGCGAAAAAAGATTGATTCTCTTCAAATCGACTACTCAACAATAATGAAATTGATCTTAGTATCAGGCGGCAGGTAGTCGCCATGCTTGGGTGAAGTTTCAATAACAGCACCCGGCTGCGGATTTTCCATATCTTCCGGAGCCTTTCTACGCTTGATCTTTCCAACAACAAAGCCCAGGGCTTCAAGTTTCGGGTACACATTGTCGATCTGTTCACCAGCGAAGTCAGGGAGCAGAGTCTTGCCAGTGGTAACGCCGGCAGAAATCACAACCTTCACCGTATCGCCCACGCGGACCTTTTCGCCAGCGATAGGAATGGTACGGATCACAACGCCACGGGGAATGCTCTTGTGGGCGCCCTTCACGATTTCACCCTGTACAAGACCGGCACGGGTCAAGGAGATTGTAGCCTGCTTTTGGCTCTTTCCGCGAAGATCCGGAATTTCCACCTGACGAAGGCCAAGGCTACGGGTCAGTTTCACAGTGCGGCCAAGCTTAGCCACGCGACCAGCACCCGGCATCTGCACAAGGACCTTGCCGGAATCGATGGTAGCGTTATAACGACCTTCTTCAAGCCATTCATACTTGAAGCCAGCCTCGGTCAAGGCAGCTTCGGCTTCAGCCTGGGCCATGCCTTCCAAGTTGGGAACTTCACCGGTGCTTGCGAAGGCGCCGGCAAAAATAGGCATCAAGAGTTTGTCTACAGCCAGGGCCAAAACCACCAGCAGAACAATCCACATAAGAAACGCCTTCAAGAAGGCGCTCTTACGGAACTTGTCAAAAAGAACCTTTACTTTGTTCATAATCGCAATTAGCCCTTAGAGGCTTTTTCCTGAAGGACGTTTTCATCAAAGATGACGATGTCCTTACCGGTCATGGCAATGGCGTTAGCCTTTACCAGCATGGAGCAGATACGGCTGACCGTTTCGCGGGTAGTACCGGACATATCGGCCAGCTGCTGCTGGGTGGGACGGTTGTGAATTACCACAACCATCTTACCATTATCCGTATGGATGCGAACGCCACGTTCTTCCATCAAGTTCAGCAAGGTACCTGCCACACGGCCGCTAACGGACATGGTGGACAAGGAGCCAATCTGCTTGTTGGCCTTACGGAGGCGCTTGCTCATTTCGCTAAGCAGGGCCATGGCGATTTCCGGAGTCTGGCGGATCAACTGAAGGAAAGACTCACGATGAATAATCATCATCTGTGCGTCAGTCACAGTGCGAACGGAGGCGGACCTGGGTTCGCCGTCGATCAAGCTCATTTCACCGAAGAAATCACCACGTTCAAGGAAGGACAGGATAGTTTCGCGACCGTCTACGCCAGTCATATAGACCTGCACGGAACCAGAGGCAATCAGATACAGAGCCTGCATCGAGTCGTCACCTTCCAGCACCACGGTTTCATCGCGATTGTAGTCCTGGACCACAATCAAGTTGGCCAACAATCCCAGCTGTTCTTCATTCAGCTCGGAAAACAATTCAACGCCTTTCAGCAATCCAACAATACTTGCGTCCATACTCTACCTGCTCCTATCCCTTGTTAATTAGAGGCCCAATCCCTTGGCGAGACCAGCGTCAATCACAATGCTCTGATCACGCTTTGCGCCAATGGAAATCATACCGATCTTCACATCAACCAGTTCAGCCATGCGCTGCAGGTACTTCTTTGCGTTTTCCGGCAGTTCGTCATAGCTCTTGCACTTGGTGGTGTCCTGCTTCCAGCCCGGCATTTCTTCGTAGACGGGAACGCAGCGACCGACCTTGGACAGCTGGTTCGGGAAGCTTTCAAGCTTTTCGCCATCGCATTCGTAGTGGGTGCAGATCTTGACGGTGTCAAAGGTATCCAGCACGTCCAGCTTGGTGATGGCAAGGTGGGTCAGACCGTTAACCACGGCAGCCTTGCGGACAACCGGAGCGTCGAACCAACCGCAGCGACGATTACGACCGGTGGTTGCACCGTATTCGTTACCGATCTTACGGAGGGTGTCACCGGTTTCTTCCAAAAGTTCAGTGGGGAACGGACCGTTACCAACGCGGGTGGTGTAAGCCTTAACCACACCCCAGACTTCGTCCAGAGCGGTGGGGCCAATGCCAGCGCCGCAGCTAGCGTAACCGGCAACAGTGTTGCTGGAGGTCACAAACGGGTAGGTACCCTGGTCCACATCCAGGATGGTGCCCTGAGCGCCTTCGAACACCAAGCGCTTGCCAGCCTTAACAGCCTTGTAAAGCATTTCGCTCACGTCGC
This sequence comes from Fibrobacter sp., assembly GCA_045599625.1. Lineage (GTDB taxonomy): Bacteria > Fibrobacterota > Fibrobacteria > Fibrobacterales > Fibrobacteraceae > Fibrobacter. Next base: position 64,134 of record JAZRWJ010000038.1, read on the forward strand.
AAACGAACGGCTTGATCTTCTGGCCAAGTTCCAGGTAGTCCTTGATGACCACTTCCGGATCGATGGGATCAACATCGTACATAGCCTTGAATTCTTCGTTATGGACCTTAGCCATAGCTTCAACGCGGGGGCGCAGTTCACGTTCGTCCATGAGGTCGCCGACGCGAACACCGATACGGTTCACCTTGTCGCTGTAGCAAGGACCGATACCACGACCGGTGGTACCGATAGCAGCCTTACCAGCCTTCTTTTCCTTGGCCTTATCCAAGGTGGAGTGGTACGGAAGCACAACGTGAGCGTTGTTAGCAATGAACAGACGACCTTCCGGATTAATGCCCTTAGTGTGCAAATCATCGATTTCTGCCAGAGTCTGGATGGGGTCCAGAACCACACCGTTACCGATAACGCAGAGTTTGTCGTTATGCATAATGCCAGACGGAATCAGGTGGAACACGAACTTCTGATCACCCACTTCAACAGTGTGACCAGCATTTGCACCGCCCTGGAAACGCACGATAATGTCTGCGTCCAGAGTCAAGAAATCCACAACCTTGGCCTTACCTTCGTCACCCCACTGGGAGCCGATAACAACACGATTTGCCATATATCCTTCGTTTTGTTAGTGACCTGCAAAACAGGTCGATTAGTTAAACAGGAAATAAGCTACCCAGGGAGTCTCCCTGAGCCCTTTTTCGCTCAAAAGATAGTAAGATGATGACGATTTTAATTTCGAATGATCGTCATTAGCAAAAAAAATGGCCTATTTCAGAGGAGAAAGGGTCCCAATCAAAGAATCAAGACGTCGAGACAACTTTTTTGCACCTTCAGCACTCATATGATCACAGTCATTGGCCATCTCATCACCATAATCATGATCGCCAAAATTATTTTCATCCATCAGCATGAAATGGGGATACACTTCCGCCAGCGAATCCAGGAACGCCAAAGTCTCCTTGGCCACACTGCGCGGCATACCATGGCGACCATATCCACCCGTTTCAGAGTACGACGGAGATTGCGGATAAATTAACGCAATCACGTAAAAACCAAGATCCTTCGTATTTTCAATCAATTCCGTAAGGCTGTCCAGGACAGCAACCCTTGATTTTTCCTCGCCCTTGGTATAAACCGAGTCTCTAGAAAACTCAGCACTCCCCCAACCTCGAGATTCCAGTTCCAGCAATCCCTGCGTTGTAACATACTGGACAGAATCTTCCCTTGAATAGGGGCAGTAGTAATCCACAATATCCACGAACTTTTCAGGAATTCCCTTTTGCCAGAAATCATGGTTGGCATCGTATGGATATCCCGGAGCACTCTTCAAAAACATAGCATCTCTTAGCTGCTTGTTATTACGGAGCATATCCGGAGAAATTTCAAGTATCAAATACTTCAGCTGACTCAGATGAGGCAACACATAGTTTTTCCACAAATACAATTCGCCCCATAGTTCGCCCCACACATAGCCCATATTCAAGGCGGGAACAGAAATTTCCCTAGGATCAAGCCCTCTTTCCGTGCGGGAAGAACCCAGGGCCACCAATTCCAGCGAATCCTTCCGATTCCAGAACATTCGCATCTTAATACTCAAAGCCTTTTCACCGACTTCGTAAGCTTCATCTACATAGACCCCGGCGCTATCTAAATTCAGTTCCTTTCCATCGTAGTCAAACTTCGGCTTTACCCAGAAACAGGGATGCCATAGCTCTTCGCCACTCAACAAGGTCACAGTGCTGGAATCTTTCGGATTCACAAGAACAATTTCAGAATGCGCCCCGCGTGAATTAGCCAGAGTGGCAACCATATGGTTGCCATCATTAACCCATTCAGAGTGGTCAAAGGAAAAGCCTTTAGGAGAAGGGATCGCTCCAATCAATGTTCCCTTGGCATCAGCAACGAGAATCCGCTGATGCGTACCATACTTCTCCCCTGCAAATTTTCTTCCGGGAGCGCCGCCAAAATCCAGGAACAGAACCTTATTTTCTGCAGCTCTTGTCAAGGACACGTTGCAGGCCTGCTCTCCATCATACCAAAGCTCCTGCTTGCCATCCACATTGGCACGAAGCAATCTAGATCCGGAAACAGCCAGCGAAGAAGATACACCACCATGATACGCGCCATCAAGCAATCTTTCCGGCTTGCCAAACTTTCCATTGGCAAAGCCCACCTTCCATGTGCCTCTAGACAGGAACTCTGCTTCATCAGAATTATCACCTACATCATCTACGTATACAATGGAAGTATCCTGATTTTCATCCACATACCAGCGAGGAATTGCAGCACTTTCCACATCCAGTCTCACAAGCCCGCTTCCCTCCGCATCAAGGTTTCGAACATAGAGCGAAGACTTGCCGCCTACACCCTCCAAACCTGTACAGAACGCAACCTTGGAACCATCCGGCGAAATGTCAGGATGATACACTTGTATGGTGTCAATTAATTCAATAACTTGTGGGATATTTTGGCTGTAATCCAAGAACGCCAAATTCCCTGTAGGATCATTCCTAAAGGCAACCTTTGCTCGGAATGTCCCCATCGTTTCCTTAATGCGATCCACGGAGCTTTCGATATAAACAAAAGATTCTCCTTCACCCTCCCCTTTCATCGAAAAGGCTCCAGGAATCGAACCGAAAGCCAACCTGAATCCTAAATAAAATGTAGTGGACTGAGCAGAAACCGTATATACATCGCCCCTGCTGTACAATTTATTGCCTTCTGCAGAGGTAGAATAATAACCACCCTTGACCACGACCTCCCCAAGATCATTGGCGCGAGCAGAACCAATAAAGTTGGAAACTGTGGTATCCTTTAGCTGTCCAAGCCAGTCATTAGTCCATTCCAGCGCATTGCCCGCCAGGTCACAAAAGCCTCGTTCATCAGGTTCTGAAGAACAAACCTTATGAAGTTCCCCATCTGAATTAGAAGAATTCCATCCACTAGCCGGGTTCCACTCCTTGGACGCTGCGTAAATCCATTCCGCTTCTGTAGGCAATCGGTAACCATTTACAGTGGCAAGGAATTTCAGCCCTTCCATGCTAATGCAATTACCACCTCTTGAAAAATTTCGGCCCACGTAATAGTACATCGTGTCTAGGCCTTCAGCCTTGCTTCGTGCATTGGCGTACAGTACCGCATCATAGTACGTTACGGACACAACAGGTAAGCTGTCTGATTCACATGTTTTAAGGTATTCAAACCCACCTTCCTTAAGGACCCTTAAGAAATCTCCGCATGTAACCTCGTGAATGTCCAACGAATAGTCGTAATCCAAGCTTACTGCCATTTGGGGCTTTTCATTCACCCTGGCGTCAGCATCATTACTTCCCAGCAAAGCCATCTCACCTGCAGGAACAATACGCAACATACCTTCATGCAATGAATCTGGAAAAACGGCAGGGCCCTTAACTTTTTTTGAGTCCTCCGACACAGGATCCGAGCAGCCAATCCATAGGGTTGCCACGATCCAAAGGATGGCTACAGCAAGGATTCGCATAATCGCAGTATTCTTATCCCAAGTATGTCTGGAGGAACATTTTCTGGAATTCCGGATCTTCATAAAGCCAATGGCTATCTACCAAATTCTGGTCCTGCCACTGGATTGCGGACATATAGTTTTCCGGATTGCACAAGGCATTGAACTTGGCATCCAGATCCTCTACGGAAGCCGCAGCGGAAACAAGCTGATTTTCAGGAGCATAACCATAGGGGCAACCATCAAAGGTACTGCCGATAAATACAGCACCAAGAGCTGCAGCCTCCTTCAACTTCAAGTCGCTTTTTGCCCTATTGAAGTTGATATCGCAAAGAGGCGCCAGATAAAAGTCCGGACGGAAGCTGGCCACTGTGGACGGGAACTGCATCATCTTCGTGAAGGGAATGCTGGTATACCTGCCTTCCAAACCCTTTAGGAACTCGGGCACACCAAACACGTAAAAGTCGATGGAGCCTTCCTCAATGCGCTTGCGGAGCCAGGGCACCCACGGACCAGCGAAATCACCGGGATCCTTTTCGGAACAATGGCCTGCAGAACCTGCGTACATGACCTTGGGCTTTCCGCAGAATGCATCTGTTCTCTTGAAATGGCCGAACAGGGAACGGGACACCCCATTAGGCATCACCATAGCTTTCACACTAATGTCCAGGAACAATCGCTTAGCCAAGTATTCTGTGGAGCAAATTACCTTGTCGAACTTAGGCAAAACCGTCTTCAGACGATCCTTGACGATTTGCTCTACATTAGGAACACCCTTGGCATAATCCTTGATAATGGGGCTCAATTCCCATTGAAGGTCATCGATGTCCGTTACCAGCTTAAAGCCACATTCACGCTTAATCTGGGCATACATAGCCACCATGTTCATCTTCACGGGGCTAGTGGGACGCTGAATCACCACAACACTTGTACGCTTCAGGATATCCTTGTTGGTACAAGCAATCTGGGTGATAGACGGAAAAATCATTTGCTCATTAGGACTCATGTACTGCATGAAAGGGAGCACGCAGCGAACCCAGTCAGACTGAGCAAGGTCACTGGGATGGATAATTACATGAGGCCTATCGTTCATTACGGAACCTCAACAGAGTCCAGGATCTTCTGGACAACAGTTTCGGCAGTAATTTCCTCAGCTTCTGCTTCGTAGCTGAGGATAATACGATGGCGGAGCACTTCCATAGCCACAGCCTTCACGTCTTCCGGAGTCACGTAGGCACGGCCCTGGATAAAGGCGTGAGCCTTTGCAGCCTGAGCAAGACCAATGGAGGCACGGGGAGAAGCACCCACTTCAATAAAGCCAACCAGGTCGGAGCGCTTGATGCTACCCGGATCGCGGGTGGCAAGGACAAGGTTCACAATGTATTCGCGAACGCGTTCGTCCACATAAACCTGCTTTACAAGTTCACGAGCCTTCAGGATATCTTCCTTAGTTGCAACAGCGTTGGGCTGACGAAGGCCAGCACCGGCGACCGCGTCAAGGATACGCATTTCGTCGGCCTTGTTGGGGTAGGACACCTTTACCTTCAGGAGGAAACGGTCCACCTGGGCTTCGGGCAGCGGATAGGTTCCTTCCTGCTCAATGGGGTTCTGGGTTGCAAGAACCAGGAACGGCTCATCCAACTTGAAGGTTTCATCACCGATGGTGATGTGGCGTTCCTGCATGGCTTCCAGCAATGCACTCTGAACCTTACTGGGTGCGCGGTTAATTTCGTCGGCCAGCACCAGGTTGGTGAACAGAGGGCCCTTGCGGGTTTCAAACTTTGCTTCGCGGGCATTATAGATGGTGGTACCCAGCAAGTCTGCCGGCAAAAGGTCCGGAGTAAACTGAATACGCTTAAAGTCCAGGGAAACGGCGTCAGCGAAAGCCTTCACTGCGGTGGTCTTTGCAAGACCCGGAAGACCTTCCAGCAAAACGTGGCCATCAGCCAAAATACCGGTCAAGATGCTTTCCACCATAGCCTTCTGGCCAATGACGGTATCTTCAACTTCACGCAACAAGTTCTGGCAGAATGCACTCTGCTGACGAATCTTTTCAGAAAGTTCCTGAATATCCATTTTTAAGTCCTCTAAATTTTCTACCAACTGAATTTAATAAATATTCTTCTAGAAAACCAATTACGAGAGCATTCAATTATGATTTATGAGTTACGAATTACGAGATTTATAATCGCGGCATAGCCGCCACACAATTCTCATAATTCATACTTCGTAATTCTTAAATTGAATTTCACTCTTCTTCAATGCCCATCAGTTTCATGGCGGCCTTCCAGGTTTCCCTGTTCTCGAAAGCATCACGCTTGCCACCACCATAACGGGCATGGGCGAACTCTTCCAGCAAGGCGTCCCAACCTTCCAGGTCCCCATTCTTTGCAAGAACCTCAAGGTTCACCTTGTCCGCGTCAAGAGAGAACTTCTCTGCAGCATAGTACTTGCAGACAACCTCCAGTTCCAAGAGCCACTGGCGGCTATCAGCAGTAGCTGCACGGCGCTTAAGGACCATCATCTGCTCGCGAATTTCATCAGCCACAGCATTCTTAGCAGCGGCAGCGGCCTTGGCAGCAGACCTACGCCTCATACGGAGTATTCCTGCCACACCAACGCAAAGGGCAACCATGGCCCCCACAACAAGAGGGGTCATGTTTACTGGAGGATTGACTCGCACGGGCACGCTCTCGCTACGCAAATCCAGAGGACGTCCCATAGGAGTTGGAATCTCAAATCGCATGGCAGGCACGTTCAAGTCGCCCGTATCCTGGGCCACAATCTTGTAAGTAAAGGTAATGGAAGCCATTTCCTGGCCATCCTTTACCATACGGGCGGACTCCTGCGATACAGAAACCTGATCAAGGCCCTTGGCCATAGCCGAACTTATGGGCATAATCAGGAGTGCGCTTCCATTCACATTCCATGTTACGGTTACAGGGAAATCAAAGGTATCGCCCACAGTGACCGTCAAAGGCTGCGCGACCCCGAGACCATCTTTCAACCCAGTAGTAATGGAAATGCCAAGCTGTTCCGGCGTCGGCATAGGAATTTCATCCTCACCGGCAACCGCATTAAGGCTATCTGCAATCCCTACGCTATCCTCGTCAATATCATCTACGATGCTAGACGGATTAAGCAAATTCAAAGAATCATTTTCCATACCTTGGAATATACAAAAAGGCGAGAGCAGTGGCCAAGCTTGCTTGGACATTGCCGAGCCGTAATATATGCATGCGTAGCATGCCATAAACAAAAAAGCCCCTGGAGTAAACCAAGGACTTTTTCAAGTTCTCTACTTGCGAACGAGACGAGCGTTACTTATTAAAACGGACGGACAAACGCACCATTCAGCAAAGCACTGTACAAGCCCAGCAAGATATCGCTGAAGTAGCTGCTACCATTGTTACCGGGCTGCAAGCCGTTAACCAGCGGAGTACAAGCGTTGAGCCAAGCAGGATTGGTACCGATACCGGTAGCACACCAAGCAGCGAGCCACTGGGTAGGAACGCTGGTGTTCTTGGCATAGTCAGCCTTGGCCGGATCCCAAGAATACTGGATAGCAAGAGCATTGCTAGCAGGATCCCCTGCAGACTTAGCAACGATAAAGTTGTTCAAGCCAGTAAGCACAGCGAGAGCGCGGGGTTCCTGGAACCAGTAGTAGTCCCAAGCAATACGCCAGGGAATACGCACAGATTCCTTGTTGAAGGTGTGCCAGGTATAGGTTGCAGCAGAGTTACCAGCAGCACCATTAGGCGGATTGACTGCAATACCTGCGCTGTTGCTCCAGTCCGGGAACACGCCAGTACCGGCAGCCTGGACCTTGGCCATGTAGGCATACATATTGTCCAAAACGCCAGTCCAGTTATGAGTCTTATCAAACATGGCAAACAAACGGAGGGCCACCGGAGAGAAGTAGCTCAGGTTGTAAGTCGGATCGGCAGAGTGCCACATCTGGGTATCGCCGGACATCAGGAGCAGGGCATTGGGCTCCACTTCCTCTTCCCAAATCGCATTGGCAATGACCATAGCATCCTGCAAGAAAATCGCAGCGGAAGCAGGGTCAATAGCCAAAGTCCTGTAGTACTGCAAAATCAAGGAAGTTGCAATATCCAGGTCTGCATCAGTTGCGCTGGACACGTCAATTTCATCGTACATGAAGCTCTTGGTAATCCAAGGAGTCAAGTTCAGATTATGATAGGCACGGAAAGCACGACTGTAGTTCCACAAGCGAATGAAGGCATCGCTATCACCATTCACATAAGTCAGCAACATGCCGTAACCAATACCTTCGGAAACGGTACAGGCACGATACTTCATTGTACCCGAAGCATTTTCATTCTGGCACTGATACTTATAGGCGCCGGTAGACTGAGTGGACCAAATCACACGGCCTGCAGGCTGGTAGTTAGCAAATACATAGCCAAAATCCGGAGCAAAATCAGCATAGTACAAGCCTTCGTCTTCCATGTTCACGTAATGGAAAGGTTTCCAGGCGCTATAGACGACCTGAGCATATGCGGCATTGGCACCAGTAGCCAAGGCAGGGTAAGCTACTGCGGTACCCTGATTAACGCCCTGATTGGGGTCGGTTACACCCTGGTTAGGGTCGATAACACCCTGGTTGGGATCAATGACACCCTGATTAGGGTCGATAACACCCTGGTTGGGATCAACAGGATTATTGTTGCTAGATCCGCTATCGCAAGCGGCAAGGCCGAACAATGCGCACAGCGCAAAAGGAAGTACGGAAGGAGCTAAAAATTTCTTAATCTGCATAATAGCCTCTCGATATTTTTTCCCAAATATATATTCTAAACAAAGGTTTTCCTAATCCAACCCCAAAATTAATCTAAACATGTAATCTATATCATCTTAGAAAAAAAAAGGGCCGCGTTAAACGCAGCCCCTTTTTAAAGTTTTTTACCTAAGTAAAATTACTTCACCATGATCTGCTGAGAAAGGCCTTCTGCACGAACCATGTAAACGCCAGCCTGAACCTTGGAGAGGTCCATGGACTTCACAGAGGAAGCAGCCATGACAACCTGACCCTGGAGGTTAACGATTTCAGCCTTGGCAATGGTCTTGCCGAAGGAGAGGGTACGGCCAGAGAGCTGAGCCTTCAGAGAAGACTGAGCTGCCTTAGCAGAGATAGCGGTCGGGGTCGAACCGGCAGTGCAGCCGCCATTGTATGCACCGAAGGACATGATGTTGAAGCTGCCGGTAGAACCAGTCTTAGCCTGGATCTTCATCTTGAGAGCAACCAGCTTAGCTGCAGCAGCGTCGCCAGTGATCTTGCCACTACCCCAGCCAGCCTGCTTGAACTGAGACCAGGTGAATTCCTTCACCACGCCAGAAGTAGCCTTCGGGAGAGAAGCGGCCGGATTGTCCCAACCGATTTCTGCGTCACCTGCGTCGCCGAGGCCCATTTCGAGAGCTGCAGCAGCGTCAACAGAGTAACCAATGCAGATACCACCCATAGCGGAAGCGTCAGCAGCAGTCGGAGTACCAGATTCGTCTTCACCAGCGATGTTGAAGCCGATACCTACGAACGGGTCATAAGTGAGGGTACCCTTGTCGAGGGTGTAAGTACCGCAAACACCACCGCAGTAGTCGATGATCGGGTCAAGAGCGTCTTCAGAGTATTCGTTACCAGGTTCAACGGGCCAAGTGATCTTGGAAGCGCCACCATCGGAGTCATCACCGTAGATGAACCAGTAACCAGCAGTTTCGGTACCTGCGTCCAGTTCGGTATCGATCTGATAAACGCTTTCAGAACCATACCAGGTCACGAAAGCGAAAGCGGAAGCAGCTGCCATGAGGGCAGAAGCACCAAGAATAGACTTTTTCATAATTCTCTCTCTTGTTTATTGTGATTGCCCAATAAGGGCGGTTTGGAGTCTAATATATCTTTTTTTTTCAACCTGCGAACATTTTTTTTCTTTTTTTTTGGTTATCATCACAAAAAAATCATGTTTTCTTCGCAAAAGCCCCTAAAAACAACAAATTCTAAACAAAAGTTTACGCTACACCGTTTTTCGTTCACAAGTTTTTATATGTAACGATGTTATCCCCGTCACAATTGATACATAGGAAACTTTTTTATTACTATACGATGGGGTTGATTTTAACAAAATAAATCTACTTTTCATTGCGTATTTCGTATTCAACGGTATACGCTTTTTGCCTTACAGGAAAAAGACTTACAGCTGAATGTTGTTATTTTAAAAGGTAAACCTAGGGATTAGGGTTTTCAAAAAGGGAATATTATGAAAATGAGAAAATTACTCCCCTGCCTGATGGCACTTGCAGCCATTCCGGCATTCGCCGACGCCACAACCGCAGTCGCCAAGAAGGTCGGCCCCGTAAGCCACTACGGCGCTCTCGGCTCCGCCAATGGTAAAGTCATTGGTACCAAGACCAACGCACCCGCAATTCTCCGCGGTATGAGCTGGTTCTGGTCCGACGCAACAGGCCTGCCCTACTATTCCAAGACCGTTCTTGACTGGGCAACCGACAACCTCAAGATTGACGTTATCCGTTTCGCTCTCGGTATCAACTACTACGGCACCGATACCAAGAACCAGCTTTCCCCCGGTTACTCCTACTTGAGCGCACCTGATGGCTACAAGGTCACCATCGACCAGATGATCGAAGCCGCCATTGAAAATGACATCTACATCATTATCGACTGGCACAGCCACCAGGCCAACTCCGAAGTTTCCGCCGCAAAGGCATTCTTCTCTGAAATGGCTCAGAAGTACGGCAAGATTCCTAACGTGCTTTTCGAAATCTTCAACGAACCCACCGGTAGCTGGAGCGAAGTTGCCAACTACGCAAACCAGGTCATTCCGGGCATCCGTGCCGCTTCCGAAAACCTGGTCATCGTGGGTAACCCCGGCTGGTCTTCCCAGCCTAACGCAGCAAGCGGTCTGACCTACTCCAACCTGGCCTACTCTCTGCACTTCTACGCAGCATCCCACAAGGTTGGCGGCTACGATGAAAACGCAAAACAAGCCATGAATTCCGGCAAGGCCGTGTTCGCCACTGAATACGGTACCGTGGCCTACGACGGCGCGGGCACTCCTGATGCATCTTCAACCCAGGCCTGGTTCGACTTCATGGACCAGAACATGATCAGTAGCTGTAACTGGAGTCTCCGTCAGGTTCAGACCACCGAAAATGGCAATGTCAAGAACGAAACTTCCGCATTCTTTGACGGTAGCACCGAACTTACCTCCAAGGCTCTCCTGGATGCAGCAAAGACCAGTACTTCTGGCGCAATCGTCAAGCAGTACCTGGTTGGCAAGGGCCGTACTTGGGCAGACTCCCTGGTGAAGGGCAAGAACACCGGTGCCTGCGCCTTCAAGGCCGTCACCGCAAAGGAACTTGATGGTTCTGTGGCAAGCAAGCTGGCAAGCGGCTGTACCTACACCTCCAGCAATCCGGCCGTTGTGACAAACGACGGTACCATTACTGGTGCAGGTTACACTGTCATGACTGGTAACGACGGTTCTCAGTCCGTGATTACCATTTCTGCAATCCCTGCACAGACCGTGCCCAACTTTGTCAACCTGACCTGTAACTACGGCGGCACCTGCTCTACCAACAGAACTCTTAACTACTCCAACGGCACCAACAAGGAATGGATCGTCACTACCGACGCAACCACTCTCGAAGGTTCTAAGTTCACCCTTACCTCTCTGAATCCGGATATCGTTACTGTGAAGACAGCAACCTGCTCTCACACATCCTGCTCCGGTTCCCAGAAGGGCAAGCAAGTGCTGATGTATGAATTCAAGGGCTTTGGTTCCGCAAAGATCGTAGCAACCGCATCTGCAGTTACCGGTTACAAGGCAGTCCAGGATACCGTCACGGTTACCTACGAAAAGGGTACCAACAAGATGACCAACAACTTCAAGAACACTACCCTTGCTATTGGCGGTGTTGCTGAAAAGCTGGTCCCGGATACCTCCATGTATCACTCTCCGGTTACCTATACCTTCAATGGCAAGGAATCTTCTCCTTACGTAACCAAGCAGGGCAACGCACTCTTTGCTGGTGCTGAAAACGCAATCGTCCGTATTACAGCTAACATTCCGGAAACTGAACTGTATAAGGAATACCACCAGACCATTACCGTCGTGGTTGGTGACTCCACCAAGGCTGTAAACAAGGATGAAGCTGCTGCAGTCAAGAGCGTGGCTACCCGCGCCGACCTGCCGCTCCGCGCAACCGTAACCAACACCCAGTTGGCAGTTTCCAGCGACAACATGGGCGACATCGAAGTGAGCGTATTCTCCCTCAATGGTCAGAACGTCATGAGCAAGACTGTTAGCGGCAACGCAACCCTGTCTCTTGCTAAGGTTCCCAATGGTTCCTACCTGATCGTTATCAGCCAGGGCGCACGCCAACTGAATGTCAAGTGGAACAAGGTCGCAGAATAATCCCTAGCGAAAACTTCTAAAGCTTAAGACCGCTCCCTCAGGGGGCGGTCTTTTTTTTGCGTAAAGGAAACTGCCGGCTAGACCAGTAGTTTCTCATAAGCATCTATCGGTTATGGGATCGTGCTAGAAGAAAAGGCGCATTCCTTAATTATGCATACTACAAAGAAGAATATGCTGCTGCAGTATGTAAAAAAAAGTCATTGCAGCGATGTGACGCATACTAATGATTTGAAATTTGTAGCAAGGTATGTAAGGAGAACGAAATATGAACAGGGAATACATACCAAAATGCTGAAAGGGATTAATGCAGTATGTAAAGAAGAGTCTTCTTCTCACGACAAGACCCCGCCCATATATTTCTCGAGGTCGCAAAAAAGAGGGCTGCCGAAGCAGTCCTCTTTTAAAGTTTCAGGTAATGCTCTTGCACGGGACTAGCCCATGCGTAAGATTACTTCTTCTTGGGCTTGTAGTTCACCTGCGGGCGAAGTTCCAGACCGATGGTCACCAGGAGGGAGACGATCGGTTCGTGGTGATCCTGGGAGAGGTCATAGACAGCAACGCCGCCCATGCCGTCTGCCTTGACCTGCTGAGCAACAGCCTTCATGGAAGGAATACCCATGAACACGATGGTTTCAGCATCGCTTACAGCCACTTCAGACTTGGAAGCTTCATCGAAGGTAACCTTGTACTCCGGAGAATCAAACTTACCCATCAGTTCTGCATAGGTCACGTAACCTTCGTTACCGCTACCCACACCCTGGTGAGAAGTGCCCAGACCCTTTGCGCCAGTCCAGGTCTTGCCGTAGAGGAAGACAACCGGAACCAGGAGGTCCTTGTTAACGCCAGCACCGGCAACCTGATCCAAGGTCTCCTTCACAAAGGTAGCACCCTGGTTAGGAACGACTTCGGAGCTTTCTTCGGTCATCTGGTCAGCCATGAACACGTCAACGTAGGAAAGACGGTTCAAAGCATCGGCCTTGTAGGCATCCATGCCAGCAGAAGGATAGATCACAGCAGTAACGGTTGCGCCATTGAGGCCATCAACGAGAGCGTTGACCATCTTGGCGTAGTCTTCTGCATCTTCTGCAGTAAGGTTCTGCCAGTCCAGTTCCACACCGTCGCCGCCGTTTTCAGAAAGCCAGCTGCTCACGTTGGAAACGAAGGCGGAAAGAGCCTCGTCAGAAGTAGCGATAGCCTTCAGGGCACCTTCGGTTTCCATGCCGCCCACGGAAACAACCAGCTTTACGTTGTTTTCCTTGGACATCTGAGCCAGGGTCTTGAAGTTTTCAGCATCGTTTTCATCTGCGAAAGCGAGAGAACCATCTTCGCTAGGAGCCAAACCGACATAGTGAATGTCAGAGACAGTATTGTAGCGGATATCCTTCGGATAGAACTGGGAATACTGGCTCCAGTACGGGTAGAAACCCACAACCTTGTCTGCGGCAGCGTTTGCCATAGCAAAAGCGCCAAGAGCAAGGGTCAAAGCAATGGACTTAATATTCATAATGCAACCTCGTCCTAGTCAATTTCCTTAGTTTTACCATTATCGTCGCAATAGAGCTTTGCAGCCGGGTATTCCGGAACAACAGCATCCTTAGCGGCTTCGCTTTCGGTACAGGGGCGGTATGCCCAGCCATGAAGCTTGCCGAACAGAACGAACTGGTAGCTGATTGCGAAGGTGTCCACAGGAACAGCCTGCAGGACAGCCCAGTCATCGGTAGTACTGAACACGTTGAAGTTTCTGAGAGCCTTCATCTTGTCTGCGGGAATGCTACCGCTAACTTCCTTAGGAGTGGTCTTGAAAGTAGAATCCACAATGACGTAGGTCGTGTCGCTGACATTGACCTTTACCTTCGGAGATTCGGTACATTCTTCGCCAATGACGCCATCCAACTGGGAGATGACGCTAACGCCGTTCTTCTTCTTGCTAACAATCTTCTGTGTAGATGCGCTGCAAAGATAAACGGTCAGGGCAGCAGAGGAATCAACAACCCACTTCTTTGTTCCGTCAGAAGTATCCTTGTTAACCTTATAGACATCAACAGCAATAGTATCATCAACTGTCTTGGTAGCAAAATCTTCAGCCCATTCCTCTTCGGTATAACCACCGATATACGGATCCAGGTAGAGATTCTTGAGCATATCAAGGTCAGCCTCGAAAGCGAGGGAGTCCGCAGTTTTCTTTTCTGCGAAAGCCTCACCTTCAGATTCCTTGAAGGCTTCGTTTTCTGCAGTGATGTAGTCCTTGATCTGCAAGTTACGCAGAGTCGGATGAATAGCCATGTATTCTGCATAGCGGAAATCGGACGGCAGGTTTTCGTTATAAGCTTCTTCGTCGCTGATTTCCATAGAGGAGCAGCCGAACATTGCGGCAGCAACTGCAACAGAGAACAAAAGTTTAAAGTTTTTCATTGCAACACCTCTTAGAAGTTAACCGTTACGTCGGCAACGATAACGTTCTTGTCAATGGAAAGTTCGTCGTTAGGCAAGCCCAATGCTGCGGGAGCCAAGGTCAGCTTGTCACCCAACATTCCGTACTGCACAGAGAGATAGGAATTGGGGGCAATCTTTACGCGAGGACCAGCAAGCAGCAAGGTTTCTTCAGTCTTGAGAACCTTTGCGTCACCGATAGCCAGCGGCTTACCGAATTCCTTGGTGGAGGAGTGGAAGCCAGCCAAGATGGAAATCGGACCATAGACGTCGGCATTGAGGCCAGCCATCATACGATCAGCAGAACGACCGAGGAGAGCCGTTTCTTCGGTATGATCGTAGGAGAGCTGCATCTTGATCTTACGCTGGAGAACCGGAATGAAACGACCGATTTCGAGAGAAAGACCAACGCCATAGCGCAGGTAGCTGTTTTCTTCCAGGAGAGCATCGCCGTTTGCATCCACAACAACAACGCCGTTGTCATCGTAAACTTCAGCAGCGGACTGGTTAACCATGGAGAATGCAGCGTTCACTTCGAGAGCGTCGTTCCAACCGAAGTTCAGGTTGACAATTGCACCCTGGCGGTCCGGAGTGGCAAGGCCATAAGGCATTTCCATGTTGGAGGACGGATCCAGGTTCACAAGAGCTTCGCTGATTTCGAGACGCTTCATCACGTCGGCCTTGTAACCGTTGCGATAGAAGTGAGCGTTCTTGTAGTTGTTGTACAGACGAGAGTAGAGATAGCTGCCATCTTCGCCCTGGCCAGAGAGTGCGTTATGGCTTGTTTCAGAGCTCAACAAGTTAGAAGCATTCAGAGGATTGGAGTTATATACTGCGAAGTACATATTTTCCAAGCTGGAGATGCCGAACTGGTTCACCAAGTTGGTGTAGGTGTCGTTGCTGAACAAAGCGTTAGCATTCAGGATGGTGGAGGTACCACGGTAGACCGGGCTAGAAGCCATTTCAGACCAGAAGTCCTTATCGTTCATCACGTAGGTAAGGCTCACGTCACCCTTGATACCGGCGCTAGCCAAATCCAAGTTGAAATAAGGCTTGACATAGAGGGCCATGCCGCTATTGTCTGCAAGTTTCTCATTCTTGACGTTCAGCACTGCGGTCTGGGAAGCCTTGACATAAGCAAGGGATTCACCGTTGACCTTGGTTTCGGTCAAGGAATACTTGGTTTCGTAGGTCTTTTCCAAATGTTCGGTTTCTGCATTCCAGGAAGACAGAGCAAGTTCTGCGTTCAAGCCGGCGTTAAACGGCACGTTCGGCAGAATGTTCTTGGTGTCGAAACCCAATTCCACAGAGAGAATGGAGTTGTCTTCGAAGGTAACGGTATCGCCGTCCTGCAAGCGAGAACGAGTACTCAGGTGACGATCGAAAACGTCGGTATAGTTCACGCCGACCTTGGCGCCGAAGATTTCAGCACCAGCACGCAGGCCGTAGAAGTAACGGTCGGCGTAGTCGAAGTCGAAGAACACCTGGTCATACTTCTTGGCAGTGTTACGCATACGGGCGCCAGTAACCTGGGCATGGATGTCGGAGAGGGCACCCAACTGACCGCTGTGGTAATCCACGTTCAAGCCCTGCATCAGGCGAGCAGAAGTGGTGTCCAGGTTGCGCTGAGCCATAGCTTCGACGCGCTTCTGAGCAAAGATTTCAGGTTCCTGGAGAAGTTGCTGCTGCGGGGTGAACAAGGTAAGCGGAGTATAGCCTACGCGCATATAACCCAAGTTGAAATCAACATGCTTGTTCAGGATATTGCCATCGTAAGAGAACCAATGGCCAATAACCGGATTGTTGTTTTCATCGAAGGCGCTCTGCCAATCCTTGTGGAGGCGGAGTTCTACGCGGACTTCAGTTTCAGAACTAGGACGAGCAGTGAAGACCAGGTTTGCATCGCTGTATGCCTGGTTTTCCTGAGTCGGAGAAATTGCACTGTACTGATCAGAGCTGGACATGGAAGCAAGGGCGCCAGACTTTACGGTACCGTTGATTCGAAGTCCGAGAACAGATGCATTCAGGGAGTCCAACTTCTGGAGCAGGGTCTTCTGCTGCTGAGCAACCGGCTGACCTTCTTCAGCAAATGCTGTAGTGGAGAGCAGAAGTGCGGAAGCAAGACCGAAAACAGAAAGATTCTTATTAAACATCATATTCGCACCCTCCCATTAAAATTCCACGTTAAGGGAAGCTTCGAAGATGGACTGAGAGAACTCATGCTTGTAAGTTCCAGCAGCATCATTCTTTACATCGTAGTAATCAGGCAAGGTATGAGCACCTTCTGCGGAAGAAGCTGCAACGACCTTGGCGGTATTGTATTCGTTAGAAACGGAGATCATACCGTAGTTAATAGCGAGCCAAGCATTCGGAGCAATGTTGTAGTCGAGACCGATCATCCACTGCATCTGGCTACCGTTCATGAGAGGAGCGATATTACCAGACTGCTGCTGAGCAAAGTCGCTAAATTCGGTATTGATCATCTGGAAGCCCAGGTTTACACCAAGGCGGGGCAGATACTGAACATACAAACCAGCATTGATGAAGTCGCTGGAAAGTTCAGCAGTTCCGTCAACGCCACCCAATGCAACCCAGTTGTCGGTTTCCATGGAACGTTCAGAATGCTTGTAGGAACCAGAGATTTCAAGGGGCTTGGAGAAACCAAGAATCTTGAAAACGTCAACCTTAGCGCCAGCGCCGAATTCCATGAAGGTAGCCGGCTTGTAGCTATAGGCAATGGAACCACCCAGACCATCGTCAACTGCAACGCTAAGCGGAGAGACGTGCTGGAAGAAGCTTACCATACCCTGGATTTCTGCGAAGTCCTTGATGTTGGCGGTAACAACGCCACGACCACCCAAGCGGTTGGAAGTTGCGAGGCCGTTAGGCAAGGAGAGCTGCAGAGCAGGATCAGTCAAGGTTTCAAGGAGAGCCAGCTGACTTCTGGTGAAGACGTTGGTGGTCCAGGAATTCTTGTTGTAATTTGCGATGTTGTAGCTGCCGGTTTCGCTACCCTTGAATGCGTTGTCATCGGTACCCATGGTTGTTGCCACAGGAGAGAACTTCGGAGCGAAGTTGTAGAGAGCATCAAAGGAAGAGTAAAGCGGAGAGTTAACACCGTACTTGACAGTCTGGCCATCCTTATCGGAGTTCAGCACACGCTGAGCAAAGAAGGAAGAAGACTGAGCCAAGTTGTTAAACCAGTTGCTGTCGTTGTAGATAGCGTCGACAGCCAGCTTAACGCCCCAGGAATCGGTCTTGTAACCAACGTTTGCATTGACCAAGAGGGCCATACCGTTCATGGTCTGCATGGTAGAACCAGTACGGACCTTGTAGAAGTTGCCATCGTCATTCACTGCGAAGTTGCCAGTGGGAAGACCTGTTGCTTCGTCAATTTCCAGAGCCCAGGTGGAATCCGGAGTATAGACGTCGTCGCTGGAGAATGCGATTTCAGCCATCATGTCGAACATCAAGTTCTTGTTGTTCAAGATGCCTGCGATATCGCCACCTGCGCGAACGCTTGCAACCATGGTGTTCTGCGGATCCACATCGAAGGGATTGATGGACTGCAGTTCGTAAGCGTTACTGGTTACGTAACCAGGATGACGGTAGGTGTAAGAGTAGGAATCTTCGTTATCGAAGATGTACATTGCTGTAGCACCCAAGTAGGCAGACTTGTTGAACGGCAACCATTCGATGTTTGCAGTAGCAAGCCACTTATCCATGTTGGAAGCCTGAGAGGCGCCATAAGCGGTATCGCTGGGAAGGATGTTGCCTTCAGCACCAGTAAGATCCAGAACAGCAGTACGGTTCAAGCGGGCAAAGATACCTTCAGCGCGGATTTCACCGGGAACGCCGCCAAGGTTCTGACGGAACTGGAGGTTCACACCCTGCAGGTTACGCTGGTTGCCATCGAGCATCTGCTGCTGCTGGGCCATGTAACGCTGACGAGCGAAGATCTGCGGTTCATACATGATGTCCACACCCGGCGTGAACAAGGTCAGCGGAGAATACTGCTGACGGAAGTCACCCACAATCCAGTGGAAGGAATTGCCGAGGTTACCCTGTACGTCAATCCAAGGAACGGAAATCGTCTTTGCGGCGGCAGCGAAGTATTCCTGCATACCAGCGCCCAGACGGAGAGTCATGTTTGCACGGACATTTTCAAAGGGACGGAAACCGAAGTTAAGGTCAGCTTCGACAAATTCGTCCTTTTCAACTTCCGGAAGCTTGTTCTTAGCACTCGGATCCATTTCAGTGCTGAGAGCAGAGGACTGAGCTACGGCGCGAATGCTACCGGAAAGTTCAAGACCGCGCTTAGCGTTAATGGAATCAACCTTGCTTTCCAACAGTTCCTGATTCTCAGCAACGGAAGCTGCGGAGGCAACTGCAGAAGCTGTAAGAAGAGCTGCAAAAGTCTTTTTCATATTCATAGTCTTTTTCATTTCAGCACCCCCGATTAGAACCAAGCCTTAACTTCGGCGGAAATGTAGTGAGAATGCCAATTATTCACAGAAACAGTTTCATCGGAATGAGTCATGAACTTGTAACGGGCATGGAGACCAACGCGGTCAGCAAAATCCCAGTCGAAGCCGAGACCGATTGCAGTTTCCAGATAATTGATCGGAGACTTCTTGTAGTAGTTTGTGGCATACTTATTAACCAGGTCGCCGGTCTTAGAGATAACCGGGGTAACGGATTCATAAGTGTAAGCCTGCTGTGCTCGGAAGGATTCGAGACCGAGGATACCCACCATATGGAAGGACGGGGTCACAGCCACAGACGGTTCGAACTGACCGTAGAAGCTCCACATCAACATGTCATTCATGGATTCGCTAATTGCAATCGGAGCGAAGGAAGTAGACACACCGGAAAGTGCTGCATAAGCGGTCATCATGATAGTGCGGTCGGTATTGAACCAGCCACCGATATCATAGCCACCCATAACAGATATGTAGGAAGACCACTTGGCATGCACGGGAACTTCGCCGTTAGCAATCTGGTCTGCGTTTTCGTAAGCTACGAAGGATTCCCACATTTCCCAGGTACCACCGTAGAGACCACCCTGCTGACGGTACTGCTTGATACCTTCACCAGACGGAATCATTGCACCAGCGCGAGCTACGTAGCCAGCGCCATCGCCGTTACCGGAGTCAGCAATGAAGAGCGGCTTATGCTTGGTCCAGGAGTTGGAGCTTTCCCAAACGTTACGACCGTTCAAGCGGTAGTTGAACAAGATTACGTCCTGACCAGCTTCGACCTGACGATGCTGACCGTACTGGAAGTCAAAGTAACCGCGGTTGAAGGTGGGTTCCAACTTGAAGTTGATACCAGCCATGTTGGGGCTATAACGCATGGAACCTGCATTCAGGTAGGTTTCATCTCTACGCCAGCCGGCAAAGCGGGACGGGTTGCTCAAAGAATACGGAGAGTAGAATTCCTTAGGCAGGAAGACTGCTTCAACAGTCATGGGCCAGCCTTCAATGTACTTGCTCTGAGCCTTCACGTACACACCGACCTGCGGAGTGTTCATGTTGGTAGTAAATGCGTCATCAAGGTAACCGGAAGACACGTTTGCTTCGTTGTAACCGGCAGCATCAGCGGTGCGGAAGAACTTGACAGAGTCAGTCATGCTAACACCGACATCAGCCATCAAGTACAGCTTCGGGGTAATGTTACCCTTTACGTCAGCAGAAACCACGTGGGTGTTCAGGATGGTGGGGCCAACGTCGGAGTAGTTGATCCACTGGTTACGGAATTCATCTTCATAGATAATGTCGTTATCAAAGACAACGCCCATGTAGTTCAAGCCTACAGTTAAGTTGTCCGCAATCTTTTCCTTGGCAAGACGACCATGGTAAACAGAACCGCGGAAGTCGTAGCCACCGGACATTTCCAGTTCACCGGGCTGGCCACCGTACATACGGAGACCGTCACGGGTACCGATGTCTGCGTCAGCAGGCTGGGAAAGAAGGAACTGAGCCTTCAAGTTGAACGGCATCTGGTAAACGCTTGCGAAGACACCACCGAAGGAACGGTTGGTCCAGAAAGCACGGCCACCTTCCTTAACGGGCTTAAAGACCTTTTCCTTATAGTAAGTACTTACAGTCTTTTCGTCTTCGAACAGTTCGTACTGCCAAGCGAAACGCGGGTTGGTTTCACGTTCCCACATGGTAAGCGGAGAGGAGTTTGCCCAGATAACGCCACCTGCGGTAACGTATGCACCAAAGACACCGGCACGGATGTCAACACCGAAGTTCATTTCTTCGTTGACGGTCGGGCCATAGAAGTCAGTGGAGTGGTCAAACTGGACGCGCTGGTCGTGGGCGTTCGGAACATCGTTCGGCTGGCTAGCCAGGTAGTTGTTGTAGAGACCAGTCATGTCGAACGGGAGGGACAGGTTGGTCCACAAGGTCATGTAGGAGTTGGGCATGGCCACAATGTTCACGTTCAAGACTGCGTCCACGTTGGTACGAGCCAAGTCGTTACGTACGTAAGGGCTCGGTTCGGAGAAGTGGAAGTTCTTGAGGCGGAAAGCCATGTAACCGGAAACTGCCAGCGGAAGATCGTCCTTGCCCATCAAGGTGGATTCCATGTTTTCCACCAGGCCATCGGTGTTTTCTTCGACGGCAGCCATCTGGGCTTCAGGAGCAAGCTTTGCGGAAGCGCCGACCACCGGTGCCGGACCCTTCACGGGAGCAGTGCTTGTAAGATCCTTCTTGGGAGCTTCAGCCGGAGCAGCTTCTTCTGCTGCGGCAACTTCTTCAGAAGGAGCAACTTCTTCAGAAGCGACTTCTTCAACCGGAGCAGCCTCTTCTTCAACAGTAGAGACTTCTTCAACCGGGGCAGCTTCTTCTGCTGCGGCAACTTCTTCAGTAGATGCAACGGATTCGTCTTGGACAGCTTCTTCTTCGTACTGGGCGAAAGCCAAGGACGAGCAGAGCAAAGTCGTAGCAATTATGGGTAATTTACGCATAAAACCTCTTAAATCTCGTTACGGAACGGATAGTTGGACGGGCCTTCGTAGGCCTTGCCCTGCTTCTTAATGACAATATCGTCAATCCATACCTTGAAGGCTTCGTTTTCATCCTTACGGACTTCAATACGGAAACCCTTGAAGTTGGACCAGCTGAAGGGCAGCATAACTTCGCGAGTGTTCTTGGCATCCCAGTACACGCCGGTCTTACCGAAGAGCTTCAAAGGAATGCTGAAGTGCTTCCATTCTGTAGTAATTTCACCAAGGCTCTTGGAGCGGAGCTTAACCTGCATGGATTCGCCACCGGTCTTGACACCATCGTCAACCAGCACGAACAATGCATTTTCACCGCCCTGGGCACCCTTGATCCAGAACTCGAGGACGCCTTCCTCGTAGTACGGTTCGAGGTTCACAGAACCTGCAATACAGATAGCCACACCGGAGTAGTCGCTGGCAATAAGTTCAATTTCCATGGAAAGAGCGCCTTCCATAGCGAACTTATCAGTGAGGACCGGTTCCGGGTTTTCACGGGGATACTGGTAGGTATAGCCACCGCCACGTGGAATAGCTTCACGCATAACCACGGAAACGACGTCCTTGTCCGGACGGAACGGCTTAGCCGGCTTAGTTACAAAACGGGACTGGTCACGGTCGCGATAATCGCTAAACCCATAGCCAGCAAAGGAAAAAGATGCCATCAGGAGTACACCGAGGGCACACAACCAACTTGCTTTATGCGGATTTGCTTTCATAATATCTAAAAGTCTCCAAATTCGGATAGGCTACAATATAATTTGTTTTTTTACCATGTGAAAAAGAGCACATACAAAAAATGGGGTATAAAATCCACTAAGTCTATGATTTTTCAGCAATTTAGCGTAAACAAGCCGTTTTCTTTGGTATACACATTATTTTTTCCACGTAGAGCACGTTTTTGACTAAAAAGTGTAATTTATCTTTGTAAAGAACAATTTTACCTTTGAGGGCAAAATGAAAAAACTATTCCCTTTGGCAGCGATTTTCAGCTTCGGCCTGATGGCTTGCGGTCCCGACGGCAGCAGCCATGCTCCGGCAACCCCGACCCAGGACGAAGACAACAATCAGAAAGTGGTCGCCGTGGACTATTCCTTGGGCCGCGCCATGAACAAGCGCCTCGGCAAAGGTATCAACCTGGGTAACGCCTGGGACGGCAACTCCTACTGGAGCTGTGGAACCTTGAGAGAAGACGACACCTTTACCTACACAAATCTCAATGGTGAAACCAAGGAAATCGTTCTCACCGCCTCTGATAACGCTTACTTCGGCAACCTCCCCTCCGAACGATACAACTTCGGTTGCGAAGATCGACTTGACGGCGGCTGGAGCAACCCCATTGAAGACGACTACTTTAAACTGCTGAAGGACGCTGGTTTTAACTCCGTCCGTATCCCGGTCCGTTGGCAGCACAACTCCGACCCGGTTACACACGCAGTGAACCCGGAACGTTTGGCTGGTGTCATGGAAGACGTGAAGTTGGCCATTGACGCAGGCCTCGCTGTTGTCATGAGTTTCCACTGGTACTACGAAATCATGTTCGCAGCAAACAAGTCCGCTACCTACCCGGATCTCTACGAAGCAGAAAAGGCCCACTACGTATCCATTTGGAGTGAAGTGGCTTCCGCATTCAACGTGTTCCCGGATACAATGCTGGTGTTCGACATCCTGAACGAACCCACCATGAAGTCCAACGACAACTTGAACGAAGTGATGAACCTCGGCTACCAGGCAATCCGCGCCGCAGCTCCGGGAAAGACCATTATGTTCGAATCCAAGGCCGCCGCAAAGTTTGCTGAAATTTCCAGCCTGAAGCTGCCGGAAGATGGCAACATCATTTACAGTGGCCACTACTACGAACCCTACAACTATACCCACCAGGGTCACAGCTACGACTGCTTCGGCGACGCTTCCTATGCAATGACTGCAGCAGCCGACCTCAAGAGCTACGTTTCCATGGCAAACAAGCTTTACCCCGATGTGAATGGTGGCCACGTCCCCATGAACATGGGTGAATTCGGCGTGTCCGGTGGTGGCGTTGGCAACACTGGCGCATGCAACAAGGGCACCGAACTTCCGTCCGCAAAGATGAAGGCTCAGTGGGCAAAGAAGGCTATTGAAGCAGCAGAAACCTACGACATGTCCTGGCACTACTGGGGCTTGGCTGGCGTGGGCGGATTCGAAGCATACGACAAGAGCTCCGGCTCTTGGTACGAAGGCTTCCCCGCTGCATTCGGCTTGTAATGAAAAAGGGGCTTCCGCCCCTTTAACCGTAGAACTTATGGGCGAACGATAGTACCGCCCCAGTGTTCATCAAAGAAGGCTTGGAACAAAGGTTCCGGGCCTTTTTTCAATTCCTCGATTACTTCGGCCATCGGGCGCTTACCGCGGTAAAGTTCACGGAATGCCTTCTCAAAGAACTCAATACGTTCCTGCGGGAATTCCTCGGGATGGAGGCGCAGGGCATGAAGGTTTAGAGCGCCAAAACGAATGGGAGTACCGAATGCTTTACTGCAGGGCGGGACGTCCTTATCCACCTTGTAGGTACCGCCCACGAAAGCGTAGGCGCCTACCTGGTTACGTTGCTGGATTGCAGTGACACCACCGATGGTTGCATATTCGCCAATGCGAACGTGGCCACCAAGCTGGCAGCCGTTGGCAATGACCACGCCACGGCCAATTTGGCAATCATGACCTACATGGGAATACGCCATGACCAATACTTTGTCTGCAACGCGGGTGCAGCCGCCACCTTGCACGGTGCCACGATTCAACGTACAGTATTCGCGAATGGTGCAGTCCTCGCCCACTTCAAGGCGGGTCGGCTCGCCGGCATACTTCAAATCCTGGGGAGGAGCACCAAGGATAGCTCCGTCAAAAACCCGGGTATTTGCCCCGATTTTTACCCCACCATAGACATGGACTCGACTTTCAAGGCGAACACCCTCGCCAATTTCCGCCCCCTCGTCCACAAGGCACCACGGGCCAATAATTGCCGTTTCGTGAACTTTTGCAGAGGGATGTACATAAGCAGAAGGGTGAATCATACCTTGAAAAGTAGCAAAAATGGACTAGCCCAGGTTTATAGACCTCACCCTTTTTTCTAATTTGGGTTCATCATGGGTGGAATTCTCATTGCATGCCTGACAGCGATTTATACGCTTTTGTTCCTATTCTTCATTATAGGACTTATCCGCACGCGCCGTTACAAAGGTCCTAAGGCAACTCCCAGCGTATCTGTGGTGGTTCCCATGCGCAATGAGGAAGAATTCGCCCAGAGAACCTTGGAAGCCCTGGCCGCCCAGGATTACGCCGGAGAATGGGAAGTCATTTGCGTGGACGACCGTTCCACCGACAGCACCAAGGAAATTCTCGAGAAGTTTGCCAAGGATCACCCCAGGTTCCGCATTCTTAGCTTGTCTCCGGACCTTCCGCAAATTGCAAGCCCCAAGAAACGCGCTTTGGAAAGTGCATTCAAGATTGCAAAGAACGAAGTCCTTTTGACCATGGACGCCGACTGCATTCCCCGCAAGAGCTGGATTACCTCCATGGCAGGCCGCTTTGTGGATGGAATCTGCATTGTGCAGGGCCCGAAGCAGAACAACGGAAGCCGCACCATGCCCCACCTTTTCCAGAAGCTGGAAACCTTGGGCTACACCGCCATGGAAGGCGCCGGTTTCAGCTGGGGCCACCCCATTGTGGCAAGTGCCGCATGCCTGGCCTATAAGAAAGACCTTTTCTTCCAGGTAGGTGGTTTCGGTAACTTGATCAATTTAAGCAGCGGTGACGACGACATGCTCATCCACAAGATGATGAAAATCCCTGGCACCAAGGTCTGCTACAACCTGGATAAGGACGCCGTCATTGAAACCGCACCGGTGGACACCTGGAAGCAGTTGTTCAACCAGCGCGCCCGCTGGAGCAGCAACGGCACCAGCTACGAAAGCAAAGCCTACATTTTCCTGCTGACCTTGATTTACACCTACTACATCTGGATGTTCATCAGTCCGTGGTGCGTATTGCTTTTGGATTGTCCTTGGCAGTGGTGCGTATTCTCCATTCTGCCAAAGATTATCGTGGACTTCATCTTCCTGAGCATCGCCGCCGCAAAGCTGCACGCCAAGAAACAGATGTTCGCATTCATTCCCACGGAACTGATTCAGATTCCCATGATCGTGTTCTGCGTTCCCGCAGGCATCACCGGCATGTTCCGCTGGAAGTAAAAATCGATAACGCGCCAGGGGCAGCGCCCCTTGCATCATTATAAGTTCGATTTAGCCCATTCTAGGGCAGCATCGGCATTTGTCAAGTCGCCATCCAGCTGAAGCTCAAAGCTCTTCTTGATCATTTCGCCCATCTGCTTACCCGGCTTTACGCCCAAGTCGATAAGCATCTTTCCTGTAAGGAAAGGCTGCGGGGCGGCGTTAAGAATGTCCAGGTCTTCGGCGGCCTTCCAGAGGTCTTCTGCGAAGGTGGCGGACTTGAACAGATTTGCCGGAGTGGACTTTACCAGCAAGGCCAATAGCTTGAGGCCGTCCAGACGAACAGCCAGGCGGCGCAGAACTGGAGCCTCCGGGACGGTTTCATAATCCAGTTCGCTGTAGCACTTCAGAATCTCAGGCACCTTGCGCACCAGATGAATTTCGTTGGTGATGCGGGCAAGGAACTTATTTGCGAGAGCCTTAATGTCATCGCAGCCGCTACCAGGGAAAGCGTTGCCTGCAAGCAATGCAGCAAAAGCCAGTTCCGAAGCTTCCTCATCCGTAAGGCCCTTTCTGTTGCTGGCCATGGCATCCAGAAGCTCGCCCGACGTATTCACCTCCGGGAAGTATTCATCCAGCTTAATATCCAGGAAAGCCTTAAGTCCAAGGGACGGTTTTCCAGGTTTCAAAAGCCACTTCTTGAATTCTTCAAAAAGGCGTTCAATGCTCAGGTCATCCAGGGAAAGTGTGCGGCACATTTCCACCGTTTCCGGAGCCAGGTTCAAGGCGAATCGGCTAGCAAACTGAACCCCGCGAAGAATGCGGAGGGAATCCTCGGCAAAGGCCGGCCCCACATGGCGAAGACAACGGGATTTCAAATCCTCGATACCGCCATAGGGATCACAAAGCTTCAAATCAGGCAGTTCCATGCCCATGGCGTTAATGGTAAAATCTCGACGGAGAGCGGCTTCCTTGAAACTCAGCTTGGCGTCGGTATGAACAACAAAGCCCTTGTGGCCATACCCCACCTTGCTTTCTGTTCGAGGAAAGGAAAAGTCCAGGGATTCACCCTTCATGGAAAGGTGAATTACACCAAAGGCCTTGCCCACAAGATTCGTCTTACCGTACTTGGACAAAATGGGCAACAGCTGATCCTGTTCAAGATCATAGACCTCAACATCATAGTCACGGCAATTCTTTCCCAGAAGAGCATCGCGTACCCAACCGCCTACCAAATAGGCGCGACCACCGGCAGCAACAATATCGTCCGCAATTTTCAGCAGGCGCTTGGGAAGTTCCGGTTCAAAGTTCTCACCAGCAAGAGTTTGCACAACAGCCATTCTAAATCCCTACTCCTCACCATTCTTGTTGGAGTAACGGTCGTAGATACTTTCGGTTTCTACACCCGAAGAATCCTGCAGGGCATCAGAAACAGAAATCTCACGGGGAGATTCAGACTTACTTGAGCTATCACTTGCCGCATAGCGATCATAAATACTTTGACGGGAAGCCGCATCGGCGCCTCTCTTCTGTGCCTCTTCATCACGGCAAGTGCGAAGTTCCTCTTCCATATAGGCTCGCTGGTCCGGTGAATAAGTCATGGTATTCAGACGATATTCAATTTCATCACAAACCAATCCCTGGCGTTCTCCGGCGCAAGAAACCAACAGTCCAGCCAAAGCGACAAAAAGCAAAACAAGCAACTTATTCATAAGACCTTCTAGTGAATAATAATGAACTTACCCTTCTTTGTCTTGGAAGGCGTATTCACAACATAATAGTAGACACCGGGAGCAACCAATCGCTGGTCCTTTCCCTTACCATCCCATTCAAGGCGACCACCAAGAATTTCGCTACCATAGAAAGAGCGAACCAATGAGCCACCTCTATTATAAATGCCAACCGTTGCGTTCTCGGCAATATTTTCAATAATGAAGGCTGCATGGACTTTCGGCCTAAACGGAATGGGATAGGCAGCAACATCATGCGCAGCCGAATCCGTCATATTCTGCTTGGCGCTCTTCAAATCATTTCTTCTGTGGCATGTTGCACCATTTTCATGAGCAAAGCATGCGATTCCATTCACAGGATCAATAGCCACGTCCTTCACGTTATTGGAAAGCAAGCCGTCAATGGTTGTATATCGAGCAGAGGTCAAAGTATCCGGAGACTTGCCCTTGATAGAAAACCTGTAGACGCCCTGATTCGTTGTTCCTGCCCACAGATTTCCATGAACATCCGTCTCGATGGACGTAAAGTCAGCCCCACGTAAGCCATCAACAGACATCGGCGCATATAAGGTATCCTGATCCTTATCGTAGTAGAACAAGGTTGTCGAGGACACAGTCCATATCCTTTGGGAAACAGAATCGTAGGCAATATCGTACAATGGAGGAGAAACTCCGCCAATGGATCTAACCTTGGCATTCACGATCTCATTTCCATGGGACTTGGGAGAGGGGAATCTGACAATGTCAAACCTACCGTTGTCGGAACCAAGGCTTTCCTTCGCTCCAATATACACAACCCAGGAACCATCTTCATCCATTGTGGCAAACATCGGGCCACCTACAGCAAAATCGTTACCAATCTTTGTGCAATAGGCTTCACCGCGCTTTGTAATGTAAACAAGGCTATATCCATCATTACTTGCCGTTGCAGTCAAAAAGCCGGAGCCATCAGGAGCGGGCGTGGAACTCGTAGCAATGGTCCAATTTTCTACATAGTTGTCAAAACAATAACCACCATACGGCTTCAAGGAATGTTCCAAGACTCCTTTATTAAAAACAAAGAATCCATTTCCCCAAATATGGAAAAATTGATTATCGGGCAATGCCGAGATTGTTTTCATTCGCTGATCCGACGTTGCCTCCACGCTACCGACACCAATATCAAAGCTATTAATCCACCAGGAAAGACCATCGGTTACAGCAAGCCTTCCCTCAACAGAAGCCGCCATAAAGCCACCACCCGGAAGTGTGGTAATTTCATAAAGACTTTGTAACGGGAAATCCTCCCTAAGGGACCAGTTATATGTTTTCCCGTTTTCTTCATACATTAAAAAATATTGAGTCAGTTCATACGTTCCTTCCTTTGTGGATATTGTCCAAGAAGAATCGCGTAATGCCAGCTCCTCCATGTCTTCCCAATCATCTACCTGGTCCCACATATCAGGATCCGCTAGGTGATTATCCGCATGGAGATTTTCCCAATTCATCAACCTAACATAAACTTCGTTACCTATACGAACATACAGGGAATCTCCATGAGAAGCAAGGCGGGAGACTCTTTCCGCAGCAAGATTCTTAGAACCAACCCTGTCTACCGTAATCAACGAAACAGATTTATCGATATCAAAGATTGCCAACCTATCTTCAAAGGGAATTACGAGATAGGCTCCGGCAGCGATTGTTGCACCGGGAACTACTCGAGACTGATTCTTGACATAAGACCTATTCAGGACTTTCCAGCTGTTCTGAGCAGCATTAAAAATCGCAATTCGACCATATTCGGATATGGCAAAAACACCAAATGCCGTAGATACAACAGAATAGATATTGGATGTTTCCAATCCATTTGCGGAGTGATACAAGATGTCGGCATTTTTAGATCGATAACGAACGCCACCACCCGTTGCCAGCAGAACACCGTCTTCAAAAGGAATTACGTCCCTAATAGGAACAGGATTCGAATAGGACCACCAATTCGAAGCCGCCATAATTTCCGATATGGATAACAGAAGGACAAAAATAAACGAATTTATCTTCACCATCAAAAGTTACGAAATTTTATCCAGCCTGGTTGAGCAAGTCCTCCAAAATCAGCGTCGGTACGTTATTCTTTTTCATCATTTCATCCCTTTCGTCTCTCTTTTTCTGCATTTTCAAAATCGCTCCACGCCTTCTCTTGATAAGAACGCACTTTGAAACTCTCTGGGCTACACTAGCCTCCATTAAGGTTAACCCTTCGATATAGGTGAGCTTGACAGATTTTTTTTCAAAGTTGGACAATTCCGACATCAAGAAAGCCAGTTCCTCTTCAATCCTAGTTTCCCTATTGTCATCCGTAAAATGAACGGAAGCATTTAAAGGAAAGTCGTCGTAAGAAACCTGATTGTCGGCCAGGCAGGAAAACGGCATTTCATGGACGTTCCGTCGGTACTGATCATAGTGAGCGTTCTTGACGACTACAGAAAACCAGTGGAACATGGGTTCGTCCAAATTCAAGGAACTTGCCGTTTTGCAAAATTTCAGCGCGACATCTTGAAAAAGATCATCTGCAGCCTCAGGGGAATCACTCCTAAGGGCGCAAAGTTTGTAGATTTGAGTAGCGTTTTCCTTCCAAACGTTTTCTAGCTTTTGGTTTAGTTCTGTAAAAATTCCTTGTTCAGGCATTTAGCAAACACGAGAATTTTGACAGCGGTCTTTCAGTAGGGCTTAATTTATGAAATTATGTGCGAAAAAACAGACTTCTAAAAATTTTGCAAACAACTGTTTGCAAAATGCATTGATGCTGGCTTTTTTACTGGTTCTCCCCTTGACAGCCACAGCACAGGAATTCAATATGAACAGCATGCCTCCTCCGGACATGTGGATGGATTATTCCGTAGGTGCGCTGAGCAAAGATTCCAAGCTGATTGTAAACATTGTCATTCCCGACAACTGGCACGTCAATGCCAATATTGCCGCCGATGAATTCCTGAAGCCCTCCTCCATCGATGTCGATGCTCAAGGCATTAAGTTCGGCGAACCCAAGTGGCCCACACCTATCAAGGAGTACAGCGAGGCCCTGGATTTGGAAAACCTTGTCTTCCGCGGAAACTTCCAGGTGGAACTGCCTATTGAATCTGTTGAAAACGGATACGACAGCACAACGACAAAGGTGACCTTCCACTACCAGGCTTGCGACAACTCCATTTGTCTCGCCCCGGCAGAAAAGACTATCGACATCAAGGGCGCTACCCTAGGTGCCGTAAAAAAAAACGATGGTGAGAAATTCTCCCTAGCCTTTGACGACGAGGCTAAGGAAGACAACAGCAGTGCAGTTTCTGCAACAGGAAATACAGAAGTCGAAGTAAGCACGTCTACAGGCCTCTCGGATACCCCCGCGGAAAACAGCCCCGCAGCAGGTACGCTGGCATTACTGCTTTTTGCATTGCTGGGCGGAGTCATCCTGAACTTGATGCCCTGCGTTCTGCCTGTTCTTTCCTTGAAGTTGTTCAGCCTGATTAAACAGGCAGGCGAAAGCCGAGGCAAGTTACTTGCCTTGGGCTTTAGCACCGCCGCTGGCATTCTGGTCAGCTTCTGGGTGCTCGCCGCCATCATTACCGTCATCAAGATCAGCGGCGGTAACGCAGGCTGGGGAATGCAGTTCCAGAGTCCGGGATTCATCGCCTTCATGGTGGTCATCCTTTCCGCATTCGCCATGAGTTTCTTCGGCGTCTTTGAAGTTTGGCTTCCCTGGAATGCCACCACCAAGATGGACGCCGCAGGCCAGAAGGCCGGCCTCGTAGGCGCCTTCTTTACAGGTGCATTGCTGGTCCTTTTAAGCACTCCCTGCTCCGCCCCCTTCCTGGGCACCGCCATGGGATTTGCCTTTACAGCCAGCGCTCCGGTGCTGTTCCTGTTCTTTACCGCAGCAGGCCTGGGCCTTGCCGCCCCCTACCTCTTGGTAAGCGCCTTCCCTTCCCTTTTGAAGGTCTTGCCGAAGCCCGGCGCCTGGATGGTGAAGCTGCAGAAAGTCATGGGCGTTCTCTTGTTCGCCACCGTAGTATGGCTCCTCTGGATTGTGAATGAACAAGCCGGCGGCATGGGCGTCGCCCTGTTCACCGTGGTAGCAGCACTGGCAATTGCCGCAAGTTTCGCCCTGGGAAAAATTGCCCCGCCGGGTGTAGCCTTCAGCCGTGAAATCGGCGTGGCCGCAGGCGCCGCAGTGATCCTGTTCGGCGTGTGGTTCGGCGTTCTCGCCCCCCGCTATGAAGCCGTAGTGCAGACCCGTTTTGATGCCCGCATGGCAGAACAGATGACTGATGACGGCTGGTACCGCTACAGCCCCGCCCTGATTGAAGAGTTGGCTGCCGCCGGTCGTACAGTATTCATCGACGTTACAGCCGACTGGTGCATTACCTGCAAGGCAAACGAAGCTGCCGTCATCGGGCGCGAAGACTTCGCCCGGGCCATGGACAGTCTGAACGTGGTCCGCGTCAAGGCGGACTGGACAAGAGAAACTCCCGACGTAAACGCCCTGTTAAAGAGCCTGGGAAAATCCGGCGTGCCCGCCTACGCAATTTATCCGGCAGGTGACGCAAGCAAGCAAATCGTGCTGCCGGAGCTCCTGACCACAGGCGCCATCGTGGAAAAGATTACCGCAAAGTAGCGCATGTTTCTGCGACTGGCAATCCTACTTCTGCCCCGACAACTTCACGCCAAAAGTTATCACTCCTTAACGCATCTTACTGGCAAATAATTTGACTTGTTACACTTGTAGTCAACCAGTGTTTTGCCGGAATACATATACAGGCATTCATGGTTTCCGTTGGTAACCTGCGTTGAAGAGGTCCAATATGCAGCAATGTTACCAAGAGACCCGCAATTAAACAAGCTGTCAAGTACGCCTATGTAGCAGTCGCCTGCCGGTTGCAGGCCTATTTCAAAGTCGTCTTTTCCTGTATGGGCCATTGTCCACCCGTCTAGGGATTTCAAAGAGCGTCCATCCTCAACGACCATGGAATCCACCAGGTCCACCAGCATCTTCCACTCCGCGGTAGCAGGCAAGCGCCATCCCGACGGACAAGCGTTTTCAGCATCGTTACGCCTATAGTACTGGCCGACCTTCATGCCCTGCTCTTCCGCCTTGGGATTGGCGGCGCTGGAATCCGTCTTGAAATTCAGGTTCTCTGCCATCCAAATTCTTTCGCCCAGACGAATCGTCTTGTATTCCTGGCCATCACGGGGATCCACCATCGTACCATGGTTTTCACGGATGCAGCGCACCGACATTCTATCCGTCTTTTCTCGGGAATCATTCCCACTGTATACGACCACCCAGTTTTCGGACACTATCATTGAAGACGCAGTCGTCTCGGTCGTTTCCTCGTAGTCCCAGTACATGCCGAAAACACCCATGTCGTCCCACTTGGCCTTGCCATTCACCGTCGAATACTGCCCGCCAAACTGAAGTGCGATCCCGTTCTTGCTTGTCAGCGCACCATTTATCGGCATCATACCGGCAGTGGAATTCAACTTGTCCAAGGTAACCCAGTCCCTTTTCATTGGCAACCGATAGCCTTCGGGGCAGGCTTCCTGGGCGGATTCCCAACTGTAATATCGGCCGAACTTTTCACAGTTGGCAGGATCATCGTCGAAACACCAGCTGGGTTCTGCATTGTAGTTCATGTTCTGGCCAAGCCAGGTCTGAATGTCGTTACGATAAATGCTGTAGGTCTGGCCATCGCGGGAATCCACAAAGACATCCCCGGAAGCGGCAACGGAGCTGCTGGATGCAGGATTATTGCTTCCCGCAGAATCCTCCTCTCCGCTGGACAAGCCCGTTTCAACGTCACTAGACGTTGGACCATCCACAGCTCCACTGCTTGAAGAAACGGAAGAAGATGACGATGTCGTCGCTACGGAATCAGAGGACTGATCGACATTGGGGGAAGTGGAGGATTCTCCACCGCAGGCAGCCAAGAGAGCCGCAGAAAGAAGTAGGTAGTATGGTTTCATAAGTAATTCACAAGATGGATAAAATTTCATGCGTGGCGATAATACAACTTAACTTTTATAGTTGCGCCGTCATTCTCTTTCATGGAGACGTTTGATTACTCAACATTTGGATATTTCTCCTGCAATTCGCTATATTCGCGTTCAAGATTTGATTGTTTTTCCAAAAGATCACGCTTGAATTTTTCATACACATCTTCCGAAATCATGCCCGATTGTAGCGTTTCGTTCAAAGCATAAACTTCGTATAACGAGGTCACAATATAATCAAATCGGTTGAATATTTTCTTATTTATAGTATACTGTTCAGCACTTTCTTGTACAAACGTATTCCAATTATCCTTACAGGATTTGACTTCAAGACAAACCTCCATTTGATACAGGGAATAGTACGTTCTTTCGTTTTCTACTTTTTTATATCCATATATTCTTTTCGATGTTCCAGGTCGAAATCCTTTCGGATATAAAGGTTCAGCAGAGTTCAGCGACTTGTCCAAAAAATCCTTACGATCAAATTGATATTCTTTACAAGCCGCTGATTTAACATGAAACGGACAGATGGTTACGGAATCGTTTCCTCCATAGAACAAAAGAAACGCATCCGGATCAATCGCATCTAAATAAAGATTATACACCAAATAATAGCCGTCTCTTGATGAATCAAGATCCTTAAAATAATTCAGATAACGATTGAAATCATCATCTAAAGATTTGCGACGTTCCTTGTCAACGGGAAACGATTCGTAGACTTGATGATTACGAGTCGAATTACAGCCAAATAGTAAAAGACAAATAACAAATAAAATTTTCACCATGTAGCCTGCAAATATTGAGAATTTTTATTTGTATACGTATAACGATATAATTCCGTAATTCCCTGATCATTATATCCGATATAGCTTTTTATGTTCCATCGTGCATATCCCCGCTCATTCGTATAATCTACAGGAGACGGATGTCGTGAATCGGTAAAAGAGCCTGCTGAAACAGCCGTTCCATCTTTGGGATGCAAATGCATCCTAAAATCATCGTTTTTTCTAGAAATAAATCTAACGCTAGTTTTCCCAAAACCTATTTCCCCATGTTCAAGATATTTTTCTCCTGTCCAAAATTTTGTCTTTATCTTAAAAGACGCCCCGGCCTCTATTTCCTCTGCATTTAGACCGTTATTTCTGGCATATTCAGATCTTGCGTCTACTAAGATTTTATTAGCTTGTTTTAAATAGTCTTCCGCTTCAAAACTTCCATTCGGTTTTTTAGGAACATCAAGAGGTTCTCCATCAGAATCAAAACAAGGAACCTCCGCGCCTCCATAGTTTTCTACCCCCCATGTTACAGAATAACTTGCCAATGCGCTCCCTGCACCCATAAGCCCACCCACAAGAATATTCCAATTTTTTTCACCATTAAGCGCAGATCCCGTAGCACCGCCAGCAAAGCCGCCAGTTAAGGCGCTTAAGGCTCCTCGTCCCCACAGTTGGGCGGCACCAAAGCCGACGCCTCCACCAATGGCTCCCGTAAGTGCGCCCTCCCATGCAGCACTTCCAAAACCGCTGTACCATTTTCTATCATCATCAACGATATTACCAATTAACTGCCCAGTGACACCACCAACAGCTCCGCCAATAGCTCCGCCCGCAATTGAAGCAATAATACCAGTTCCGGCGAAAGCTCCTCCGGACACGCCCGACATCACCCCAACAGCAAATCCCGTACCGGCATTCATTCCTACGGTCTTTCCGCAGCTTCCGCCTCCCCCCGGAGATGTACACTGGACTGCTCCCATCGTGGCTCCAATCAAGGCACCGACAGCTGCCCCCACAACAACAGCCGTTAAGACAAATTCGCCATTGGGGTCCACGTAGTTCATGGGGTCCCCGCCATAGGTGTAAGGGTTGGCGAATTGTCCGGCCGGGTCGGGGCTCATCCACATTCCAAAGAACGGGTCGAAGTAGCGGGCGCCGAAGTACAGCTTGCGGATGGGCTCGTCATACTCCTTGCCCTGCCAGCGCCTGTTGTCGTCATCCGTGCCGCGGACGATCTCCTCGGCCGTGCCGTAGGCGTAGTAGTCGTAGGCGCTCTGGAGGCCCGCCGTGGTCGCATAGCCTCGGACATTGCCCTGGGCGTCCGTCACAGGGAAATACGCAACGCCGCTTCTCATGTCCCGGAATCCTCCCGCGACCAGGTCCATGCGCTTGAGCGAGAAGCCCGTGGCCCCGCTACCAATATGCGTCCACTCATAAGTGCCCACCCCCGGCATCTCTGCCATCTCGTAGTCTATCCCCGCCCCCTTGAAGCCGGTCCAGATACGGTTGCCGCCCTCGTCGTAAGCCATGCGCATGGTTTCCGCAACATCGGTCACGTCACCCGCGTTGACCTGGTCAAGCGTAAGGCCGTCTTGTTCACCGATCAAAATATAGACAATTTCCGGCAGGCCGGCCGCATTAAGTCTGTAAACACTTTTTGCACGGCGGTCGTACCACACGTTGCCAGCGGCGTCATACTTAAAGTACGTTTCATCCACGTTGGCGGATTCGCCATTGACGCTATAGCCCGCAGGGCGATACGAATCCGTAGAATACCCCATCTCGACAACATTCGTTCCCTCCAGTTCTTTTTCTGACACTGAAGATAATACCTTTAGGTTTGATTTGGCAGATGGCGGTCTGCATGTCCAAAGTAAAATGGAAAACGGAGTTCAAAAATTAGTTGGTCACTATGATGCATTCGATCCATCGGATGGATTTTCATCTATGTTGGGTCATGGGAATGAGTTTATTAGAGGAAAAACTTGGTTTGGAAGTTCTATTTCTTATTTTGAACCTGTAACTATTTTCCCATATATGTATGGGGCTTTGTTTGAAAAAGGCTTGTCAAATTGGCTAGACTGGTGATTATATGAAACGAAATCTTACACTCGCTTTCTTATTTGTATTTATCCTTGGCGGCTGCTATTGCAAAGATCGCTATTTTAAGTCCGACTTATACCCCGTCACTGACAACTGGTCAGTGAGAGTAAGGACTGTTGACGTAGAAAGATGTAGCGGTTCCGATTATGTAATTTGTTATATCCACACAATGATAGAACAAAAATTTTTAGACGAAGACTCGACAAAAAATATGGCCGTTCATATAGACTCTGCCGAATATATTATAGGAGATCGATATTACAAGCAGGTCAACGACGATAAGGAATTTGAACGCGCAAGAAAAGTTGGCACGAATTTAAGAAATAAGAATCTCATACGTTCTTTTGGAAGTGTGATGCCATTTTCTAAAGCAAATCATGTCAACGATTCTGCGGGATTGCCGTTGATTAAACGTGATGTCAAGACAATTTATGTAACTGTTTATGTTTCTTTTGTCTATCCCGAGGATGGACACGTTGAATCACGAAAAATAGAAACGGAATTGCATGAATCTATAAAATCGACACTATACTTATGGCGATTCTTTGATTATTGATTACTCTTTAAGACCTCAATCAATAATGGCATTTTCAACCGTAGAAAACGGCAAGGAACACATCATTTTGTCAAAATCGTGGAAAATAGATTTGGATTCCTTGATTAATAGTCAAGCATCAAAATGAATGGGGCTATTTCACTCTTTTTTTAGAAGGATTCACGTTAGCGAGATTCGTCATCCCGCGACGATTTTCCATTCGCCGATGGTGCGTTTTTCGGAATCGAAATCTGGTAAATCCTTGCTGAAATGGTAGCCGTCGTACTCGACTGCCACGCCCTCCGGACCGACATACAGAAAAAACCCGCGATTACCGCGGGCCTTTTCTAATGCCAGATCCTTCGACTACGCCCTAACGGGCTTCGCTCAGGATGACATCGTCGGATTGACAACTCACCGATTAGCGCTTGCCTTCCTTCTTGTACCTTTCGATGCATTCCTGATAGAATTCGTAGGTCTGCTGGGCGATAGCCTTCCAGCTGAAGACGTCAATTGCGCGCTGGCGGCTTACTTCGCCCATCTTCTTTGCCATTTCGGGGTTGGCCAGAATGGTGTTCAGCTTGTTTGCGAAATCAGTCTGGAAAGCCTTGGGATCAGCCGGTTCGAAGTTGGTTTCAGAAACAGCCTTCAGGGGAACCAGGAAGCCAGTTTCGCCATCCACGATGATTTCGGGAATGCCACCCACGGCGCTACCCACCACAGGAGTACCGCAGCTCATAGCTTCCAGGTTGATGATACCGAAAGGTTCATAGAGGGACGGAGTTGCAAAGACGGTAGCGTGGCTATAGAGCACGCGGAGCTCTTCGTGAGGTACCGGTTCCTGAATCCAGACAACACCTTCGCGGGTCTTCTGGACTTCTTCGATAAGGGCCTTGCATTCGTCGGCAAGTTCCTGAGTATCGGGGGCGCCTGCGCAGAGAACCACCTGGGCGTTCTTGTCAATCTGCGGGATAGCCTGGATCAGCTGGCTAATACCCTTCTGGCGGGTAATGCGGCCAACGAACAGCACGAAAGGCTTGTTGGGATCAACGCCCCACTTTTCCAAAATGCCTGCACTGAAGGTGGGCTTGTAGAAGTCCGGATCGATACCGTTGTAGATTACCTTCACGCGATCTTCGGGAACACCGTAAAGTTTCATCACATCGCGCTTCATGCCTTCGCTCACTGCGATGACGCCGTCGGCAGCTTCGTAGGCGGTACGTTCAATCCAGCAGCTCATGGCATAGCCGCCGTCACCCAGCTGTTCTGCCTTCCACGGGCGATGGGGTTCCAGAGAGTGGGTGGTGAGAATCAGCGGGCACTGCAACAGACGGGAAGCGAGAACACCGCCAAAGTGGCTGTACCAGGTATGGCAATGGATAACGTCGATGTCATCCATGGTGGCTGCCCACTGCAGGTTAATATCCAGAGGCTTGAAAATCTTCTGGAAGCGATCATCCTTAGGATCCAGGCCCAGCTTGCGGCTGAAACCGATAGCACGAATATTGTCTTCGTCTTCGTTCTGCACGCCAAAGCAACGTGCTTCCACATGGCAAAGCTTTGCCAGTTCCTGGGTCAGGAACTTGACGTGGATACCGGCACCACCGTAGATTTCCGGCGGGAACTCATTAGTAAGGATAGCTGCGTTCATAAATGTCTCCTAGCGATTCCTATTGAATCGATACCACAAATATATAACAAAAAAGACCTTCCAACCAAAAGTTGGAAGGTCTAAGGAGTGTGTTATGTAGGAACTCTTTCTACGGTATTAGAAGTTCTTGCACTGTCCCTTCCAGTTACCCCTAGCACCCTGCCAAGTGTAAACCGGTCCGTTAATATACTTACCGGTAGAACCAACGAAGTCAGCCTTGCGGAAGTCTTCGCCACCCAGGTGCCAGCGCATCCAGGCAACAGTTGCAGCCTGGCCGTCCCACGGGCCGGAACCATGACCATAGTTGTTGTTTTCCATACGGAGAAGGCAAGCCGGAATTTTCACCCCGGGATTGTTATAGTCATTCTTGGCGTTGTCGGATTCGCTACCCACTTCGCCATAGACGAGGGCAATAGTCTTACCCTGA
The DNA here is from genome assembly GCA_045599625.1 of Fibrobacter sp. Taxonomy (GTDB): domain Bacteria; phylum Fibrobacterota; class Fibrobacteria; order Fibrobacterales; family Fibrobacteraceae; genus Fibrobacter. The sequence continues at coordinate 102,940 of JAZRWJ010000038.1, forward strand.
CCTGTGGGAACCAGAGCAGCAGCCTTACCATCCCATGCACCGCTATTGTTCATGATAGCAGTCTTCACACGCTTGTCGTTAATAAGCATCTGTTCGGACTGGAGACCACCCATGGAGTGACCGGATGCGCCCACAACGTTCATATCCAACTTCTGGTACAGTGGATCGCCCGGAGTGTTGTTCTTCTTGTCGAGCCAGTTAAGAGCGGGAATACCACGTTCAGTGCCGTTAGGAGATTCGCTAGTGGCAATCACAACGAAGCCATGAGAAGCGAGACGCTTGATGATGCCTTCGTATTCGGTAGGCTTGGAACCACCACCCGGACCCCACAGCACGACACCGTGCTTCTGGGTTTCAGAAAGGCGCTTGGGGTATGCGAGAACGCCACCACCATTGTCACCAGTATTGGTCTGGTAAACGACTTCCATATAGTCCTTATTTTCGTCGGTATCCGTTGCAAGGAAGATGCCCTTAGGAGCTTCGGAAGAAGAAGACGGAATAACCTTTTCAGAAGAGCTGGACTTCGGAGCAGCAACACTGGAGCTAGAACCAGCAACAGGCTTTTCACTAGAGCTGGAAACACCAGCAACGGGGCCAGCAATTTCACTGGAACTAGAAACGCCGGCAACGGGGCCAGCAATTTCGCTGGAGCTGGAGATACCAGCAATCGGGCCAGCAATTTCGCTGGAACTGGAAACACCTACATCAGGTGTGCCAGTTACATCACTAGAACTGGAAAGTTCGCCAATCGGATTCTGATCGGGGTTTGCGGGATTGGATTCATCACCGCAATTCACAAGAGTCAAAGCAGCCGCCACAACAACAGCCATCTTCAGAAATTTGGATTTCATTTAACTACTCCTTGTTTGTTTTACCCATACACCGATAAATTAGTTTGTGCAGCACGCAATATTCCAAGCCGCAATACAGTTACCGTGGACAAAATGTCAAGAAAGTTAATTTATGTGTAATAAGAAAAATTTTACTACAACACCCGTAATCCAATCGTTGTAATTACAACAGACGCATGCTTACAGAAAACTTTTAACACAGCAAATTCTGTATACAAAGGGAATTTTTTACAGTATGCAGTACCGCGCCAGAAAATTTTTACACACTCAACGTTGTAATTACAAGACGGACTGTCAATAATTTTTGGCCGTTGTAAATCCCCTTTTTCGCACCAAAAATGAAATTCTTTTTTCAAAAAAATTGAAAAAACTTGTATACAAAGTTGTCCTGTATACACACAAGAAAAAAATCCTCGGCTATCACCGGGGATTTTCCATTGAAATACCAGCTTTCAACCTGGCAGAAACTTAGCGCAAGCGGTCGTTAATGCTAGCCAGGAACTCGGCGCGGGTCTTTTCGTCGGTCTTGAAGCAGCCAAGCAACTGGGTAGTCACCATGGTAGCACCAGGCTTCTTGACGCCACGCATGGTCATACACATGTGGCTTGCTTCCAACAGCACGGCGACGCCCTTCGGCTTCAGCTCCTTCTGGATCAGTTCTGCAATCTGACGGGTCATACGCTCCTGGATCTGGGGGTAACGGGCATAGAATTCCACCACACGGGGAATCTTGGAAAGGCCCACCACGCAGTCGCCCGGAATGTAGGCTACGTGAGCCTTGCCGGTAAAGGGCAGGAAGTGATGTTCGCACATGCTAGCGAAAGGAATGTTGGGTACGACGATCATTTCGTCGTACTTTTCATGGAAACGGGTCTTAAGGATATCTTCAGCCTTCTGTTCACCAGTAAGGCTGCTCATGACTTCGGCATACATCTTGGCCACACGCTTGGGAGTATCCAGCAGGCCTTCGCGATTCACATCTTCGCCCATACCTTCAAGAATCATCTTGAAGCCGTCTTCCATCATCTTCAAATTCATATCACTTCTCCAGAGGCAGCATCAAGATACGAGACTTGCGCTTGTGATTGTAATGGTCACGCTTGGTCTTGGGAAGTTCTTCCACAGAACCGTCCACGAATCCGAAATGGTAGAACCAGTCCAGAGCCTGGGTGGTGAGTAGGAACAACTTCTTATAGCCCTTCATGCGGCCCACATCAATGAGGTGCCGCACAATGGCGTCGCCGATACCGGACTTGCGGTAGTTGGCGCTGACAGCGATACCTGCAATTTCGGCCATGCCGTCCTCGAATTCATGAAGGGCGCCACAGCCGTGAATGCTGTTATCGATGCTGTAGACCACGTAGTCGGCAAGCTTTTCGGAAATGCTTTCCTGGGTACGGGGCACAAGGAATCCCTTGTCGATGTAGTCCTGCATAATACGCAGAATATCGGGAATATCGTCCATGGTTGCCGGGCGGATACTGGAGTACTGGTTGGCGTACACCATGGTACCGTCACCGCGGGCGGAGAACACTTCCTGAAGCAAGCTGCCCTGGAATTCACCGCTAAGCAAATGGACACGGTTGGCGCCAGCCTTGCAGGCGTGAATGGCGTTCATCAAGTAGTCCATCTGGGCGAAGTTCAGAACGTCGGAATTCAGTTCCAGAAGTTCCTGAGCCTGGTCCACATCCATAGCGGAAATAAGGCCGTTGTCTGTGGGTTCCAAGTACTTGGTGTTCTTGCCGGTCACCAGACCTTCAAGCTTGATACCGTCCTGGTTACCGATGAAGAAGAGCTTACCCACCTTCATGTACTTGCACAGTTCGGTGGCCAGTTCCGTAGAGCTGATGTTGTAGGCGTGACCGATCTTGTTCCAACCGATAGGCGGAATGATAGGCACAAAATTCTCGTCAAGCAATTGTTCCAGAATATCCTTCTGGATACGTTCGATGCGGCCAGTGCGCATATAGTCCACACCGTTTACCACACCCATGCTGCGGGCCAAAATCCAGTTGCCCTGAATACCACGGAGGCCGCTAGCGGTCAGGTGGCTCATGATGTGCTGGGCAGCGCCAAGAGATGCCTGTTCCACATGGGGCAGGGCCTCTTCGCAAGTAAGACGTACGCCGTTATGGAACTTGGATTCCAGCCCCCAAGCCTTCAGCTGGGCGTCGATGGAATTGCGAGTTCCCGGCACGATAATGATTTTAATCCCGGACTTGTGCAAAAGCCCGATATCTCGCATGAGCACAGGAAACAACGGATGGCTCATCAGATCATCTTCGATCTTCAGGACAAACAGCTGACCCTTGAAGCGTTCCATATAGCCGAACACTTCACGAATGAAACCTGCTACTTCAAAATGCTGGGATGTAAAATCATTTGGGTTCATGTAGACAAAGTTAGATAAATAGAAAACACATTCAAGCGACAGACAAAGGAATTTAGGGGTGGAGCCCCCCTCCACTCGCCCGGGCGGACCAGAACGACCAGAGTTCAAAAACTGTTTTACGTACAAAAAGCCTAATAAATGCCAAAATGCACGTAAAAATCGTCGAAGTTCACAGACAAAGTAATAAAATATGTTTGAAATTACGTACTAAATTCACTTTTTGGTCCAATTATGTACGCACTACAAAAGAGAAACTGTCTCCCATACGCACCAGAAAGCCTCAATTTACGTACAGAACGCCCAAAAACAATTCCTTTTGTACGTAAATCGCAAATCAAAAGAAATAGCGCCGCCCAAAAGGCAGCGCCATATTACACTTTTCCGCAGTTTAAATCACTTCTTTTTGCCGTCAGCCTTTGCAGGCTTCTTTGCTTCGGCCTTTGCAGGTTGGGCTGCGGCGGGAGCGGGTTCTGCAGCAGGAGCGGGTTCTGCGGCAGCGGCAGGAGCAGCTTCAACGGCAGGTTCTGCAGCAGGGATTTCGGCGAGAACCTTCAGCAGTTCCACTTCAAAGACCAGCATAGCGTTTGCAGGAATCAGCGGGTCCACGCCTTCTTCGCCATAGGCCAAGGCGCTAGGAATCCAGGCCTTCACCTTCATGCCTTCCTTCATGACCAGGAGCAAGTCCTGCCAGCCTTCGATTACGGCACTGACGGGGAATTCCAAAGGTTCACCGCGTTTGACGCTATTGTCAAATTCGGTTCCGTCGAGAAGAGTTCCCACGTAATGGACTTTCACCTTATCAGCAGCCTTCGGGGTAAGACCAGCACCTTCGGTTATTACTTTGTACTGAACGCCCTTGGTGGTTACCTTGACGGTAGTGTCCATAATATTCTTTGCCAGGAACTGGGCCTGTTCTTCCAGAGCCTTCTGGGCGGCAGCCTTGGCATCGGCTTCCTTCTGGAGCTGCATCTTCAGGAGCAATTCCTGCAAGGCCTTTTCGCAAGCGGCGTCATCCATCTGCACGGCGCGGGCCGTATCAATCTGATCGTTGATGGCAGCCATAACCACATCCATGTTCAGCGGAACATTCACGCTGGCCACAGCCTTACCCAAATCCATACCTAGGGCATAGCTATAACGACTCATGGGGTCTTCAAGGTTCAGCTTTTCGGCAGCGGGAGTCTGGGCCACAGAAGCCTGGGTTGCGACAACAGAATCTACAGCAGCGGCCGGCTGGGCAGCAGGAGCGCTCTGGGTGGCGGGAGCCGTTTCTACAGCAGGCTTGGAACCACTGCAAGCGACCAAAGATCCCAAAACAGCCAAACCAAAGGCATATTGAGTCAAGTTCATTTCATACCCTCAAATAGTGGATTTCAACGTACAAACTAACAGATTTCTATACAAGAGAACACGGTGCGAACACTTTATAGAATTGCGTTTTTCGCCTATAAAATAGTGATTTTTGGGTCCACGGAACGCTAAATTTCTGTAAAAACTATTGAATTTAGGCAAATTTCGCCATTTTCCGTCAAAAACCGAAATGTGTGCTTTATTTCACAAAAAAGGGCTTTTTGTAAACGGAGTGAAACAAAGACCTTTAAAATAAACTTACAAATTGTTAAATTATGCCCCCGAAGAGAGAAAATGGAGAAAATAATGAGCAACCGTTTCATGAACATCATCGATTCGGCAAACCTGAACAAGGAAAAGTTCGACAGTTCTATGGAATCCCTGAAGGGTTCCCTGCAGGATTCCGTCGAAGCATCCAGCAGCGTTCTCGTTAGCGATGTCGCTCCGAAAACCGGCTGGCTGAAGGGAAGCCTTTCCTACCCCTGGGTTCTGATTTGCACAATCGCACCTTCCCTGAAGGAAATCTTCTAATCGAAGGTTCACAAAACAAGAAAATGTAAAGTCCGCTTTCAAGGCGGGCTTTTTTTATATCTTTAAAACATGCTCAAACATCTTCCTTTTCTCTCAATCTCCTTGACCCTATTTGCATGCACGGATTCCGGAAACAATGCGACCAATTTAAACAAACTTCCCAAAGATTTCAATGAAATGGAATACGTACAGATTCATAGGAATCTACGCTACTCCCAAGTCACCAGTTACATCAGGGAATACAATAAGAAAGTGGACGAGACCCTAACCAGGGAACAGTTGGTTGAAGACAGCGTCCGTTTCGACGTTGACACTGCATCTATCCATCGCTTTTTCACAGACCGAATGACTGGCGCCTTCCAAAATTGCGACCATTCCGAAAGTTTCGTATGCGAAGACTTTACCGATGAGGAACGTGAAGAAGAATGGCGATGGCGATGGACTCCGGACACCATTTACACCTATACGGAAAACCCTAATTCTCTCTATGGCGTAGACACTACTTACGAACTGAATTATAAAAACTCACTAGACGACCGTTCAATGAGAATTATCCGCGGCTTCAATTTCCATGACAGGCTGGACGACTGGAATGCTGTGCGGGAAATTCCCTTGGATACAACAGCGATTCACAACCACTTCCTATCCGTCGCAAAAAACAAAGGCTGGCCTTACAGATATTGTAACGAATATGAAGCCGAGGGGGAGCCAGTCTTCCCCGAACCGCCCGCAGAAAAGCTATACTGCCTTGACGGGCAGGACGTAAAAGAAGCACATAACAATCACTAAGATCAAATTTTTTCGCCTCGCATATTTAAAAGTGCGAGGCATATTTTTATCTTTGGTCTCAAGAAAATTAAACCTGGAGAAAACTATGGCAGCTCTCGTTTTGGATGGCAAGGCTCTTGCCAAGACTACCGAAGAAGAACTCAGCGCACGCGTCGCTAAGCTTAAGGAAAAGACAGGCAAGACCCCGATTCTTGCCACCATCCTCGTTGGCGACGACCCGGCTTCCGCAACCTATGTGAAGATGAAGGGCAACGCCTGCGCTCGCGTCGGCATGGACAGCATCAAGGTGATCATGCCCCAGAACACCACTACCGAAGAACTGCTGAACAAGATCCAGGAACTGAACGAAAATCCGGACGTTCATGGCATTCTTTTGCAGCACCCGGTTCCCCGCCACATTGACGAACGCGCTGCTTTCGAAGCAATCGACGCCCGTAAGGACGTTGACGGCGTGACCTGCCTGGGCTTCGGTCGTATGTCCATGGGTGAAAAGGCCTATGGCTGCGCCACCCCCCAGGGCATTATGCGTCTTCTGAAGGCTTACAATGTGGAACTCTCCGGCAAGCACGCTGTTGTTGTTGGCCGTTCCGCAATTCTCGGCAAGCCCATGGCCATGATGCTGTTGAACGCCAACTGCACCGTTACCATCTGCCACTCCAAGACCCCCAACGTTCCGGAACTGGTGAAGCAGGCTGACATCGTCGTTGGCGCTGTAGGCAAGCCGGAATTCATCAAGAAGGAATGGATCAAGCAGGGCGCTGTGGTGGTTGACGCCGGTTACCATCCGGGTGGCGTCGGTGACTGCGAAAAGGGCATGGAAGAAGTTTCCAGCGCATACACCCCGGTTCCGGGCGGCGTTGGCCCCATGACCATCAACACCCTCATCTACCAGAGCGTTGAATCTGGTGAGAAGTATCTGAGCCGAGTGTAGCGCCAGAACGTTTACGTTCGGGCATTACCGAGGCGATATACTTCGCGCTGAAAGCACCGAAGTATATCCTGGGTTAATTCATCAAAAGGAGATCCCGGCATCCGCCGGGATGACAGTAGAGAAAAACTCGGTCGCTTCACGGCGCCGAGTTTTTTTTTCATAGCATTCTTTTTACCGACGTAAAAATTCAACCTACTTGTATTCTAGTTCCTGGAGAACGGCATCCGTCTCCGCGGAATTAGGCGAGAGGGAATTCTTTAGCGTAGTTCCGATTAATTCGATGCCCTTCTGAATAACCACATTCTTGGCAGTTTCCTGCAAAGTCGGCTCCGCATTTATAACGCTAATGGAATCATCAAGAGCCTGAAGGTCTATGTCATTGGAATCGCGAATGACCACAAGAGGCTTGCTTTCATTTATTTTGACAGAATCCTCTACGGCCTTCTTAGGAAGGGCCAGCTGCGCAAAGGTAGCGCAGGCCAAAACCATCACAAACACCCCAACAGTCTTGCACCAGTTTTTCATCAGGATGAAATATAAAAATTGCCTACCCCTCGGACAGGCGCGCAAATAAAAAATGCCCCCGGTAGACACGAAACTACTAGGGGGCGGTTTAACTAAAGAGAAAGAGAGAAAATTAGATTATGAAACTTATTTGCGGACTCGGATAGTCTGCATGGCCTTGCCGACTTCGCCATAGCGCATGATGTACATACCTGCACCAAGGCCAGCATTCACCTGGTTCCACATGTCATGTGTAGTTCCAACTGCGGCATGAGTGGACTTAATCAAGTGGCCATTCATATCGAACACGTTGCACTTAACCACGCCGGAACCGATGTTCAGCATAATATCCTTTGCAATGGCCAAGGTGCCAGAGCTGGAAGAACCCGGGACAACAGCGGTAGAGCTAGAAGATCCTGCAGGGATGACTGCATCAGTAGAAAGCTTGATCCAATCCACATTCAGATTGTCATCGTTAATAGTCAGACGGAGGGTCTGCTTACCTGCGGCGAGGGTGATTTCATCGCCTGCGCTTTCAGAATAAGTGTCCCAATCCCCCAAATTCTTTACTGCGACATCAACGCTGCTGGAGCCAACGGCAACCGTCACTGAACCAGCGGCATTGTTACCTGTTGCACCGTTTACAGAAACCTTGTACTTACCTGCGGCCTTCACGTCCAAGGTATATTCAAAGTAGTCGCCAGAAGTGGTGTAACCCACAGCGTAACCGGTACCAGCCTTGACGATGCCTGCATTATCGGTACGATAATCCGGAGCTTCGTTTTCGGGGTTGGAATGGTAGAAGGCGTCTACATCATAGTTTTCAGCCTCCACAGTGCCAGGAACCGCGATTGCACCCTTGAAGGGGGTAGATGCGGATGCGCTGGAAGAGGGTCCGGTAGAAGCGCTGGAACCCGGAGTAACAGCAGCACCATCGGAAGAAAGAACAATGTCACCGCCGTTGGGAACCGCATCAAAGTAGATGTAACCATCCTTGATGGAAGCAGCAAGAGCCTTGCCGCCCTGGGTGGCGGAAACCTTAGTCCAGCTGCTCTTGACACGGATAGACAGAGGGTAATTGTACTTGGAAATGTTATCTGCAATGCTATGTGTCAAAGTGTAAGTTATGCTGGATCCGGAAGAGGACTTTTCGGTGATCTTGGAAGCATTACGTTCCTTGATGTACATGGCAACAAAACCCATGGGAGCGACCCAGATCTTGGAATCGTTCTGCTTAGCCCACTGGAGAGCGCCGTCCATAGCACTGATGTCGGTGGGAGAATAAGTAGCATTACCATTGTTCTTACCGGAGAAGCCATGAGTCAGGAAAGCCACCCAACCGCCCTTGGAAATGGCAGACTGCATCTGATTCGTGTACCCACTGGTAGTATTGATTCCATTTTCAGAGCCGGTCATGAGTGCGGGAACCTTAGCCCAGTTGCTGGGGCCGTTCTTGTCCATAACATCGGGAACGCCCTGCCAGGAACCATTACAGATACGACCTACAATATAATTCTGCTTTACGGCAGATTCATTAGGGACATTGCAATTGGGATATGCTACGGTAATAATACCGTATTCCTGAGTAATCTTACCCGCGATATTTGTCTTGGAAGAAGCTTCTTCACCAGACATATTATTGCCATGAGTATTACTGTGGCTTGCAATTTCGTGACCGTTCTTGGCCATGTTCTGGAAACCGCTCCAATTGGGATTCCAGTTGTACACTAGGTTGAAGGTACCCTTGTAACCATACTTGTCAAACATGGGGGCAGCATCAGTCACCTGGCTGGGAGCGCCGTCGTCAAAAGTAAAGCTAACGGCAGCCTGACGGAAGCCAGCCCATGTTGCAATTTCCTGAGAAACAGCAGCAGTTGCACCCAAAGCAATTACGGCTGCACCAATAACAAATTTCCTATTCATAACACACCTTACCCAAAACCTTCGGGTATATCTCCTTAACCCTAGAACTACATTTTTTTCATTCCAAGATGGAATAATGGGTAACACATAGTGTTGTACGCCGTTACAACACACCCCGTTTTTTGCTCAAATTTGCCGATTTCAGCAATTTTTCTTTACAAAAGCGTTACAACAGCCAACAAAAAAGCCCCCGGGGGATTACCTCGAGAGCCTCTTTTATAAGGAGAATTTTAATTACTTGCGAACGCGGACGGATTGCATAGACTTGCCCACCTCGCCATAACGCAAGATGTACACGCCAGCACCCAAACCATCTTTCGCTCTGTTCCAAATGTCTTGTGAAGTCCCGACAGCCGTATGGAACGACTTCAGCATATTGCCGTTCATGTCGAACACGTTGCACTTGACAATGCCGGCGCCCACATTCAACTGCATCGGGGTAGCGATGGCAAGAGAACCGTCGGAACTGGAGGACGCGGGGTTGATTTCTACAGAACTTGAAGATGCGGGAAGCGGCTCCACGGCGGCACTAGTAAGCTTGATCCAGTCCACGTTCAAGTTGTCGTTGTCGATGGTGAGGCGCAGCGTCTGCTTACCTGCGGCCAAATCCAATTCGGTATCGCCGTCGGTCACAGAATAAGTATTCCAGTCACCCTGGGCGACCACCGCAACTTTCACTTTCTGCGTTCCCACAGAAACGGTAACGGAACCGTCGGCGGCGTTACCGGTAGCACCGTTGACAGAAACCTTGTACTTGCCTGCGGTCTTCACATCCAGAGTATACTCGAAATAGTCCCCTGCGGTGGTATAGCCCAAAGCGTAGCCAGTACCCGCCTTCACAATGCCAGCGTCGTCGGAGCGATAACCTGTAGTATCGCTACCGCTATTGGCGTGTTCATAGGCGTAAGTATCGTAGTTCTCGCCTTCCACTGTACCTGGGATTTCAATGGCGCCCTTGAAGGGTTTCACCTCGGGAGGTTCGCCCGTAACATTCAATTCAAGAGCCATGAATTCGATGGTGTAAGTGCCATCGGAATTGGGGGCGATAACCTTGCCCTTCTGGGAAACGGTCCTGCCGGCAACATTCTGGATGTTCACGCGGAGGGGCACAGACTTGGGCATGGCGGAATGGGGAGATGTCCAGGCAACCTTGAAGCCGTCGGAGGTTGTGGTTGCGGAAGCCTTGTCAATGGCAAAGTGGGCGCGGTAGTATGCAGCCACCACACCGAAAGGTGCGATCCATAACTTCTGATTCTTGGCCTCGTCCATGATGGCCTTGATATCGTTTGTAGAAATACCGTAGGTATCGTTGACACCCACACCATGATTCAGCTGCACGGTCCAAGCCTTCTGATTCTTGGCGGTGCCCATGTTGTTCTTTGCATTACCAGTACTGCTACCGCCCTGGGTATAGCAATTGGAACTGATGTTCATCCATTCCGGTTCAGTGCCCCAGCCATAATACTTGGCACCGGCGCAGTTGCGGTTGGCAATATGGTCCTTGCTAATGGCATTGGCAACGTTATTGTTGCTGGCACAGTAAGGAGTTGCAAAAGTGTAGACTTCGGAAGCGCCCTTGGAAAGCAAGCTGTTCTTCCAGCCGGTAGTTTCCGTGGTCAGGTCTCCCACAGTAGTCATATCCTTGTGGCTCTTGGAGTGGTTACCGATTTCGTGACCATTCTTGGCATAGCTCAAATAGCCACTCATATCTCCGGCACCAGCGCCCATGGCTCCGGTAATGAAGAAGGTCACCTTCACATCCGAATTGGAATTCAGGTAACTTCCCAACTGATCCAGCTGGTTATAGCCATCGTCAAATGTAAAGGAAACTGCGCCATCGTGGCCATTCCAGGGAACCGTGGTAATGGGGCCAGCCCAGGCAGAAAGAGAACAAGCTGCAGCCATGGCAACCATGGATGCAAACTTTCTAGATTTTGTTTTTTTCATACTACAACACCTCATCCCTATAAATACATTATTATAGGGATGCGCGCTATAACGCTACGAACAAAGCATTGACAAATAGTCAAGGCTTAGGTAAAGAAATTTTTAGCATCCATGGACTGGACAACATCCTTGCCCAAAAGATTTTCCAGGCGAACCAGATCCGGATGGCCTTCTCGTTCAAAGACAACCACTTTCTTGAAGCGGTCCCTATGAGACAGAAGAAAATCAAGATTGTTTACATCGGATTTCGGGAAGCCATAACCGATGAAATAGATTTCCTCGGCATTCTTCAAGTAGTAATCGGCCTTGCTCCACAAAACATTGAACAAACTTCCGCGGAGGAAACTTTCCTTGGCGTGGGCCATGGGAATGTAGATGGGAGTGTCTTCGCAATAAATGGGGAAGCTACGGTCCTCCGGTTCCACCTGGCATACATTCTTAAGATCCAGTTCATCGGCGACACCCTTGATGGGGAACCAGTTGAGGGAACCATGAAGCTTTATCAAGTCAATGGTATGATCCAAAGGTTTATGGTTGGCGGAACGGTCCGCACGATCAATGCGCACACCATAATCCACAGAAGCAATCTCACGAAGTTCCGGATCGTTGGCGATGGTAGACTCAATCAAGGTGTCGTAATTGAAGCTCACCAACAAAGTATCGCGGCGACCTTCCGCAGGGCAATTGATGCATGACTTCAAGAACTTGCGCATTACCTCCGCGGCTTCCTCAGAAAGGCCCTCGTCATGACGGATGGCGCTGGCGATAAAACGCAGCAGCTCGAAGCGGAGACTGGCATGGTAAAGCCGCTCACGTTCCCCCGGAAAAATTCTTGCAGACAAAATAGAAGTGGCAAGAGACTCTATGCTCAAGTATTCACTCTGGCCATTGCATAAATCCAGAAACCGTTTGCAGTAGTCACGAAAGTGGGGAAACTCCTCGGAGATTCCGAAAGGGATAAGCTCGTTCAAATCCCGAAGCGTAGGCATCTGTGGGAGAAAGGACTTGCTGAAACCGGAGCCCAGCACGAATATGCGGCGATAAGCGTTCATACCTTGAATGTATATAAAAAAAAGACCCCGCGATTACGCAGGATCTTTTTTTGAAATTCTGTGACTAGAATTACTTAGCGCGCTTCTTGAAGAGATCTTCAAAGTTGGAGAAGTTGTAGGACCAAGGTTCATACTTGTTTTCCAAGGAAGCGAAGTCACCATCGTAGATGTAGAAACGGTCGCCCAGGTTTTCATCAACAGAGGTGAAGTAATAGTAGCTACCGTCGTCATCAGAGAATCGACCTTCATAGTAGAATTCTTCTTCGTAATTAGGATTCGATTCGCCCGGAAGCTTAGCAGTAATGATTACGCGATTGTTCTTAATAAGATCGCCTTCTACACGGACAAAGGAACCTGCAGCCAAGTCCTTGCAAGTGGTAGCATCGCGATCATCGGAGCAGAAAGACGAATAGAAATAGTCGTAGTCAATAGAATAACCGACTTCCGGATCCGATTCGGTAATGGTAATGGTACAGCCGGCAAAAGTCAGAACCATGGAAAAAGCCATGAACAACTTAATAAGAGATTTCTTCATTGGGATTCCTCCTAATAGATTTAATTGATGGACTAAATATAGCCTATAATCAACCCAGGTGGATGACCTAGAATATCAAATTACCGTCATTCAAGGCAGAAACAGGGACTATTCTTTCCGTTTTGCCCCCTTCAACCACAAAAGCCAGTCCTGTTAGGAAGTTCATCCAGACTCCCGGGGTAAATTTGAAATGGCAAAAATGGGCTAGGCAAGGAACAATCCAGGCGTCGTGGGAGGCAAAGATATTGAAGCGGGCGGAGCCTTTGTCAAACATCATCTTACGCATTTCCTCGGCGCGTTCCGCTAACGGAAGATAGGCCGGGTGCACGCCATCAGCAATCCACTGGCAGATACTGGGATAGAAATTTTCGTTAAGCACCGCATGGTACTCGTCAAAATCCCGAACAAAGAAATCACCCAGGGAATCAAGAACCTGGACTGGGGCAGCGGCGGGACCGCCAACCGATTCACGGCCAAGTCCAATACGCTGAGCGGTCTCTACACAACGGTCTACAGGGCTGGAAAAATAAGCGGCATCGCCAGTTGCCGGAAAGAGCGTTCCTAGACGGAAAGCCTGTTCCCTTCCTTTGTCTGTAAGACCCACATGGGCCCCGCCATCGGAATCCTGGGGAGTAATATGACGACGCTCCCCATGACGGATCAACAGATAAACCCGGGCTTCAGGAGAAAGAGTTGCAAAGAAATCCTTTGCAGAAACGTACTGATTCATAAGGCCTAGAAAGCAAGCATGGGAAGCCAGTCCGCAAGAATGCCAGAAAGGGGAATCCATGCAAAATGGGCCGCGGTAAAGCACAGAAGACCGAAAACAATTCCAAAGATTACATCGGAAAGCCAGTGCAAGCCAAAGGCCACGCGAAGCAATCCCCAAGAGAGAGGAAGCAGGAACAAGAACCAGTAGTAATAAGGCATAGCCATCATTACCGTGGTTGCCACTGCCAGATTATTCATCGTATGGCCAGAGGGGAAACTGTACAAGTCCATCAAAGGCAGTTCCTGTTTTACTGAAGGTAATACAGAAAACGGACGGGGGCGCTTTACGTTCAGCTTGATCAGTTCATAGAGTGCCACCACAATGGCGAAAGCAAACAAGGCATTCAGAATAATAGGAACGGCCACCTGCCAACCAGAATGGACAAGCAAAAGCAGAGCGACAATAATCCAGAAGTATCCGTCACCAAGACGGACATACAGACGAAGATAACGCTTAGCCTTCTCGGAAAGACGCCCATAAGCGCCGGTCCAACTATGGGAAACGCGTTCATCGATTTTCTGAATTTTCTCCATATGGGGAAAAATTTAGTTTTTTATCGCCGATGTACACTACGAAACGAAGGGAATCTGCGGAAAAAATCCCGAAAGGAGAGATGCCACAGGAATCCAGAGGACGCTTCCTATGACGAAGCTCACAACCCCAAGAACAAAACCGCAGATAATGTCAGACAGCCAATGAACACCGTAGTACACTCGCAGAAGACCCCAAGTCAAAGGCAGCAACAGCATAATCCAACCATAGGAGGGAACCGCATAGAAAACTGCAGAAGCCACTGCCAGGTTGTTCATGGTATGGCCAGAAGGGAAGCTGTACTTGTCCAGAGGCGGAACCTCAGCCTTGATCAGAGGATTCTTGGCAAAGGGGCGAAGACGTTTGGTACTGAGTTTCACGACTTTGTAGATAGCCAAGGCCGCAACCAGGGCGCAAAGAGCTCGACCCAAAATAGGCCAAAAAGCGTTCCAGCCAATATTGAACACCAACACAGCAATGAATACAGCCCAAAGGTAACCATCGCCAAGGCGAACATAGAACTTCAGGAACCTATTTACACCTTTTGAAAAATGGCGGTTGGTCCAATAAAGGGAAACCCTTTCATCAAAACTTTGAATTCTCTTAAGCATCGAAAATAATCTAGAAATTTCCCCGTCGGTTTTTCCTAAATTTTTCCGCATAAATAGATACCTTGAAACAAAGAGGAAAAAATGCAAGTACTCGTTCTTAACTGCGGCAGCTCTTCTGTAAAGTTCGCAGTCATTGATACCGTTACCAAGGAAGCTCTTTCTAGCGGTCTTGTTGAAAACATTGGCGTTAACGGCCACTTCAAGGGCAAGGGCCCGGTAGACAAGCAGGACTACAATTTTGACTGCCCCACTCATGCCGAAGCCGTTGCCGCAGTCCAGAAGTACCTGGGCGAACAGAAACTCATCGACGGCATCGAAGCCATCGGCCACCGCGTTGTGCACGGTGGTAAGTACATCAAGAGCGAAAAGGTTACCCAGGAAGTGATCGACTACATCCGTAGCATTACCCTGTTCGCTCCCCTCCATGAACCGGCACACGCTACCGGTATGGAATGCGCCATGAAGTTCTTCCCCGGCCTGCCCCAGGTTGCCGTGTTCGACACCGCCTTCCATCAGACTATGCCCCGCAAGGCATTCCTTTACGGCATCCCCTACAAGTTCTATGAAGACGATGCCATCCGTCGCTACGGTTTCCACGGCACCAGCCACCGTTTCGTTACTGCAGAAGCTGCTGCCATTCTCGACAAGAAGCCGGAAGACTGCTGCTTCATTACCGCACATCTCGGTAACGGTTCCAGCTGCTCCGCAATCCTGAACGGCAAGTGCGCAGACACCACCATGGGTTTCACTCCACTGGACGGCCTTATCATGGGAACCCGTTCCGGCTCCATCGACCCGGCAATTCTCTTCTTCATTAGCAAGAAATACGGCTACGACATCGACCGCCTGGACAAGATGGTGAACAAGGAATCCGGTCTGCTTGGCCTCTCCGGTCTTTCTAACGACATGCGCACATTGAGCCAGGCTGCAAGCGAAGGCCACGTTGGTGCACAGATCGCTATTGAAACCTTCTGCTACAAGCTGGCCCGCGAAATCGGCGGCATCGCCATGGCTCTCCCCCGCATCGACGCTCTCGTCTTTACCGGCGGCATTGGCGAAAACAGCTTCCTGATCCGTAAGACCGTGATGGAAAACCTGAAGCTCCTGGGTTACGAAATCGACGACGATCGAAATATGAAGAGCGGCAAGGAATCCGGTCACATTATTTCCAAGGACGGCACCCCCACCGCCATGGTGGTCGCCACCAACGAAGAATTGCTCATCGCTCTCGACACCGAAGCAATGGCAAAGTAATGCCATTGCGAGGCCGCAAGGCCGAAACAGATACTACAAAACGTTCTAAAGAAAAAGACTCCGCAAAATGCGGAGTCTTTTTTTTTTAAACCTTAATTCAAATTTTTCCGAGAAGCAAGTGAGATTACTTGATGGTGAATACCTGCTTATTAACCTGCAGGATTTTGCGGCCCTGCACCTGGCTTGCAGCAGCACGGACTTCGGCTTCGCTGACCGGCAGCTTCTGCTTCCACATCACACGGCCCTGCATATCAAAGATAGCGGCCATGCCACGGTTTGCAAGAATTGCATTCTGCCAGTTGGCCTTGGGAGCGGCAATCACCGGCTTGATGGACTTAGGATCATCGCCGAACTTCACAATGACATTGGCAGTGACATAAAGGCCGCTCGGATCGCTGACCTTCAGAACAATACCGATGGTGGTTTCCATTCCATAACGATATCCTTCCTTGGCGGTTACGATCATAGAGTCGCCTTCAATCTCAACGTCAATAGCAACGTTGGATCTAGAGAAGGTGTATTCCAATTCATCGCCATCCGGATCGGACACGTACTTGGTAAGATCAACCACAAAGGAGAATGCGGAATCGGCGGGAACATAAACGGTATCGCCAGCCAAGAGTACAGGCTTGTCGTTCACGCAGCTGATAGATGCCGGGATTCTAAGATCCATTGTAGCACCACCCTTATCCTTTGCGGTCACAATGATTTCAGCATCACCGCAAGCATCCTTCACAGACTTGACGGTAATAGTACCAGAGGCATAAGTCGGAGCCAGGAGACTATCATCGCTACGGACAGAGAAAGTCAAAGCAGTTGCAGCATCCTGATCATCCACGAACCAGCTCTGGATTTCTGCCTTGGTAAACTTGGGAATGCTTGTAAAGTCTTCCCTGAGAGCAGACAAACGATTGCCCACAGTATCCAGCACGCCTTCAACAATTGTCGGAGCATGGTTTCTATGAACCACGTTGATGGTCACAATAGCCATATTGGTTTCTTCACCATCGCCATAAACCAGCTTATAGGCAAAGGCATCCTCGTCTTCGTAACCTTCGTCGGACTTGTAGGTGAAGGATCCGTCGGCAGCCAAAACAACTTCGCCATGTTCTGCAGGAATTTCAAGAACTGCCTTAACTGCAATACTGTCCGGATTCGGATCGTTGGCGAGAACACCATTCTTGGCGGACACCTTGAAGAGAGAATCCTGAGGAATAGTATATTCGTCATCCTTTACGCTAGGAGCATCGACAACCGGATTGACTTTCACATAGCAGATTTCAAGAGGCTTGGTAATCTTGTGGTCGCCAGCGGCAAGAGTAATCTTTGCCATGCCGTTCGCATCCTTAATGGCAGAAATTTCAATGCCATGGAAGCCAGACAATTCATTAGTCATGCTTACTGTAACCACGCCGGAAGACTTGGCCATGATAACAATATCATCGTCGCCATCAGGGTCGGTAACGGAAACATTTTCTTCAGGAATACCGATAACAAACTTTTCGAAATCCTCGTCGACGACAAGGGTATCGCCATAAGCATACTCGTTGCCATCGCCGTCAACAAAATTTTCGCCATTAAAGCTGATGGTCGGAGCGTCGTTTACCGGGGTCACTGTAATGGAAACGGTAGCAACCTCACCTACGCGAGAAGGAACATCCCTTTCGTAGCATCTGTATGTAAAGCTATCAGAGCCGAAGTAATTTGCTTCCGGTGCATAGGTGAATATGCCGGTCTTAGCGTAGTCAAGATTACCATGGGCAGGCATGTCAACAATTTCAGCCAGGGCGGTATCGCCATCGGCATCGAAGCAAAGCTTGTTCAAGTTGAAGCCCTTTTCGGTCAAACCATTCTTGTAGGAAGAATCCTCAAGAACCTCGAAGCTGAAATCCTTTGCCACCGGGAGGTTTTCTGTATCCACGGTATTGATGGTAAAGCTGAAGGTTGCAGTCTTCTTGGTGGGGTCGGTAGCAGTCAGGGTTACAGTTGCAGGGCCCTTGGGGTTGGAAGCGGTAGTGAACTGGATGGTGCTCTTACCGGTATAGGCGGTGGAATCCACCAGCTTCACAGACTTTGTTTCGCTGACAATCTTTACAGTAATTACCAGGTCGTCACCATCGGCATCCTCAAAGACTTCCGGCATATTCATAGTATGAATAGAACCTTCCTTCAAGTCGATGGCACCACCATTGTAGCCCTTGAAGCCTTCAGTTACATTGGGAGCGGCAGTAATACATTCGTCAGCCAAGGTGAAGCTATGAAGGATAACGGCGTTGGTTTCGGTCTTAGCGGAATTGGCATGGGTATTCTTGTAGCTGAACTGCACACCCGTCTGAGAACCCACAGCCCAAGCCTTCGTTGTAGAGGACTTCCAACCCTGAGCCAAATCTGCAAAAGGAACAAACACCTTCTTGGGAGAAGCTGCGGCATCCAGTTCATAACCGTAGAAGTTGTCATCGGTAATGGTAGACTGCTTAAAGTCTACACGGAACGGAGCTTCAGCTTCGTAAACCAAGCAAACACCCTTATAGGAAGAAAGGGACACAGCAACATCTTTATAAGTGGTTGCATTCTGCTGCCAGGCAAAACCATAGCCTGCACCAGCACTAGCCTTTCCCATAGGAACGTTAAAATCCAAAACCTTGGCACCATTCACATTGGTGGTATCGATGGCAGCGCCACTACCTTCTTCATATGCGAATGTATAGAAGTAAGCCGGGTCCTTGGTGACTTTTACACCAGCTTCGTCGGACCAAACAACAGCGGTTGCTGCGGATGCGGCACCGGTCAAAAGACCCAGAGCCAAAAGAGAAACTTTTTTGTTCATGTTAACCTCACAATTCCAATACACCTTAATCTATATAAATTATACGAAAAACGTACCCCCCTGGGAAGGGAGGGGATGACCAACTAAGGCGAAATAACGCGCCAAAAAAACGCATTATTCGGATACATCCTTTGAAAAAAAAATTTTAGCCTAGAGCGTCCAGCTCTTCGAAACGTTCGTAGGCCTTTTCCAGTTCAGCTTCGCGGTCGGAAATTTCCTTCTGGAGTTCCACGATGCGGGCGGCGTTGGTGCAGACTTCCGGTTTGCAAAGCTCTTCCTGACGGGAGGCGATTTCAGTTTCCAACTTCTCGATCTTTTCGGGAAGGGCGTTGTACTCTCGCTCCTCGTTGTAGCTGCGCTTTTTCTTCTTGGAGGGTTCCGAGGAACTGGAGGAAGCGCCGGAAGCAGAGGCTGCAGAACGGGTTGCCACGGCTGCTTCTTTTTCTGCGGCAAGGCGGGCGGCGTTGGCGGCTTCCTTGTCACGCATTTTCTTATTGGCTTCGTAATCGGAATAACCACCCACAGCTTCAAAGATGTTTCCGTCTTCCTCGATGGCGTAAATTCCCGTAGCCACAGAATCCAGGAAAGTTCGGTCATGGCTGACGGCAAGAACCGTTCCCTTGTATTCTGCCAGAAGTTCAGCCAGCAAGTCCAAGGTTTCCATATCCAAGTCGTTGGTAGGTTCATCAAGAACCAGCACGTTACTGGGATGGCTGAAGAGGCAAGCCAAGAGCAAGCGGTTGCGTTCACCACCGCTGAGGGCGCTGATGGGGCCGCGGGCTCTATCCGCACTGAAAAGGAAGTCTTGCAAATAACTTAACACATGACGCTTGACGCCATTCAAGGTAATGTAGGCCTGACCGTCACCGATGTTTTCAATGAGGGACTTGTCTTCACGAAGGCTTGTACGCATCTGGTCGAAGTAGGCAATTTCAAGATTCGTGCCCAACTTGACTTCGCCGGCGTCGGGCTGCAATTCCCCAAGGATCAGTTTCAGCAGTGTGGTTTTGCCAGAACCATTGGGACCCACAATGCCGATGCGGTCGCCGCGGGAAACCTCGGTACTGAAATCGCTAATGAGGGGCGCGCCGTCGTAGGAATAGGTGACGTTCTTAAGGCGCGCCACCATGCGGCCGGAGCGTTCCGCCTCCGTAATCTGCATGTTGACAGTACCTGTACGAGTACGACGTTCGGCACGTTCCTGACGCATCTTGATGAGAGCGCGAACGCGGCCCTCGTTTCGGGTGCGGCGAGCCTGGATGCCCTTACGGATCCATACTTCTTCTTCGGCGAGGCGCTTGTCGAACAAGGCGTTTGCCTTTTCTTCTTCTGCAAGAGCCTGGTCGCGGAACTGGACAAACTTGTCGTAGGGAAAATCCCAGCTACGGACGCGGCCGCGGTCCAGTTCAAAAATTCTTGTGGCGGTACGACGCACGAAGGCACGGTCATGGCTTACAAACATGACGGCACAATTCAATCGGGTCACGATACCTTCCAGCCACTGGATGGCGGGAATATCAAGATGGTTGGTGGGTTCATCCAGCAAAAGCAAATCCGGATCTTCCGCCACGGCGCGGGCAAAAAGCACACGACGCTTCTGGCCACCGCTAAGGCTATCGTACTGAGCATCCGCATCAATACCCGTCTTGCCGAGAATCGCTTCTGCTGCAGCATCATGATGCCCATCGTTGTCGGTGCCGTCCTTGGCTCCAGTCCATCCGGCGGAACTACCTGCCGCCACCTTCCCCATCACGATATCGCGCACCGTGCCATCGATGTGGGCAGGAATCTCCTGAATCATACGGCTTACGCGAAGCCCAGTCTTCCTAATCACATCGCCGGAGTTGTATTCCATCTCGCCGGTCAGAACCTTCAGCAGCGTTGACTTGCCTTCGCCATTACGGCCCACCAGGCAAATGCGGTCACCCGCTTCAATGTCAAAGGAAACACCATCCAACAGCGGTGCAGAACCGCCAAGGCGCAAAAGAATATTCTGGGCAGAAAGTATGGGCATAAATCAAAAATAGCTTTTTTAAAAAAGTGCGAGATTGTATATTTCATAACAATGAATCTGGTAAAGTTCCTCGCAACCTCTCTTATCGTGGTATCTCCCTTGCTCGCCGCCGGGGAAACCGATTCTGTAACCACGACAAAAGACTCCACGGAACATTTCCAACGTTTCACCGCCCTTCCTGTCCTCGGTTACTCCGAAGAGACCAAACTCCAGTTTGGCGCCATGGGCATCGTCTTTTTCAAGCCCTTGGAAAAAGGCGGAAAAGTCAACGAAATCGACATCTCCGCCATCGGTTCCACCAGAAAGCAATTCCAGTTCATTGTCGAGCCTTACTACTACTTGCATCACGATCAGATCGCCATCAGAGCCGACCTTCGTTACCAAAACTGGGTAGCCAGCTACTTTGGCGCGGGCAACAATCCCGACATTGACAAATTCGTTCTTTACGACCGCGAAAAATTCAAGTTCGGCACTAGGGTAGAATCCAGTGTTGGACTTCCTAGAATGTTCCGGTACGGAGCAGAAATCCATGTGGAGCATTCCGACATAGACTTCAGGAAAAGCGAGGCGGCAGGCGGAAATGAGGGCGGTAGTACAGACAAAATAACACTTCCCGACGAACACTCCGGATGGAGAAACGGCGCAGGCTATATCCTGGGTCTAGACACCCGAGACAACCTGAACTGGAGCCGACACGGATTCCTGGTGCAGTGGCAGCAAATGTTCTACAGCGACGTCCTGGGAGATTACGCCTTCGACACCGAGTCCATCGACATCCGCGGATTCACCTACCTTTTCTGGGAAACCTCCATGGCCGTAGGCCTTCTGTGGCAGCGGGCAAACGGCGATGTTCCCTTCGACATGCTGTCCGGCCCCGATGGAATCAAGCGTTTCCGCGGCGTGGAAAGCCTTTACTTCAACGACAAGCAGGCACTGATAGTCCAGGCGGAACTGAGAAAATTCCTGGCATGGCGCTTGGCCGGAACCATCTTCTACGAAGGCGGAAAGTCTGGCGACCACTTCAGCGAACTGTGGCGGAACAAGTGGCACCAGGCCGTGGGCTTCGGCGGCCAGTTGGCCCTGAACTTGAAAGAACAGCTCTACGCCCGAGGCGAATTCAGCTGGGTCGACTTCGACCACCTGGGCATGACCGTCTACCTACGACATTCCTTCTAAGATGCAAGGGGTTACACCCCCTGGAACCCCACAAAAAAAGCAAGCGCGGGCCAGAGACCCACGCTTGCCTTTTGAGATAGAATAAACTCTTTGGAGATTAGTCCTGGATCTTGGTCCAGTTCAGCACACCCTTCTTCATAAGGTAGCAGTAACCGGCTTCGAGAATCACGAGGAAGCCCAACAGGACATAGAGGAGTTCCCAGCCACCGGCCAAGAACTGGATGGTCCAGGGGTAGAGGAAAGCGACTTCCAAGTCGAACACCAGGAAGAGCATTGCAACCATGTAGTACTTCACCGGGTAACGTTCGTTAGAAGTACCCGAAACATGAGCAATACCGCATTCGTAGGAAGTACCCTTGATAGCAGTGTCCTTGATCTTGCCCGGATGGAGAATCCAGTTAGCAAGGAGCAAGATGGTGGGGACGCAAAGAGCCAAAATGACCAAAATGGTCATAGCAAAAGTGGTGTCGAAAATTTCAACGTTTGTCATAGTGAGGAAAAAGATAGTAAAAAACTTTTTTCTAGTTATGTGAAGATTTGTAAACTATATTTGAATCCATGAAAAAGACCACTACATTATTGGGAATATTGGGTGTGGTAGGAGTGTTTTTTGCCTGTTCCGCCGATACGGTGTCTTCTCCGTACAACGAACAGACTCCGGGGAACCAAAGCTCTTCTAAGCCCGTTACAGGCGGAAACAACTCCAATAACAATCCTTACGTAAAGGATTCTGTCATTCATGAATCCGTCTATCTGGACTCTACAACCGGCTATATTGCTCCGTATTCTAGCAACTCACCAACATTTTGCTGGAGTGCAAAATGCGAAGCTGCAGCTGCGTCTAGCTCCTCCCAGGCAACCATCGACATCAATATGTCCGTTGAAGCCCAGAATCCCCCGACCATCAACGGAAACAAGATGGTTGACAATCGCGACGGTAAGCAATATACCATCGAAACAATCAACGGCAAGCTCTGGATGGCCCAAAACTTGAACTACGAAACCAAGAACGGCTACTTCTGCAAGACCAGCAGCAGTGAAGACATGTGTGGAACCTATGGCGGTTTCTACTCATTCTCTGCCGCACAGCGTGCCTGTCCCACCACATGGCGCCTGCCAACCCAGGACGAAATTGAAGCCCTGGACGCCGCAGTCAAGCACGAGTGGTGGCAGGTCGGCGGTCGTTTCAAGCTTTCCGGCGGAGAACCTACAGATTACGGTGATGCTGACAAGCAGGGCTACTTCTGGTTGAGCAGCGGCCAAGCCTGGAAGATCAAGAACTTTGACGGCGACCAGGTCCACGGATTGCAAGATGAAGTGTCCGACCGAGCCTACAACGTCCGTTGCGTTGCCGATCAGTAATCAAAACCAAATAACTTTAAACAAGAAGAACCACCCGGACGGGTGGTTCTCTTTTTATATCCTGAAACGGCTGACTACATCTTGTCGAAATTGGTGCGGCTCATTCCTTCGTCCAAAAGGAGGGAAAGGTTCTTGAGGTCCTGCTCCATGGTATCGTAGTAGATCTTTGCACGACGCAGCTGCT
This sequence comes from Fibrobacter sp., assembly GCA_045599625.1. Taxonomy (GTDB): domain Bacteria; phylum Fibrobacterota; class Fibrobacteria; order Fibrobacterales; family Fibrobacteraceae; genus Fibrobacter. The sequence continues at coordinate 126,476 of JAZRWJ010000038.1, forward strand.
TACGCAATTCGAAAATCTCCGACGTAAGTTCCACGGCCAGCAATGCCAAACGCTTACGGTTTTCCATCTGGAACTTTGCCGAGCGATCGAATCGCTGGTCGATAAACTCGCTAATTTCCTTCAATTCCGCATCGGGCAAGTCCGTACGGATTTGAATGCTTTCTTGAGCGACAATTACACTTACAGATCTGAGAGATTCGTTATCAGCCATTATTTCATTCCTACGCCAAATGGATCATCATCCAAGAGGCGATTTACCCAAAAAAATTTGTTTGCGAGCCTCCATTGCTCGCAGAGGAAGAAGAGAACAAGTCGTTATCCTCAACCTTCTTTTCTTTTGCCGGATGAACTTCAATAGTGGGAATTTCTTCTTCAGCAGGTTCCTGGGCAACATCCTCGACAACTTCTTCTTCGACGATGTCTTCATCTGCAACACTTTCCTGTTCAATGGGAAGGTCGGTACCCAATTCGTTTTCGATGGTAGAAACCAACTGCTGGAACTTTTCCTGGGCTTCGTCAATTTCGTCTGCCTGAGCCTGGAGCAGTTCATCCTTTTCAGCAATGGCTGCATTAAGTTCTTCAACCTTCTGGTTGCAAGCGTTGAGCTGTTCAGTCAAATTTGCGATGGTCACCAGTTTGTCATTGATCTGTCCATTGAGGGCTGCAACCTGACCATTCAAACCATCCAGCTGGGCGGCAAATTCCTGGAACTTGCTTTCGTCGTCCTGAATGCGGGCTTCGCATTCCTGAATCTTCTGTTCGCTTGCTTCAATCTTGGCTGCGTCTTCCTGCATGCGAGCCTGATATTCCTGAAGGCGGTTTGCGCTTTCTTGGAGGAGGCCTGCGCTCTGCTGGAGCTTGTTGTCCTTTTCCTGGACCTTGCAGTTCAAAAGTTCAATCTGAGCCTTGAGATCTTCGACAGCCTTGTTCCTTTCGGACATCTTTTCATTAAGGCCGGCGATTTCGATTTCCTTGACGTTCAAGGACTGAGTCTGGGCAATGGCTTCGTTTTCGCGGGCATTCAGTGCAGCCTTGTAATCAACGATGCTTGCGTTTGCCTTTTCCAGCAACAAGGACTTGTCCTGGAAGGAAGCCTGGGATGCAGCCAACTGCTGCTTAAGTTTCGCATTTTCTTCTTTAAGGGCGCGAACTGTTCCCAGAACTCCTTCGATTTTCTGGGAAAGTACATTTACCTTTTCAAAATTCATCTTTGCTCCGTAAGTTGAATATCTTCTATGGATAATTTACATCTACAAAATAATTAAAAATTTAGCGGGGCAACGATAAAAAATTTTTAAATTCAGTCTATTATGATTTCCGTCAACGAGCACATCCAAAGGCGACTCTCGGAGCTTCCCGATCACCCCGGCGTCTACATCATGAAGAACGCCGCAGGCAAGATCATCTACATCGGGAAAGCCAAGGTTCTGAAGAACCGAGTCCGCAGCTATTTTGACGGAAGCGAGCACAACGGCCACCGCGCGGCAACCCTGATGTTGCCTTATATTCGCGACATCGAGTGGATCATTACCGAGACGGAAGAAGAGGCACTGATTCTTGAAGCCAACCTTATCCGTAAGCACACCCCAAAATACAATGTGCTTCTGAAGGATGACAAGCATTTTCCGTACTTGGCATTTTCGGTGCGAGACCCGTTCCCGAGACTTTTTATCACTAGGTCCGTTCGCAAGGATAATTGCCAGTATTACGGTCCCTACATGGGCACCCGAACTACAGACAAGCTAATCGACCTGGCCGCCAGGCTTTTCGGCATCCGTGAATGCACCATGGAACTGCCGCCTCGTTCTCCTCAGCGCCCCTGCCTCAACTACCATATCGGTCGTTGCAAGGCTCCCTGCGCAGGGCTTATCAGCCGCGAGGACTACTACAAGGACGTAATGCAGGCAAGACTCCTCTTGGAAGGAAAACGTGACGACCTTCTAGAAATCTGGACGAAGGAAATGAACGACGCGGCCGCCAACCTGGACTTTGAAGCGGCGGCAAAGAAGCGAGATGCAATCCAGGCTCTGCAATCCACAGGGGTCCACGCCAAGACGGATACTTCCGACCCCAACTTGTCCCTGGACATTGTTACCCTCCGCCGCAACGGAACCTTGGCGGCAGCGGTAATTCTGGAGTACCGCGAAGGAGTGCTGACAGGTCGCAGGCACTACCGCCTGGAATGCGAACTGGAAGATGACGAAACCGAAATCTTCCGCCAGATGATTCTGAACTGGTACATGGACCAGGATTTCATTCCTAAAGAAATTGCCACCGACATCGCATTGCCCGAGGACTCCGAATCCCTGCAGGCAGCCCTTACGGAAAAAGCCGGACGAAAGGTTTTCTTCAACATTCCCCAGCGTGGTGAAAAGTTGGGATTCCTGAAATTGGCAGGCGCCAACGCCGACATGATCCTTGTGGAAATGCGCGCAGAAGTCCAGAAGTACAGCGAAATCGACCAGAGCGTTTTTGAACTGCAAAAAGTCCTTGGGCTCAAGAAGACCCCCTTCCGCATCGAGTGCGTGGATATTTCCCACTTGAGTGGAACCAACACCGTGGCAAGCCTCGTGGCCTTCAAGAACGGAAAGCCGGACAAGTCCAACTACCGCAAGTTCATCATCAAGACCGTGGAAGGCGTGGACGACTTCGCCAGCATGCGTGAAGTCATGACCCGCCGCATCCGCCGCCTAGAGGACGAAGGCACCCCCATGCCCGACCTGTGGGTCTGCGATGGCGGTAAGGGTCAGGTAGACGCCACCATGCAAATTCTGAAGGAACTAGGTCATGACAAGGACCTGCCCCTCATCGGGCTTGCCAAGCGCCTGGAAGAAATTGTGTTCCCCGACGAACGCAAAAGCATCGTGCTGCACCGTACCAACCCGGCCCTAAAACTTCTGCAGAACGCCCGTGACGAAGCCCACCGCTTTGCCATTACCTACCAGCGCAGCAAGCGCAAGAAAGACCTGGAAGTGGAATGGCTCAAGCAACCCGGCGTAGGTCACGAAACCCGCATCAAAGTTCTCAGCAAGTACAAGAGCGCCGAAGCCTTCATGGCAGCCCCCTTGGAAGACATCGAAATCCTCCTGGGAAAGGTTCGCGGCAACAAGCTCCGCGAACAGGTGGCTCAGTACTGCGCCGACTTCATCACCCCCTTTAAGGACGAGCCCGACGAAATCAGAGAAGACTGGGAAAACAACGAAAACCCGTAAATTTCGTCAAAACCCGCAAAAAAAGATACAGATAACACAGTCCGGACTTCATTACAATTTGGATTACAAATATTTTCATTCCGCTGCTTGTCTGGCGACGCCTTATTAGGTATATTAAGTCTAGGCATCCCACGGATCAACGCCCGATCTAACAGTATTATTAAAGCTCGTTGCTCTTGTGATACAGTTTAGGCGCGCCATCGGCCAAGCGGCTTCGGGCCAGCTCCGATTATAGTACGCAGCGCGAAAAACGAATTTCCGAGGCACTGCTATCTTTTTATAAAAAGTAGCTTCGAGTGTTTTGCCGTGAATGGATGCCACACCTTTAAAAAAAGAGGTAGCGATTTAAGTCGCTACCTTTTTTCGTTTCAACGAAACTTTCAATCTATGTGCGAATGGGCGAAACTAATCTTCGCAGCAGCTCTTGATCAGGAGAATCTGGGCGGGCACGTAAACCGGCCAGACCAAGCCATCGGCAATGGCGGAAATCAATTCCATCACAGAGTGGTCATCGCTAGTGGCGAGAGCAAAACCCACCAGGGCGTCGCCAATGAAGAACACGATCATGCCGATTTTCATAAGCTTGGCCTTATGTGCAGAGAAGTATCCTACAGCACCAGCCTTGCAAGCAACAATCAAGGAACAAATGAGGAATGCTGCGTAACCGCCAATCACAAAAAGAATCTGCGGAACAAGGCCTACAAAATAGGCAATTGCCAGTACAGCAAGAACAACCACAGGCACAATCAAAATCTTGGGGAAGTGAGTATCAGTATCGCTTGTGCGGGTGTGTCTGTAAGTAAGGGCAGACTGGAAGAACATAAAGCAGGTGATACCCAGAATGGACGGGGCAATGGGGAAATCCTGAACAAACATGCCCAGCAATCTAAAGCAGACATCGGCCAGGGCAGAGCAGGTAAAGGCAATCTTCAGCCATTTGCCGTCACGAGGGCAGCAAGCAAAGCGGCTTGCATAAAAAGCCAGCACGGTGAGCAAGAAAGAGCTCAGGAACTTGGTGTAGTTCTGATAAGTGTGCGCATCCTGCAGGCAACTTTCGACAGCGCCGCAATGGAAAAGGTCTACCCAGTCCTTAACGAAGTAGGTAGCAAAAACGACAGCAATTGCGATCAACAAAAACTTGGATACGTTATTTTTCATGAGCATGGGCGCAATTTAGCAAATCGGCCCCGCAAGTTTACAATTTTCTTATATAAAACCTTGTTTACATATTTTGGATAAGACAAAAATTTTACAATGTCGCGAAAACGCTTTATATTGTCATACAAAAGCCTAATCTTGTATACAAGATTGATAAAAAATTACACAGATTTTGGTAAAGACTAACGCTGAGAACTGCGTTTATCCCACCACACGAAAAGGCTGGCAAGAACCGTTCCGCTAATGGAGTGATAGGCACAGCTGATAGCGCAGGGAATGACGCACAAGGCAGCCATGGGATTGGCGGCGACGTTTTCTGCATTTGCAAAAAAGGCGGCAGCAAGGACAGTAGCCATACCCGCATTCTGAACGCCCACCTCAATGGCGATGGTACGTTTCTTGGCGGTATTGAACTTGAGCACTCGACCTACGCTGTAACCCAGCACATAGCCCAGGGCATTGTGGCAGAAAACTACGGCCAGCACCAGGAGCAAAAGGGATATACCATTGTTCAGCAAGTGGGGGCGCACCGTCACGATAACACTACCCACAATAAGGCCTAAACCGATTACACTGACGGAAGGCATGTTCGCCTGGATTTCCTTGAAAGTCTGACGGTGGCCTAGGAAATAGTTGCAGAGAAAACCTACGGCAACAGGGCCGATGGTTACATAAAGAATCTGGAGGAACATCCCTACCGCATTCACGTTGATGCTGGTATCGGCCAGCCAAAGGACCAGAAGCGGAGTCATAACGGGAGCAAGCAAGGTACTGACCGTGGTCATGCCCACGGAGAACGCTACGTCACCTTTTGCAAGATAGCTCATGACGTTACTGGAGACACCACCCGGACAGCAGCCCACCAGAACAATACCTACGGCAAGATAAGGATCCAAACCGAAAATCTTTGTAAGGGCGAAAGCCACCAGCGGCATGATGGTGTACTGGGCCAAGGCGCCAGCACAAATATCCAGCGGATGCTTCGCCAGGTTCTTGAAATCTTCCACACGGAGAGTCAAGCCCATGGAGAGCATGATGATCCCGAGAATCACGGAAGAAACGTTTCCGCGAACCCAGGCGAATGTTACAGGAGCAAAGAAGGCAACCACCGCGCAGGCGATTACAAAGAGAGACGTATAGGTGGAAAGAAAACGGGTCACCGCCCTGATTATCTTAAGCATGTATACAAATATAGAAATGCCGTGCGAAAACGCCCGGCAAAATATTGCTGACTAAGAATCTGGAACGTGCCGACCTACAAAACGCCAACTTACTTTTCCGCCACGAACTTCTGGAAGCGAATGAGAATGGTCAGAAGTTCTTCGGGAAGGCGATTCACGGTTTCCTGCTGGATGTCTTCGGGAATGCCGTATACAGCCTCGGCCATGGCGCAGGCGATGCAACAGAGAGTGTCGCTGTCACCGCCCAAGGAGACCGCTAGGCGGGCAACTTCCTCAAAGGAATTGCCTTCGCGGAAAGCGCAGAATGCCTGAGGCACCGTGCCCTGGCAGGATTCATCCATATGGTAGCCGGGGCGAATCTTGTCACAAGTCATCTGGCTGATGGCGTAGCCATAGGTGCGTTCCACATAATCCAGAATTTCCTGCTTGGACTTGCCTGCACGACCCAGGAAGATGGCAGCCGCCACCGCCTTGGCTCCCTTGATGCCTTCGGGATGGTTGTGGGTGACGCGGGCAGAAATTTCCGCAAACTTTTCCACATCTTCTAGCGTATCGTAGGCCCAGCCTACTGCGGAGACGCGCATGGCGGAACCATTGCCCCAGCTGTTATAGGGCTGCGGGTTATCGCTTTCAAGCCAGCGGCAGAAGCAGCCGCCGTAGCCTGCAAAAGGGAACCTGCGACCCAGAGAGCGCATGGAGAAAACCATGGCTTCTTCGGTCTTCTTTTCATCCGGCTGGTCCGGGGAAACGCCCGGCTTTGGACCGTCCGCAAAGCCCATCATCACCGCGTTGGCCACCGCCACAGTCATAACGCTGTCATCGGTGTATTCCGAAGCACGATTGAACAACGGGAATTCCGTAGTCTTGATGTTGTTGATGTCAAATTCGTAGGGAGAGCCGATGGTATCGCCAGCAACGGCTCCCAAAAGACAAGTATTTTTCTTGAGAACTAAATTTTCATGTTCTGTCATAGGATCCTCTTTCAGTATTGTTCAAAAACTATATCGTTTTGTTTTTAACGATTGTAAAGATACCTTGTGAAGGCTCATGGGAGGTCGCCTAGCATGCGACATGGGAAAATACGATCTGCAACAAAAACGCAAAAAATCAATGGGAACAAGAATCACTAGCGAAAAACTTCAATGATATTCTTGTTGGGTTCCCGCTGGGCATAATAGCTTTCCAGGATTTGCAAGATCGATTCCTTTTCCCGCGGAATAAACCGACGGTGACTCATGTAGAAGTTTTGCGCCCCGCAGGCTCGCAGGAATTGAATCTGCTGGTAAAGCAGCTGCACGTTATAGGAGTCAGGCCTGTTATGACCTACCGTTGGGTAAGTAGAATCTCCCAAGAAAGCGGATTCCCCAACAGTAAGTATCAAGGAACCTTTGGCATGACTGCTGGGGATAGGCTCAATATGAAACTTCAAGCCGTCTTCAAACTGTAAGGGCGACTCAACAACCTGAGTGCCGCTGCGGGCGCGAATGCTTTCGTCGCAATGACGAAAAGTCTCGCGTCCAACAAAGAGATTGTCGAAGGAGACCCGCGAAAGGTTGAAGAAATGGTCCCGATGGAAATGGGAAATGACGATATTTTTCTTGAGTGGGGCGGTACCCGGCGCTACGCCATCGCAAGGTAAGTTGTTGATGAAATCCGCCGCCTCATCACTGGCACCCACATCAAAAATCCACCAGACGGTCTCGCCACGGATGGCGTATACATCGGCACTCAGCGGGTTTGTTTCGCTAGGCATTGACGCCGGCAGATGAAGGATTCTTGATTGCAAATCGCGGAACATGATTCTCAAATGTAACTATTTAGAATGCGCAGCAAGCTTTTTGGAGATTTTTTGTCACCAAAAGACTCTTTTTACAAAGTTAGTGATAAAAATGTTACGTTGTATAAAACTACACTAACAATTTTAAGTGTTTCCGCCAACTCAAATAGTCACCAAATCGGCCACACCGTTCTTTTAGTGACATCAATCTTTCCTGCAAATCTGCAAATTCAGTTACTTTATTCAAATTTTTTGTCACTAAACAAGCTTTTTTCTCAATTCAGTGACACAAAAATCAAAAATTGGCATCAAACCGCCGCAATCTACACCTTCAGCGTCCGCAAATAGGCCTTATGTTCATCGGTTACGCGGAAGCTTTCGATAGATTTCTGGATGGCCTTGTTATGGGTCCACGGATCCAGCTTTCGCTTTTCAATGTAGGGCACCGCGTCGTCCCACTGTTTTGCCAAGGCGGTGGCGAAATACCAGGCCACTTCCATCTGCACGTAGTATTCAGGATTCGCAAGCGTAACGCCTGCAGGGGTTGCCGCAGCCACCCTCGGGTTCGGTGCCATCGCCACGGCCGACCCATTTGGAGATCCAGCCGGCAGCGACTTGAACTTGGCCGTATTCACAGCGGCCACCCACTTCAAAAACTTCGGGTCGTAGCGGTCATCCAGGAACAAGTCCATCAGCATGTTGATGCCGAACCGCACCACATAAGGATGGTCCGACTTGACCCACTCCTGAATACGCTTCAGAAATTGCGGCACGTCCTTCAGCAGGGCACGGGGCTTTTTCCCGTCGCAAATGGCCCAGTTGTCGATATAAGGCAAGAACTGTTCCGTGCGGGCAAGGCACTCGTCAAAATCCTTGATGTGCTCCAGCAGCATGGAATGGATATGGTTTTCCTCGAAGTACTTGTGGGGAAGCGTGTCCATGAACTTCGCAACGGACCCACCAACGGTCCGCACGGTCCCAGTCTGCGACTTGTCCGAAGTTTTAGCAGTACCAAAAAATTCCTTGGCCAGCTTCCGCAGCACAGGAACTCTCACCCCGATAAGGGAATCGCTGGAAACCCCCGGCACCAAGGGCAGGTGGAAATCCTTATACTTCAAATCCTGATTTTCAAAAAGTTTCTTGACAAGTTCCGTGTGGGTCATGCCGCAAAGATACTATTTCTGCGGTTTGACTCTCGCGCTCATGTAGCTAAGCACCAGGTTCTGCCACACCACATAGCAGGTGGGGGCGATGGCGGCCACGGGGCCGGCATAAAGGCTAGCAATCCAGATGACCAAGGTGGTGTTCTTCTGGCCCATGCTCTGGGAACTTTCAATGGGGTGCTTCTTGTCGCAGAACCAGCCCAGCACAAACTGCAGAATGCAAAGGACCAAAGCCACAATGGCAAGCAGAGGCAAAGTACCGCTGTTCCAAAGGTCAGCAAAGCCCATTTCACGAACGTCGCGGCTTGCCTTGGCAAGAATCACGAACACGGAGAAAGTCCAGATGAAGATGGTGTACTTGGAGAACTTAGCCACCTTGTCGGCAAGTTCCGGGTAGAAGGAACGTACGCCAAGGGCAAGTGCCAGCGGGATGGAAATGATAGGCTGGATGGAATTGAAGATACGCAGGGCGATATCTGCAAAGCCCGCCTCCGATCCGGTCAAGTAGCCATATATAATAGGGATGCTGAAGCAAGCGATCAAGTGTCCACTCAGGAAAATCTTGAGGGCAAGCACGGGATTTCCGCCCAGCATTTTCGCCATGGCGGGCGCAGCGTTGGCCGGCGGACAAAGGCAGATGATGGCGCCACCCAGCAAAACTTCGCGGGGCAGGCCGAAAACTTCAACGCTTACCCAGAGGAGAGCCAGCAGCAACAGGCTGGCAATGAAGGCGCGGACCTCGATCTTGAAGGTGACCCCGTGTTCCTGGGGAGGAACCTTGCCGATGAAAGTCAGGAGCATCATGGTCCCGATCTGGAAAGGGAGGGTCGGCGCAAGAACGCTGGCCTGAGGCAACAAAATGCCAAGAATAATGGCAATCGGCATCAAAATAGCGCGCAAATTCTTCATAACGGGCGCAAATTTAGCTTATGTGGGGGTACACGGCAAGGTTTTTCTATCTTTACCCACATGTTACATTCAAGATATGACGCATTCTCCTACGTGGAAAATGCCGACGAAAAAAAGAAGAAACAGGGCAATCCCATTCTGATGATCGTGGCAGGCTATCTGGCACTGATCACTCTCGGCGCAGCCCTCCTCTCCCTCCCCTTCGCCCAGCGTCAACCGGTGGGTATCTTGGACGCTTTCTTTACTGCAGGCTCTGCCGTATGCGTCACCGGTCTCAGCACCATCGACATCAGTAGCAGTTTCACCGTCTTCGGCAACTGGGTCCTGGTGTTCCTGATGCAGAGCGGCGGTCTCGGTATCATGACAATTTCTACGGTCATCATCCTGCTGGCCGGCATGCACCCGGGATTCAACCATCAGTCCGCCCTCCTGGCCAACTATACCCAGGAAGGAAACGTGGACGCCACCCGAATCCTCAAGGCAGTCATCCCCTTTACCTTCATCCTGGAAGCTATCGGCGCCGTGGCCTACTTTACCCAGTTCTCCGGAATGGGCCTCTACGACCGCATTTTCTGCAGTATCTTCCAGGCCATCAGTTCCTTCTGTAACGTGGGCTTCACCCTGTTCCCCGATTCCCTGGTCCAGTTCCAGCTGAACCCCATCGTGAACATGACCACCTGCGTACTGGCCCTGGCCGGCGGCTTTGGCTTTTTGGCCATTACCGAAGTCCGCTACATGTTCGACTTCAAGAGCCGCTCCCTCCGCAAGATTTCTCTCCATACCCGAATCGCCATCGGCTTTACCCTGATTATCGTTCTGACCAGTATCGCCTTCTTTACCTTCAGCGAATGGAACAACACCTTCTCCAACCTGAATTTCGGCGAAAAGCTGGAAACCAGCACCTTCATGGCCTTTACCAGCCGTACCGCAGGTCTAAACTCCGTGGATGTTCCCCACCTGAGCGTGGGCTCCCTGTTCTTCTTCATTATTATCATGCTTATTGGCGCCAATCCGGGTAGCTGTGGCGGCGGTATCAAGACCACAACTACCGCAGTGATCTTCCTTTTGGGCTTCAACCGCCTCCTTGGCAGAAACAAGACCCAGGTCCATGGTCGAACCATCCCGGAAGATACGGTGGATAAAGCCGTTCGAATTTTCGTAATCGCCATTGTGGTTATCGTGCTGGCCACCTTGATCCTTCTGCAGACCGAAGCCCCTAGCACCTCCAATGCCCAGGGTTCCTTCCTGAAGGTGTTCTTCGAAGTGGTCAGTGCCTACAGTACTTGCGGTCTTTCCATGGGGCTTACCCCGGATTTGTCCATTCCTGGCAAAATTATCGTATTTATGGTAATGTTTATTGGCCGAATGGGCCCCTTGTTCCTAGTTTCCGCCGTTACCAAGAAGCAGGAAGACGGCATGTGGTACGCCGAAGAAGACATCATGGTGGGTTAAGTTTCACTTAACCCACAGGTATGAAGTATGAATTATGAATTACGAGAAACAACTCCAGAATTCATGATTTTACCTCAAGCAAAGTGTCGCGGCGAAACTTTCCTGCGAACTTTCATACTTCATAAATCATAACTAGTAACTGCAAAAATGGAAAAATGCTAAGCATTTTTCTATTTTTGCTTATATGGCATCTAAACAATTCGTAGTTATCGGCCTCGGCAATACAGGCTACTTCCTGGCACGTCATTTGACCGCCCTTGGTCACGACGTCATGGTGGTGGACCCCAGCCCCGAGAAGATCCAAGACATTTCCAACCAGGTGGCTCAGGCAGTTGTAGCCGACGGCACCCGTAAGAAGCAGCTCCAGGCTCTGCCTCTCGCCAAGGTGGACAGCGTCATCTGCTGTATCGGCGAAGACCTGCAGGCTTCCCTGCTTACCGTCCTTAACCTCCGCGAACTGGGCGTCAAGCACATTATCGCCAAGTCCAGTAGCCCCGCCCACACCACCATCCTGGAAAAGCTGGGCGTAGCAGACATCTTCCACCCGGAACGCGACATGGCCATTTCCCTGGCAGAACGTCTCAACCGTCCCAACATGCTGGACTACCTGCCCTTCATGGAAGGTTTCTCCATCGTGGAACTGGCCTGCCCGGAAAGCTTCTGGGGCAAGACCCTGAAGGACCTGAACCTTACCCACAAGTTGGGCATCCAGGTGATCGCTATCCGCGACCCGTTGGAACCCACCCCCAAGATCGGTAACATCGCAGACTACCCCCTGAAGGAGAACGATGTGCTGTTCGTGATCGGCCCCAACGAAGCTCTGGACAAGTTCAAGGGCTAATCGCAGACCCTAAGGTAGCGGCCGACGCAACATTTTCAGTAAAAGCCCGGTTCATGCCGGGCTTTTCTTGTACCTAAAAAAGAAAACCACCAGCCTGGCTGATGGTTACCTCTTGTAATTATGGACGGTTCTATTAGAACACCGGACGGCTGGATGTTGCCTTTTCCTTGGTCTTGCCACCCTTGGCGGTCTTTTCGGTAGCCAGGGTTCTGTGGGTTACGGAGCCCACTGCGAAATAACGTCCGCCCTTCTGAACGAGAGCTGTATAGACGTTGAGAACTTTAACTGCGTACCACTGCTGGAAGATATTAAGGATGCTTTCCTTAAGGGCAGAGTTCTCGGAAATCGCCGGAGCGCCGGAAGGCTTGCCATACTTAAGGGTAAACTGTTCTGACATGTACTCTACAGCTTCGAAGGACTTGCTGAGACGGGCTCTTTCGACGCGGCCAGTACGGATTTCAAAGGAATAGAACTTGTCATTCTTGTTGAACATGAAGTCCACCTGGACCGGCAGTTCGCCAAACATGAACACGGGAATGACAACGCGTTCGCCTTCGCCACGCTGACCATAGGGTTCGTAACCCAGTTTCATCACTTCTTCGATGACGGTTTCGCGGGAGGCGCCAAAGGGGATTCCGGCAAAATCATTATAACGCTGAGCACATACTTCTATAGATAGAAGCAGCGTCAAAATGGTTACAATGATGCTAAGTCTTTGCACGATAATCTCCTAGTACCAATGTAAAAGATAGTAAACTTTTCTTATCTGGTAAGACCTTATTGTATATTTTCTTAGAAAAAAGACGTAATTAGCTATATTTTTTTACATGTCTAGCACTTTTGGTAAAATTTTTTCTGTTTCTACATGGGGTGAATCCCATGGTCCGGCCGTAGGTTCCGTTCTGGACGGTTGCCCCGCAGGCCTCCCCATCAGCGAAGCCGACATCCAGGCAGAACTGGATCGCCGCCGTCCTGGCCAGGGCAAAATGACCACCGCACGCAATGAGAAGGACCAGGTCAAGATCCTTTCCGGCGTTTTTGAGGGAAAAACCACAGGTACCCCCATTTCTTTCGCGGTTTTCAACGAAGACCAGCGCAGCCATGACTACGCCGAAATCCAGAAGTGGTACCGTCCGGGTCATGCAGACCTCTGCTACGACATGAAGTACGGATTCAGAGACTACCGCGGCGGTGGAAGAAGTTCCGCCCGCGAGACCATCGGTCGAGTAGCCGCTGGCGCCGTTGCCAAGAAATTGCTTGCCCAAGTGGCAAATACCGAAATTATCGCCTGGGTCAACTCCATCGGTAACGTGGACTGCGGTCCCCTGGACTTGAACACCCTGACCCTGGACCAGATTGAAGCTTCCGCAGTACGCTGCCCCGACGCAGCCGCCAGCGCCAAGATGGAAGAAGCCGTCATGAACGCCAAGAACAACGGCGACAGCATCGGCGGAACCGTCTGCCTTCTGGTGAAGAACCCGCCCGTCGCACTGGGCGAACCGGTCTTCGACCGCCTGGATGCACTTCTTGCCCAGGCAATGCTTTCTATTCCGGCCTGCAAGGGCTTTGAAATTGGAAGTGGTTTCGCCGCCGCTCGCATGCACGGTAGCGAACATAACGACGAACTTTATTTCGACGGTAACGTTTACCGCACCCGAACCAACAATGCTGGTGGTTCCTTAGGTGGTATCAGCAATGGCGAACCTATCTACTGCAAGATGGCGTTCAAGCCCACTGCAACCATCTCCCAGGAGCAGAAGACCGCAGGTCGCGGCGGCGAAAACGGAACTCTGGCAGCCAAGGGTCGTCATGATCCTTGCGTCGCAGTTCGTGCACCGGTTATCGTCGAAAGCATGGCTGCATTGGTTCTGGCAGACCTGTTCCTGCAACAGAAACGTCATTGTCTATAATGTGCAGGGGGCAGTGCCCCCTGGACCCCCGGGCCGATGTTAGCTTTGCTAAAATCGGCGCCTGACGGCAGACGATGGTTTATTAGACGCAAGGGTACACCCCCTGGACCCCTGGGCCAAAGTTTGCTGCGCTAAAATCGGCGACAGTTATAAACGTATATTAAGGACGTGACGAGTATCGGTTTGAAATTCCGCAAGATAATTGCCGCCTACTACTGGGCGGCTTATTCGTTGCATCATAAATTTTTCCTCAAGCCTGGAAAGCCCTTAAAAAATGCCAAGCTTGTCGTGGTGGGAAGTTTCAGGACCGGTGGTGCGGGAAAGACTCCGTTCACCCTCTGGCTAGCCAATGATTTGCTGGCACAAGGAAAGACTGTCGCAATCCTCTGCCACAAGTACGCTTTTGACGAAGTTCGCATGTACAAGCATGCCTTGGCAAAATTCATCGAGCAGGGTTCCGCCCAGGTTATCGCCACGGACAACCGCTATAAGTCTGCGCACCAACTGGACCGTCGAAGCAAATCCGTTCCTAACTGCATCCTCTGCGATGACGGGTTCGAGGACAGTCGCCTTCGGCCCGACGTAATCTTCAGGTTGGACTGGGAGAAGGCGCCTACAGAAATCGACCAACTGATTCCCGCAGGAATTTTCCGCAGCCTTAGGCAGGACCATCTAAAGGACGAACCGCGGACTTGCGCCCTGAAATGTTTCGGCACCGCACCCGACGTTCTCTTCAGAATCAAGAGCATAACCAATGCCGTAGGCGACTACCCAGGGTACAGACAAAGTATCGCAGTCTGCGGTCTCGGCGACCCCAAGCGCTTCATCCGTGACTTGGAAAGAGAAGAATATCCTGTCCAAAAAACAATCCTCTGCCCGGATCATGACAAATCCTTCCAGCAGAAGGTGGAAAAGGCCTTACAGGATTATCCAGACACCAACATTATCATCACGGAAAAGGACTCCTGCAGGCTTTCGAAACCCCTTTTGGAGAACCCGCAGATATTTGTAGCCCGACAATCCGTTGCTGTGCAATGTAAAATCGTCTTTTAGCCTCATTGTTACTATATTATTCCTTCAAAGAAGGAAATGGGAAAATGACGCTTACAAAAAGAATCTCTGATTTGTTGTCTGCACTTTGTAATGGCATTCCAGAAAGAGAATCCTGCATTCAGCTAGGTTTTCTAGCTACAGTAACCGGCGCCCCCATTTACATCTTCGGACGTTCTGGATCCGGAAAGTCTCTCATTGCAAACCGTCTGGCAGCATCCTACAAGAACGCACGCGTCCTGAACGTGGGGCGCCGTCAGCAGGCTTTCCCTTCCAAGCTGAACGCCTTCGACATTATCATTTTCCAGAACTTCAATCCGCTGGACGAAACCACCAAGGAAAACATCCATACCGCCCTTCACGAACGTGAAGATGCAGCACTGGTGCTGACTGGTGACCAGCGTCCCGAAACAGCATTGAGCAGGATCGAAATCACGGACCACATCGTCCTTTCCATTTCCCTGCCCGAAAGCCTTTCCCCTGCAGCCCTGTGCGGCCTTTTGCAGGACCAGAGCAAGCTGGAAGAAGCACACATTCCTATGGGCCTCGCCCTCTCCCAGGAAGAACTGAAACTCTGGAACGCCGATATCAAGAAGGTTACCCTTACCGAGGAAACCTTGGCCATTATCGGCAAGCTTGCAGAAATCTGCGATCAGAACGACATCTACGTTCCCATCCGTAAATGGATTTCCTTCACTAACATTATTAAGGCAATCGCATTCTTCAACGGCAGAACCGAGACTCGATTCACGGACACATTCTTCCTTGGTTCCCATGTTTGGGGCAGGTCCAATGCCAACACTGCAGTCTCTGACAACTTCTGCAACGTGGTCCAGTCCATCCTTCTGAAGGACATGCCTGAAATTCTGGAAAAGCCGTACGATGCAACTGCCGCCTACAATAAGGTGAAAACCCTTCTGCACAGCAGCAACAATCTGTACGAAACCAAGATGTTCAACAACGAACCTTGCCTTTCCTACCGCATCACCATCGCAGGCGAACCCGCTCCGCTGTACGTTCCGCTCCGTTACATGGAAACCGACGAGGACTTCAACCCCTTCAACGAATTGAAGCAGGTCGAAACCCGTGTCCGCTGCAACTATCACGGAACTTCCAGCTGTACCATTTCCATTGATTCTAGTGTCAAGGGCGTTGGCCTTCGCAGCTCCATGCAGCGAAACAATTCTGCCACCCCGAGCAAGTTCGAAGACTTCGCAACACTTCCCAGCTACATCCTTCGCGAAAACGATCCCGAAGTCGCTGCAAAGAAGGCTGCACAGCTTGAAGAACTGAAGAAGGAAACCGCCGCCCAGATGGAACGCCAGACCAAGCTCCTGCTTGCCCTCCGCGACCAGTTCCGTGCCAACAAGGCTTACCGCGACGACTTGTTCTGCAATACCGTCATCTTTGACAACGTCCAGAACAACCTGCGCAAGATTTTTGAATCTCTTACCGCAGTCGCAAGCAAGATCAAGGAAACAGCCGATCTTTTCGAAGCAAAATAGTTAGGCTAGTAAGCCTTACAGATTTTCCAAACCGGAAACATCATCAGGTACTTCAGGGCGAACTACCAGAAGTACCGCATTCTGGGAAATAATCACGTAGCGTTCACCGTTCACTTCAAGTTCGGTTCCGCTGGCGTGTAAATAAAGAGCCTCATCCCCTTCCTTCACCTGGAGCGGGACATAGTTCACTCCGTCACCATTGTCTCCACGGAATACAGCGTCCGGATCCTGGTTTGCAGGAATCGGGTAGCCCGGACCAACCTTAACAACAAGACCCGTGTGTACGGAATCATGTTCCTTGACACTTGGCGGCAAGTAAAGACCACTACTGGTTTTATTGGCAGATTCCAACGGCTTGATAAGGATTCGGTCACCGATGACAACAATATTCTTTAGGGGATTCAGCATGCAGGTAAAGATAGAATTCTATATATTACAAGTATGGTTTTCGTTGTTCTATGGACAGCAATATTGATGTTCCTGGCCGTGTACCTTTGGCGTAGCCCAAAGATCAAAAACTGGCTTAAGGTTCTGTGGCGCGCCAAACGTTGGAAGCGCTGGGTTGTTGTGTTCGTAGTCATTTTCGCGGCAATCGTCACGACCTACTGGAATCATCCGAAAACCGAGGAAAAGTCCACCGATACGGCGGCACTTTTCTTTGACTATTCCGCTAATGCGGTACTCAAACTGGATACCATCCAGAAAATCAAACTGGAACAGGGCCTGGATCTAAGCAAGCCTCAGCCAGAACTTTCGTACGTTCTGCCCCTCATTATAAATGCCTATGAAGAAATCGTAACAAAGCCCACCAAGCCTGTACTTGTCCAGTTGAACGATACTTTGAAAATTGAAATGCGCGGCTATAGGCAATTCAAGAACAGAGCCATCCTTTTGACAAGACTCCTGAAAAAGAACCTGGGCAACCGTTACAACATCTATATCGATGTGGGGGAAAATTCCGTTCACACCTTGCAGATATTCTACGAAGGGGAACCCTGGGATATTGAACAACTTTGTGCCTTGCCAGTCCTTGAAACCGCCCGTGCAAACAACATCGACCCGGCACTACTCATGTCCATTATCCGGCACGTTTCCAACTTCAACTTTGATTTCAAGGGAACCAAGGACAAGCGCGGAATCCTCCTGCTAAAGGACGGCGAAGGCCTTGAACAAATCGAGCTTGGAGCCCAACGTCTTAGCAAGCAACTGCAGGTAGGCATCAGCAAGGAAAATGCCGTGGCCACCTTCTATCCCGACTACGGTATCGGAGACAAACCTGAAAACTGGAAACAGTCACCCTTGGCAAAAAGCTGGGTGGACCAGGTGCTCAGCGATGTTACCTTCTACAGGGAAAACGGATTGCATATTAATTTCGCCAACCATTAGAATTTCTAACTTGGCGCGCCCCGTGCGCATTTGCGAATTTCGTCTTTTACTAAATTTGGCTTTGTGATTCAAGTACAGAATGTTTCCAAGTCTTTCGGCATGCAGGTCCTTCTGGATCAGGCAAGCTTTTTGGTGGGCGCCCATGAACGCGTGGGCCTCGTAGGTCGCAATGGTTGCGGCAAGTCTACTTTGTTCAAGATGATCCTGGGCCAGGAATGCCTGGACGGTGGCGTCATCGATATTCCGAAGAAGTACACCATCGGATATTTGCAGCAGCACATCAACTTCACCCACCCCACGGTGCATGAAGAAGCCTGCAGCGTATTGAAGCCCAATGAAGACGGCTGGCTGGAAGAACACAAGGTGGAGGCAATCCTTTTCGGTCTTGGTTTCGATGAAGAATCCATGCAGAAGGATCCCATGCTCCTTTCCGGCGGTTTCCAGATTCGTTTGAACCTTGCCAAGGTGCTGGCCTCTGAACCCGACATGCTGTTGCTTGACGAACCCACCAACTACCTGGACATTGTGTCCATGCGTTGGCTCAGCCGCTTCTTGCGCAACTGGAAGGGTGAAGTTTTGCTCATCACCCATGACCATCATTTCATGGATGAAGTCTGTACCCACACCGTGGGCATTCACCGCCACAAGATCCGTAAGGTGAAAGGCACTGTAGAAAAGCTCCGCGAAACTATTGCCGAAGAAGAAGAAGTGGCAATGCGCACCCAGGAAAACGAAGCCAAGAAAAAAGCTCAGCTGGACCAGCTCATTGAACGCTTCCGCTACAAGGCCGCCAAGGCTGCCATGGTGCAGTCCAAGATCAAGGCCGCCGCAAAGCTCGCCACCGGCGAACGCCTCACCCACGAACGCAACCTGGAATTCAGTTTTACCGAAGCACCCTTCCCGGGAAAGCGTATGCTTCAGATTCATAATCTGGCATTCAAGTACGGTGATGGTCCGGAACTTTTCAGCGACTTGGAATTTGAAGTTTTCAAGGGCGACCGCATCGCAATCATCGGCCCCAACGGTCGCGGCAAAACCACTTTGCTGAATCTGATTGCAAAGGAACTTCAGCCCACCACAGGCGAAATCTGTCATAACCCGAATCTGCAAATCAACTACTTCGGCCAGACAAACATCAACCGCCTGAACCTGGACAACAACGTCGAAGAAGAAATCGCAAGCGCCATCGCGGAAGTCTCCCAGAAGAGCCGCGCCCGAGGCCTTGCAGGCCTTATGATGTTCAGCGGCGATAACGCCCTGAAGAAGATCAAGGTCCTTTCCGGTGGTGAACGCAGCCGCGTGCTGTTGGGCAAAATTCTCGCCAGCCAGTGCAACATGCTGTTGCTGGACGAACCTACCAACCATCTGGACATGGAATCCATCGAAAGCCTTATCGACGCTCTCGAGGACTACGAAGGCACCGCCATGGTGGTAACCCATGACGAAGAACTGCTCCACGCATTTGCAAACCGTCTTGTGGTTTTCGATGGTGGCAAGTGCAGAATCTTCGAAGGCTCCTACGCCGACTTCCTGGAAAAAGTTGGCTGGGCCGCCGAAAAGAAGCCGGGCGGAATGGATGGCGAAAATGCCAAGCTTTCCAACATCGACGTTACCAAGGACGCTGCACAGTCCAAGTCCGACGCTCCCTCAGCAAAGATGGACCGCAAGGCTCGCGCCGACTACATTGCCGAACGCTCCAAGGTTATCAAGCCCATCGAAAAGGCAATCGCCAAAATCGAAGAGGATATTGCCAAGGCCGAGGAACTCTCCGGCGAGTTGGAAGCAAAGCTTGTTGCCGCCTCCGAAAGCGGAGATGGTGCAGCCATTACTGCTATTGCCAAGGACATGGACGACAACAAGAAGAAAATCGACGATCTTTATACTCAGTATGAAATGAAGAGCGCCGAACTTGATGCCGCCAAGGATAAATACCCGTTGGACTAGACGTTTTTAAGTTCGCTAGACTAATAAAAAAAGCACGGTTCATCGCCGTGCTTCTTTTTTATTTGCTGCGCTTAACGCCGAAGGAGTAGGTATCGAAACGGTCGCCGACCACATTCCTATCTGAACGGATCTTGACCTTTACCTTTGTCACATAGACCCCAGTTCCGACCACTCGTCCCTTATCACTGTGGCCATCCCAGGCGAAGAAAACATTGCCCGGATTGTCGTAGCAGTTGGACCTTTCAGGATCTGCAGCATTATAGAACACCGTGGAATCGTTACACCTGATAGTTCCCTTACCCTTGGTGACAAAGCCGCCAAGGTGAGTAAAGTAGTAGTTTTCCCAATCGATTCGTACAAGAGCCAAGGCAGAATCTCTATTTGCACCGACAGACAGATTCATGATCTTTTCCGAAGCAAGCTCGCCGATGTTGAAATTCAACAGCGCACCAGGTTTACCAATGCTATCGACAATTTCCTGGACACTCTTGTTAGACGGAACAGATATTGCCTTGACATGGGAATCTTTGGACGGTGCGGTTTCGCTACCGATTTTCACAAGGCCCGGAACCTTGATTTCAGTTCTCTGCTTACCCTTGATTCGAACCTTGGGATTGTCGAAGTGCGGAGCATTTCCGCTAAGGTCTCTCAACTCACCAGGAACCAGCTTGATGGAATCCCCAAGCACGGGAAGCATACCGTAGGTAGAACGCTTGAAGGAAATCTTGATCACATTTCCATTGCTGTTTGACTGAGCAAGAACGAAAAACAACGAGTCAGAAATATTGACAGAGTCCCTGAAGATTTCAAACGCGGCGGCACCATCTACAATGCTACTCTGGGTACCCTCGCTCAAATTGACCGTCAGGGTACTAACATCGTCAGAAACAGGATCAATAGTTGCACTCAAGATCACAGGGCCCACATGGTCTTCAATGGAAGCGCTCATGCCAAGCTTGACGGAATCACCGGTATCTTCATCCAAGTAAGTGTAGTGGTACTTCAACGAACCTGTATAGATATCATCGGCAACACCGGTAAACACACTCTTCATCAAATTGCCTTCGCCTCTGACAATCAGCATGGAATCCTTGAAAACCAGAGGTTCGATATTTGCCCTACCAGAAATTGTATGGAATGTTGACTCACCAAAACTCCATGCCAAAGTATCAGGCACATTGTCCTTGAAGGGCTTGCTGAAAGGAATAGCGAGGCTGTCAGGAATTCCGTCGCCGTTCACATCGAACATCTTTGCACGATTCACAAAGGGAACAGGAGGTTCCTTGAAATGAATATTCTTCCATTCAATCTCGTTGCTGACAAATCCGCTGGAAACCTTGAACGAAGCATTTACCATGGCGGCTTCACCAACCACATAGAACGAGGCGTAACCCGTAGAATCTGTAGTCACCGATGTGACCTTCTGACCCTTGGCGTCAAGGAACGTCAGAGAATCCGAAGTAACAAAATTCAAAGGCACAATACAATCAGCACAAACCGTACCCACATAAAGTACTGCGATTTTCAAAGGCGTTCCCTCAGGATACGTAACATGGGCAAGCAAGGTATCGTTCTTAGGATCAACACCCAGTTGCTGGCCACGCAAATTCAATCCCGTGGGGTCAAGAATCTTCAATGTATCGGCAGGTTCAAATACATCCACAAAGGCGATATCCGGCAGCGGATATTCCGGAATCACAAAGGAAATCATCTGGGACTGAGACAAGTCGGAAGCCAAGTAGCAAACAAGCACGTAGTTGCCAGAGGGCAAAGACCTGGAACGAACGATAGCGCTGGTGTCAATGGTAAAGCCAGCCATATCTTCATTAATATTGATACCGCCGTAATTCAGACCCGGGTCAAGGGCAACACCATCGGCAGGCAAGCTACCGCCCATAAGCTTGAAAACAGACTGGGCAGATTTCTTCTCCACCTTGGAAACGCTAGTCACGTCGCAGCTCAGGGATTCATCCACCAGCAGCTGCATTAGGTTGTAGGAAATCGTACCATCGGTAGTCGGCACCGCTTCTGTATAGAATGTCTTCTGTGTGCGCAAGTTAATGGATGTACGCATCTTGAAATTGGAACCATCCGCATTTCGTTCAGAGAAGAAGATATGGAAAGGATATTCCACACCTTCCTTCAGTTTCAACTTAGGATCGTTCTGTCCAATGGTATCAAGATCCACAAAGCCTTCTGCAGGGCCGTGACAACCACCGATATCCACCACAAGATGGTTATTGATAAACACCCACACATCATCGTCGCCACGGAATTCAAAATACTGACCCTTCACATATTGGAACTGTGCAGAAATCTTCATGGCAAAACTATAGTTGTGAACTTTGCCACCCGCCTGATGCTGCGGATTATTATCAAACTTCGGATTCTTCACAGTCTTTGCAGAATCCAGATATTCAAGGTCATCGATTGGGAAGAAACCGCCGTCCTCGTGAGATTCAGAAATGTCGGCCAGCCAGAAGCCTTCCTCATCCAGGCTCAAGTCAATATCGCGGCAAACGCCATTTGTATAAGAACGTCCGTTCTTGTCCACCGCTACTTCTACAGGAATGAACCACTTTTCAATTTCATGGGCGGCAGAACATTCATACCAAGGATAAATCGAAGAATCTACACGGGCAGGGTTTCCATTGACCAAGGTATCCTGCACCATGCCGAGAGTATAACCTCCCAGGGGATGCCAGGAAGACTGGCATGTCTTATTTGTAGCAATCTTGCCTGTGGAATCAATGTACGAAACACTTGTGTAGTCGTTACCGTAATAAATGTTTCCGAAGTCCACGTCGATACTATCATGGAAACCTTCACCAGCCCAGTCCACTACCAATGCGGAAATTTTCATCGTCGGGCAAATGCCCAAACGCTTGGGATAAATTTCACTAAACTTGGGAGCACTATTAGATGTCGGGTAAGGATAAACCCAGACAGTATCATGGAGAGCCATAATGGAATCCATGTCGATGGGATCACCTTCAACCAATCCAGACGCAGTGTAGTGTTCAAAACCGAAAGTCTCTCTGAACTTCACATTCCAGGAATCCACATGTTTAAAGGACAAAGCCTGGTACCAGCCACAAGTATCCTTTGAAATGGGTCCCATCTTCAACGTATCAGACCCCACAAGCATCAAAGGAGTCATATTATCCCACGGGCTCAGCAGTCGAATAACCTTCGGTTCCAGAGGAGCATAGAGAAGTTCATAATTTTCCTTGCCCTTGGTGTAGAACCAGACTTCATAAACACCCTTGGGGAAAATCTTTGAAACAGAAGGTCTGTTGGGACTACGCCAAGAACCTTCGGGAATTTCAAAGAATCTTTTAGAACCATTCTGGTCCGACTTGATATCAAGTGTTGCACCAGCCCACTGCTGATCCTTTACCTTTTCTACAGGGAAGGAATATGTCCACCAGAAAGAAGGTTCGCCAATGTTATCCATCTTAATGGACTGACCAAGATTATCTGCGTCAAGATAAACCGCGCTGTCTCTAATGGTTGTGTTCGTACGCCAGGGATGATAGACATGTATTGTTCTTGTGGAATCAAAGCATTCGCCCAAGGAACCCATCTTTGTGAAAACAGTGGGAACAGGAACCGTACCGTCAACATAAATCGTATCTGCAGAGGCAAGAGCATCGGCAAGTTCCACCACACTCTTATCTTCGGGCACCGTCAGGTAAGAAGCGTTGTAGCGAACAAAGTAAGCAGACAACGCCGGGTTCGATTTCATCATTGCAGGAGAAATCGCACCGTAGAACCAACCGCATGTAGACTTGTCATCAGGCACAAAGTACATCAAAGTGGAATCAGAGCCAAAGATCATTTGCGGAAGAGCCTTGTTGCCCCAAGGACTCTTGAACCACACCACCTTCGATCCCGGCGGAGTCAAGCTGATAGTATAGGAGTTGGCGTCGGTATAGATCCACAATTCCGTTTCGGATGCAAAAAGCGATGTCATGGAAAACTTGACCTCGGAGCCAGCAATTTCCCAGGCAGAATTGGTCATGCAAGATCCGCCAGGACAACCACGAATACCAAAATCCTGCCAGCTGAAATCAAAAACAACCTTATCCCACGTATAGCTGAACCAACCGTCATCTTCAGCGGTCATCTTGAATTCAGGCGAAGTGCTGTAACCTGTAGCACCGCCTAAAACATAAAGATCATAGGACGTGGCTTCGCTACGCCACGGCGATTGAATATGCACAGTCAGTTTCGCCTGAGCGAAAACCGACAAAAAGAGAACAAGAAAAAACACCCAAAAATTGTGTCGCATAAACACAACTCCTTTTTTAACACTCAAAACACCATACACCTTGAGATAAAATATGCTTTTTACTCCAATGAGGAATAAAAATAAGTGTTAAAGATGAAGTAGCGTTGAGGTAATTACAAGGGCTTGAGAGGCTCCGTATTCCACACAGGGATGCCGAACACCCGTACGGCGAGAGGATGGCGAGCAACACGGTAGCGCGAAGTCCGTGGGGCGGATACGAACAAAAAAAAGCCCCCCAGGAGGTTTACCTCGTGGGGGGCGTGAATCCAGCAGCGACCTACTCTCCCGGGCCCGTAGGCCAGGTACCATCGGCGATAGGAGGCTTAACTTCCGTGTTCGGAATGGGAACGGGTGTGACCCTCCC
>JAZRWJ010000039.1:0-38094 GCA_045599625.1 Fibrobacter sp.
AACGAGGATTGCGCCGTCCATCTGGGCAGCACCAGTAACCATGTTCTTAACATAGTCAGCATGGCCCGGGCAGTCAACGTGAGCGTAGTGACGGTTAGCAGAAGTGTATTCAACGTGAGAAGTGTTAATCGTGATACCACGAGCCTTTTCTTCCGGTGCGTTGTCAATTTCGTCGAAGCGCTTTGCAGCTGCGAGACCCTTAGCAGCGAGGGTGGTGCAGATTGCAGCGGTCAAAGTGGTTTTACCGTGGTCAACGTGACCGATGGTGCCGATGTTGCAGTGCGGCTTGCTTCTGTCAAAATGTTCTTTTGCCATGATTCTATCTCCATTTAGTGAGAGCCCAGATCGGGAGTCGGACCCGAGACCTCTTCCTTACCAAGGAAGTGCTCTACCACTGAGCTACCTGGGCATATTCCTCATAACGAGCTCTCATGTCGTTATGAGGTGTAGTGGGTAGGAGTGGTTTCGAACCACTGTAGGCGTGAGCCAACGGATTTACAGTCCGTCCCCTTTAACCACTCGGGCACCTACCCATTTATGTCGAGCCAAAGATAGGAATCGAACCTACGACCGGCTGATTACAAATCAGCTGCTCTACCAGCTGAGCTACTTTGGCAAGTAACCCTAACATTCTGTGTTGAACATTAGAGTGTGCCAAATTTAATAAGAAATACGATGACTTGTCAACGAAAATCGCGTATTTTTCTAAAAAAAATCAAATTTTTTCAAAATATATGTACACACAATAGGTTAAACAGTGTTGATAGATTGTGAATAGACAAAAAACCTACAACGAAGACAAGACCCGAATGCCATGGTGGCAGCCTGGGGATGCGTCAATGATTTCGATAAAGTGACCATTTGCATCGACAAAACCCACGAAAGCTTAATCCTTCAGGCAACGGACGGAAAGCTGGTTAGTCACCGTGTGGAGAGTCAAACCCGCATCGTCATCGGAAGCCTGTATAAACAAGCGGAACGCATACTTAGTATCGCCCGTCAACCTATCGGAAGTCCAGAAGGCGGCACTACCTCCCGCAAGGGCGGAGAAGCCACAATCTTTTCCCTTCTTGCTATACACTCCTGCGCTATCCATGGCCATGGCCCATGAGTAAAGACGGCCATACTTTTCGCAATTTTCAGGATCATCTCCGTTGCAGATGCTACCTTCAGTTTCAAGGTTCAAGTTTTCAGCCATCCAAGTCTGGTCGCCAATGACGACAGTCTTGTAGCTTTTACCGTCGCGTTCGTCTTCAAGAGTGTCATATTCGCAGTTGTCCTCGGTATCGTCGCGACAAGGTTCTGCCATGACGATTTTAATTTCACTGGAAGAACTTTCTGCCGTAGAGGAACTGGATTCATCCTCATCGGAAGCGGACGGATTAGTAATCCAGCCCCATTTATCCAATTCTTCATCATGGTAGCAGACAAGCTCCACTTTGGAATCGTAGTTATAGGATAGTTTGCCTTCCACGCTGGAGTTACATCTGCAGCTCAATGCATCGGACAAAGTGAAGATGCTACAAACGTAATTCGTGCTAGAACTGGACTTCTTATCGGATTCAGAACTGGAAACATTATTTCCGCGAGAAGAAGAACTGACTTTCCCACTGGAGGAAGACTGAATTTCCTCAGAAGAGGAATCGTCCTCCGGACCTTGCACTGGTGACTCATGCCCATCATCGCCGCACGCAGCAAGCATTGCAAAAACCGGGATCGAGAGCCATAATTTAATTGAATTTATTGAACCCACCTTCTTTCCAATTGTCGCACAATCAAGAAAATTTTCAAGTCGGTGAGTAACTTTATTGGACAGTTCAAAATAAAAAGTGTATATTTGTGCAGTAAAGGTTTGTCGCATGATTGCGACCGAGCCGAAGGATTTTTATGGAAGTTTGCAACTACGAATACACGGCACGAATCGAAGTGCGCTACGCCGAAACCGACCAGATGGGAATCGTTCATCATTCCGTTTATGCAGTCTGGTTTGAACAGGCCCGCACAGAATTTTTCCGCACTGCCGGCGCAAGCTACGCTGAAATGGAAAAGGAAGGTTTCGCCTGCCCCGTGCTGGAGCTGGGCGTACAATACAAGGCCCCGACCCGCTACGGCGAATTCGTGGATATCAAGACTACCCTGATCAAGGAAGACAAGCTCCGTTACCGATTCAAGTACGAGCTTTCTGTAGAGGGCAAGCTCTGCACCGTAGGCACTACCCTGCACTGCTTTACCAAGGGCGGAAGGCCCACCAGGGAACTTCCCGAAAAGATCGCCGTGTTCTTCCCCACCGACGCAAAGTAGCCGCAACAGCGCAACAATTGTTCACTGTTCACTATTCATTGTTAATTGTTCACTGTTAATTGTTAATTGATATGGACCAGCCCTTAGCAGAACGCCTTCGCCCGCAAAACTTGGATGAGTTTCTTGGACAGAACAAGATTCTCGGTTCCCAGAGTCTGTTGCGCAAAAGCCTCGAGAACGACACCGTCCCCAGCATGATTTTCTGGGGTCCTCCGGGCTGCGGCAAGACAAGTCTCGCCAACATCATCAAACAGAAGACCCGCAAGGCTTTCGTTGCACTGTCCGCCGTTTCCAGCGGAGTCAAGGAAGTAAAGGAAGTTCTGGCAGACGCCCGCAAGATGAAGGCCATGTTCCAGGACACAATACTCTTCATCGACGAAATCCATCGCTTTAACAAGGGCCAGCAGGATGCATTGCTAGGCGCCGTGGAAGACGGCACCGTAACGCTTATCGGCGCCACAACCGAAAACCCGGGCTTCGAGGTGAACGGGGCTTTGCTTAGCCGCTGCCAGCTGATTTTATTTGCGCCTCTGAGCAAGGAAGATTTGCGCACTCTGATTTTTAGCGCCTTGAAGGAACACCCCCGCGGCCTGAAACTGAAGGACGTGGAAGTGGAAGAAGCCGTGGTGGACAAACTGATTGCACAGTCCGAAGGAGACGCACGATTCCTGCTGAATCAGCTGGAATGGATCGGCGGAAACCTGGGCGGAAGAAAGGTCATTGACGAAAAGCTTCTGGAAGAATTCCAGTACAAGAAGCCCCTGCGTTACGACAAGAGCGGCGAAGAACATTACAACCTGATTTCCGCATTGCACAAGTCTATCCGCGGAAGCGACCCCGACGCCGCCGTGTACTGGCTGCACCGTATGCTTCAAGGCGGCGAGGACCCGCGTTACCTATTGCGTCGAATGATCCGCATGAGCATGGAAGATGTGGGCCTGGCAGATCCTAACGCCCTGCTGCTGGCAACAAGCGCCCGAGAGGCTTACGACTTCCTGGGAAATCCCGAAGGCCTTATTGCATTGGACGAACTGGCCGTATATCTCGCGCTGGCTCCCAAGAGCAACAGCCTTGAAGTTGCCGGCATGATGGCCGACGATGTCATCCGCCAGACAGGCACGCTCCCCGTACCCCGGGCCTTCCGTAACTCCGTAACCCGCGTAGGTAAGCAGCTAGGCTACGGCAACGGCTATCAGTACGATCACGACTCCCCCGGTGGCTACTCCGCCCAGGAACATCTGCCCAAGCAGCTGGAAGGCATGCGCTTTTACCAGCCCAAGCAAATCGGCAAGGAAAAACTTTTCGCTGAACGCCTGGAACAGCTGAAAGCCATCCGCAACGAAAAGCTAGGCCGCAAGACTGAAACTGCAGAAGAAAAGAAAGACTCATCGCTTTAAAATTCAGCAACTACGCCAAGCCCTCCTGGAAATACGATCCTGTCGCGGTCAAGAGACCCCTTGTTTATGTCGAAATTCGTATAGTAACTGCCGTTCCCGGCAAAAAATTGAAATCCCAGTTCAAAGTACGCACCAAAGTGCTTGGCAAACATGTGCTGATATCCAAATCCAAAAACAAGACGCCAATAATTGATCTCTTTGGATGATTCTTCCAAATACGAATCCTTGCTATTCACATTGTGGATGATAAAACCTTCAAACTCGCCATGAATCCACTCGGATGAATGAAAAGCATACGGACCAGTAAGCCCCATAAAACGATAGGCAATACCGATCCCTCCCATAAAGTCATAATCAGAGTCATACCCCATTAAATGAACGTTGCTAGAAAGATGTTCATCCTTCATTGTATACTCAACGCTTGTCATTCCATGGTATGGACCAAAACCCAAGCTTACGCCGAATTGTGCATAACACATCCCAGCAAGCATGCACAGTAGTGCTTGAAACTTTTTCATGTTTTCCTCCTTTTTCACCAACGCTTCACTGGAGGGACAATGTCACATAAGGCAGGTGAACCCCCAGGTTTAAAAAAAATAGCTGATGCTACGCAAATTCCAAGACGAACTAAATAATTTGATTGTTGTTGCGTGTTCGTTAAAGAAATGGAACTATCGAGAACAAAATCCTTTATAGCGACATTGAAACTAAAATCCACAACAATAGAATCCTGTTTATCAACATATTTTTTTAACGAATCTATTACTAATTGTGCTTGGCAATATCCCTGCAACAGAAGCAACAAAGAAAAAAACAGTATCATTCGAAAACTTATCATAGATAAACGGCTTCCATCAAAAATTAGCGATAAGAAAGTGGGTACTTTGAAAGAATTGCATCACGAATATTTTGGGGCAAATTTTTGCT
The DNA here is from genome assembly GCA_045599625.1 of Fibrobacter sp. Classification (GTDB taxonomy): domain Bacteria; phylum Fibrobacterota; class Fibrobacteria; order Fibrobacterales; family Fibrobacteraceae; genus Fibrobacter. The sequence goes on from JAZRWJ010000039.1 coordinate 4,626, forward strand.
TGTTTTCGCTCTGAATTCTAAATCCTTATGCCTTACATAATGCATTCCGACAACACCATAATCAGTAGCCCTTCTAAAATTGGGGTCCTTCTCGTTTCCCGTAAGCTGCGTATTCGCCTGAGGATTAAAACCCGTCAAATCTTCGTTCGGATTAGGAACACTTCCTGTTGAAATTGAGAACTCCATAAAAGGCGTTATCTTACATCTAACCGTAATATCTTCCGTATCACAGCATGTATCTAAATCCGTATCATGAGTGGTTTTTGCACATGAGAAATTTCCGTATCCATCAAAACCACAACCACTAAAACAGTAGGATCTTATTCCATTTCGATCAGGATCAAACGCAGCCCAGCGCCACACCTTTCCTTCAATTGGGCCTCTCCAAACAAGCTGACGCTTTTTGAAATACGTCTCGGAGCCTGCGGTTGAAATGACTTTGTAATCTGATATGAAAGATTCCGCAATCATTCGATACGGATAAATCTCCACCGTTATCTTTGAATCATATGTAGCGGTTTCAACAACTTCCTTTTTTAAGGCTTTGAGCTGCTTAAGATAGGGATCTTCTTCTGCGGAATCATCACAACCATCACAGGACAAACCTATATAGTCACATTTTTCAAACAATATTCTATCTGACAAAAGCGTATCGCCATTTACAAGCACAATAAATCCATAGTCCTCATTCATGGCAAGCCAAGATGTGGGACACACATAATCAAGAGGACGTTCAATAGAATGACTATAATCGGCATCCTCTGCAATACGTTTTGCGTACGAAGCTTCTAACTTTAAGAATTCATCAAGAGAATCTAGTACCAACCCTTTTTTATCAACATCTTTTTTTAAGGTTGCTTCTTGAAAAAATCGAATTCTATTCCCTTTTTCGTCAAATTCAAAATATGGAAGTATTGAATCCCCCAAGTTTTCCTTATAGAAATGTTCAGAAAAGGAATTGTTTAGTGAGCCATCTCGAGCTTCATCACCTCCAAGATTTGAATTGTCACAAGCCACAGTAAAATCGCAATAAGACAAGGTAATTTCTTCATCGTATCCTCCCTTATACTGAAAAATAATAAATCTAACACAAAATGAGGTAGAGGAACTCTCATTGTATAAAAAGTAACGGGAATAAAATTTCTAGGTCCTTCATCCCTACGGATTCAGAACAACACACCGACTAGAACTGTTCCAAAATCTTGATGCGGTCGGGAGTGTCCGGGTGGGTACTGAAGATGGTGTTCACCTTCTTTACCAAGCCGTGGAGCATGCCGTTGTCGTCTTCTTCATCCGGGTGAATGATGTAGAGCTGTGCCACGTCGTTACGATTCACGAAGGCCAGGCCCGGTTCGTCGGAAACCTTCTGCAGTGCCCTAGCCAATGGCAGGGGGTCGCCGCAAAGTTCTGCGGCACCGGCGTCCGCCACAAATTCGCGGGAGCGTGAAATCGCAAGGCGGTTGATGTAGCTGAAGAAGTAAGCTATAGAAGAAATCACCAGGCCCACCAAGGCCACGATCAGCACAATGAGAATGAGGCCCCCTTCGTTCTTGTTGTTGCGACGGCTGCTGCGGGGGCGGGAGCGAAGCATGGCCTTGATCACTTCCATAAAGATGCTCTGCACCAAAGAAATCAAGCCCACGAACACGATGCACACCACCATGAGGCGGGTGTCGCGATTCTTGATGTGGGTCAGTTCATGGCCCACCACGGCGGCCAATTCCTCGTCATCCAGCTTTTCGATAAGGCCCGTAGTCAACGTAACGGTAAAGGACTTGATGTCGATGCCGCTGGCAAAGGCGTTCAGGCCCGGATCGTCGATAATGTTGATCTGGGGCATTTCGATGCCGCCGGCAATGCAAAGGTTCTCCACGATGTTATAGACCCTGAGATTGTCCTTGCGTTCCACCGGCTTGGCGTGAGTCACGTGACGGATCAGGGAGACATTGAACATGTAGGCGAACAAGAACCAGATGGCAACGACGCCTATGGTAAACGGCAGGGCCTTCAAGAAGCAGAACCAGATGACGGGCCAGTTGGCGCCGTAAGATTCCGTGCGTAGCTGTGCCGAGTCGCGGCAGGCACTGGCAACGGTGTTGCCCGTGGCAGAATCAATCACCAAGTCGCCAAAGAATTCGCAAGTCAGGCCGAAATAGTCCATCACAAAGATGAATGCCCAGACCATAGCCAGAATAATGACGGGATACATACACAACAGGATCGCGGTGTTCCTGTTGTTCCGCCAAATCTGGGTTTGCATCCCCACGTATTTCATAGAGCCGCTCAAAACTCAAAGCTGATTGCTAGAACTTAACTTCGGGAGCCTTGTTCAAGGATTCGCGACTTTCAGTAGCTTCGTACATAGCAGCGCGACGGAAGTTGAACATACCGGCAATAATGTTGTTGGGGAAAATTTCGCAAGCGTTGTTGAATTCCTTGGTAGCGGAATTGAAGAAACGGCGAGATGCGGCCAACTTGTTCTCGATGTCGGAAAGTTCGGTCTGAAGCTGGAGGAAGTTGGTATTGGCCTTCAGTTCCGGGTAGGCTTCCAGGGACACGCGGAGGCCGGCGAGAGCGCTGGACATAGCCTTGTCTGCTGCAACCTTTTCATCTACGGTCTGGGCACCCATACCAGCGGCGCGGGCAGCGGTAATCTTTTCCAGGGTTTCCTTTTCGTGGGTTGCGTAACCCTTCACGGTAGAAACCAACTGGGGAACCAAGTCAAAACGCTGCTTCAGCTGAACGTCGATGTTTGCGAAAGCGTTTTCGCGGTTGTTGCGGAGCTTCACCAGCTTGTTGTAAGTGGTGATCAGCAAGAGGACCAGGACAACGACGACGGCAATAATAATTCCGGCTACCATAATATTTCTCCTATGTTGTTTTTACTTTGTAAATGTACTATAAAAAAGGAGATCCCCGGTCAAGCCGGGGATGACAAACTGGGTTTAAAGGAATTCGGCGGTGAATACGCTGCCGTCTTCAGGAGTAACTAGGCGGGGATTATCCTTGACGCCGTCAGACCACTGCTTAAATATTCCCGTGGTTGCCTCAGCCTTCAAGAGCATGCTGTTTCCGCCAAAGAACGTACCTGTGTAATTGACTCGGGGCAGTTTCATTCCATCGATGGTTACGTAGCCGCCGCCATTGGCACCTACAGAAACCGTGATATCGTCACCAAAGCCAAATTCCTTACGGTAGTCTGCACGAAGGGCCGCGTTTCTACCCTTGCTATAGTACAAAATCATATCACCACGGGCATCAAAATCCATGCACATGTTTGGATAAAAGCCGCAATAATTCCTACGGAACTTCTTCATGTCTCTTTCAATTTCGGAATCCGGAATTTGCGCATTTACCGCACTCAGAGATTTCTTCAATCTTTCTTCGGTCAAATATTCGTTAAGCATCACAGCACCGTGGTTAGCAAACATTCTTCTGAAGTCGGGATTTTCCATCAGCTTTACATAAATATTTGCAAAGTATCCCGGGCCAGTTCGGCCTTCACCACGGTCATTGCGCATCCATTTAAACATGTTGCCGCCATTCATCTTAAAATCGGAGCTAACCCACTGCCACTCTAGACTCTGGTCTGTATCAAAAAGCATGAACTTGAATGGCTGACCAGGAGAGCGCCAGGCGCGCATATTGTTACTGGGCCAGTCCGCATTCTTCAAGTAGAACTGAGCTGCGAGATAGTCGGCATAGTTGCCTACATCCATCATGGTCTGAACCTTGGCGTAAGCCTCGTTGTTCTCGCCGGAAAAATCATTTGATGCCACAAAAGCCAAAAGTTCCGCATAGTAGTGGCCATCGCCGGCACTTGGCGTCACAACATCTTTTTTCTGCTTCACCATTTCTACGGTGTTATTGTCGATTCCGTAATTCGTTTCAACAAAGTGTTCGTTCAGTCTTTCGCGAAGGTCGTGAATGCCGTAGTATTCACCATTGTAAAATACCACCACCTGACGGTTACGCTGATAATCTACGGAGGAGCCTTCTACGATTGCAGTCATTGCCGGATCCCCCACAAGGTCGCCTACGTAGCGGTTTCCGCTATTGCGCAAGTTAAAGCCCCTGAACTTGTTCACTTCCGGGCGGACCGCGAACAAGTTGTACTTCAGCTTCTTTTCGTTATACTGCTTCTTGATCTTGATTGCCACGGGCTTCTTGGGATAGGTACGGCTGTAGTTTCCCATCAGAGAAATACCGGCGTCGACTTCCCAGGCCTTGCCGCTGCTGCGGCTACCATTTTCAAAAAATTCCACATGAACAGGATCTTCGGTTTCATCCATCAAGCCGGGGCAAAGGTAAGGATCAGCGCCTTCACATCGTGACGTGTTCACATAGACTCTTCTAAAGAAGGAAGGATCCACACTGATGGCCACCACCGGCATGGAAACGGTTTCACCAACAAAATAAGTCTGAGTGGACTTTCTTAGTTCATATCCGCCCTTGGCTTCGACACAGCGAACTACCGTATTCTTGGTAATTGTCAAAGGCCAATCCAAGACTTCCTCATAGTCCATAGGATCCCCACCGTCGAGAGTGCAGTAAATCTGCCCGCCCTTTACAGGCGCCGGTTCAGGAATGGTAAAAGATTCAGCATAGAAGCCCGCAGGCGGCAACAGCTTCGGAGACAGGTCTACATTCTCGTCTTCGTCTTCATCCCCTTCATCCTTGTCTTTATCACCAGAAGGTTGTTCCACGTTCTTGATCATTTGTTCCAAGAACCAGGAATAAAGAGAATCTGTTCCAAACAGACTGTCAGGAATCATAAGGCTATCCAGGTCGAAGGTAAAGTCCCCAAGTTCACCTTTGACTTCAACAACTTTTGAATCTTCACCACTACAACCGCACAGTCCAAAGGCGCACAAGGAGCTTGCTATCAAGAATGCAAAAAGACTTTTTTTGAATTTCATAATTTAAAATATCGCCTAGTTATGTAAAATTTAGTTTAAACAAAACTGCTGTTCAAGATAAAATAACGCCTATGTGATATTCACTAAACAATAAACCCCGGCACAATGGCCGGGGTCCAAACAACATCTGTTAAAGGAGAAGACTAAAGCAATTCTTCCTTAATCCAGTATCCATATGCATATATGGCCGGACCATCCTTAACATTGCAATTCCATACTTGACTTTTATAAAGTTTTCCCTGAATTGAAGCCTCGGCTAGATTTTCACCAGAACAATTTTCAATCAACGCTCCCATTCGTATATAGTTATTCGAGGACATACACATATCTCCGGTTCTTGCAACACCGACTAATAGAATAGAATCCTTTTGAACAGATTGCACAACACATCCTGAAGGTTGGCTTGCATCTCCAATAATCATCAAGTAATAATCACACCTCTCGCTAGATTGATGCTTTTCAATCCGTTCCTTGATTCCAGGAAAGAAAATATCTAGACTATCCTTATCCAGTTTACGAACACCTTCGACCAAATATTCTTCAGGAACATTCGCCGGAGAATAGCCAGTTCCATTGTAAGCCAACACCGATGAATCAAATGACAATTCCTGTGGATCATCAGTAAACTGCCTAGCATATTCCTCCAAGGAACCGCTAACCTTAGGAATCCACACGTTTGAAGATCCGTGTTCATTGTCTTTAATAAAACTAGATGAAGACAAAGAATCAACTGTAGAACCTTCCCGACTATCAGACGATGGCGGCGTATTGTATTCTCCATTCGATTCAACATTTTCAGACTGTCCACCATTTTCCTTGTTCTGAACCGACGCCAAGTTTCCTGGATTATCTTCAACAGTTACACTTTCTCCAGATCCGGAATCACAGCCTACAAGGGCTAATAACGTAGCAATGAATATAAACTTGAATTTCATGTGAACGCTCCTTATTATTGATTATGCCAGAAGTTATATCCCAAAACAACATCACCCATTCCAGAATTGGAGTATCGTTTAATTTTAACAATCAGATCACTTGATGACGTCGTGAAAAAATCAACAACTTCAAACGGATTTGACGAGCTCTCAGAACGAGCAATTAATTCACCATCTTGATAGACAAAAAGATCCAAATCTTGTGAAATCATCCTATGGGCATAAACATATGTAGCCGGGGTCAACCATGCAATAGCTATTCTATAGTGATGATTTGCGACAATATTACTTTCAATCTTCGTTATCATCCCACCATCATCAAAGCAACAGCCATTTGGACCATTCCAATAAGCAGAACGATTATTCCAAGCTAAATCGCTATAAGCAGGAACACCTTTTGCAACATTAGCATAATTGTCCCGATCACGGTCAGCGTCTCCTATAGCAAGAGAATTGGCCGTCAGCAAAAGAGCCTTTACAACCTCAGGATGTCTTTTGTAGAAAACATGGTCTTGTAGTAAATCTGCAACCATCCCAGCCATGTATGGAGTTGACGCACTAGTGCCATTAAAAAAACCGTCATAACTTACGGAGTCGTTTTCCCACACATAATGCGCATTCGGGAAAAAGAAATCCGTAAAATTAGCAACTTCAGGTTTCTGATTCCTAATATCTGAATTTCGCCAAGCAGAATAAGAAGCATAATTTCTCGTCATAGGATCAACTGCACCCACAGTAATCGCATTAACTGCAAGCCCGGGACTTTTCACCCAAAAATCATCATCCTCATCTCTAAAGTTCTTATTTCCTGCACAAACAAAATTGATAACTCTATTATTGTAAATATAGTTATCCATATCAACATCAGCTTGGCAATAATCCCCCCCAGCACAAACCGTCCAAGAATGCGATCCAACATCTATTTGAGGAACCATAGTATTTGGGTTAGGATAAGCATCCTCATCGTAACCATAAATCATTGCTTGAGGGGCTGTTTCTTGAAGAATTCTTGCAACACCTGTCGGATGCCCCTTATAACCACGATAACACGGCGTCATCGCAGAATAATGGTCCGTATCTAAGTCAGATGTTTCAGGACATCCCGTTTCATTAAAATACACACCAACACCATTGCCTTTATGGTTATTGGTAAACGCATGAGTATTAATTTGAGAAAGGGTAAAAATACTCGAATAGGTCATTGACGGTTTCGGTTCTTTATATTCCCCAACTAGAACAGGAGTCGGTCCACTTAAAAGTTCTCGAATTTCTTTCGCCGTAAGGTAATCGACATAGCTAGGCTTATAGAACTTTTCGTTTTCCTTTTTCGTTCGAGACACATAAGCATCTTTTGATAGAAGCTGATTATTCAACCAATATCGAGGAAACAACACATCATTTTCATAACGACCATAGGAAGCAGAGTCCATTGATTCTCTAAAAGAGAGATCACTCACAATGACCTTCATTCTGTTTTCTATCGGAAAAACAGCTGTTTTCAATTGATCCCGCTGCCTTCCCATAACATCTCGCTCAACGCTTGCAGTTCTATACTGAGTCTTTTGATTCAAGAATTCTTCAACAGCCCTCGTCACATGGCTTTGAGGAACATATTGCGGCAATACATCAACCTTTCCTTCCTCAGACCAAACGCTTGTTATAACAAAAAATGTGAATGCAAAATACTTTTTCATATAAAAATCCAACTTTTTTCCAATATATAATTTTTAATTAAGCCAGTCAATATAAATTAATTTAGGTCTAAAATACCTCGCTTACGAATAGTCCAATTTTCAAATTGGTGCGACGATGTCGCACTAATTACGTTTGCCAAATTTTCGAAGGTCTGGGGGTTAGAATTTTGCCAATCGTTGGGCAACTTGAAGTCTTGAATTTGACTGGACATAGTATCTCCTTAGAAAGAAAACAAAATTTTTTTCCACAAAAAAAAGACATCTGTTTTCAGATGCCTTGGAGATACCTTTTCGAACCTCGGGCAGAATTATAGTTAATACCTAAATACTGGCAAGGGTCAAAATGTAATTTGTTTGTAAAACATCTATGCTAGCCCAAAACGACCACATTGTATTAAACAGGATCGTTCACAGGCTTGCTGTAGTCGCGCTCGCCGAAGAGGGCGGTGCCTACACGAATCATGGTGGAGCCTTCTTCGATGGCAACTTCCAGGTCACCAGTCATGCCCATGGAAAGCTGGTCGAAGTTTGCGAACACGCCGCCCTTGGCCAAGTATTTCTGCTGGAGATTGCGGAGGAAGGCGAAGCACTCGCGGGAATCTTCTGCAACGCCGGTGTTCTTGCCTATGGTCATGAGGCCACGGAATTTCAGGTGCGGAAATTTTTCGCTCCTGCCGTCAGGGCCACAGGCGCCCGCGACGCGTTCCAGTTCTGCAAGGAAGGCGTCGGCATTGGCAACGTCTAGGCCACTCTTTGTTTCTTCTTCGCCGGCGTTCACCTGGAAGAGGATTTCCAAAGTCTTGCCCTCGGGGTGTTGAGCGTCGGCCGCAACCTTTTCGCCGGGCAGACCTGCGCAGACCTTTTCAAGCTTTTCAACCGCTTCCATGCTGGCGATGGAATGAATGCAATCTGCAACGACGGCAGCCTTCTTCAGTTTGTTGCTCTGCACAGGGCCAATGACATGGCACTGCACGGTCGAGCCGTCGAGAGCCACGCGACGTTCGCTGAACTTGGATTCCGCTTCCTGCACGCGGTTCTCACCAAAGACCTTTGCGCCCAGGGCAATTGCATTTTCTACAGCTTCTGCCGGGTGAAACTTGCTCACCCAAACTAACAGCACAGATTCACGGGAACGGCCCGCCTGAGCGCAAGCGGCAGAGATTCTCGTTTCCAATTTAGCCAGCTGGCCACGCATTTCTTCAAGAGTAAATTCCATGACCGAAATATAACTTTTTATATTGTCCCCAAGCGGGGTTAAACACTTTGAAGAAAATTCTACTGGTCATATTTGCGATTGTATTCCTATGCGGGGGTGTACTCCCCGCAGTGGAAGATTATATGGATGAAGTCGCAAACAGCAAGGCGGTCCTCACCTTTTTTGGCAAGAAGGATTCCCCCGAAAAACTAAAGAAGTTTATCGCCTCAACGAACCGCAAACTGAGCAGCGCCGACGTGGAACGTTATTCAAGCTATATCCTGACCTATTCAAAACAATACGACGTGGATTACAAATTGGTGGCCGCCGTCATTGCCCAGGAAAGCAAGTTCAAGGTCAACGCCAAGAGCCGCGTGGGGGCATTGGGACTTATGCAGGTCATGCCCACCACCGGGAAAAACGTGGCCCAGAAACTGAAGCTCCCCCACTACAACCTATTGGATGCGAAAGACAATATCCAGATCGGCGTAAAATTCATTTCCATGCTACACAAGGAATACCACGGCGACATCAACTTGATGCTAGCCCATTACAACGGCGGATACAGGCAGGCGGAACTGTACAAGACCTTCAGGTACTTTGAACTTTTACGACTGATCACCATGCACTACGAAACCTTCGACTACGTGAAAAAAGTCAAAGCCAATTACCGAAAGATCAATCGAGAATTTTAGTATAAAAAAGAACCCGCGGTTTTATTCCGCGGGCCTTAATGTATTTATTTATCGTACAGGATCCATCGGCACGTTGTGCCTCAGGATGACACGCTATTTCTTCTTAGTAGCCTTCGCAGCGGGTTTTTCCGCCACCTTCGCAGACTTTTCAGACTTCGCGCTTTCCGCTTTAACCTGTTTCGCACCGGGTTTCACGAAGAGAATCTTGATGATTTCGTCGATGTGCTTGTGGGTGTAAATCTTCAGGCCCTTCTTTGCAGGAGCGGGAAGTTCATTTACATCCTTCAAGTTCTGAGCCGGCAGGCGCAAGGTCTTTACACCAGCCTGGAGTGCAGCCAGAGCCTTCTCGTTGAGGCCGCCAATGGCAAGGCAGGCGCCAGTGAGGCTGACTTCACCCGTAAAGGCGATATCGGGAGGAATGGGCTGCTTGGTGAATGCCGAGAGCAGGCACAAGGTCAGCGCAATACCCGCGGAGGGGCCATCCTTGGGAACAGCGCCTTCGGGTACGTGAATGTGGATGTCGGTCTTTGCAAACTGTTCTGCATCGATGCCGAATTCTTCGAAACGTTCGCGCACGAGGGAGAGTGCAATCTGTGCAGATTCCTTCATCACGTCGCCCAGCTTACCGGTCATGAGCAAGTTGCCCTTGCCTGCCATAAGGGAGCATTCAATAGGCAGAATTTCGCCGCCAACGCTTGTCCAGGCAAGGCCTGTCACAACGCCCGGACGACCCGGTTCCGGCAACTGGCTTTCCATAAAGCGGGGAGCGCCCAGGTATTCCTGAAGAGTCTTCTCGTTCAGTTCCTTGGCAAACTTCTTGCCCATCACCATGTCTTTCGCGCGGTGACGCACAACGTTTTCCAGCATGCGTTCCAGTTCACGGACGCCGGCTTCACGAGTCCAGTCGCGGATCACCTTGCGGACCATTTCGTCGGGGAACACGATGTCTTCATTCAGCTTCACGCCGGTACGTTCGCAAATGCGGGGCACCAGGTAGTTGGAAGCAATCTTTTCCTTTTCGTGAGGATAGTAGCCCGGCAGGCGGACAATTTCCAGACGGTCATGGAGGGCCTCGGGAATCTGGTTTTCGTTATTTGCTGTTGCGATGAACAGCACGCGGGAAAGGTCCAGGCCCACTTCCATGAAGTGGTCGGTAAAGTCGTGATTCTGTTCCGGGTCCAGGACTTCAAGCATAGCGCTGGCAGGATCGCCGCGGAAGTCGCTTGCCATCTTGTCGATTTCATCCAGAAGGATAATGGGGTTCATGCACTTGGCGCGCTTCAGAGCGTTAATGAAACGGCCCGGCATGGCGCCAATATAAGTGCGGCGATGACCGCGAATTTCTGCTTCGTCACGAACGCCACCCAAGGTGATGCGAACGAAATTACGCTGCATGGCCTTGGCGATGGATTCCACCAAGGTAGTCTTACCAACGCCCGGAGGGCCAACCAGGCAAAGAATGGGTGCGCGGCGTTCCGTGCCCGTAAGCTTCAGAACGGCGATGTATTCCATGATGCGTTCCTTCACCTTGTCCAGGCCGAAATGCTTTGCATCCAGCTCGGCCTTCACCTTCTTCATGTTCAGGCTGGTTTCGGTGAACACATTGTACGGAAGCGTAAGGAACCAATCCAGGTAATTGCGGCTCACGGCGTATTCCGGGGACGTGGGCTGCATCATGCGCATGCGGGAAATTTCTTCTTCCAGCTTTTCCTGGATGGCCGGGGCAAACTTCTTCTCCTTGATCTTCTTCAGCAGCTGATCCGGTTCGGAGGATCCGTTGTCGCCATCAAGCTCATCCTGCAGCTGGCGGATCTGTTCGGAGATGAACCATTCTTTCTGCTGCTGGGCCATCTTCTGGCGAACATTCTGCTGAACCTTCACCATCACGTTGTCGTTGCTGGCGGCCACCTGCATCACTTCCAGCAGGCGTTCTGCCAAGGCGTTAATATCGCCAATTTCCAGAAGGCGCTGACGTTCGTCCAAAGAAACCTGGAGGAAGGGAATCATGCCATAGAATGCATTCAAGTGACTATCCATGGTGAACAGGGCGTCCACCATACCTTCGGCAATATTCCTGTGCATGGAATATTCCCTGAACTGGTTCAACACCGTTTCAAACTTTTCGCATCTGTCCTTCAAGGTGATTGCAGGAACCTTGGGAGAAACGGTAACCTTGAAGAAACCATCGTTGGAGACGATGGAACGCAAGTCCACCACCACGTCGCCTTCCAGCACCACCTTCACGCAGCCATTGGGGAACGGAGTCACATTGCTGATACGAGCCAGCACGCCCACGGAATACAAATCCAGCATGGGGTTGTCTATCGTTTCCTGCTCAATGTTCTTCTGGGCTGCAAGAATAATTTCGTTGTCATGGGCTTCAGCGTATTCCAGAGCCTTCAGGGAGATATCTCTACCTACCAGAATTCGACGGGTTGTCAGCGGGAATACAATGGCATCCCTCAGAGGGAGCAGCGGGAAGCTTTTCGAATAATCAATAGCCAAAATTCAATCTCCAATTTTTCCTTGCCAAAAATACAAAAAAGGATGACGGCCTATGAAGGCTAATCATCCCTTTGGCGCTTGCAAAGTCCGCTTCAGCACTGGGCCGATTTGCGGACACACAAACTAAGAAGCTTTCTTACGAGATTTCTTGGGCGTCTCGGAAGAAGGATTCAAGGCCTTCTTGACCATGTCGGCAGTGAGAACCAGTTTCTTGTTATCGGAACCCGGCATCTCGAACATATAGCGCTGCAAAGCCTTTTCCATGACGGAACGGAGGCCACGTGCACCAGTTTTGCGGACCATGGTTTCGCGAACAATTTCCTTAAGGGCAGCATCCTCGAATTCCAACTCGATACCGTCCATTGCGAACAAACTCTTGTACTGCTTCACCAAGGCGTTCTTGGGCTGAGTCAGAATGTTAAGCAATGCGGATTCATCAAGTTCCTCGAGAGCCACAGCCACAGGCAAACGGCCGACGATTTCAGGAATGAGACCGAACTGGATCAGGTCATCGGGTTCAATCACCTTGAAAAGTTCGCTCAAGGAGTTTTCCTCTGCGCTACGGATTTCGGCACCGAAACCCATGCCGCCCTTGTTAATGCGGCGGGAAATAATCTTGTCCAGGGTTTCGAAGGCGCCACCGCAAATGAACAGGATGTTACGAGTATTCACCTGAACCAGGGGCTGTTCCGGATGCTTACGGCCACCCTTGGGGGGCACAGCGGCAACGGTACCTTCCAAAAGCTTCAGCAGGCCCTGCTGAACACCTTCACCGCTCACGTCGCGGGTAATGGAAGGATTAGCAGTCTTACGGGCAATCTTGTCGATTTCGTCGATAAAGATAATGCCACGTTCGGCCTTGGCCACGTCGTAGTCGGCAGCCTGCAAAAGGCGTACGATAATGCTATCCACGTCTTCGCCAACGTAGCCTGCTTCCGTAAGGACGGTTGCATCGGCAATGGAGAACGGAACATCCAGGAAGCGGGCCATGGTCTGGGCAAGTAAAGTCTTACCGGAGCCCGTAGGGCCAACCAACAGCAAGTTGGACTTCTCCACTTCAACGTCGTTCTTGTCGGTATGAGTTTGTTTGTAACGCAGACGCTTGTAGTGGTTGTAGACAGCTACAGAAAGAGCCATCTTAGCCTGATCCTGGCCGATAACGAATTCGTCCAGGTGGGCCTTGATTTCAGAGGGGCACGGAAGGGGCTTGGAAGCAGCCTCTGCGGCAGCTTCGGCCTGTTGTGTACGGGAACGGTCTTCTTCGATGATGCGATGGCACATGGACACACAATCACTACAGATGTGGACCCCAGCACCAGTAATCATCTTTTCGACTTGCTCAGCCGGTTTACCACAGAAACTGCAGGTAACCGTCGGGTGGTTCTTCCCGTTACGATACATTAGATACCCTCTTTACGCGGCACGAAGATTTCGTCAATGACGCCAAATGCCTTGGCTTCTTCAGGACTCATGTAAAAATCACGGTCGGTCTTTTCTCGGACTTCTTCGATTGCCTTGCCAGTATGCTTGGCGACGATTTCTGCAAGAGTGTCCTTGGTGCGGACAATTTCCTTGGCAGTAATCTGGATGTCGGTAGACTGACCAGTAGCGGCGCCAGACGGCTGGTGCAGCATGATGCGGGAATGCGGGAGAGCGTAGCGCTTGCCCTTGGTTCCTGCAGCGAGCAGCACGGCAGCCATCGATGCACAACTACCAATGCAGATTGTAGCGATGTTCGGACGAACATGCTGCATGGTGTCATAAATGGCCATACCTGCCGAAACGTATCCACCGGGGCTGTTGATGTACAGCGTAATATCCTTTTCCGGGTTCTCGTATTCAAGGAAAATCAACTGGGCCATAACATTGTTGGCCACTTCATCGTTAATGGGAGTTCCCAAGAAGATGATGCGTTCCTTAAGGAGACGGGAGTAGATATCGTAGGCGCGTTCACCGCGTCCGGTGGTCTCTATGACGGTAGGGATGATCATTATGAGTTTACCTCTTACTTTGTTTCTTCGGCAGCAGGACGGATACCGACGATGAAGTCTGCAGCCATCTGGATGCGGAGTTCGTCGCGGAGACCGTTGATGCGGCCAGACTGACGGAAGTGGGCCTTCAGGGATTCGAAGTCCACGTGATATGCGTTAGCCAAGTCCTGGAGGCGTGCATCAACTGCAGCCTGGTTGGGCTTGATCTTTTCTGCGGTAGCAACGAAGTCGAGAATGCGATGCTTCTTGATTTCCTTGATTGCTTCCGGTGCGAGAGCCTTGATCTGTTCTTCAGTGGGTTCGACCATGTCCTTTTCGCTCTGGGCGTTGCGGTTCATGGACCAACGGATGAGGTCGTACACGCGAGCCTGCGGAACTTCGAACGGGTTGGCTTCAATGATCTTGTCGATAGCTTCGTTGACAGCCTTGTTCTTAACGAGGTTTTCCTTCTGGTTTGCGAGGCTATCAGAAAGGTTCTGCTTCAATTCTTCAACAGACTTGACACCAATCTGTTCGAGGAAGGCTTCGTCCATGGTGGGCGGAACAATAGCGCGGATATCGGTGACTTCGACCTTGAACTGAGCGGTCTTACCACGATAGCGTTCTTCCTTGTGGTCTTCCGGATACTGGAAGTTGATTTCCTTGGTTTCGCCAGCGTTTGCGCCAACGAGGCCTGCGTCGAATCCCGGGGAAGCGGATTCGCCGAGGAGAGAACGGAATTCCTTGTTTTCCGGAAGTTCCTGCTTTTCGCCGTCGATGATGACTTCGATGTAGTTACCCACGACAACGTCGCCCTTTGCAGCAGCGCGGTCAACGTGTTCGTCCTTGCTCCACATCTGGAGGAGACGGTTGTATTCGTCTTCAACTTCAGCTTCGGTGATTGCAGCATCAGGAACGGTAACGCCGGTGTCAGCGTAACCCTTGATGTCGATGACCGGATCCATTTCGACTTCCACCTTAAGTGCGATGTCGGAAGCCTTGTCGTCCTTGAAATCCACAACCTTCATGGGGCCAACGGGGATGATGTTAGCCTTCTTGAGTTCTTCGGTAACGATCTTGTTAACGGTTTCGTCAACAGCTTCGTGACGGATAGATTCGCCGAACTGCTTCAGGATCATAGCCTTGGGAACCTGGCCCTGACGGAAACCCTTCAGGGTGACCTGCTTCTTGTACTGAGCGAGCTTCTTGTCGAAGGTAGCGGTCAAATCAGCCTGCGGAATGGTGATTTCGAGAGTGCGCACGGTTGCGCTGGTTTCTTTGATTTCAACGGTCATTATAAACTCCGAGAATCGGTTTAATAGAATAGATGATTAATTAAAAACATGCGAGGGGTGGGAGTCGAACCCACACACCGAGGTACCAGATCCTAAGTCTGGCGCGTCTGCCAATTCCGCCACTCTCGCGATTTTGCACCCAAAGATACAAAAAAGGAAAGACACTCGTTGCATAATCATCTATTTTATGTCCTGTTGCAAGCCTTAAAGAATATCAAGATCGGCGTTTTCATTTCCTTGGTGAATATCCTCATCCAGGGCGTTTCCGTTCTCGTCCAAAATATTATCGCCAATAATTTGGGAATTGTCAAATTTGGATACTTCGGAATTTTACAAAGTGACTACACCATCTTCTGCGCCCTGGCAGATTTCGGCATGGCTACCCTAATTTTGGCCTTTTTCGGCAAAAGAGCTACCCAAGGCAGGCTTTTCACCAACGTGCTCCAGCTAAGGCTTTCCATGACCGCCCTGGCAGCCGTCGCCATGGTAACCTTCGCCTGCATCGTCCGACACGACAGCCCCATATTCGTGGGGGAACTGATCCTTGCCCTGGGACTGCTTTTCCAGCACGCCTTCTTTGACTGGTATTTCATCTGCGGAAACTTCTGGAAGAAACTCCTGATTTCCAAGGTGCTCCACACCATCTCCTACACCACCATCATGGGAATCGCCCTCTGGTATTTCCATTTCGATTCCATCCCGGCAATTACCGCCGCCATGGTGGTCGCTGCCCTTCCCGCCTTCGGTTTCGGCGTAGGCCAGGCCTTCAGTACCAAGGTCCTTCGCATCGGAAGACACACCAAGCAGTTCTTCAAGCTCATGGTAAAGTCGGCATGCCCCTATGCGGTCTCCAGCCTGGCAAGCTTTGCCTACCTGCCCGTAGGTCTTTACTGTGTGGCAAGCTTCGCTCCCGAAACATTCCTGGGCGCCTACAACTTTGCACACAAACTAATAATCCTTGCCTCGGGCCTCATGGTCCACTTTATCTCCAGCAGCCTCATCACGCTGCACCAGACCGACAACCGCATGCTGCACTTGAGGGACCAAGTCACGTTCACCCTGTTTATCGCAGCGGCATCCTCCCCCTTCTGGCTTTTCCCTGAATTCACCCTGAAGCTGATATTCTTTGCCGCCCCCTGGACTCCCGACGTTCTGGCCACCAGTAGCATGTGCCTTCGCGTGCTGGCCATGTCCCTGGTACTGCAAGCAACCCGCATGGGAATGATCTCCACCATGTTGAAGGAAAAGCGTACCTGGACCTACGGCGCCATGATTACCGCAGGCGGCATTATTAATATCGCAGTCTGCACCGGTTGTGTCACGGTGCTGCCGAATTTCGATGCAAAATGGATTCCCCTGGCAACACTTACCGGGGACCTTACCCTAAGCTTCCTGCTGGCTGTCTACTTTATCCGCCACGGAAGAATCCGCTGGTAGTTCTGGCGCCTTTGCGCTATCCAGCTGACGCTGACTACGCATGCATACAGTGGATATAAAGAATACTATAGCCAGCCAAACCCAATAAATTCCCTGCTTGTAGCCCGGCGTAAAGAACCACCATCCCACAAAATAAATGAACAGGGTATAGAACATGATCTGGCGCGGGGTGAAAGGCTTGCAGAGCTTCAGGTGCAAGACAGACAAGGCCAGGCCACATAGGAAAGGCAATATGAAAATCCCTGGGAAGTATAGGTCCTTGTACACTTCCCATAGATAGCTTGCCGTATTGAACCCGCCAATCTTTTCAATATGCTCGTTGAAAAGTCCATCCCAGTGGAAGCTTGTCCTAAAGCTGGAAGAGATCCTGAAGAACTCGAAAAGCCCGAAGAAAAAGTCGATGCCATAAGTATGGGGATGGAACTCCCTGTCGGAAGGCGGGTTTACTGCATAGTCAAAGTTCCAGTAGTTGTTGGCAACGTACTTGTAGGGCAGCTCCACCACCGCATCCGCAGCCATGCCCTGCACAGAACTTCCGCCATACTGGTCACGCAAGGAACTGATCCCGATAAAGGCCGCGGCAGCCATGACAAGGCACACCATGATCCACACCGCGGAAATTCGCTTGTGCAAATAGTTGTAGAGAATCACCAGGATACCCACATTAAAGAACAAGGTTCCTCGGTTTGGGTAAGCCACAAGATTCAATACAATGGTAAACAGCACCATGAATCGTGAAAGGTAGCGCAGCTTCTTCTCAGGATTGAACTTCTTGAACGACGCGATACCGAACAGCAATACGCTCAAGGGCGCACTACAGAAAAGCACCGAGTAGTATCCGTAATCCGCATCCTTGGTCATGTACTTCGCAGGATTGCCTGTCAGCATAAGCAGGTTACCCGCATACTGGACTATGCCGTAAATACCGATAATGAACAACAAGAACGGGATAAAGGAAAGAACAATGTGCAGATTCCAGTTATACTCCTTGCATGGAGTTGCCTCCACAACGCGGACCGGCAAAGCCTTCTGCTTCGCAGCAACGCGCGCAAGGAAGGATCCTCCGATAAAGGCGACCAAAGCTCCGATCCAGATCATCCAGGTCAGGGGCTTGAAATCGGTCATGGCATGGTCTATCTGGAAATAGGCGATACCAAGGGTAATGCACTGGCTAAAGCAGTATACTGCGGGGGGACTGAAAAAATCCTTCTTCAGCCACCAGGACTGAAAAAGGGTAAAGAACACGACCAGGAAAAGGGCAGAACTTACCGGATACTCAGCTACCCAGCTAAGCATGACTTAACCTCTGGGTTTCCTGAAGAAGCCTCTGAATGTTCTCCATTCATTGGCCACGGGAGTTTCACGTCCCGACTCAGCTTCCAAGAAGCCGATCAAGTTGCAGATGATAGTTGCAAAGATTGCAGCAACCGCAAAGGCGAACACCAGTGTCACACCGCGGAGAGGATAGACCTTCTTGTCGTTTTCCCAAGGCGGTTCCAGAACATGGAGGTTGGTAAGCATCTTGGCTTCATCCATGCGCATCTGTTCGCTCTGCTGACGGAGCAGCTTGTACATTGCCTCCTGCACGCGAATCTCGGATTCACGGCGTACATACTCGGCACCCAGCTCCGGAGACTTCTTGAGAGCCACAAGACCTGTATTTCCGTTCTTGCCGTGCAAGGTGCTGTTCAATGCAGAGTTGATACCCTTGTAGCGCTTGCTCAGTTCGTCGTAACGCTTGCTTTCGCCACGGTCACTCTTTTCGAAGGCCATTTCCATGGACACTTCTTCGCGCTTGGCCTGCAAGGCAGACAAGTACTTCAGTGTAGATTCCAGCTGAATTTCAGGATCGTAGAAGTTGTTGTCCGTCTGGAACTTTGCGAAGGATTCCATCAGGGAGTCCAGTGTATGGACACAGGAGTCCAGACGACTCTGGAAGTAAATCCTGGACTGGCGTGCCTGTGCAGTCTTGAAGGCATTGAAGGCAGAATCCGTCTTGTCAAGGATAAAGGAAACCATCTTGGCGGCAAGGCGGTAGTCCTCGTCTTCCACATAGATGGCGAACATCTGTTCCTTGTTCTGGTCGATACCGAAATTCTTGCGGAACTTCTTCAGCAAGTCTGCGTGGAACTTACCATCGAACTCGTAATGTTCCGCCAGGTTAAATTCCTTGATCACCTGGTCATGAAGTTCCCAGGAGTTAAGGATGGTCCAGACAGCGTTGGCATCCTCGTCACTGGTAGAAAGACCCAAAAGGGAGCTGACGCCGGAAGAACCGCCCAGAAGGGAGCTAAGACCGCTCATAGAAGACTGGGTAGACTTTGGCGGAGTAACAATAGCCTTAGCCACATAAGTAGGCTTAATCACCCACATCACAAGGACAAAGGCTGCAATAGTCGGAACAGCCACAATGAACGTCCACAGCTTGAAATGCTTCAAGCAATTGTTCACTATGCGAAGACAGACTTCAACAAAACCTGCAGATTCCTGCTTTTCCATAAAAAACTACTTAAAGTTGATGTAAACAACGAGGGCGGAAGAAATGATGGACAGAAGCGATGCCATGAACAAGGTAAAGTCCTTGAAGGATTCATAACGGCTTCTGGGGATTTCAATAAAGTCGCCCGGCAAAATCGGGTCCGTGGTCACATTGATATCCAAAGCTTCAGGAGCTTCGCCACGCCAAACCTTGACCTGGTTCCAGGTACCTGTCAGCGGATTAACACCAGCGGAGGAAATATAGTCGATAGCATGCATTTCAGGATCGTAGTGATAACGACCCACCATGTTCACCGCACCACCCACGTAAACAAGAAGTTCCTGCGTGGAGAACTCCACTTCGGTGTTGGGAGCCACAGTGGTCTGCTTCATTTCGTTTAGGGTGACCCAGCGATGATCCTTGCCCGGTTCACGGACACAGGCAGCCTTGTAGGCATTGCCAGGACGGCGGCTACCACCTGCCAAGTCAAAGTATTCCTGCAGGGTGCGGCCTTCCTTGTAGGCCACGCTAGTCTTGATATCCGGGAAAATCAAGGTCACATTATCAACGATGCTCACGAAGGGAACGAAAATCTTGTCGCCCTGCTTAAGCATGACGTCATTCTCGAAATCGCCCTGAGCGGACAAGTCATTGAAATTCACATGAATCGTATCCTTGCCACGGATCACCTGAACGTCTTCTGTATTGGCGCGGGCAACGGTACCGCCTACCTGACGCATGAAATAGCTCAATCGGGTCTGGGGTTCAACCAAGTGCTGACCAACCTGGGCCACGGCGCCCATGGCGTTCACACGGAACCTCTTGAGGGCTGCCAGCTGAACAAAGCACTGATCGCGCTTATAGCGTTTGGCAGCAAGATCAAGAATCAGTTCACGAGCCTCAGAAAGAGTCTTGCCGGCAACATTCACCATGCCGCATTCTTCAATAGCCACAGAACCATCCGGATAAATCTGGACTGTCAGGTAGCTCTGCTCAAGCATGATATCCAGGAAGTCGCCAGGACCAAGCACATAGCTGGAATCAATTACTTCTTCGGCATAAGTCGGAGACAAGGCGATGCCACTACGGTTCGCAGGTCCCTGAACCTTCGCATTGGTCATGGAACCAAAGGAAATGTCGCTGGCAAAGGCGACCGTACATAAAAACAAGAAAACACTAATAATGCGCTGCATTAATAAAACCATAATTCGTTAAGAGTCATTCTAAAAAATACAAAAAATCGAAATGGGAAATATTTTTTGCACAAAAAAAGCCCGGTCTTTCGACCGAGCTTTTTTAAAGCCTTCGCTATGACTAGCAAACACTTAGGTGTTCTAGAATTAGTTCTTGCTTTCGCCTTCAACCATGTCAACAGCTTCAGACTTTGCAGCTTCAGCAGTCTTCTTGGTCTTCACAACGATTTCGTCTTCGACGAGACCGATGAGAGCCATTTCGGCAGCGTCACCAGCGCGGTTCGGGCCGAGCTTCAGGATACGGGTATAACCACCGTTACGGGAAGCATAGCGCGGGCCGATAGTGTTGAACAAATCCTGGAGAACCTTCGGGTCCATCACGAAGCGAGCTGCTTCACGACGTGCAGAAAGGTCACCCTTCTTTGCGTAAGTGATCATGCGATCCACGTAGCCGCGAACGAGCTTGGCCTTGTGGAGAGTGGTGCGCACGTAGCGGTTGCCCTGTTCGGCTTCCATGCCCTTACCGATAATAGAGGTAGCGAGGGCGCGGAGGATGGCACGCTTGTGCTGGGCGTTAACGCCGAGTTTCTTGTTTTTTACACCGTGTCTCATTTTTAATCCTTCAAGTAGTCATCGACGTCCATGCCAAAGCTTAAGCCCATGGAGGTCAATACTTCGTTAAGTTCAACCAAGGACTTACGACCGAAGTTCTTGTATTTGAGCATATCGTTTTCCTTGTTGCGCACAAGTTCGCCAACGGTATGGATGTTTGCCATACGGAGGCAGTTGCTGGAGCGAACGGAGAGTTCCAGATCGTCCACGCGGGTGCGCAGGAGCTGAGCGATACGCTGACGTTCTTCATCCATTTCAAGTTCTTCAGGAGATTCGAGGTCGCCTTCGAAATTGATGAAGATTTCCAAGTGGTCCATGAGGAGCTTTGCAGCGTATGCAAGAGCATCTTCAGGATCGATGGAACCGTCAGTAGTAATCTCGAGTTCCAGACGGTTATAGTCCGTCTTCTGGCCAACGCGGGTATCGCTGATGTGCATAGCGACTTTCTGCACCGGGTTGAAGTTTGCGTCCATAGCAATTACTCCAATCGGAGCTTCCTTGTCCTTCAATTCGTCAGCAGTGACATAGCCACGGCCGCTGGAAATCTTAACTTCCAAGGACAAAGATGCGTTTCCGTTCAGAGTTGCGATATGAACGTCCGGTGTCAGGATAGCGACATTCGGATTTTCCATGAAGTCCTTAGCAGTGACTTCGCCGTCGCCGGACATGTCCAAGCGGAGGGTTTCGTCATGGTCGGACAGGAGCTTTACGCGGATGCTCTTAAGATTCAGGATGATATCGGTGACATCTTCCTTGACACCCGGAACAGTAGAAAATTCCTTGTCAACGCCTTCAATTTTCACGGAGACAATAGCTGCGCCCTGCAGAGAGGAGAGGAGCGAGCGACGGAGTGCGTTACCGAGGGTGATACCCCAGCCACGTTCCAAGGCTTCTACGACAAACTTTGCGTAGCGGCCATCTTCGCCGGTCTCAACTTTCTGGAAGCTGCGCGGCATCTGAAGTGATTTCCACATCATTGGCGATACCTCTTTTAATTAGACTCTTCTCTTCTTTTTAGGACGGCAACCATTGTGCGGAACGCCCGTCACGTCTCGAATAGAGAGAACTTCGAGGCCCGCATTCTTGATAGCACGGACAGCGGATTCACGACCACCACCTGCGCCCTTGACGCGGACATCCACCTTGCGCATACCGAGGTCGAATGCCTTGTGAGCAGCGACTTCTGCAGCGAGCTGAGCAGCGAACGGAGTGCTCTTACGAGAGCCCTTGAAACCGGAGTTACCCGGAGAGCCCCAAGCTACAACGTTACCGCGAGCATCGGTGATAGAAACGATTGTGTTATTGAAGGAAGCGAAAACGCAGGCAATGCCCTGAACGTCAATACGCTTCTTGCCCTTCTTGACCTTGACTTCTTCAGCAGCCGGAGCTTCGACAGCGGCAGCAGTTTCATTAATTACTTCTTCAGCCACGATAAGACTCCTTACTTCTTCTTGTTAGCCACAGTTTTCTTCGGGCCCTTACGAGTACGGGCATTGGTGCGGGAACGCTGACCGCGGACCGGGAGGCCCTTGCGGTGACGCAAACCACGATAGCAGCCAATATCCTGCAAACGCTTAATGTTCAAGGTAACTTCTGCGCGAAGCTGACCTTCAACAGAGTATTCATCTTCGAGGAGATGACGGATCTTACCCTGTTCTTCTTCAGTCAGGTCGTCACACTTCTTATTCTTGTCGATGCCCAGCTGAGCACAGACCTTATTAGCGGTGAACAGACCGACACCATAGATAGCCGTCAGACCGTATTCAACAGTCTTGTTTCTCGGCAAATCGACACCAGCGATACGTGCCATACGATCTCCTTATCCCTGCTTCTGCTTGTGACGGGGGTTCTTCGAACAGATGATGCGCAATACACCCTTACGACGGATGATCTTGCAGTTTTCACATCTGGGTTTGATGGAGGCTTTGATTTTCATAGGTTTGACCTTCTTTGAAAATACCTATTACTTGTAACGGTAGGTGATTCTTCCACGATTGAGGTCGTAGGGAGAAATTTCTACCAACACTTTGTCGTCGGGCAAAATTCGAATGAAATGCCGACGCATTTTTCCTGAAACATGAGCGAGAATTTCGTGACCATTTCCGAGCTGGACACGGAAGAAAGCGTTGGGGAGAGCTTCCAACACAACACCTTCTACTTGAATGCCTTCTTCTTTAGCCACTAGGACGCCATCCTGCCGCGAATGCGGCCACGTTTCAAGAAACCTTCATAATTCTTGGTATGCAATTGAGCTTCGAGTTGACGAAGTGTATCAAGAGCAACACCAACCACGATCAAGACCGAGGTGCCCCCAATATAGAAACTCATATTGAGTGCGTCTTTCAAATACCAGGGACCAACGCTAATAAAAGCGAGATAAAGGGCACCCGGGAAAGAAATTCTGGTCAAAACATGGTCAATATATTCTGCCGTCTGCTTACCTGGGCGGACTCCCGGGATAAAAGCTCCAGATCTCTTCAGGTTTTCAGCAATATCATTCGGGTTGTACTGAATTGCTGTGTAGAAGAACGTGAAGAAAATGATCAAGAGAGCATCTATCACACTATAGGTCACATGACCGGGGATAAATGCAGCAGCAAAAGCCTGCATAGCGGACACGTTCGGGAACCAAGATGCAATCATGGCCGGAATGAACATGATACAGCTGGCGAAAATTACAGGGATCACGTTAGCAGTATTCACCTTGAAGGGCAAATAGCTAGACTGACCACCTACAACCTTACTACCGACGGTTCTACGAGGACTTTGGAGTGGAATGCGACGGTTCGCCTGCTCAACGAAAACGATAAAGCCGACAATCAGGACCACCACTGCCAGTATGAATACTTCAATGGCAAGAGGCTGAATGCCTTCTCTAAACATTTCAGTTTCGGCAAGGACGGCCCTTGGGAGACCGCCGACGATACCGGCGAAAATGATAAGAGAGATACCGTTACCCACACCGTGCGAAGTAATCTGTTCGCCAAGGTACATCACGAAGACCGTACCAGCAGTGAAGGTCAGGGTAGCCAAAAGGCGGAAACCAAGGACACCAGCGCCAGTAGAGAAGTCGTCGACGAGGACAGACACGTTCGCACCGGTAGCCGTGGTTACCTTTAATGTGGAAAGCCAAACAGAAATACCCCATCCCTGCAAGAGGCACAAGACCACTGTAAAGTAACGGGTATATTGGTTCAACTTGGCGCGTCCTTCCTGACCTTCCTTCTGCAAAGTCTGGATGGCGGGAATGACAGAACCCATCAGCTGGATGATAATGCTTGCGCTAATGTAGGGCATGATACCCAGAGCAAACACAGTTGCCTTAGCGAATGCACCACCAGTGAAGGAGTCGTACAAGCCGAACAAATTATTCGAGTTACGGAAGAATTCTGCGAGGATTGCGGAATTCACACCGGGGATGGTGATGTGAGCGCCAATACGATAAACGATCAAAAGACCAAGCGTAAAAAGCAACTTTTTACGCAGGTCTTCAATCTTGAAGGCATTGACAAACGCATCAATAGCTTTCTTGAGAGATTCCATTAGATGATCTCGACTTTGCCGCCAGCAGCTTCGATCAGGCTCTTGGCCTTTTCGCTGATAGCGTTAACCTTTACACTGATTGCCTTGTCGACGGTGCCGTAAGCGAGAACCTTGATGGGTTCTTCAACGTTACGAACGAAACCGAGGTCAAAGAGAACCTTTGCATCGAATTCGCTAGCGCTAACTGCAGCGAGCTTCTTCAAGTTAACCAACTGGTATTCAACACCAGCGTGCTTGAAGCCGCGCTTCGGAATACGACGGTGAATCGGCATCTGGCCGCCTTCGAAAGCGACACGACCGGCCTTAGCACTCTTACGAGCGCCAGCACCCTTCTGACCACGGCCAGCAGTGGTGCCCCAACCGGAACCCGGACCACGACCGATACGCTTGCGCTTAACGACCTTAGCCTTGCCAGGATTGAGAGTATTGAGTTCCATCTTAGATCTCCTCGACCTTTACCATGTCAGCCACAGCATTGATCATGCCCTGGATGGTGGGGGTCAAATTGTGTTCAACAGTCTGTCCGATCTTGCGGAGACCCAGAGCTGCAACGTTTGCACGATGCATCGGGAGGCGACGGACGGTACCCTTGATCAAAGTAATACGAACTTTCTTCATTGTATTACCCCTTAGGCGTTAGCACCGCGCAGAGCTGCGCAGTCCTGTTTGTTCTTCTGAGCCAGGAGGCCTTCGACGCAAGCGCGAACGACGGTGCTGGGGTTGGAAGAACCGTGAATCTTAGTGAGGATGTTGCGCACACCTGCGAGTTCGAGAACAGCACGTGCAGCAGCACCAGCGATCACACCAGTACCCGGAGCAGCCGGCATCAGGAGGATGCGAGTTGCACCGCTCTTGACTTCGATGTCGTGGGGAATGGTGCCGTCCAAGAGCTGGACTTCAACGATGTTGCGCTGTGCAGCTTCGGTACCCTTACGGATAGCTTCGGAAACTTCCTTAGCCTTACCGAGACCAACACCGATCTTGCCGTTCTTGTTGCCTACGACAACGAGAGCGGAGAAAGACATACGACGACCGCCCTTAACGGTCTTGGCGCAACGGTTGATGTGTACAACCTTGTCTTCAAATTCAGAAACTTGAGCTTCGCGTTCCAAAGTGTACCTCATTAGAACTTCAAGCCGCCTTCACGAGCACCTTCTGCAAGGGCCTGAACGCGACCATGATAGATGTAACCGCCGCGGTCGAAGACCACGGATTCAATGCCCTTGGACTTGGCGACTTCAGCAATCAGGAGACCGAGCTGCTTGCTCTGTTCCGACTTCGTCATTTCACCGTACTTAGCCTGGAATTCCTTGGAAGTAGTGGTGAGCTGAACGAGAGACTTATTGTTGACGTCGTCGATGATCTGGGCAACCATGTGAGACAGAGAACGGCGAACAGCCAAACGAGGGCTTTCTGCAGTTCCGACAACAGACTTACGTACGCGAGCATGGCGTGCGATTCTGGACTGGATTCTTTTTTTAGCAATTGCAGTCATAATTTACCCTTATTTACCTGTCTTCTTACCCTGCTTGCGACGGACAATTTCGCCTTCGTACTTAATGCCCTTGCCCTTATACGGTTCAGGACGACGGTACTTGCGAATTTCTGCTGCAGCCTGGCCAACCTTCTGCTTGTCGATACCGGAGATGGAGATCTTCAGGGGATCAACAGCCTTCAGTTCAACGCCTTCCGGTGCCTTGTAGATAACCGGATGAGAGAAACCGAGAACGAGGTTGAGGTCCTTGCCCTTCTGTTCAACACGGTAGCCAACGCCAACGATTTCGAGAGTCTTCTGGAAACCCTTGGTCACGCCTTCGACCATGTTTGCAACGAGAGCACGGGTAGTGCCATGAATTGCACGGGAGAACTTCTGGTCGTCCGGACGAGTGAAGGAGAGCTTGTCGCCATCGAGATTGATCTTGATCAATTCGTGAACGTCGACTTCGAGCTTGCCCTTCGGGCCTTCGACCTTAATGTTCTGACCATTGATGGCGATTTTCACGCCAGCCGGGATGTTGATAATAGCTTTACCGATACGGGACATCTTTACCAAACCTTTGCGATGACTTCACCGCCCACATTTTCCTTGCGAGCTTCGTGGTCAGTCATGACGCCTTTAGAGGTGGAGATGATAGCATAACCGAGGCCATTGCGAACACGCGGGAGCTTAGCTGCGTCAACATAGTGACGAAGACCCGGCGTAGAAACGCGCTGAATGCCCTGGATAGCGGATTCGCCATTGGTGTAGCGGAGGAGGACCTTGAGCATGCCCTGCTTACCGTCTTCAACTACGACGAACTTCTTAATGAAACCTTTTTCCTGCAACACGCGAGCGATTTCACGCTTCAGGTTGCTGGCAGGAATGTCCACCACGGGGAGCTTTGCCGTAGAGGCATTGCGGATACGGGTGAGCATATCGGCGATAGGATCTGTCATTGCCATGAGTATACTCTCCTTACCAAGACGACTTAGTGATACCGGGGATTTCGCCGGCGAGTGCCATTTCGCGGAAGCAAATACGGCAAAGGCCAAAGCGGCGCATAAAGGCGTGCGGCCTACCGCAACGCTTGCAACGGTTGTACCCACGAACGGTATACTTCGGAGTACGCTTGCATTTTTCAATCATTCTTGTGCTTGCCATGGTATTACCTTACTTGCGGAAGGGGAGTCCAAGTTCTTCGAGCAGTGCACGGCCTTCTTCGTCAGTCTTTGCAGAGGTGACGAAGGAGATGTCCATACCGAAAGTACGAGAGATCTTGTCGATGTCGATTTCGACGAAGATGGTCTGTTCCTTAATGCCCAGGGTGAAGTTACCCATGCCATCAAAGCCACGACGTGCGAGACCACGGAAGTCACGGACACGCGGGAGGTTGATGTTGATAAAGCGATAGAGGAAGTCCCACATGTTATCACCATGGAGAGTTACCTTAGCACCGATACCGATACCTTCACGGAGGTGGAAGTTAGCGATAGCCTTCTTAGCGTTGGTAACTACAGCCTTCTGACCAGTGATGGCGGTCAGGGTATCAGCAGCTTCGTCGAGAACCTTACGGTTCTGAGCAGCTGCGCCAACGCCCATGTTGACCACGATCTTCTGGAGACGGGGAATTTCCATCACGTTCTTGTATGCAAACTTCTGCTGCAAGGCCGGAACGACTTTTTCGAGATAGAATTGCTTCATCTGGTTCATAGTTATACCGCCTTACCGGTTTTGACACTCACGCGGACAGCCTTCTTACCGGCTTCACGAACGATGCGAGTGCGAACAGGAGTGTTGCCTTCGAGGAGCATCACGTTGGAAATGTCGATCGGCAGTTCCTTTTCGATGATGCCACCAGTCTGGTTGGTCTGGCTCGGCTTTTCATGACGCTTGCAGACGTTAACGCCGCTAACGGTCACCTTGCCGCCCTTGACACTGATCACGGTGCCGGTCTTGCCCTTGTTGGCACCGGAAATCACCTTGACGTTATCATTTTTCTTAATGTTAGCCATTAGAGAACCTCAGGTGCGAGGGAGATGATCTTCATGTACTTCTTGTCGCGGAGCTCACGAGCCACCGGTCCAAAAATACGGGTTCCACGCGGTTCACCTTCCTTATTGATGAGAACCACTGCATTGTCGGAGAAACGGATAAGCGTTCCATCCGGACGTGCGATTTCCTTACGGGTGCGGACGACTACTGCGTCTGCCACGGAACCCTTCTTCACCTTGCTCTGGGGGATAGCGTCTTTAACGGCTACCTTGATGACATCACCGATGCTTGCATAGCGACGGTTTGTGCCACCCAAAACACGGATGCAGGCGACTTCCTTGGCACCACTGTTATCGGCCACGACGAGTCTGGTTTCTTCTTGAATCATATTCGCCTTACTCCAAAAAGATTATTTCTTCTTTTCCACAATGCGAACCAAGCGCCAGCGCTTAGTTGCAGAGAGGGGACGAGTTTCCATGATTTCTACCAAGTCGCCTTCTTCGGCTTCATTATTTTCGTCATGAGCCTTGAGCTTCTTAGTAGTAGTCATGATTTTGTTGTACATCGGGTGACGCTTGCGGTTTTCAACCACAACCGTGATGGTCTTATCCATCTTGTCAGAAGAGACAACGCCCTGCTTAACCTTACGAAGGTTTCTATCCATTTCCTGCTCCTGCCTGGCTTAAGCCTTGGCCTTTTCGGTGAGGATGGTCTTGACTCGAGCGATATCCTTGCGGGTAAGCTGAATCAAAGAGGGTTTTTCCAAGTTACCGAGCTTAGCAGCCATGCGGTAATTGAACAGATCGAGATTCAACTGGGCCAGCTTTTCCTTGAGCTGGTCAACGCCCAGTTCCTTTAATTCACGTGCCTTCATTAGATCTCCGATTCTTCGATGATTTTGCACTTGAGGGGGAGCTTCTGAGCTGCCACATGGAGAGCTTCCAGTGCCAGTTCGCGTTCTACACCACCCATTTCGAAAATGATGCGACCCGGGAGGATTACGGCTGCCCAGAATTCGACAGCGCCCTTACCCTTACCCATACGAGCTTCTGCAGGATGGCGAGTAATCGGCTTGTCGGGGAAGACGCGGATCCAAACGCGGCCACCGCGCTTGATCTTACGAGTCATGGCGATACGAGCAGCTTCAATCTGACGAGCAGTGAGCCAGCACTTTTCAAGAGCCTGAATGCCGAATTCGCCGAAGGCGATGGAGTTGCCGCGAGAGGCGACGCCCTTCATGCGGCCTTTCATCTGCTTACGATGTAATGTTCTTTTAGGACTCAGCATATATTACTTCTCTCTCTTGTTATCAGACATGACGTCCTTACCAATCTTTTCACCGTGCATGATCCACACCTTGATACCGATAGCACCGTAAACGGTCTTAGCGATAGCAGTTGCGTAATCAATGTCGGCACGAAGAGTGTGCAGAGGCACGCGGCCTTCAGCATACTTTTCAACGCGGGCAATTTCGGCACCACCGAGGCGACCGCCGCACTGCACCTTGATACCTTCCACACCCATACGCATAGCGGACTGGATGGCGCGCTTCATAGCACGACGGAAGGAAATGCGCTTTTCGAGCTGGCGAGCGATGTTTTCAGCAACGAGCTTAGCATCAGCTTCGGGACGCTTGATTTCCTGGACGTTAATATAGATTTCTTTTCCGGTGAGGAACTGGAGTTCGCCCTTCAACTTCTCCAATTCTTCGCCCTTTCGACCGATAACGATACCCGGGCGAGCGGTAAAGAGGTTAACATTCACCTTCTTGACGGTACGTTCGATGCCAACCTTGGACAGGGAAGCATGTTCGAAGCGCTTCATCAAGTAGCGACGGAGCACGATGTCTTCATAAAGAAGATCGGCAAACTTGTCTTCGGCATACCACTTGGATTCCCAGCCGCGGATAACGCCAAGACGAAGACCATTCGGATGAGTTTTCTGACCCATTGTAATTACTCCTTGTTGGCCACAACGACTGTGATGTGAGAGAGCGGCTTTTCGATACGGAAAGCACGACCCTGGGAACGCGGATGGATGCGCTTCATGATGGTTGCACCGTCAGCAGTGATGGTCTTGATGACCAGTTCTTCTGCGGCAACCGGAGCGGCAGACTTCTGCTTGAAGTTAGCAACAGCGGACTTCAAAGCATTTTCTACCAGGGGAGCGCCCTTGGTCTGCGTGTGGAGGATGGAAAGCATTGCGAATGCTTCTGCAACGGACTTGCCGCGAACCAGGTCGACAACGCGACGCAGCTTGCGAACGCCGTAGCGTACGTTTTTCACTTTAGCGACAGCTTGCATTATTTCTTGCCTCCAGCAGCTTCAGTCTTACGGTGGCCCTTGAATGTACGGGTCATAG
Organism: Fibrobacter sp.; assembly: GCA_045599625.1. Classification (GTDB taxonomy): domain Bacteria; phylum Fibrobacterota; class Fibrobacteria; order Fibrobacterales; family Fibrobacteraceae; genus Fibrobacter. The sequence goes on from JAZRWJ010000039.1 coordinate 34,931, forward strand.
AGAATTCACCGAGCTTGTGACCGACCATGTTTTCGGTAACATAAACCGGGATGAACTGCTTGCCGTTATAGACGGAGAAAGTGAGACCGACCATATCGGGAATGATGGTAGAACGACGAGACCAGGTCTTGATGGCCTGCTTCTTGTCGGAACCAGCCATTGCCTGAGCTTTGACGAGAACGTGGGAATCCACGAACGCACCTTTCTTAAGGGATCTGGACATGAATTAGGCCCTCTTCTGACGACGACGTACGATGAAACGATCGGTACGCTTATTGTTACGAGTTTTTGCACCCTTAGAGTTCTTACCCCAAGGAGAGCAGGGATGACGACCACCAGAGGTACGACCTTCACCACCACCAAGGGGGTGATCGACCGGGTTCATAACGACACCACGGACAGCCGGACGCTTGCCGAGCCAACGAGAACGGCCTGCAGAACCGGAGGATTCATTCATGTGATCGATATTGGAAACCTGACCAACGGTAGCGAGGCAGTCTTCAGAGATGTAGCGAACTTCGCCACTCGGGAGACGAACCTGGCAGAGCTTGCCGTCCTTAGCAACCAGTTCTGCACCGGCACCAGCGGAACGAGCAATCTGAGCACCCTTGCCCGGCTTCATTTCGATGTTGTGGATAATGGTGTTCAGCGGGATTTCGCGAATCGGCAATGCGTTACCGACGCGGAATTCAGCACCTTCACCAGAGTTCAGGACATCGCCGACCTTGATGCCAGCCGGAGCGATGATGTAAGCACGCTTGCCGTTTTCGAACTTAACGAGAGCGATACGTGCGGTACGGTTCGGATCGTATTCGATAGTCTCGACAGTGCAGGAGATACCAGCAGACTGACGCTTGAAATCGATGAGACGATACAACTTCTTGTGACCACCACCGCGACGGCGGGAGGTGATTTCACCGGCGTTGTTACGGCCAGAGCTACGCTTGATGCCCTGGGTAAGCGGCTTGAACGGCTTATCAGCAGTGATTTCCTTGCGGTCACCAATCTGCTTGTAACGAAGCGTCGGGGTAAGCGGGCGATAAGACTTCAAACCCATGATTATACTCCTTCGAATTCGGCGATGGACTGGCCAGCCTTCAGAGTGATGTAGGCCTTCTTCCAGTTGGACTTCTTGCCAGCAACCATGCCCATGCGCATACGCTTGAGCTTACCACGGTTGATCAAGGTATTGACGGAATCAACCTGAACGTTGAAACGCTTTTCAATAGCTTCCTTGATATCTTCCTTAGTGGCGGACTTGGCAACCTTGAAAACGTACTTCTTCACATCCTTAGAAGCAACCATGATCTTGGCAGTTTCTTCGGTGATGTGCGGAGCAACCAGAATTTCGTGAATTTCAGCCATTAGCGGCCTCCTTCAAGTTCTGCAAGAGCAGCCTGAGAGATGACGACGTTGTTGGCGCGAACGATGTCGTAAGTGTTGACATCAGCAACGCGTGCGCAACGGCACCAAGGAATGTTGTTGGAAGAGAGGTACAGGTTCTGATCCTTGTCGCTGACGAGGAGGAGAGCGTTACGCTGTTCCAAACCAGCCTTAGCGAGGACAGAGAGGAGATCCTTAGTCTTCGGAGCTGCGAAGCTGAGAGCTTCGAACACCTGAACCTTACCTTCTGCAGCCTTAGCAGCGAGAGCAGAATGGAAAGCGATCTTCTTGACCTTCTTGTTTACCTTTTCGAAATAGTCATGAACCTTGGGACCATGAGCCTTAGCACCACGAACCCAAACTGCAGAGGTGTTCTGACCAGAACGAGCACGACCGGTGCCCTTCTGCTTCCAAGGCTTCTGACCACCGCCGGAAACTTCGGACTTGGTCTTGGTCTTGGCATTGCCCTGACGGTTGTTGTTCAAGATAGCCTTGATGTGCAAGTACATGCAGACCTTGTTGACTTCTGCATCGAACATTGCCGGGAGCTGAATTTCATTCTTAAAATCGCCGGTAGCGGCGAAAAGCTTTGCAGATGCCATTAGTCTTTCCTCACCACGATAATGCTGTTCTTAGCACCGGGGACTGCGCCACGGACGAAGATCAGGTTGCGGTCGCCATCAACTTTGACGACCTGGAGGTGCTTAACGGTAACCTTCTTGTTACCGAACTGGCCAGCCATGCGCTTACCCGGGAAAACACGACCCGGATAGGAGTGAGCGGAAGTACCACCCGGTTCACGCATATTGTGAGTACCGTGGGAACGAGGACCGCTGTGGAAGTTGTGGCGCTTGATGGTACCAGAGAAGCCGTGACCCTTGGAGATACCGGAAACGTTGACGACCTTAACGTCAGCGAAGTCGGCAGCACCGAATTCCTTGCCAACCGGCCAGGATTCGAGATCAGCGACATCAAATTCAGCGAGGTGTTCACGAACAGCAACGTCAGCCTTCTTGAAATGGCCGATTTCTGCCTTGTTGGCACGCTGTTCCTTCTTGAGACCAAAGCCGATCTGGACAGCAGTGTAGCCGTCCTTCTCTTCTGTCTTGTGGGAAACAACCACGCACGGACCGGCTTCGAGAACCGTGACAGGGACGCATTCGCCCTGTTCCGTGAACACTTGGGTCATTCCCAATTTCTTTGCGAGAATACCGTTCATTGTTATTAAACCTTAATTTCGACTTCAACGCCTGCGGGCAAGTCAAGTTTCATGAGGGAATCTACAGTCTGCGGAGTAGCATCAAGGATGTCGATAAGACGCTTGTGCGTACGGGATTCGAACTGTTCACGAGAAGTCTTGTCAATATGCGGAGAGCGGAGCACCGTATACTTCTGGATCTTCGTCGGGAGAGGGATGGGGCCAGCAATGCGGGCACCAGTGTTCTTAGCTGTATTCACGATGTCTTGAGCAGAGCGGTCGATCATGCGATGATCGAAGCTCTTCAAGCGAATACGAATGCGTTCACCAGCCATTGTAAATTCCTTACTTGATGATTTCGGTTACAGAACCAGCACCAACGGTACGGCCACCTTCGCGGATTGCGAAGCGGAGCTGCTTTTCCATTGCGATCGGGGCAATGAGAGTGGTGTGGATGGTCACGGTGTCACCCGGGGTCACCATTTCGACACCTTCCGGAAGCTGGATGGTACCAGTAACGTCGGTGGTGCGGAAGTAGAACTGGGGACGATAGCCGTTCATGAACGGAGTGTGGCGGCCACCT
>JAZRWJ010000040.1:0-12874 GCA_045599625.1 Fibrobacter sp.
CAGGAAGCGGTCGATGAGGATGGGCTTGCCTTCGCCGATGGCGGCAGCCTCTTCCACAAACTTGCGGAGGTACTTTTCCTTATAGACGATCACCATGCCGCGGCCGCCCAGCACGAAGCTGGGGCGCACGAGAACGGGGTATACTAAATCGGAAGTAATGAGACAAGAAAAAAGTTAATGAATATGGCTGGAAGCCTTTATTTATCTAGGTTTTCGAGTCTCATTTAACCCGATAAATCTGTATTTTTTGAATTTGCCGTTTTTTCCGTAATTTCGTAGATTCTTCATATTGAAAGAAAATGTCTCAGAGTGTGAGACATTTTTATTTTATTGAAATGGCTTTTTGGATAATTAAAGGCATTTTAAAAATGTGTTGAAAGATGGCTTCCGGACATTTGGTGAGGACATGATTTTGAACAGTTCGGTTGTGATGAGACAAAAAAAGCAGGATTCTAAGTCCTGCTTAAAAGTTGAATTTGGTAAATTGGCCAATTCATTCTGTTGTGATGAGAGGCTTTAGAACCTTATCCCACACAAAACCCCAAATGAACCCCAAAAGCCACAACAAAGGAGACAATAAAAATAGTAGAAAAGCGAATATAACCAAAACATCCATAATGACCTCCGCGGCACACTTTGAATATATGTTTTTTTAGGGGTGTTGTAACATTTTTTTACTTGATTCGCATCATTGTGAGAAAATTTAATGTTAAAAAATTTCTTTTTTTTTATTTGGGCGTGGCGCAAGCGCACTCCCATGCGTCTCGGCAGTACGAACACAAGTGTTCGTGTTGCTCTCAACTTTTGGGCGTTCCCCCGGCTCCCGGAAAACGCGCAACAGAACCGCCGCCGGGGGCGGGCTATACTCGCTTCGCTCACCGAGCCTAAAGTCTCCGCCCATACGGGTAACTATCCCTAACGCGAAACGCTAGTCTTCAGCCTCATTGGCTAGTTTGATAAAGTTATCGAAAGCCTCGATTATGGAGTCTGCGTTTGTATAAGACTTGCGGATGATTACAAAGGACCACTTTGCAGGTTCAAATAAAAAATTTCATGGTATTGTCCTATATCCATAGTATAGGAGTGTTAATGAGGCTTTTTTCAATGGATATTTCTGTTTTTATTGGGTTTTTGTTGCGAAAAAGTTATTGGGCAATATTTTGCAGCGAAGCATGTTCCCATTTGTTAGAATTTTTTAAAGAAGCTGAAAATGTATTGTTGACGGAAAATGACGCTAGAAAAAAGTATATTCATGCTTAAGCTGATGTTTATCAGATTTCCCTAGGTGATGACGTACTTTTGGAAAACTCTTAATAAAAGGAATTTGTTATGGATAATCTCCAAAAAATTTTAGATAAATCTTCTTCTGAAGATGCCCTTTTGTTTTGTAATCAAAAGTTTTCGTTGGGAGAACTTGTTATTAGGGATGGTCAGAAACCTCGTTTTGAAAATTGTGTTTTTGAAGTAACTAATGGAGTTTGTATCCGTGGCGAAGGAACTAATCCGGTTTTTGTCGGATGCTCTTTTTGTTCCTTAGAAGGCCCCGCTCTTTTTATTTATGATAAGGGGGCTGCTTCTTTTTTTGAATCAGATTTTTCGTGTGAAATGTACTCGTCGACCATTTGTATAGAAAATTCTGACTTTCGTATAATGTTTAAGGGATGTCAAATTATGGGATTTCCACAAGCATTGTCTGTTTTAAATTGTCAGCAAATTTTATTTGGTAATTGTACTTTTACGGGATCGGCTGTAGATGAATATGAAAATGTGATAAAAATAATAGAAAGCAATGTCGATTTTGATTGCTGCGACTTTCGGAATGTGGATGTTCCTCCGTTTTATCATATAAAATCAAAAGGTGTCTTCTCGAATTGTTTGTTCAGAGAAATTAAGGAAATTGAACATGTAGGATTTCTTTTTAGATCGACCAGTACGGGTTGTAACGATAAACGAAAAATCATTGAATTGCTAGGTTCAAAAAATCCGATTGAAAGAATAGAACAGACGAAAATAACGTTATTTGATTTTATTGATTTGTATATGACGGATTGTTTCTATGGGGAACGTTTTCATGGTTCAGTCTGGGAACACGCTAAGCAAGTTGTTTTGTATGTTATGAAAAAAGATCATGACTGGCAAGATGTATTGATTGCGTTGTTGCTTGAAGTTGGTATGAAAAATGCTAGAGCAGAAGGTAAGCAGAAATTGTTTGGCTTTATTGAAAATAGCGTTAAAATTGCCAACGCGTGGCTTTTAAAATTTGATTTTTCCAAAGAAGAGCGCCTCTCTATTTTAAGAATTTTAGAAGGATATTTCGAATTCTTTGAGTTGAAGAAGAAGCAATCTATTTATTGTGTATGGACCTTTGTTAAAAGTCCCATGTTTTCTCGTTTGACTCTTATTGCAGAAGCGGAATGTTTATGTACTCTAAAAGATGATGGAACACCATGGATGGATTTTAATGAAATCCTGTGTGATGCAAGGGTGAAAAAATGCTTGAATTCAGACATCCCTGCTCCTGTTGTAAGCAGAAAAGATTTTTCTTCAATGAACTGGGATGAAAAACAGTTGTCGATCGTTCTTGATTTGTGTCATGGTTATCAAATCGATCACGGAATAGATTCAAAAGAAATTCTGGTTAATTTTGTTTTGGAGAGAATGGGCTGGTTTGCACCAAAAATGGAATGAGGCTGACTTTAACCGACAGATAAAGGTTATATTTTCATCGGTAAAATCTAAGGATCCAAATTATATGGCAGATAACAAGAAAGAACTGGAACGGGCAGAGTTGCACCGTGCGATTTGGGCTATTGCTGATGACCTTCGTGGGTCTATTGATGGTTGGGACTTTAAGCAGTACGTTCTCGGTATGCTATTCTACCGCTACATCTCTGAAAACTTGGCTTCCTACATCAACAAGGGCGAAGAAAAAGGCTTTGATTACTCCAAACTTTCTGATAAAGAGGCAAAACAGGCCAAGGATGACCTAGTAAAGGAAAAGGGCTTCTTCATTCTGCCGAGCCAGCTGTTCTGTAATGTTCTGGAAAAGGCCGATAAGAACGAGAACTTGAACGAGACTTTGGAATCTGTTTTTAACGCCATTGAAGCATCGGCTAAGGGAACAGCCTCAGAAAGTGATATTGAAGGCTTGTTTGATGACTTTGACGTGAATTCCAACAAGCTGGGCAAGAGTGTAGCCGACAAGTGTGCAACTCTCCGCAAGCTGATGCATGGTATTGCCGACATGAAGTTGGGCGATTATCAGGATAACACCATTGATGCCTTTGGCGATGCCTATGAGTATCTGATGGGTCTGTATGCAAGTAACGCTGGTAAAAGCGGTGGTGAATACTACACCCCTCAGGAAGTGTCCGAATTGCTGGTTCGAATTGCAGTCAACGGCAAGAAGACAATTAACAAGATTTATGACCCGGCTGTAGGTTCCGCATCCTTGCTCTTGAAGGCTCGTAAGATTCTGGGTAGGGATGGGGTTCGCAAGGGTTACTTCGGTCAGGAAAAGAACTTGACCACCTACAACTTGGCTCGCATCAATATGTTCCTCCATGACATCAACTACAATAAGTTTGATATTGCCCATGGAGACACCCTGATTGACCCGAAGCACTGGGATGATGAACCATTTGATGCAATCGTTTCGAATCCTCCTTATTCCATCAAGTGGGAAGGTGACGACAACGCCCTGCTGATTAACGACCCTCGTTTTGCTCCTGCTGGTGTATTGGCTCCAAAGAGCAAGGCTGACTTGGCCTTTGTGATGCACATCCTTTCGTGGCTTGATACCGCAGGAACTGCAGCCATTGTTTGTTTCCCTGGCATTATGTACCGTGGCGGTGCCGAACAGAAGATTCGCCAGTATCTGGTTGATAACAACTATGTGGATGCTGTGATTCAGTTGCCGGACAACCTGTTCTACGGAACAACGATTGCCACCTGCATTCTTGTTCTGAAGAAGTCCAAGAAGGACAATAAGGTTCTGTTTGTGGATGCAAGCAAGGAATGCGTAAAGGTCACGAATTCCAATAAGCTGACCGATGACAATATCCAGAACATTGTTGCTTGCTTAAATGACCGTAAGAACAAGAAATATGAAACCAAACTGGTTGCCATTGATGATGTCGCAGAACAGGACTACAACCTGTCTGTTTCTACTTATGTGGAACAGAAGGACACCCGTGAAAAGGTGGATATCAAGGTCTTGAATAAGCAAATAGCCGATATCGTAAAGCACGAAGATGAACTTCGCAAGTCCATCGATAAGATTATTGCAGACTTGGAGAAATAGCCAATGAGCAAGATTGATGACTTGATAAAGAAGTATTGCCCCAATGGGGTTGAGTATAAGAAACTTGGTGACATCGCTACAGTTGCAAGAGGTGGTTCTTTTCAAAAAAAGGATTTCGTAGAAAAGGGATTTCCTTGCATCCATTACGGACAGATATACACTCGTTATGGGTTGTTTGCGGATAAAACGCTTACTTTTATAAATGAAACTGTTGCTCAAAAGCAAAGAATGGCCGAGCCTGATGATATTGTAATGGCCGTAACCAGTGAAAATATCGAGGATGTTTGTAAGTGTGTTGCTTGGTTAGGATCTGGACCAGTCGCTGTAAGTGGACACTCTGCTGTTATTCATCATAATCAGAATCCAAAATACTTGTCATATTTCTTTCATTCTAGTTCGTTTTTTGAACAGAAAAAGAAAATTGCTCATGGTACCAAGGTAATTGAAGTTACACCAAGTAAACTTTTAGATGTTATCATCCCTGTACCTCCTTTGGAGGTGCAGCGTGAAATAGTCCAGGTACTGGACTGTTTCACGATGCTCACAGCGGAGCTTTCAGCGGAGCTTTCAGCTCGCAAAAAGCAATATGAATTTTATCGAGACCAGTTGCTTTCATTCAAAAAAGTTAGCCCCCCCCTAACTTTGGGGTGGAAGACTTTGGGCGAAATTTGTGTAAATATTTGTTCTGGCGGAACTCCTTCTACATCACATAGTGAATACTATGGGGGAGCAATTCCTTGGTTGAGAACTCAGGAAGTTGATTGGTGTAATATTGAAGACACTGGGATGAAAATAACAGAAAAAGGACTTGCGAATTCATCAGCAAAGTGGATTCCAGCCAATTGTGTTATTGTTGCTATGTATGGTGCAACCGCAGCAAAGGTTGCTATAAATAAAATTCCTCTTACAACAAATCAGGCGTGTTGTAACTTAGAGGTGAATGAAAACATTGCGATTTATCGCTATGTGTACCATTGGCTGTGTAACAAATATCAAGAGTTAAAATCGCTTGGTCAGGGATCTCAATCCAATATTAATGCGGCAACTGTAAAATCCTTTAAAATTCCTGTACCTTCAATTGATGTGCAAAAGAAAATTGTCAAGGTTCTTGATAATTTTGAAGCAATCTGTTCGGACTTGAAAATTGGTTTGCCTGCTGAGATTGAACTGCGTAAAAAGCAGTATGAATATTACCGAGATATGTTGCTAAGTTTCGAATCGATTGGCACAGTTCTTGCTAAGCAAGCAAGCAAGCAAGCAAGCAAGCAAGCAATAATTAGTCTCTATCAGTATGTTTATGGGTATGCAGAAATAACTCTTGGAGATATAGCTTTAGATATGTACCGTGGTAGTGGCATAACGAGAGACCAGGTGACGAACGAAGGTATTCCCTGTGTTCGTTACGGTGAGATTTATACCACCTATGGAATCCATTTTGACAAGTGCGTTTCTCATACAAATCTGGACAATATTCAAAATCCAAAATATTTTGAAAATGGGGATATCATCTTTGCTATTACCGGAGAAAGCATTGAAGATATTGCAAAGTGTACAGCCTATGTGGGAAAGGAAAAATGCCTTGCCGGAGGTGATACGGTTGTGATGAAGCATGAGCAAAATGCAAAGTATTTGTCTTATGCCCTATCCACCACAGATGCCGTTAAGCAAAAAGGAAAAGGCAAAGTCAAGAGTAAAGTTGTTCACTCCAGTGTACCTTCTTTGGCTGCAATTACAATCCCTCTTCCATCCCTCGCAGAGCAAGAACGTATCGTAGCGATTCTAGACCGTTTTGATGCCCTTGTCAACGATATTTCCACTGGCATACCAGCTGAAATCGAAGCCCGTAAGAAACAATACGAGTATTACCGTGATAAATTGCTGACTTTCAAGAATATCTCATAAATCAGTGTGTTTTTTTTGTTATTTTAGGGTATGGTATAAAGTTGAAAATGAATTGGTTTCTTGATGCTTAAATCAATAGTTACAAAAAATGTTGGCCCGGTTGAATTGAATGTTGAATTCGGTTCGCGTCTTAATGTTTTTACTGGTGATAATGGCTTAGGAAAAAGTTTTTTGCTCGATGCAATTTGGTTTGCTTTGACGCAAAAGTGGCCTGCCGAATCAAATCCAAATTTATCGACTGGATTTGTGGGTCGTCCGAAATTTCCGAGTAAATTGTCAAAGATTAATTTTCAGTTGTCTCAGAAAAACGAAGTGCTCCCTTTTGAAACTGTTTTTTATCGTGAAAAACAGAATTGGGAACTGACTCAAGGTAAAATTTTTCTTGGCAGTACCTGGAAAAGTAGCCTGGTCATTTACGCACTGGCTGACGGTAGCTTTTGCGTTTGGGATCCTGTACGAGCATTCCGCTATGACGGTGTAGATATTCAAAAAGCCAGTAATGTTGCTTTCGCTTTTAATTCCCAAGAAATTTGGAATGGGCTAAAGCAAAATGAAAAAAATACAATCAACGGTCTGATCGCAGACCTGTGCTCGTGGCAAGATAAAAACGGATTTGAATTCAAATGTCTGCTGAAATTGTTAGAGGCTCTGTCTCCTCCGGATTTCAAACTTTCCATAGGTGAGCAGACTAGACTTTCCTTAAACGATGTCCGTAACATTCCTACCATAAAAATGCCTTACGGTAGTGTGCCTGTATTGCACGCCTCTGCTGCAATAAGACGGATTCTTTCCATAGCTTATTGTATAACTTGGGCTTTTAGCGAACATTTAAAAGCTTGCAAAATTACTGGCCAAAAACAAGTTTCGCAAATCACTTTTTTGATTGACGAAGTTGAATCTCATTTGCATCCTAGTTGGCAGAAAAAGGTGATGCGAGCGTTACTTTCTTCTATTGAAACTTTGCTTAAGGATGTTAAGGGTTGTGCTCAAATTATTGCGACGACTCATTCTCCTTTGGTGATGGTTTCTTTGGAAGATTTCTTTGATCCTGAAAAAGACAAGTGGTTTGATTTTGACTCCGGAAAAAGGGGGACAATTCATTTTACCGAACGCGAATTTACGAAGTTGGGTACCTCTGATATTTGGCTGGAAAGCAAAGCTTTTGATATGGATTCTACCCGTTCAGTTGATTCTTCTAAATTGATAAAGCGGATATATGCTGAACTTCGCGACGAAAATATCAATAAGGAAAGAGTTCGGGATCTGTATGGAAAATTGTTACAAAGGCTGTCTCCTGTGGATGACGAGTTGTTCCTGATTCGTCATATGTGTCAAAAGAAAGGAGTCCTTTGATGATTCCTGTGAAACAGATGCCGGAACCGCCTGATTTTGATGAAAAGGTTCGAAAGCCAGGAAATAAGTGGCTTGCCGATCCTATAAATGCAAATGTTAATCCGAGTAAATATAAGAATTTTTGGACTCGCTGCCTACCCGATTTAGCTGATGCATACGGGCATATGTGCGCTTACCTTGCGATATATTTTGATCCTGCGTTTGGTGCAGATTCTGTAGATCATTTTATTCCAAAGTCAGATCCAATAAAAGGAAAAAGCCTCACTTATGAATGGAGCAATTATCGTCTAAGTTGTCTAGGAGAAAATCGAAAAAAGAATGTCTCGATTTCTCCTATTGATCCTTTTACGATGGAACCAGAATCTTTTTTCATTGATTTCTCTGATGGACATGTTTTTCCTAATCCTGCTAAGGATGCTAATTACCAGCAGGATTGTAAAGATGCTATTATCGCATTGAATTTGAATAATCCGATCAATTGCAAAATGCGAAAAAGCTGCTATTTACGTTACTTGAAAGGTGAGTGGACAGAGTTGGGGATGCAAAGAGAATCTCCTTTTGTTTGGCAAGAAATTTGTAGGCAGGGGCTTAAAAAATAATTCATGCAGTACAATACCGTAGCAGAAACATCTGAAGCAACCGTGGTTGCTGAATATACCCCGGCCCGTTCCCGTTCCGATGCCTACCAGAGTGAGGCTGACCTGGAACGAGAATTCATAAAGATGCTTCAAAATCAAGGCTATGGTTATCTGCAAATCCATACCGAAGATGACCTGGTACAAAACCTCAGGACCCAAATCGAGAATTTGAATAGTTTCAAGTTTACCGATGGGGAATGGGACCGTTTCTTTACGGAATTCATCGCCAACAAGAATGAAGGTATTGTTGAAAAGACCCGGACAATCCAAGAGGATTATGTCAAGACTTTAAAGACCGACAAGGGTGCATCCAAGAATATCAAGTTGATAGACAAGGCGAACATCCACAACAATACTCTTCAGGTCATTAACCAATACGAAGAAGAACTGGGAACCCATAACACCCGATATGACGTTTCTATCCTTGTTAACGGTCTTCCTTTAGTTCATGTGGAATTGAAGCGTAGGGGAGTGGCGATTCGTGAGGCTTTTAACCAGATTGATCGTTATCAGCGAGATTCTTTCTGGGCTGGTTCCGGCCTCTATGAGTACGTGCAGATTTTCGTAATCAGCAACGGAACTCACACCAAGTATTATTCCAATACCACCCGTAACGCCCATATTAAGGAATTGGCTGTAGGTGGTTCCAAAAAGAATATCAAGACCAGTAATAGTTTTGAATTTACCAGTTTCTGGGCTGATGGTAATAACAAGAATATCCCGGATTTGGTGGACTTTACAAAGACGTTCCTTGCCAAGCACACTATCCTTAATGTTCTTACCAAGTATTGCGTATTCACTTCAGAAGAATTGCTCTTGGTAATGCGTCCGTACCAGATTACTGCCACAGAACGCATTTTAAACCGTATTACCATTGCCAACAATTACAAGACAATGGGCAAGTTGGATGCTGGTGGATACATCTGGCACACGACTGGTTCCGGCAAAACCTTGACAAGCTTCAAGACCGCAGTTCTAGCCAGTGGCCTGGATTATGTGGATAAGGTTCTTTTTGTAGTTGACCGTCAGGATTTGGATTATCAGACCATGAAGGAATATGACCGTTTCCAGAAGGGAGCGGCAAATGGCAATAAGTCCACAAAGATTCTCCAGGACCAGCTAGAAGACCGTAATCAGAAGGGCGGTCATCACGAATACAAGATTATCGTGACCACAATCCAAAAGCTGGGTTGTTTTATTACCAAGAACAAGACTCACGATATCTACAAGAAGCATATTGTATTTGTTTTCGATGAATGTCATCGAAGCCACTTTGGTGAACTGCATCAAAAGATTACCAAGACCTTCAAGAATTATCATCTGTTCGGTTTCACAGGAACTCCTATATTCCCTCAGAATGCTGGCAGTAGCAAGAATCCGCTGCTGAAGACTACGGAACAGGCCTTTGGCGATAAGCTGCATCATTACACCATTGTGAATGCAATTAACGATGGTAATGTTTTGCCCTTCCGCATTGACTATATCAATACGGTCCAGGTCAAGAAGGGGATGATTGATAAGAAGGTTTCTGCCATTGATACAGAAGAAGCTATGAGTGACCCGAAGCGTATAGCTGAGATTGTCACCTATGTTCTTGAACATTTTGATCAAAAGACAAAGCGAAACACATCCTATCAGGTCAAGGACCAGAGACTTTATGGATTTAATTCCATCTTTGCTGCAGCGTCCATTCCCATGGCCAAGAAATACTATGAGGAATTCAAGAAGCAAATCAAGGCCAAGCATTCTCCGTTAAAAATTGCCACGGTATTCAGTTATGCGCCCAACGAAGAAGATGTGGGTGGAATTCTGACGGAAGAAGAATTTGAAACCGGGGCAATGAGTAAATCTGATAGAGACTTTTTGGATGACGCCATTAAGGACTATAACAAGATGTTTTCGATGAATTTCGATACATCAAGTGAAAAATTTTTGGCTTACTACAAAGATATTTCTCAAAGGATGAAGAATAGGGAAATAGATCTTCTGATTGTTGTCAATATGTTCCTGACGGGTTTTGATGCCACTACGTTGAATACTTTATGGGTAGATAAAAACCTTAAACAACATGGACTGTTACAGGCTTATTCTCGAACAAACCGTATTCTTAATTCTGTCAAGACGTTTGGTAACATAGTCTGCTTCCGTTCCTTGCAAAAAGAAACGGATGATGCGATTGCTTTGTTCGGCGACAAGGATGCCGGTGGAATCGTTATCCTAAAAACCTTTAGCGAATACTACAATGGTTACAAGGATGACAAGGGCAAGAATCAGCCTGGTTATAAGCAGCTACTTGATGAATTGAAGACCATGTATCCGCTTGGTCAAGAAATTTTAGGCGAAAAGGCAGAAAAGGAATTTATCCGTTTGTTCGGAGCAGTCCTTCGCTTAAGAAATATTCTTTCTTCTTTTGATCAATTTAATGATCTGGATATTTCAGAAAGAGACTTGCAGGATTATCAGTCTATCTACGTAGATTTGCATGATAAGTATGCACATCAGCAGAAAGGCTCAAAGGAATCCATCAGGGATGACATTGAGTTTGAATTGGAATTGATCAAGCAAGTCGATATCAATATTGATTATATCTTGGCTTTGGTCGCCCAATATCATGACGGCAACTGCAAGGATAAGAAGATCAAGGCTCAGATTACTAAGGCTTTGAATGCTAGTGTGGAACTCCGCAGCAAACGTGAACTGATTGAAGCCTTTGTGAAAAGAGTGAACGTCAATACCAATGTCGATAAGGACTGGAAGGCGTTCGTCAAGGAACAGCAGGAATACGACCTTGCACAAATCATTTCTGATGAGAATCTGAAGGAAGAAGAAACTAGGGAATTCATCATCAATTCTTTCAGGGATGGCGAACTGGATGAATCCGGTACAGACATTGCTAATATCATGCCTAGGATGTCACGATTTGGTGGTGGAAACCGAGCAGAAAAGAAAGCTGATGTCATCGCAAAATTACGTCAATTCTTTGAGAAGTATTTTGGCTTAATTACCTTTGAAGACGAAGATAAGGAATTGGTCGGCAATCTTGTTAGGATGCCTTACAATGCCATTGGAGAATCTTTTATTTCTTCGATGGCAGCTGAGGATAAGGCAGAGTATGATGCTGGTAAGAAGTGATATGACTGGCAATGTACATACTAAGCAATTTGAACCAAAAGAACTCGTACTAAAATGTGGTTGTGGTTCTGTTCCTCAAATACGCTCTTACATGAATGGTGTATTGAGGTTTAAGATGTATTGCCCGGAATGTGAAATAGAGACCACACTATCAGATTCTTGCGAGATTGCGTTAGACCGTTGGAATGTTGCCATGGCTGGTCACGAATCAGTTAATGAGTGGTGTTCCTTGTATGATGACCGTGGAGACAATTTGGCTACAGAATTAGACAAAGTAGAATCAATTATAAAGAAGCGAGAAGAAGATTCGGTAAAAAATGATTCTGTTGTCGAAAGAATTGCTGCTTACATTAATTCAAAGATGAAAAATACCTACATAGTTGAATTTGGTGGGTATAAAGATATTTCTTCTTATGTCGAAAAGTACAGTGTCGAAGCGATAATAGAGGCGGTTGATATTTCTGCGGAACGATATCTTGAATTTGAGGAAGGTGTTGTTACTGAGGCAAGTGCAGAACTTTTCTTAACTAAAATAGGCGGCATCTTGTACAATAAGCATGCATCTCCGGTAGAGCAGGAATGCATTCATGTCAGGTCTTATATCAAAAATATTTTTTCATATTGCAACACTGCCATTGCCAAGTCCTTGTTGAACCAGTATGTTGATGCTTTAAGAGGTGTCAATTACACAGATGATAATATCGTAAAGGATTTAAAAGGTCAATTTGCTGAAATGACCAAGGATTGTACTTCTTGGAGTATGTGGAAGAATACTGTTCAAAATTGGATTAAGCAGGTTAAAGAAGAAGGGTGATGTTTTTGTCGCGTTAGGCCCCGCAGCCCGCATGGGGTCGGACGCGAAGCGGCTGAACGACAAAAAGACCGAACTGGATTTTTCCAGTTCGGTCTTTTTATAGCGCAAGGGGCCGGCGGCGCGCATGGCGCGTCGCAACGCCCATAAAGAAAAAGGACTTGAGATGAACTCAAGTCCTTTTGTAATGCTGGATTCCCGCTTTCGCGGGGATGACATACGGGGTGTGCTGCTAGATCCTTCGCTTCGCTCAGGATGACACTTTAGTGAAAGGAGATCCCGGAACAAGTCCGGGATGACATCCTCTTACTTCACGATATGTCTATGGTACTCCTGCAAGCTGCAGACTTCGAATCTGCCGTAGTCGTGCTTGTCCATGAGGCCTTCGACGGTGGAGGTGAGGGCGGCGATGGTGGTGGTGATAGGCACGCCGCTGACCACTGCCTTGCTGCGCATCTGGATTTCATCGACCATGGCTTCGGCGCCGGTCTCGCTGGTGTTCACGATCCACTGGACTTCCTTGTCGTGGATGAGGTCCAGCAGGTTCGGGCGGCCGCGGGAAATGCGGAACACGGCGCGGGTCTTGATGCCTTCGTTGTAGAGCATGGTGGAGGTGCCGCGGGTGGCGTAGAGGCCGTAGCCCAGTTCCACCAGCTGACGAATCAGGGGCACTGCGCGGGCCTTGTCCTCGTCCTTGAGGGAGACGAAGATGTTGCCCTGGCCCGGGATGCGGTT
>JAZRWJ010000041.1:0-73338 GCA_045599625.1 Fibrobacter sp.
GAAGAAAGCTTATGACTACCGCTCCTTCGGCGAACAGGTAACGCTCTCGGAATCCACCGACAAGGTTACAGAAAACTTCACTGGAAAGGAACGCGACGACGAAACCGACTTGAACTACTTCGGCGCAAGATATCTGGATCCAATGCTTGGATTGTGGATTTCTGTGGATCCGGCCCGTCAGTTTAACAGTCCGTATCTGTATGCGGGGAATGGGTATAATCCGATTTCAAGTGTTGACAATAAGGGCAATTATATGGTAAGGCAACGAGGGGGATCTTATGAGATTCGTCCAATGAGCTATAGCGAAGCTACTGTCGGATGGGTGATAAGAGACTTTGCTGTTGCTGCAGCTTCCATTGTTGGTGCATATCTTTTGACAACAGGTACGGCAGCAGCTGCTTTTGTTGGAGGATCGACTGCTTTATATGGCGCTACAAAAGGATTTGTTACAGGGGGAACAAATCGACTTGGTGGAGCTTCTATTGGAATAGGAGAAGCCGGAGTTCAGCATGTTACGGAAAGAATTATTATTGAAGGATCAGCAGCTGTTGGAAAGACAATGGCCGTCGGCTTAAATGCTGTTGATGCCTTGCTTGGTGCTTCAGATTTGTATTCAAAAGCCGATGATGAAGCTTTTATTGAAGATTTTAACAACAGCTTCGCAAATTGTAACAATGGAGGAGATTGTAATTCATTCCCGACACAACGTGCTGCAGAAGAGTTTGCGGAAGGTCTTGGCGGTGGTAGGGTTGATGTTGGTGACATTATAGTTGAAAAAGAGTGATTTGATATGAAAAGGTGTATCTTATATATTTTGGCATATGTCTTTTTTTCGGTAACGTACATTCTCATCTTTGATCCATGTCCAAAGATTTGTGTTTGGTCTTTTGTTCCTCCGTTTTTCTTTTGGTTGATATTTGTGTTGATGCATTCTCATGGTTGGAAAACAAATGCAGATGTTGTATCGGCACAAATGAAAAGTGGAACATTATTTGATTACGAACATGATGATGAGTTTGACAGAGCTTTGATGAATAAACCTCGTGATGAGAAATTCATTTTAATGGATAAGTATTTAAATAATGATTTTATTCATAATCCTGAGGATGATTTGTTTGATGAAAATATGAAAAAATTAAAGGTGAATAAAAAAGATTCAGAAACAACAATGGTCAAGCGTAATACTCTTAAGGAAAAACCATAACTATCACTACAAACATGGGTCGCGTCTTCATCGGTGCGACCTTTCGATGTATATACGGACGCATCTATCTCGTAAAATCCGTCTGCAATGCCTTGATTTTTTCAACGCATTTTGTCAATGGGAAAAATATTGTTATATTCAGGGTATGCAAGATAAGTACAAGATTCCGTATATCAATATGTGCATCAGGCTTTTTGCTCGGCGGTTCCAGCTTTCTTTGCGGGATGCTGCGGAGTACCTGTGCCGTTTTAAGGGTGTGCGCTTTCTTGACGATCGTTATGCTGCAGAGCACCTTCTTCCGACGGATGAGGCACTTGACGACCTAGTTGTCATCTGCAAGCGGAATGGGGGAACGATCGGATGATCCTTTATCACGGAACCAACATCGATTTTGAAACCATCGATTTGAACAAGACCAAACCGTATAAGGATTTTGGACGGGGCTTCTATGTAACCGACATTCGCGAACAAGCCGTAGATTTGGCCAAGAAACGCGCTGATATTTGGGGTGGCAGCCCGGTTGTTCAAGAGTACGTGATCGATGAAAGTGTCCTTGAATCTGGTGAACTAAAAGTTCTGCGATTTGACAAGCCTTCAAGGGAATGGGCAGACTTTATTTTCAAGAATAGAAGCCGCTCGCAGAATCCTGTAAATCCGTTTGACATTGTTCAAGGTCCGATCGCTGACGATGGGGTAGCATATCTTCTCAATCTGTACGAGGATGGCTTGAGGACCCTTGATGAACTCGCAAAGGAATTGGAGTATAAGCATCTGAACAACCAGTTCTGCTTTTTGACCGAAAAAGCCTTGACTTATTTGCGGAGGGTTCTTTAATGACGACAGCGCAAAGCGAATCACTGGTGTCGAGAATCGTTGAGAAAAACGTACAGATGCTTGTGGAAGAGTTTTCCATTGACCTGGAAACAGCTTTTGATTTTGTATACAAATCAAAGATTTTTGAATCATTGAATTCTCCAGAGACAGGCTTGCGCGCACGAAGCGCTGCGTATATCTACGAAATTCTTCGAGATGAGTATACCGCACAACGGGGTTATCGTTATGCAAATGATGGCCTACGACGGTGGTGGTAGTCGCGTTCTGAAGCAGCGAGAACTTAAGGCTCATGGTCAGAGTGACTGGGTTGTCGACAATACGACTCACTACTCCGGAATCGGCACGGAGCTCCGTGTGGACAAGGATTTTAACAAAAAGGTTGTGGTCAATATGCCGTAGGGGCTGGGACGTTATGCCATTGAAGAACTAGAATGCTCTGATGAAACATGCCAGCGCAAGCAGGGCACGACGAGCGTGGCTCTTGACGAGTTCTACCTCAAGAATCACCTCGGCAGCACAGTCGCTGTGATGGACAATGGGGCTGTAAGCACGCTTAAGGCCGCCTACGACTACCGCGCCACCGTGGTGGCCATGCGCACTAAGCAACAAGTTGCTAAGTGCTGTCCGCCCTTCGGCGAGCAGGTAGATTTGGAACAGAAAGGAGACAAGGTCACAGAGAACTTCACCGGAAAAGAACGTGATGACGAGACCGAGCTCAACTACTTCGGCGCAAGATATCTCGACCCCATGCTCGGATTGTGGACAAGTGTGGATCCTGCAGGTTAGTTTGCCAACCCGTATACATATGGTGGCGATCCAGTAAATTTTGTTGACCCAAATGGAGAAGAGGTTGTTGCCGGAGTTGTTATAACAGCTGCTATTGTTGGTGCTGTTGTTAGTGGAGGTTCTGCTTGGTACAACTGTACTAATTATGGTGGGGGAAGTTGTACTAAGGGGGTTACTGTAGGGGCTGTGTCTGGCGCGGTAGCTGGTGCTGCAGGTGCTGCCGTGGGAGGCTTTGCTGCATCTTATGCCGCTTTGGGAACGGAAGCTGCTTTGGGTAGTGTTGTTGGCGGTATGGCAAGCTCGGCCGCTGGTTATACGTCAGCACATTTGTTGACTGACGGATACAAGTTTGGTAATTTTGATGGTGCTGAATTTATTCAGTCTACGTTAGAAGGTGGGGCTGAAGCTCTTATCGATGCTGGTGTTGGGTATGCTCTTGATGCGACTGGCGTTAACATAATGGGACAAAATGGAAATAAGATTCTTGGTGGTGCAATGAGTAGTGGAATTATGTCCTATTTGAAAGGTGATGGATTCTGGAACGGCTTTGGTCAGGGTGCTCTAAGTTCTTCCGTATCGACTTTAATGAGTTCTTCTTTGCGAGTTATGTTTGATGTTGATCCGGCAGAGTATGAAGATGGTGAACTTAATGAAAAAACTGTAAAACGAGGTGATATTGTTGTGTTTGAACGGGAAAAAGGTGATTTTGTTTCTACGCTTCTTGCCATACTTACTGGAGAAAGCTATACTCATGCAGCTTTGGTTGAAGATAGAAATAAAGGTAAAGCTGGAGAAAAACAAGAACTGGTGATACGAGAAGCGTCTAACGTTGGTTCAGAACATCAAACTGAATTAAAGCATTACAAAGGTCGTCGATTTAAAGTTGTGGGAAACAACCCAAATTACACCGTGTATAGGGCGGGTAAGAACGGTTTTAGTTTAATTGGAGGTGCACCAACTGGACAATACAATCTTTTTGAAACCAATTGTACTAGTCAGGTTTCTCGATGGACCGGGATGAATTACGTTAACAACCCGGGTGTTCTTGCAAGACGAATGGGATTCACCACATATTATGGTTATTAAAAAGAAAATTGCTTTTTTGCTCATTTCTATCATGCTTCTTTTTACGGGCTGTGGTCCGTGGCATATCAAAGGGTACACTCGTAACCCTTTTGAATGGGCGGATGTCCTTTGGGAAGCTCCGGTTGACATAAACTCTGAAGAAGAGCAAGTGTTTGAGGTGCCATTTGTTAAGTATGGAAAACGTTTTTCAATCTGCTATGATACTACAATTGTTGCTAGTGGAAATGAAATCACTGAAAACGACCGTGTACAGATGACGTTTTCAATAGGAGGCTCTGTGTTTGTTGACGAAGATCCTCTCATTTGGGGCCCAGTAGAAAGGGTTTGTCTTGGAAATGGTGGGGATGGGGTCACTGGAGTCTACTTCTTTCTTCCTGATGATTTTGATTTAGAGACCGGAGGTACGTTGAAAGTCAAGTTTTCCCGTATCAAACATTTGAAAAATGTTCGTAATCCAAGGGTTGTCCTTGTATACGAGGTTCCTAGGAAATGATTGTTTTATATTAGTAGAACGAATTGATGGGAAAATTATATATGGATAAACAAGCTAAACGTACAACATTAATTTCTGCCCTCGCTACAGTGGTTGCATTGGTTGCATGTGATGGAAGCGGAAGTACATCGCCAGATTCTGTAGAATATTCATCGGATAGCAAAGTTGAATGTTCAGATTCCAATGACGACGCCTCAAGTTCATCGGCGGTTTCGTCGTCTAGTATCAATAGTTCGTCGTCATCACAAGTCTTGTCAAGTAGTTCCGACAAGACTGGTGCAAAGTTTGAATATGGCTCTTTGGTCGATTCAAGGGATAACCATTCCTATAAAACTATTAAAGTAGGCTCTCAGACATGGATGGCTGAAAATTTGAATTTTGCACCGGATTCTGCGGAATATGTTGGGATTGACAAGCCTTCTTGGTGTTATTTAGATAACGCAGATTCTTGTGCCAAATATGGTCGCTTGTATACATGGGCGTCAGCTATTGATTCTGTTGGAACCTTCTCTAAAATAGCAGATGGGTGCGGAATAGGCGTTGCTTGTTCTACATTGAATTCAACTACTGTAGCTAGAGGCTTGTGTCCGGATAATTGGCATTTGCCAAATGTATACGAGTGGATGACGCTTTTGGAATCTGTTGCCACAAGTGTTGATGGTGGCGCATTCTACGGTGCAGGAATGGCTTTGAAATCTAACACAGGCTGGAATGTTGATGGCAATGGTGCTGATACCTATGGCTTTAGCGTACTTCCTGCAGGGCTTAATTCAGGGAAACTAAATTTCGAGAATGTAGGAGATTATGGCTATTTCTGGACAGCGACTGAGATCGATGTTGATAATTCGGTCTTTATTGCGTTTCCTGGAAATGAAAGCAATGCCTATACGTCAACGATGTATAAGGATCGTGCATTCAGCATCCGTTGTATAAAAGACTGATTTGGACCATAGCGTGATTTAATAAGAGCTTTCCTGAAAAAAGTAATGGTCGCACATTTTGTGCGACCTTTTGTAATTTGAACAGGGATGTTCGTTTATAGAGCCTTGATTTCTTCGGGGGTGAGTCCTGTGCGTTTGGCTATAGCTTCAATAGGAAAGCCGTCGTCACGGAAACCCTTGGCCAGATTTTTTCTCTCTTCAGCGCGGGCTTTCTTTTCGCGGATGTTGAGTTCTTGTTCTAGTGTCATATAAGCCTTCTTTGCAATCGGGTCAAGCCGGTACTTCTCCACAAGTTCGTGGATGCGCCTTATTTTCTCGGATTCGTGCTTCTGCGTGGCGAAATACTCCATGTATTCGCGGGTTGTCTCGTCCTTGATGTTGGCGTACTTGTTAAATATATAGAAATTTTTATAGCAGAGATCGCCTAGCAAAATTTTCGGGTCGTTTTCTTCGCGGTTTTGGAACCTATAAATCGGCAATCCTTGACCGAAGATGTCATCTGGGCAGATGAAAAGGATGTACTGTTCGCGGAGCTCGTCGTAGTTTGCGCCCTTTGCCAAAGCGTCCAGGTCGCACATGCTCTGGTAATAGCGGGCGCGCCTGGGCATTTCATTGGTGTCACGCATCTGCATTTCGATGTCGTAATATCGGCCGGTGGGATACTTCGTGTCGTTGCCGTTTCTTACTGTGTCTTCAGAGAGTTCCTCACGCACGAGTACGTCAAAGCGAATGCTCTTGTGGAATGGATCTTCCTGCAAAGTAGCCTCCGTAACGACGGAAATCTTATCGATGGAAATCTTCAAAACGTCTTGCAAAAAGTCCTTTGCTACGTCTACGTTGCTGAACACCTTACTGAACATAAAGTTACTCGTGATGGTAAGCTGTTCGTATGGCATGATTTCGTATTCTGGCATTTTTCCTCCGTATTTCAAGCGTTTAGCACGCACCTCTTATTAACACGCAGGAAACTGACGAATGAACTCACTTTTCGTGGAAAAATTTTCTTTACAAGAGTCAATGTAGATATATTTTAAATAAATTGCGGACTGTAGTGCCTAACCGCAACTTGGACAAAAATAACATCGCTAATAAGAATCACCGAGGGCAACTTCGTCTACGATTCCGAGGGCAATCTCATCGAGGACCGTTCCAAGAACCTGAAAATTTCCTATGATTGGAGAGGAATGCCGGTGGAATTTAGGATGGAAAACACACGAGTTTGCAGTATAGGCAATATGGACGCTGGAGGCGTCAACATGCCCCAGGGCCTTGGCCGTTACGGCGTTTCGGACGTCATTCTGAGCGACAGCGAAGAATCCAGTAACACTCAGCCTAATGAATTCTACCTCAAGAACCACCTTGGTTCCACCATGCTGGTGTACGGTACAGGTGACGGCGCTGGCAGTGTGAAGGCCACCTACGACT
Source organism: Fibrobacter sp. (assembly GCA_045599625.1). Classification (GTDB taxonomy): domain Bacteria; phylum Fibrobacterota; class Fibrobacteria; order Fibrobacterales; family Fibrobacteraceae; genus Fibrobacter. Next base: position 6,770 of record JAZRWJ010000041.1, read on the forward strand.
ACCGCGCCACCGTGGTGGCCATGCGCACTAAGCAACAAGTTGCTAAGTGCTGTCCGCCCTTCGGTGAACAGATAACGCTCTCGGAACCCACTGAAAAAGTTACTGAAAATTTCACCGGAAAAGAAAAAGATGACGAGAACGAGCTGAACTACTTCGGCGCTAGGTATCTGGATCCAATGCTGGGATTGTGGACAAGTGTGGATGCAGTAAGACAGCATTTCTCTCCTTACACATACGGCAGCAACAATCCTGTGATGCGAATTGATCCAGATGGGAATCAGGATGCATTCGCTTTGGGATGGGATGCTTTTGCTCGTGAGATGAAAGTGGACCATAGCGTGATTTAATAAGAGCTTTCCTGAAAAAAGTAATGGCCGCACATTTTGTGCGACCTTTTGTAATTTGAACAGGGATGTTTGTTACAGGGACTTTTCTGCAGCAATCTTGTCGGCTAGTTCCTGTACTTTTTCAAGCGGCAACTTAAGGACTCTAGCAACGCGTTCCGCAGGATCGCCTTCACGAAGGAACGCCTCGGCAGCTTCGTACTTGGCCTCGTTCTTACCTTCGATTCTGCCTTCATTCTTGCCGTCAAAGTGAGCGAGGACCATGCGGCCAATCTGTTCGTCAATGCTGATTGTACAGGACACTTGATCCTCCAGGATTTTCTTGTCACGGTTGGCGTCTATGGTAATACGTTTTACAGCATCGTCCAAGACGGAGTCGTTGAACTTAGGAAGTTTCTTCATTACACCGGCATTCTTGATCAGATAGAGCCAACGGTCTTCGTCATTCTTAAGTTCCGATGCGGTCTTCTTGAACTTCTTGAGATCCACTACAATATACTTTACTTTTTCTGTTACTGGCAAGGGGGCGTCCGACGCATCACTGCGTTTTACCGCCTTGTCGCTGTAGATGTGCCAGCTGTCGTAAGTTTCTGCATTTCAACATTGATGTGCAGGCCGCTTTCGGTCTTGGCATGAATATCCATCCGCAAGTTCCGCAAACCGAGCCCGCTCAATCTCGGGGGAACGCCCCCGCGATGGCGCAGGGCCGCTTCGCCCTACATACTATAACACGCAGGAAACTCCAAAATGGGAATTGCTTTTTATGAAAAATTTTGTTTGCTGGAATTATGTTGGCTGAAAAAGGAACGCTTGAACTTGAATGATGTTGTAAAATGCCCCGCTGAGCGGGGCTTTCTTTTTACCACTGGAAGGATCCGGTCATTGAGGCGTGATAGCCTTCGTAATCCCCGAAGAAACGGGAATATCTGGCACGGAAGCTGATCCAGCTCCAGGGCAGGATTTCAATACCTGTGCCAAGTTCCACATAATTGATGGTGGTTGCTTCGTTCAGGAATACTTTGTTCGCACCGAGCTTTTCGTAGTCATGAATGTCGGTGAGGTTGCCGCCTGCCGCAGTGTCCTTGGCAACGGCGCTGGCGAAGATCGTTCCTCTGGCGATGGCGTCTTTCAGGAGGCCGCTGCGGTGCCTGTAGGTGCCTGTCAGTTCCGTGTAGAGTTCCTGGCTGTTGGGGCCCAGTTCAGTAGCAAGATTTTGTCTGTAATGGGAGTAGGTGTATCCGCCGCCCTTGTGGTGGGTGTAGACCCAGGGTTCAACGCGGGTGTATTCCGTGTACCAGTCGAAATAGGCGGGGCCCAGGCGGAGGCTGTCGCGGGCGATGCCGATGGAGGCTGCCCACTTGTTGCCCCACCAGGAATCATCGAACATGCTGGTGGGAGTTTTCATGTCGTCCCACATGAGCTCGCCGTAGATTTCCCAATGGGGAATGGTTCTGATGCTGATGTCGAAGGACATGGAAATGTTGTCCTGGTCGCCTAGGGTGTGTTCCTCGAAATTGTACATGAGGAAGGGAATGACGTATGCCCACTGGAAATCGCGGCCGCAGCTGTCGGCGTCTGCATTGGGGTTGGGATTTGCGGAAACGTTTTCGGTGGTGGTGCCGTACAGGGAGGTTTCGCTAAGGCCCAGGGTAATGTTCTTGGGCAAGTTCAAATCCAGACGGTGGGCGTGGAGGTACTTGCTGTAGCCCTTGCGGTCGGTGGGCATCATGGCGTACTGGGTGTAGACCACGGGGCCGACGGACAGCTGGTAGCCGAAATAGGGCATGGGAGCCGGGTTGTTGATTTTGGCGGATTCATCGTACCAGGGGCGGTAATTGTTCTTTTCGCCGCGGAGGATCACGTTGTTGCGGCGGGCGGGACCCCATTGGATGTAGTCGTAGCCGGTGAGCAGGGAAAGGGCGCTAAGTTCGTAGGAAACGTTGGCGGAGAACATGTCCCAGGTGCGGCGGGTTTCGCTCTGCTTGACGTAGGGGAGGCCTTCGTCGGGATTGAAGAAGTGGTCCGGAATGAAACGGTTGGTGTAGTCGTTAACGACAAAGACTTTGGCGTTGAACCGGAACGCGTCGGTAAAGTGGCCGTCCAGAAAGAGTCGGACGGACATGTTGTTGTCCACATGGGTGGGGGCATTCTTCAGGTTGGTAATGGCAAGGGAATCCACCAGCTGGGCGCGGATGTTCACCACCTTGTTCTTGGCGGAATCCTGAAGGACAAAATTGTTGACCTTAGGGTCGTTCGGGTTTGAACTGCGCGAAACTTGGGTTGCATTCGCAAAGGCTGTGCCTGCGAAAGAGCAAATCAAGGTCAGGGTAAGAACGATGTTGCGAAGGATCATAGGACGGCCTCTTTGAACAGAGCCAGGTGATGCTTGATATAGGCTCGCTTTTCGGGCGCGTTGCTGCCTGCAATGGCGCGGGGTGCTGCGGAGACAATGCGGACCAGGCTGCGGAGGATACGGAACTTTTTGGAAAGCCAGTAACCGCGGATTCCGAAATGCTTTTTGAAGACGTATTCCTGGGAACGGTCGTGCTGTAGGGCGCGGCTGAGGCTGCTCTTGGCGGAACCGCCACCCAGGTGGGTGATGGCGCTACGGTCGCTAATGAAGAACCGTGCCCCAAGTTTGCGACAACGGAGCGCCATGTCGGCGTCTTCGTAGTACATGAATATCTTTTCGTCGAAGCCGCCGACGCGGTTCCACAGTTCCGCGGACATCATCCAGCAAACGGCGCTTGTCCAGTGGGTTTCCTTGATGCCCTCAAGTGCTGTTGCCTTAGGCGTACCTTCCAGAACTCGTGCAGCGCCTTCTTCGTTTCTGAAGGCGTTCATCAAAAAGGGAATGTACCCGATTCCGTCGGGACCCAGTCCTGCAAAGAAATTATTCTGACGGGATCCATCCACGTTCTGCGTCGTGGGGGCAAGAACTGCATTTTCACCAACGCGTTCCAAGTCTTCGCGCAGTTTTACAAGAGCTTCCGCCTGGAATCTGGTATCGTTATTCAGCAAACAAACTGCATCAAATTCCACGCCGTCATTCAACAAGCCGCGAATGGCTCCGTTGTTGGCTGCTCCGAAACCAAGATTTCCCGCTTGCGGGTAAACGTGAATCTGCGGGTATTTTTCGGACGGGTAAAGCTCACGAATCTTTTCTACGGTGCCGTCGGTACTGCCATTGTCTGCAATAGCCACAACGAACTTCTGGGCTTTCTCTGCAGCAGTTTCTGCGCAGTCATTAGAAAGCAAAGGCGTAAGGTCGTTCAAGCAGGCCTTCGTCAGTTCCCATCCGTTATATGTCACCAGGATAATCGCAGTCGTATTAGCCATGGTGTACCTTCTGGAAAATTTCAATCAACTTGCGGGCGGAATTCTGCCAGCTGTACTTGGACAGCAGGGCGACTCGGGACGCCTCCGGCACCACCTTATGTTCTTTCCAGAACTGCTCAATTACATTGGCCATGTCTTCGACCGATTTAGGATCGAAGAACAAACCGCAATCGCCCAGGACGGATTCCATCGCCGTTCCCTTGGAAGTGAGAACCGGGGCGCCGTAGGCCAAAGCTTCCAAAGCCGGCAGGCCGAAACCTTCGTACACCGAGGGGAAAATCACGGCGGCGCTTTCCTTGTACAGATTGCGCAGCTCCTCGTCGGAAACAAAACCCTTGTGCTCGATGTTCGCAGCCACGCTGGAGGTACTGAGCATATCCTTGATAGTCTGGTTCTTCCAACCGCTTGGGCCGGTCATTACCAGCGGAATATCCATACCGCGTGTCTTCAAAATTTCCAGGGCACGGACCAAAGTCTGCAAATTCTTTCGAGGTTCCAGACTGCCCACAAAAAGCAACTGGGCTTTGCGTGCGGCGTTGTTCATAGTTTGTCTGTCGCTCAAATTTTGCGCAGAGCCTACAGCGCAGCTCACCACTTCCACCTTATCCTTGTTCACCTTGGGATAAAAATGGAAAAGTTCGTTCTTGGTAAAATCAGAAACCGGCACGATTGCCGTAGCCTTCTTGATGGACTTTCCGCCGAAGGTTCGGGTAATCCAAAGCACCGACTTGCGCATGGTTCCCGGGAAACGTCGGTACACAAAGTCGTGAACAGTCAGCACGGTGGCTATTTCCGAGGACCCTATAACAGGAATAGTCTGTTCCGGTCCCCAGACAACATCAATGTGTTCCGCTTTCAGAACCAAAGGCAGTGCAATCTGCTGCCAAAGAATCCCTGGCAACTTTGTGGGTACCACCACGGTTTTCCACTTGGGATTGGTGATGTCGTAATCCACGGGGCTTGGGGAGAACAGCACGTACTCGTTTCGGAAGTCCACCTGCTGGAGTGCGTCCAGAAGGCTGCGGGTGTACCTGCCGATGCCGCTGTTGTTGGTGCGCAGGCACTTAATGTCGATACCGATACGCATTATTCCTTCCCCCAGATTTTCTTTGCCATAGGGAGGCCCACCAGCGTGAACAAAATTCGCTTGAAGGTCTTGAGGAAGGAGGCCCTAAGGAACAGGAACTTTCTGTTCTTGAACACCCAGCAGAACTGGCCGGGCAAAACGAAGGCCACCAGTCGTTCCTGGGTGAGGGTCAAAAGTCTTTCGGCGAAGGAAACTTCCTCCGGGGAAAGTTTCAGCAAGTCCTTGTGATCCAAGATGGTGGAAATCCACTTGTTCTGGATTTCGATGGTCTTGGTCATGGTGGTGTCGCCCTGTCCGCCTACGGCGTTTCCGCCATGGATGCGGTACTGGATTACCTTTTGGGGAATGGCCTTGATGCCGCCGTTTTTTTCGGCGATCATGGCAATCCAGCGGTCGTGAACGGTGACGCCCTCGGGAATGGGGAGGACTGTGTCCAAAAGACTTGCCCTGAAGAGGCTGAGGCAACCCGTCACGTGGTTGATGCCTGCAATCTGGTGGCGGATGGTAGTGTTAATGTCGATGTTTCCCAGGACTCTCCAGGATCCGGCAGTTACATTGCCTTGTCCGTTGATAATTTCTGCATCACCGAAAACGAGGCTCGAGCCAGATAGTTCTTTTTCAAGAATTTCCAACTTGTTGGGGAGCCAGATGTCGTCCTGGTCGGCTAGGGCTATCAGATCGTCTGGGCCTAGCTGCGTGCGAGCCAGTTCAAGTGTCCTGGAAAATGCGGCTCGGTGTCCCTGGTTTACTTCGTGGATTTCCACGGTCAGGGGGAGCTTATCCTTGTAGGATTCCAGAATCTTGGGGGAGGAATCCTTGGAGCCGTCGTCTACGGCGATGATCATATCTGCAGGTCTTGTCTGTGCCATAAGGGAATCCAGCATCTGTGACAGATACTGAGCTCCGTTATAAGTTGCAAGAACGATGCAAATTTTCGCCATACAACGAATATAGCAAGTTCATTTTCTCTCGTTGTTCTGCATTTTTTTATTTTATGGGATATAGAACGGTTCCCCATGGCGAAGAAAATTTTATTCATTTGCGATAAGAACGAATGCACCAGTTTTGGGCGCTTGACGCTGAATTTGGCGAAGGCTGTGGCTTCTGAATACGAAGTTCACGTTTTGTGGCTCAAGACACCGAAGTTTTTCCCCAATGCAAGTGCTGGGGCCGCTGCGGATTTTACTTCCCATGAAGTGTGGGCCAAGTCCCTTTATACGGGCTTTATGAGTTTCCGCGCCCCGCTGAAAAAGATGGTGGGCGAGGTTCGTCCGGATGTGGTTTTCTTTATCCGTCCGGAATTGGGTTTCTTGGTGCCGGTGGCTAACAGTGCGTTGAAATCCGTTGGCCTGCGTGACTCCAAGACGGTGATGTTTGTTCACGATACATTTGCAGAAACTTTGTATCCCACAAGCATCAAGTTTAGACTGCTTAATTTGTTCTACATCAGGGACTGCGTCAAGGCAAATTCCTTTGTCTACAATTCGGAATGGACCCGCGGTGAAGCCGCTGCCCACTTCGGCCCGAAAATGTCCGATGCTCCGGGTGCTGTAATCGGCTGTCCCATTGATTCCGCTCTTTTCTGTAAGCCGGAAGTTCCCGCCACCGATGAAGAAAAGAAGGCTTTCCGTCGCAAGCATGGCATGCGCAATTTCTATGGCATGTGCTTGAACGTCAGCCTTGATGAACCGCGAAAGAATATTGATACCTACTTCGAACTGGCAAGGCTCCGTCCGGATGTGGCCTTCGTACGCGTCGGGAAGGTTTCTGAACGTCTCACAGAAATCATCAACGTGAAGAAGCTTTATAACGTCTTCCATTTTGAACGTTTTTCCGCTGATGAACTTCGCGAGTTCTACCGCCATTCCGACTTGATGGTTTACCCGTCTCTGCTTGAAGGTTTTGGCCTGCCGCCTATTGAAGCCATCGCCTGCGGAACACCTGCCCTTTGTGCCGCTACTTCTGCGGTGAAGGAAAATCTGGAAGGCGTGTGCCCACTGATCGATCCGCCTACGGACGCAGAAGCCTACGCCAAGGTGGTTGACCGCGTTATCGCTGGCGAAAACATCATAAATGAAGAAACGGCCCAGAAACTTCTGAACCGTTGCTCCATGGAAGAATTTTCCAAGCGTGTCCTGGCTGCGTTGAAATAAACCTTTGTAATCGTGTCATTGCGAGACCTTTAGGTCGAAGCAATCTAAGCATAAAAAATGCCTCTCTTTCGAGAGGCTTTTTAATTTTGTCGAATCCGGAATGACTTAGTTCTTGTCTTTCCAGACCTTGATCAGGCTACGGTTCTTACGCAGAGCCAGCCACAGGGTGGGCCAAATCAAGATCAAGTCGCGGATCAGGCTGGTCCAGGCTTCTGCCTTGTCCTGAGCTCCTTCCAGTTCAAAGCAACCGCAGGTAATTCCCAGGTCATTCCACAAGGCCCAGGCCAATGCGATAATAAAGCTTACGAACATCCAGAAGATGGCAAACGCGCTTTCCTTCACGAAAGGTGTAAAAATCATAGCCAAGCCAAACCACAGTTCAAACTGGGGGTAGACCAGGGCGAAGAAGTTGTTCACAAAATCCACGTGCAGTGCAGAGAAGAACTGGTACTGAGCCACCAGGGTTGCAAACTGGTGAGGGTCCTGGATCTTGAAAATGGATGCGAAGATGAACATGCCGCCAATGCCTACGCGGAACAAAGTTTCCAGAGCGCGGATGGCAAAATCCTTCTGCAGCCTGTAGGCCGGAACGCAAAGGCCGGTGGCGATGATGATTGCACCAAGCCCCACATGAATGTTGTAGCGGTATGCCTTGGGCCAAATGTCCATAAGCCAATCTTGGTCGGTAAAGGTAAGGAAAGACTCCGGGAAGGAAATTTCAGCAACACCGATAGCCACCAAAATAGATGCCACCAACAAGAGTGCGGCAGAAATAATCGTTTTTTTACAGCAAGCGCAAGCCATTAGAGAACCTCCGCCGGCTTTGCCAGGACATCCTGGCTTCCGATCCAATCAACAGACTTTGCGTCGTCGACACGAATGTTGTTGATGATGGCGAGGGCAATGCAGAAAACGGCAATGCCAATGAGTACAATCCAGTTCAAGGATTTCAAGTAGTTCTTGGTCCAGTCAATAATTTTTTTCATGCCCATAAGATACAAATTCTATAGGGAATGGCCAATTCCATTTTGCAAATATTCTAGATTTGAGGAAAAACTTAGGCCAAAGGAAAAGTGAGGCTAATGTGGAATCCAAGAATTCCCTTCTGAAACCGTTTATGAATTCCCGGAAGATTTATGTGCCGGGTAAGATTTATCCTGATATCCGCGTGGGCATGCGCGAAATCCAGACCGAAGATCCTCTGACTCCCAACGTTCCCGTGTACGATACCAGCGGACCTTATAGCGATGAAAACGCTACCATCGACGTGACCAAGGGCATTGAACGTTTCCGCGAAAGCTGGATTGCCGAACGCGGCGATGCCGAACAGCTGGACGACATGACTTCCGCTTACGGCCGTGCCCGTCGTGAAAATCACGAACTGGACCACTTGCGTTTTAATGCAGTTCATCATCCTATGCGCGCCAAGGCTGGCCACAAGCTGACCCAGCTGGACTACGCCCGCGCAGGCGTCATTACCAAGGAAATGGAATACGTGGCCATCCGCGAAAACCAGAAGCTGGATGAACTGGGCGTGAAGGGCACTCCGGTGACTGCAGAATTTGTCCGTCAGGAAATTCTTGCTGGTCGCGCCATCATTCCGGGAAACATCAACCATCCCGAATGCGAACCCATGATCATTGGTACAAATTTCCTCACCAAGATCAACAGCAACATCGGTAACTCCGCCATCACCTCTTCTATCGAAGAAGAAGTGGAAAAGATGGCCTGGTCCGTGCGCTGGGGTGCAGACACCGTCATGGATCTTTCCACCGGTAAGCACATTCACGAAACCCGCGAATGGATTATCCGCAATAGCCCCGTACCTATCGGAACCGTGCCTATCTATCAGGCTCTGGAGAAGGTGAACGGCAAGGCCGAGGAACTGACCTGGGAACTTTACCGCGATACCCTGATTGAACAGGCTGAACAGGGTGTGGACTACTTTACTATTCATGCTGGCCTTTTGCTGGAACACATTCCCATGTGCGCCAAGCGTACCACCGGCATCGTCAGCCGTGGTGGCTCCATTCTCGCCCTGTGGCAGATGAAGCACAATCAGCAGAACTTCCTTTACACCCACTTCCGCGAAATCTGTGAAATTCTCGCTCAGTACGACGTGGCTGTTTCTCTGGGTGATGGTCTTCGTCCGGGTTCTCTGGCAGACGCCAATGATGAAGCCCAGTTCGGTGAACTGGATACTCTGGGCGAACTGACCAAGATTGCCTGGGAATACGGCGTTCAGGTGATTATCGAAGGTCCGGGTCATGTGCCCATGCACAAGATTCAGGACAATATGGCCCGTCAGTTGGAAAAGTGCCACGGCGCTCCCTTCTATACTCTTGGACCTCTTACTACCGACATTGCTCCCGGTTACGACCACATTACCTCTGCCATCGGTGCAGCACAGATTGGCTGGTACGGTACCGCCATGCTTTGCTATGTGACCCCGAAGGAACACCTGGGCTTGCCGGACCGCGATGACGTCCGTGCCGGTGTGGTGACTTACAAGCTGGCTGCTCACGCCGCTGACTTGGCCAAGGGCCATTATGGTGCAGAGTTCCGCGACGATGCTCTTTCCCGCGCCCGTTTCGACTTCCGCTGGAATGACCAGTTCGCATTGTCCCTGGATCCGGAAAAGGCCATGGAATTCCACGACAAGACTCTCCCTGGTAGCCAGGCAAAGTCCAGCCATTTCTGCTCCATGTGCGGTCCTAACTTCTGCAGCATGCGCATTAGCAAGGCTATCCGCAACTTTGTGGATACCGGCGACGTAGGCGACGTTTAATACTCGCGTATTCATCCTCGGAAACGAGGTCGGACGTTAAACGATAAAATTCCCGACGGTTTGAACCGCCGGGATTTTTTTCTAATAAATGAGATTTTTATCACTTGTATGTAAATAAATTTGAACGTTCTTTTGTTTGTATGTATATTTTAAACAAGTTAAAATCTTTAATTTGTTTGGAACTGCAAAATGCAAAAAAGAACCTTCGAGTATAAGAGTGATGAAGATCTTCAAAAGAAACTGATTGCCTTCAAGTCTACACTTGGTGCAACAGAAAAAGGCCAAGCTCCGGCCATGTATTTCCAAATCTTCACCACTCAACTGGACAAGGAGCAAATCGCTCCTATCTGGAAGACCATTGAAAACGTTTTTCCTGGTGCAGATTGGTTCGGCCTTTCTACTTGCGGAAATATTGAAGATTACGATGTTTCTCCTGAGACTACCATTGCGGTGACTGTGTTTGAAAAGTCCACCACAAAGTTCAAGATTTTGCAGTACGATATGGAAAAAATCCCTGCTTGGGAAATTTCCAAGAAAATCGTGGCAGAAACCAACGAGAATCCCTGGGTAAAGGCAATTGAATTCTACAGAACCATTTCCGATGAATCTTCCGCAGAATTCTGCGAAGGCATGGAAGGACTGCGCCCGGATATCCATATGTTTGGCGGTACGGCTTGCTCTACGGATTTGTCCAGCACCGATTCCTGCGTGTTCTCTTCTGCAGGCGGCTTCAACCCCCGCGGCCTAGTTGTGGTCTTGTTTGGCGGTGATGAATTCTACGTGGAGTCCATTAAGATCAGCGGTTGGAAGCAGATTGGTCGAAACTTCCATGTGACTAAGGCCAAGGGCAATGTGCTTTATGAACTGGATGGGGTACCGGCCTACGATGTTTACTACAAGTACCTGAATATTGAAAACGATGAAAACTTCTTTGTGAACGCTCTGGAATTTCCGGTGATGTACGAGTACAACGGAACCACCGTGGTACGTGCTCCTGCAGCAAGTAACCCGGACCGTTCCATCAGTATGAGCTGCGATGTTTTGGAAGGTTCCGTAATCCGCTTGTCCTATGGCGAACCCCAGACTATTATGGAAGCAATCCATCAGGAAAGTGGCAGGATTATGGACTTTGCCCCGGACATGTTGCATGTGTTCTACTGCGCAGCCCGTAAGGCATTCTGGATGACTCAGGAACCTACCTACGAAATCCAGCCCTTTAAGGATGTTTGCCCCAGTATCGGATTTTTCTCCCATGGGGAATTCCTTCGCGAAAAGGCTCACTTGAATCAGCATAGCATTACCCTGGTTCTTGCTGCCATGCGTGAAGGCCCTCGTAAGGCGGAACAGAACGGATCTGTACAGCGTCCTGAGATGAAATCCTCCAAGCGCCCCCTTGCATCTAGAATGGCGACCTTCATTCGCGAGACTTCTTATGAACTTGAAGAAATCAACAGTAAGCTTCAAGTGTACAACCAGCAACTGAAAGGCTTGGCTACAACGGATAGTTTGACTGGTCTTGAAAATCGACTCTCCTTTGACGCCATGCTGAAACGCATTGGCTCTGAATATGGCGATGAGTCGGATTGGACCATGCTCATGATCGACGTGAACGGTCTGAAGTACACCAACGATACCTTTGGTCATCAGGCTGGCGACGCTTTGATTATTGCTGCAGCCAAGGCGATTACAGAAGCCTTTGGTGCCGCAGGTCATTGCTTCCGTATTGGTGGCGACGAATTTGTTGTGTTGGCAGATGCCGGTAAGGAAAAAATGTTCCAGCTGATGAAGCGTCTGAGAGAGGTGACTTCAGAATACAACAAGAATGCCTTGTACTGCTTGTCCATGGCCATCGGTGAGAGCCGATTGAAGAATGATAAGGGTGTAAGGAAGTCTGTAAGTGACTGGAAAATGGATGCGGATTTGGACATGTACCGCGACAAGTCCAATGCTCACCAGACTAGAAATTTTGGTGATAATCAGAACCTAAGGGAACTGGTTTCCTGCTTGATTTCTATCGAGGAAGCAAAGGACTCTTACACGGCTCACCATTCTGACCGAGTACAGGCGTTGTCTGTCTTGTTTGCAGAAAAGCTGGGCCTTTCTGATGGAACAGTGGGCCTAATCTCTGATGCGTCTATTCTTCATGATATTGGCAAGGTTGGTGTCAGCGATGCCATTCTTGGAAAGCCTGGTAAACTGACTGAGGATGAATTTGCTGTAATTAAACAGCATCCTGTTATTGGTGCTCGCATCTTGATGCAGTCCAACCACACTCAGGAACTGGTGCAGATTGTACTTCATCATCATGAACGCTTTGATGGCCGCGGCTATCCTGAGGGGCTGTCTGGAGAAGATATTCCTCTGGGTGCTCGCATTATTGCCATTGCGGATTCCATTGATGCTATGACAAGCAAGCGCTGCTATCGTGACGCCATGTCCTTGGACTTCTGCCGTGAGGAAATCGAAAAGAATCTGGGCAAGATGTACGACCCTGCCGTGGGCAGAACTGTGCTTGACATGTGGGATGAAGTCGTGGGCGAACTGCTGAAAATGCACAGCGGATCTCGCAAGCGCAGAACCTAACACAAGTGCCCAACTCAAAAATCAAAAGCAAATAAAAAAGACCACACGATGATTCGTATGGTCTTTTTGCGAGAGTAATTGTTTTTTACTTTACGCCGATTAAGCTGAGATCACGAACGGCGCCCTTGTCTGCGCTTGTTGCCATGGCGGCGTACGCCTGGAGAGCCTTGGAAACGACGCGGTCGCGAGAAACTGGCTGCCATGCCTTAGCACCACGGGCTTCCATGGCGGCGCGGCGGGCAGCAAGTTCGTCGTCGGTGAGCTGCACGTTGATGGTGCGATTCGGGATGTCGATTTCGATAACGTCGCCAGTTTCCACCAGACCGATGTTACCCTTGTTGGCGGCTTCCGGAGAAGCGTGGCCGATGGAAAGACCGCTGGTACCACCAGAGAAGCGACCGTCGGTAAGGAGAGCGCAGCTCTTGCCCAGGTGACGGCTCTTCAGGTAAGAAGTGGGGTACAGCATTTCCTGCATGCCCGGACCACCCTTCGGGCCTTCGTAGCGGATAACGACTACGTCGCCAGCCTTCACCTTGTCGCCAAGGATGCCGTTCACGGCGTCTTCCTGAGATTCGAACACAACAGCGGGACCGGTGAACTTCCAGATGGATTCGTCAACGCCTGCAGTCTTCACGATGCAACCGTCCTGAGCCAGGTTGCCGTAAAGAACAGCGAGACCGCCGTCCTTGGTGTAGGCGTGTGCGCCGTCGCGGATTGCGCCGGTTGCGCGGTCCATGTCCAGAGATTCGTAGTAGGTGCTCTGGCTGAAAGCAACCAGGTTGTACTTGCGGCCGGGACCAGCGAGGTAACGCTGCTTCACTTCTTCAGAAGCGTTGCCGCGCATAATGTCGTTTGCATCCAGGGCTTCGCCCATGGTTGCGGCGTGAACAGTCTTTGCGTTCTTGTGGATGAGGCCCATGCGGTCCAGTTCGCCAAGGATGCCCATGATACCGCCAGCGCGGTTCACCTGTTCGATATGGATGTTGTGAACGGTGGGAGCAACCTTACAGATGCAAGGAGTATTCAGGGAAAGACGGTTGATGTCCTTCATGGTGAAGTTGACGCCAGCTTCCTGTGCAACAGCCAGCAGGTGGAGCACGGTGTTGGAGGAACCGCCCATGGCGATGTCCAGACGCATTGCGTTTTCGAAGGCGTCCATGGTAGCGATGCTACGGGGCAGGATGCTTTCGTCGCCTTCGTCGTAATACTTGTGGCAGAGTTCCACGATGCGCTTACCGGCAGCTTCGAACAGCTTCTTACGTTCGGAGTGGGTTGCAACGATGGTGCCGTTACCCGGGAGAGAAAGGCCCAGGGCTTCGGTCAGGGAGTTCATGGAGTTTGCGGTGAACATGCCGGAGCAGGAACCGCAAGTGGGGCAGGCGTTAGCTTCGATAGCTGCAACTTCTTCGTCGGAGACGGTGTTGTCGGCGGAATCGATCATGGCGTCAATTAGGTCCAGGGCGCGGTCCTTGCCGTCCTTGGTGGTGACGTGACCAGCTTCCATGGGGCCGCCAGAAACGAAGATCGCAGGAATGTTCAGACGCATTGCAGCCATGAGCATACCCGGGGTCACCTTGTCGCAGTTGGAAATGCAGACCAGGGCGTCGGCGCGGTGTGCATTTGCCATGTATTCGGTAGAGTCTGCAATGAGGTCGCGGGAGGGGAGGCTGTAAAGCATGCCGTCGTGACCCATGGCGATACCGTCGTCCACGGCGATGGTGCTCATTTCCTTGGCGACACCACCTGCGGCTTCGATAGCGCGGGCAACGATCTGACCCACGTCCTTCAGATGAACGTGACCCGGAACGAACTGGGTATAGCTGTTAACAACGCAAATCACCGGCTTGCCAAAGTCTTCCACCTTGGTACCTGTTGCGTGCCAAAGGGCACGTGCACCGGCCATTTCGCGGCCTTCCATAGTCTTCAACGAACGAAGTTTCGGCATAATGTTACCTCATAAATTGCGCAGTTCCGTACATGCAGGGCGGGGCTGCGCCGATTCCATAAAATTTGAACAGGAAAAAATATAGTAAAGGCTTGAAATCTTTAATCTCGGCATCCCTCAAATCGGACGAAATCATTGGATTTTACGAGCTTGAGCGCTAGCCTTGCCAAGTTCTGCGCTTTGGGATGGAATCGGTCAAGATCTTCAAGACTTAACGATATGAATCTTGGATTTTTCTTGTTTACGGCTAAATCTACGTGCAGTGCGGGGTGTTCGCACATGTCTGTTATAACGCAGTAGTCTTTTTCGGGCCTGTAATTGATGATTTCTTCAATTAAAAGCAATACTGAATCTTGTTGCAAATCGTCACGGGAGCATCTCGTTGTATCGTCGTGAAAACTTATGTTCATGGATTTGAGTTGCGTGAAATCCCTGTGTACGGATAAATTAGCCTCGAAACGGAAATCTTCCTGTATGAATATGTTGAAGTCACTGCTTGTATCCGCGTTAGGGTGAATACGGTAAAATTCATCTAGGGGAAGTTCCTGGCGCTTTGTTTCAAAGACAAATCCGATGCAGCGGTTTACGAAATGCTCGTATCCGGTAAGCATGACAAAGAATATGACGAAGGTCCCGAAAATGCATAGAAACCTCCTTTTAATTTTTTTGCTGGCTAGGAAATAAAAAGTGGACAGAGGGAGAATGGAAAAAAACAAGCCGCAAAGAATACTTCCCATAACAAAGAAATGAAATGGTTCGTTTAAGTATTCTTGATCTGCTTTAAACAGAAATGGGGAAATGGAAAAGAAGGCTAGAATAAGGACCGATAGTAAAATGGAAAGGATTTTCCCAACGAGAAATACTTTACGTTTGTTGCTGAATTTATTTGTAATGAGCCCGGCTGCCCATGGAATTAAGGCTAAAATGACTAAGACGGCGATGTTGAAAATGAATATGAAATAGGGATCAGTTGGTTCCATTGGTTAAATCCTGACAAAGATTGCGTTGAGGCTGAAGCCGCCGTGGCTTGTCTCGATGAGCTTTGCCTCGGGATTGTTGCTTGGGTCCAGCGCGGGGCAGGCTTTCAGCAGGTTTTCTGTACAATCCTTGGGCGCTAGGATTGCGACGACTGCTCCTTTGAATTCATTGAGTTTCTGCCCGATTTTCGTGTACAGCTTGGGAGCGTCAAATGCCAGGCGCTTGCCGTAGGGCGGGTTTAATAAAATCACAATGTCGCGGGCTGTATCGTTTGCGGATGGTCGAACTGCGCAAATGTCGTCAATGGTATAGCTAAAGAAATCCTTCAGCTGCGGGTTGATGGTGACCGCGTCGGGATTTGTTTTCGCAATTTCTGCCAACGGGCTAGCTTCCGCATTGTGCTTGATAATGCTGATGGGGCGTTCCGAAATGTCGGAGGTAATGATTTGAATTGCTGATGTGAATTTTTTTTGAACTGCTAGATTCTCGCTTTCGCGAGAATGACAGAGTGGTTCGCGAGGAATACCGCTTTTTAGGATAAAGTTCCAGGTGCCTTCCTTAAAGGCGGGCTGGTGCTTCAAGGCAAAGTCCCTACACTTGCCGGGAATCAGACCGTTTGCAATGTAGGCCGCTTCCAGCGAGAAGGTTCCGCTGCCGGACATAGGGTCCACTATCGTAGTAGGAAGTTGGAAGTAGGTAGTAGGAAGAGTTTCTGGAGAAGAACTGCCCTGTAATTCCCGAAAAGTGCAGTTCTTGTCTGCATCCCTGTCTACTGTATACTGTCTACTGTCTACTAAATTCACGGCTTCGAAAATCATGGCTGCAGCAATGGTTTCTTTCAGCGGGGCTTCGGCAACAAAACGTTCGTGACCGCGCTTGTAAAGTTCTTCGCCGGCTAAGTCCAGCCAGAGGGTGCAACGATCGTCAATCAATGTCACATAAAGATGCTGGCTAGGGGAGGGAATCCCCGCCTGCGCGGGGATGACATCCGAGGACATGGGGATTGCACCGATAACTTTTCTTACCCGTTCTTCAACGGCATCGCTATGATAAAGCCGAGAATGCTTGCAAGTTACGTGCAGAATCAGGCCTGCGCCGTTCTCACTCAAGCAATCTATGGGCAGATACAATTCCCAAGGGATTCCTGCGGTGCCTTTTTCCAACTGTCCAAAGTTTTCGGCCTTGAAGGTCTCAATTTCCATTAGCACTCGGTTTGCGATTCGGCTATAAGCTACGGCTTTCCAAGCTTCCGTAATCTTTGCGGTAAATTCCACTTTGCCGTCGCCCGCGACTTTTATGCCCGCGGCTATTGTAGCATCGGCACTGCCGCTACTTGAAATGTTCGAGGAACTTTCAATACCGATGTACTTCAATTCCTCTGCCAGAGTCTCTTCAAAACCCAATGGAGCCACCGCAATAAATCGGTGGGGCTTTCCGATTACATGCTTCTTGATTCTTTTTTCAAGTGCTGAATTTTTATCGGAAATGTCTTTCTTGGATGCTTCGGCCATATTTTCAATATAGAAAATCAAGCGTTTTCTTAAGTGTTCCGTTTTATCGACAAAACGAATAAAATAACGTTTGTAGCGTGTTGTATATACGATGTCATACAATAAAAATGCTGTTTAAACTTGTGTTTACATTGGGCGCAAGGTCAGTGAAAAAAGATGAAAAATTAAATTAAAATTTATAGTGATTTTGCTCACATTCGTAAAAGAATAATGTACATTTGACCCCGAACAATGAACAACCTGAAGGGGGTCCGATGGCTGTCGTTTCTGTCAGGATGGATGACGAAGTAAAAAAACAATTTGAACAGTTCTGTGATTCCATTGGAATCTCTGTTTCTGCAGCAGTGAACATGTTTGCACGAATGGCTCTTCGCGAAGATCGCCTGCCTTTCGATGTAAAAGGTAACTCCGCTCCCGAAGCAAAAAAGATCTAGAAATTGTTTTTTAAGTTCAAAAAAACGGTGCCGCAAAGCACCGATTTTTTTTGTTTTCTGAAAATCTTGGGAAGGCGGTAGGCCGCCTGTGAAAATTAGAACTGGAAGTAAATGAACGGGCAGGAATCTGCGCTCATGAACTGGTAGATCACGAAGATGATTGCTGCGGTCACGGCAACCATGGCGGGGATAGGCAAGGTTGCGAAAGCGATTCTGTAACGACTCTTCATCTTTTTCGGAATCCAGTGGATCAACATACCGGCCACAAACACCAAGATGATGTTGATGTGTTCCCAGGCGATGGTGGGAATGGTTTCCCACTTCCAGGCGGTACCCATCTGCTGCACCATGTTCTTTGCGGTATTCCATGCCACTTCGTTAGCTTCTGCCGGGTCCAGGTTGGAACCTGCGCGGAAGAACAGACGGGTGAAGGTGATGAACACGAATGTCAGGGTCACGTTCCAAGCGGTATAGAGCCAATGGTATGTCTTGTCGCTGAACAAACGGAAAATCATCACGGAGTAAATGCCGAAGAACAGAACGCCGAACCATACGGAGGTGATAGCGAAAATGGGGTAGCCCCAGTTCTTGAAGATGATGGCGCTGGCGGCGAACAAGGCGAAGGAGGCGCCGGCACGGAAATTGATGCCGCGCTTGACCCAGAACTTGTTGAACACCTGGCCAAAACCGTTCAAACCACCCCAGATAATGAAGTTCCAGCTGGCACCGTGCCACCAACCGCCGATAATCTGGGTGGACATGGCGTTCATATTTGTGGTGATGAACTTGCGGGATTCAGGCTTGAAGTAGGCGAACAGTGCGATGTAAAGGAGGAACAGACCGATGCCCAGACCAACCCAACCGCTGCCGGAAAGGATGATGGCCACAAGGCTAATGAAACCGATCCAGAAATAGGTACCGATGCTTGCGCCGCGGTTACCGCCCAGGGGAATGTATACGTAGTCGCGAAGCCAGCTGGAAAGGCTGATATGCCAACGACGCCAGAATTCTGTGGGGGAGAGGGCCTTGTAGGGAGAGTTGAAGTTCTGGGGCAGACGGAAACCCATGAGGAGGGCTACGCCAATGGCAATGTCTGTGTAGCCGGAAAAGTCGGCATAAACCTGCAGGGAGTAGGCGAACAATGCGATCAGGTTTTCAAGGCCGGTGAACAGCAGCGGGGTGTCGAAAACGCGGTCCACAAAGTTGGTTGCCAGATAGTCGGAAAGGATAATCTTCTTGGCCAGACCGTTCAGAATCCAGAACACAGCCATGCCGAAGGCGCGGCGGGGGAGGAAGAACTTCTTGTAGAGCTGCGGGACGAACTTGTCTGCTCGCACAATGGGGCCTGCCACCAACTGGGGGAAGAAGGTGAGGTAGAAACCAAAGTCGAGAATGTTCTTTACAGCCTTGATTTTTCCGCGATAGATGTCAATGCAGTAACTCATGGCCTGGAAGGTAAAGAAGGAAATACCCACCGGCAAAATAATGCGGTCCACCATGGAGTTGGTGTTGAAAATAGCGTTGCTTGCTGCCGCAAAGAAATTGTAGACGTGAAGTTCGATGCCGAAGATATCGTAAAGAACATCCAGGAAGAAGTAAGCGTACTTGTAGTAGCACAGTACCAGAAGGTCGATAATCACGGCGGCGATCATCCAGACTTTTTTCTTCCAGTTTACGTCGGCTTTTTCAATGAACTTGCCGATAAAGAAGTTTGCCACCACGCAGAAAACCAGGATGCAGACATAGCTGCCGCTGGTCTTGTAGTAGAAGAACATGCTGGTTGCGAACAGGAAGGCGTTGCGCAACAAGATACGGTTATGAACCAAAGTCAGAATCGCGAATACAACTGCGAAGAATCCCCAGAAATAGAACTGGGTAAACAGCAGGGGACTGTTGGGGTCAAATGCAAATGTTCGAGTAAGGAATGGAATGATATAATCGAGCATGATAACTATTCAGATAAATGATTCAAACTATTTCTTTTGTTCTGCGGGTGCGGCCGTTGCGGGGGGTGTTGCAGGAACAGCTGCAGGAGTTGCTGCGGCTGGTGCTGTTGCCGCTGCTGGAGTTGCCGTGTCGGCCTTAACAGGCTGAGGTGGCGGAGCTACAGGTTCCTGTGCCGGAAGGCTTCCGATGTGGTCCATATAGGTGTTGATGAATGCCTTGTAGAACATATCGCCCAGCAGGTTGTAACCGGCCAGCTTAAAGTGAACCTTGTCGCCCTTGGCCAGGTCTGCTTTTTCCCACTTTGCCATGGAACCGAGACCACCCATAACGCTGAACTTGTCCCAAACACCGGCCTTGTGCTTCTTGGCTGTATTGAAGAATGCCTGACGTGCCAATTCACCGTTGGGGTGCTGCACGTAACGACGCTTCTTTACCTTGCGGTACATGTCGTTGTTTGTTTCGAAAATGAAAGCTACGTTGGGGTTGATTGCCTTGAATCGGGTAATCAAAGTGTCGTAATTGGCGCTGAAACCCTTGGCATCGAAATACTCCACGTTGGCATCGTTAATGCCGATGGCGAAGATGATCAAGTCCGGCTTGTAGAACTGAAGTTCGTTCTCAATGCGGGGGCAGACTTCCTTGTAGTAGTTGGGAACGCGTGCACCGTTGATGCCTACGCTTGTGTAGGTAATGCCCGGATTGTCTGTTTCGGAAAGAATGCCTGTCAGAGTGAAGCGGGGGCGGGAACGTTGCACCAATGTGGCTGAGTCCACCACGGCGCTGTCCTTGGCAAGGGAATCTGCCTGGGCTGCGGCCACGGCTCCGTCAATCATTTTGTTGTTGGCTGTTTCTTCCTGAAGCAAGCAGGCTGTATCCAGCACGTCGCATTCGCCCTGGAACATGGAATCGCGGGCTACATTTGCCGGGTCCGGAAGAGCTACGTTCTGGGGAATCTCAGCTTTCTTGACGGTGTCCACAGGAACCTTGGCGGAGTCTGCCTGAGTCGTGTCTGCGTTTGCTCTTGCAATGGAGTCCTGTACCAAGGAGTCCACAATGAACTGAGCAACGGTTGCCTGCTGCAAACTATCGATCCAGCGGAACTGAATGTTGATGGAATCGATGGGACGGGGGCTAGTGAACAGATAGCTCTGACTTGCGGAATCCAGCACACCGTAAATGTCGGTGGAATCCACTCGCAATACAGGGAGAACGTCGCCATTATCGCTGTAACCGAACAAACGAAGCTTGGTTTCTCCCCACATGGGTTCGTTGTTGTAGCGGTCCAGGAGTATGGAAATTTCTGCGCGGGGATCGCTGGTGCTTACTGCAATGCCCAAGATACCAAGAGGCTTCTTCACTTCACGAAGCACGTTCTTGCTCATGTCCCAGATACCCTTGTAGTAGCTGCCATAAGAAGAAGGCGTGTTTGTCTTTGCTGCAGAATAAGGGAATACGAATCCGCGGCCTGCGTTTGCACCTGGGTATTCCTTAATCAAGTGTTCGCGAATGCGTCCGGAAATAACGTCAGCCTGCAGGTGGGATCCGCCGATGTGCATAATGCGCACCTGGCCGCGATTCTCAAAAACCAGAGTGTCCAGTTTCTTGAAGAAGGACTCGAAAGAAGCGCTTCCGCTGGGGAACTGGATGACGTTCAGTGTGGTGTCAATAAAATCGTACTTGGCGATATCCAGAGGATAACTGCCTGGAGTAACGCTTAAATCCTTGGCGTTCAGAATGGCTGCGAAACAGAGAACAACAAGAATGAAGAGCGTCTTGAGACTACGGATCATTTTGCTGCCCCCGGTGCATCCTTTGCTGCTTTCTTTGCTGCGGCCTTTTCTGCCTTGGCGGCTTCTCTGTCTGCTTTGGCGATGGCCTTGGCAGCAGCTTCTTCTGCAGCGGCGTCCGCATTGACGCTGTCTGCGTAAGATCTGATTTCCTTCAACTTTTCGTCACTAATGTTGTGGCGGTCGCGGAATTTGAAGAAGTCGTAGTGCATGCGCAGTGCAGCGCAGAACAGGTCGCCCATGTAGGCGGCACCACGACGGGTAAAGTGAATGTGGTCTGTGAAACCGAGAGCAGGTTCCTTCTTGACCCACTTCATCATGGAGCCGTTACCGCCCATGACTCGGTGCATGTCCCAGTAGGCGAGGCCGTTGTCCAAGGCTACCTGACGCAAGGTCTTGATGGTGAGGGCTAGAGCCGGGTAGGTCTTCCACTGGCCATCGACCTGCTTTGCCATGTCTGCGGGACCGATGAACAGAATGTCTGCGTCCGGGTTAGCCTTCTGGATAGCCTGGATCTGACGAGTGATAATCTTCTTGGTCCATTCAATGTTGCTGGAGTTTGTTCCCGGGACAAGGTTGCCTCCGTATTCCATAATGATGAGGCGAGCGTTCATGGCCTTGTAGGATTCTGCCAGAAGTTCGGAATCGATGCGGTGGAAAATAGTACCGGAGCTACCGCGCATTGCCACGTTGTCTACAGCCACACCGTAGCGACCGTCTGCAGAGATGGCGTAAATTTCAGTGTTGCCGGAAAGATAAATCTGTGCGCTGGAGGTAGTGTCCGGAAGCTTCCAGGTGTACACGCTCAGCTTCTTCATCTTTTCAACAGTAGGTGCTGCAGCTTCGACTTTCTTTACAGTCTTCTTAGGCGGCTTAGCCTTAGTTGCAGAATCAGCATCCGCAGGAATTTCTTCAATGAAAGTTTTTTCGTAGACCAGCTTTGCCTTCAGGTTGCCGCGGTTGCCTGCAAGAACCTTCACAGTATTGTAACCGCCCACATGGGGGAAGTTGTCCTTGCGTTCCTTACGCTTCTTGATGGTGATGACTGCATTACCCTTCAGGTCGGCAAACTGTGCCAGCGGGCCATAGCGACCATGGTCTGCTTCTTCATCCTTAGGTCCAAACAGAATGTAGCGGGTCAGGTCGCCGGAATTGGAATGACTGGTGGTCTGGGACGGAACCGTCAAAACCGGCGGCATCATGCCAGGACCGGCACCGCCGAATTCAGCCTGCAGGTCCTCACGGATTGTTGCTGAAATGCGGTCCTCTTCCAGCTGGGAGTCACCGTAATGCACAATGTGGACAACGCTGCTGTCCATCTCTGCCAGTTGCAAGTGCAAGAAGAATCGGTCGAACCAAGTGGGGTCGTTGTCCGGCAAGTCGAAACGAGTACGGCCCTTCTTGAAAAAGTCCTCATAAAACTTCAGGGAATCAGAGAATTCTGCAAATTCCTTCTGGCGGGTTGCTTCCATCATTTCCCTGATGGCGGCTTCCGGATCCACTGCTGCAGAGTCTGCGCTGGAATCAGCCGGTTCGGCCTTCACGAAAATGTCCGTCAGTTTCGGATAGCGGAGAGTGTTGTCGCCAATACTGATTCCCCCCTCGGGATAAATCACGGCAATAACGCCGAGAACCACGAAGAGACTTAAAATGCTAAGTAAAGTTTTTAAAGGAGTCATTTATCAATTGAGAATTGAAAATTGAAAATTGAGAATTGATAATCAAGGTTTTAAAATCAATGTTTGATGAATGGAAGTTGATAATTAGATATGATGACGGCGAAGCCGTGACTAATCCAATTATCAATCATCCATTATCAATCGTCAATCAACATTAAAGAGCGGCCTTGATTGCTTCTACGTTGCCAACGTGCATGGTGCCGTTGCGGAGATCCTTGTATTCGAATTCTCCTGCAGCTGCCTTGTCGCCATCAACATAAACAACGATCTTTGCACCCTGGTAGTTTGCCTGGTCCAGCTGCTTGCCCATCTTCATGGAAGCCAGCGGGTGGGAAACGGAGTTACCATTAGCGCGGAAGGTTTGAGCGGTCTCGAAAACCTTCTTCATGTCGTTGGTGAAGCTTGCGATGTAGAAGTCAACGCTCTGCTTGGGGTCGGGGAGCTTGCCGTGTTCACGGAGCAAGTCTGCCAAAACCACGTCGCCCATGCCAAAGCCAACGCCCGGAATACGGTCACCGCCCAGCTTTTCAGTCAGGCTGTCGTAACGGCCACCACCTGCGATAGCGCGCATGGACTTACCCTTGTCGAACACTTCGAACACGATGCCGGTGTAGTAGGCAAGGCCGCGGACGATGCTCAAATCCAGGTTCACGCACTTGCCGAAACCAGCGGCTTCCAAGGTGGCGAATAGGTCCTTGATTTCGTTCAGGGCTTCGGTAGCGGCTTCGCTATGAACTGCAGCCTGAACTTCTTCGATGGACTTGCAGCTCATGAAGGCATCAAGCTTTTGAACCTGTTCTTCAGTAAGGCCGGCGTCGGCGAGAGCCTTGGCAAAGGCTTCCGGACCGATTTTCAGACGGCGGTCGAGAACAGGGTAGACCAGAGCCGGATTGGGTGCGCCAATTTCTTCCAGGTAGGTAGCCAGAAGTTTACGGCTAGAAACGCCAATGGCAAAGTCGGTGTCTTCCAGGCCGAACTTACGAAGCATGGTGGCGATGGATGCCATCAGGTCGGCTTCGGCGTAAATGCTTTCGGTACCGATGATGTCCATGTTCAGCTGGAAGAATTCGCGAAGGCGACCCTTCTGAGCCTTTTCGTAACGGAACAGGCGGGGCATGGAGAACCACTTGAAGGGCTTCTTCAGTTCGCGAGCCTTCTGGATCACCAAACGGGCCAAAGTCGGGGTCATTTCGGGACGGAGAGCGATTTCGCGGTCGCCCTTGTCCACAAAGTTGTAAAGCTGGCTTACGATTTCTTCGCCGGATTTACCGGTGTACAGCTCCAGGTGTTCAAACATGGGGCCTTCGTATTCTTCGTAAGCGAATTCTTCGGCGGTTTTACGCCAGGTGTCAAAGATATAGTTCTGAATGCGCTGTGCTTCAGGATAAAAATCGCGGGTGCCTTTCGGCAGCTGGGGAATTGCAATACTCATAGTGCTGCCAAATTTAGAAAAAATCTAAAATCAGCCCAATTCCCTTTCCAAAAATCACCCGTTAAAACGAGGTTGATTTTTCGTTTTTTCGAGAGACTTATTTTCCGTCCAGGTAACGGTTGTGCATCTGGACCGTGCTAATGAACACGGACCTTTCGATGCTCTCCCTGCTTGCTGTTTCCGCGGTACCGGAGGCGATTACAAGACCGCTGGACATATCGTACATTTCTGTGGTTACAGAGTAACCGTCTTCTGTCCTGCGGATATATGCCTGGGTAACGTAATCGACACCCATGTTACGGCCCACTTCTACCAGGCATTCGCTGTTGCATTGTTCCAGAACCATTCCCGGAATGAGCATAGGCTTGATGCTTTCCCACATCATGGTGTACACAAAAGCGTTGAAAGTCTCTTTTGTAATCTTGGACATGTAACGGGTCAGGGCCCTGTTTTCCTCAAAAGTGGTAGAACCATCGGAAATTGCCTCAATAATGGCAACTTTGCCATGTTTCGGTTTGTCGGAATAACCGCTGCCGTTGGCGCAGCCATAGAGGAGCGTTGCCATAAATGCCAAGAGAAGAAACTTTTTCATGGGAATTAATATACGAAATTTATTTTCTATATTCACGGCCATGGAATCTGAAAATAAAATTGCCCTGATTATTGACTGTGATAATGCCAGCGCCGAAGCCATCGACGGCATTATGGAAGAACTTTCAAACCATGGCGAAACAAGTATCCGCCGTGCTTACGGCAACTGGGAAAACAACAGCTTGTGGAAGACTGTTCTCCATCCCTTTGCAATCCAGCCTGTTCAGCAGTTCCCTTATACCAAGAACAAGAATGCTACAGATCTGGCCATGACCATCGATGTCATGGATATTCTCTATACCGAAAATATCGACGTATTCGCAATCGTCAGCAGCGATTCCGACTTTACTCCTCTTGCCATGAAACTTCGTGCCAAGGGTAAGACTGTGATCGGTTTTGGTGAAGAAAAGACTCCCTCTGCCTTTATCTATGCTTGCAATCTTTTTGTCTTTACAGATAAATTCAAGGACTCCGTTTCCGGTGATGAACCTTACGAAGATGAATCTGCAAACAGCGTCGCCCGTTACGACAAGGGGCAGCTCCGCGGTGATACTCGCCTTATGAATGCAATCCGCAAGGCTATCCAGGAATGTCAGGATGACAATGGTTGGGCTCTGGCAGCAACCGTTTCCCAGCTGGTTTCCAGAAAGATTACCCATTCTCCCAAGAACTTCGGATATGCCACCTGGCCTAAGTTGATTCACGCCATGGAATACTTCGAAGAATCCAAGAATTCCAAGGACCAGCCAGTTTTCCGTATCAAGAAGAAATAAGTTATCAAGAAAGCCCTAGGAAATCTCCCAGGGCTTTTTCTTTCTAGTTCTCTTTGTTTTCGGTTTCGTCTACGGACTTCTTTAATTCTTCTTCAATAGCGATTTTTGGGGCTACCGTCAGAAGGTAGATGATGATTGCCACGATGGCAAGAGCCAGTAGAATTCCAAGAGCAAGAAAAACATAGATGATTACATTGAGCATTTGATTTCTCCAACAATTTTAGACTTTATTTGACTGTAATCATGGGACTGGTTTCGCTCAGCAGGTAGGTCCATTCTTCACGAATCTTTTCGTATTCGCTGGGGTCAGCGTACAAGGCGAATGTAGTCCACTTGATGCAATTCTGTGCGTTAATACCTTCTGCGCATCCCTTTTCGAAGCTTACGTAGTCGGGCTCGCGGTTCAATGCCTTGGGGCCTGCAACGCTGACTTCACGACCCTTGGCGGCCTTTACGCTGAGACTGTAGCTGAACTGGGTCTCGTGAGGCATGCGTATGGGGTGATGGCGCTTGGAAACCTTGGGCAACTTAAAGAGACTACGTTCCCACACGTTGGGGAAACGTCCCTTCAGTTCGGAACCGCCTTGGCCGAAATATGCCTTGGAGGCGTAAGTTACGATCAAGATAAGGGGCTTGTTGAAGTCTGCCAGGTTTTCGATTTTCAAGTTGCCGATGTTCACGTCTGGAATACCTGTCATCAGGAATTCTTCCATGAGCTTTTCCTGGTCCTTGATGTCGCGGCCGAAGAAACGGTTTCGCATGACGCTTCCGAACTTGCCGGTGAGGGACACGGAGTCACGGAATTCGCAGTCGCCGTCATTGCCGATGAACAAACGGTGGTCCACGGAAATCTGATGTTCCTGGTTGTCTTCGAGAATGGGGGTGGTAACCACATGACTGTTGTCGTCGTCGATGACCAGGGCCACCTTGCCTTCCATGTCAAGAGGCACGGGGCGGTCGTTGCCGGTCTTGTCGGTGGCGTCAACCCACATTTCGCTGATCTTATCCTGCTTCGGGATGTACAGAATCATGTGGTTGAACTGCTGGATGGTGGGGAGCTGTTCAAAGCCTTCTTCAGTCAAGTGGATGGCGGTGAGGTAGCTTTTCACGCCGATGGTGGCAAGCATTTCCTTCAGGAGCAAGGCCATGTCCTTACAGTCGCCGCGGTGTTCCTTCAAGGTTACTTCTGCGGTCTGGGGAATCAGGCTGTGTCCACCGAAACGGATATCGCGGTAACGGATGTCCTGGCGGACAAAACGGATCAAGGCCTTGACGGCTTCGTCACCGATCTTGTTCCCGCGGACTTCGAACGCCTTTTCGCGAACGGAAACGGCCTGCTTGAACTGATGCTTGATCAGGTTCTGGTAATCTTCGCCAACGTCCTTCCATTCCTGCTTGCCGGTAAGCATTAGGCCTGCACCGAAGTCGCGGTAAACGGGCATGTACAATTCCTTGCGGATGACCACAGGATTGTTGATCTTCCATTCCACGCCGCCCTTGATGTCCTGCTTTTCCAGCGGGCCGTATTCTTCGGTAACGAAACGTTCCTTGTCGGCAAAGATGCGGAAGCTAGCTTCGCCCACGGGAACGTCCTTGGAACTTACGAAGTTGGTAAAGGGAATCATGCCCTTGTTTTCAATATTGGTGCGGCTGTACTGCATGTACACGAAGTCACCCGGTTCCAGTTCCTGCAAGGGGAAGTGGGCGGTCTGGCTTTCGTTTCCGCCACCGATTTCAGTAGCATAAGTAATATAGACTCCATTGAGGTTTACCTTCTGCTTCAGCTTCATGTTACTGTCGTAAACCTCGAGGGCGTTAATATAAATGCGGTCAAATCCCGGCAAGAAGTCGAAGGTGAACTCGCGATAAATTGCGGCACCGCGAATGTCCAGAATTTCCATGAACATTTCTTCGGTGCGGGTCCAGTTGGCTCCCTTTTCTGCCTTCAGGGATTCCTTGCGGTAGTGGATGACTGCAGGGAAGTCGCCTTCGGTGGCTTCTGCCTTCGCAGCCGGACGGAGCAGGCTCTTCAGGTCGGTGGTGTGTGCTTCCACAGGGTCAATGGGCTTCTGCAAAGTGCGGTTGTCTGCCTTGCCCAGGAAAGCCTTGGTGGCGGAGAGGAAACTCTTGGCGTCTTCGTTGTCCGGCTTCAAAGACAAGGCCTTGGTGAGGGACTTTTCTGCGTCGCGGTAGTTGCGGCTGTAGAAAAGGATCTTGCCCTGCATGGTCCAGATCTTGTAGTCGTTCTTGTCCTTGGCCAGGGTTTCTTCGCTGATGGCGCGGGCTTCTTCGAAACGGCCCAGGAACATAAGGGCGTCCATCAAGGTGGTACCCAGTTCAACGCTCATGCCGAAACGTCCACGGACGGCGTAAAGAACATCTACGGCTTCGGCGTACTGGTCCAGGCCCATGTAGGTCTTGGCAAGGTAGATGCCAAGGCGTGCGCTGGGCTGGGTGTCGTAAAGGCGCTGCACCACAATCAGGGACTGGTTGCGCTGGCCGAGACCCCAAAGGGCGTCACTTAGGTTGATCACGTATTCCGGATTGTTGGGCGTGTAGCGAAGTGCTGCTTCAGCGCATTCGCGGGCGCGGCCGTAGTCAAACAAGGCTTCGTACATTTCGCCGAGAATGGAGAGGAGCTGGCCACTCTTACGGACCAGTTCCTTCTGGCTTTCAAAGTGGCTGATACCCGGACCGTACAGTTCCTTCATCTGGTAGATAAAGCCGCAGTTCACGAGATAGAGCGGTTCTTCCGGATCCATCTTGTTGGCGCGTTCAAAGTAGCTCAAGGCCACCAACGGCTGGTTTTCCAATAGACGCAACAAACCAACCTGGCTCATGATGGCTGCGTTGAACTTGGCCTGCTTCTTGGCTGCGTCGCCATCGGCGGCTTCAACTGCGGGTTTAGCCTTTACAGACATGCCTTCGATGGCATTGTCCATGATCTTGCTGTACTTCTTCTGGTTAATACCTTGGGTCCAGGTCACTACCAAAATGCCACGGCCGTCTTCGTAGAAATAGCGGCCCTTATAGGCGAAGTCGAACTTATTAACAGTATGGGTGAGGGTAAATTCCTGGGCATACTGGTTTCCGACCTTCACACGACGAATGTCCATGGTGGGGTTGGTGTAGTCTACGCCAAGGCGGGTGAGGAGAACCTTGAACAAGTCGTTCTGGTTCACCACGTCGCTGGGAACCATGGCTCCGTAGACGAACATGGAAATGTCTTCTGCCTTGTTGGAGAGAACCAGGTCCGGGTCCTCGTTCTGGCGGCTAATGCCCATCCAGTGGTGCCAGAGGGTGTCCTTCACGCTCCAGGTGTAGCCCAAAGCCTCGGATTCAAACTTCTGCACACGCTCCGGGGAAAGTTCCGGACCGCTTTCGGAGGTTTCTTCCGTCATCTCGAAGCCATCAAAGAATTCCTTCCATTCTTCCTTCAGCTTGCCTGCTTCCGGCACATTGTCTGTCGCAGAAAGGGTCAGGGAGTACACGTGGCTGCCGGCGCCGGTCACGAGACCTACGGCTTCGTAGGGCGTATCATAGCGCTTGCCGGCCACATCGAAGAATGCGCCTGTGGAACCGAAGGCTTCCTCGGGATAGGTTTCCGCCAGGGATGCCTTCTTGCCACTGCTTTCGAAGGCCTGCATTTCCATCTGGGCGCGGTCCATCAAACGCATGGGTTCGCCCTTGGGCAGTTCCACTTCAATAAGCACCGCTCTACGACCAGTCGTCGGGTTGTAGAATTCGTAAGGCACACCGCTTTCGCCGGCGTCCGGTCCGCTGATCAAGGTCCAGCCTTCTCCTCCGTTGGGCGGATTGAAACTGAAGAAGTTAGAACTGACAGAACCTGCCTTGGCGGTTCGGGCTGCTACTGAGCCATTTTCGCTGTTTTTGACCGATTTTGAGGAATTCCCAGAAACGGCGGGGGAGGAATCATAGTCCCCGAAGTAGTCGTCGGCTACATTGGTGGTTCCAGAATTGTCGGATTTTGGACCAGCCTCGGTCAGAGGTTGGCCGTTTCCTGCGCAGGATACCAAAA
Organism: Fibrobacter sp.; assembly: GCA_045599625.1. Taxonomy (GTDB): domain Bacteria; phylum Fibrobacterota; class Fibrobacteria; order Fibrobacterales; family Fibrobacteraceae; genus Fibrobacter. Next base: position 36,180 of record JAZRWJ010000041.1, read on the forward strand.
AAAACAGCCCGAAAACAGGGACAAGACGGAAAATTTTGTGATTAAAGTGACTCATAACCCAATAAATGCAAAATTTTTTCTAAAAAGACCTACTCAACTGACGCAATTTTAATAAATTTGGTGTCAAACGCACGCCACCCTATTTTTTGTGGCAAGCATTTCACAATAAAACAAAGGATCCAATAATGGCTCTCAAACTCGGTATCAATGGTTTCGGTCGTATCGGCCGTATGGTGTTCCGCGCTGCTGTGGAAAACTTCTCTAACGACATCCAGGTTGTTGGTATCAACGACCTCCTCACTGTCGACTACCTCGCTTACATGCTGAAGTACGACTCCGTTCACGGTAAGTTCGAACACGAAGTTTCCTTCGAACAGGGCGAAAAGAACTACCTCATCGTTGATGGCAACAAGATCCAGATCTTCGCAGAACGCGATCCTCTGAACATCACTTGGGGCGCTCTCCAGGCTGACGTCGTTGTTGAATCCACCGGTTTCTTCCTGACCGACGAACTCGCTCGCAAGCACATCCAGGCTGGCGCTAAGAAGGTTATCATGTCTGCTCCTTCTAAGGACGCTACCCCGATGTTCGTCTACGGTGTTAACCACAACACCTATGCTGGCCAGGACATCATCTCTAACGCTTCCTGCACCACCAACTGCTTGGCTCCGATTTCCAAGGTTCTCGACGAAAAGTTCGGCATCGTCCGTGGCCTCATGACCACCGTTCACGCTGCAACTGCTACTCAGAAGACTGTTGACGGTCCTTCCATGAAGGATTGGCGCGGTGGCCGTGGCATTCTCGAAAACATCATCCCGTCTTCCACCGGTGCTGCAAAGGCTGTTGGTAAGGTTCTCCCGCAGCTCAACGGCAAGCTCACTGGTATGTCCCTCCGCGTTCCTACCTCTGACGTTTCCTTCGTTGACCTGACTGCAGAACTCAAGACTGCTGCTACCTACGAAGAAATCTGCGCTGCTATGAAGGAAGCTTCTGAAAAGTGCGTTTGCGACGGCGGCCTGAAGGGTATCCTCGGTTACACCGACGAAGCTCTCGTTTCTACCGACTTCCGCAACGATGCACGTACCTCCATCTTCGACGTCAAGGCTGGTATCCAGCTCGACCCGACCTTCGTGAAGGTTTGCGCATGGTATGACAATGAATGGGGCTATTCCAACAAGGTTTGCGAAATGGCCAAGGTCATCACCAAGTAATTTTTGCCTAACGGCTTAAATAACTTAAAAAGCCCTCGTTGAAAAACGAGGGTTTTTTGTTTTCCGCGGAAACTCGTTGTTAAAAAAGCACCCAGTCATTAGACCGGGTGCTTTTTAAATTCGCGATACGGAATTACGGACTAGCCTTCGTAGTCTTCGCCACCGCCCCAACCGTCGATGTCGGAGCCTGCGCGGCCGAGAGTTGCACCGCCGAGGATTTCGTCAATGCCCTTGTCTTCGGATTCATCCTCTTCTTCTTCGAAGATGGAGGATTCATCAAGTTCGGTATCTTCGTTAGGTACGATCGGTTCGTTATCCAAATCGTCGTTGCTAGCTTTCTTTCTTGCCATGAACTATACTCCTTTCAGATGGCGTTCCGTATTTCTTATCGCTATAGTAATATTTTTTTGTCAAAAAAGTTTCATTCTTACTAAAAAAAATCACTTTTTTTTAAGAAAAATGGTTTGTTCTACGGATTCTAGCCTCTGACCTGGCCATTTCCCCTCAAAATCCACTTGTAGGTGCACAGACTTTCCACTCCCATGGGGCCGCGAGCGTGGATTTTGTCGGTACTGATGCCCACTTCTGCGCCAAGCCCGTATTCGCCACCGTCCGCGAAGCGGGTGCTGGCGTTCAGCATGACGCTGCTGGAGTCCACGTTGGCGGCAAAGTAGTCCTGGGCGGCGGTGTCTTCGGAAACGATGGCTTCCGTATGGCGGCTGCTGTACTTTTCGATATGTTCGCAGGCTTCTTCTACGCCGTCCACGAACTTCACGCTGGACTTCAGGGCCAGGTATTCGTGATGGTAGTTGCTTTCGTCGCCGATGTCGGTAACGTTAGGCAGTTCCTTGACGCATTCTGCGTTGCCGTAGAATTCGACGCCCTTGTCCTGGAGAGCCTTTACCAGGTCCAGAACCGCAGCCTTGTCCAGGTGACGGTCGAACAGCACGCATTCCATGGCGTTGCAAACGCCGGTGCGCTGGGTCTTTGCATTAATCAGGATATCCTTTGCCTTGGCGAGGTCGGCAGCCTTGTCGATATAGACGTGGCAGATGCCGTTAAAATGCTTAATCACAGGAATCTTGCTCTGTTCCACAACAGCGCGGATCAGACGTTCGCCACCGCGGGGGATCACCAGGTCCAGGTAGTCGTTCATCTGGAGCAACTTGGTTACCAGGGCGTGGTCCGGATTTTCCACCAGCTGTACGGCGTCGGCATCGATACCGCATTCCGTCAGGGCGCTGCGGAAGATGCTTGCCAGAATCTGGGAGGACTTGAGGGATTCCTTACCGCCGCGGAGCACCACTGCGTTGCCGGACTTGAAGCACAGGCAAGCGCCGTCGATGGTTACGTTGGGGCGGCTTTCATAGATAAAGAAGATGGAGCCCATGGGCACTGCGACACGGCTAATCTTGATGCCGTTCTTCAGTTCGCGGGCTTCCAGAACCTTGTTCAGCGGGTCAGCGAAGGCTGCGATTTCTTCGGCGCCCTTGGCCATGGCTTCGATGCGGGCGTCGTTCAAGGTCAGACGGTCCATCATGGAGTCGCTGATCTTGCCGGCACTTGCTTCCAGGTCAATCTTGTTGGCGGCAAGGATTTCGGCTTTCTGCTGGCGGAGCTTTGCGGCTACCAGGTTCAATGCTGCGTTACGGCTTTCGGCGCTCAAGGTGCGCAGAGCGCGGGAAGCCTTGCGGGCGTTCTTAGCCAAACTTTCGGCGTATTCTTCAATATCATTGATGTTCATGACCAAAATATAGCTAAAAAGAGCACTTGAATACTCTAAGTTGGAATAAAATGCGGAGCAAAAAATTCTGCGTAGGCTTGATTTTGGTCACATTTCAGTATATTTTATTATTACAGGTTTGTTTTTATCCGCGACATGGGCTTGTAGTCGCTAGGGTATCGGACTTGGGTGATTTAACCCGGTGCATCCATTCTCTCTCGTGGGGTGCGCCGGGTCTTTTTTTTATGCCCATCTTTTTTTTCAAAAAATTCTCTGAATCCCTTTACAGAATGAAGCGATATTTGTAAATATGAATATATGAATAGTTGTTCATACGTCAAAACCGGTATGGACGCAATTCAAAACCGGTATGGACACAATAATTGGGAAATAGATTATGACTACCAAGAATATTGAAAAACACGAACATGAATGCGATCTCCATTGCAGCATATGCCGAGGCATCCAAGGAATCGACGGTAATGTTTCCTTGGACAAGCTCTTTGAACTTTCCGAGTTCTTCAAGTTCTTTGGGGATACCACCCGCATCCGCATTATCCAAATTCTGTTGGCGGGGGAGATTTCTGTCAATGAAATCGCGGAAAAGCTGAAGCTGGAACAGTCCGTGGTAAGCCATCAGTTGCGAATCCTCCGTACAGCCAATTTGGTGAAGCCCCGCCGCGACGGAAGAAAGATGTTTTATGGACTGGACGATGAACATATCGGTATGATCTTCAGAATCGGTCTGGCCCACATTATGCACAAGCACGACTAAGAGTTTTAAAAAGGATAAATAAAAATGAATACAGAAATCTTAATAAGCGGGTTGAAAAACTTCGCCTTGACTTTTGCGGACATGTTTATTGAAATGGCTCCGTTCCTGCTGCTGGGCTTCTTGCTGGCAGGAATCTTGCATGTGTGGATTCCCAAGGAATCCTACATCCCGAAAATCAACAAGCCTACCTTCAAGTCCGTGTTCCTTTCTTGTTTGTTCGGAATTCCGCTGCCTATTTGCAGTTGCGGTGTGATTCCTACGGCGGTTGCTCTCCGTAAGGAGGGGGCAAGTAAGGGTGCAAGCGTGGGATTCTTGATTTCTACGCCGGCTACGGGTGTGGATTCCATCCTTGCCACATATTCCTTGCTGGGATTGCCTTTTGCAATTCTTCGCCCGGTGGCAGCCTTTATTTCTTCTTTGTTCGGCGGCGTTCTGACGAATATCGTTACGAAGGGGGAGGAGGCAGAAGACCCGACTAAGCTGGAGGCTCCCAAGAGCTGCTGCTGTGGTGGTCACGAAGAAAAGCCCAAGGCAGAGGAACACTGCTGCTGCCACAAGGAATCTCACGATCACGAAGAATCCCACGCCCATGGCTTTGCAGACAAGTTAAAGGAAACCTTCAACTATGGTTTTGGTGATTTGCTGCCGGAAATCTCCAAGTGGCTGGTCATCGGCCTTGTGCTTGGCGCCTTGATCGCCGCCTTTGTCCCCAATGAACTGTTCATGATGTTGCGTGAATATCCCACCTTGAGCATGTTCCTGGTGCTTGTGATTTCCATGCCCATGTACACCTGCTCTACCGGCTCCATCCCCCTGGCTCTCGCTCTGATGGCTAAGGGACTTCCCCCGGGAGCGGCCCTGGTTCTCCTGATGGCCGGCCCTGCCACAAGCATCGCCTCCATGGTGGTGGTGGGCAAGTCCTTCGGCAAGCGTACTCTGATTGCCTACTTGTTCAGCATCGGTGCTGGCGCACTCTTCTTTGGCTGGCTGGTCAACACCTTCTTCATGGATCTCTTCGTAGGTCCGGGAATTGCAAGTATTGTTTCTCATGAAGATTGTAGTTGTTGGTACGATTACCTGTTTGCCGCGATTCTCGCTTTCCTTATGGTTCGTGGCTTGGTAATGCATAAGCACAAGGACGGTTGCAGCTGCGGTAGTTGCTAACAAAAAATGCCATCGGTTTAACCGGTGGCATTTTTTGAATTTATTCGAGACTGCTCTTACAGCAGGTTCACGATTGCGGTGAACAAAGCGTCAGCCAGTGCGTTGGTTTCGAGACCTTCGAAAACGTTGAACTGGTTGAACATGATCTTGCCCTTACCGAACGGATAGAGCTGCAGGTCTGCGCCGGTCTTGACTTCGCCATCCTTGAAGGCCAAGTCGCGAGCGAATACGGTTGCACCCGGAAGTTCGTTCAGGGAGATGCTGGGCATCACTGCTGCGGCCATATGGTCGAGAACTGCGGTTTCGCCGAACACGCTTGCCAGGGGAGAGCCCTTGGGCAGGTAGTGCAATGCCAGTTCGTTTGCGCCAGTGCTCCAGTGAGATTCGATGGTGCTTTCGAAATGGTGGCTCTGGTTCAAGAAGTCGATATCTTCCGGAGTCATGTCGGAGAGCAGCAAGGTCTTGCCGCCGTTCTTGGTAACGTCCACAATCTTGTCCAGAATTTCATCGGGCCAAGAGCTGAGGTTTGCAGTGAAGATAATCTGTTCCGGACCGTTGAGGGCGACCAATGCGTCGCTGGATTCTTCGCAGTTGTCCAAGAAGCAAACCTTCTTTTCTGCGCTGCTGACGTCTGCCTGTTCAATAACAAGCAGGTCTTCGGTGGAAGAATGGATTTCCTTGCCATCGTCGATGAGGGTCACCTTGATCTGGTACTTGCCCACATTGCGCGGAGCCATCATGGTGCAAATGCCCAGCTGGGTAAGGCTGGTCTTGCCGGCCGGTTCTTCCGGTTCCATGGTCTGGCTGGAAAGTTCCTTGCCCTGTGCGTCCAGCAACTTGACTTCAACAGAAACGTTTTCGTAACGCTTGTTGTTCAACAAAGTAACCTGGAAGCTGACTTCGCTCTGCGGTGCGACCACATGTTCCAGTTCGCTAACGAGAGCGCGGCTGGGGGTAGTGATTTCGCTGATGAATTCTTCGAAGCCCTTGGACTTGCGGTTTTCATCGTTCAAGCCACTGAAGTCGGTGCAGCAGTCTGCCCAGTGATCCAGGAAGAAGCCTGCAATCTGCGGGTTGCTCTGGAAGGCGGAAATCTGGTCCAGCTTGCTCTTGAGTGCGATGCGGTGTGCGTCGGCGTTGAAATCCTTGTAGGACTTCCAAATGGAGAGGTCGCCATCGACGAAGGTTTCCACTGCCTTGATGAAGGACTTGATTGCCTTCTGGTTCTTTGCGGCGCGAGGACCTTCGATGCTTGTTGCTTCTGCCGGGAGAAGAGTGTGGTTCTTCAAGGTCACCAGCATCTTGTTGCTGATGTCGCTTGCTACGTTTTCTTCTTCGTCCTGGAATACTGCGTCACCCAGGCCTGCATCCGGAACCATCAGTTCTTCGTTGTCGCGGTCGAAGCTGTGTGCCAGGTAGTGGCTGTAGCTTGCGCTGGGATTCATACGCGGGTTCACGCGGAGTGTTGCGTACGGGGAGATGCGGTCCACGGTAACAGGCAGGAGCTTACCGGTATCCTTGCGGAAATTGCCTTCGTTATCGAGGTAGATGGAGTTCAGGTTGCTGATCACCGGACGGGTCATGTCCACGGGGCTGATAGCGTTCAGCATCTTGTTGCCGTTCTGCAGCAGGAAGGTGCCGTTTTCGGAACCCAGGACCCACACACCGATACAGGGGTGGTTGTGCTGTTCCTTGACGATATCATTAATAAGCTTCTTGGCGATTTCCAGACCTTCTGCGGTAGAACGCATGGTGTGGATCGGGAATTCCTGGAACACGATAAGACCAATCTTGTCGCAGAGGTCCAGAGCTTCTTCGGAAAGAGGAGCGCCGCAGGAACGGATGGCGTTGAAGCCGGCCTTCTTGATGGCGTTCAGATCGCTTTCCAGCTTTTCGTTCTTGTAGGTCCAGAGGCCGCCCTTGCTCCACTGCTGGTTGTAGCTGACGCCTTGAATCTTCAGGATCTGGTCGTTCAGGTAGTAGTCACCCTTGAGGCAGTCGAACTTGCGGAAACCGAAGGTACGTACAACGGGGAATGCGTATTCGGGACGCTTGACTTCCTTGCCGTCCTTTTCCTTGCCAGCCTTGATTTCCATCTGGAATTCAACGGCGTAGACATTGGGATGGTCCGGGCTCCACTGGAAGTGGTCCTTCTTCAGGTCCTTGACTTCAAACACGTAGCGCTGGGTTGCGTTTTCCTTGTCCAGCTTGATGTTTTCAATGAAATGCTCGTAGACGTCGCCGGCCGGGTTCTTCATAAGGACGCGGAGGCGGGTCTGGAAACCACGGGGGTTGTTGAAGCTGACTTCGCAGGCGACGCGGTCCTGGTCCATGTCCGGTTCAACGCGGACGTCGGAAATGAATGCTGCGGTACCCTGGATGAGGTCCACGTTGCCGATGATGCCGCCATAGGGGTACTGGTTCCAGGGAAGGCCAACCGGCATTTCGCTGGGATGGACGTAACGGTCGTCTGCGCCTTCCTTGGATTCGCGGCCGAAGTCGATGCGACTGTTGGAGGCGCCCATGTTGGCGACGCGTACGCAAAGGATGTTTTCTTCGCCAATCTTCAAAGCCTTCTGGGTTTCGATGATGAACGGGGTGTAGGCGCCGAAGTGGGTGCCCAGGAACTTACCGTTGAGCCAAATGGTGGCGTGGGTGGCGATTCGGTCGAAACGCAGGAAAATACGCTTGGTAACCTGCTTTTCGTCTTCGATGGTAAAACGCTTAAAATAATAGGCGCAATCCTGGGACATCAAAAGCTTGTCGAAGTCACGTTCCCAGATGTGGGGGACTTGGACGTTTTCGGTGCTTTCAGGATAAGTTGCATACCAACGGTTGGAGATGCCCTGGTCTTCGGTGTCCCAGATCATTTGCCATTCGCCGTTCAGGCTCGTAATTTTGCTCATGTAGAGTGTCCTTTGAAAATATACGGGGGCAAAGATAGCATTTTATTTCGTTGCTAGCTATGAGTTTAGTGGCGGGAGAGGGGTAAAACGGGGTATTTCCCGACTTTTTTTAACTTTTTGTTCCTTTTTTGTGGATAAACCCTTTAATTTTTAGCGCCTTGTTGCTAAATTTGGGACTCCAATAGCAACCTAAAAAGGATTACAAAATGTATTCTATTGTTGAAACAGGTGGTTTCCAGTATAAAGTCGAACTCGGCAAGACCTACAAGGTTCCGACTATCGACGCCGCTGTTGGTTCTGAAGTGGAACTGAAGTCCGTTCTTCTTTTCGCAGGAAAAGAAGTGCAAATCGGCACCCCTGTCCTGAATGATGCTTCTGTCAAGGTCGAAGTTCTCGCCCACGACAAGTACGATACCATTATCGTTTACAAGAAGAAGCGTCGTACTCGTTACGAACGTCGTAACGGTCATCGTCAGGGCTACACCGAAGTGCTCGTAACGGAACTCCGCTCCGGCGCAGAATCTGCAGTTGTAGACTCTCAGGTTATTACCCGCAACCGCGCTCGCGTGGCTGCCCTTGCTAAGCAGAAGGCTCAGAACAAGCCGCTCACTCGCAAGGAAAAGATCGCTCAGGGCCTTCCGAAGCCGGCTAAGGTTAAGAAGAACTCTCTGCGTAAGGCTAAGGAGGCTTAATCCATGGCACATAAGAAAGGTCAAGGTTCTGTACGTAACGGTCGCGACTCTAACGCCAAGTATCTTGGTGTTAAGAAGTATGCTGGTGAAGTTGTCAAGGCTGGCAACATCATCGTCCGTCAGCGTGGCTCTCACTTCCACTCCGGCAAGAATGTTGGCATGGGCAAGGATTTCACCTTGTTCTCCCTCATTGACGGCGTCGTGAAGTTCGAACGCGTTGATGCAAAGCGTCAGAAGGTCTCTGTCTACGCTGAAGAAAATTAAGTCGCAAGGGAAACCGCAAGTTTTCCCCTGGACCCTTTCCTCAATGTAAACAAGCTTTAAAGCTATTAAATTAGGTCGTCCGTAAGGATGACCTAATTTTTTTGTATTTGTTTTTGCTAGATTTTGAGTGATGATTTTGCGCTACCTCAAGTTCTTTTTGCTTGCCCTCATTGCGGGTCTTTTTTTTGCATGTTCTGACGACGAAAACGAGTCCGAGTTCCACCTCGATCGCGAAGTGACCGAACTCATCGTCAATCGTACCTGCGCTTCCGATAAGGACAGCAGCGAATATTGCTTCCAGATTCGTTTCCGCTATCCTATGGATACGGAAAAGCTTACCGAAATCTACGTGTGGTTTGATTCGACCGTGGTGGGGGATACAGCCAAGACTGTGAACAGCGAAAAGCTGAAGAAGGCAGACGAAGTTATTTCTTTCCAGAAGGGTACTTCTGAACTTTACGGTTCCATCGACATGACATCCTACGTTAAGGATTTCGTGGAAGAACTGAAGGATGCCGACAACCGTCGCGATAGCGTGATGGTAGCATTCTATTGCCAGTATTCCGATGATGAACGTCCGGGAACCGTGCAGCGCGTGTATCTGCATCTGGGGGATAAGATGCCTCCTTCCATCATCACTCTTAGGGATCCTGAAACCTGGACCACCGGTGCTGAGTTTATGTGGAACCGTCCGGCAGACCAGACCGACTATTATGCAAGCAGTGAATTGTCTGGTCCCATTGTAGGTTACAACATCGTGGTTTATGCGTTGGACGAAGATGAAGACATTAACGACATCAAGGTGAAGGTTTCCAATGCCGATGTGGTTGACTCTACGGGTTCCAAACTCTATAAGCGTCGTGCAAGAATCCGCAACGTTAGCGATACCATCAAGGTGGATACCGCGCTGGATTACGGCAAGAACTACTTGCGTATTGCAATCTTCGATGGCAAGGGCTATGACATTGAAGATTTTGATGCAAATACTTTTACCTTGGTGCTGGAGGGCTTGAATGCTGAGTCCCGCTATACCATTGGTATTTCTGCATGGGATTCCAGCGCCAATGGCTCCGGTGGCGAAATTACCAACTCTCCCTGGTCCAACAAGTTGTTCTTTACTACGGACTCCATCGCTCCGCTGATTGGTTCTAAGATTGTTACCCTCAAGGATTCTGTGTTCCCCGAACTGGCACGTCTAGATAGTAACAACCGCTTGCGAATCTTCTGGGGTTACAGCGTTGATCCTGTTGTCAAGGATCACAGTATTGTGGTTGATTCTGTTTTGAATATTCCGGAGTCCTGCCGCCGAATGGGAGAACTGTGCGCGGATTCTATTAGCGCCTACGAAATTGAATACTATGATGCGCCCAACAAATCCTGGGTGAAGTACGACTACGCCGGCGGCAATTACTCTCGCTATAAGAAGTATTACAAGCTTGATTCCTCTTCTGGCGCCATGGTGGTGGATGTGGAAGGCGGTTTCGTTACCGATACGATTCGCTGGGTCGCTCCGGGCGATACCTTGATTTTGCGCATCCGTTCCAAGGATGCTTCCAACTACTATTCTAAGGCTTTGATCGATACCATCGTTGTTGCTCCTAGTGCGAAGGCCAAGGATGTGGAATGTCCTGATGGTTTCGTTCTCGTTTCTACGTCCGACACCACTGTGTTCTGTATGGAACGATTCGAGCATAGGGATGATTCCGGAAAGTTTGTTTCCAACGTTCTGCACTCTGAGGCTGTTGCCGCTTGCGAGGCCATGTCTGGTTCCGGCTTTACCTTCGGGCTGTGCGGTGAACGCGAATGGGAACTTGTATGTCTTTCTGGCGGTACGCTTGCTTATGGCGTGATTGAAGAGACCACGCTGGATAACTCCGACTATCTCTTTGCAAACTGCAATGTGGCAACAGGCGACTCCACAGGCGCTATGGAAATGGGCAAGCGCAGTTCCCGCTGCATGAACCCCATGGGCGTTCACGATATGCCTGGCCAGCTGCAGGAATGGGTTCGCGGAAGATCCGATGATACTCTTGCTGTGGTGAAGGGCGGAAGCTACAAGATCTTCGGCGGTATGGATCGAGCCACCCAGGCTCGTTGCACCAACCGCAGTTTCCCGTATTACACAAGACCTGCCTATACTACGGATACTGTCTACCTCTATCGCGAAGGCACCAAGGTGGATACGGTCTTTGCTGCGGATACCACAAGAACTCCGTATGAGAAAAAGCCTATCTTGACTCAAAAGGATTTCAAGGATACCCTGCAGTTCTTTAACGTCAAGGATTCCAGTGGCAATACCATTGGTATTGACTACGCTCCTTATGGCGAATACAAGAAGGGCGGCGATGAATGGCTGGAAGAAGTGGGTAACGGCTTGATTTATGAACCGGACCATATCGAGGTCGTGTTCATCAAGAAGGAAAAGGTTGCTTATCGTCAGGCTGCCGCTTTCTACAAGAGCCCCGCTATCGGCTTCAGATGCTGCGCTTATAAATAATTCGATGGGGTTGGCCCCCCCCCTTCGAGCAATTCGCCGAAGTTTGCTATGCAAAAATCGGTGTTTTACGGGAAAATTTCGCCTAATTAGGATTGTTTTCCCGTAAATTGTTAAGTTCTCTGTGTCAAATGATTTTGTTTTGGCTGGTAACCTAAGTGAAAATGGAAATCTGGGTGTTTTTTTTCGCTAAAATGGGCTTCATCTTCAATGAAAATTTGACTTGCAGCTCCATTTTCGATATGTTGTGCGTGAAATTACGGGAAAAATGATTGCTAAAGAGCTTGTTTTCCCGTAAATCAAGCAAATTTAATAAAATTTGCGGCGGTATAAAATCTTTATGCAAAAATTTGCATATATGCATTGACAAGGGTGAGGGTAATTTATAACTTTGGGCTATGATTAAGAATTTGCCTAAGTCTATCGCTCTTGAATTGGTACCCCGTACCTTGGAAGGTCTCCTGGAAGAATCCAAGGATTGTCTGTCTAAGTTTCCGCTGACCACCATCAACGTGCCAGAAATCCGCACGGTTCCTGTGAAGTCTTATGAATCTGCACGCATGCTCATTGCGAACCACGTGCCTGTGACTCCGCATTTCCGCATGGTGGACCGTTCCTTGACGGAATTGATTGAGAAGCTGGGTGTGCTTACTTCCATGGGCCTTAGGGAAGTCTTGATTATTGCAGGTGACCCGCCCAAGGATCTGGGATTCCAGCCTTCTGGCCTCACTTCCGTGCTGGCAATTCGCGAAATCCGCAAGCTGTTCCCTACGCTGAAGATTTTTGCAGGTCTTGACCCGTTCCGCACATCCTTCCGCGAGGAACTGGACTATGCGAAGCGTAAGCTGGACGCCGGTGCCGATGGCTTCTATACGCAGCCTTTCTTTAGCGTCGGTATGCTGGAACAGTGGATGGAGCAGATTCCCGAAGCAGAAGTGTGGTATGGCATTGCTCCGGTGCTTTCCGAGAAGTCCAAGTTCTACTGGGAGAATACGAATAAGGTTGTGTTCCCGCCGGACTTTGACATTACTCTCGAAAGTAACGTCCGTACTGGACGCGCCTTGCTGAAGGCTATTGCCGATGCAAATCAGCGTGCCTACTTGATGCCCGTCCGCGTGGACGCTGCTGAATATGTGGGCGCCCTGCTGAACGATGCATAGTTTATTTATGCTTTAATGCATAAACCCAAGAATATACAATGGGGATGATTGCTGTTGCCAGCACCAGGCCTGCCGTAACGTAGACGTTATTGAGCAGGCTGGAGAAAATCAGCAGAATTCCGCCAATGACAAAGACGAATCCGCCGACACGGTGGGTGTGGTACCAGTTGTCTTCGTTTTTCAGCGTCCAGAAAATGCGGATGCCGAAGGTTCTGTTCTTGCTGACTTTGGGCATGACGTTTCCTTCGATGACGAGCAATACGCCCATGAATACAGAAACCACCAAGGTCATGTTGAAGGGAATGTTCAGGGCGAACATGTAGATGCTTCCCATGGCGAATAGGGCGACGGCAGGAACCAGCCACATGATGTAGGGGAGGATCTTTCTGTTCTTTCCGTACTTTTTCATCTGGATGTGCGTGTCCAAAAGGCACAGCAGCTGAATTGCCATAAGGCCTGCGGGAATTCCGAAAATGGCGGCGGCCTTGGACATAAAGCTGTCCGGTTCGTTATTCACGTTGAAATGTACGGCGATCTGTTCGGGGAGCTGATCCCACAGGAAAATTCCTACCACGGCTGTCATGGCGATGGTGATCATTGAAACGATAATTTTCCATTTGCTCATATTACTTTCCTCCTTTGGAAGTGGCTTTTAAATCTGTAATCCACATCATGATCTCTTCAAGAACAGATGCGTTCAGTTCGTAGATGATGAATTTGCCATCGCGACGGTCGCGGATCAGGTCCGCGGTTTTCAGAACCGTCAGGTGGCGTGAAATTGCGGGGCCCGAGATTTCAAAGGCTTCCGCGATTTCCCCAGCAGTCTTCTTGCCGCCCTTCAGCATGTTCAGGATCTGTCGGCGGGTTGGGTCCGAAAGAGCCTGAAGAGTATCTTGTAATGCCATAGGCTTTCTCCAAAAAGGTTTAATAAGAACGTTGTGCGCGGAACGACTTCGTCGCATCCCAAGTTTATTTAACATGGAACGACTTCGTCGTTCTGTTGTTTCGCCTCGGCTATAAAACATGCAAGCATGTTTTATTTCACAGCCTCCGCTCTCCGACATGAAATAACTTCGTTATTCATGGTCGTTTCGCTTCGGCTGTTAAAACACTGGCGTGTTTTGCAGCGCTTGGCTTATTTAACGTTTAACTTATGTGTTAAATATAATTTGACGGAAATGAATTGTCAAGAGATTTGATTCAAAAAGATTGTAATTGTTCGGAAATGGGTACCAAATGGGTATTTTGGGGCTTTTTAGTACCCTGGTTTTCGTACAAATTATCGATTTTTTGTTGAAATGATAATGAAAAATGATAAATAATCATCTTTTGATAGTTAAACGATAGATTTTTGTTATGAAAAGTTTGCTTTGACGATGCTTTTGTTTTGAACAAACTAAAAATTGGGGTACCAAATGGATATCTTGGGGTGTTTTGGTATCCTTTTTTTTCATTTTCCTATATTTTGCGGCGTAATAGTGGTGTCGTAACGTTGTAATGGCGAGGATTTTCCATGAGCGCGATTGAAACAAGTGAATTTTTGAAAGTTGCCGAAGAACTGGCCCGTAAGGCAGGGGAGATCTGCCTGGAACTGCAGAGCAATCTGGGTGATGTAAAGTACAAGACCACCAAGGACGTGGTGACTATCGCCGATGTGACCAGCGAAAAGCTGATTGTCGATGGCCTCCGTGCTGCATTCCCGACCCATTCCATCCGTACGGAAGAAGCCGGTGTTATTGAAGGCTCCGACCCGCGTTACCGCTGGATCATCGATCCGGTGGACGGTACCGTGAACTTCAGCCGCGGCATTCCTCTGTGGGGCATTTCCATCGCGCTTCATTTCGAGGGCAAGCCCCTGGTGGCCTGCGTCAACCTGCCCAAGCTGGGGGAAATGTTTACCGCCATCAAGGGCAAGGGAACCTTCATGAACGGCAAGCCTGTGCATGTAAGCAGTGAAAGCATTCCCACTCACGCTATCGTCAGCAACGGCGACTTCAACGTGGGCGACGTTGCCCGCATTAACGCCCAGAATTCCAAGAACTTCGCCCGCGAGGCGGAAACCTTCGAACGCGTCAAGTGCTTCGGTTCTGCGGTAATCGAAGGCTGCTTTACTGCTTGCGGCCGCCTGGACTGCTTCGTGATGACCATGAGCTATCCCTGGGACATTGCCGCAATTGCCCTCCTGGTAGAAGAGGCCGGCGGCCGTTCCACCCACATCGACGGCAGCGAAATGCAGTTCGTGGATGCGGAACAGGTCATCTTCAGCAACGGCCTGCTGCACGACACCTTGGTGAACGTACTTAAGTAGAAATCGGCATTTATTTCTGTCGGTTATTCATAAAATGTAATAGGGGAGCCTCGTTTGAGGCTCCTTTTTTGATGGATTTCGGGGGTGATATTAACATTTTTCGTAAAACGTAATGTAAAACTATGTTTACAAACGAATGATAAAATAACTAACTTACAAAAATGTAGGTATTTGTGACGTAGACCCTTTAAATTTAATCAAAAAACGCGATTTGAAAATATGCTAAAAAACTAACTTACAAAAATGTAGGAAATGAACGTTTTTTGTACATGACCACTTGTTTTTTTTCATTATTTGTTATCTTTATTTTCGTAACAGAAATACCATGTTCAAGGGTTTATAAACACTCGAAAACAGGTACAAAGTTTAACTAAACAACACTCTCATTGGAGATAATATTATGGCAATCCAGAATGCTTACCTCAAGTCCGTCTATGAAAAGGTCGTCGCTCGCGATCCGGACCAGGCTCTCTTCCACCAGGCTGTTCGTGAATTCCTCGAATCCCTGGACCCCGTTCTCGCTCAGGACAAGTCCTGGGAAACCAACGGCGTGATCGACCGCCTCGTCGAACCGGAACGCGTGATCACTTTCCGCGTACCTTGGTTGGATGACAAGGGCAACGTTCAGGTTAACCGCGGTTACCGCGTTCAGTTCAACTCCGCTATCGGTCCTTACAAGGGCGGTCTCCGTCTCCGTGGCGAAGTGACTCTCTCCATGCTGAAGTTCCTCGGCTTCGAACAGATCTTCAAGAACTCCCTCACTACTCTCCCCATGGGTGGCGGCAAGGGTGGTTCCGACTTCGAACCCAAGGGCAAGTCTGATAACGAAGTGATGCGCTTCTGCCAGTCCTTCATGACTGAACTCTGCAAGCACATCGGCGCTGACACCGACGTTCCGGCTGGTGACCAGGGTACTGGCGCTCGCGAAATCGGTTACATGTTCGGTCAGTACAAGCGTATCCGCAACGAATTCGTTGGCGTTCTCACTGGTAAGGGTCTCTCCTACGGTGGTTCTCTCGCACGTACCGAAGCTACCGGTTACGGCCTCTGCTACTTCACCCGCGAAATGCTCAAGGACCTCGCCAACACCTCTTTCGCTGGCAAGACCGTCGTGATCTCCGGTTCTGGTAACGTTGCTATCTACGCTACCCAGAAGGCTCAGGAACTCGGTGCAAAGGTTGTTACCGTTTCTGACTCCAACGGCTACATCTACGACCCGAACGGCATCAAGGTTGAAGTCGTTCAGCAGATCAAGGAAGTCGAACGCGGCCGTATCTCCGAATACGCAAAGCGCGTTCCGGGTTCTGAATACCACGAAGGTTCTAAGGGCGTTTGGACTGTCAAGTGCGACATCGCTCTTCCCTGCGCAACTCAGAACGAAATCGACGAAGAATCCGCAAAGGCTCTTATCGCTAACGGCGTGATGGCTGTTGCTGAAGGTGCTAACATGCCTTCTACTCCGGAAGCAATCGAAGCCTTCCTCAAGGCTGGCGTTCTGTTTGGACCTGCTAAGGCTGCAAACGCTGGTGGCGTTGCTACCTCCGGTCTCGAAATGTCTCAGAACTCCGAACGTCTCTCCTGGACCTTCCAGGAAGTCGACGCTAAGCTCGATGGCATCATGACCTCCATCTACAAGGCTGCTTCCTCCGCTGCTGAAAAGTACGGCGACAAGAAGAACCTCGTCATGGGTGCAAACATCGCTGGTTTCCTCAAGGTTGCTGACGCTATGAAGTGGCAGGGCGCTTGCTAAGATGACCGCTCGCGCTAGAATCAAGTAAAGTACTTGTGTTAAGCGCTCGCTCTCGCAGAAGGGACTGGCTAATGGCCAGTCCCTTCTTGCTCACGGTAAGCCCGCTCGTTCCGTTCATCATTAGAGAACCTGCGTTCGAACGAGCTCCTCTCGGGAGAACAGTGCGTACTTGAAAGATGATTCAGAATTTAGAAGGCTCTCAGTTGAAAGACTGAGGGCCTTCTTATTTGCAAGCGCTAAGCTCAGGTAATGAACCTCTCGTTGGCGTTCGCTCTCATAAAAAATGGACTGGCTCAAAAAGCCAGCCCATTTTTTATTCACGTCAAGCCCGCTCGGCTTGAACGTCTGGTCTTTTTTTGTTGACGCAAAATTTTTTGCTGACAGTTGTTTTCGTATAGCGCGGTTTTGTATTTTCCAAACAACTTCATAAAAAATTCAATCGTTAGGAGGATTATGAAGCGTGTTTTGGCTTTGGTAGGCCTGTGTGCCGCAATGTCTTTTGCTACAACTTCCGTCAACTTGGGCATCTCTTCGTCTCAGGGCGGCATCGGTGTGGAACAGACTTTCATGGATGACAAACTCGGAGCGAACTTCCACTTGAACGGACTTAAAATTAGTGGTGGGTTAGAAGCCTTTATGGCAGGTCTTGGCTTGGTTTATCGCTTTAATGGCTTGACCGGTCCTTATGCGTTCCATACATCGGACTGGATTCACAATAAAGTCGACAACGTGTATGGTGAAGGCGAAAATGAATGGCGTGATAAAAGAACTATCAATTACTGGCGCTTGTTGTTCGGCTTTGGTTACCAGCACATGTTCTTTAAGCGCTTGGGAGCCTATTTTGAAGTGGGTTCCGGTTTCTATGCCGGTGATGGTGGATACTATTTGCACTACGATAGCAGTGCGGATAAATTGAACAATAATGACTGGGAACTTCATTCCGGTTTCGGCTTGAAGGTCGGCTTCTAAACTACAAGAAATATTACACAAAGGGGCGACGGTTCATACCGGCGGGTCACTTTTTGTTTCGTGAATTAGTATTTTTTTCACTGTTTTGGAGAACAGTCGATGAGAAATTTCTTTTTCATAAATTTGTGTGCCCTATTTGTTTTACTAACCGTTCAGGAGGGTTTTGCTGGCTCTTTGACGGATTTACGCGATGGTAAGACTTATAAGACCGTTACCATTCTCGGGCAGGAATGGATGGCGGAGAACCTGAATCTCGAATACAATGTGGGCACTGCAAAGAGCGGCTGTCTGATGGTAAAAGGTAATTTTCCTGGTTGTGATTTTTCCCCTCCAGAAGGGAGTACTATGGCTCGTTGCAAGGCCTCCGTCTATCCAGAGGAATGTGATAAGCATGGTCGCACCTACACATGGGCTGCTGCAGTGGACAGTGCTGGACTTTATGGTCTGGACGGTTTGGGATGCGGGTCGGGCAAATTATGTGAACGAGCAGGATATGTCCGTGGTATATGCCCCGAAGGTTGGCACTTGCCCAAAAGTGATGATTTTTACAGTTTGCTTTCGGAGTTAAAACGCGAAATAAAGGAAAAAACAGGACCTTTATTTACCTCTTGTGTTGAAAAAAAAACAGTGAAAAATAATGTATTGAGTGTGGGTGATGGTTGTTCGATGGATGACATCGATCCAGATTTTTTACTTTTTAAGTGCGATCTTCTCGGTTTTGAGTATGAAAATCTAGGTCCTGACCATATGGCGTTCTTTTGGACATCGACGAACTATTATGATGAGAAAGAACGTGAATTTTATGTTACTCAAATGTTTCTGCAAACGGGTGAATTTGGGTCTTTAAGTATTTGGCCTTCGAAAGTAAGTGTTGGCTCGTCAATTCGTTGCATTCGAGATCCTGACCAAAATAGTCCAAAATTTTTCAGATAAAACGTTGTTCTAAAGAGGCTGCGATTCGTCGCGGTCTTTTTTGCGCGTTCGTCACAGTCTTAAGTTTATTGTTATTTTTTTCTTACAAAGGGCCTTTTTCTTGTTATATTGTGTTTTTGGAGGTTCCCCTTGTTTAAGTATTTCAAGTCCGTCGTTAGTTTGTGTGCGCTGCTTGGCGCCTCGTCTTCCTTCGCCTATGTGGAAAAGATGCCCGATTTCAAGGACAAGCGCGATGGCCGAGTCTATAAGACTGTGCAGATTGGCGAACAGCGCTGGTTTGCAGAAAACCTCCGCTTCAGCCTGAAGGGCAGCTACTGCTACGAAGGCAAGGATTACAACTGCGAAACCTACGGCCGCCTTTACACTTGGGCCCAGGCCCGCATGCTGGTAGACTACTACAACAGCACCTCCATCAAGAAAATCAAGCAGATCAACAGAGTCCATGACATTTGTCCCATGGGCTGGCACATTCCTTCCAATAAGGAATGGAAGACCATGAAGGCCTTCGTGGGTAAGAAAGGTATTAGCGACGGCGTGGGCATTAGCCTCAAGTCCCCGGAACTGTGGGAAAAGGAACTGCGCCTTCCTGCAGGTAGCGACGAATTCGGCTTCGGTGCGCTCCCGGCCGGCGAACGCTACTTTATGGGCGAGTATATGGACCAGGGCGCCTCCGCTCAGTTCTGGGCCTCCAACGAATACGATGCCGGCGGTGGCTATTTCTGGCGCCTTTCCTACGATTCCAGAACTTTGGACCGCATTTACGAAAGCAAGGAAAACGCTGTCTCTATCCGCTGCGTCGAGGACAAGCTTTACGAAATCAAGGAACCTCCTTCTCCCGTGCCCCATGTGGAACCCAAGGTGGTTGAGATTCAGGGGCGCAAGCTGCAGACCGTGCATATTGGCGACCAGGTCTGGATGGCTAACAACGTAGATATCAAGGTTCCGGGCAGCTACTGCTACGAGAACAAGGAAGAAAACTGCGTGAAGTACGGCCGTCTGTACCCGTGGATTGCCGCATTGAAGCTTGCCGCCGAATACACCAACAAGGTGGCCCGCGACTCCATTTCCAAGGTAAAACCCAAGGGCATTTGCCCCAACGGCTGGCATGTACCGACCGCACGCGACTACTATCGACTGGATTCCTACCTGAAGGATATTGACGATGCTGTAGGCGTTGGCACCAATTTGAAGTCCCGTACCGGATGGAACGAAAGCGAAGACGCCTTGCAGGGTATCAACGGCTTTGGCTTTAATGCAGAACCTCTCGGTGTGATCAAGTATGATGAACCTAAGATGATTTGCGAAACCATCATCAAGGACATTATCAAGCCCGAAAAGAAGGGTGGCGTGCCAGACACCATTCTGACGGACTCCTGCGTGGTGGATCCGGAATGGAAACCGGCGCTGGCATTCACCGCCCACGGGAACTTTACGGGATTCTGGTCCGGCTCCGAGGCGGATTCTGGCTCTGCTGTGGTCTGGAAACTTTCCAGCGACGAAGACGACTTTATCCAGGATTCCGCCCGCAAGGACGAAGCCTACTACCTGCGCTGCATCATGGACCCGCCCGATGTAGACGAAATCTACGACAGTACTTCCATTTACGACAATCGCGACGATAACCGCTACAAGACTGTGGTCATTGGCGCAGACATCTGGATGGCGGAAAACCTGCGCTTTGCTGCTCCGGGCAGTTACTGCTACGAGGATAAGGATATCCGCTGCAAGTCCTATGGACGTTTGTACCCGTGGCATGTGGCCATGAGATTGCCCGAAGATTACGTGGATGAATCAAGAACCGGCATGATCATGGAAGAACATCAGGGTATTTGCCCCGAAGGTTGGCATGTGCCTACGAACGATGAATGGGTTGCCCTTGGCCAGAAGGCCTTGAATATGCGTAGGGGAGGAATCGGTTCCGCCCTGAAGAGCAAGGAAGGCTGGGCCCGTGGTGGCGCTCCCATTTCTGCGGTAAGCGGCTTTGCTGCACTACCTTCAGGAAGCCGTTTTGCAGAAGGCGAGTATGCGGAACTTGGAACAAGCGCCTACTTCTGGGCTGCCCAAGGCGGCGACGGCATGGGTGCGGTTTACTGGAACATCATCAACAACAAGGATGACTTTACCTCTATGGAGGATTTTGACAAGTTCTCCTTCTCCCTGCGTTGCGTGAAGAATAAAATGGCTGCAAAGGCTGCCGAAGCAAAGCCTGCTGCAGAAAAACAGTAATTATACGCCTTTCGGAAGGCAAATTTCGGAGAAATCGCTCAAATTACGGGAAAAATCACAAAAATCGTGTGGTTTTTTCCGTAATTTTTTATACAAGGTAACGAAAATAGGCTGGTTTTCCTGATTTTGTTCTTGTTTTTGGTGTGTTTTTAAGAAAATAGTGGCTGCGAAGCCCCCGTTTACACCATTTTTTTACAAATATCAGGCTTTTGTGTGTGGATAAACTAATGTTTTACGGGAAAATGACACGAAAATGCGAGGATTTTCCCGTAAAAAAGGGGTTTTTTCGAAAATTATCCCCTTTGCGATCTAAAAAAGACTCGTTTGAAGGGGCATTTCTGCGGCATCGGCTGAGGTTTTAGCGGCGTCGGCAGAGGGTTCCGCGGCGTTTTCAGTACTTTCTGCGATCTGAGCCAGGAGCCAGGCCTCGTCGTGGACGGGTACGCCCAATTCGTTTGCCTTGGTCAGCTTGGATCCCGCGGCTTCGCCGGCCAGGACCCAACTAGTCTTCTTGCTCACAGAGCCGCTGACTTTACCGCCGTTCTCTTCGATGAGCTTGCGGGCCTCGTCGCGGTCCATGGACGGCAACGTGCCGGTGATGACTGCGGTCTGGCCGGCGAAAAGCGTCTTGACGACGCCCTTGAATTCCTGCGGGCACCCGAGGGCAACCAGCTCGTCGACTTCTGCGGTGTACATGTCCTTATGGAAGAAATCGTACACGGAGTTTGCGACCACCAGGCCAGCGTCCTGAACCTTGATGAGTTCGTCTACGGGTGCTGTGCGGATGGCTTCCAGTGTGCGGAAATGCTTTGCGAAGTTACGGGCACTGGTGCGGCCCACGAAACGGATTCCGAGACCATGGAGCAGATTCTCCAGGCTGCGTTCCTTGCTGGCCTGGATTGCGTCGAACACATTCTTGGCGCTCTTCTTTGCCATACGCTCCTGGCTTTCCAGGTCTTCCATAGTGAGGCGGTACAAGTCGGGAATGCGCTTGATTTTACCTGTGGCAATAAGCGCTGCAATAAGGCTTGGGCCCAGGTTTTCGATGTTCATGGCCTCGCGGCTAACGAAATGTTCAAACAGGCACTGGACCTGGGCCTTGCAATGCAAGTTTTCGCAGCGGAGGATGACTTCGCCTTCCACGCGGGTGAGGGGGGTGCCGCATTCCGGGCAGAATTCCGGTGCAGTTACAGGCACGGCACCTTCGGGGCGCAAATCCTTCTTGACGTCGGTAATCTTCGGGATGATTTCGCCACCCTTCTCAACGCCTACGGTATCGCCGAAGTGCAAGTCCAGGCGTGCCACTTCATCGAAGTTGTGGAGGGTGGCGCGCTTTACCGTTGTGCCTGCAAGACGTACTGGGGCCAAATTGGCTACGGGGGTTACAGCGCCGGTACGACCCACCTGGAATTCCACGGAGAGCAGGGGAGTGTAGGCGCGTTCCGCCTTGAACTTGTAGGCAATGGCCCAGCGGGGGCTCTTGCTTGTAGAACCTAAGGCACGTTGCTGTTCCAGATTGTTCAGCTTCACCACCATGCCATCAATATCGAAAGGCAGATCATCGCGGCTGGCACCGATCTTCTCGGAAATCTTCATGATTTCATCAACCGTATCGGCGGTCCAGAATTCGTTGGTGTTGAAACCCAATTTTTTCAGCTGTTCCAGGTTCTGCTGGTGGGTGGCGTTTCCGCTCTGAGGAATGTGGTATGCAAAGAAGCGCATGGGACGGGTCTTGCATTCATTCACGCTCTTCAGCTTGAGGGAGCCGGAAACGGTGTTACGGCAGTTCTGGAAAATCTTCTTGCCTTCAAGAATCAACTGCTCGTTCAAACGTTCAAAGGCCTCGCGCTCCATATAGACTTCGCCGCGAACCTCGAAAGTGCCCGTGGGAATTTCGGACGGGTCGATCTTCAGCTTCTTTGCGTCAAAGAATTCGGGAATGTCCGAGATCGTCAGGGCGTTTAAGGTAACGTCGTCGCCCTGGGCGCCGTCGCCGCGGGTCACGGCCTGTTTCAGGCGGCCGTTCTCGTAAGTGACACTGAGGCTAACGCCGTCAATCTTTCGCTCGCAAATCCACTTTGCGCTGTCATTGCGAGGCGAAGCCGACGCAATCGAAGCAGTCCCTTCCGGCATTACTTCTTCCAAGCCCTTCTCTGCGGCTTCCACGAACTCGGCCATTTCCTCTGCGCTATACACGTTGGAAATACTGAGCATAGGCACCGCATGGGCCACCTTGGCAAAGTCATTGACCAGGTCACTGCCCACACTCTTGGTCAGCGAAGTCCCATCGCCCAGTTCCGGGTACTTCTTTTCCAGAGCCTCCATCTCCTTGAGGCCAAAGTCAAAGTCCTGGTCGCTCATGGGGGACACGCCTTCCTTATAGTAAAGGCGGCTAGCTTCTTCCAATTGCTTTTTAAGCTCTGAATATCGGGTGAGATCTATATCTTTTTGGTCCAGCATAAAAAACTCGTTTCTTACGTAAAGATAAAAAAAGGATGGCGCAGTTTATGTTAAATTTGATAAAGAATTTGGAGGTTGGAATGAAACGTTCTTTTTGGCGCAATTTTATAAAGCTAGTTGCGTTCTTTGCAATGGTTTCTGCCTTTGCTGGGTGTTCCGACGGTTCGACGTCGGCGGATGATTTAGTAAAATTTGGCCCCTATCTTGTCTCTGATGAGATGGACTATGAAGTGAATAACCGTGCTTTTATTTTTACCCATGCAGTTTGCAAGGAAGAGGACGGCAAGTTGACCTGGTCCCGTAAAGGAGCTAAAAGCCAGCTTCAATATGTATATAGGGCACTGACAGGTATTCTGACTGTACATATGAATGGAGACGAGCAGACTTACGGGTTCTTTGGTAACGAATTTCCCGTGGGTACATTCAAGGGGGATGACAATGCCAGGCCCAGCGGTTTCATTGTAGGCAAGAACTCTTTCAAGATGGTGGAGTTTTACGATTCCAAGTGTATGGCACAAAGCCTAATTGATATGGGCTGGTATGCACTCAGAGATGATGAAACTGTTGTTTGCAATAAAATCGTAAGAAGCAATGGCCGCGTCGTCAGCTTTGAACCTAATGGTGATAACGCTATTAAAATCATCGCAACCCTTGGAAGCGTGACGTGTAAAGCAGCCGATGTCCAGATTCTTCGCTCCTACGTCAAGGCTGATTGTGAAAAGGCCTATCGAATACATAAGGAAAAAAAGATCAGCGGAACTTTTGAATTGGAGAGAAGCGCTGCATACTCTTTAGAAAATGAAGAATGCATGGCTGATCTTGTAAAGGAAGCCGAGTTGCTTGAAAATCAAAGGGATTAAAAATATGAACGAACTTTCAACCCACAAATTCACTGGCCTTGTATTGGCTTCTCTGCTGGTGATGTGCCTTTTCGGTTGTGGTGAAAGCGGCACGGAATCTGTGGATGTTGTGGAGATTCCTACCATGGGGCAGTCCAGCGAGGCTCCCAAATCCTCCTCTAGCCAAAAGCCTGGCAATGTCTGCTTTACTATTTCCGGTGAATTGGTGGAATGCGATAAAAACGATCCTCTGGATTTGTCTTACCGTTCTTCTTCTAGCCAGTCCGTATGCTCCTCTCTGCTGAAACAGGGAGCGAACAAAATCTGCGATCCCCGCGATGAAAAAATCTACGAGACAGTAACTATCGGCGACCAGATCTGGCTTGCAGAAAACATGAGGTACTGGAATCCGTTGGATAACATGCATACCTATGTTTTTGAAAAGAGCATGGGTTATTACTACTTGAAGTCTGCGGCGGAAATTGCTTGTCCCACGGGTTGGCACCTGCCTTCCGAAGAGGAATGGAGATATCTATTAGAAACCTATTCCAGCCCCAGTTATGAGGATGGGGATATTTACTACGGCTATATTGGCCGCGATCTTAAGGCAACTACGACTTGGCAGGGCCGTGACCATGGGGATAATGAACTTGGATTCAATGCCCTGGCTTCTGGCATTGTAGCAAATGACTTTTTGCTTAGTGATGGTCTTTTGGCCGAGTTCTGGACCTCTACTGAGGCAGGCTCTCCATATACCAGCAAGGTTGTACAGATTGTTGGAAATGATCACTATGCTAGGGTAACTTCTGAATATAACGAAATTGGGGCCTCAGTCCGTTGCGTGTACGGAAAGCCTGTGGTGCTTAGCTCCTCCAGCGCATCCATCGAAAGTTCCTCCAGTTCACTTGAAGGTTTCTCTTCGGGAACCATGCTTCTGGATGAACGTGATGGTCAAATTTATAAGATCCGATTGGTAGATTCCGTGTATTGGATGACCGAGAACCTGAATTACGAAGTCGAAGGTTCAATCTGCGCATCGATTTCGGCAACAGATAGCGACTGTGAAAAGTACGGACGGATGTACACTTGGGAAATGGCTGAGAACGCTTGCCCCGAAGGCTGGCGTATTCCCGAGACAACCGAATTCGAAGAAGTGGTGGATGTAACTTCCATTGCCTACGACATTCATGAAACCTTTACGCCATCGTCGTATATAAATAAGGATACCGTACTGTATGAAGATTTCTTGGGCGAATATGCTTTTTATTGGACTTCCAAATCCGTCAATTCCTTTGCGGAGACGGTTCAGTATGTTTTCCGTTATAACGTTGAAAGCGGCTGGAATAATACTTCGCTCACGCTACCTAGAAGATACTACACTGCAGTCCGTTGCGTCCGCGACGCGGAATAATCCGCGGCATTAAATAACTAAAAACTAAATCCCACATTCAATGTGCAGAAGAGTCCATTGCCAAAAGCATAGGGCTCTTCTTTTTTTGCGGGCAGATTCGGATCAATGGGTTCCACAGGCAAATCCTTGTGGTCATCTACTTCGGTAGTGAAGGGAACCAGCTGATAGGCGTTGGCATTTAGGTAGAAGGGGCCGTAGGCAAAACGCAGGCCCAGGTTCACAATGGAACCGATGCTGTAAACGTCCCAGGTGTAGTAATCCTTTTCCTTGATGGTGCTGATGAACTTTGTGGTTTCGGAAGTCAGTTCCGTATCCAGGGAACCGTTCAGGTAGTAGAAATCTGCGCCGATTTTCGGCTCGATGACAAGGCGCTTTTGGTAGCTGCCAAATGCCTTGTGGTAGGAGAGGCCTGCAAGGCCCAGGAATCCTTCGGCCTCGGCATCAACGCGGTAGTTCTTCTGCAAAAAGCTGAAGGAAAGTGCCTGCATTACGGATGTTCGCAGTGCCCTGTTGGGAGCGAGAGTCTCGTGGAAACGGGTGCCATCCTTTTTCAGATGGGCCTGCCCGAAAATTGCCATGGCGTCAAGGTCCAGGATGTTGGGATTCTCGGATCCATTATCCTCGGAGCCGTTTATATCATTCCATTCGACGTCGGCAATGTGGAATGTGCCGGAGAGGGGAGCGTACATAAAGCGCTTGGTATCCCCATCCTGTGCGCGGATCCCGTAAAGCGTTGCGTTTGCGTTTATGAACCTGTAGCCCGCGCGGAACTTGTCTGCACGGTTCTTTTCGCGGCCTGCGGCGCTCCAGCTATAACTAGCTCTTAAATCCCAAATGCTCAGGGAATCCCTGATAAAGTAATCTTCGTCCCTATTGAAGGGAGTGCTCTTGTAATAATTGCCGGCCAGGTCCAGCTTGTGTCCGTGAGCCTTGAACCCAGCGGACAAACCCTTGTTCAAAATATGGGTTTCCCAGTCGGCGGAAATTTCAGGAACAATGTCCGAGTAATCTGCATAGCTCCACTTGACTCGTGCGATACTCTGGTCGCCACGCCCAAGCTCGGAACCTAAATAGAACGTGGAGTCTGCCGTATGCAGCGCCATGCTTGCGTTTATCCAGGGGCGGGTATCTACCGATGCACCCAAGGTCAAAAACTTGTAATCACTTTGGTAGGCGAAACTGCCGACCATACTTCCGGAGCCATCATCGCCCGGAAAACCGTAGGAACCAATATTCAGTTCCCAGTCGTCACCATAATTCAGGTGGTAACGTGAGTAGCCTACGCTAGCGGAGAACTTGTGCTCGCCAAGCGTCAGGGAATAATCGTTCAATAAAAAAAGCCCCCCGCAGGCAATCTCTGCACTGCAGGCGAGGCTATTGAAAAGAGCGATTAATTTAATCGTCGTATTCTTCTTCATCTTCGTAGATGAACAGCTTTTCGAAGTTCTTCCAGAACTGTTCTTCAGTCATGCCGACCAGCATGCCGCCGAAGGTGTAGTCGGGGAAGGAAACCAGGTCCTTCAGGTCTTCAGGTTCAACCTTGCCCATTACGATATCTGCGAAGGAAAGGGTGACCTTGCCGTCCTTGTCGGTGAAGTTGAAGAGGTTGGGAACTACATTGCCTTCGCGGATAGCAAATACGGATTCACCGTCTTCGACCTTGCAGTAATCGCTGCTCAAAGCAATGACTTCGCCAATGTCAATCTTTGCCGGAGCGTAGTCGCTTTCTTCGTCGTAGTTGTAGTATTCGTAGCTGCTTTCCTTAAGGATGACTTCGCAATCCTTGATGGTCACTTCGTAATTAATGTCTGCACCGCCCTGTTCGTATTCAGCATTGACGCTGAGGAGGAGACCATCTGCTTCGGTATCGAAGTAGACGGAAGTGTAGAGAACACCTTCTGCGTTGGTGATGGTGTTTTCAACTTCGGTTGTTACGTAATGTTCAGCATAGGTGCCTTCCAATTCCGGACCCCATTCTGCTGCTTCGTCAACCGGGTACCAATCCTGGGGACGGACCATCTGGTAGTAGGGAGCGTAGCCCTTGATGTCGGAAGTGAATTCGAAGAAATTGCGCAGGTTCACGTCTACAGAAACGCCTTCGTCCAGGTACACGTTGATCTTGCCGTTGCCCAGGGCATCCTTGATGGATTCCAGGGTGTCCATGACAGCTTCCAGGTCCTTGACGCTGATGTCTGCATCTTCGCCGTCACCTACGACGTACACAGCCTTTTCCTGGCTTTCACCATTTTCAATCACGTCCAGCTTGTACATGAAGCCGTCGTTGATGCTGGTGATTGCAGCCTGAAGGTCTTCAGGAATCTTCTTGTAGCGTTCCTTCCATTCCTTCTTTACGGTACCGAAGGGATTGTTGTAGCTCAGGAGTTCCACGGCGTACTGAGCGCCAACGTTATCCTTGTAGTTGGTTTCGTTGAGGTTCATCAAGGAGTCGATCCAGTCGTACTTGCCGTCCTTGGAGAAGTCGATGTTGAAGGATGCCAATGCGGTAAGCACGGCACGCAGTGCATAGATGCTGCCGAGAGCCGGAGCGGTAACGCTCTGGTCGATTTCAACAGACAGGTCGCCGCTGTTGAGAGTCATCTTGAAGTCGGCATTGCGGGCAATGCTGTTCAAGTAGATGATTGCGGTATCCACGGCCGGGATGAGTTCGTCGGCGATAGCGTCCTGCAGGCGGTCGGTAATGACCTTCTGGCTAATGACCTTCTGGCCTTCGTTCTTGGCGATGGCGCTAGCCTTGACGATGAGCTGGGAAGCTTCGCTTGCGCCCAGCTTGTGGAGAGCAACGACTTCGGGAATTTCAATGTTGTCGCCTTCGTCGGGACCCTTGGTGATGACGTTGATGGTGTCGATCACGTCGTTCAAGGTCTTGTTGTTCAGAAGGTCGGTAATGGTTGCGAGAGCGTAGCCAAGCTGAGCTTCGCAGTTACCCGGATTGGCCTTAAGAGCCTTGCCGTAAACGCTCTTGATGGTGCCAGCGGACTTCTGTGCTTCTTCAAGATCGTAAACACCGAATGCTTCGACGAAGTTGATGAAGGTTTCTTGGGCTTCGTCCATTTCCTTGCGGACTGCTTCGTCGGTGATTTCTTCACAGGCGGCTACTTCGAAACTGGGACGATCGTCGTTACCAGTTGTAGAACCAGACGGGTTCTTGTCGTCGGTGGTGGAACAGCCTGCGAGCATTGCTGCAACACCTGCTGCAGCGATAATGCCGGACTTAAAGAATTTCATAGATCCTCCTTTGGGATGTATAAAAAAGTATACAGTGACCAAAAATATACAAAAAACTTACAATAAATATCCGTATTCCTGGCACAAATAATTTCAAAATTTTTTTGCTTTTTTATATTTCCATTGAAAACATTTGGATGGAGAACCTATGAGAAAGTTCAGCATTGCCTTTGGTGCACTGGGTTTTGGCCTGATTGTGGCCTCCTGCAGTGACAATATCACCAACAATTACTATGAAACCCCCAATGAACCTAGGGTCGATACCCTGGTGATCCTGGATACTATTCATTCCTTCGATACCATTTATTCCGTGGATACCGTGGAATTGCACCATACCGATACCCTGCGTATTGAAGAACAAGGCCTCAATGGCCTTTCCGCCTACGAAATCGCTGTGAAGAACGGCTACAAGGGTACCGAAGAGGAATGGGCAAAGAACACTACCTTCGGTTACGTGAAGGATGACCGTGACGACTTGACCTACAAGACCGTGCGTATCGGCAACCAGGTCTGGATGGCCGAGAACATGAACTACCGCGTTACGGACAAGGCCGACGGCCTGGATTCCGCCAGCTACTGCGTGGGCGACGATCCGGCAAACTGCAACAAGTTCGGACGCCTCTATTCCTGGTCTGCAGCCAAGAGCGACGCCTGCATGGATGGCTGGCACCTGCCCAGCGAAGAGGAATGGAACACCCTGTTTGAATTTGTGGGTGGTTCCGACGTGGCCGGCGT
Source organism: Fibrobacter sp. (assembly GCA_045599625.1). GTDB lineage: Bacteria > Fibrobacterota > Fibrobacteria > Fibrobacterales > Fibrobacteraceae > Fibrobacter. Next base: position 65,446 of record JAZRWJ010000041.1, read on the forward strand.
GCTCCTGAGATCTGTCGAAGAATGGCGCAGCATCGAAGACAAGAGCGAAGAATTCACCAAGGTCTACAAGGGTGTAGATGCCTACGGATTTAGCGTGCTGCCCTACGACGTGCGCAATACCAACAACGCTGCCATGGCAGTTACCATCAAGTCTGCCAGGTACTGGACCGGCACCAAGGCCAAGGAAGGTGGCGATGGCATGGCTATCGCATTCAGCGGCGACAGAGACGCCGTGACCGTTGTGGCTGGCGATGCGGAAAACACCTACGCAGTCCGCTGTATCAAGACCGAAGAGTAATACGGCGCCAAATGCTGCGGAAAAGCCGCGAACTATAAAAAGAAAACCCGACCTTCGAAGAGGCCGGGGTCCTTTTTTTGGGGCAAATCTTAAAGCTTGAAATCAACGCGGTAGCGGCTTGCTGCCTTCTTGTTGACTCGTTCGCCCTTGGCGTTGAAAGCCTTTTCACCGGTGGTCTTCAGATTGAAGTGACCGATCTTCTTGGGCTGAATGGACTGTTCTTCGCCGCCGTCAGCCGGATCCTTGGGAACGGTGCCGTAGAAGCCTTCTTCACCTTCCAGGGTGAGGGAGAGGACCATGGCGCTCTGCATCACGGTAGCGTTCCAGGGCTTCAGATCTACGCGGTTGCCGTCGAATGTCCAGCTGCCGTAGCTCCAGCGAACGTCTTCCTTGTCAAAGTTGTCTACCCAGTCCAGGGTAAAGTCAGTGCCGTTTTCGCCTGCGCCCGGAGTGTACTTATAGGCCTTGACCCAGTTGATGAACTGGTTCACTGGGAGAATGGAGGGATCCCATTCGCCAACCCATGCCGGCTCTTCGGATGCCCACAGGTTAAAGCGGAGGCCCTGTTCGCGGAGGCCGAGGTCAGCAACCTGGTCGCGACCGTCCTTGTTCAGTTCACCCTTCTTGGTTCTGCGGACTTCAACACCGTCGATAATCCAGCTTACGTAATCCGGAGTCCATTCCAGACCGTAGGTGTGGTATGCCTTATCTACGGCAGGGCTCATGGGGTGGAGCTGTTCGCTGTAGGACTTTCTGTCGGCGCAGCCTTCGTTTGGACCGTTACCGGTAATGATGTTGGACTGGAACTCGTTGGGGTTCTTGCCCAAAACTTCGATATCCACTTCCACCCAGGGTTCGTCGCAGCCCAGGTAGGAATCGTTGTGGTAGAGGAACATGGAGCTGACAGTACCGGAACCTACGGCCATCTGCATACGAGCTTCGAACTTGCCGTACATCCATGTCTGATCGGTGTAGAGTTCTGCACCGGAGTAGTCCTTGGCCATGACTGCGGTGGCTGCCAGGGCGAGGATAGCCAAACTTTTCTTAGTATTCACATAATCTCCCATGTTCGTTCCCAAAGATAATAAAAACCCGACCTCTCTCAAGGCCGGGATCTCCTTTAGAACTGTTCGAAGAACTCGTGAACAGCTTCGGGAACCCAGGTGCTTTCCCAGTTCCAGCCCACGCCCATGTTACCTGTGTCGTGTGCGGTCCACTGGTGTCCACCGGGCCAGCTGCAGAACTTCACCGGGAAACGTTCGTCCACAGTCTTGAAGTCGTGGCAGGTGTGGCCGGTCTGGCCCTGGTTTTCGGTCATCTTTTCGCCGCTGGCGTCGGTAAATTGGCTGTCGCCGTCAGAAGCCTTGCCGTTCTTCTTGAGAATGCGGGGGAGGGCGCTGTTCTTTGCCTTGTCGTAGGTGCAGCGGTCGTCAGCCTGGCCATGAACGTTCATCCATGCCACAGGCAGGTTCTTGTCGGTACCCTTTTCCTGGGGGAGCCAGATGTTGTAATCGGCCACGGCGTAGGTGGCGGCGGCACGGATACGTTCCTGGTAGTCCTGCATCAGGGAGTAGGAGAACATGGCTCCGAAGCTAAAGCCCGTAATGAACACGCGGCTGGTATCGATACAGTAGTTGTCCTCGATGGTAGTGAGGGCCTTGCCGAAAAAGTCGTGGTCGTCCTGACCCTTGTTCCAGAGGCCGCCTACAGCCTGGAGGGAGGCGAACATGTAGTTACCCTCGGTATCCAAAACCTGCTGGCCATAGTAGGGGGTAGGATGGTCGTAGTCCGGAGTGTGGTGCACGAAGTCCTCGGCGGAACTGCCGAAGCAGTGGAGGGCGATGAGCAGCTTGTAGGGCTTGGTGTTGTCGTAGTTCTTGGGCAGGGTGATAAAGTATTCGCGGTTGGTGCCGTTCACGTTCACTACGTGGTGTTCGCCGTTTTCCACACGCTTGTCAGTGCGGAGGGTGGTCTCGCGGCCGCAGCCCTTACTGAGGGTAGGTGCGTTCTTGAGGGCGTAACCAAACTTGTAGGTCATGGCGGCGGGTTCGGGTTCCGAGGAACTGGATTCCGGAATAATTTCAGAGGAACTGGAAGCCGGGGCGATATCTGCGGAACTTGCAGGCTGCACGGCGCTGGAGCCCGGGGCGATTTCTGTTGCGCTGGAGCCCGGGATTGCCTCGCTGGAGGTGGGCTGGGTGTCGCCCAAACCGAGGTCTGCATCGCTGGAACTGGAAAAATCTTCGCCGATAATCGGAGAATCGTTGTTGATGTTTGCGCCGCCCGATGCCGGGTCGTCGCCACAGGCAATGAATGAGGCCAGGCCGAAAGCAGAAATGGTTGCCACGGCGATCTTCTTAAAGTTGTCCTTCACTTGTACTCCTTTTTTACCCATACAGGTTGTGTATTTCATCCCATTATAAAACTACCCTAAGGCGGGGCGAAATTCCCTGGCGCAACACAAAACTCCATAGACAAATTGTCTATAACCAAATGTTTACGGAACCTGGGTTTTTCATGTCGCCCGCTAGGCGACATTTTTTGTACACGGGCTATATATCTTTTGAAAAAAAACAAAGAGGTATATATGACTGCACAAGTTCCTGAAAAACTGATTTTTAATGGCGAAGAAACTTCCATGACCTTCTGCCCGTCCATTCCCGATGATCCTCAGATCATCAAGGAACTCTCCATGGAAGAATTCAACAGCGACTTGGAGGCGAAAAAATGTGACGACATCGTGTTTTCCACCGCCTGCTGGCGCCGATATATCGGCACATGGGAAATCAAGGACGACAAGTTCTACCTCAATAAGCTTGAGGGGGCTATCCGCCTGGTAAAGGATGAACCCGTTCATGCCACCTGGTTCACGGGTGTGCTCAGGGTGCCCCAGGGCAAAATGCTCCATTACGTGCACATGGGCTTCGGCTCCATCTACGAGGGCGAAATCCACGTCAAGATCGAGAACGGCGTGGTGGTGGACCAGCGCACCATCGACAACAGTGAAAAGGCCCAAAAGGCCGAAAACCAGAGCATCGAGGAACAGTTCCTGGAAGGCTTCCGCAACAACATGCCCGGCAACGAAAACCGTTTCGATGGCGACGACTTTTAAAAGGGGAGGCCCTTATGAAAAAGAGATTCCAGGAAGTGGTGATGTACAAGGATCACCTGTTCATGCACGGCGTTATGGACACCCTCACCGGCAAATTCACCCGCCATTACGACATGGAGAACGAAGAGACCGACCGCCTTATGCGTGAGAAGAACATCCGCGCCGAAAGGAATTTTCCCGGACAGATGCCCGCCGACGGCACCATAAATGTGATCAGGGAATGGGATTGATGATTAGCAATCCACGTCAATCTTGACCATTTCCCTGATGTGCTGGGCAACTAGCTTTACCAAGGAATCGTCATAGATTTCGTTACTGTTCTTGAAAGCCGTATTGAAGGATTTTTCGTTCAGAATCCAGTAATTTTTGAAATTCTCTGGGCTTGTAATGTAAGAGCCGACGATGATTGCGACCTTGGTAACGGGCAGCTTGATTTCTGCTCGTTTTTCTATTTCCTGTTGGATGTAGTTTGCTTCGCCATCCATTTGCGGCAAAAGCTTGGGGCAGGGATAACGCTTGCCATCCGTTGTCTGGCGGAAGACCATATTGCCGTCGAAGTAGAACTCGTGACACTTAGTTCTATCAAAATGCTTGGTTTCGATGGCGAAAATACCGCGTGTACTGACAATGATATGGTCCACATTGAACCTTTCGCCGGGAATGTCGTGGAACACGAAGGTGGTCTGGTTATCGCTTAAACTATTCAAAGTTTCGCCCACATAACGTTCGCCTTCAAGGCCCTTGCGGTAGGCATCCAGTTTCTTTCTAATCATCTTGACTTTTGGTATAGCCCTTATTATAAGCACCAGGGTCACAGCAGTAATGAGCACCGCTGTCAATAGGTTAAAAGTCATAAACCCAAAGGCTGCCATCCATACCCATATTGTCAGGATCAGGAATACTCCTGGATACACGACTGTTTCCATGATTTTCCATTCCAAATCGCTGATTTTGGCCTGCAGCGATTCACCCTGAACTCTTGTACGGTACTTGTGCTTCATAGAACCAAATATACACTGCAAAAACCGATAAATTACGCCAAATCCAAATATTTCTTGTTATCTTTAACTTGTAATTAGAACTATTTTGGGGCTCATTTTTTAAGGTACATTTATGGCACGAATCTCCAAGAAAGCTTCTTCCGAGAACACTGTAGCGATTGGCTTTGAACAGCAAATCTGGAATGCCGCCTGCGAACTGTGGGGTCACATTCCCGCTGCAGAATACCGCAAGATCTTTACCGGCCTCATCTTTTTGCGCTACATCTCCGCCGCCTTCGAAAAGCGTTACAACGAGCTGGTGGCAGAAGGGGAGGGCTTCGAAGACGATCCGGACTTCTACGCTGAAGAAAACGTGTTCTTCGTGCCCGAAGCCGCCCGCTGGAACAAGATTGCGACAGCGGCCCATACTCCCGAAATCGGCAAGGTCCTGGACGAAGCCATGATCGCCGTTGAAAAGGAAAACAAGAACCTGAAAGGCGTTCTCCCCAAGAACTACGCCGCTCCCGATTTGGACAAGCGCGTGCTCGGCAACGTGGTGGATGTGTTCAGCAACATGGACATGAGCGACACTGAGGCAAGCAAGGATCTGCTGGGTCGCACCTACGAATATTGCATCGCCCAGTTCGCAAGCTACGAAGGCGTCAAGGGCGGTGAATTCTACACCCCCGCAAGCATCGTAAAGACCATCGTGAACATCCTCAAGCCCACTGAAGGCAAGCGCGTCTATGACCCCGCCTGCGGTTCCGGCGGCATGTTCGTACAGAGCGTCAAGTTCATACAGGCCCACAGCGGCAACCGCAACAACATCAGCGTATTTGGCCAGGAAGCCAACGCCGACACCTGGAAAATGGCCAAGATGAACATGGCAATCCGTGGCATCGACGCAAACTTCGGCGAACACCACGAAGACACATTTTTCCACGACCTCCACGCCAACGAACGCTTCGACTTCATCATGGCGAACCCGCCCTTCAACCTCAAGAACTGGGGCCAGGAACAGCTGCAGAACGACGTCCGCTGGCAATATGGTTTGCCCCCTGCAGGCAACGCCAACTTCGCCTGGATCGAACACATGATCTATCACCTGGCACCCGGCGGAAAAATCGGCCTGGTCCTTGCAAACGGAGCCCTCAGCTCACAGACCGGTGGCGAAGGCGACATCCGCAAGCGCATCATCGAGGCCGACCTCGTGGAAGGCATCGTGGCCATGCCCACCCAGCTATTCTACAGCGTCACCATCCCCGTGACCCTCTGGTTCATTACCCGCGGCAAAAAGCAGAAAGGCAAGACACTCTTCGTGGACGCCCGCAACATGGGCCACATGGTGGACCGCAAGCACCGCGACCTCAGCGAAGAAGACATCCAGAAACTCTCTGACACCTTTGAACAATTCCAGAAAGGCAAACTCCAGGACGAAAAAGGCTTCTGCGCCGTTGTGGAAACCAAGGACATCGCCGCCCAGGACTACATCCTTACCCCCGGCCGCTACGTAGGCATCGAGGAAACCGCCCAGGATGACGAACCCTTCGACCAGAAAATGACCCGCCTCACCGCCGAACTCTCCCAGATGTTCGCAAAGAGCCACGACCTCGAAAAGCAAATCAAGAAGAATCTTGAAAGTCTTGGCTTTAAGATGTAGGTGATGTATGGATAAATCTTTTGATAGAAAGCAGAAAGAGGATTTGCCGGTTGTAGCAATATGCTATGACTTTGATAAGACTTTGTCTCCTGATGATATGCAGGCTCAAGGATATATCCAGTCTGTTGGTTATGATGTTGCAAAATTTTGGCAAGAATCTAACGGGCTTGCGACAAAGAATGAAATGGACCAGAATCTTGCTTATATGTATAAAATGGTCCAAGAGGCTCAGGGCAACATAGTTTTTAATAAAAAAGCTTTGGTTGAGTATGGTTCTAAAGTGGCTCTTTTCCCTGGTGTTGAAGGATGGTTCGAAAGAATCAGGGAATATGGACGGAAGAACGGTGTCATCGTTGAACATTATATCATCTCTTCTGGATTGAAAGAAATGATTGAAGGGACATCTATAGCCAAGTCGTTTGAACGAATCTACGCAAATTCTTTCTATTTCAATGAAAGAGGTGTTGCTGAGTGGCCAGCCCAAGTTGTGAACTACACGAACAAGACTCAATTTTTGTTCCGTATTTCAAAAGGGGTCCTTGATGTTAATGATCCTGCTGTGAATGATTATTTCAAGCCTAGTGATATTCGTGTGGCATTTCGAAATATGATTTACATTGGAGATAGTGATACTGATGTCCCTTGCATGAAACTTGTAAATTCTTATGGCGGTCATTCCATTGGAGTCTTTGATCCACAAAAAGGTGATAAGACAAAAGTCCATAAGATGATTCGTGATAATCGAGTCAAGTATTTTGTACCAGCGAATTATACAGAAGATTCAGAAATAGATATTCTTGTAAAAGGGATTATTGACAAAACTGCTGCAAATGAAAAACTTGAAAGAATCAGTGAGCGTTGTAAAGCAGAAACTGATGAATACTTTAAGTCCAAAAGTGATGCTGAAATTTTAAGAGCAAACTTAATCATTGGATTGGAAGATAGTGCCAATTATCGTAGTACGCATACAATTGTTGATGCGATGCGTAAGGTCGGTGGCTGGAATGATTCTCAAAAACAGCGTATTTTGCAAGCTGTTGTAGATAATCCTCAGGTCAAACAAATTGTGACGGACCAAGATGTTTCGAAATTGGTACAAGAAATAGTTGAATCTGCAGAAGATTCTGAATTAAAGCGGGATGTCTTAAAGCTTTTGGAAAAGAACGATGGCTGATATTGTGTGGAAAGAATGTAAACTGGGTGCTTTGTCTGTAGATGGCAAAGGTTACTATGGTATCGGCGCTTCGGCTGTTCCGTATGACGAAAATTTATACACTTATCTTAGAATTACAGATATCAATGATGATGGAACTCTGAACAAGACTGATTTAAAGTCTGTTGAAGCTGAAGATGCGAAAGATTATCTGTTGAAACCAAATGATATTGTATTTGCTCGTACAGGCGCGAGTACGGGACGCAATTACTTTTACGATGGACATGATGGCGAATTTGTCTATGCAGGGTTCTTAATCAAGTTTAGTATTGATCCTTCAAAGGTAAATCCGAAATACATTAAGTATTATTGTCAATCTGAAGAATATAAAGGTTGGATTCAATCTTTCAGTACTGGAAGTACTCGGGGAAATATCAATGCACAAACGTTGGCTAACATGCCAATCGTTGTTCCTCCACGAGCTCAGCAAGATGAGTTGGTCAAAATACTCAGCAGCCTCGACGACAAAATCGAACTTAACAATAAGATAAACGATAATTTAGCAGCCTAAATTTTGATATTTTCCACGTCTATTTCACCGGACATGAGTTTCGGGAGAAAGGTGTCGCGGAGGGCGGTTAGACGTTGGTTTTCGATTCTATTAGCATGAATTTGCTGTAGCATTGGAGA
>JAZRWJ010000042.1:0-95159 GCA_045599625.1 Fibrobacter sp.
ATTCCTCCTCTTTCTGAACAAAAGGCGATTGCTGATTTCTTGGATAAGAAGACTGCGCAGATTAACGAACTTGTGGCTGCAAAGAAAAAGCAAATTGAATTGCTAAAGGAATACAAGCAGGCAGTAATTGCCAAGGCCGTCACCCAGGGCATCAACCCGAAAGCCAAAATGAAAGATTCCGGCATCACCTGGATCGGACAAATCCCTGAACATTGGGGCGTGACGCGTAATAAAACTTTTTTATTAGAAAAGGATGATGTGGTTGGAAAATCTAACGATTACCAACTGCTTTCTCTAACCAAGGGTGGAGTAATTATTCGAGATGTAGAAAGTGGCAAAGGAAAATTCCCAAAAGATTTTGATAGTTATAAAATCGTTCATTCAGACGATGTGGTTTTTTGTTTGTTTGATGTTGACGAAACTCCAAGAACAGTAGGTCTTTCAAAATACAATGGTATGATTACCGGTGCGTACGACATTTTTCAACTGCAAAATATTAATTCCGAATTTTACACATATTACTTCATTGCAATTGATGACCGAAAGGCTCTTCGCCCCCTATATACGGGCTTGCGAAAAGTGGTAAAAAAAGATCGTTTTCTTTCATATAAAATTGCAGTCCCTCCTCTCCCTGAACAAGAACAAATTGTTGCTTACATCAAAGAAAAAATTGATTCCATCGACGCCCAAATTGCATCTGTGGAAAAGCAAATTGCAAACCTGAATGAATTCAAGCAAAGTCTAATCAGCGACGCCGTTACCGGTAAAATAAAGGTGGCCTAGCATGCCTACAGATACTTCCGAAAAAGGTCTCGAAACCATCATCGAAAAATGGCTTCTTAATAAGAACCATTATGTCAAGGGTTACAGCGGCAGATATAATGTGGATTACGCCTTGGACTGTAGCCAAGTTGAAGCATTCCTTGTTTCCACTCAACCAGAAAAGGTTGAGAATGCCATGATTTTCGGAAGTGACCACGAAAAGCACAAGTTCTTTGAACGACTGAAAAATGACATTACGAAACGCGGTATTGTAGATGTCCTTCGTAAGGGATTCCGCTACAATACGACCCATTTTGACATGTACTATCCCTTGCCTTCGGAACTCAGTGATTTCGGCAAGGAATACTATAACAGCAATATATTCTGCGAAACTAGGCAACTTCATTTTAGCAGGGCCAATGCAGACCTGTCCATTGACATGGTGATTTTTGTTAACGGCATGCCGGTAATCACCATGGAATTGAAGAACCATTATACAGGTCAAACGGTTGCCAATGCCGTGAGCCAATACTCTAATCCAAATGATCGTGACCCCAAGGAACTGTTGCTGCAGCCTAAGCGTTGTGCTGTTCATTTCGCCGTAGATGACGATAATGTGAGAATGTGTACGGAACTGAAGGGAAAGGATTCCTGGTTCCTGCCTTTTGACAAGGGTGTCGATGGCGGTGCCGGAAATCCCATAAATCCCAACGGACTGCGAACTGCTTACCTTTGGGAACATGTTTTAGCCAAGCAGACACTTTCCTATATCATAGAGAACTTGGCTCAGGTTGCAAAGTACACCGACGAAAAGGGCAAGCTACTCAAGGAGTCTATCGTCTGGCCCCGTTATCACCAGTTAGATGCGGTTCGCTACCTGGTAGAAGAAACCAACAAGAAACCGTTGGGGCAAAGATTCTTGATTCAGCATAGTGCTGGTTCTGGAAAATCAAACACCATCACATGGCTTGCCTTTATGCTGGCTCAGCAATTAAAGGGCAACGAAAAGTTGATGGACTCCATCATTGTAGTTACCGACAGAATCAACCTGGATAAGCAAATCCGGAACAATATCAACGCTTATAACCAGCTGGGAAACATTGTTGGCTGGGCCGATTCTTCAGAAACACTCCGCAAGGAATTGACTGCCGGTAAACGGATTATCATAACCATCGTTCATAAGTTCCCGTTTATATTGAAGGAAATAGGTGCGTCGCTTGCGGACCGCCGTTTTGCCATTATCATTGATGAAGCCCATAGCAGCCAAAATGGTTCTCTTTCTGCAAAGATGAATATGGCGATTGCTGGTGTAGATGCTGATAATGCCGAAGACTTCGAAGACATCTTGAACAAGACCATCGAAGGCCGCAAAATGGTAAAGAACGCGAATTATTACGCATTTACCGCAACGCCCAAGAACAAGACTCTGGAAATGTTCGGAAAGAAGGTCCCACAGGCCGATGGGTCGGCAAAGTTTGAGCCGCACCATAATTACACCATGCGTCAGGCGATCCAGGAAGGTTTTATTCTGGATGTGTTGCTGAATTACACTCCGTATCAAAGTTACTACAAGGTTGTTGAGTCAGAATTGATTCGTAAGCGCAAAGAAGATCCCGAATTTGATCGTGACCAGGCGTCAAAGAAAATCCGCTGGTTTGTAGAAAGCCAGCCCGAGACTGTAGAAAAGAAATCCGCCATTATCGTCAACCACTTTATAAACAATGTCATCAACAAGTATAAAGTTGGTGGGCAGGCCAGGGCCATGGTGGTGACTGCGGGAATTGAACGAGCCATTGATTACTTCTATGCCATTTCAGAACAGCTGAAAAATATGCACAGCAAGTACAAGGCCGTAGTCGCTTTCAGTGGCAAGAAGGAATATCACGGCAAAGAAGAAACGGAAGCAAGCATCAACGGATTCCCCTCTGCAGAAATTGAAAAGAAAATGAAGGAGGATCCTTACCGTATATTGATAGTAGCAGACAAGTTCCAGACCGGTTACGACGAGCCCTTGCTTCATACAATGTATGTGGATAAAGGTCTGCTAGATATCAAGGCCGTACAGACTCTTTCTCGATTGAACCGCTGCCATCCGAAAAAGAAGGATACCTTTGTTTTGGATTTCGCCAACAATCCCGAGGATATCAAGGAGTCGTTCCAACGTTATTATAAGAAAACATCCCTGTCGGGAGAAACCGACATTAACAAGTTGAACGATTTGATCGCAAACCTGGACGAAAGCCATGTCTACAGTATGGATGAAATTGAGGATTACTGTAGAAAGTATTATGGCAGTGCACCTCGCGAAGAACTGGACCCTATTCTGGATGTTTGTGTAGAACGATTCAAGAATGACCTGGCGGAAACTCAGCAGATTTCTTGCAAAGGTGACATGAAGACTTTTGTTCGGACATATACGTTCCTTGCAGCCATTATGCCCTTCAGCAGTAAGGAATGGGAAATGCGTTCAACTTTCTATAAATTCCTAGTGACGAAACTTCCAAAGTTGAAGACCGAGGATTATACGGAAGGCTTGCTGGATGCTATAGACTTTGACCAGCTTAGAATTGTAGAACAGGAGGCTGCAAAAATTTCGTTGGAAAATGAAAATGCGGAAATTGATCCTATTCCTACAAATAGCGTTACCGGCGCAACTTCAGATCCGGAGATGATGAAGCTTAGTGATATTCTAAAGGAGTTTAACGAGCGATTTGGCGGCGTTGAGTGGGAATATCCTGACAGGGTAAAAAAGGAAATCTATGAGTTGCCTCAGGAACTTGCCATGAACGAAGATTTTAGCAACGCAGTTCTCCATTCCGACAATGACAACGCTCAAATTGAATGTGGTTCTATTCTTCAGCAAATTATCATCAGGAATATGGCTGCTCAATCTGAGCTCAGCCGCATTTTCTTGGACAATGAGGATTTCAGAAATTTTCTGATTGCGAGAGTCTTTGATGCTGCAAAGCCCTTGGTATCTTTGAATGCAAAGAGATTCTAATTTGCTAAGAATGCTCCTGCGGCTACCGTTCCTCAAGAATCTTACAAAAAAATTACGCCAAGTATTTATATTTTTCGTAGGAGTCCCAAAATATGATAGATGGTAGTTTCGTTGAATTTTTAGACCACCTGAACTATGGTGATGAACTTTGGAAAAAACTCACTGAAATAGAACAAGATGTTCTGTGGGTTGATGATGAAATGGGATAAAAAAACTGCCCGATGCTACCAACATCGAGCAGTGCATTCAAAATGTCAAAAAGACCTTTTGCGTTAGGGATAGTCCGACCCGTGCGGAGCGCGGGGAACGCCCAATAAAAGATGATTGTTACGCGAATTCCGGGAACAGTTCCGGGATGTAATCTTCCAAATGGTTGCTTTCGATTTTCATGGCGATGAGGCCCGCGGCCTTGCCTGCGGTTATGTTGTCTTCAGCGTCGTCCAGGTAGAGGCTTTCGGCGGGGTTGACTCCGCTTAGTTCGATGACCTTCTGGAAGATTCTTGGGTCGGGCTTGCTGACGCCTAAATGGTAGGAACAGAAGCAGTAGTCGAAGCATTCTTCTATTGGGTAGCCGGCATCTCGGGCCATGCGCTTGGAGGCTTCCCAGTGAACGTCTCCGATGTTGCTGAGCAGATAGACCTTGTAGCGGCTGCGGAGTTTTTTCAGCAGGGCAAGTCTTTGGGCAGGAACGTTGATCATGCATTCAAAACCGTCAATGATCTGCTGGTCCGTAACACTTGCGGGCAACTGCTTGTGCATGATTTGCAAAAGCTGTTCCCTTTGGACTACGCCAATGTCCATCTGATGCAGCATGTCGATAAACGGATTGTTGATCTTGGGAATGCCCTTGAAGTTGCTGGCCCCCTCCACGAATTCCGGGGGAATGGGTAAGCCCAGCTTGGCGAAGTGGATCAGTGCGTTGCTCAGGTGCAAGTCGAATAGCACCCCGCCCAAATCAAAAAAGATGTTCTTGAATTCTTGCATACGCAAAATATAAATGTTTTATCTTGCGGATGGGGCTGGGAAAGATGTTTTAGTTAGCGCGTTCTACGGTGCGGATCTTGATGCTCTTGATTTCAGAAACCCTGTAGCTCTTCTTTTCACCGTTGATATAGAAGGTCACCTTGTCGTCGGGGTTCTTGCCCTTGAGACTGATGGTTTTTACGTCCTTCATGTCAACAGCTTCGGTTTCGTCGTCGCCCTGGAGGACAATTTCCTTGTTGTCTTCGTTCTGGACGATTGTCATGGTTTCGACTTGGTTGACGTTCAGTTTCAGATTGTGGTTGTGTGCGGAATTGTTGCAAAGGTTGCTTGCAAAAACGTTGGCGGCAGCTACGGAAATCATAAGGCAGTTAATCAGGTTCTTCATTTTATTATCCTCTTTTTTTACAGGTGGTGTGGCGCCTTTCGCCACATTGCATTCTTTTGATGGATTATATGTTGTGGTTGTTGCGAGTTTTGTCGCTGTATTCCTTGACCATTTTTTCTGCGACCTTGGAAGGAACCTTGATTTGTGTGGCGTGAATTTTTTCATCGCCAAGTTTGTCTTCGATGGCCTTGATGGGATCGTTGACTTCGATGGTTGTGCTTGCGGTTTCGAAGGTGACTTTTTCCAAAGTGCTTACGGGAATCTCGCGGACGGTACCGTCTTTTTCAGTGATTTGGATAATGTAGTCGTTTGCGGCGAAAAGATTGCTTGCGCTGATAGCGGCTGCGATTGCGATAGAAGTTACGAATTTATTCATTTTGTTACCTCTTTCTTTTCTTTTGTTTGCAGGTGTAAAGCTAGGTAAGCGCAAGGGGAATGGCTAATACATAATTTGTATGAGATTAATAACTAAAAATGATTAATTATTGAAAAATGATAAAATTTGAAGATAAATGGCTGTTTTTAACGTAAAAAAGACGGCCTTGAAAACCGTCTTTTATTGAAAAATTCATAAAAATATGTGATTTATTGAAAAAAATCGATCGCTAAAATTAAGAAAGTCGCTCGGTAAGGCGGGTAAATCGCTTGTTGCTACGGCTGTTTCGTATAGCCTGGTAGAATGCACCGGGCGCGCTTAAAATCCACACGTGGCCCTTGGCACGGGTAATTGCTGTGTAGATGAGGTTTCGTTGCAGCATAATGTAGTGGCTACTGTCAAGAATTACAATGACTGCTGGGTATTCACTGCCTTGGCTTTTGTGGATGGTGCTGGCGTAGGCCAGGGAGAGTTCGTCGATTTCGTCGCCCTCGTAATCCACATTCTTGTCGTCGAAAAAGACAGTGATTTTTTTGTCCTTGCCGATTTTCCAGATGATGCCTACGTCGCCGTTAAAGACGTTTTTTTCGTAGTTGTTCTTCATTTGCATCACGCGGTCGCCTACGCTCCAGTTGGTGCCTGCGATTTTATGGCGGGGCGCCTCGGGATTCAGCAAATCCTGCAGGAACGTGTTCAGCTCGTAAATGCCCAAGGGGCCCTTGCGCATGGGGCAAAGGATCTGCAGTTGTTCCTTCAGGTCGATGTCCAGTTTGCCTTTGACGCCGGTGGCGATAAGCTTTTGCAACATCTGCTTGGCTTCGTCCGGATCGTTGTAGGGCATGAAATGGAAGTTGGGTCCGTCGGGAGGGGAGGGCACGATGCCCTGATTAATTTTGGAGGCCTTTTCGGCAATGTCGTTTCCGCCGGACTGACGGAACACATGCTGCAGGCGGACGCTGGGAATCTGAGGGACTCGTAGCAGGTCGTTCAAGACGTTGCCGGGGCCTACACTAGGCAACTGGTCGGCATCGCCCACAAGGACGATTCTTGTTTGGAAACTGACGGCGTCCAGGAGGGAGGCGGCAAGCCAGGTGTCCACCATACTGAATTCGTCCACGATAAGCAACTTGCATTGAATCTGGTTGTCGCAATTCTTCTTGAACTTGTGGGTCAGCGGATCCACTTCCAGAAGGCGATGGATGGTGCTTGCCTTCTCGCCGCAAACATCGCTCATGCGCTTGGCGGCGCGGCCTGTGGGAGCAGCGAGACAGATGGTCTCATCCATCTTACGAGCCAGGTGGATAATGCCTTTTAGAATCGTTGTCTTACCGGTGCCGGGACCGCCCGTAATTACAAAAATCTTGTGGCTTAATGCTTTTCCGATGGCTTCACGCTGGATGGGGTCGAAGGCGAACTTATGTTCTCTTTCCCAGTCTACCAAGGCGCGGTCAAAACCTTCCGTAGGGAGGTCGTTCATCAGGAAGCGTCGGGAGATGTTGTCCGCAATTCGCTGTTCCGCATTGAAAAGGTGAGGGTGGAAACAGTCGTCGCCGACCCTACGAATTCTTTCGTTGTTGCAAGTTCTTTCAAAAATATCCAGCAGGCGGTTGATGGAATCTTCGTCTTCCATTTCCAAACGGAGATTGCGGATGGTTCGGGAAAGGAGGGCGTCCTTGGGCAGATACGTGTGGCCGTCGCTCATGGAGGCTTCTTGCAAGGTGTAAAGCAAGGCTTCCTGCAGGCGCATGGGGCTGTCCTTGGGGATGCCCACCTTCATTGCGATTTCGTCAGCCTTCAAGAAGCCTACGCCGAAGAGTTCCTCGCACAGCATGTAGGGATTCTCGCGAATCTTCTCGATGGTTCCCTGACCAAATTTCATCCAGAGTTTCTTGGCGATGCTGCCTGTAATCTCGTGGCTGTACAGGAACATCATGGTGTCGCGGCTATGGCGGGTTTCCTGCCAGCGGGCCAAAAAGAGCTCCACCTTGGTGGCAGGCAGGCCCTTGATTTTTTTGCTGCGGAAAATTTCCGGATGATTATCCAGAATGTCGAAGGTCTGTTCCCCAAAGACATCGTAAATGTTCTGGGCGGTCTTGGGACCAACTCCTGGGCAAATTCCGCTGCCAAGATAGGTGACTACATCGCGGTCATCCGCTGTAGCGATTAATTCAAAACTGGAGGCCTTGAATTGTGCTCCATACTTAGGGTGACGTCCCCATTCGCCTTCGAACTTAATTTGCTCGCCGACGGTGAATTCTGGGAAGGTTCCCGTAACGATGACCACCTTTTTGGATTCTGCATCATTCAACCGCAAAACGGTAAAACCATTCTGCGGGCTGTGAAAGGTGATGGACTTTACGGACCCTTTAAGTTCCATTACTTGGGCTGGTAATTGTTCTTCTTGTCCAGATTATCATCCCACTTGTCGGGATTGAAATCTTCCATAGTGGAAAGTTTCTTGCCGCGCTTGGTGAGCCATATGCCCAGACCAATAGCAAGGAAGATTGCCAGTACACGAGCAGTGTTGTAGTCCAGGCCGAAACCTACGGGAGCGCCCTTCAGGTTAGTGGGGCTAACCCAAAGAATGTAGTCCATGGTAATGAAGGTCATGAACATGCAGGGCAGAAGTGCAATCCAGAAATTCTTGTTCTTGCTGCGCAGATACACCACAGTGACGCAGAGGCTGCAAACTGCCATGAGCTGGTTACTCCAGCTAAAGTAATTCCACAGGATGTTGAAACCTTCCTTGTCCAGGTTGCTCCAGAAGATAATGGCAAGGCAGATAGCGAACATGGGAACGGTAAGGAGCAAGCGGTTCTTGGTAGAAGCCTGGTCGATACCGAACAGTTCTGCAATGGTCAAGCGGAGGCTACGGAGGCTGGTGTCGCCACTGGTAATGGCAAGGACGATAACGCCAACGACCACCAGAACGGAAATGGGGGCGAAGGGCAGAACGTCGTTCACCAGAGTGCTCAAGACTTTCACGCCGCTGGCGCCGGTAATGAGTTCCGGGAACTTGTGGTAAATGTACATGCCACCTGCAGCCCAGATCATACCAATGAGGCCTTCCAGAATCATCATGCCGTAGAATGTCTGACGACCGGTCTTTTCAGTGAATTCAGTCCGGGCAACCAGAGGGCTCTGGGTGCTGTGGAAACCACTGATGATGCCGCAAGCGATGGTCACGAACAGCATAGGCAAAATGGGCTGGCCAGCAGGATGCTTGGTGAAGTTGCTGCCGAATTCGCTAAAGCTGATTTCGTCAAGAACGTTCAGGTTCGGGGCGATGCCGATCAAGATGGCGATGGAAGCTACAATCAGAAGACCGCCGAACACCGGGTAGATACGGCCGATAATTTTGTCGATGGGGAAGAAGGTGCTGAGGAAGTAGTAGACGAAAATGCAAGCCACTGCAACCCAGAACAGGGTGGGAGAGACTGCGCTGCCTACCAGAATGGGGGTGTTGATCAACTGGGCTGGAGTGTTGGTGAAAACGGCGCCAACGAGAATCAAAGCTACAGAAATCAAGGTCATCACCACCTTGGAAGGACCCTTGCCCAGGAACTTGCGGGAAAGGGCAGGCACGTTGTAACCGTTGTTACGCATGCTCACCATGCCGCTGAAGTAATCGTGGACAGCACCGCCGAGCACGTTACCCAAGGGAAGCAAAATAAAGACGATGGCACCGAACTTGATTCCAAGAATCACGCCGATCACCGGACCGATGCCAGCGATGTTCAAAAGCTGGATCAGCATGTTCTTCCAGTGAGGGAGAACCATACGGTCCACGCCGTCGGGATTTTCAAGTGCAGGCGGCTTGCGGTCATCAGGACCGAAAACCTTTTCAACGAATTTTCCGTAAGTGAAGTAGCCTCCAATGAGGATGGCAACGCCAATAAGGAATGTAATCATCTTATGCCTTCTTTATTTTGATTTTTATCCTGCTAAGTCAGGGTTATTCCTTTCCAAACTGCTGCTGGAAGTAAAGAACGTTGGTAGTAAAGCTGGACTTGCCTGCGTAATCAAAGCCAACAACCGGGTGGAAGGAGTTACCCACGGTAAATGCCACTTCCAGACCAAACTTGAATCCGCTATTGCCTTCAACAGAAAGATCGTAGTTGGGAGCAAGTGCGCTAGACTTACCGGAGGCTTCCATGTTTGCGTACTGGTAACCCAAGGTCAGCATGACTTCCATGATGGGCAGGGGCTTGTAACCGATCACAACGTCTGCGGTAATGCCAGTCAGGTCAAGAATCAAAGGAGAGGAGTGTTCCTTGGGCTGATACTTGATGGTGCTGGAACTGTAGCCGAAAACAGCACTAACATCCAGGGGCTGCAAGACGAGAGGCAACTTATTCTGGAAGAAATGACCGAAGCTATACTGGAAACCAGCGCCAAGAAGGCTGAATCCCTTCAATTCGCTAATGGGCGGGAGCCACATGCCGCGAAGGACTATGCGTGCGTTGAAGTAGCTTGCTGCCAACTGCAGGTACGGATAGGTAAAGAGGGGAAGACTGTTCAACGTCTCGTTACCGTAAATGACTCCGGGAATAGCTGGCTGACCCTTGTCACCAAAGATGGTGGGGATGTCTGTGGAAATGCCGAGTGCTGTTACAGTGTATTTTCTATCGTCGTCTCCAATAGGAATCAAGGAGAAGGGAAGGCCCGCTTCAAAAGCGAAGCTCTTGGGGACAGAAGAACTGGCGTACCAGTTGCTGTTTAGAACGTTGCCGATGTTGTCAACAATGGGCTTGACATAGCCGGCACGTCCGCTGGATTTGTAAAATGCGGACAAGGATTCGTTGGTGGTTGCCCAGCCGTTTGCGTCGGCGGCGTTTGCCGTGATGGCGGCACCCATGAAGAGTGCGGAAATGATTTTAGTGATTGTTTTCATAAGTACCCAAACTTAGAACTGGTATTGGATGGACGCGGAGATAAAGAAGAAAGTTTCCCACAAGTAGGGCTTGATATCTACCAGCCCGGATTTTGTGGTGTTCGCATTCTTGAACCAGTTCTCGTAAATTTTGATGGAAGGAACTACGGCGAGATACTCGGTAAAGTAATAACGGAAGTTGGCGACAAATGCTAATCCGGAACCCATCAATGCGGCTGTTGATACATCATCGCTGAAAACAGCAGATTTTGTGGAGGTAACCTTAGCGTAGGAATAACCTCCGCCAAGTCCCAATTGAAAATCTTCCGGATAGAACAAATTGTATGTGAACTCAAAACCGAAACGCCACATACGGGAATCGATTTTCTTATCGTCTTCCTCGTACTTGGTTAATTTGGGTTGTCCATTCCAATAATGGAAATTCGCTGCCAGCGTGAATGCCCAGATGTTTGTACCGATGGTAATATCCGGGTAGAGCATAGTTTTTAATGAAGGCGGGTGGATGGACACCTTGTTGCCTAGGGTGTCCGTTGCCCTGACGACGCTGCTGCTGAAGTCGCCGCGAGCGTAGGCGAAACTGGACCCTGCTTCAACGAAGTAAGATCTTGGCCAATAATCGTCAGCTAGGGCTTGAGAGCAGAAAACCGTGATTACGGTAATCAGCGCAAATAAAAAACGACCCACTTTCATCTTGTCTCCTATCCTCGATGTTCCTTCTTCGTGCTTACTTGGCAGCGTAGTAGAACATGGCGTCGATGCACTTCTTGGCGGCGACGCGGGTGGCTTCGTCCAGTTCCACATGCTGGGCTGCTTCCGGATGGCGAAGGGTTTCCAGAATGTTTTCCAGAGAGTTAGACTTCATGTACTTGCACATGCTGCAGCTGCCGATGAAAGTCTTGTTCGGGAATTCGTACTGCATGCGGGCATTGAGGCCGCATTCGGTGAGGAGCAGGAACGGGGTGCCTTCGGGCTGATCCTTGATGTAGGTGACCATCTGGCCGGTGCTGCCCACGTAATCGCTGAGGAGGGCGACGCCCGGATGGCATTCGGGATGGCTTACCACCTTCAGTCCCGGATTCTGGCTGCGGAAGAAGTTGATCAGTTCGGAATCGTAGGTTTCGTGCACGTAGCAGCAACCGCTGTGGAGCACGATTTCCTTCTTGATGTTACGCTTCTTCATTTCGTCGATGAGGTTCTGGCCCATAAGTCCATCGGGTACGAACACGATCTTGTCGTTTTCGAGACTGCTTACGATTTTCATCACGTTGGAGCTGGTGACGCAAACGTCGCAGTTTGCCTTTACGTCGGCGGTGGTGTTGATGTAGCAGACGAAGGTATGGTCCGGATACTTTTCACGCAGTGCACGGACTTCGGCGCCAGTGATGGAGTCGGCCAGGCTACAACCGGTAAGGGGACCAGGAATAAGAACGTCCTTGGTGGGGTTCAGAATCTTTGCGGTTTCGCCCATGAAACGGACTGCGGAGAAGACGATTGTCTTTGCTTCCACCTTGGTGGCGTCCTGGCTCAGCTTGAAACTGTCGCCATCGTAATCGGCAACACCCAGGATGATTTCCGGGGCAACGTAGCTGTGAGCGAGAATGACGGCGTCACGTTCCTTCTTCAGTTCGTTGATTTCGTTGATGATGGGAAGCATCTGTTCCATTTTTTCCATGGAATAGGTGCAAAGGACAGCGCCAGGCTGGATCGTCTTAAGACGATTGTAAAGTTCTTCTGCGGTCATGATTAGCCTCGAACCTTTTTTGAAATTTGACGGGGCAAAAGATAGAAAAATGAAGGGTAGGTGGTCCTGGTTCGTGAACTTCTCGGGCCGAACAAAATGGCTGTTTGGCATGGATTTTGCACATTATGCGGCGAAAATGGAAAAGAAATGAAAAATTTTCAGTTTCTGTAAAAATAAGGTGTAAAATATGACTTTCGACCAAACGGAATTTACGAAAAATGTAAAAGACGAAGAATTCTCCGCTTACCTTATGGAGAACGCAGTCAAGTTTGGTTATGGTTCTCTGGTTGATGATCGAGACGGTGAAATTTATAGCACTGTGAAAATAGGTGACCAGGTTTGGATGGCGGAAAATCTCCGCTATGTGACCAAGGGTGGCCACGCTGATGACGATGTGGGTAGTTTTGTCTATGGCGAAGTTGCCAAGAATGCGGCTAAGTATGGAAGGCTCTATACCTGGGCTGCAGCAATGGATTTGGATGGCAAATACAATGATGTGGATTTAGAAGGCGATGCCATTGCAAAAATTGCCGCAGGAACCTATCAAGGCATTGCTCCTGAAGGTTGGCATATTCCTTCTGAAGAAGAATGGCATGAACTTTGTGAATACTTGAGAAGTTTGGAAGACGATATTCCAGGAAATATGCTGAAATCCTCCGAATACTGGGAGGAATGCTTTGGTTCTAGACCCGGAAAGGACAGCGTGGGATTTGCCGGAATTCCTTCTGGCGGCCGTTATGGCATGGGCTATTTTTTTGACTTGAACAAGTCGGCCTATTACTGGACCGCAACAGCAGTCAGTAACGAATGTGCTAAGTATCGTAGCCTCGGTTTCCGTGGTGGAAAAATCGGCGCAGATTTTTCGTACAAGAGTGACGCTTACGCCATTCGTTGCGTAAAGAACCGCTAGATATAGCGTGGATCGTGGCGGGATTGCGCGGATTTTAGACTTCGCCGATGCGGACCATCTTCTTGATGAGGGGCATGCCGGCTTCACGGCATTCCTTCATGTCAATTTCGAAATCAATACTCCAGTCGTTGAAATCTTCTTCATCCTGCAGCATCTGCTGGATGCGCATGATGTCGCCTTCGTAGGTAATGATGCTGTGATGGATGGAACGTCCTTCTACATCTAGACGGAACTTGTGGTGCTCTGCCACGTAGGCGGCCATGATTTCCATTAGGCGGCTTTCGGTCCAGGGTTTGCCTTCGCCGTCCACCAGCATTTGGCCTTCAGCAAGATCGTCTGCCAGCATATCCAAAACGTCGCCGAAGGCTTGCTTCTGCAGGGCGCCCATGAGCTGGAAGATGCGCTGACGCACCATGTTGACGAAACGCTTCTTGTCGTAGGTAATGTCGGCGGCCACCTTGTCGGCACCAAATGCGGTTTCCATTTCCGTGGCGCCCGCGGCTTCCATACGCTTCTGGTAGTCTTCGGGGTGGGCCATCTTTTCCCATTCTTCCAGCAGGCTGGAGTCCGTACGACGAATCATGTCGCCCAGGTACTCTTCCATATCGCGGAGTTCACCATTCTTGTAGCCGTCGGGAACGGTCTGCTGCAGCACCTTGTAAACGTAGTTTAGGTGACGGAGCAGAATGGCTTCCATACGCTGCAGGTTGTATTGCTTGACGTAGCCGCTGAAGGTGCTGAAGTTCTCGAACATTTCGCGGACAATGGATTTGGGCTCCACGTTTACATCCACCCAAGGGTGGTTTTCTGCAAAGGAATTGTAAGTATCGTACAGGAATTCGCGCAAGGGTTTGGGGTATTCCACCTTTTCCAATTCTTCCATACGCTGGTTGAATTCCATACCCTGGGCCTTCATCTCGTCCATGCGGGCGTTCTTCGCCTTGTTCTGCTGGATGCGCAAAATGGTTTCGGGGTTTTCCACGATGCTTTCGCACAAAGTAATAACATCCAGTGCGTAGTCGGGACTGTCCTTGTCCAGCTTGGGTAAAGTATCCAGCAGGTACAGGGAAAGAGGCTGATTCATGGAGAAATCGTCCTGCAGATCCATGTTCACGCGAAGCTTGCTGTAGCCCGGTGCTACTTGCGGGACGAATTCAATAATTTTGCCTTCAACCAGACCGCGGAATAGCTGGAATGCGCGCTTTTCAAGTTTGCGCTTGCTGGCGGCGCTTTCGTGGCAATCCTTCAAGAGATTACGCATGGCGCGGCAGCCGTCGGTGGGGCGGCTGAGGATGTTCAGAAGCATGCCATGGCTCACCTGAAAACTGGAGGTGAGAGGTTCGGGAGCGGCCTGGATGAGGCGCTCGTAAGTACCCCTGTCGAAGGGAACGTAGCCGTGTTCCGGCGGTTTCTTCTTCTGGAACTTTTTGCCGGTCTGCTTAGTCTTTGCTTCAAGCTTCAGGTTTTCAATGACATGTTCAGGAGCCTGTGCCACCACGTAGCCGATGTTATCAAAACCTTTACGGCCTGCGCGTCCTGCGATCTGGTGGAAATCGCGTGCGGTAAGAATGGCGGTCTTGTCGCCGCTATATTTGCAAAGCTGGGTGAACAAAACCGTACGGATAGGAACGTTCACGCCTACGCCTAAAGTGTCTGTTCCGCAGATGACCTTCAGCAAACCCTTCTGGGCCAACTTTTCGCAGAGAATTCTGTACTTCGGCAAAAGTCCTGCATGGTGAATGCCGATGCCCTGCTTCAGCCAACGCTTCACTTCGGGGCCGTAAGGACTGCTAAAACGGACTTCCTTGATGGCCTCGTTAATGGCGACCTTTTCTTCCTTGGTGCAAAGGTCCAGACTCATGAAATTCTGGGCGTTTGTTGCTGCTGCGGCCTGGGTAAAATGTACCACATAAACGGGAGCCTTTCCCTCGTTTACAAGTTTCTGAACGGTGTTGGAAAGTTCCGTTTCGGAGTAGGTAAAATCAAGAGGGACCGGGCGGTCTGTGGAGCGAACGGTAACAGATTCCTTGCCCGTGTGCTTGGTCATTTCCTTTTCGAAAAATTCTGTTGCCCCGATGGTTGCGCTCATGAGCAAAAAGCGGGTGTGGGGCATGGTCAGGAGCGGTACCTGCCAGGCGGCGCCGCGTTCCTTGTCGGAGTAGTAATGAAACTCATCCATGACCACGTCGGAAATGGTGGACATTTCTCCTTCGCAAAGGGCCATGTTTGCGAGAATTTCTGCTGTGCAGCAGATGATGGGGGCATCACGATTGACTGTGGCGTCACCAGTAGAAAGACCGACGTTTTCAGGACCAAATTCCTTGCACAGAGCCATCCATTTTTCGTTTACCAGGGCCTTGATAGGGCAGGTGTAAACGCTGCGGCGTCCGTGGGCCAAGCTATCAAAATGCATAGCAAGGGCCACCATGGATTTCCCGGAACCGGTGGGGGTGTTCAAAATGACATTTTTTCCGTCCAGAAGTTCCAAGATGGCTTCTTCCTGGGCGGGGTAGAGCGTAGTTCCCTTGGATTCAGCCCAAGCCAAAAAAGATTCCAGCAAAGCCTCGGAGGATACGTCTGTTGGCTGGGAATTTGCGCATTGCGGGGACTGATTGCTTTTTGGAAGGTAATCTTTCAGAAAGTGGGGGGTATTTTCGCTCATATAATTAAAGATAGTTTTTTATGAAATCTTTTGTTTTTCTAAATTTGAACCACTAAACTAAATCTTATTTGGATGTGAAGGAATCTATGGCTTCTAAAAAGACCGAAGAGACTGATCTTTCTCAATTGCTTAAGGACCTGTTGAAAAACTGGCAAATTATGCTGGCATCTCTTTTTATTGCAGGAGTTGTTGGCGTTTTTGTTGCGATGTGGATCCGCCCAGTGTATAAAGTGGATGCACTTTTACAAATTGAATCCAAGAATAGTAAAGGATCCATGAACATGATGAGTGGTCTTGGCGCCTTATTTGCTTCAACTAGTCCTGCTGAAACGGAAATTGAATTGATCAAGAGCCGTCAGGTCATGGGATCCGCTGTTGAAAAAATGCACCTCATGTATCTTGCGGAACCTAAGGGATTTGTGGATAGATTGCTTCATAAGGAAGGACGTCTTGAACTCTCCCAATTGGAAATTCCCTGGGCGAACATTCCTGAAACTGAATATAAAGAGAGAACTTGGTTCGTTGTAGCTAAGGATAGTGTGGGTGGATTTGATTTGCTAGATCATAAGGAGAAGCCTGTCTTTTCTGGTGTAGCCGGCGAAACTTATAAGTTCCCCTATGCAGGAGATTCTGTCATCATTGGTATTTTCAGAATGAAGGCTAGTGCTGGTCAGAAATTTGCAGTCTCTAAGATTCAGCGCCTTGATGCAATAAACGCGTTCCGTTCTGCGTTTGATGTTAAGGAGCGTGGTAAGAAAACCGGTATCTTGGAGTTCTCATACAAAGACATCTATCCGGACCGCGCGGTAGAAATCCTGAACGAAGTTGCTTCTTCCTATTTGCGTCAGAATGTGGAAGAACGTAATGCAGAAGCTCAGAAAACTTTGGAATTTCTTGAAAAGCAGCTTCCTGATGTGAAGGCTCAGATGGATTCCTCTCTCATGAACCTGAATGCGTATCGCAACAAGGTGGGCTCTGTTGATATTAATGCTGAAACTCAGCTTGTTCTTCAGCGCCGTATGAAATTGCAGCAGGACATTCTTGCCCTGCAACAGCGTAAGCAGGATGCGATCCGTTTGTTCCATTCTGAACATCCCACTGTAAAGACCTTGGAAGATCAGGAAAATGCATTGAGACGTGAATTGGCTGGTACTTCTAGCCAGGTGAAGAAACTGCCTGCAACTCAGCAGGAAGTCCTCTCTTTGCAAAATGAGGTTGAACTTACGAAAAGTGTCTACACGACCATGCTGAACAACATCCAGCAGCTGCGACTGGTTTCTGCAGGTGAAGTTGGTACCGTTCGCATTGTGGACTTTGCTGAAGAAGTATCTGTTCCTGCAAAGCCTAAGCCGAAGATTATCATTTGCATTGCTTTGTTCTTTGGCTTTCTGTTTGGCGCTGCTATTGTTTCCATCAAGACTAAGTTTAGCAGTGGTGTGAAGAGCGCTAGCTTCATTGAAAAGGAAACTGGTTTTACCGTCTATGCCAAGGTGCCTAAGGGCAATCCCCAGGGCACCAAGGGTACAAGACCTTTGGCCGTGGTCGAACCTGACGATGTTGCCGTAGAATCCCTCCGTGCATTGCGTTCCTCTTTGGAATTCTCCATGATGGACGAAGGCGCCTCTGTTATTGGCGTTAGCGGTCTTATTCCGGGGGTTGGCAAGAGCTTCATCTCTGTAAACCTTGCAGCTCTCTTTGCTGGTATGGGCAAGAAGGTCCTTCTCATTGATGCTGACCTTCGTAAGGGCCGTTTGCACAAGGAATTTGGTATCAAGCGCGGTGATGGCTTCTCCCAGGTGCTTTTGAAAGCTACGGAACCGGAAAAGGTTATTTTCCCCACGGAAGTGGAAAATCTCTTTGTAATCCCCTGTGGCAATGTTCCCGCAAATCCTGCAGAATTGCTGGGCTCCAGGCGTTATAACGAACTGATTGAAAAGTTCAAGACCGAATACGACTTGATTATTGTGGATACTCCGCCTATCATGCTGGTTACCGATGCTGCCTTGGCATGCCGTGTTGCTGGCCAGATTGTGATGGTCATTGAGTATAACAAGCATTCCATCGAAGCTATCAAGGATGGTATGGGCCAGATCCTGAAGGGTAATGGCGAAGCTCATGCTTCTATCGTCATTAACAAGTATGAACACAGTCGTTCCGAAGGTTACGGCTACAAATACGGAAAGTACTAATGAAGGGAATCATCCTTGCCGGAGGCTCCGGCACTCGCCTCTACCCGTTGACCATGGTCACCAGTAAGCAGCTGTTGCCTGTTTACGACAAGACGATGATTTACTACCCGCTGTCTACCTTGATGCTTGCGGGAATTCGTGACATCCTGATTATCTCCACTCCTACGGACTTGCCCAACTTTGAACGCTTGCTGGGTGATGGTAGCGCTATGGGCCTCAACCTGAGCTACAAGGTTCAGCCTAGTCCGGATGGTCTTGCCCAGGCATTCATTCTCGGTGAAGAGTTTATTGGAAATGATTGTTGTGCCATGGTCCTTGGCGACAATATTTTCTACGGAAACGGTTTCAGCCCTCTTCTGAAGGCTGCTGTGAAGAACGCCGAAGAAAACGGCCGAGCCAGCGTGTTTGGCTACTATGTGGATGATCCGGAACGTTTCGGCGTGGTGGAATTCGATGCCCAGGGCAAGGTGATTTCTGTTGAAGAAAAACCGAAGGAACCCAAGAGCAACTACGCTATTACGGGCCTGTACTTCTATGACAATCGCGTGTCCGGTTTTGCCAAGGCTCAGAAGCCTAGCGCACGTGGAGAACTTGAAATCACTGACTTGAACAAGACATACTTGGATATGGGTCAGTTGGATGTGAAGCTGCTGGGTCGTGGATTTGCCTGGTTGGATACTGGTACCATGGATAGCTTGATTGAAGCTGGCGACTTTGTCCGTATGGTGGAAAATCGCCAAGGCATCCAGATTTCTGCAGTGGAAGAAATCGCCTTTATCAATGGCTGGATCAGCAAGGAAAAGTTGCTTGAATCTGCAGCCAAGTACGGTAAGTCTCCTTATGGCCAGCATTTGCGCAAAGTGGCTGAAGGCAAGATTCGCTATTAATTCCGGAGAGGAAAATGGGAAAGTTTAATTTCATCAAAACTTCTATTGAAGGTGTAACCATCGTTGAACCCACCGTCTATGGCGATCATCGTGGCTACTTTATGGAAACCTACAACAAGGCTGAATTTGATGCGGCTGGTTTGAATATGGTTTTCGTACAAGATAACGAATCTCGTTCCAAGAAGGGCGTCCTTCGCGGCCTTCATTTCCAGAAGAAGAATCCCCAGGGCAAGCTGGTCCGTGTGTTGGAAGGCGAAGTCTATGATGTAGCCGTTGACCTTCGCAAGGGAAGTCCCACCTTCGGCAAGAATGAAGGTGTTGTGCTGAGTGCTGAGAACAAGAAGCAGTTCTACATTCCCGAAGGTTTTGCCCATGGTTTTGTGGTTCTGAGCGAAACTGCGACTTTCGTCTACAAGTGCACTCGACTTTATGACCCCACAGATGAAGGCGGCCTTTTCTGGAATGATCCTGCCATCGGTATCGAATGGCCTGTGGGCAATGGTTTCGAGCCTCTCCTTAGTGAAAAGGATACCAAGAACCCTCTGTTGAAGGACCTTGGATTCGCTTTCGATTTGTAGTTCATTTGAACTTTTGAGAAAATATGAAGAGCCTGTGTTCTGCAGGCTCTTTTTTGTCCATATTAGGGCTTTACAGAATATGTTACGCCATCTTTAGTATTGAACTTTTTTACCTTTGTACTGATGAAAAATATTCTTGTTGTCTGTACTGGAAATATTTGCCGTAGTCCTACGGGTGAATATTTGCTGAAGAAGGAATTAGGCCCGGATTTCAACGTGATGAGCGCTGGTCTTGGGGCTTTGGTTGATCATCCTGCCCACGAAACAAGCCAAAAGGTGGCTTTGGAACATGGAATTGATATGAGTGCTCATCGAGCTCGCCAAATCAATTTGGATATTCTTCGTTGGGCGGACTTGATTTTGGTCATGGAAAATGGCCATAAACAGGATTTGCTGAGCAAGTACCCTGCTTTGGAAGGAAAGGTTTTCCGTTATGGTGAACCTCAGAAGGTGGATGTTCCGGACCCCTATCGTCGTCCGGAAAGTGCCTTTGTCTTGGCTTGGAACTTCATTTCCAAGTTGACTCCGTATTGGGTTGAAAAAATTAAGCAGAGTGAAGTTTAATATTAAGGGTGAAAGGAATAATATGAAGCGTTTTTACGTAGGAGTAGTCGGTGCGGTTGCAGTTCTTATGAACGGCTGCGTTTTTGCTCCGCAGATGCGCATGAGCGTTCCTGAAGATCAGGACTCTTTTGAATACAATGGTCTCACGGTTCGAGTCCACTCTATCGAAAAGGGTGACTTTGCTGGCGGTCCCGCCGTTGCAGCTTCTGAATCTTCCGAGAAAGCTGATTACGGCGATCTCAATGAACTGGTTGTGGACTCTCTTCCGTCTTTGGAATACCGCATTGGTCCTCTGGACATGGTTCAGGTCGTGGTTTGGGAACATCCAGAATTGACTTCTCCCATGGGTCAGTATCAGCCCGCTGGTCAGAAGGTGACTACCGATGGAACTTTGTTCTACCCGTATGCTGGTGAAATCAAGGTTGCTGGTCTCACCGCCCAGGAACTCCGTGCTGAGATTACGCAGCGCCTTTCCAATAAAATTTTGAACGATCCCCAGGTGGACGTTCGTGTCACTGGTTATAACAGTCTTCGTGCTACCGTTACTGGCGCAGTGAATAAGCCTGGCTTTGTAGCTTTCTCTGAATTGCCGCTGACCATTCCTCTGGCTGTGGCTGCTGCTGGTGGTTTCTCTGAAGAAGCTGACCCGTCTGGAATGCAACTTCGTCGTGGCGACAAGGTTTATAGCATTAACTTCATGGAAGCTTTCAAGTCCAACCTTCCGCTGGATAAGATTATCCTGAAACCGGATGACCAGATTTTCATTCCGGCAATGTCCGAAACTCAGAAGGAAAATAAGGTCTATGTGCTGGGTGAAGTCGGTCGTGTCGGTGTGGTGAACTTGAATCATGGAAGTCTTTCCTTGGTGGAAGCTCTAGCTTCAGCTGGAGGTCTTCATGCCCTGAATGCATCTTCTAAATCCATTTATGTTCTTCGCAATACATCTGCAACTACGGTGGATGTGTATCACTTGAATGCGAAAAATGCGATGGCTCTGGCAATGGCTGATCGCTTTGACTTGAATCCTCATGACATCGTCTACGTAGATGCTTCTGGTCTTGCAACATGGAATCGTCTCCTGAGCCTGATTATGCCGAATGCTAGCGTGCTGAACAGCGTTACTGGCGCAGTTGAAAATGTCAACACAATCAATTATCGTGGTTGGTAATAAGGAGTTTGACAAATGATTAATCTTATCCTTTGCGGCGGTAATGGCACTCGTCTTTGGCCTGTAAGCCGTTCCCTGATGCCCAAGCAGTTCGCTCCGCTTTTCGACGGACAGTCCCTGTTCCGCAAGACCGTGGTGACCAACTCTGCAGTTTGCGATGCCCAGTTCATCGTCAGCAATGCAGACCAGTTCTTCCTTGCCAAGGATCAGCTTGAAGCCGAAGGCAAGAAGGGCAGCAAGTTCCTTTTGGAACCGGTGGGCCGCAATACTGCCCCCGCCATCGCACTTGCTTGCTTGACTTTGGATCCGGAAGAAATCGTCCTGGTTTCTCCGTCCGACCACGTGATCCGCAAGAAGGACGAATACAAGAACGTTCTTCTCCGCGCCCAGGAACTTGCCAAGGAAGGCAACCTGGTGACTTTTGGCATTACTCCCACCAGTCCGGAAACTGGCTACGGCTACATTGAAGCCGAAGGCGAAAACGTGAAGCGCTTCGTGGAAAAACCGGACCGTGCCACTGCTGAAAAGTACTTGCTGGCTGGCAACTTCTACTGGAACTCCGGTATCTTCTGCTTCAAGGCAAAGACTTTCCTTTCTGAATTGCAGAAGCATTCTCCGGATATTCTGGAAGCTTCCAAGAAGGCTCTCGCCAATACCGCAATTGAAGGCGGCGAACCGATCCGCGTTGCCATGGAAGACATGAAGGCTATTCCTTCCAACTCCATCGACTACGCCGTGATGGAAAAGTCCGACAAGGTGAAGGTTGTGCCCAGCGATATCGGTTGGAGCGACCTTGGCTCCTTCGACAGCCTTTATGGTGAATATCCCCACGATGAAAACGGCAACAATGTGAACCCGCGTCATATCGCTGTGGGTTCCAAGAACTCCCTGGTCATGGGTTCCCAGCGTGCCATCGCAACCATCGACTTGGACAAGATGCTCATCGTGGATACCCCCGACGCACTTCTCGTTGCTCCCCTCAGCAGCAGCCAGAAGGTGAAGCAGGTGGTGGAAGAATTGAAGGTTCGCGGCTCCGACTTGATCAGCGTTCCTCAGACTGTGAACCGCCCCTGGGGTACCTACTCCGTGCTGGAATCCACCGACCGCTACAAGATGAAACGTATCGTGGTGAAGCCGGGTAAGCGCCTCTCCCTGCAGAAGCATTTGCACCGCTCCGAACACTGGGTTGTCGTAAGCGGTACTGCTACTGTGACCGTGGGCGACCGCGTGTTCTACGTCCGTTCCAACGAATCCACTTACATTCCTGTGGGCACCGCACACCGCCTGCAGAACGAAGGCAAGCTTCCGTTGGTGATCGTTGAAGTCCAGGTGGGGGAATACACCGGCGAAGACGACATCATCCGCATGGAAGACGACTTCCACAGAAATTGACTGGACGATTCACAAGATCGCTCGGCCCGTAAGGATCCCCGACGAATCCCTCCGGTCTTGTTGCAGTAAGCCTCGCACAAAGAAAAGACCCTTGGTGAAACCAAGGGCCTTTTTGTTCGCTTTTAGAACTTTGCGGTCTTTATTAGAACTGGTCGAGGAAGCGCTGGTCGTTGCCAGTGAGCAAGCCGATTTCCGGAATAGCGTGGCGGAGCATGGCGATACGGTCCAGACCGAAGCCGAATGCGAAACCAGTGTACTTTTCACCGTCGATACCGCAGTTCTTGAACACGTTGGGGTCCACGGAGCCGCAGCCGCCGATTTCCATCCAACCGGTGCCCTTGCAACGACGGCAGCCGACCCCACCGCAGAATACGCAGCTCACGTCCATTTCAGCGGAAGGTTCCGTGAAGGGGAAGAAGCTGGGGCGGAAACGGGTCTTGACGCCTTCGCCAAAGAGTTTGTTCATGAATACCTGGAGAACACCCTTCAAGTCTGCGAAGGAAATGTTTTCATCCACCACGAGACCTTCGCACTGCTGGAACATGGGAGCGTGGGTAGCGTCGTTATCAACGCGGAACACGTGGCCCGGAGCAATCATGCGGAAAGGCGGCTTGTGGGTTTCCATATAATGGATCTGGGTACCGCTGGTGTGGGTACGGAGCATCACCTTGTCGTCCACGTAGAAGGTGTCCTGCATATCGCGGGACGGGTGGTCGGGAGGAGTATTCAATGCTTCGAAGTTGTACCAGTCGGTTTCAATGTCGCGACCGAAGTCCACTTCAAAACCCATCTGGCTGAAGAAGTCGATGATTTCTTCGCGCACGTCGTACAGCGGGTGGGTAGAACCGGCGGAAATGCCTGCGCCGGGGAGGGAAACGTCTACGTTACCGCTTTCCAGCTTCTTCTGGAGGGCAGCCTGGTTTGCGGTCTCGATAGCCTGTTCGATCTTTTCGGAGACTGCGACTTTAAGTTCGTTGACGAGCTTGCCGAATGCCGGACGTTCTTCTGCGAGAAGAGAACCCATCTGCTTCATCAGGTCGGTGACCAGACCCTTCTTGCCCAGGAACTTCACGCGGAGGTTGTTGACGGCTTCTTGACTGATGAGGTCCGTTTGAGCAAGTTCTGCTTCAAAGGCCTGCTTGACTTTATTAATAGCTTCACTCATAATGCGCTGCAATTTAGAAAAAAATGTTACTGAACTAGGCTTTCTGCTTTTAACCTACGCCCAATAAGACGTGAAAAACGGTTTGCTCCATCTCCATTCAAGTGCTCCTGGTCGTGAAAATCCTTGGCGGTAATGGAATCGTTGGAAGTGAAATCCCAAAAGTCTACATGGTGTTTTTGGGCTATAGATTGAAGTTCGTCTCTATAATAGAATCCATCTAGATTGTACCATATTGGTGAGAATACAAGTATGACTTTAACTCCGTCCTGTTTCATAAGTTCAATCATTTCTTCCATCAATTGAACCTTGAATTGGTCAGGTTTGATATCTCTCTTGATTTTGGATCGTTCTTCGTTGATTTCTCTAGCTGCTGGAGGCAGGGGAGAGAAACCGTTGTCGAACGTGGCAGGCTGTTTTAAGTTTTTCAAGATGGATGGTAGCTGAGAATTGGTTCTATACAGCATGGAACTCATGGTGAATGGAAACCAAGGTTCTATTCTCTTGATATACTCACGAAGGTCTGGCGACTTTCCATAGAATGGTTTGAGCAAATCAACAAATCGAGTGTTTGCAAAAACCGTGGTCTGGTCATACTCGTAGAACACGTCAATCAGGGCGACCTTGGGAATGTGGTGTTTTCTTTCCACAAGGTATAAGCCATAGGCAAACAGCACTCCATTGCCCTGCATTCCTGCATTGAGGGATGTTAGCCCGGATTCCTGGGAAATCACTGCTGGATCGTAATGCCTAAAAGCTCGGGAGGATCCATAGATGATAACATCTTCCTTTGCACTGTAGGCTGTGTACTGTAGTCTTGCTGGATAGCCCTGCTTTGTGCAGGAATAGAGTTTCAATAGGATTCGTCCGCCAATCTGATCGATGGCAACGATGCCGATTAAAAACAGTAGCAGGTGTACAAGAAACTTTTTCATTAGAACTGGAAATAGATGAATTGTCCGTTGTCAAAAACACCTGCAATCAAAATCCAAGTGCAAATCGCAAGATAGATGATATGGCGCCTAATGGTGTTGCCTAGTAACCAGGTTTTAAGCCTCGGCACGAATGTGTCTATGAAATCCTTGCCTACCAAAATCATAATGGCGGTAAGGGAAAATGCCATGGTTGAGATGTTGTCAAGAAAGGGCATTCCGTATTCATGTATACTGAATATTTTTTCGATAATCAACAATGCGTCGGAAAGGTTGTTCGCCCTAAAGAAAATCCAGGCGAAGGCTACCAGAGCAAAAGTTGCGATGCGTTGGATAATTCGCAGACTTCGTTTGCCCAGAGGCTTGTCCAATCCGGTAATTTTTTCAAAAACCTGGTATGCCCCGTGTAGCAAGCCCCAAATCATAAAGGTCCAGTTGGCGCCATGCCAAATGCCGCTAATCAGAAATGTCAGGAAGATGTTTATCTTGTGCCTAGTTGGACTGCAACGGTTTCCTCCCAGAGGAATGTAGATGTAATCCTTCAACCACTTTGAAAGGGATATGTGCCAACGTCTCCAGAACTCAGTAATGCTGTAGGAGAAATAAGGACTGTCGAAATTCTTCATCAGTTTGAATCCCATCATTCTGGAACATCCAATGGCAATGAGGGAGTATCCGGCGAAGTCGCAATAAATCTGGATGGAGAAGAATATGGTGGCGAGAATCAGGGTGGGGGCATTATGCTCGCTAGGGGTGTTGAATATCAAGTCATTATAAAGTGCTAGTCTGTCTGCCACGACGAGCTTCAAGAAATATCCCCACATCATTTGTCTTGCGCCTGTGGCGGCATCCTCGTGATTGATGGAATGCAAGACTTTCATTTGGGAAAGCAAATTGTCCGCTCTTTCAATAGGCCCTGCCACCAACTGGGGGAAGAAAGAAATGAACAACGTAAAGTCAATGAAGTTTCGCTCAGCAAGGATCTTCTTTTTGTAAACGTCAACAAGATAACCGATGGCCTGGAACGTGTAGAAGGAAATACCCACAGGCAAAAGAATCTTGGGCAGGGGAACATCGAACTTGATTCCGGCAGCGTTCATAACGCTTGTCGAAGTTTCTGCAGCGAAGCCAAGGTACTTGAAAAAGACCAGGACGGCAGTAAGAATGACGATGGCGCTAACGAGGTAGGATTTTCTTTGATGCTTCGCAACGAGCAATCCGCCGAAGTACGTGACCACGCTGCAGAATGCCAAAAGCAAACCGTATTTTGGCTCCCAATTCATGTAGAAGAAGTAGCTGGCCACAAGCAAGAAAATATTGCGGACTCTTAAATCTTTCAAGAGCCAGACAACGGCACAGACTACTGGAAAGAACAACAGAAATGGGAGCGAGTTGAAAAGCATATGGCGGAAATTATGTTATGGATTCCCCAGGATATGCATAATCACAGGGCGGTTCTTGCCGTTCTCTGTCTTATGGATGGTCAGCTTGCCGGTGGAGTCGTAGCTGAACTGGTCGCCGATGCGTTCACCGTTCACGTAGGTGAGGCTGTCTTTGAGGATGCCGCTGGGGTACCAGTTGCGCCAAATGCCGTTGCGCAGTGATCCCTTGCTAACGTGGTATTTCCAGAAACCCTCACTGGCCATTTTACCGCCCATGCTGTCGGGGTAGAAACTACGACTTTCCAGAAGAGCAATGCCTGCCATGGATGAATCGTTTCCCCAGTATTCTTCGTAAAGCAACTTGTGGTCGGGCTTGATTTGACGAATTGATGCCTTGTATTTTCCGATGCTCTGGGTGAATGCGTCCCTTTGACTTAATGTGCTACTATCCAGAACTCCATACCCATATTGGACGAAGGAAGTTTCCGCGCAGAACAAATTGGTTGATCCTTCGCAGAATCCGTAAGCATAACCTTCGGAACCATCATGGTTGATGTTCTTGAAAATGGTTTCTCTCAACAGTTTGTCCTGTTCATCGAACCATGATGTTTTGGACCTTACCATTCCGCAATCGCTTTCTTGATATTCGATTTTCTTTATGACGGATCCGTTTGCCCTATAGAAAGTTTGAGGGAACATTGTGCCTTCGCATCCGTCGATGATGCCTTCTTCCCGAATTTTTGCAGTGTTGCAACTGGCTCCGGTGGAATCGGGCTCGTCAAAGGATTCGTAGTAACGCTTGTATTTTCCAACCTTCATTCCCTGGCGGCAATCGTAATATTCAAGAATCTTGCAACTTTTGGCGAACTTCTCGAAGTGCCCGTTTTCGTTAGACCTGAAGCAGGAATTTTCTTCAACCAAGGTTCGGTTTTCATCCCACTTTTTCCAGATGCCTACGGAATCCCCGTTATCGTTATAATGTTCTTCAAAGGCCTTTTCGCCATTGAAGTGCCAGCCTTCCCAGTCACCGACAGGATGGTCTTCCCTGTAGTAACGGATGGCTTCCTTCTTCTTGTTGAAATGTCCGCCGTAATAGCTGATCCATTTTCCGTGGCGTAAGCCCTTCTTGTATTCCCCTTCGAGAACCAGGTCACCGTAGCCTGTCCAGCGCTTGAATTCGCCATTGGGAACGCTATCCTTGTAGGGGATCTCCAATTCCTTGATGCCGTCGGTGTACCATTCGTTACGCTTCAAAATCTCGCCGTCAGGATACACCCAGAGGGAGGTCTTTTTTGCACCGTTGGCGTGATAGGCAACAACTTGTTCCTCCGCACGTTCCACCGTGCAGGCCGCCATTACCACAAAAAGGCTGAAAAAAGGTGCAAAAAGGATGCGTTTCATATTATTCAAAGTAGAAAAAAGGTATTTTGAATTTGTAATGGAACTGAAAAATAAATCGCTTGCCGACACCTTTAACTCCAGGATTAAAACACCCTGGGTGTGGTTGGTGCTTGCCGTAACGGTCGGCCTTACGATTCTTTTCTATTTCTCCCAGAAGCCTCAGATTATCATGTATTCTAGGTACATGAAGAATTTGTCTGAATACCAGCTTCAGGAATCCTATGCCATGCGAGCCATGGATCGTATCCGCACCGGCTTTGGTGGCGACACGGTGGTCGTTCAGGCACAGACCATGACCATGCGAGAAATGGCGGTTTCCTTCTCCAGGGAAATGGAAGAAATCCGAAATCTTGGTGTGCAGGCTCCGTCCAATGAGGCTACCGCTCGCTTTGAAAAGGAAGTCCTGAGTAAGGTTGCGGTGATGCGCCGTTATGCATCCAGCCGTACCGCATGGTTTGCTGGCTTTGACAAGTTGAGCCAAGAAATTTTGAATACATCGCCCTCGGTGCAGTACAAGCTTCGTCATCTTCTGGATTCCGCTCGTGCTGGACATTTGGTGTATCTGAATTCCGGAAACGACAGCGAAATTGCGGCTCTGCCTGATTCATTGAAAATGGAATTTTCCGCCTTGTTCAGAAGCAACGAAGAGCTGACTATGGCTTGGAGCCGCCTGAGCAGCGATATGGCGATTATGTACAGCGAAGACCTGATTCAATTCTTCCGTGCAGTGAATCTTAATGAAATTTCCTTGAAATCTAAGATCCCTATGGCGTTCTATTTCTTGAGCCTGGTGCTTTTACTTTCTACATTCTTCTTTATATTCCGTTCTCGACAGTAGGTTGATTGTGTCCTTTTTCTCCTTAAGAAAACCGGCTTATTTGAATTTTGCTTTTCTGTTCCTCTTTCTGGGGGCTTGGCTGTTTTCCTATTTGCAGCCTGTTCTTAAAGGCTTGGTTCAGGACGATCACCTGTTCTACGGAACGGTAAGTCATGCTTCTATTCCCAGCGTCTTTGGCGGAACAAATATTCCGTTCTTGGACAAGACCATGTTCCGAATCAACGGCGATGACGAGGTAACTTTTTATCTGTATGCATCCAAGGAAATTATGGATGACATGTCGGATTGGTTTAGCTTTGCTGCAAGGAATGCTGGCGATATTCCTCTGGAAATCGGTGCTGCCCGAGTCACGGAGCACAAGTTTGTGGTTCATTCCATTTCCTCTACCGACGGTGATTTGGAATTTGATGACTTGGTCATGGATTACCAGGTCTATTACGGATTTATCGGGATAATCATTGTGGCCTCCATGTGGCTTTTGTCCCTGGTCCTTTTTATTCTGTGGCTTGTTAAGAAACGTAGCTGATTGTGAATAAAGTAATATCTTTAGTTTTGTTTGTGGCGGCTTTTGCATTTGCTGCCAAGGACACTTTACAGCTACAAGTTTATTCTCCTTCTGCAAGGGGTGTAAGCAAGACTGGCGTTTGGCTAAGTTCCCAAGGAAACAAGGGGCCTGTGACCATATGGTTCCATGGCGGTATGACTAGCCGAAATTGCGAAAAGGGCTTGGTCGCCGGGTCGGACATGGCCGAAATGGTTCCTGAATATACGGTGGTAAGTGTTTCTGCTTGCGGAAATAATCACTGGGTTTCCCGTCAGGGAATTGAGTGGGTGGAGGCTGCTCTGGATAGTCTGGCCGCCCGTCGAAAGTCTCCCGTAGACTCTGTGTACCTCATAGGTGTTTCCGATGGCGCCTTGGGTGTCATTACTTATGCCTCACGGGGTTCCCGTACTCCCGTTGCCCAGGTTTTGATCAGTTCCTATGGTCCTAGCTTGGGGAATGCCCGGGTTGTGGCGGGACAACCGAAGCTTCGTCGGGGGCGTTGGCGGTTTATTCAGGGCGGTTCCGACAGGCTTTACCCCTCTCAAGAGACCGTTCCCTGGATTGATGCCTTCTGTAAAAATCTTGGTACGGAATGCGACTACAAGTTTGATCCAAGGGGCGAACATGACTGGAGTTACTGGAAAAAAGAGCATAAAGATTGGATTTTAGAGTTTTTTTCTAAGAAACCCTTGACAAAAAGACGATAAATTTCAAAATTTGGCACACGAACATGCGGATGTGGCGGAACTGGTAGACGCGCTAGATTCAGGTTCTAGTAATCGCAAGGTTGTGGAGGTTCAAGTCCTCTCATCCGCACTGAAAAACCTCGTCAAGAAATTGACGAGGTTTTTTGTTTGTCATCCCGGCGAAGGCCGAGATCTCCTTGTGGCTCTATTTACTAGCTTTTCCACTATGAATATTCCCGTAGACTCCTTTGAAGATGAATTTACCCAGGCTTTTGCCACGGAAACCCTGAAGGGGAGCCGGGTGACTCTTGTTGGCTTGCGGGAAAGGGATTCTGAAGGGAACGATTGTCCTATGTCTGCCGCCGCCGTTCTTGCTTTAGTGCAGGAATCCGAGGACTTCCTGGCGGAACATCTACCTTGGGTTCGGGACGTTACCCAGACGGATATAGCCAAGCGCATTCGTAGCTGGGTCTTTGCAGAACAGTATGGCCAGGGTGGTTGCTGGGGAATTTTTGAAAACGAGGGCGGTGTATACAACGCGGCCTCCGCAAAGTTGGCTGGTTTTATTATGCTGGAAGCCAATGTCAAAAATCATTCGGCAAATCTAAGTTATTGGCTATCAAAGAAATACACGGGACGAGGCCTGGCGACGGAGGCTTTGCAGCTCTTGTCCAGGTTTGCTTTCGACGTTTTGCATCTGAACAGATTGGAACTTTCTGTATCAGTATACAATGAAAAAAGTGCTGCTCTCGCTATCCGTTGCGGATTCCAGGAAGAGGGTAAAAGTCGCGATTTTGAGCGAATAAACGGCATTTTTGTGGATCATCGCCGTTTTTCTAGGCTTGCACGGGATGTTTAGATACGTTTACTTGAGTAAACGATAAACCTTTTTTATTTTGGCTATTTGAAGTTAAACTCTTCTATTTTTTACGATATGGAAAATGAAGAAGTGAGAAAACTTGTAGAACCCGATGTACTGCAGTACACGAACTATCGTGTATATCTGAGGGATTACTACGAATACAAGAAGAAGACGGTGTCCGCCTTCAGTTTGAGATTTTTTGCCGAAAAGGCCGGGCTGTCCAGTCACGCCCATTTGAAGCTTGCTATTGACGGTAAGCGCAACATTACCAAGAACACCGTGACCAAGTTGATTCATGGTCTTGGTCTTGAAAATCAGCGTGCCGCCTATTTTGAAAGCCTTGTGTTCTTCAACCAGGCAACCACCGACGAAGACAAGAAGATCTACTATGCCCAGTTGGTGAAGGCTAGCCCCCGTTCCAAGCTTCATAAGATGGACAAGGCACAGCTTCGAATTTTTAAGGAATGGCATCACTCTGCAATTCTTGAGATGGTGGGGCTCAAGGATTTCCGTCCCATTCCTGAACAGATTTCCAAGCGTCTTCGTGGCTTGGTGACCCCGGCTCAGGTTAGCGAATCGTTGAACCTGTTGCTTGAAATGGGTCTTTTGGTGAAGACTGCCAATGGTTTCCGCCAGAGCAATCCGCTTATTACTACCGATGACGAAGTCCAGGATATTATGGTCAAGATGTACCATAACCAGATGCTTTCTCTTTCAACTCGTATGTTGAACGATCTTCCGGGGGAGGAAAGGGACATTTCTGCCCTTACTTTCGGAATTAAGCGCTCTGATTTCGCCAATTTGAAAAAACATTTACAACTAATGCGAAAAGAACTACTAGATTTCTCTGCAAAAGCTGGAGAAGCTGAAGAGGTTGTACAAATTAACCTTCAGCTGTTCCCTCTTACCCGAGGAGTGTGATGAGATTCTTTTTGAACATAACCACAGCCGCTTGCCTCTCGCTTGCTGGAATGATGATGGTCGGTTGCTCTGACCATGGTCCTTCTGCTGGTATTGAGATTGGCAATCCGACTATTCAGCCGGAAGGTCTTGCCTTGACTGCAGACTTTTCTGTTGACTATTCCGAGGTTGAGGCTGTTTCCTTGCGCAAGTCGGCTCCCCAGGATGAACCTGTGGTGCTGGATTCCTTTGCTCTTGATTTGATTGGTGTACATACTTACGCTAGCTATTATATCTATATGCCGGACTACAAGCCTGTTGATGGCATGCAGGTATGGCCTTCTTCTGCCGAAGATGCTGCTGAAACCGATTCTGTTATGACGGTTTCCTTTACCGAAGAAACTGTGGTGGACAAGGCTTTCAACAATATCGACTTGTTGGATGGTGGCTACCTGAAGGAAATAGGTGTCTCTTTCAGACCTTATGTTGCCGACGATATTTACGGCCGCGTCATGATTGATGGCGAATACGTTCCGTTTGTGTATGATCTGGCTAACTTCAAGTCTTTGCAGTTGCGTTACCATTACTCCCAGATTGAAATTGATTCCGCAGCTCATAAGGCAAATCTGCCTATTGTGTTCCGCGCTAGGATTTTCGCTAAGGATGTGGATTTCTCCAATGCCAATGTTTCTGAAGACGGTGTCATCTACATTGACATGAAGAACAACGTGGATTTGTGGCAGAAGTTGAACGATCAGTTTGTTCCTAGCTTCCAGCCGTTGCGTTATGGTTTCACCAATGCTGCTGGCGAAGACAGTACGGCTTATGTTGCTGATATTTGGAAGGGCATTGCCGCAGGCGTTGGTCAGAATACTTTGATTAACGGAAACTTCCAGTCTCCCTTCACCACAAACTGGATTCTCGTGACCCAGTATGGCGGTAGGGCAGACACTTCTGTAATTGAAGAAGGCAAGCAGCGTATCATGCAGGTAAATGTTACCGCTGGTGGTGACAGCTCCTTCAGCGTGCAGCTCCTTCAGGAAAATGTTGCACTCATTGCAGGTGTCAAGTACCAGTGCGTATTTACCATCTGGTCCGATGTGGCAGACTCCATTACCGCACGTATTGGTTCTTATACGAC
Organism: Fibrobacter sp.; assembly: GCA_045599625.1. Taxonomy (GTDB): domain Bacteria; phylum Fibrobacterota; class Fibrobacteria; order Fibrobacterales; family Fibrobacteraceae; genus Fibrobacter. Next base: position 32,342 of record JAZRWJ010000042.1, read on the forward strand.
TTATAAGACCATTGGCTTCTCCAAGCACGTGCCTGTAAGCACTACGGGTAAGTCTGTCCAGGTTGACTTCACTCCCGAAGAGACCGATCCGTTTGCCCGCTTCGAACTGAACCTTGGTAAGAAAAAGCGCAAGTTCTGGATCAAGGAAGTGAAGGTCCTGCGCCAGAGCAAGTAAGGTCCGATAGAATCCAAAATTTTCAAAAACACCGCTAGTAGAAAATGGCGGTGTTTTCTATTTTTGAATTGAATTAATCAGGTATAAAGAGTATGGCAATTATTCCTTCTTTAAAAGACAATCTCGTTATCGAGAATATCCGCCCGAGCATTGAGGGCGGCCGTTTCATGATCAAGCGCGAACCGGGCGACACCGTCACCGTGCAGGCAGACATCTTCCGCCACAGTCACGAGAAGTACGATGCCGCTATCTTCTTCCGCCACATTCCTGCCGAAGGCAAGGCCAAGAAGACCGCCAAGGCTGCTGCAAAGCCTGCCGCCGTCAAGTGGGAACAGGCTCCCATGCATTTCGTGGATAACGATCTTTGGGAAGGTTCCTTTACCGTCAACAACATCGGTTACTACGAATACAAGGTTTGCGCCTGGACCATCGAGCCCAAGGACAAGCCCACTGAAAGTCCGGTGATGAAGCTTCGCGTTGACCCGTCTTACGCACGTACCGGTACCTGGTACGAAATGTGGCCCAAGTCCCAGGGTACCGACGCTACCAAGAGCGCTACCTGGAAGGACTGCGAAAAGCAGCTGGACTACATTGCTGACCTCGGCTTCGATACCGTTTATCTGGTGCCTATTCACCCCATTGGCGTCACCAACCGTAAGGGTGCAAACAACGCCCTCCACGCCAAGACCGACAAGAAGGGTAAGCCCCTGGAACCGGGTTGCCCCTACGCAGTGGGTAACAAGTTCGGCGGCCACTATGCTACCGACCCTGAACTGGGCTCCATGAAGGACTTTGAACACTTTGCAAAGGCTGCTCGTTCCAAGGGCCTTCGCCTTGCTCTGGATATCGCCCTCAACTGCTCTCCGGACCATCCTTACGTAAAGGAACATCCGGAATGGTTCTACCACGAACCCGATGGCTCCATCAAGTTTGCAGAAAACCCGCCCAAGAAGTACGAAGACATTTACCCCTTCGACTACTACAACAAGAACTACAAGGAACTGTGGCAGGAAATCGAAAACATCATCCTGTTCTGGGCCGACAAGGGCATTGAAATTTTCCGTATCGACAATCCCCACACCAAGCCGTTCCCCTTCTGGGAATGGCTCATCGCCGACGTCAAGGAAAAGCGTCCGGAACTGGTGTTCCTGGCAGAAGCCTTCACCCGCCCCAAGATGATGCATCGCCTGGCCAAGGCTGGCTTTGACATGAGCTACACCTACTTCGCATGGCGTAGCGCCAAGTGGGAATTCGAACAGTACCTGAAGGAACTGACCCAGTCCGATGCCAAGGAATACATGCGCGGCATCTTCTTCCCGACCACACCGGACATCTTCCCCAAGTACCTGGCTTACAAGGGCGCCAACGCATTCAAGCAGCGCTATTTCCTGGCTGGTACCTTGAGCAGCCTTACCGGTATGTACAACGGTTACGAACTTTGCGAAAACATTCCTTCTCCCATCAAGGAAGAACTGCAGGATTCCGAAAAGTACCAGTACAAGGTTCATAACTGGGCTGGCCCTGGCATCCAGGACTTTGTCCGTCGCGTGAACACTGCCCGCCTTGAACATCCGGCTCTCCAGGAATACGACAACCTGGACTTCCACTACTGCGCCAACGACCAGCTCATGGTTTACTCCAAGAAGACTGGCGATGACGTTCTCCTGTTCGTCTGCAACATGGACATGGACAACGCCCAGGAAGGCATGGTGGAACTGGACATGGCAAAGCTTGGCCTCGACAATGACAGCTTCTTCTTCCTGAAGGACCTGATCACCGACGAATCCTTCGTCTGGCGCGGCAACAAGAACTTTGTCCGTCTCGACCCGAACAAGGCTCCGGGCCATTTGTTAGTTCTCAAGAAGATCTAACAATCGCATTATGGCGAAACTTTCAAAAAGTACCGATTTTTTAGTCGGTACTTTTTGTTTTTATGCATATATATTTACTTGAGAAAGAAAGGCGAATTTATGATTGATATTTACTCTCTTGCAAAGAATCCCTTGGTGTTCCAGAAGCCCCGTACAACCACGTCCGCATACATTGATGTATCCGGGAAGATGGGTGTTGCCCAGACGGTGCTTATGGTCCAGGATAATTTTACCGAGAACTTCGGAAAGATCAAGCAGGATAACTTCTTTGTTCGAGAGAAGGGTGCCTATTGGGTAATTACCAAGGCCAAGTTCAAGTTCTTCAAACGTCCGTTTTGGGGTGATAAGGTGGTGACCACTTCGTTCCCGGCCAATAATGGATTGATTCGTACTTTTGAAAATACCGCAGTGACGACGGTGGAAGGCGAACCCATCATCCTCGCTGTTCAGGAAGCCTGCTGCCTGGATATTGAAAAGCATCGTCCGGTAAAGTTGTCTGTGGTAGATTTCCCTACGGAAGGCTTCCCGGAACCAGTTCTGGACAGTAAGTTCACCAAGTTTGAAGTGACTCTTGAAGAATACACCGAAGTGTATCGGCAGCGCGTTCTGCCGCAGCACATCGATATGTCCCACCACATGAACAATATCGAGTATGTGAAGCTTGCCATGAATGTATTCGCTGCCTCGGACTGGGAACTTTGCATTCCTTCCGAAATGGAATTGCATTTCGTTGGCGAATCCATGGAAGGAACCTTGCTGAAGATTTTCCGTGCAGACCACAAGGGTGCTACCTATATGAAAATCGAAGACGAATCTGGACGACAAGTCTTCGAAATGAAAATCAAGATGAAATAAAAAACGCGAGCGTTGCGGCTCGCGAATATTTAAAATTCTCTAAAGAATTCAGGCCGGTGAAAATCCGGCTTTTCTGTTTCAATGGGGAAGGCGCTCAGGTAATGAGGTGCCTTGGACTTGTCTCCGCACTTGTAGAGATTGCCGCGCAAAACGCAGCCTTCGAAAGAGGATAATCCAAAAATGCTTGCGGGAATTCGGATCGACATTCCCCAACAAATCAGATTTCCAGCAACGCTTGCGAGTTGTTTTTCTCGTTTGATTTTTGCAATTTGCTCCAGGCTCAAGACTTCGCGGTTGTTGCGGTCCGGTCCGTGGGCCGCGAGCATATGGCCTCGGCTTGTGGTTTCGAAATTGAAATACTCTTCACGGTTAGCCGGGTTCTGCACAAAAATTTCAACGCAGGAGTCTTCCCAGCTTCGTCCGTTATCTTCGCGGACTTCCGCACGGAAACATTCTTCAGGCTCTTCGACGGAAAAATCCACTTGAATTTCTTCGGCGGTAACGTTTACTTCTGCAAGAACCACAGGAAGTTGAATTCCCTGATTCGGTATCCAGTTCATATTTGCGTTCAAAATCATGCTGATAAAATAGCAAGTCCTGATCGAATTCGTTGCTGGTATTCTGTGATTACAAGCTGATTATTTTAATCACTTTGATCAGTTTTAATCAGTGAGACTTTTTGATTTTGAGTCAAAAAAGCCAATCCCGAATTTGGCACGCCTTTTGCATTTAGGCCTTCGTCATACCAGTGTTTGCAACGGTGCAAACGGATGGGGACTTCACAATAAACTAGGAGGCCGTATGGCTAAGAATGAAAAAGAAGAAGAGGGTCAGAAGACCACTCAGTTTGAATGTCTCGCAGTAACCAATGTCCAGGTATTTCCTTTTAAGGAAGGTCCTAGCTTGGGCCACATGAAAGGTCTTGCAACCGTGGTGTTGAACGACCAGATGCTGATTCGAGGTCTTCGCGTGATGGATGGTGAAAACGGCTTGTTTGTGGGTTATCCCAATGACCCGTTCTACAAGGGTGAAGATTTCCGTTCCATCTGCAATCCCATTACCCGTCAGCTTCGCGAACATATTGAAAACTGTGTTCTTGAAAAGTATCAGGCCTCTGTAGCCTAGGCAGGTAATCCTTGTTTCGTCGAATCCGTTCTTACTGCTTGTTTGGAATAAAAGCGATTCCTGTGAATGTGGAAGTTGATGCTTCTCAGGGATTGCCTGGTTTTACTTTGGTTGGATTGCCGGACAATGCGGTAAGGGAGTCTAGGGAGCGTGTGGTTTCCGCTATTCGCTCCATAGGCAAAGTGGTGACAGGTTTTCGTACAACGGTAAACCTGTCGCCTGCGGATTTGCGAAAGGAGGGTAGTGCTTTGGATCTTCCTTTGGCCATAGGCCTTTTGGTGGCGACGGAGGAAATTGAAGTTCCCGAATTGGAACGATTTGTTTTTGTAGGAGAGCTTTCTCTAGATGGTTTGTTGAAGCCTGTTCGTGGGGTTCTTTCCATTGCGATGGATTTGGCTTCTGATAAGAATAGTGTGCTTGTGATTCCTCGTGCGAATGAGCGTGAGGCTGTCTTGGTGGATGGAGTCCGTTATGTTTGTGCAGACACCTTGGAAGAGTGTGTTAAGTTGTTGGAAATGGGGGCTGTTTCAAGAGCTGTGGAATCGTCCGGATTGAAGGATTTGAAGTCCCGCCATCTCCATCTGGATGTGCCCGACTTTAAGAATGTGGTTGGAATGGAGGGGGTGAAGAGGGCTCTTGAAGTAGCCGCTGCCGGCGCCCACAATTTTCTCCTGGTTGGTTCTCCGGGCGCCGGCAAGACGCTTTGCGCAAAATGCCTTCCAGGCATTCTTCCCGAGATGACGGACGCCGAAATCTTGGAAACCACGAGGATTCATTCCTGTGCCCGATTGCTTGGCGATGCAGATGATTTTAAACCAGTGCTGTGCCGCCCGATTCGTATGCCGCACCATTCTGCGTCCATGGTGTCCTTGGTGGGCGGCGGTGGCCGTTTACGCCCGGGGGAGGCGAGTTTGGCGCATAACGGCCTGCTGTTTCTGGATGAACTTCCTGAATTCAACCGTGCGGTTCTGGAGGCTCTCCGCGAACCTATGGAGGAAGGTTCCATAACGGTGAGCCGCGTTAGCGGCTCTGTGGTGTGGCCGGCCCGCTTTATGATGGGCGCCGCCATGAACCCTTGCCCTTGCGGTTATTCCATGGATCCCAAGCGTAGCTGTACTTGCCTTCCCGATGCCCGCAAGCGATACCAAGAACGGATTTCTGGCCCCCTTCTGGATCGTATCGACATTCAGGTCAGCGTTCCTCCTGTGGAGGTAGAACAGTTCGCCCGAAAGTCAACTGGAGAATCCTCTGCGGATATTCGCAAACGCGTCTATGCTGCCCGTGCAATCCAGCGGGAGCGCTTCAAGGGGACGAACTACAAGGCGAACTCTGATATGTCTTCCGAGTTTGCCAAGACGTCCTGTAAAATGGAAACCGCAGCAGAACGTTTTTCCATTTCTGCTGCGGATAAAATGAATTTAAGTGCTAGAGGGTATTATCGATTGCTTAAGGTGGCGAGAACTATTGCCGACCTGCGCAATTCAGATTCTGTTGAAATTCTGGATCTCTCTGAGGCGCTCCGCTATAGGTCCTTCAGGTCCTAGCGGCAAACCTTTACCGTAGAAACGGCTCCCTTGCAATTGGGAATAGCCATGGGCTTGCTTACGGAAACCTCGGCAGCTTCTGCCTTAGGGTAGTGGTCCAGGATGTACTTGGCGGTTTCAACCACCAGCGTTTCTTCCAGCTGGAAACAAGAAAGGCGGATGAACCCTTTCAGGTCTTCCGCCAGTTGTGCATAGTCTATAGAATGAGCCAGATCTTCGTTACGGGCTGCCAGGGTAAAATCCAACCAGATGGAAACATTCAATACAATAGGCTGTTCGTTCTCGCGTTCAACGGGAAGAGTCCCGATGATGCAGTCGAACTGGAGGTCCTGGATTGAAATTTTACCCTTGCTGATTACCATACGAAGAGAACGACTGCGCCTGCGATGGATGCGCCTGCAAGGCCGAACCAGAGGTTACGGGCGAGGGCGTAGGAATCGTGGGTCTTCTGGTTTGCGTCAATACGGGACTTGAGGTCCTGAACGGTCCACATAACGTCAGTGTTGGTTTCCTGATCCTTAACCTTCATCTGACCATACTGCAGGACCTTGGCTTCACATTCCTTGTTACCGTTACAATCCTTCACGATTGTAGAGTAGATGGAGGAAAGTTCGTCGTGGTTGTCCTGAGCCTTGTTGGCGGTCATGTGCTGAGTTACACCGAGAACGATGCTTGCACCGGCCAGGACGGAAAGACCAACGGCAGTCCAGAAACGGACTTCGTCAGCAATACCGAAACGGTCGCCAACGTCGTATGCAGCGCTGCTTGCTGCGTAATCACGATCGTCTGCAGAACCGTCGATCGGAGCGCTGGTTCTGTACTTGGAAAGATCTTCATCGCAATCTTCATCGTCGTCGCATTCTTCTTCTTCGCTGGATGCGGCTGCGGTTTCGGTAGGTTCTTCTTCTTCGACGGCTTCATCGGAAGCTGCGCTTTCGCTACCCTTCAGGGAAACTGCAGCGCCGTCAATGAAGACGATTGCACTGGAAAGACCCGGGGCGAAAACGGACTTGCCATCGAAATAAACTTTTTCAACGTCGTCAGTGACTTTCATACCCTTGCGCTTGTAGAGCTTAGCGGTAACGAGCTTGGAGTAGTCAACGCCGTCTGCGGAAAGGGCGGTCATGGAGGAGAGGTCGCCAGCGGCACCCTGGAAGAGCTGGTAGGTGGCATCGCCATCACCGAACGGGTCCACGAATTTCTGACGGACGACCAGACGTCCGCTCTGGAGAGATTCAACTTCGTCTGCCGGAGCTACCTTGAGTTTACCACCGAATTCAGCGGTGATGTATTCGTCAGGGGAAGCCTTTTCCTTTGCGGTAAATTCGTCGATATCATATGCACCAGCGAAAGCTGATACTACAGTGAGGCAAAGTGCCAGTAAAAGAGAACGTTTCATTATATAACTCCAATGTCCTATTTTCACCGAAATATATAAAAAGAACCGCTAGAACGAACAAAAAAGAACAAATAGGGAACGCTAAATGGCCATATATGTTTTTTATAAGTAACAATCTTTTAATATGTAAACTTTGGTTTACGTTTGGTATGTCCAGAACTCTTGTTGGGCGGCCTAGATTTATTTTGAGTTCTTTGTTTGGCGTTCCCTAGATACTCGCCTTTTACTATATTGTCTCCCGTAAATTTTAACTCTAACCAGAAGGTGCTAATCATGGCAAAGCTTTCTATTGAAGATCTCGAACTCGCTGGCAAGCGCGTGTTCATCCGTGTCGACTTCAACGTTCCGCAGGACAAGGTCACCGGCGAAATCACCAACACCAAGCGTATCGAAGCTGCTCTCCCCACCATCAAGTACGCTCTTGATAAGGGTGCTTCCGTTGTTCTCGCTTCTCACCTGGGTCGCCCCAACGGTGAAGTGAACCCCAAGTTCACTCTCGCTCCGGTTGCTAAGAAGCTGGAAGAACTCATCGGCAAGCCGGTTAAGTTCCTCTCTGACTGCGTTGGTGCAGAAGTTGAAGCTGCTTGCGCCGCTGCAAAGCCGGGTGACATCATCCTCCTCGAAAACCTCCGCTTCCACATCGAAGAAGAAGGCAAGCGCAAGGTCAAGAATGCTGACGGCACCGAAGAAAAGATCAAGGCCGACAAGGAAGCTGTCAAGGCATTCCGCGCTTCTCTCACCAAGCTCGCCGACGTTTATGTCAACGACGCTTTCGGTACCGCACACCGCGCTCACTCCTCCATGGCTGGTGTTGAACTGCCGCAGCGCGCTGCCGGTTTCCTCATGAACAAGGAACTGAAGGCATTCGACCAGGTTCTCAACAACCCCCCGCGTCCGTTCCTCGCTATCCTCGGTGGTGCTAAGGTTGCAGACAAGATCCAGCTCATCAACAACCTCCTGGACAAGGCTGACAAGATCATCATCGGCGGTGGCATGGCATTCACCTTCAAGAAGGTCATGAACAACATCGAAATTGGTTCTTCTCTGTTTGACGAAGAAGGTGCAAAGCTGGTTCCGGAACTGGTTGCAAAGGCTAAGGCTGCTGGCAAGGAAATCATCCTCCCGGTTGACTACGTTGCTGCTGACAAGTTCGCTGCCGACGCTGCTACCAAGTGCGTTTCCGACGCTGAAGGTATCCCCGCTGGCTGGATGGGTCTGGACGTTGGTGCAGAATCCACCAAGCTCTTCGTTGACGCTATCAAGTCCTCCAAGACCATCGTTTGGAACGGTCCTGCAGGCGTGTTCGAATTCGAAGCTTTCGAAAAGGCAACCAAGGCTATGGCTGACGCTATCGTCGAAGCTACCGCAGCTGGCGCAATCACCGTGATCGGTGGTGGCGATACCGCAACGGCCGCTAAGAAGTACGGCGCAGACAAGAAGGTCACCCACACCTCTACCGGTGGTGGCGCTTCTCTGGAACTCCTTGAAGGTAAGGAGTTGCCGGGCGTTGCATTCCTCAGCGATAAGTAATTCGTTTATTTACTTCGCATAGCTGCGTTCTCGACCTCTCGCCGTACTGATGTACGGCTTCGGGTCTGCGGCCTTGCTCTGCTCGCAACTAAACGAATTCCTGACTTAGGGAAAAATTTTAAGATAGCAGGTATTCTTTGGAATGCCTGCTATTTTTGTTTCTAGCCTCTGAAACAAAATTGAAATTTGAAGGATCCCGATGAAAGTCGGGATTCTTTTTTTTGTGTGAGGGACTATCTGCGCGATAAATATTCAATGGTTAATTAAACCGATTGTTGTCTTTTGGAGCGTTCCATTTATCCTCGTTATTTTCTAGACAAACTGGTGTTACGTCAATTTCGGTTTCATCGTAATACCATAGTCCCCCAGTAATCGGGTCGATAATCCAACCGAATACATACCAGGAAAAAAGATTTCCGGCAATATACCATCCCCAATCGCCGCTGGACTCGATGGTTTTTTGCGTTGTGGTACAGCCCTTCTTTTCTCCGATAGCCGTGATGGCCCCTTTTTTAGCCTTTACCATGGCGAAGTTTTTCCCTGTTATCCTTTTCTCTTCGTACAGGACAGTCACTTTTGTATCATCTTCTGACGAAGAAACCATAATGGATTTTTTCGTACCGTTAAGTATTGTTGCGCATCCCTGTAATATGCAAAGCATGGACAGGACCATCATCATTTTTAACCAGTTCATTTATTGCTCCTTTCCGTCTACGACGGTATGTGAGAGAATATTGAGCCTGGCCTTGGAATTCGCACGAATTTTAGGAAGTAAAAAAGGTGCGGAGTCGAAAGGCTTATGTATTGAAGGCTCATAATGAAAAAGGCCGTCTGTTGCCAATGTTGTTCAATTGCTGAGAGCCATCTTCCCTTTAGTAGATTTTATGCCCTTTCAAAAACTGCATTTTTTTGATTTTTTTTAGAAAGGTCTTAATATATGAAAGATTTGGACAATTATAACGCTATATTTGTCCAAATCTGCGATTTTTACTGACTTTTGGACAAAAATAAAAGCATTTCCTTCGAAAAAGGATAAAGTCTTCAAAGACTTGATGAAATGATTTGTTCGTAGGTTGATGGTATTTTATATATGGGCTAAATTGAATGATTTTTGTTTGATTTAGCCCTATAATAAGCTGAAATTGGGCTATTTTGATGATTTTTTAATCAATTTAGCCCTATTATAAGTTATTGTTGGGCTATTTTGATAAATAATAATGTATATTAGCCCTTAGGAGGAAACTCTATGAATTTAATTGGGCGAAATCGTGAGATTCAATTATTGGATGCTTATTACAATTCTGGCAAGCCGGAATTCATTGCGCTTTACGGTCGTCGCCGTGTGGGTAAGACATTCTTGATTGATCAAAAGTACGGTGGCGAGCTTTGTCTGAAAATCACAGGAATTATTGACGGTACTGCCCAGGAACAAATGGCTGCGTTCGTTATTTCACTCCGTCAGCTCGGTTACCAAGGCGATATCCCTAAAAATTGGCTAGAAGCTTTTGCCCACTTGCAAACTTTGCTTTCCCAAAAAATCGTCTCAAAAAAGCGTTGCGTACTGTTTATAGATGAACTTCCTTGCTTTGAAACTCCAAAGTCAGGTTTTGTCAAGGCCTTCGGAAATTTCTGGAACAATTGGTGCTCTACTCGTCCAGAAATAATGCTCATCGTTTGTGGGAGCGCGACCAGCTGGATGATAAAAAACATCATTGACTCCCACGGTGGGCTACACAATCGCATTACTCACGAAATGCACATCAAGCCGTTTACTCTTGCTGAAACAGAGGAATTTCTTCGTTCCAATAATATCTTGTGGGATCGACTATCCGTGTTGCAGTCCTACATGGTCTTTGGCGGAATTCCGTACTACTTGAATTTAATTGAAAAAGGTGAAAGCCTTGCCCAGTCTATTGATCGGCTTTTCTTCGCAGAAGACGGAACTCTAAAAAACGAATACTCGCGACTAATGAAGTCTCTGTTTAGAACTCCCGATCCTTATATTGCAATTATAGAAGCCCTTTGCAAAAAGAAGAAAGGACTTACTCGTGAAGAGATTGCAGATACAATGAAAACTCCAAACAACGGACATTTGAGCGAATGCCTCACCAATCTTGTGCAATGTGATTTCATTCGGTATTACAATGTTCGCGAAAAGAAAATCAAAGCAACCGGTGGAGTTTATCAATTGTCGGATTTCTTTGTCTTTTTCGTAAACCAGTTTTGCAAAAAAGCAACAACCGATAAGCATTACTGGACAAACCATTTAAATACCTCTACAGTCAACAATTGGATGGGGCTTGCGTTCGAACGCATTTGCCTAGCTCATGTGGACCAAATCAAGAAGGCCTTGGGTGTCGAACAAATCGGCACAGAATACTACAGCTGGCGAAGCAAGAACTCTGAAGAAGGCGCTCAAATCGACTTAGTCCTCGAACGGGCCGACCGCATAGTAAATGTTTTTGAAATCAAATATTCCGAGAGCGAATACTCCCTACAAAAAGATGAGTATCTGAAAATCCAAAATCGGATTGCAGCATTCAAGCAGGAAACAGGTCTTCGGTCAGCGTTGTTCCCGACCATGATGACAACCTTCGGCTTGAAACAAAACGAGTACGCAACACAGATTCAAAAAGCCCTCTGCATGGATGACCTGTTCGTGGATTGATGGTGTTCCTCCCTTATATTTGCAATCCTGAATTTTATACATGGGCTAAAATCGAATGATTTTTGTTCAATTTGGACAATTATAACGCTATATTTGTCCAAATCTCTGATTTTTGTTGACTTTTGGACAAAAATAAGTGTATATTTGTCCAAAAGTTGTTGTCGGAGGCTTTGTGCTGCACAGTAATGTTCTCGTTGGACGAAATCGCGAAAGTAAGCTATTGGCGGAATATGTAGAAAGTCCGAGATCAGAGTTTATTGCGATTTATGGGAGAAGAAGGGTCGGAAAGACTTTTCTTGTTAAAAGCCTTTATCGAGATCGTTTTGCGTTTTATGTAACGGCCATGGCCAATATGAATACCCAGGGCGAACTTAAGGTTTTTGGCAACGCCATGAACAAGTTCTTTGGTTGGGAAGGCAAGGCTAAAACCTGGTTTGATGCCTTTACGGAATTAGCCGCCCAGTTGGAAAATCTTCCAGAAGGTCCAAAGATTGTCTTTATTGATGAACTTCCCTGGTTTGATACGGCAAGGTCTAACTTTGTCAGTGCTCTGGAATACTTCTGGAACAGCTGGGCCTCTGACCGTAACGACATAAAGTTGATTATTTGCGGATCGGCCACATCCTGGATTTTGAATAAACTTATAAACAACCACGGTGGACTCCACAATCGGGTTACTCATCAAATACGGTTGGAACCATTCACACTTGCGGAATGCAAGGAATATTTCAAAGTTCAGAAATTTCCTTTTAGCGATTGGGACATCGCCCTGATTTACATGGTTATGGGCGGCATTCCTTTTTATCTCTCCTTCTTGAATCAAAGCCTTAGTGTGGCACAAAATGTGGACTCTCTGTTCTTTTCGAAGAACGCGGAACTTGCCTATGAATTTGAAAATCTGTATAAGGCTCTTTTCAGACATTCAGAAATGCATGTTCAGGTGGTGACCACCCTTGCGCAAAAGTCCATGGGCATGACGCGAGATGAACTTCTTAAAATAACAGGCATTCAGAGTAGCGGTAACTTTACTGCCGTTCTTGACGAATTAGAAAGCTGCGGTTTTATTCGCAGGTACACACCGCTAGCAAAGCAGAAGAAGGACGAATTAATCCAACTCATTGATTTTTACACGCTCTTCTACTTTAAGTTCATTAAGGAAAATAAACTGAAAAGCGAAAATTTCTGGAGTTCCATGCAGAAGTCTGCCCTCTTTGCCGGGTGGAGCGGCTATGCCTTTGAAATGCTCTGCCTGCATCATATTCCCCAGATAAAGAATGTGCTGCAAATTTCCGGTATGCAAAGTTCTTCTTGCTGCTTTGTGGGCAAGGGGGACGATGCTGGTGCTCAGATTGACTTGCTCATTGACCGGGCCGACAACGTGATGAATGTCTGTGAAATGAAGTTCACCAGAGAACCGTTCTGCATCGACAAGAGCTACGCTGAACGATTAGAAAACAAGCTGACTGTGCTTCAAAAAAAGATAAGGACTTCAAAGACCTTGATGCTTACCTTGATTTCTGCAAAGGGCCTGAAAAAGAATTCCTATTTCGATATGGTGCAGAATGTGGTGACGCTCGAAGACTTGATGAAATGAAAAATCCCCGATGCCGGTGTAGGGCGTCGGGGGATGGGATGGTTATTTTAAAAATCCGTATTCGTAGATTTTAGGACGAATTTTCAGATTTAATTTTCGTTGAGCAGAACGAAGCTTATGTAAAAGTTCAGAATAAGTTTTGTCCTCTGATTTGGATTTCATTCGGCCATTTTCCTCGCCTTGAAAATGCTTTTTGATGTCATAGAAACTTGCGTTTGGGTTGGCGTTTATCTGAGAATGATAGTATTTCCAAATTTCAAGTGCTGCATCATAGACTGCTTGCGCTTCTAGTGAAAACGTCATTTTTCCTGGATAGCGAAAATCTGATTCAAAAAGCTCTTCACGGTTATCGAACTTAATCTTTCCGTTGATGAAGTCGCTCATGAAATTGCTCTTGAATGTTTTCTTGCAACCGACTTGCTCTCGTGTGAATGGAATCCAGTGATTGACAATTCCTGATGACGTTAGACGATTCTGTGTATGGAACAGAGCGTTGACTAAGCAGTCTCCTTGAAATTCTTTGTCGTTTTCCCATCTGTCATTGGGAAAGAAAATTTGGTCTCGGTCGTTAATCCAAGTGGCTGATTCATTCCATCTAACAGTAAGGTAAATTGAAGACTGGATTAAGTTATTTTTGGTAATTTGCCATTGAAATTGATGGTTCCATTTTTTGTTTGGATTTTCAATAACGACTGTGTTTTGGTGTTGAAAATCGTTGGCGACACCAATTATGTTTGCGATGGAATTTTTCTTTTCTGTTTCCTTGTCACTTTCGATGAAAGTCTCTGCCCAATCATTGATAAACTTACTGCCGTCAACGTTGGTTAACCATTTTTGGGGAAGCGGATTTCCATCAGAATCAAATACATCTGCATTTATTCCATTAAATGTTTCACGAATTTCGGTATTCCAAATGTTAAATGCTATAGGAAATTGTCCGTCAACATTATCAAATGTATCTGCTGGCATAAGAAATGACTTTTCTAGTTTGGCAAGATACATTTCTCTAAATTTGAAGAATTTTGGCGCTTGTAGAACCTTTAGTGTAGAGAACTGACCTAAAATGCAATTAGGAATCTCCCTATAAATTCTTGCCATAAATTGAATGAACAACTCTCTTTTTGCGTAGCCGATTTCTTCTCCGAATTTCTTTTGAATTTGTGAAATTGCGACTCCTTTCCGTCCTTTACCTTTTCTACTATCGCCTTCTGCATAAGGTGGGTTAATGTAAACGACTAGCTTTTTTCTTTTCTCGTCATCTTTCAAAATCTCTTGAAGTTCCTCGGGACATTTTGAAAAATCATCATTCAAAAAGTCAAATTGAAAAATATGATTTTCTGGCATATTCCAGCCGTTGTCAATCCGTTCTTTCATCACATCAATGTCTGGTTGATCAATAGTTGATGCCCAGACATTGTCGTAGTTGGTAAGGCCGTTTTCCATATTTCCGGTACCGGCACAACAGTCCCAGATAAAATATTCATCTTGCCAGTTTTCTCCAAGAACCTTTGCCAGGTATTCTTGGGATTTTTCTACCCAAATTTGAGGGGTGAAGTAGGATCCTTTGCGTTCGCGAATATCCTGTGGAACTAATAAATCTCGACGGTTGATGATGTAATCCCAATATTCTTCTTTGGGTGGACGAGCGTATTTTTTCCAGAAGTTGTTATATGCTTTCTGCTTGTCTGTAAAGCCTGTAGTTGAAAAGCTGAATAATCCTAAATCGTCAATTTTCTTGGCAAATTCGTACTTGTCTTTCCTCAAAACCACGAATAAGTTGTCAATTAGCGAAGTGCTTTCGTCTGACAATAGATCTGCAAGAAAAAAGTCTGCCGACATTATGCCGGCTCTATTCACCGCGGACCAATCGGGGATGTTAATGGTTGGCTGGACTTCTTGGGTCCATTTTTGATACACAAAGGCAAAATTGTTTTTTGTGACAGAAATTTTTTCTGAGACATCTTTGAGTACCTTGAAATTTGCGCTAATGAATTTTTTGAATTCGTTCAAATCTTTGTTGTAATAGAAGATAATTGCATTTTCTTCTAACTTGTTTTTGCACAAATTGTAAAGTTGTCTGAATTCTTTGGTGTCATGTTTGGATGGAGTTACATTCCAGTTAAAGTCGTTCTGTACAAAAACATCTTGAACATCACTATACTCAATGAATGCAAATTTTTCTGCATCAAAGGCACCGACATATTTTGGAGGCAAGTTTGTTTCAAAGGTCCTTTCTTTTCCGATGGTCAAAAGAAGTTGAACGAAAGACTCGTATATGTCTTGTTTTGTTCCTTTTTTGGCTTCTGCCCATAGAATTGATTTAAGGTCTTTGTCAAAATCTTCAAGGAGATCAACCGCATTATTTCGAATATTATGCTTTGCAATAACGAAGTCAATGTTGCCGAGTTGCGTGTAGCGATAGTTTTTAAAGAAATCCTGCTGGATGGCGCTTTTCAAAGGTTCTTCTTCGAGTTTCTTGTAGTTCATCTGCCGTCTCCTGAAAAAATGGGCAAGAGTTAAACTCTTACCCTTCTTTTGCAAAGAACCTTGACCAAATAAAAAAAAGGCGTGAGGTTGAATGCACTTATGCGGTTGAGGCTCGGCAAAGCCTTTGTGCCATAAGCGCAAACAACCCACGCCCCATAGTGGCACCAAGAAGTGCGAGGATGTGAATCCACGCACAACAGATGAGCCTACAGTACACCATAGGCTAGCGTGAGCGCTCGCTTATTCTCGCACATTTGGAATTTTGCCGATTTCAACCGGAGAATAAGAGAAAACTCTTAAAATGTTTGTCCAGCCTCACTTTTGCAAGGCTGAACTATGTCGTTATAAATATATAAAAGCTAGTGGGAAAGTGGGCTTGCGGTCTTTGAATGCGGCTTGAAAAAACGCAAATCGCTCAAAAATTCCTGATGCCGGTGTAAGACGTCGGGGAAGGTTGATTAAAACCGTCTAAAGGTATTCTGAATATGGAAACGATTTTTGCAATCTATAGGTTCTGCAACTTTCTTCGGTAGAACCTGCCTAGGAATTCCAGGTTGTCCTGAACGACTCTGTGGCCGCGTTCCTTATCTTTTGAGTCTTTGTAGCGAGCTAGGGGTAACATCTTGTTTGTTGCCATGTACATCAGGCTTTCGTCGCGGACTGCTTCGTAGTCCTTGAACATCATGATGGCTTCTTCGTTGTTTTCGTCTACAAAAAGATCGCTTGTCTCAGCTTTGATGGAGCTTGCGTAGCCTTCGAAAATTTCGAAGTCCATGTCGTCAGGAAGGTATAGAGTGAAGTCTGTGTCATCGCTGAACATATCTGCCGAATCTTTTTGAAGTTGTGCTCCGAAGTTTTTCTTCAGCCAACTGCTCAAATCTTCGAAAGTGCCAAACGAGTAAATTCTCTGACCATTATTTTCTTTTAGGAACTTGGCTACAACGGCTTTCTTTCGTTCTGTGGACTTGTATTCTTCTATAGTGTTGTCAAAATGCTTTTCGCTTGTCGATGTGCTTATTCCGAGCATTTCGTAAGTGTCTCGGTATTTGGCAAACGCGGCGGCGATCCCTATTTGTTGGCAAAGTTCATCGAGGCTGTCTGCGGAAAATGTTTTTGCTGTGACAAAGACTTTTGTTCCGTCGGGAGCTTCAAGAGACAAAACATCATCCTTGACTTGAAGCGGTTTCCAGACGTTTAGGTCGTAATATTGGATGTTCCTTACATCTTTGGCTTCGGCGTTCATTCCGTTAAACTCAAGAATGTCTGCGTACACATCTGTAACTTTCATCGCAAGGGGACCGCAACCATTGTCGAATGTGGATAAAATAATTGTAGCGTATTCCGCTGTATTCTCGTCATCGATTGCTTCGGATATTGTATCGTAGAGGCGTTCCGCGTTGTACTGCACCTTGTGCCAGATGGAAAGGTAGGAACGGAAGGATATCAAAGTCAGATTTCTTCGGATGTTATGGAATTCGTCAAACACGGATGTGTTGAACAGTCTGTTTCTCAGTTCGTGGTTTACTTCTGCCCTGGGTAGCTCCTGCTGTAAAATGGCAAAAGCCAGCTTTGAAAACTCGAGCATGGCTTCGCTGTTCGGGTTCTTTACAGTCAGATCGTAAGTGTCGGAAATGTCTAGCCAAAGAATAAACTGGACCGAGCCGCGAGACAGATCTACTTCGAGTTTGTCTTCTGGTCCTATTTCGCAGGGCATTAGCTTGCCGAACATTTTTAGATGGTTCTGTCTGAAACAGTGCCAGAGGCCGATGTGGCTGACGATATCTTCAAAGTAGAGTGCGGTGCGAATGCACATTCTGGCGATGTCGTCATTTTCTTCAAGGGTTTTGCTGACTATGGACCAGTATATTTTATCGGCTATGTTTGCGTAATAAACGTCGGATTTGTAGGAAATTCCGTCATTACGGAAATCGGTCAAGTCAGCGGGAAAAATTTTGCGTTTTTTCTTTTTTTTCATTACTTCTCCCTAAAACCCTAAAAATGGCTTTTTTATTTTGCAGCGTTTTTTTAGCTGTTGGATTGGTCTGCCCCGGGGACGGTTTCGTCGTGCTCTTCGAACTGGCTTACTTTCTTGAACCAGTAGTCTTCGCTGTTGATGGAGCTCATGTTGTTGATGATGGCGTCCAGGTCGATTTCTTCGTTGTTCTGATTTTCGTTAGGCATGTTTTGAATATAACAAAAAAAGGACGATTCGTTTATGAGAGGCGAGGACGTGCTTTTTGAATTGTGTTTTTGTATATTTAATGATATGAAAATTTGGGGATTTCTTTTAGTTCTTTTTATTTCTGTAGGTGCGTTTGCCCAGGAAATGGACACTACCTATGCCATGGACCAGAATGGCGAAATTTATGCCTTAGTCTATGATAAAGGCAATGAACCTATTATTCCTGAAGGGCTGCATCTTATTGATGTCCGCTTTGGAAACGAAGATAAGATTGTTTCTCCTGAAATAATTCCGGAGGCCAAAGAGGTGGATAGTTTGACTTACTATCAGGACCTTGTGGACCAGAATAGCGAAAAGGCACTCCGTTACCATAAGACAGGAAACATTCTTCTTGCCAGTAGCGGTATTGCCTTGGTTCTTAGTTCTATTATGATTATTGATGCAGGTTCCGCTCCTGGGGCGCCAGGTATTTTGGAACTTATAGGAGGCTTGTGCATTGGCAGTATGATTCTTCCTCTTGGCGTTACTGGCTTGGTATTTAAAATTATGGGAAACTCAAATGGTTTTGAGGCTTCGACTTACCAGGATAAACTTGATTCCTACAAACGGAGAAATTCCGTAGTCAAGCTGGAGGTGCTGCCCCTGATTGATCCGGTCAATAGAGGCGTTGGTGGAAACATCGCCTTGACGTTTTAGTTGGTGCTGGGGGTTTTAAAATGAAAAAGTTTATTCTCGTTTTAATGTTCCTTTTATCGGTTAGCGTCTTTGCTCAAGAGAAGGATACGACTCTTGTTCTTGACGCCCAGGGCGATACTGTGGGTTTGGTCTACAAGAAAGGTGAGCATCCGGTAATCCCGGAGGAGTACGATATTATATTGTCTCCCATAGATAGCGTCGCCTATTATGAGGAACAGATAAACAAATTGATGTTTTCTGGCGTGCTTAATGCTACCGTCGGTGCTTTTTTATTACCTACAGGGGTGGTCGGTGCTGTAGCTTTGACTGTACTTCTTTCAAGTTACAATGCCGGCTATGCCATAGGGGTTGGAGTGTTAGTCTTGCCTGCCTACGGGTTATCTGCGCTAGTTGCCGGTTTAGGGTATTATTGGCTGAAGGATGGAATGCAAAGCTTCGATAAGGCGCGCGCTTATGAGGAAAGCTTGGATGCGTATGTAAAAAAGCAATCCTCCGTCGCCCTGCAGTTTGTGCCGGTGGTGGACCCGGTAAACAAATCGCTAGGTGGCGTCCTGGCGATGAACTTCTAATGCGGATTTGTTGAATTTCCTGGACGAGACTTCGTTCAGGAATTTTTATATTTGGGACATAAGAACGAGGTTTCTATGTCTGTAATCGTAGTCGACTATAATGCTGGTAACTTGACTTCCGTGATGAATGCACTGGAACATATTGGCGTTGACGCTGTGTCTAGCCGTGATCCCGAGGTCATTGCCAAGGCCGGCCGCTTGATTTTCCCCGGCGTCGGCGCAGCAGCATCTGCTATGGAAACCTTGACTACCACAGGCATTGGCGAAGCCATCAAGACTGTGGTGAAGGCCGGCAATCCTGTGCTTGGAATTTGTATCGGCTGCCAGATTATTCTGGAAGAATCCGAAGAAGATGGCGGTGTGAAGACTTTGGGCCTGCTTCCTGGCAAGGCTGTCCGCTTCAAGGACGAACCGGGCCTGAAGATTCCCCACATGGGCTGGAACCAGGTGAATTTCACCAAGGAACACCCCATTATGAAGGGCATCAAGAGCGGTAGCGACTTCTATTACGTACATTCCTACCACCCGGTAGTACCCGCTGAATACAGCTTCGCAGAAACCACCTACGGCACCCAGACGTTCCAGGGCCTCATTGGCAAGGACAACCTGATTGCCTCCCAGTTCCATCAGGAAAAGAGTGGCGACGTGGGTCTCGCCATGCTGAAGAACTTCTGCGACTGGAATGTTTAATAGCTGTGAGTAATGAGTCGTGAGCGATGTGCTTTGAATGTTCGGGGCTCTAGAAGACTATGTTGATGAAAAAGACTGTGGTGAACACAGTCTTTTTTTTCGTGATACAAAAATATGCCGAAAAATGCGTAAAAACGAGGAAACGCGCAAGGTAAAGGAAACTTTACCTTATTTGTATCATTAAATTATTGACACATGATACAAAAGATGCTATATTGATGATACACAAGTGATGGTCGGCTTTGGGGGCTAGGAGGTCTTCTGCCGGACATCAAAAAACAATCAAAAAAAATGATGCGTAGTGAGTGCTGCGCATAGTATTCAACTTGAGCCTTTCCCTGACGGAGAAAGGGGTTACTGAGGGTACAAAAAATGAAAAAATCGCTTGCGGCGTTGGTTGCGTTAAATACAATCGCCTTTGCTCAGCTGGATGGCGCACCGGTGGAAGGTGTCTCTGTAAGTGTTACGGATCTGACTCCTGGTTTTGCCAACATGACGGAATTGAAAATCGTTGCGGATAATCAACTTTCTGAGAAAAAGATCGTTCGTGCAAATTATGTATTGCCAAAGCTTACGAGCGGAACGTATAGGCTTGACCGTGCTTATGGTATCAATTGCCCGACTAAACCTGTGATTTCAATTTCTGGCGTGACCTACAATCTGAAAAAGAATAAATACGGCGCTTATGTGGTTGATGTTCAGATGGAGTTGGCCCCCAAGTCTGATGCGGAAGTTTGTATTTCTGTGTCTAAGAATGATCTTTCTGATTATAAGGACGTGGGCAGGATTACTCAGGATTATTTCACCTATGCAATTGACAAAGCCGGATCTCCTCTTGATAATCCGGTGATTTACAATTATGTTCAGAGACCTGCCTATGCAAATAGAAACGTTGCGGGTCTTTCTGAGTATGCATCTGTTCCTGCAGATAAGGATTTTACCGCATACATTTTAAGCAGCGGGGCAAATCCTGGTGCTGGCGAAAAGAAGCCGTCTTGGGATCTAACAAATGTTGCTATGGTGCCTGCCCATAATTTGATTGAACTGGGCGTGAAATCCTACGGTGCCTACAAAGATACGCGCATGCTGGTGTCTGCGGTGGGTCCTTTTGTGGATGACTATCGTTGGAATGAATCGACCTTTGATGGACACATGTTTGCCAATGCTGAGGAACGGACTACTTTTATGGGCCGTTGCTGGCTTATTGCTGTGTTCAATGTTTACAGCTACCACTATGGTAACAGAAATACCAAGGCCGACGCTTTGACCCAGGATGAAATGTTCTACCATGGAAAGATGATAGAGCGAAACGATCCTCAGTTTGGTATTTTTACACCGAGCTATAATGAGGGTGGTAAAATGTCAACAGCCGCTGCACTGATCAGCAGGTTTTTGAAAGATTCCAATGCAAAAAATTATGATGCTAGTATACGAGTGCTTAGTGGGGCGGAAATCCTGGAAACTTTGAAATCCGGAACGCCTATTCCGTTCTCCATTGGATCAGTAGCTGGTGACGATGTGACTTTGGATCCTTCTGACAATTACGGACATGCAATGGTTATTGACGGAATTGCTGTTGATAACAAAAATCAAGATACCTTGGTCCATATTATCAATGTGGATAACTTTGGTAGAGATAGTTATGTCTACTTGAATATGCTTAGAAAATTCATGAATAATTACGTCCTTTACGGTATGCCCACGTCCTTTGAAAAAACGGATGCTCTGTATCCTGTAGATAAGGATTCTGACGGCGATGGAATTGTGGATTTCGACGAACATTTCAGATTTATGAGTGATCCGAAAAAGGCTGATTCTGACGGCGATGGAATTAATGATCTAGACGAAATTCGCTCTTATGTTACTAGAGCTAAATTACTTCCCAATGGTGAATTCCATGCGCCCAATAATGAGTATCGCTTTACTGTAGAACCTGTTATTGCATTTGATTACAAAAAGCCTGAAACATTCCCTCAAAACAATGACGATTTTGATGGCGACGGGGTAATGGATTCTGAAGAAGATACGAATAAGAATGGAATCTTCGAACCTGGTGAAAGTGACCCATTAAAGAAAAACGGTTATGCAAAGGTTGAAGAAATTCCTGCGGACTTGGCTTTTTATGCCAATAAACAGTTGGGATTTGTCAATGATGTTTTTTGCACCGATGGCTATTCTGGAATTCCGTTTGACCCAGACGAGGAGAGAGAAGCAAACTTTGGAAGAGGCTGTACAATCGCTTCTGCTGCAGAAGAAACCCTGGGTGCAGCTGTTTACATTGGACCGAACACTAGATTTAGTAATGTACATGCAAAGGGCCTTGTGGAACTCAGTGAAAATTCTACTCCTTTTGCAACATACCTGTATGGTGAAAATGCCGATTTGATTGAATCTGATGATGAAGTTAAGTCTCATATTCTTCGTTTAAATGAAACTCGATGGGAATATGAACCTCATGTAAAACTTCCGGAAGTTTCCTTTGGTACAAAGGTTGCTATTGTTGAAAAGGGTGATTCCTTGGAAATTAACGATGGCGACAAGTATGCTGAAGTGACTGTGAAGGAAGGTGGCTATGTGAAGTTCTCTGCAGGCGAAATGTATATCGGCAAGTTGAATTTGGATTATGGTTCAAAGTTCGATATCCAGAATAGGGTGTACCCTGCAATCCTTCACTTGAATGGCAAGTCTACCTGGTTTGGTGATAATGTTAGGGCTGAATTTGAACGCGATCAGGGACGCCTCAATCTTGCAAGGTCCTTCAAGGTTTACCAGCATTCTAGCGAAGTCACTCAAATTGATACTCATTGGTTTGGTACTATCATTGCTCCTAAGGGCCGTTTGGCTTTCGGAATTCAGCGCGGCTGTAAGGTTGTTGCCGGTCAATTCCTTGCTGATGTAATTCAAGTTCGTTTTGCAACGGATGTGTACCCTGTGGTTTATCAACCTAACGTAAAGCCTGTTGATAATCTGGATGAAAAAACAAGTCCTTTGGATAACTTGGTTTTCTTCTCTAATCAGCAGCTGGCTCTTCATAACAATATTACCTGCTTGCAGAGCCCTGGTTCGATTCCGTATGATCAAATGACAACGGAAGACAAGGAACTCTTTAAGTCTGATTGTGCTGTAGTTTCTGCTGGAAAGAATGCTCAGGAAGATGCTGTTTACATTGGCCCCAATACTAAGCTTGGCGAAATTTATGCAAACGGCAACGTTATGACAGAGGCTGATGGCGGTGCAGAAAAAATTTACCTGTTTGGCATGAAATCGGAAGTTCTTGCATCGAAGCAATCTGTTGAAGCTGACGTGATTCGTCATGGAGGATCTGTGTGGAACTTTGACTCCTATACCCAGCTTCCGGAAGCTTCCTTTGGGGACAAGGTTGTTGTTGTTGAAAAGGGTGATTCCTTGGAAATTAACGATGGCGACAAATATGCTGAAGTGACTGTGAAGGAAGGTGGCTATGTGAAGTTCTCTGCAGGCGAAATGTATATCGGCAAGCTGAATTTGGATTATGGTTCTAAGTTCGATATCCAGAATAGGGTTTACCCTGCGATCCTTCATTTGAATGGTATGTCTTCCTGGTTTGGAGATAACGTTAGGGCTGAAACTGAACGAGATCAGGGCCGAAACAATCTTGCAAAGTCCTTCAAGGTCTACCAGCATTCTGACGAAGTCACTCAAATTGATACCCGTTGGTTTGGTACCATCATTGCTCCTAAGGGTCGTTTGGCTTTCGGTATTCAGCGCGGCTGCAAGACTATTGCCGGTCAATTCTTCGCCAATGTGATTCAGGTTCGTTTTACTACAGACGTGTATCAGGTTCCTTACAGCCCTGTTGCAAAGCCTGTCGTAGATCCGGAAGAACCGGAAGCAATTGTAAAGAACGGCTTGGTTGCACGAGATGGCCTTAAGATTGTTGGCGTGAATAAGTACGAACTGATGTTTGAATCTTCCTCTGCAGCTCGTTATCAGGTGATGATTGCGAAGGTCGATGGGTCCAGTGCGGTAAAGTATTCCTTTGACAAGGGGAATGTGGGTGTCAACAAGGTTAATCTTGTAGATGCAAAACTCTCTAGGGGCCATTACTTTGTAACCATAAAGCAGGGTAGTGTGATGAAAGCACAGATGCTTGTGGTTAAGTAAGGGGGAGGAGGAGACCCCTGGGTGTTCCATCGGCAAGTTCCGATGGAACACTTTTTTATTCTTTTTTTTGTATCACAAAAGGGTTGACTTGTGATACAAAAAGATGTATATTAGGTGATGGAAGGGATGATTACACGGTTTTATCATGAAGTCAATCGTTGAGTATAAGGATTATCGCTGCTACATGCAGGATTTTTACGATGAACGTAAGCAGACCTCGTCGTTTACCTGGCGTGAATTTGCTCGGCTGGCGGGATTTTCTTCTCCCGTTTACTTAAAGCTTGTTTGCGAAGGTAAAAGTAGCCTTAGCGAACTGGGCGTTGAAAAGGTTGCTTCTGCCATGAGCCTTGGCGGTTTTGAACTGGTGTACTTCCGTTATTTGGTGCAGTATAACCAGGCCAAGAATGACGTAGCTAAAAAGAGCGCCTTCTCCCACATGCAGGATATTGCTAGGGCCAATAAGGTTCGTGTCGTTGATGGCGACGCCTTTGCCTATTTTGAATCCTGGAAGAATCCCGTGCTTCGTGAACTAGTTTCCATGATGCCGGAAGCCGATCCTGAAAAACTTGTCGAAATGTGCTGGCAACCTGTAACTGCGGCCGAGGTCCAGAAATCCCTGGATTTCATGGTGAGCGTGGGCATCCTTCAGAAAAAGTCTGATAACGAATATGTTCAAACGGATAAGTCACTAGTAGGTAATTCCGATGTGATGCCTTTGGCAATTCGATCCATGCATCGTGAAATGGCAGGCTTTGCTCAAAAGGCTATTGATGAATTTGATCCCAAGGATCGAAATTTTAATGGTGTGACCATGAGTATCGACCGGGATGCCTATGAACAGATTACTCGAGAGTTGGAATCCTGTCGTCGAAAGATTGCGGCAATCGCGGCTGCAAGCGAATCGTCGGATCAAGTTTATCGTTTGAATTTGCAGTTGTTTCCGTTGACTAAGAAGGTTGAACCTTCAAAATAATTTCCATTGGAATTTTTAGGGTTAGTATGAAGAACATTTTTAAAAATAGCGTATTTCTGTCTTGCGTTACTACAGCACTTCTTGTGCTAGGTTGTACCGATCCGGGAACTAGCCCGGGAGGTGGTTCAAATATAAAAGTTGCTGGTAGCTGTACTTCGGAGGGCAACGCGTGTGATGTTGTTGCCATGACTTTGGCATCCCCCACAGATATTTCTGAGGATTATGCAAAGGCTGTGCCTGAATATTTGACCGGAGGTGGACTAAAAATTGAAATCCTGGCAGAATCCGTTGATGGCTTAGACTCCCTTCGTTCCGGAGTGAAGCTTGATGTCACCGATACAAATGGCAATCCTGTATCTTTGACGGGTTATTATGGTATTGATCAATTGTGTGTGACGTATTCCGCACCGAAGACTTTGTTTGTAACTTTGGATCTTGGTGAAAAAATCAATACGTTGTTGAAGGGTGGTTTGCCTACTGCAACCTTAGAGCCTCGCGATACTGTTGGGGAGTATTGCATTCAGTGGGATGAATTTAAACAGCCCATTAATTTCGTGAAGGACCCCGTTGAACGTGTTGCTGCTCTTCAATTCTGGATGTGGCTTGAACCGGGTGAAAAGACTTCCTTTAACCTTGATGGCGTTACTTTGATTGCTCCTCTAAAGGACGATGTGTCATCTAGTTCTCAAAAAGTAGAGTATTCCTCAAGTTCTAGAGGTGATGAGGCTTTTGTTGAGGAATATCTCACTATTGCGGAGTATAACATTCCCGTGCACAAGGAATGCCAGAATGATACTCTTGGTTTGGTGCTCGGTTGGGAAGGCTGTAAGGATGCCAATCGCGTTGCCACAGGCTTTGACAATGGCTCGGATTCCAGCGGTTACTGGTATGTGACTCAGGAATCTTATAAGGCGTTTAGTGCCATTACCTGGCCGACACCAAGAATGAACAAGCTGATTGTCCCGGCATCTGAAGTTGATGCTTGTGGCGGTTTGTGTGGTAGAATCGACTTCGAAGTGGATGAAGAATCTTTGATTGGTTTGGCCTTTAACGTGGCGGGAACCCTAGAAGACGGAGAATCGCTGGATTGGGCTGACGTGACTAAGCAATACAGTGGAATCTGTGTTACCTACTTGTCTTCTGCAAAGATGTCCATTGAACTTGTTCCTGAAGAGTCTGTAGCGGCTAGCCTTACCTATGGTGCTGCCACTATGCAACCTTGGCCGAGCAGAGACACTACCGTGATTACAAGGTGCATTGATTTTAATACTGACGACAGAAAACTTGCTGCAAGCCGTCTGCAATCCATTAGACTTCATTTCTATGAACAAAGTGAACCGACTGCATACTTCAATATTCTCTCCGTTGGCTTTAAGAAGTATTCTGGAGGAAGTTCTGCTCAGGATTCTAACAGCGCTCAAGGGTCCATTGGAACCATTAAACAGAGAAGAGTTAATACTTTGCTTATCGACGAAGTTGAAATTCCGGTCTATAAACAGGATGGTTTCAAATCTTTCGGTGATACTGTGATTATTTGGCAGGGTACAGATTATAGGATTTCTACAGGCTTGGACAACGGTTCTGATTCTAGCGGATACTGGTTTGTTGTGGATGAAGATTTCCAGCTTGAAAGACAGATTTATTGGCCCATGCGAGTCCCCTACAATACCAACAAGATTCCTAACAGCGTGATTGATACTTGCCGGGGCATGTGCGGCGCAGTTGATTTCGAAATAGATGAAAACGATGATCTAGCTGTTGCATTTAATGTTGCTGGTGTAGATAAATCTACTGGTAATGTGGCTTGGGTTGATGCTACTGAAAAGTACAGGGGAGTCTGCTTGACCTATTATTCCGATGTAAACGTGAATATTGACCTTGTTCCTGAAGAATCAGTAGCAAATCAACTTGCTAGGGAAGCCGTTTCGTATAAATCTTGGCCTGGTCCAGAAATGATTGTGACAAAGTGCTTGAAATTTGATGAAACCGAGGAACTGAAACTTGCTGCTTCCCGCTTGGAAACAATTCGCATCCGCTTTACAGACGCCGGATTACCTCAGGGGGCATTCAATATCCAAGCATTGAGTTGGCTTAAAAAATAAAGAATATTCTTGAAGAAACAAAAAAGTCCGCAGTCGCGGACTTTTTTTCAGCATTAAAAATGATGGGCTTAGCAAATTACGGTAATTCGCCGCCGATCAGTTCCATCTGCTTTTGGTAGATGTCCTTACATGCGTTTTCGCCGAGATCGAGAAGGGTGTTCAGCATCTTGCGATCGAAGCTGGCGTGTTCGCCGGTGCCCTGGACTTCGATGAAGTTCTGGGCGTCCTGCATGACCACGTTCATGTCCACGTCGGCTGCGGAATCTTCCACATAGCAGAGGTCGCAGAGGGGCTTGCCGTCAACAACGCCTACGGAGATGGCGGTAATGGCGTGCTGGAGGATCTGTTCGGTAAGACCGATGCGAGCCTTGATCTTCTTGAGGGCGATGGCGAGGGCAACAAAACCGCCGATGATGCTTGCGGTACGGGTGCCGCCGTCAGCTTCGATGACGTCGCAATCGATGACGATTGCGTTCTCGCCCAATGCGGCGAGATTGGCGGCTCCACGGAGGGAACGGCCTACCAGGCGCTGAATTTCCTGGGTGCGGCCGCTGGCGCCTTTGCGCTCACGTTCCACGCGCTTGCCGGTACTCTGGGGCAACAAGCTGTATTCTGCGGTAATCCAGCCAGTGCCGCGGCCTGCCAGCCAATCCGGAACCTTGGGGAGCAAGGTGGCGTTGCAGATGACGCGGGTGCGGCCCATTTCAATGAGAACGGAACCATCGGCAGAGCTGATGAAGCCGGTGGTCATCTTGAGATTTCTGTATTCGTTAAAAGCTCTGTCGGTACGTTCGTATGCCATAGAAAAATCCTTTTTTCAATTATGATTTATGAATTATAAATTATGAGATTTAGTTTGGCGCCTACGGCGCGATTATTAATCTCGTACCTCGTAATTTGTAATTCGTAATTAGTACTTAAGCGTTTCTACCACGCCCTTCTTGAAGGTGCCCAGAATGTAGATGAAGCTGGTGTAGTCCTTCAGTTCAGCCAAGGCTTCCTTTGCGCGAGGCTCGTTCACATTGGCTTCGAAGGAAATGTGGAAAATGTATTCCCAGGGCTTGTCCGGATGGGGGCGGCTTTCGCAACGAGTCAGGTTGATGCCGCGCTTTGCGAAGCAACCCAGAACGTTGTACAGGGAGCCCACGGCGCCCGAATTTGCAAGTTCCAGCAATAGGGTAGTCTTGGCTCCCTCGGATTCGGTAAAGTCGGCGGGAGTTTTCTGGATGCCGTAGAAACGGGTGAAGTTGGTGCCGCGGAGGTTTTCCAGACCAGCCTTCAGAATATCCAAGTTGTAAATCTTGGCGGCGTAGGCACTGGCGATGGCGCCTTCATCACGGGCGCCGCGGGCGGCCAGCTCTTCAGCAGAGCCTGCGGTATCAAATGCGGGAACTGCCTGAATCTGCGGATTTTCGGCAAAGAACTTGGAGCACTGAGCCAGAGCCTGCGGGTGGCTATAGACTCGTATCAGATCTTCCTGCTTTACGCCGGGCATTACGCAGAGGGTGTGCTCAATGCGGAGCATCACTTCGCCTACGATACGGTGACGCCACTTGTAGAGCAAATCGTAGTTGGCCTCGATGGAGCCCGCCGTAGAATTTTCAATAGGAATTGCACCGCCGTCGGCTTCGCCAGTTTCAATAGCCTGGTAGATTTCTTCAAAAGTATCCTTGGGCAAAGTCTCGATGTCATCGCCAAAAAGATAATGGGCTGCGCAGTCACTGTATGCGCCCTTACGACCTTGGAATGCAATTTTCTTCATAGTCTTAAATTAGAAAAAACGTCGAGCCCCTTTGTACTTAGGACTCCAATACTTGTCATTCATGGGGGAAATCATGACGCCTCGGCTAGTGCTGGCGTGGGTAAATCGATCCCCGTTCAAATAAATGCCGATGTGGCTAATACCCCAAAAATCACCAAAGAATACTAGATCCCCTTCTTTCAAGTCACCGCGGCTAACGCTTTTTCCACGGGAATCCTTGAAAATCCTGGCGGCATTATGGTCCAGGGCGATGTTGTAAAGTTCTTTGTAGATGACCATGACATAGCCAGAACAGTCGATTCCGCTTCTAGTTGATCCGCCCATTTTATACTTGGTGCCGATCCATGTGTTTGCAAGGCCTTCTAAAGTTTTTGGACCAGGTGCAGCCTTGGGGGCTGCGCGCTTGGCGGCTTTTTTCGCAGAAGCGGAGCGAACCTTTTCTGCGGAGTTTTGTTTGGTTTGGCTTGCGATTTTTGAGGAAGATTTGCTTGCAGACTTATTTGCGGCTTTGCGTTCTTCTTGTAGAGCTACAACGAGACTGTTAATGACGGGAGTCTTGATGGCTTGCTTTGCAGCGATTTCGTAGGGGTCGTTACTAGTGGGTGCGCCCTTGGGAATTGGCTTGTAATCGCCCCGTTTGCGGTCGTAGCCTGTGCGAACAGGAAAGGAGCATGAAGCGAGAAAGACACACGACAAAATAATCGTTGCCAAAATTCGCAAGATGTTTTTTCCCTGAAAAGCCATTGCTTGAAATGTATTAAAAAGTTCGTGAGTTTCCTTGGCTTAGAAAGGGGCTACGCCAAGATCTTTTGCATTTTCGGGAATTTTTGCGAGAATTTCCAAACCCGTAATTTCATGCATCATCTTGATGTTGTCGTCTTCCATTTGCATGTTGCCGCTGATGCCATAGCGATTCACGATGATGCCACGAATGTCGAGGCCGCGAGCGCGGGCGTATTCTACAGTCAGAACGCAGGCGTTAATGCTTCCCAGGGCTGCTGTGGTAACAATCAAAAGAGGGACGTTCACCGTTTTCATAATGTCGGTGAGGAAAATCTTTTGAGGGTTGCTACCAGTTTCATCGTAACGGATGGGACAGATGATTCCGCCGCTTCCTTCCACAAAAACGGACTCGTGACGGTTGCAAGCTGCGTCAAAGTCTGCCTTGACTTTGGACAGTTCTACGGGATTACCTTCCTTGCGGGCGGCAAGATGAGGGGATACGGCTTCCTTGTAGACGTAGCTGACCAATTCTTCCTGAGTGTCGGGGAGGTTGGCGGTTTGCTTTACGAAGTCTGCATCGCCGGCTACCCATGTGCCGTTTCGCAGTTCGGCCCCGCTGAGGGCTGCCTTATAGTAGCCGGCGTCAATTCCAGAGTCGCGCCACTTCTTTACCAGAAGGGCGGTTACAAAAGTCTTGCCGACATCAGTACCTGTTGCTGTTACGAAATAACCTTTATTCATAAGAAACTTTTTTGTTTTCACCTGCGTGTCATTCTAAGCGAAGAACCGACAGGTTCGTAGTCGAAGAATCTAGCCTTTTAATACTTTTGCGATTGCCCTTGCTGCGTTCTGCAAATCTTCCTTTGTGTGAGTAGCCATCAAGCTGGCACGAAGTCTTGCCTGGCCTTTTGCTACTGTGGGGTAGCGAATTGCGGGAACTAGAATTCCCTTTCCCAAAAGTTCTGCGGATGCGCGAAGAGCGTCGGCCTCGTCACCAATAATGATGGGAACGATTGCGGAGGGCGATGTGGGAATATTTAATTCCTTGCAGAAAGCTTTCACATTTTCTTGAAGTTGCTGGACTCGTTCTGGATGTTCTT
The DNA here is from genome assembly GCA_045599625.1 of Fibrobacter sp. Taxonomy (GTDB): domain Bacteria; phylum Fibrobacterota; class Fibrobacteria; order Fibrobacterales; family Fibrobacteraceae; genus Fibrobacter. Next base: position 62,530 of record JAZRWJ010000042.1, read on the forward strand.
CAATAAACTTCAGGTTGTTGGCTGCAGCCTGTGCCATGGCGGGAGACATTGCCGTGGTGAAAATGAAACTGCGAGCCTTGTTTCGCAAGAAGTCAATGAGTTTTTGTTTGCCTGCAACGAATCCACCTTCGCATCCGATGGCCTTGCTCAATGTTCCAGCAGTAACGTCGGCATGTTTGCAAGGGATTCCCATGTCGTTAAAATGTTCCGCAAGACCGCGGCCGGATTTCCCGATGACGCCTGTGGCGTGGGCTTCATCGATCATGAGAAGACAATTATTTTCCTGAGCAATCTTTTGCAATTTCGGAAGATTTGCCAAGTCGCCGTCCATACTGAATACGGCGTCGGTAACGATAAGGCCGCGGGCGAAACGGTTTCGGTTTTCCAGAATGACTCGCTGCAAGTCATCCATGTCATTATGCTTATAAACGATGCACTTGGCCTTGGAAAGTCGGATGCCGTCAATAATGCTGGCGTGATTTAGTTCGTCGCTGAACACGACGCATTCGCTGACGCTGTTTTCTTTGCCCTTGCTTCGAGCTTGCTTGCTGCACAATGCGGAAAGAACGCCCACATTTGCCATATAGCCGGTGCCAAAGGTGATGGCGGCTTCTTCACCCTTGAATTTTGCTAACACTTTTTCAAGTTCTTCGTGAGGAGTCTTGTTGCCGGTGGTAAGGCGGGCGCCGCCACTTCCTGTTCCCCATTTTAAAATGGCGTCCGCGGCGGCCTTTTTCAATTCAGGTTCGTTACATAAATCCAGGTAGGAATTAGATGCCAAAAGAAGAACATCACGGGTCTCATTGCAAGTATCTGCTGCATCAACAATCTGCACATGACTAGCTTCTGCACTTTCCAGAAGTCGCATAGTGCGGTAGGTGTGAGCCTTCTGCATCTCTTGTAATACGTTATCCGTAAAATCATCTAAAATGGACATATCTTACCTGGGCAATTCTTTCAAATGTGAATTTAGAAAACTATAATTGTAATGATGCAAAAGACGAAAGAAAATATCCGTGTCTCCAAGACAAAAAAAGTTTTGAAAGAGTCTGTTGTCGAGTTGTTGAAACAAGGCGAAGCTTCTTTGATTAACGTATGTTCTATTTGTGAACGTGCGGGTATCAATCGAACAACTTTCTACAATCATTACAAGGATAAGGATGCTTTGCTGGGGGAGATGGTGCTTGACACTGTTGATGCTTCCTGTGATTTTCTCAAGGCCTTCTTGGAAAAGAAGAATCGTGGCCTAGCCATGAGCAAGATGCTTCAATACTACCGCGACAACGACGCTTTTTTCTTGACCCTCATGAAAACCGACTATGCGGACTCCTTTGTAAAATTGATGATTAATACCATCTGGGAAAAGAATTGTCAGTGGAGTAAGGATAAGGGTGTTGAGTCTAGCACCTATGAATATTACCGTATTGTGTTCAAAGTTTCTGGAATCATTTATATGATTCTCCATTGGCTGGAGGATGAAAGAAATGTTTCTCTTCCAACCATGTCCAGTGTTATCTTAAGTTTCATCTCCGGAAAAACAACAAAATTTGTTCCTAGTGTTGAATTAAATGAAAAAAGTTAAAATCAACACCGTGTTGAAGTCGCTGAATCGGTTGTATCTTTTCGGCGATGGAAAAGAGAAGAGTTGTCATTACTGGTATGGGAGCTGTGTCTCCCTTAGGTCATAACAAGAACGATCTTTGGAATGCCGTAAAAAATTGCCAATGCGGTATTGATAGGATTACACTTTTTGATCCTTCTTCAAGCCCGGTGCAGATTGCTGCCGAGGTGAAGGGCTTTACTCCCGCATACCACGGAATTTCCCCGAAGAATGCATCCCGTATGGGACGCTTTACCCAGTTTTTGCTGTCCGCCTCTCTTGAAGCGGTAAAGGATGCCAACCTCAGTCAAGAGGTTCTGTCCGATGAAAAGACCGGTGTTATTGCCGGTAGCGGAATTGGTGGTATGGATGTGATTGACCAATCCTTCAACCTTTATGTTGAAACGGACAAAAAGAAGATTTCTCCCTTTGATGTGGCACGATTGATTCCTAATGAATCTGTTGCCAACGTTTCCATGGAACTGGGCATCACAGGCTGCGCCTGGGTGGTTTCCTCCGCTTGTGCTTCTGGTACAGATGCCATCGGCATGGCCTTGAAGGCAATTCGCTATGGCGACTTGGACGTTTGCCTGGCGGGTGGTTCTGAAAGTTGTATTACCGATTACGCTATCAAAGGTTTCGCTAGCATGCGTGCCTTGACAACTCGCTACAATGATTGTCCGCAGAAGGCTTCTCGCCCCTTCGACAAGGATCGTTCCGGTTTTGTCATGGGTGAAGGTGGTGCAGTTTTAGTTCTTGAAGAATTGGAACATGCCAAGGCTCGCGGTGCAAAGATTTATGCAGAACTTGCTGGCTATGGCGCCAGTGCCGACGCCTACCATATTACCTCTCCCAGACCTAATGGCGATATGTGTGCTAGAGCTGTGCGCAATGCCTTGCGTGATGCAGACGTTTCTGCAGAAAGCGTAGATTACTACAATGCTCATGGTACATCTACTGCCATGAACGACGTAACGGAATCCAGGATGCTCTTGGATGTTTTTGGCGATCATGCCAAGACCAAGATGAAGGTTTCCAGCACCAAGGGAATGACTGGTCACTGTGTTGGTGCTGCCGGCGCTCTTGAGGCTGTAATTTCTACCATGGCTATCTACGATTCCTTCTATCCGGCCAATATCAATTGCGATAACCAGGATGAAGCCTGCGATATCAATCTTGTGGATGGTCAGGGCTTTGTGGGCAATATTGATTGCGCTGTTTCCGCTTCACTTGGCTTTGGTGGACACAACGGAGCTCTGGTCCTGAAAAAATACAGGGACTAGTGGTTTTCTAAATTGGTAGTCCGTTTATAGGACTATTGATTTGCCTGAATTAATTATTCTCACAGTTTTCTGTATAGCATTGTTCGCGTCGCTTATTGCTGGCGTGCTGCAGGAACTATCCCTACGGTGGTAAGTTTTGCAGTAGAACTGATTCGCCCTGAGATTTTTATCCTGCTGACCTTTGTGCTGAATTCTGCCATGTCCCTTTTGACTGCAGGAATTACCAAGACGGATATTTATCAGAACATTCGCCATATGGTAAAGACTACCTGGTTGCCATTCTTGATCAGTTGCGTTGTTTATTTTGTGGCCGGAATGAAAGGCGGTTCTGAGGCAGGAACTGTTGCGACGAATGGTTTTGCCCAAGTCCCGAATGTTGCTGAACTATTCGCCAAGGATTTTACATTGTCCTTGTGGAGCCTAGTGCCGGCCCTTGTGATTATTGCGCTTTCCGTGGCTCGTGTGCGTACTAGTCTTGTTCTGTTGTGGAGTTCCGTTTCTGCATTTGGCCTGGCATTGATTGTTGAAAATCAGTCCGTTATGGATTTGCTTCAATTTATCATTTTTGGTTATAAAACTACCGTCCCTGAAATCGCCAAGATGGTGAATGGGGGAGGATTACTTTCCATGGTGAATGTGTTCCTCATTGTGGTAATCGCAGGTTGTTACTTTGGCTTGCGCCACCTTGGCTTCTTGCGTGGTTTGCAACCAAACCCTTACCATCATTTTGACTAATCAAATGACGGAAAACTTGGGTGCGGAAAATCAGGCTTTGAATCTTTACGATACCGCTGTTACGGTAATTGCACTAGTGCCCTGGTCTGTGGCTACCGTCATTGTTTTAAATGCAGTACAGGCCCCCAATAGCGCAGTGCTCTGCGCCTGTTTCCTGTATCTAGTGCCGATTTGTAGAGTGATAATGTCTTGCTGCGAAATACGTCGCAAGGCTTAGCTTATTTCACAATTACTTTCTGGATTTCATAACCGCGGCGAACCAGGTAAATGCCGGGATTCTTGATCTGCTTTGTTGAAGATCCTAAGAAACGTCCCTGCATGTCGAAGACGGCTGCGTTACCACGAGTGTGTGGTGCGGCGAAGCTTTTTACGATGGCGTCTGTTGCAGAATTGCTGGAACTTGCGACGGAGCTGCTAGATGGCATGCCGTATTCGTAAGCGCCAAGGTCCGGTGCTGCGCCAGCAAATTCAGACCCCACATCTTCGCCCTTGTCAATGGCACGGCTGCCTTCCTTCAATTTCAAGAAGTTCACGTTGGGGACGCTTCCGTCAGCGTTTCTCGGTCCCAAAATTCCAGGAATCTTGGAAAGGTCTTCGCCTGTTACAGTCATGCTGGGGTCATCAATGCTTTCGAAATCTGATTCATCCAAATCCAGCTTCAAGTTCCAGGTGTTGTTTTCGCCTGCGGCACAATCTTCGTCATGTCCCTTGTCGCTGTCATTGATTTTCACCCAGCACACACCAACTTGGGAATTTACATTCGGAAAAGCAATGTTGTTTTTCAGTACATGAGCGTTATCGCCCGTCAACACAGCAACATCGGCGAGACGGTGACCTTCTGCATCGAATGTGGTAGATGCCATGTTGAAAGCACGTTGTTCATTTTTGAATGAAGTGTTGTTGATCCACTGGGTTCCTGCGCCTGTGTAGTTTGCGTAAAAACCGAAGGTCTCGTTTTTCCAGGCGACACTGTTTCGAATGATATGGTGCCCGCCACCAAATGTGCTTTCGCCCATCTTGAATCCGGAACCGTTTCCATTTGTGGGCTTTTTTGTGCCATAGTCACTATAGCCGCTTCCCATGGCGTAGCTGTTTTCTACAACAACAGGAAATTCCTGATTGATAAAGTCGTAGGCGTCATCGCTGTTCCACCAGGAACGACAACCGAAAAATTTTGTGGTGTCGCCATCATACTGGTAATGTACGCCGAAACCGTCGGCATTTTCGCCATCGCCCTGACGGCCTGTGGGGTCATAGTTGTCGTGTGCATCACAGTTCAAGAATAGATGCCCGCCGCCGTTGAGCCCTCTTCCGCCTTCGTTCACAAAGAATCCCGGGCCTGCATTATGATGGCTTTCCATCTGTTCCAAAATCACATGCTTGCATCGGGTAACGTAAACGCCTGAATTGGAATTGTGCTTCATGGGAACGTTGCGGACTTCGATTCCCTTCAGATGTAAGTAGCTGGCGTAAATCAAAATGCCCGCTGTGTATTCCAAATCCGTTGATGAAGTGGTTTTGTCAAGAGCCTGGCCGATGGGAAGGTTGGTGCCGTCGAAAATAGGGCGTTCTCCCGGATAGGCAAAGTAATGAATGCGATTGTCATCGCTTTCACCGCTGGTGGTGAGCAGAACGCCTGCAGACATTCTAGCGCGTTCGCAATAGGAAGTGTCCCGCATTTCGTAGACGCCGCCGCGGATCCATACGGTATCGCCAGGGGTAACGACTGTGTTTGCCTTTTTCAGCGTGGCAAAAGGCTTTTCCTTGGAACCAGCTGCGCTATCGTTACCGTCAACAGCGACATAATAAACGGAACCGAATGCCTGGGCTGCGCACAAAGCAATCGCAGACGCAAATAAGAACTTGTTATCCATAAACACCTCGTTAGGAATCTAACTCTTTTTTAGGCGAATGGAACTACATATTGTTAATTTGGATGTATTGTTTGACTATGTCAATGTTGCCTTCATTTTTTATATTGACTTCTAAACGGAGTTTTTATGGTTTTTTCCCGCTATTTACCTGTGATTTATGGAATCGGAATTCCCTTCTTGGGGACGGTTCTTGGTGCCGCCTGCGTATTTTTCATGAAGGGGAGCTTGCGCCCCAAGGTACAGCGTGGCATGATGGCTTTTGCGGCAGGCGTGATGGTGGCGGCTTCTGTGTGGAGTTTGCTGCTACCTTCCATTGAATCCTCGGGTGATTACGGCAAGCTTGCTTTTGTTCCTCCGGTGGCCGGATTCTGGGCGGGCATTCTTCTGCTTTTCTTGATTGACAAGGTTACACCTCATTTGCATTTAGGCAGTGATTCGCCGGAAGGTCCTCGTGTGAAAATGAAGCGCACCACTATGCTTGCGCTGGCAGTGACCATCCATAATATTCCTGAAGGTATGGCCATCGGTGTGGTGTTTGCTGGCTGGCTTGCTAGTGTCGGCAGTGCTGTTGGTGTCGGCGACGTGGCGAGCGCAGGTGCGGCAGGTGGAATTTCCCTGGCGTCGGCGGTGGCGGTTTCTGTGGGTATGGCTTTGCAGAATTTTCCGGAAGGTGCAATTATTTCGCTGCCCCTGCGAGCTGAAGGCGAGACTCGCCTGAAGTCCTTTGGACTGGGCTTTATTTCTGCGGTGGCGGAAGCGGGGGCTGCTGTGATTACCATGCTTTTGGCTGGCTTCGTTTTGCCGGCGATGCCCTACCTGCTGAGCCTTGCTGCGGGTGCTATGATCTACGTGGTGGTAGAAGAACTTTTGCCTGAGGCTAACGAAGGAATCCATTTCGATGGGGTAACCTTGCTTTTTGCCTTGGGATTCTCCCTGATGATGGTGCTGGATACGGCTCTTTAAACTAAGTTTGGCTTCATGGCGAAATTGGTTGTTAGAAATGCGAAAAGCCGAATTCCATCACGCTTGCCTCATTGGATTTCTTTGAATGGTCGCCTTTTGGGGATTACGCATCAAGCTGAAATTTCTATGCCGGCAGGGCATTATGTACTTCACATCCAAAGCATGATTAAATGGTTTTCCGGAACCGTGGAAGTTGATGTTTCTGACGACAAATCCACTATCGTTGAATTTGAACACAATGAATTCTGGTGGGATATGTTGTTCCTGCTGGATTTGATTGCCTGGATTGTTCAACTTTTTGTTCTGTTTGAAAATCCCTGGAACATTGTTTATGAAGAGATCTCCAATGGAGCCTTCATCATATGGATTATTCACCAGTTCCGAATTCGAAACAAGTACTACTCTTTTAAATTTGTAGAAGATGTCTAAGTTCACTGAATATATCGGCAGTCAATTTGGAAATCCTCGTGGTGTTGTGGGGGCGATTTGCTGCCGTTACGTCCATTAACACGGTTTATTTCTGGAACAATACTGTAAAGGGATTCAAAAAGTTTGAACCCCAGGATCTAATTACCTTTGGCAAAGAAGCTGGCTTTGACGATGTAACCGTAAAGGAAATCGTCAAAGGCAAAAGTTTCGTAGTGATGTATAGGAAGTGAATTAATCGGCATCTTTTATGCAACGAATTGAAAATGCGTAACTTTTTTCTTGATCCAGAAGTCCCGCGTATTCATAGTCGTAATAAAAGTACAATGTGATGGCTCCGCTCATCACTTCTGTGGAACCCCAGAATACTGCACCCAAACTATCGAAAGAACCATTTTCAAATCTTATGCCGGAAGGCAATACATTGAATCCGATTGCATCGTTTCCATTTCCGTCGTTGTACCAGCCGCTTTGCGATTTTAGTGTAACGCCTGCTGTAGCGTAGCCTCCTACATCAACAATGAAATTTGCAAGTTGATCGTAATCGGGTAAGTGCCAGCCGTCGGGACAAATCCCTTGAACCTTATCGGGCCAAGACTGTACGCAGTTTCTTCCGTCTCCGCATTCTTGCGGATTTTTATCATCCGTTGCAAATTTTACAGAGTCGATTGCCGCTGCCCAAGTGTAAAGGCGGCCGAATTTTTCACAATTGTCGGGACTGTTGTCATAACACCAGCTTTTTCCTTTTAGGCTAGGTGTCTTTAGACTGTCGGCGTAATTCAAATTTTCTGCCATCCACCATGTGTTCTTGATTTTTACGGTTTTGTAACTTTTCCCGTCGCGCTCGTCCAGTAAAGTTCCGTATATGCAGTTGTCTTCTGCCTCTGTTTTGCAGGAAACGACGTCATCTTTTTCTGAACTGCTTGATGTTTCATTAGAAGAACTATTCGTTACTGAACTACTTGATTCAACCTTTGCTGAGGATAGCCCTAAATTCAAGGAGTCTTGGGAAGACGAACTTTGGATGGAACTTGATGATTTGGAACTGTCAATATCCCAATCAGAATCATTGTCTGATGTGTTGTGGCTGGAGTCGTCGCCACAAGCCCATATAAACAAAGAAATCAAACCAAGAAGAAAAATCTTTTTCATGGTAGTGCGCTTGCAACCTTAAAACTTTCATAGAGTGGCAACATCAAAGTTTCTGTTCCTTCGACTTCGGAGAATCCGGCATTTTTCATACGAATAATATTTTGTTACAGGAACATAGTCATATATACAGGCATTAATTCGACCTGCTGTTCCTTATCTAAATCCTTGGTATAAATTAGATAAGGGGCTAAAATTCTGCTACTGTATTTTTTGCAGAATGCATCCAGAGACGCATGGGTCTTGTAACCAGAAGACTTAACTTCTATGGGGCAAACCTTGTTGCCTCGCGAAAGTAAAAAGTCGATTTCGTAATTGTGCTTGTCATCTTTGGCCCAGGTATGATAGAATAGTTTATTGCCGTTTGCGCACAGCATTTGGGCAACGAGGTTCTCGTAAACATACCCAAGGTTTGCGGATAACTTGTCGGAAAGCATCTTTTCGTAAATGATGTTTTCTGTGTATGATTTTTCCCAAAAACAAAGAGTGACAAACAGGCCTGTATCGCACACGAACAACTTGAACTTTTCTGTATTCTGGGTTAAGGGCATACCGATGTTTGGGTCATCGCAATGGTACGACACGTTGACGGTCTTGCTTTCTTCCAATTGCTGCAAAAGATTCAGTTGGACTCCGTGGCTGATACGACTAACGATTGATGACGGAATGTAGCGACCTGTATTTTTGCTGAGTTGGGCGGGAATGCTAAGGAATAATTTTGTCGCCTTGCCGGTGGGATCAATTTTTTTGAAATCGTCTGCATAGAGCTGTATGATTTTTCGTTTGATCGAATCAACCTTGCGCAAATCCTTTGTGTTGAGATATTCAACCACTGCTTGGGGCATCCCGCCGATAAGGGCGTAAAGGCGTAGGTCGCGTAGCGCTGTTCTGTGGGCAGCTCCCAGGGGTCGTTTTTTTTCATAGAAGGTTTTGAGAAGGTCTATGGATGCCTGATCGTTTAACGCCCAGCGAAATTCCTCGTAATCCATAGGATTCATCTGGATGCGGTCTTCTTCGCTGGGAATGGTGATGCTTTCGACGTTTTTTTTGATGCTGATAAGAGACCCTGTCTCAATGTAATCGTAACGGCCGTCGGCTACGAGATATTTGATAGCCTGCCTTGCCTTGGGGCACTGCTGCACTTCGTCAAAGATGATGACGGATTTGCGGGGCTTCAGGGTTTTGTGATATACGGACTGTAGGGAAAGAAAAATGTGGTCCAGGTCATCTAGGTCGTCAAAAAGGTTTTGAACACGGCTGGAAGCCTTGTTGAAGTCAATGAGAATATAGGAATCGTATTCACGCTTGGCGAATTCTTCCACAATAGTGGATTTTCCGATTCGACGGGCGCCCTCAATCAAAAGAGCGGTTTTTCCGTTGCTTTCGGACTTCCATTTGAGTATTTCGTCGTATATCTTGCGTTTAAAGGTGAAATTCGCCATTTTTCCTCCTTATTTGCTTGTAAATATACAAAAAAATGCCGTTTCCCCAAAATTTTTTAGATTAAAAATTGCGTTTTTCCCATTTTCTTTTTGAGAAAAAATCGTATTTTCCCCATAATATTTCAATGAACTTGTAGCGCTTGAAACCTTAAAACTTTCATAGAGCGGCAGCATCAAGGTTTCTGTTCCTTCGACTTCGGAGAATCCTGCATTTTTCACGGAAAGTTATACAACATGAAAAAAAATGCATTATTCCTATGAATTTTGCAAATAGTTTTGCGTTTTTTTCGTATGAATAATGCTGTTTTTGGAGTTTTTATGCTTTTCGCGTTGGGCCTGCAACCACTTAGTGTTTCTTTAGAAGCTTAGTTGAATCATCATCTTTGTGGAAGCACTTAGTGGGCCATGGTCCCCTTTAGGGGAGATTGTCTCCCGTATGGGCAAAGACTTTAGGCTCGGTGAGCGGAGCGAGTAAAGTCTATGGCTCCTCGGTTACATAATAAATCATAGGGCGGGTAGGATAAATTACGATTTGTTCGCAGTAATTACGATCTGTTTGCATTATTGGCAGCAACGGGTCTATAGGATATGGATCTGACACGCCAGAAGATGCTTCGCAATAATCAATGGAACCTCTGCTCGAGAACGAAGCCACCGCCATTTTGGGTAGCGACAAATAGTTAAAGCAAGATCTTATTAAAGTGTCCGAAATAAATACTGTTTGGTCTGGTTCATGGTGGTAGTTCATTTGATATTGTTGATTTCTATTGCATTCAGTATCTATTTCCCTTAGATAGTATTTCATATTTAAATAAAGGCAGTTGTCGCTGATCACGATACTGTCTTTTACTGTTTTTAAAAAATCAGACATGTTATACTGGACGTGAATTTCGTTCTTTTCTTTATCCTTAATGGTAAAATCAACAATCCCGTATTCGTCAGGCTCAATTAATGCCATGGAGTCCAACTTATACGATTTGTCTTTTTTTTGCGTAATTTCAATACCGCTTAAGTCCGCGTCTGTATTATCAAATATCACCGATTTACTATCACAGCCAAAGTCTCCGCCAGGGCAGTAACTATATGTTAGTTTTGATTCTTCTAAACTTATGAAGGACAATCCGCAGCGCAATTGATCTGTGCCGTTGTAATAACATTCTGGTTTAAATTGCAGTCGTTCCCCGTTGTTTAATAAAAACGGACCAGAAATTTTCACATTTGTAATTACAGTATCTCCACTATAATCTGTTTCATAGCAGGCCTGCATAAAAAAACAGACTACCAAAAGCGATAAACCATTCAAAAACCGAATCATAAAAATACCCAAAAAAATAAAGTTTCTCTCTTATAGAGAACGCTTCACTAATATACTTTATTTCTTGCAATAGCTTACAGCAGTTGTTATAAACGAGAGTGCGGTGAGAAGGAGGCCGGCGAGGACGGTGCCGTTCCAGCCCCAGAGTGTCCAGAAGGAGCCGGAGAGGAATGTGCCCAGAGAGCCGCCGATAAAGTAGATGGTCATGAAGATGGTGTTCATGCGGCTGGTGGCTTCGGGGCAGAGTTTCATGACGGAGTTTTGATTGCCCAGCTGGATAAATTGCATGCCGATGTCGATGAGGATGATGCCCACGATGATGGCTGCGTAGCTGTTGCTTCCGAAGTAGAAGGTGGCCCAGGCGGCGGCCATGAGGAAGTTGCCTGCGTTACAGAATTTTTCTACGCCGAAGCGTTTGATGTACTTGCCGATGCGAGAAGCGGTGAGGGCGCCGGCGATTCCGCAGAGTCCCAGAAGCCCAACGGTTTTACTGTCCTGGAAGAAGGGCGCTTGCTTCATACGGAAGGCGAGGCATGCCCACAGCGCTAGAAAGGAGCCGAAGGCGAATCCCGAGCGGATGCTGTAGATTCGCGCCTGGGAGAACCGCACAAAAAGTTCACCGATGGATTTCAGCATGCTGAAAAATGTGCCGCGGTAAGTGGTGGGCACGTTTGGCAGAACTTTAAAAACGATGGCGGTGGAGGCGAGCATCATGGCGGCTGCAATAACGAACATGGAACGCCATCCCAGCCATTCGCCTACGAACCCGCTGCACACGCGGGAGGCGAGAATTCCTGTAAGGAGACCGCTTAAGACCATGCCGGTTTTCAGTTCCTTTTCGTCGGGCCTTGAAAACAGGGAAACCATGGGCATAAAGATTTGCGGCGTCACGGAGCAGATGCCAGTAACGAAGGATCCTGCCAGAAGCATCACGGCGTTTGTAGAAAAGTAGATGGAGATAAGCCCGAAAATCAGCAGGGTGAAATTCACAAGCACGATGCGGCGGCGGTCAATCATGTCGCCCAGCGGCACGATAAAAAGCAGGCCCAGGGCGTAACCCACCTGTGTGAGCACCGGCATGAGATTCACGTAGAATTCCGAAATCCCCATGTCCATGCGGATCATGTTTAGCAGGGGCTGGCAGTAATAAATGTTCGCCACCGAAATGCCCGCCATAATGGCAAGCATCAGGGTCAATGACCTGGGAATTCCTGCGTGGGGTTTAAGGGTGTACATGGTCGAGGCTACATAATAATAAAATAACGGATAATTTGCCATGATTAAGCGTCAACAGGGAAGGAATCTTGCAAGGTCCGCGAGGATTCTTCAAAGTAGAGGTTCAACCACCTCGTGTTTTTCGCAACTTAATTCAAGAAACGTTTCATATGCAAAATCAAAGCGTTTCTTAGAGATTTTTTTGAGTTGTTCGTGGTTTGCTTTTTCGCAAATCAAAATGGACTTGAACTAGATTTAATGAAAACAATAGAGGCGTAAAATGAAAAACAAAACATTAATTTCTCTTTCCCTTACTTTTGCTGCTGCAATGCTTATGACTGGTTGTCATGAAGAAAAAAAGGCTGCTGGCGATGTTATGTTTGCGTTTAGCGGCTACATTCTACATCAAGGCACTCATGAAACAGAGACAGCAGCAATTGGCAGCTGGTCGGCAATCGGATTTAATGCGGATTCTCGTATTAAAAAAATTAACGCATCTACTAACTATTCAGAATTTTTCGAAATCCGGGAAGTTGCGACAAATGGATTGAAGGGCATTGCCGTCGCTAGTAAGGTTGAAATAAGTGGCTGCCCAACAGAAAGTATCTGGGGTATCGCAGCAAAAGCAAAACCCGAAGGTGGAGTCCAGTATGAATGCGTCATTGAACCTTCGGATGCTTCAAAGGCGGCCGAGTGTGAAAAAGTATTCCCTCGTCTGAAAGATCTTTGTAAATAAAATCTAAGAAAGGATCGTGACTTATGGCTAGTTTCCCCAAAGTTGTTCTGCCTATTTTTGCTTTGAGTCTTGTTGCTTGTGAAAGCGACAATGTTAAGAATGTAAAACAAAGCTCCCTGAATGTATGTTCATCAAAGACTATTGAACAGATGGTTGATGGCTATCTTGAAAATGTCAAGTGGAGTGATGGCGAATCACAAAGGGGAAACGCCATGGTCATTGTAAATGGCGATGCCGAATACTTGGGCGGTAAGTCCAATATTGAATTGCAGTTTGCCTTTAATGAAGATGGAACTTCGTTCCACCAATCCTATGCGATGGTAGATGGACGTGAAATTGATATAATGCAGTCCAATCGAATTCTGAAAAGAATGTGCAGAGATGATTTGGCAAGACTTGCCGAAAAAACGGCTGCAGTTCAATCTCAAAAAGATCAGTTGAGAAAAGCCGGTCAAGAATTGACTCCGGAGCTTCTTGAGGCTGACAAGGATCTTGGAGAACGCTTGGGTGGACTTTCGGAAAATGAAATGGATTTGCTTTGGGAATTTTTTGAAGATGATTCCCGAATGGCATCTTATGCGACGATAAATAAAGTTAAAAACGGGACAATTTTTACTCATTCCACGACAACAGTTGGCAAAGCATTTAATGCGACATTTGCGAATGGTCAGTGGTCTGAGGGTACAACGGCAAAGGGTCAACGATTTGTTGAATTCGTTGGTAAAGCTGATGTAGATTTTTTGGAACTTATCGCTGCAGGAATTTATAAAAATGCAGGGGAGAATGTTGGCAATCCACTGTCTGGCAGAAATGCGATGCATCAGTGCTTTGGCGATAGCTGGGCAAAACAATATCAGTCTAATTTGATGTCTACTTTAATGGGCGCCGTGTTCGCATCCTTGGGGATGATCAGTTTAGATGGAGGCTTGGAAGACAAAATATTTGAGGCGGTTAAAGCTGATTTTGTTTACAAACTTGCGACCTTCCCGCAGACGTTCAAGGTTCAATTTGTATTTGATGACTATGAGCATTCTTCCTTCCATGTGGGTTTCTATGGCTTTGTAGGTCAGGAATGGTCTAGTTGCGACGTCACAAATATTGTGAATTCCCATGAACTCCTTGATTTTGTTTACTCTGGACATTCCTATACAGAGTTCGATTATGAAAAAATCGCTAAGGAAATTGTTGATCAGGCCGAAACGGCAAACCAGCTTCCTGATGAAATTCTGAAAAAGACAATTGCGGGCTTGTCTGTTACTAAATCTGTATTGGTAAAGAATACTGTATTAAAAGATGAGCGTGTGGTGAAAAGAATGGAAAATGTTAAAAAAGCTGCGGAAGAACAAAAGCGTCTTGAAGAAGAGGAGGCTCAGCGTAAAGCTGAAGAGGAAGCCGCTGCCCTGGAAGCTCGACAAAAGGCTAATTTGAAAACAGCCATGGGGGAAATTCTTCCCGTATTCAAAAGGTATCGTAGCAAAATGTTCCAGTGGGTGAAGGAATGCAATGGAGGGTGTAGCGATTACCCTTACTGGGATATCATTGGCTTTACCGCGCCGAAGTCTAAATTTTTTGAATTTGATGGTGCTAATTCAGATTATAGCTGGTATGTTGCAATGTCTACAATCGAAAGTGAGGTGGGTGTGGAATGCTACTATAGAATGGATTGTATGAACGCTAAGGATAAGTGTCAATGTAGTGTTGCTGAATCATGTAAAGATTTTACTCCAAATCTGTCTTCAGTCTGTGAAGTGGAATTCAATTAACCTTTATTATAATAGGGAGATAATGATATGTCTTTTTGTTCAAAATGTGGTCAGGAATTAACAGAAGGCTGTGCTTTCTGCGCAAAATGTGGAACTCCTGTAAATGGGAATGTAAAACAAGCAGATATGTCTTCTGGTACTCTTGATCGCTTGGCTCTAATTCCGATTGTATTTGCGTTACTTTCTTACGCTATGCCAGTGATGGCCAGTGTAATGAGGAGCGTGTCTGGATTTGAAGTATTTACTGATTTCGGATTGGTTCTTCCATTTTCTCTAACAGTTCTTGCCGGGATTTGTGCTAGCCTTAAATTTCATGGTGTAACGATGTTGTTTGAATTCCTGGCAGGGACCATCTATGGTGTTCTTGTGGCATTTAATCTGCATGAACAGAACGAATATTGGCATCTTGGAACTGGAGTCTATGTATGTCTTTTTATGATTGCTTGTGCAATCATTCTTACTGTATGGCGCGGTTTAAAGGTTAGTAAAAAGAAATGATTTAGAACGGTGAAATGCCTGCAGAATCGCGGTAAAGTGGTTGGGAGGAAAAATACAACTATGGCATGGACGATTTTCGATATTTAGCTAAATGTTGAAGTGGAACATTAACACCGATGAAGATGTTGTAGCGCACTTTGGGGAAACTTATCGCAACCAAATTGATTACCGAAATTACTATGATTGGGTTAAGCTAAAACCCATCGATCGTCCTAAAAAACGCAAGAAAACCTGGGGAAGGTGATTTTGTTTTATCTTTAAATAGTAATGAAGCCCATAATAGAATATCAGGATTACCGTAGTTACATTTCGGACTACTATAACGAACGCAAGAGGGACGCCGATTTTTCGTGGCGTCGTTTTGCGGCGTTGGCTGGTTTTGCGTCGGTTTCTTACTTAAAACTGGTTTGTGACCGCAAAACGCGGCTATCTTCAAAAAGCGCGGCACAGGTTGCTGCTGCCATGAAACTTGTGGGCTTTAAGTATCGGTATTTCATTTTGATGGTGGAATATGATAACTGCAAGGATGCTGCAAAAAAAGAAAAACTATTCCAGGAAATGACATCCTTGGGCGAAAAGCACCGTGCGTATGTTCCCAAGAAAAATGACTTCAATTATTTTGATTCCTGGAGAAATCCTGTTGTGCGTGAACTTGCTACTGCCATGCCAAATGCAAGTGCTGCGGAAATGGCGGAAAAATGCTTGCCCGAAACAACTGTCGAAGATATTTCCCGAACGCTTGAATTTTTGCAGAGCAACGGGCTGCTTGTTAAAGATGAAAAAGGACTTTTTCATCAGACCGAAAAATTTCTGTCTACTGGGCCTTTAGGGGATGTTCCCAGGGCGGTGAAAAACATGCATCGGCAAATGGGTCAATTTGCCATGCAGGCTCTAGATGAGTTGCCTGAATCGGATCGCCTTTTTAGCGGAATTACCTTGGGGCTTGCTAGTGGCGTGTTGGAAAAAATAGAAGAGGAACTTTCCCGTTGCAGGCGCAGAATAGTTGCCATCGCTACGGAAAGCGATGAAACAGAACAGGTTTTTAGGCTAAATTTACAGTTGTTCCCTTTGACAAAAAAGATCCATGAAAAAAATAAGCTTTCACTTTTTGATTTTTTATCGATTGTAGGCCTTTCTATACTTGCTTGCGTTTTTCTTGCTGCCTGTGGCGATAAAAATGACAAGGGCGCTGGTGGTGCAACTGAGGAAACCAAGGGTATTGCCATTACGGACAAGGAAGTTGCCGGTGTTTCTCAGAAGGGTCCGTTCCTTACGGGTTCTACAGTCCACCTGTATGAACTGAACGGGATTGATTTTATCCAGACGGGTAAAAGTTTTGCCGGAAAGACGAATAGCGATAAGGGTGATTTCTCTATTTCAAAAATCAACTTGAAATCACAATATGCCTTGCTGGAAGCCCATGGCTATTATCGCAATGAAGTGACGGGGCAAAAATCTGCCAGCCAGATTACCTTGAACGCTGTAACGGACTTGGAAGATCGAGACCATGTGAATATCAACTTGTTGACTCATCTTGCGTATGAACGTATCCGTGAACTTGTTAAGACTGATGAAGACGTCGTTGCCGTAAAGAAGCGGGCGGAAACGGAAATATTCTCGTCGTTCTACATTTCTGGCGAATTCGATCAATTCGAAGATATGGATATGTTTAATGGCAACGAGGGTGACGCCGCGTTGCTTGCAATTTCTGTCTTGATGCAGGGACCACGTAGTGAAGCGGAACTCAGTGAACTTCTGGCCCTATATGCAAATGACGTTGCCGAGGATGGCTCTTGGGATGATGAGATACAGAAAGTTGAAATCGCCGACTGGGCGGAATCGGTATGTTTGAAGGACCGTTTTGCAAACATTCGAAAGAATGTGGAAGGCTGGGGCTTTGGCCGTGTTCCTGCATTTGAAAAATATGCGATGCGCTTCTGGTGGTATAATTATGGACTGGGCCTTTGCGAGGCAAAACGGCAGGGAGAAATCAAAAAGAACGGGAACGAGTTAAGCGCGAATGCCGGGATCAACTACATTTGTGAAGATGAATTCTGGCATCGCCTTGGTGAAAACTCTTCATCCGTTGAAAGCTCTTCTTCTGTGGTTGTGGAATCAAGCAGTTCTAAGGCTGAATCCAGTAGCTCCATAACGGAGTCCAGCTCCAGTAAAGTTGCCGAATCCAGTTCTAGCGAAATTGTAGGGTCTAGTTCCGGTACTATATCGTCTTCTAGCAATCAAGTTAGTTCCTCGTCGGAGGAACTGTCTTCGTCAAGTGTCGTATCTAGCTCGTCTGTAGTGTTGTCCTCGTCTAGCATGATTTCTAGCTCGTCTGTAGTTCCGTCTTCATCAAGTGTTATCTCTAGTTCGTCTGTAGAGTCTTCTTCGTCAAGTGTTGTGTCTAGCTCGTCTGTTGAACCGTCTTCTAGTGACGTTTATAGTGGAGATATTTCTACCTGGCCGGTTGCGGAAGATGGTACAGTCATATCAATATCATCTGAAACGTATGTATATGATGAAAGTGACGGTTGGCGTAAAGCGACAACAAAATTCGATCTTCCTTTAGGTGAAGGGTGCACCCTGAAAAATGATCTTATGAAAAAAAAGATGTATGACGAAACCCTAGCCCGAGACGTAACCTATTTATGCTATGCGAAAGGATGGAATTCTTCTGGTTGGAATTGGTATTTTCCTAAGGAAGTTTATTTCAATGAAAATGTGAATTACGGAACCAGGATTGACCCTAGAGATGGTCATGTTTATAAAACTACAGTAATAGGAACGCAAACGTGGATGGCAGAAAATTTGAATTATTACGATGAAGAAAAAATGCCAAGTCTCAAGAGAAGTTCTTGGTGCTATAATAACGTTGCCTCGAACTGTAATATAGCAGGGAGATTGTACTCTTGGTCTGCGGCAGTTGATTCTGTATTTTTGGATGAAACGTATGGCATTCAATGCGGTGCGGATGCGACTTGTACTTTGAAAGGTGTGGTTGAATTCCCTTTGCAGGGAGTATGCCCAGAAGGTTGGCATTTGCCAACTAAAGAAGAATTTTCAATAATGGAAAAAGCTATGTCTGGTGGTAGCACAAGTAATATGAAATCTAATTTTGGTTGGGGGGTAGATGGTAAAGACGAATTCGGTTTAACGCTGTTACCTGCAGGTTACCGCGGCAGCGATTTGGGTAATTTTTACGGTGAAGGTAATTTTGCTTATTTCTGGACTTCAACGGGAAGAGAAGGAGGCTATGTTCCGACTCATTGCTATCTTAAAGGAACAGGCTATCTTCAGTGTCCCGGTAATCGTCCCGCTTTTGATGGAATGAGCGTCCGCTGCGTTAAGGATTGATTCTTTAGCAACGCACCAGCACTTTTTTCTTCTGCAAAAAATCGATGCATTCTTCGGCGGTGGCCTTGTTTGAATCGAAGAGGAAAATGCGGCCGCCGTTGGGGTCGCCCATTTCCTTCAGCTTCATGATGCGAACATAGCCCAGTTCCAGGCTGCCTACGTAACCGGTGACGTAATCGGGATCGTCGCTGATGCAAAGTTCTGCAACGATGCCGGGAGCGTTCGCCACCTTGGTGGCAAGGACGATGGCTTCGTTAAAATGATTTTTGTTGGCGCTGGGGGCGGCTCCGATTTCGCGGGCGTCAACAGCGTTGGACTTTAGAGCGTCCATGTAAGTGGCGCGAACTCCTCGTTCCTGATTTGGTTCCAGGCGGTTGCCGGTGCGGATGTCGTATAGCATGGCCCCGCGCATGGGGAAAGTGGCACGGAGAAGTTCGGGGAGTTGCTGGCGGAAGTCGGCGAGGAATGCTGGATTCTTCGCTTCGCTCAGAATGACACTATTGTTGTGTGCTGCCTTGGCGATGGATTCTCCCACCAGCTCAAATGCTTTATTGAGGCCTTCCTGCCAGGTGTCAACATCGACGCGGGTCACGGGAAGCGCATCCAGAATCTGGATTTCTTCTTCGGGAACTTTCTCGATCTTGATGTTGATTTTGTCGGGATCGCCCTTGGGGTGATTCATGGCGCGACGGATCATGGCCTGGCAAACTTCTTCTACAGCGTCACGAGTGACGATGCGTTCTGCACCGGAAATATGCTGCTCGCGGGTGGGGCGACTTCCGTCTGCAAGAACTTCGGCGGTTTCGTCCTCGACCTCTTCGGAGGCGCGCATTTTTAAGCTGTAGTAGTCCATAATTTTTCCAAGTTGAAATTTAGAAAAATATGGCTGGTTGAATTTTGTGCGATACTATTTTTTGAAAATAGATGTAATCGCCAAGGTGTCTTTGGTGTCATCCTGAGAAATAATCAAATTCCAGGTGATTGTGGTGTCATTTTCTGGATGGAATCCGTTACTAAACGAGTAAATTTTAGGAGTTGGGACGCTGATGGGGTATTGAATTATGGAAAATAAAGTTGTTTGACTTATGGTAAGTAGTGGATTAGCGAACGCAGATTTTGGTAGCCCTTCAAAGGTCAAGGTTCCGTAAATTTGAATATTGAATATGGTGTCTGCAGGAATTTCTTTGAACATTTCCCGAATGGCGCTGGTGTCTGCTTTCGGAGTTTCTGCTTTATAGGGAATCACGTTGGTTGCTAAAGCGTTTTCGCCATAGTTAACGAAAATGGTATCTCGATGAATGATGTTCGTGTGGATTGTTTTTGTGGTATATGTGGTGTCGTAAAGAATTTCTTGGTCGTAGCAAAGCTTTGGACAGGTACTGCATGTGTCAATGGGAGTTAATTGAGGATTGTTATAGACAACAGCAACTGGTTGATGGTCAAGATTGGGATATGTTGTGATGAATCTAAATGAATTGCAAGAAGTAACCATATCTCCATCAAAATAACATTTGGTGGAAACTGTGTCCGTAGTCAAGGTGTCCAATGTTCCAAGGGAATCTTTCTCGTACACGAAGCTGATGTATTGCAGACTGGTTTCGGTAGTGTCGTTCACGGAGTCTGTATAGATGGTAAATTTTACTCGGACTGTATCCACAATGGCGGAATCGCAAGGCCTAGAAGACCAATCCACTTGGTCGTTTGATGATGGATTGTTGTCGCCACAGGCAATTAAACTTGCAAAGAACGCAAGCAAACCGATAAAGATGAAATTTTGTTTATATGTCATATTTATTCCTCCTAATTTAAATAGGAATTCATTTTAGAAGGGAAATACGGAAATGAAATAAGTCGTAAAAATCTGTGATTGGAATCACTGGCTTTTGTGTCTATTCGTGGAATTCGTCATCGCTGATGGGGCCAGGTTCGCACTGGCCTATCATCTTGATGGCTTCGCAAATCTGGTCGATTTCTGTGTCGCTTGTAATGAGGGGCGGCATGGTGTAGACGTAGTTGCAGAAGGGTCGGAGCCACACGCCAGTTTCCTTGATGACGCGGAGAATGTCGTCGGAGGTGGGGATGGCCTTCAGTTCCAGGCAGCCGATGGCTCCGAGAACGCGGACGTCTGCGGCGTTTTCCAGATTGCGGAGAGGCTCCAGGTTGGTGCGAAGGCGGCTTTCGATTTGCTTTACGCGGGTTTGGTAGTCGCGGCTTTCAAAAAGATTCAGGCTTGCGATGCCTGCGGCACAGGCCAGTGGGTTCGCCATATAGGTGGGCCCGTGCATGAAAGCGGAAATCTTGCTGTTGGTAATTGTGTCTGCCACCATTTCAGAAGCGACGCATGCGGCCATGGTGATGTGGCCGCCGGTAAGAGCCTTGCCGATGGTCATGATATCCGGCAAAATCCCGGCGCAGTCTCCATAGGCGTTTGTGGAACTGCCCGAGGACCAGGCGTGTTCCATGCCCCAGCGGGGGCCGGTGCGGAAAAAGCCTGCGGCGATTTCATCGAAGATCAGCAGAATGCCCTTTTCGTCGCACAGCTTGCGCAGCCTTTTTAGGTAGCCTGCGTTATAAAGCCACATGCCGTTGCCGCCCTGAAAGACGGGTTCGCAAATGACAGCTGCAATTTCTTTTTCGTGTTCATTGACCACCGCTTCCATGGAGGCGAAGTCCGCGTCATTCCAAGGTTCGTCGGCGCGGCAGTTGGGGCGTTCCGCAAAGTAGTGGTGGGGCATGATGCCGCGGAACAGCGTGTGCATTCCATCGGGGTCGCTTAAAGCCATGGCACCTGCGGTGTCCCCATGGTAGCCGCCTTTTAAAGCGACAAGCTTGCAGCGCTCGGGCTTACCCAAAGCAAACTGGAACTGCACCGCCATCTTGGCGGCGCATTCCACGGCGATGCTTCCGGAGTCTGCATAGAAAATCTTGTTCAAACCCTTGGGCAAGAACTTCACCAGTTTTTCGCCCAGTTCAATGGCGGGCTCGTGAGTGAATCCGCCGAACATTACATGGCTCAACTTTTCGCTTTGCTTGCGGATGGCTTCAGTAATTTCTGGGCAGTTGTGACCATGTGCTACGCACCACCAGCTGGAAACAGCATCAATCAGATTCAATCCATCCGCAGTTTCGATGCGGGTGCCCTGTGCAGATTTTGCCAAAAAACGCGCAGGCGTGTTCTTTAACGCTGCGTAAGGGTGCCACAAATGTTCTGCATCAAATGTCAGAAGTGAATCAAGATTTTTCATAATTGCAAATTTAGAAAATTAATCCTTAAATTCGTAGCCCGCGGTGGTAATCGCTTCTTTAATGGTTTCGACAGGAACCTTCTCAGAGAAGTTGACTTCTACGGAGTTTGTTTTGTGATTGGCCTTGGCGGAGTCTACGCCGGGGATTGCTTCCAGCGCCTTTTTTACGGTGGCTTCGCAGTGGCTGCACATCATGCCTTCGATGGTGAATGTTTTGATCATGGGGGTGTCCTCTGGTTTTGATGCTTCGGGGAGCGCGTTGGTTTCGGGTTCGTCGGCGGTTGTAGTAGGTGATGCGTCGGATTCTAGTTCTGCGGAGGGATCGTCGTTGACTTTGATGATTTTTCCCGAAATGAGGTTTTTCAACTTTTTGTCCTTATGAGAACTGCTGATGTTTGCGAAATTCAAACGCAATGCGTTGGTGACCACGCAGAAGCTGGAAAGGCTCATGGCGAGGGCTGCAAATGTGGCGTTCAGGCTCCATCCGAAAAGTTTGTAGTAGCAGCCTGCCGCCAGAGGGATTCCGATGACATTGTAGATGAATGCCCAGAAGAGGTTCTCGTGAATGTTCCTGATGGTGGCGCGGCTCAGGCGGATTGCTTTTGGAACATCCAGAAGATTGCTCTTGACGAGAACTACGTCGGCGGCGTCAATGGCCACGTCGGCCCCTGCCCCGATGGCCATACCTACGTCTGCGCGGGTCAGGGCCGGGGCATCGTTGATGCCGTCACCAACCATGGTGACGTGGCCATGTTCCTGCAGTTTCTGGATGATGGCTTCCTTTCCGTCGGGAAGAACCCCTGCGACAACTTCGTCTACGCCTGCTTCTTTTGCAATAGCGTTGGCCGTACGTTCGTTATCGCCGGTGAGCATCACTACATGAAAGCCCATGTTCTTCAGTTCCGCAATGGCCTGCTTGCTGCCATCCTGCAAGGTATCTGCTACAGCGATTATCCCCAGCAGAGAATTGCCCTTGGCGAATAGCAGGGGAGTCTTGCCAGATTCTGCCAGCTTGTTGGCCGCTGCTGTCATAACGCTTGATATGTTCGCTTTGTTGGCGATGAACTTCAAGCTTCCCGCAAAAACTTGCTGACCGTTTATCGTTCCCTGCAAACCGTTTCCAGGCAACGCCTCAAAGTTTTCAATCACAAGATTTGCGCTGGAAGTCGTGTCGGAGGCTGCGTCGCTCAATTCGTCGCTCTCGTAACTCAAAATCGCCTTTGCCAACGGATGTTCGCTCTTGCTTTCAATGCACTTAGCGATGTTCAATAAATCGCTTCTGGAAACATTGTCGGCGACGATGATGTCGGTTACCTTGGGTTCGCCTTTAGTAATGGTACCGGTTTTATCCAACGCAACAATTTGAGTCCTGCCTGTATTTTCCAGTGCGGCGGAAGTCTTGAAAAGAATGCCATGCTTGGCGCCCACACCATTGCCTACCATAATGGCCACCGGGGTGGCAAGGCCCAAGGCGCAGGGGCAGCTAATGACAAGCACCGCAATGGCGCGGGCTAGAGAAAATCCGATTTCAGCACCAACGAAAAACCATACGGCGAAAGTGACGATGGCGATTCCGATAACCGCCGGAACAAAAATGCCAGCAACGCGATCTGCGATTTTTGAAATGGGAGCCTTTGTGGCTGCGGCATCGCTGACCAACTGAATAATTTGGGAAAGGGTGGTGTCCTTCCCGACGCGGGTGGCGCGGCACTTCAAATAACCAGACTGATTCAATGTGGCCGAAGTAACGGTGTCGCCGACGTTCTTGTCGATAGGCAGGCTTTCGCCGGTTAATGCGGATTCGTTAACGGCGGAAGAACCTTCCAAGACAACGCCATCTACGGGAATGTTTTCACCGGGCTTCACGATGAAAATGGATCCCACCTGAACTTGTTCGATAGGGACGATTTTTTCAACGCCGTCTTCTTCAATCGTTGCCTGCTGCGGGGCCAGCTTCATTAGACTCTTCAAGGCGTTGGTAGTCTTGCCCTTTGAAATTGCCTCCAGCAGCTTGCCTACGGTAATGAGGGTGACGATGGTTGCGGCACCTTCAAAATAGTAGTTATCCATCCAGGCTTCTGCAGCGGAAACCCCGCCAACCACTTGGGCGCGGGTCATGGCGAAAATAACGGCAATGCTGTAAAGGTATGAGGCTCCTGCACCGAGGGCCACCAGAGAATCCATATTGGGTGCGCGATGCAGCAATCCCTTGAATCCGCTAATGAAAAACTTCTGGTTTATGACAAGGATGATTCCTGCTAAAATCAGTTGCACCAAACCCATGGCTACGTGATTCTTGTCGGGAGTCATGAACCAATTGGGTAAGGGCCATTCAAACATCATGTGGCCCATGCTAAAGTAAAGCAAGGGCAGTAAGAAAATGAGGGATGCAATCAGGCGTCTTTTTAGAGTGCTGATTTCTGCGATGGTTACGTTTTCCAGGGTGTCGGCAGGTCCGGCGGCGGTCCCTGTATCGTTTGCAACCCCGGTGGCGTTCTCGCTCAATGGCTCACCAGCGCTATTTTGCTCGTTCGCCTTGTAGCCGGCTTTTTCCACGGCGCGGATAATGGCTGTGGAGTCGGCGGTACCTTCCACGTTCATGGAATTCGTCAATAGACTGACGGCGCAATTTTCTACGCCCTCTACGCTGTTCACCGCCTTTTCAACACGGGCCACGCAGGCGGCGCAGCTCATTCCTGTAACATTGAATTTCTGCATTGAGAATCCGCCTATCTCATCAACTTTTGAAGAGTGTTCACCAGGTCGTCAATGACCTCGTCCTTACCGGCGCGAATATCGTTTGCTACGCAAGTCTTAATATGGTTGGCCAGTAGCGTTTTGCTGAAAGCGTTCAGGGCGGCATTGACCGCAGAAACCTGCACCAGAACGTCGGTGCAGTAGGCATCACTTTCGATCATCTTGCGGATGCCCTTGACCTGCCCTTCGATTCTATTTAGGCGGGTAACCAGGCTCTTGATTTCTTTTTCTTCTCGTTCCTTCTTTTTGCAGGAACAGCAGCAATTTTTTGTACTCATAGCACAAATATAAATACCCCTAGGGGGTATGTGCTAATACTTAATTTTTATAACGGCGGTTTCATAGGAACATGGCCATATACAAAGGCAGGTGTGTTACTCCATCCTTTATCATGACATCCTTTGGGTATAATACGAATCTTTCTCCAAGTCTGTTGCCAAACTTTGTACAGAACTTGTCGAGGGAAGAGTGCTTCTTGTAGGTGGAAGACTTTACTTCGATAGGTGATATCCGTTTGTGATTCGAAATCAGGAAATCGATTTCCATGTTGTTTTCACGGTTTGCGGAATCAATGCGAGAGTAAAAATACAGGTGGTGGCCGTTACAGCGAAGCATTTGCGCAACGATGTTTTCCGTCAGCATCCCTTCGTTCACGTTCAGCTTGTCCAGTAAAACAGACTTGTAAAGAATGTTGTCTGCGTATTCGTCATCGCGAAATGCCTGGGTTACTAAAAGTCCAGTATCGCCCATATAACATTTTTGCGTCGTGTAGTCGGTGCTCATGGATAGTCCGACGCTTGGGTCTGTGGCGTTCACGCATCGATTCACCATCATGGCCTTGTCTAGCCATGCAAATGCGTCTTCGTACTGTCGCATGCGGGCGTTCTTGTTGATGTCAGCCAGCTTGAATTTTTTTTCTTTTTTGGAAAGTTGTCCGGGAATATCCTTTAGAATGGAATATACTCGTTGCTCGTCGTTCCCTGCGTATTTTCCCACATCGGCAAGATACAGCGAAAGAATCTGTTTTTTTAGATAGTCTGCTTCGCCAAAATCACCCGTGTTCATGTACGCTTCGACAGCCTGGGGCATTCCGCCAACAAGCATGTACTTGCGAAAATCGTTTAGAACTTTGCGGTGTAGCGCTTGACCCAAGGGTTTCCTCTTTTCAAAACAAGTCTTCAAAAAAGGTACCGTGGCATGGTCGCCTGCTGCCCAGAGGAATTCCTCAAAGTCCATAGGAAACATTTGCAGATGCACTTCTTCAGATGGGATCAGGATGTCCTTCACATTCTTGTATAGCGAAATGAGGGAGCCGGTTTCCATGTAATCGTATCGGCCGTCCTTCACAAGCTGCTTTATCAACTGCCTTGCAGGTGGGTACAGCTGGACCTCGTCGAATATGACAACGCTTTCTCGCCGGAAAAGCTGTACTCCGTATATGGCGGACAGCTTGGCGAAAAAAATGTCAAGGTCGTGACAGTCTTCTTGAAAGCATTTCAGTGTTCCGGGACGGGGATACGAAAAGTCAATAAGCAGGTAGCTTTTGTATTCTGCCCTGGCGAAGGCTTCAACTGCATAGCTTTTGCCGATTCGCCTTGCGCCATCGACAAGTAGGGCGGACTTACCCTTTGAACGATTTTTCCAGTCCCTGAATTTTTCGATTATCTTGCGTTCCATAATAAGTATACACGAAAGTGCAAGTAGTAATATATGAATTTCTACACGAAAGTGCAAGTTGTGTATGGTGAATTTCTGCACGAAAGTGCGTTTTCTTTGTAGTATTTTATAGCGAAAACCTATAGTGTGAACTAAAAAATAAGTATTAGACAATAACAAAAACGCCTTCTATATTTGCGCTTGCTAATAAACCTATTAAAATAGTAGGAAAATGAAAGGTGTCATTCTGAGCGAAGGCGCAGCCGTAGTCGAAGAATCTAGACATTACTAAAAAAGAGAGGTGTTAATGAGCTTAGGTATTGAAACTCGATGTATTCACGGTAATTTGAACCGTTTTGACAAGGATGGAACAGGTTCCATCAGTTTCCCCATTTACCAGACGGCGACTTTTGCCCATCGTGGCGTTGGCAAGTCCACGGGCTTTGATTACAGCCGCCTACAGAACCCTACCCGCGAACAGCTGGAAAAGATTGTGGCTTCCCTGGAAGGGGGCGTTGACGCGCTGGCTTACTCCAGCGGCATGGCTGCAATTGCTGACCTTTTTGAAATTTTTGAACCGGGCGACAACATCATTATCGACTCCGATCTTTACGGCGGAAGCATTCGCCTTTTTGATAATGTCAGCAAGAAGAACGGCCTTGAAATCACCCGCGTGAATTTCGGCACCGATGACATCGAAAGTTTTATCAAGCCTAACACCAAAGCTCTCTATTTCGAAACACCTACAAACCCCATGATGAACATTGTGTCGGTGCGTCGCATTGCTGGCATCGCCAAGACTCACGGCATTTTATGCATTGTGGATAACACCTTCCTTTCTCCCTATTTTTCTCAGCCGCTGAATCTGGGCGCCGACATTGTCATTGAAAGCGGCACCAAGTTCCTGGCCGGTCATAACGACACCTTGGCCGGATTCCTTGCAACGAACCGTCAGGACATTGCGGAAAAGTTCCGCTTCCTTATCAAGACGGTGGGCTCGGGCCTTGCTCCTTTCGATAGCTGGCTTTTGCTTCGCGGTATCAAGACTTTGCCAATCCGCATGGAGCGTCAGGCCGCAAATGCTTTGGAAATTGCCAAGTGGCTCCGCAACAATAAGCATGTGAAGAAGGTTTATTATCCGGGCTTTGAAGACTATCCGGGTCACGATATCTTGAAGGAAGAATCTACTGGTTTTGGCAGCATGATTACTTTCGAGGTGGAGTCCCGAGAGCTTGCGCTTTATATTTTGGAAAATGTGAAGTTGATTCAGTTTGCGGAAAGCCTTGGCGGTGTGGAATCGCTGATTACTTATCCGATTACCCAGACTCACGCAGATGTGCCCAAGGATATTTTGGAGAAGAACGGAATTACTCCCAGCGTTTTGCGCTTGTCTGTGGGCATTGAAAATGTGCAGGATTTGATAAAGGATTTCGAAAACGCTATTATTGAACTGCACTCGGGTAACGACGGAGCGTATGTTTAAGAGGTGTGAGGGCGGCCTGCGGCCTTTGAGGTATGAGGTCTCCCCACCAGGGGATCATGACTACGTAAACGCTGAAGCGCTAAGTAGTCAAAGAGCTTCGCTTTGAGTGACTTATACGCAATGAAGTGCTTGTCGGTGTCATTCTGAGCGAAGTTCCGTAGGAACGGAGTCGAAGAATCTAGCATAGATTGCCACGTCGCTAGCGCTCCTCGCAATGACAAACAAGCGCAGCTCCTCGCAATGACAAATGTGTACGGAAAAAGAGAATTTCAAAAATGACGAAAGAGAGAAATTTAAACTTTGACGAGATTGTGGATCGTCGCGGTACCAACTGCCTAAAGTATGATTTTGCAGTGGAACGCGGCGCATTAAAGCCGGGTGAAGATCCTAACGGTTTGTTGCCGCTGTGGATTGCGGATATGGATTTTAGAACATCCTCCTTTGTTCAGGATGCCCTGATCCGTTCTGTGGAACATGGCATTTTTGGCTACACCGAGCCCAAGGCCGAATATTTCAAGGCACTTCAGAATTTTTACCGTCGTCGCCACAATTTTGAATTTGATCCCAGCTGGGTAATCAAGACTCCAGGCGTTATGATTGTGCTGGCCTTGGCAATCAAGGCTTTTACGAAAGTGGGCGATGCCGTGCTGATTCAACAGCCGGTCTATATGCATTTCCCGGATGTGATTCTGCAGAACGATTGCAAGCTTGTTAGCAACGATCTCGTTTACGGCGAAGATGGACGTTACCACATTGACTTCGAAGATTTTGAAAGAAAGATTGTGGAAAATAATGTGAAGTTGTTTTTGCTTTGCAGCCCCCACAATCCGGTTTGCCGCGTATGGACTCGTGAAGAACTTTTGCGCGTTGGTGAAATCTGCCTAAAGCATAATGTGTTCGTTGTCGCCGATGAAATCCATAACGATTTCGTTTTCGAAGGAACCCACACCGTGTTCGCTTCCCTGGGTGAAAAGTTCGCGGACAATTCCATTACGGTAACGTCTCCCACAAAGACATTCAATCTGGCTGGCCTCCAGATCGCCCACGCCTTCATCAAGAATCCCGAAGTCCGCAATGCCATCCGCAAGGAAATCGATGCCATCGGTTACAGCCAAGTCACGATTCCTGGACTTGTTGCCGCCCAGGCCGCATACGAACACGGCGAAGAATGGCTTGAAGCGCTGAAAAAGTACCTGAAGGGAAACATCGATTTTGTAGATAAGTTCGTCAAGGAAAATCTGCCCGGCGTAAAGCTTGTTCCTATGGAAGCCACCTACTTGGCCTGGCTGGATTTCAAGGGCACTGGGCTTTCCACCACGCAGGTGGATGACCTGATTCGCAATAAGGCCCGCCTGTGGCTCAACAGCGGAACTCTCTTTGGAAAAACCGGAGAATGCTTCCAGCGAGTAAATCTTGCTTGCCCCAGAAGCATTCTGGAAGAAGCCTTGAACCGCATTAAGAAAGCTTTGGAGGCTCTTTAATGAAATTTAAAACCACAAGTCTACTGAAGAAAAATACTCTTGATGATTATCTGAACGCTGCTATCGGTGCCGCTCGCTGGATTCAATCCTTGGAAGTGAAAGAAAAGGTGGGCAAGACCTGGAAAATTTTTCCAGATGGTCAGAATGGTTATAAGGACATTCCCTTCGTTGGTAAGACCAGCTTTTATGCAGGTTCCGCTGGCATCGGCTTTTTCTTTTTGCGTCTGTATCAGGTGACGAGCGATGAGCAATGGCTTGACGAAGCCAAAGCTGCTGCGGAATATATTCTTGCCAATCCTCGCGGCCTTGAATTTTATCATAAACTTCAAAAGCAGAACCCTGTAAACGGTTGGTCTTTTAGCTACAAGGTTGGCCCCATTAGCGAAGGCCAGTTTGTTTACGCACTTTACCGCGAGACCAATGACAATCGCTATTACGAATTTGCAATCCGCACAGCCAATACATTTGTAGAGGCCGCCATCGAAGACGAAAATGGATTGCACTGGAGCGACTTCCGCGACATCGTGGGTGACGCTGGCGGCATCGTCTATTTGCTGCAGGTCTACAAGGATACCCGCAAGAAAATTTATCTGGAAACCGCTAAGAAGGCTGGTGCCTACATTGAAAAGTTTGGTCGCCCTGCAAAAAACGGTGGAATTTATTACGACCTTTACGACCTTGAAAGTGTTGGAGAAGGAAAGAAGGGAACCGTGCATGTAAACTTCTCCCATGGTTCGGCAGGTACGGCTTACTTGTGGGCTGCTCTTTACGAAGCTACCAAGGATAAGCGTTACTTGAAGCTAGCCGACGATGTGATTAAATATCTGGAAGGAATTGCCGTTGGCGATAAAACTTCAGTGTTGTTCCCGTACCAGGATCATCCGGAAAAGGGTCCCCTTGACAAATTCTATTTGGGCATGTGTGGCGGCCCTATCGGAGCAAGCTTACCTTTCAAGAAACTTTATGAGTTGACTCATGATGAAAAATATTTAAAGTGGGTGAAGCGCCTGTATGCTGGCCTTGTTAAGACGGGTGTTCCTGAAATCAAGTCCTGGGGCTATTGGGGAAGCAAGTGCATTTGCTGCGGTGGCCCCGGCGCGTTGGAATACTTTGCGACACTCTACAAAAACTATGGAGACGCTCAGTACCTGAAACTGGCTCATCGTTCTGCTGATGTTTTGCTAGGTGAATCTTTTGAGGAAGAAACGGGCCTAAGTTGGTACGGAGCCTGGGACCGCGTGAACCCCAGCCGAATCGTCAGCTACACCGGATTCTACATCGGTGCCGCAGGCGTTGCGGGATCTCTGCTGAAGCTCATTGCCGCTGAAAAGCACATACAAATCGCAGAGTTCTTTGAATATTATCTTTAAGGGACCGTAGCACTGCTACATATATTGTACGACTTGCTCTTTGCCTCAAAATTTGATATATTAAAGATTGTTGAACTTTGAGGACCTTATGAATGCCACAATTGAACTTGAAATGCCCCAGGCCATGGCCTATTTTGTTGCTGCTCAAGGTCCCAAAAATGCCCTTGAACGCAACGCACTTATGCTCTACCCGTTCATCAAGGATTTATCGATTTCTCATGGGCGTGCAGCTGAACTTTTAGGAATTTCCAAGCGAAAGCTTATTGATATTTATGGCGATATGGGAATTCCGTATATTGACATGGATATTTCCGAAATCGAAGATGAATTAGCTGTATTTGAAGAAATTGAGGCTTCATCGAAATGATTGTTGTTTCTGATACAACTCCCCTCATTTCTTTTTTAAAGATAAATCGCCTTGATATTCTGGAGAAAAATATTCGGAAAATTATTTATATTCCTGAAAATAAAATACGAGGCTTACATGGAAAAGGATTTTTTTAACACAATTCTACAAAACATCAATGTAGTTGACGAAAATGGACTTGGTTACGACATATCTCTGTTGCCAGAAGCAAAAAAAGAATACGAAAATTATAAAAATCGTTGTCTAGCGAGTGAATGGAGCGACTCTCACTTTGATGAGTGGAGTGATGCAGATACATTAAAATTCATTAGAAAGCCTTCGCTCGTTGAATTCATTGATGATCCAGCAAAAAGAAAACAGGCAATTTTGGAAAATAAAGCAAATGTATATTTTCCAGTTTGCGACAACAAATCTGCTAATAACGAAATGCCTTGGAATGAAATTCACCAATTAAACGGAGTCGAAAAGTACAATTCGCTGATTGTGGCCGCAGCAAAGGAGTATTCTTTAGACCCGGATTTATTGAGAGCTATAGTTTATATGGAGACCACTCATGGCTATTACGACAATGCCATTTCAAATGTGTTTGGGGCATTTAACCTAACTCCGAATTATATTCCTGAAAGTATAAACAAGTCCATTTTACCAATGAATATAAACACTCAATTTTGGGGTGATAATTTTGGGTCGAGAGAGCAGTTAAGAATTCCTGAATACAATATATATGCTGGAGCAAAGCATCTAAAACAGTTACAAAATGCTGTCGGAGGACTTGACATAGAAAAAATCGCGACATTGTACAACAACCTTTCCGCCCGACGAATAAATGACTATGGGAAAAGGGTTGCAAGACTGTATCAAGAAAAACCCTGGATAAATCCGCCGTCACAATACAATTACAATGAAGGTGCTCCTTTACTCAATTTTCTTCGAGCTTTACTTATATCGACATACACCCAGTGTCCATCTTTATTCGCTGAATAACAATGAACAAAGACGCTGAACTATTCGCATCACGGGTTGGCGTTGCAATTTTTGCAACTGCATACTGCGCTTTGTTAATGAGCAGATTGAACAGAGAATGTGAATCGGCTGACATATTTATGTCAATCGTTCTAACGACGGGTTCTTTGTTATGCTTTTTACTTTTTATTCGACTTCCTTGGCAATTTGTATGCAAACGCGTCGTAAAGTTTAATCAAGCAAATGAAGATTTTAAAAAAAGGCTGTTTTATTTATGTAGTTACGACGTGTTCCCCTTAACTATAATAGTCGTAATTGCGTACTGGTTTGATTTCTATGAGGAACTGTTGCTTCTTCCGATTATAACAATTGCGGTGATTGCACTCGTCCTGAAGTTTTACGATAAAATAAAATTCAGCAAAAAGACGCAAATCGCTTACTTTGTGTCGAATACAGTAGTTCTAACCGTAATAGGATTTTGGGTATCCCTTGGCAGCAATGAGAACATCACAATGGCATTGACCTTTGCTAGGTTCATGATGGTTGTCGGTCCAATTACTTTGCTTTTTAAATGCACAAAACTCTTTTATTTGCCAACGGCTGTAATTGTGGTAGGAAAACTATTGTACGGAAATTTTTCCACACTGGATACAATTTTCATTCCATGCAATTTCTTGATTAGCGCGGTATTTGCTCTTGTCATGACAAGGCACAATCAGACTTAACTGTTATAAAACAAACCTATATCTACCCCTAGAAAAAAAGTATTATAACTATCCCTTGCCAGAAGGCAGGGGTTTTCTATTTTTATTCCTACAAGATTGATAGGGAATTAGAAAATGTTTTCGAGTTCACCTAAGCATTCGAAGGAGCCTATATGTGTAGTGACTGTCGAATGCCGAAAGGCATGCAGAAGAATAGATAACTGCTTCGCTCAAATATCAAAAGTCCTTGATGT
>JAZRWJ010000043.1:0-184476 GCA_045599625.1 Fibrobacter sp.
GTTCGTGGGCACATGCCAGCCCTCGGGGCAAATGCCGCGGTGGGGGCTATTGGGGGTACAGGTCTTACCGTAGCCACACTTGGTTCCTGCGTTTACGCTGAACTGGGCCGCACTATCCATCACGGCGCTCCAGGTGTACAGGCGACCATACTTGTCGCAGTTGGAAGCCTTGTTTTCGTAGCACCAGCTGGTGGAATCGGAAGTGTAACTGCTGAAATTGTACTTCACGCCAGTGTATGCGTAGTTCAGGTTCTCGGCCATCCATGTTTGAGTGCCGATGGTGACGGTCTTGTACACCTGGCCATCGCGGGAGTCGGTAAACTCACCATAGTCTATGTCCGGGTTCAAGTAGGCCCATGCAGCCTTCATAGAAGAACTGCTTGCAACAGAGCTGCTAGATCCCGGGTCGATGCCCGGGATGACACTCGAAGAAGAACTACTTGCGACAGAAGAAGATGATGTTACGGAACTTGAAGAGGCTACAGAGCTGCTGCTCTTTGCAGAGGAACTACTTGCAATAGAAGATTCCACAGAACTGGAGGAAACTGCGGAACTAGAACTTGCAATAGAACTGCTGGATCCTTCGCTATCGCTCAGGATGACACTGGAGGAGGAACTCAGGATGACTCTAGAGGAGGAACTCGGGATGACACTAGAGGAAGACACTTCAGCGGGATTTTCATCCCCGGACGAACCATTCGCAGAAGTACTGTCATCGCAGGCCACAAGGCCCAAAGCCAGCGCAAACGCAACACTTGTCAAGAAATTTTTTTTCATTTTCCATTTCCTTGCAAAAATTTCAGGTACCCTTCGAGAACAGCCTCTATTTTTATGCAGAATAGCTTGAGCGGATCTTAAAAGCCATGATAGCGAATGCCCCAGCCACGTTCATGCTGGCCTTGCGACCCGCCATAGGAATGGTCACCTTCATGGTGGTGGCGGTCATGATTTCGGGAGCGATACCAAGCTCTTCGTTACCCAAGATAATCAGGCCCTTTTCCGGCCAAGTCACCTTATTAATGTCGGGAATATCTTCGCCAGTTTCAAGGGCAATAATCTCGTAGCCGTTTTCCTTGTGCCAGTTGATGCAGTCAAAGGGATCTTCCCAGCGCTTGATGGGAATCCATTCCTGGCAGCCGCGGGCAGCACTTTTCACAGTGACATGGTCGGGACTGCAGCTATATCCGCTAAGGTGTACGCCTTCCAAGCCGAAGCAATCGGTACTGCGAATGATGGAGCCTACGTTAAAGGCACTGCGAAGGTTGTGAACCAGCACTGCAAACTGGATGGGCTTTTCTGCGGCTTCCTGACGGTCGCCCGGTTCCTGCTCCAGATAAACGTCACGCTCAAAGCCAAGGCCTGCGCGGGTGCGGAAAGTCTTGTATAGGTCAATCATCTGGGCCTGATTCTTGCCCACCAGAGTTTCTTCTGCAGGAAGTTTCATCCATTCCGCGTAGGTTTCAAATTCACGACGAGCGCGGGGAACGTCATCGCCCAGCTGCAAAATGATGACACGCAGAAGCTCCGCCAAGCGCTTGTACTTGGAGGTTTCCTTTGTAGCAAGAAATTTCTTTTCAGAAAACATCGTTCTAGATCCTTCGTCTCCACTTCGTTCCGCTCAGGATGACACGCGGGAGGAAAACATTTTAGGAATTGATGGTTAGGGCATTTTTAGAGGCTAGAGACTAGGTTCTAGGGGCTAGGGCTGATGGATGCATGAGCAGTCTATTTAGAGAATGTTTCGTCTTTAAAACTCAAGCAGAACCATCCCAACACCCCTAATCTCTAGTTTCTAGTCTCTTTAGGAATTAGAGGCTAGATCCTTCGCTCCGCTCAGGATGACACGCGGGAGGAGAACATAGGCTTGAGCAATTAACAATTAACAATGAATAATTAAAAATGATTGTAATGGAGCCTTCGGCTCTTTATATAATGCGGCAAAGCCGCGATTATACCAATTTTTCATCCTTCATCCTTCACTTTTCACTGTTCATTTTTATGTGTTCAGCGCCTTCGGCAGCCATGTTCTTGTCCATCTGGGTGCGGGTCAGGGCATTCACCGCTTCGGTCAAGTTGTTGATGGCCTTGATGAGTTCATCCATCTTGGCGTCGCTAACACCGCCGACAACAGCAGCGGAGGCGGCGTTCACTGCAGCGGCCTGCGCATTGACTTCGGCAACGTTTGCAACGGGCTTAGCGGTTTCAGGAACCTTGCCCAGCCAGATATCGGGCCAGCGGTCGTTACCGGAATGATAAGTGATACGGGCAGCAGATTCCACCGGTTCGCCAATTTTCCACATGTAAAGTTCGTAGTCGAACATGTCGTGGTCGTGGCCCTTGTCAGTTGCCCCCCAAACCAGCCACTTTCCATCGGGAGAAAGGCGCGGGAAGTATTCATGACTGCGGCGGCCAGGCAGGTCCATAAGCTTTACGTTCTTGGGAATGCCAAAGAAGCCCACCTTTTCCACCTGCTTGCCATCCTTGGCGCTAAACCACAGGATTTCGCTGGGGGCAGCAGTTCCACCGTTTCCGGTAGGATTCACACGGTAGAGCTTGGAGCCATCAAAATTCCAGTCGATCTGGCAACCGTCACCGGACTTGGTCCAGCTATTCTTTGCAAGATCCCAGACGCCTGTTTCACGCATGGAACCGCGAAGGGTGATTGCCAAGTGCTTGCCATCGGGACTCATATTAGGCTCCTGGAGAATTACACCAGACTTGTTGAAAGCAACTTCGCCATCAAGAATCATGGTTTCCACCTTGGAAGCCATATCCATGGTGAACACCTTGCCTGCACGACTAAAGACAATAGTTTTACCATCGGGGCGCCAGGTACCCCAGGTTGCATTTTCCACAACCTTCACCTGATTTGCACCATCAATATCCATGGTCCACAAGTCCCACTTTTCAGGATAGTTGGCATCATTTTCTGGAACCCAGCCACCCTTGCTGCGGTTAAAAAGAACCTTGGAGCCATCGGGGGAAATGCGGGGGAACCAATCCACGTTATCACCATTGGTCAAGGCGTGGGCACCGGTACCATCGGCGTTCATGAGCCAAATGTCGTGATGAGAATTTGCACGGCTAGTCGACCAGGCGATTACACCTTCCACCTTGCCTTTCAGGGCGTCCAAAGCCTTTTGTTCATCGGCGGTGGGGTCCACGGCGGCACCAGTAGGGGCACCTTGCTGAGCGAACGCCGAACAAGCCAAGATAGCGGAAGCCAATGCAAATTTCTTCATTTTCATAAAAACCTCAATATCTCTGCATAATTTACCAAAAAATAGGCCGTTCAAATTAAACAAGGCCCCAAAAACAGCAAAAAACAACAATTTACCGCTGTTTCTCATTGTAAACAACAAATGCAACAAACTCTAAAATGTCCTCGGATTTTCTGTATAACTTAATAGAAAACAAAATGAGGATGTTTATGAAGATTCTTTCTGTACCCGCCCTTGCCTGCGCCATGGCCCTTGGTTTTGGCCTCGCTTCCGCACAGACAATCACCCCCACCCGAGTGGGTCCTGTTAGCCAGTATGGCCAGCTCATGACCGGCAAGAACTCCAAAGGCGAAGGACGCATTTACGGTTCCTGCCAGGGCGTCAAGGACGGCGCCGAAGTTCAGGTCCGCGGCATGAGCCTTTACTGGAGCCTGATGCCCCAGGCTGTTGAATACTGGAGCGAAGAAGGCGTTTCCACCATGGTGAGGGACATGAACATCCAGATTGTTCGTGCAGCCATGGCAACCGGCAATGAAGACTGGTCCGGTGAATACAATGGACAGAAGCTTCAAGGCTATGGATCTAACCCGAGCCTTCAAAAGAACTTGATGAAGACCGTGGTAGAAGCCGCCATCAAGAACGACATTTACGTCATTATCGACTGGCATTCCCACGAAGCCACATCGCAGACTGATGCTGCAAAGGGATTCTTTGAAGAAATGGCCAAGACTTACGGCCAGTACGACAACGTGATTTTCGAAGTATTCAACGAACCCACAGACATTGCATGGAGCAACATCAAGAACTACGCCAACCAGGTGATTTCCTCCATTCGCCAGTACTCTGACAACCTGATTCTGGTAGGCACCCGTTCTTGGGACCAGCATCCGGAAGAAGTTATCGGTCAGGAAGTCACCGACAGCAAGAAGAACACCGCCTATACCTTGCACTACTACGCCAACAGCCACTGTGTCAGCGGCACCTATGACTGGGGTGGAGGCTGCGAAGGTTCCAACGGCGAAAAGGCTATTAAGGCCGGTCTCTCTGTTTTCGTTTCTGAATGGGGAACTGGCGACGCCAATGGCGGTGGCAACCCGGACCAGGGCAAGAATTCCCAGTGGCAAACATTCATCAACAAGTACAAGCTTTCCTGGGCTAACTGGTCAGCTTCCTACATTAGCGAAGGCACCGCAGCTTTCGCCAGCGGTTCCAACAAGAATAGTCTCCAGTACACCACATCCGGTAATTTGGTCAAGGGTTATCTTGCAACCAACCCCACTACCTACACTGCATGCGCAACTGGCGGCTCTCAGCAGGGTGGCGATCAGGGTGGCCAGCAGCAAGGCGGCCAGCAGCAGGGTGGAAGCCAGGCTTTGGCAAGCCTGAATGAGGCTAGCCTCAATGTAGCCTTCAGCAACAAGACTCTGAACATTTCTGGTGTCAACGCTGCAGAAGTTGAACTGTTCGACCTGAAGGGCCACAAGCTCATGAAGATTGACGGTGTTGTTGGTTCCCTCTCCTTGGCATCCCTCCCCGCAGGCATGTACATGGTGAAGGTTACCAGCGGTTCCGTAAGCAAGGTTCAGGCCATCAACCTGAAGTAAGCTAGCCTCGACGTACAAAGATATCGAGAGAAAAAAAGAGAGGTCCGGCAAATACCGGGCCTCTTCTTTTTTACTTCTGCGGAACCCAAAGATCCGGATGCATTAGCTGCATTCCTAGAGCTTGTAGAATTTTATGATATGTTCCGCCTTCATAATCAATAACAACCATATGTTCGCTCGCACCCATCTTGGATACCGTTGCAATTTGATATCCTGGGTAGAAAAGCCATTCCACATGTTCAAAAACCCCAGTTCGTTCGCCCTTAATTGCCTTAATAATTTTTCCATCCGTATTCATGTACAACACGTACTGATGCCAGTAATAATCACTTTCTCCAGTATATTCAACGCCAAGCTTTCCTGTTGTCTCAAGGAATGAGACAATCCTACTTGAATCGCGGGACAAGGAGGCGTTACACACTTGTTCGTCATTGTACATATCCGGATTAACATCGTCATCATCAGAAGCATGGTGGAACAGAAGTCTCGGCGCACCAGTAACTGCAAATTCGTTGTCATAGGACACGCCCCCGTTATAACTTCTATTCATAATTTTTTCGGGGACTCCAAACTTATTTGCAGAATAGGTTACCTGATAAGTTGCAGAAGAATCCCATTCAAAACTTCTGTCGGAGCCAACAAAATCGTTATATACAATAACAGTATCCCCGTTTTCCAAGACTCTCCAACGAGGAACGCCTGCATTAGCACCATCCAGTTTACGGATTTCATAATCAGACGTTGAAATATCAATAACATACAAGCTTGATGCCTCAGGGACTCCTTCCATACCTGTGGAAAAGGCGATCTTGCTACCATCCGGAGAAAATTGAGGATGATAAGGATCTAGATCAATATCAAACTTTGTGAGTTTGTAGCTATTCCCATCAATTTCTAGGAAATCCAAGGATTCTTCCATGTCATCCCTGAACACAATTTTTACTTGTGACGTCTTAAAATGTTCC
This sequence comes from Fibrobacter sp., assembly GCA_045599625.1. GTDB lineage: Bacteria > Fibrobacterota > Fibrobacteria > Fibrobacterales > Fibrobacteraceae > Fibrobacter. The sequence goes on from JAZRWJ010000043.1 coordinate 5,791, forward strand.
TCGAAAAAGGTGGAATCTACAAGAAGAGCAAAATCAGCATCCTCTGTTTTTGATTGGGCAGGGCCTTCCGTACACCCCACCATAATCAAAGCAAAAAGAAACAATACATAAAGCATTAGTCAAACAACCTCTTGTCAAAAATAACAAAATAGTCATCCCGAAAAGACAACATCCATCTCTCATCATCATTCAAAGCGCGCAACAGTTTCTCCCAGCGGGCATAATACTTCAAAGGGAATATAGCACGGCCAATTCCTGCAGACTCCGCATAATCCAAAAACAGTACCGGCTCCTTTGCAAAGCGCAGATATTGCTCAAAAAAATCTGCGGTCTTCAACATGAAACGTCCGTCGATGTAAATGGAGTCGGCGGGATTCGTAAGCGCCAGGTATCCGCCAGCACGGTCATCGTTAAAGAGTCGCCCCTCGTGGGGATTATTCTTCATCCATTCTGCGGCAGCCACCGGAACTCGCTGGTAGGAAACCATGGACGAATCGTAGGCAGTTAAAGACCTTCCCCATAATCCGAGAAGGAACATCATGACAAGAACTGCAATTAAAGACAGCTTCGATTGCCAAGGAGATCCCGGGTCGGAGCCCGGGATGACATGTTGGAATAGGCCCGGGATGACATGTTGGAATAGGCCCGGAATAACACACAAAAACACAGGCAAGAACAGCACAAAGTTGCGTTCAGCAACCAAGGCCAAGATTGCCGTGGTACAAAGCACGAGCATCTTAAGTAAACAATCCCCATCCCGCAAAGTCTTGTTCTTAATCATTCCCACAAGGTTCTTAACAGAAAAAGCTAACCCCGCCATTACACAAGCGATCATCAATAGAGAAGTCCAGAAATTCTCCCCTTCCGCAAGTAAGGTCAAGGGCGAACGATTTTCTGCGATTTCCTTTGCAAAAATAGAGGCAGAAGGACTCAAGCCCAACAGACGATTCAACAACTCAAAGGGATAAGCCGCCAACAACAAGCCATCGCTATGCAAGAACGGCATACCAAACAAGGCTAGAACAAAGAATGCCAACAAGGCAAGGCGATTCAGATTATTTCTATCAAAGTAAATCACCACAGTGGCTAATGCAAAAATCGGTCCCAGGATATACAGCCCCTGACACTTGCACCAAATCCACTGCAGGCACAGAATTCCTAATGCCGCAATCCACTGTTTTTTTGAATCACCATATCCCTTTGCTAACCTCGGCAGCACATTCCAATAAATTCCAAGGAACAACAAGCTGAATACTACAGGGCGCATTTCCAACTGGTAACGGAAAATAAAGATGGCGCCAACACCCAATGCCATCAAGGGCAAGCTTCTGCATTTTCGTCCAAGGAACAAGGCAAACACAACAGACCATAACAAAGCCTTGAAGGCAACCAATAAAGGCGCGCCGCCAATTCCATATACGAAACCCACCACCTGCTGAAAATATTCATGGACATTCACTACAGGTTCACGCACAGGAGTCCACGTCGTCACCCACTCTCTTGCGCAGGCCAAATGCCACCAAATATCCGTATCAGTCAACGGGAATAGGGCAAAAAGGGCCACAGCAATGGGAAGCAGCAGGTAGTTCATCAATCTAAAGTCTTTAACAGAGAATCCAATCTTTCAGAAAAGTGAACGGCACCATCTTCTGACAGGTGATCATAATCCGCAGCCATATCATCAGTATAGTCATGGTCTCCGTAATTATATTCATCAAAAACAATCAGGTGGGAATACTTCTTTGACAGATCCTCAAAACGCTGAATCGTTTTCTTTGCCAAGCTTTTTTGCACACCATGCCTTCCAAAGGCGTCCGTTTTTGCATAAGATGGTGACTGAGGGAAAATAGTCACAACAACCGCGATTCCTAAATCAGCAGTTTGTTTGACAAAACTTTCCAACGAGTCTATGGAGGCGTCATAGTATTCTTGTTCTTCTTCGCTAAGTACAGAATCCCTATCCACCTCATTGCCGGACCATCCACTAGTTTCCTCACGGAATAGGCCCATGGATTCCACATAGTATTCCTCATCCTCCTCCGAATACGGAGAATTCAGATCCACTAATTCCACAAAGTATTCAGGCAAACCATCTTTCCAGAAATCATGATCACTATCATAAATATATCCCGGAGCCTGTTTGAACACGGAATTTTCAATATATTCCGGGGGACTGCCCTGCAAATCCGGAGATAACTCAACCAACAAGACCTTCAGATTCCTAGCATGATTCAACACATAATTCTTAGCCAGATAAAGTTCACTCCAAAGTTCACCCCCAGGATAACCAAAATTAAAGCTCTTGTAAGAAGAAATGTATTTCGGATAAACACCATGTTCTGTTCTAGAAGAGCCAACGGCATATAGTTCTATTGTATCCTTTGAATCCCAGAACATACGCATTTTTGCCTTCATTTTCATTTCAATGGATTCTGCAATGGCATCAATATAGACGCCGGCACTATCCATCGCAAGGGAAACGTTTTCCGAAGCCAATACATTTTGCTTAATCCAAACGCAGGGATGCCAAAGTTCTTCACCATCCACCAAGGTTATGTAGGAACTGTCTTTCGAATCCAAAAGAACAATTTTTGAATGGGCGCCAGCTGTCGATGCCAAAGTCGCCACAAAAAGTCCCGATACATCGTCCACCTTCGTCGTATCACCAACAACCCATTCTGCATGATCGAAAGTATATCCCTTGGGAGCGCGCACAGAACGCTTAATCTTACCATTTTCATCGGCAATAAAAAGATATTCGTGAGCGGCATACCTTGACCCCACAAAATCCCTTCCTGTAGCGCTTCCAAAATCAAGGAACAGAGTCTGCTTCGAACTTCCCTTGCTTAGGCTCACATTACAAGCCTGTTCCCCATTATACCAAACCTCATCCGTAGCGGACTCCATTACTGTGGAGCCCTCCTCTGCAACACGAGCACGAAGGAGCCTGGAACCAGAAACAGCAAGGCGATCATCACTGCTAACACCGCCATGATACGCCCCATCGAAAAGTTTAACCGGTTCACCAAACCTACCTCCGGCAAAGGGCACCTGCCAAGTGCTTTCTTTACCGAATAGAGAACTGTCATCATTTATCCCAGAACTGGACACGTACACAATAACAGTATCACCATTCGGGAGAACTCTCCAGCGAGGAATCGCAGCCGATTCCACCTCTAGCTTTACCAAGCCCTCTCCTGATGAGCTTAACTTTCTCACATAAAGCTCTGATTTTCCAGCAATACTTTCCATTCCAGTGCAGAAAGCAACGTACTTTCCATCGGGAGAAATATCCGGATGATAAGAATCAATGGTATCGGAAATTTCCTTAACAGAGGGACTACCTACAGAGTAATCCACAAAGGCCAAGTTTCCTGTCAAATCGTTGCGAAACACCAACTTGGTCTGGAGACTTCCCGTAAGTTCCTTTACAGTTGCAGCACCAGATGCAACTGTCATGTTGTTCTCAGTCACAAAACCATCGGAAGAAAGAGTCATTGGATTAGGAATCGCACCTAAAGCCAAACGAAAACCCAAATAATAGTAACGGCTTAGCGAAGAAACCGCATAAACATCCAGTCGGGAACGATTCGAAATACTGTTTGCATCGTTACGGAAGCTTCCACCTTTGACAACGCGTTCCCCCAGAGTTCCACCATCACTTGCACCAACGTAGTTTGTAATCGTGGTATCCTTCAAATACCCTAGCCAGTCCCCGACCCATTCTTTTACGTTACCTTCCATATCGCACAGGCCCAAGAAGTTCTTCGGCTGCACACAAACACCATGGACAACATAGTCAGAGACTTCGGAAGTCCAGGCATGTTTCAAGTTCCAACCCGGTTCAGAGGCGTACACCCATTCCGCCTCGGTGGGTAAACGATAGCCAAAAGCATCGTAATTGATTTTCAATCCTTCAAGATCGGTACAGTACCCGGCATTATCAAATTTAATTGAATAATAACTGTAAACCGTATCAAAGCCATCTCGTTTGCTTAGGGTATTAGCATACAGAATGACATCAAAATATGTCATGTAGATTGCAGGAAAGTTATCATCATCGCAGGGAACCGTGGTGCCAACTCTCGACATGACACGATTAAAGTCCGTACAGGTAACTTCGTGTTGGCCTAGATAATAATTGTAGGAGAACTCCACCTCCATGAGATTTCGTTCTTTAAGGGGGGCTTTTTTATCAGACTTGCCTAGGGTAACGCTTTTCCCTTTAGCATTGATATAAATAAAATCTTCTAATTCCAGGATTTCTTCATCAGGAACCACATGGTTTCTCTGATTATCACAAGAAACCATTAGAACGACAGCAAATGCCATCATCACTATTCTAAAGAAAACCGACTGCACAATGTAAATTTAAAAAATTCCCTAAAGGGAGATTTTATCACAAGTGGTCCGGAAGTCGACTCTTTGCGATTTTCTGATTGACAGAAATTCCTGGATATTCCGAAAAGAAATCTTCCGCCATGCGATACCACGTCAAAGCCTGGCGAGGATTGGAATCCAAGAAATAATTTCCCATATTGAATGCTGCAAGGCCAACAAAATGGCGACATGTCAGAGGTTTAAATTCAAGACCAGTCCAAGTTCCATCCTTGTACTTTTCACGATATTCATCGTCTGAATAGGAAAATCCTTCACGATTTGGTTCCATATTTACATAGAATCCATTTTCCCTTGAGCCATAGCGTAAAAAAACATGACCGGGAAGTAAAACAACTTCTAGAGGGACATTTCTCGCCTCGGCTACCATCATGGCTAACCATGATAAGCCCATACACCCAGATTTTTTATTTTGCAAAACACGAAGCGGAAGAACAGACTCTTTGGATACAGCCTCTGCACCGGCACCTGCAAATTCAATATTCCAAAAATCCCACAGAAGGGATTTCAACGCACCCAGGGTATCATTATTCACAGATAAACTGCTATCAAAATAAGCGAGTCCTCTTTGCCACTGGTCCACTGAGTCTAGGCAATTCATCTTTTTGTTTTCAAAAGCACAAGCCATCGCTTCATAGGATTCATTTTCCTGTCGACCGCTCCACAGAACAACTGTTAGCGACGCAGAAATTAAAGCAACGAATGTAATCCAGAAAACTTTCTTGTTTTTCAACATAAAGGCTCGTTACTTATCAATCCAAAAATATGGATGAAACAATTCTATACCCTTAATAATTTCCATCACCTGAGTTTGACCTTCAGTCATGTCAACAAGAGCTACCCCTTGATGGATTATCATATCCGACAACGTGGCCACCTCAAAATTACCTTGTGAAATCCATTCCGGATGATCAAAGTAATATCCACTCGGCGATTCAACCGCCTGAATTAATTTTCCCAGGGAATCTACCACAAAGATGTACTTATGAGGAAAATACCTTTCTCCAATAAATGCAACGCCCTCTTCACCAGTCATGTCCAGGAATGATGTGCGCAAAGATCCATCCTTGGCAAGAGACAAGTTGCAAACCTGTTCTCCGTTATACCAAAGGGTATCCACATACTTTTCCTCTCCATCTACCATGGTCAATTTTCTGTTGTAGAAAAAGGGTCCCCCACCAACGGCAAAGCGGAAATCATCAGAGGTTACGTTAAAACTACCACCACCAAATATCTTCTGCGGTTCGGAAAATTCTCCGTTGGAAAAACGGACATACCAATTCGAAAAGGTCGGCCAATCTTCAAGATTTGTCAAGCCGCATATATCCATATAAACGATAACCGTATCTTGCCCATTCAAGACATGCCACCGGGGAACTGACGCACCTTCCACATTAAGTTTCAGCAGTTTTCCAGTACGAAGATTTTGCACATAAAGATGAGATAATTTAATCAAGCCCTCATGAGTCGTTCCAAAGGCAACCCATTCACCATCCGGCGAAATTTCCGGATGAAAGACATCAATTCCATTATTCAGGTCGTAGAACTTAACCTCAGAGGTATCTTCAGCATCAAATTCTGCGTAAATCAATTTTTCATTGATATCATCACGGAATACAATTTTTCCGCGAGACGCATCTACCATATCCAAAATTTCTTTTGATGAACGCAGTGCAGAACAGCATTCACTTTCCACAAAAGAAATGGAATCCTTTTCAACAATCGTGTAGGAAAAGGGCTTTGTTTCAGGAGTTTTTCCTTCATCCACCGGATTATCCGAGCAGGACTGAAGCAAAAACACAGCCAAGCAACAAAGAATGAATGAAAGACGCCTTATCATTATTGCAACTTGTCCCATTCCATAGGAGACTGCCAGAAGTCGCGGGCGGTCATCATATAGATGACCAGACGTTTGCTCTGCATATCCTTTTTCATTTTCATCATACGGCTGCGAACGCCAGGGCCGCCGCCCCAGCTGGTAGCCACCTGAACATCAATACCTGTTGCATAAGCCAGCAGGGAGCCAGGGCCACCGCTCTTCTGGTCCACAGATTCAAACACGCCGGTAAAGGAGTCGCCCATCAAAAGGATGGGAGCGTTCTTGCCACCCTTGTAAGTTTCGGTACCCTTGTACACCTTCATGACGGGCAAGGTATCTGCAGGATACTTTGCCTTTTCGGAATCGGGCAAGTGAGCCACCAGGTCACCTTCGCGAAGAGTGTTGGTATCCTGCAAGTTCAGGGAGCCAGGCCGTGCGCCAGACTCCTCGTACCAGCTATACTGCGTGACGCGGGAAGCCAGAAGTTCCATGGCGGCAAGTTCACCAGGCAGCGCCCAATGGGTATCGTAACGCTGGTAGCTGTAATGGGTTCCTTCGTCCCCTGCCTTAGCCGCCATCAACGCCGGGTAAATATCCAGCACATCGATGCCGGCTTCCAAAAGTTCCTGGGTAAAGGCGCGTCCTTCAGGATTCACGCACAGGTCTGCCGGTGTGCCAGGCACAATCTTTTCGCCGTAGATTTCTTCCTTCACGGGGACGGGCACCACCAAAAGCTGAATGCCCAGGGAATCCAGATAGTTCTTCAATTCCACCATACGGGGCAGCGGGTTATGGAGGCTGTCCTGTGCGCTGATCTTGTCGGCCAGCAGGTAATTGGCGTTGCGGCGGAACCAGAGGAAACCACCATCCACCTTATTGCCCTGGGCGTCCACCTGAGACCAGGCATTCTGTTCCTTGGGAAGCTTTGCCATCTGGGCGGCCAGGGCATCGCGGAACTTCTTGGTTTCTGCCGTAGCAGGGCAAGAGCCCTTCACTTCATTCAAAGTCTGCAAGCGGAACGTGGAAGAAGTATCCAAGTGACGGTCCACAGGAATCACTTCACCGGAGTTGGCCAAGGAATCGGCCACATGCTTAGCGCGAATGGCCTCTTCGCTCATGCGGAAATCAGGCACTTCAAAACCGATCCACATGGGAGTACCCATAGGATTGCCGCGCATCACTGCGAAAGGCTTACCGCTTTCCCAGGGAGCGCCAGCTGTATGGGGTTCCAAGTCCGTATTCAAAGTGGGGTACCAGTAGGAAGAAAGAGTACGAGCCCAGTTCATGGCGTCATCCGCATTCATTTCACCTGTCAGGTAGTAGTTGAAAATCTCGACGGTTTCGCCGTAGGACTTGTAATTCAACTTACCGTAGAAAGGAGCGCGACCAGTCCAGAAGGCGGGAGTCACTTCAACCCACCATTCCACGGAGCCATCGCTCATGGGAACGCCCCACATGCGGGTCACGTTCTGGAAAGCACGGAAAACCTCCGGTTCATCCCATTTTACCGCTTCTACGGAATTCAGCACAATGTTCAGGGAATCATTACCCAACTGAGCATACATCAACTTGGCAAAAGGTTCCCAGGAAATGGGAGCGCGATTTGCAACAACCTCGGGCTTGGCTGCAGAAATGGATTCCAACATGGGGAACGGATATTCCTCAAGCTTTGCAGAAGCCATCTTGCCGGTGTAATTTTCCGGCTTTTCTTCCTTACCAGCCAAACGAATGGGATTGTTGTAATAGGCAGCAAAATCAAGGGCCGCCAAGGTAGGCTTTTCCACCACGCGGATCTGCTTATTCTCGGCAACAATTACTGTTTCAAAATCCGTCTTTGCAACCACGGGAGCCACGAGAACTGCGGCCACCGTTTCAGCCTTGGTTTCCTGGGCAACGTTTCCGGCTGCACCGCTGGAAGCGCAGGCAGAAAGGCCAAAGGAAACAGAGCCCATAAGAGCCACCAAACTGGCGGTAAAAATCTTGCTGCGATAATCAAACTTCATAAAAAACAAAGTAGTAATTTGTATACTTACAGATGTATGTTACCCGTGTTTCTAGCCCCGCTCCAAGGTTATACAGACGCCATTTATCGTCAAAACCACGCCAAGTTCGCCGGTGGAATAAAAAAATATTATTCCCCCTTTGTCCGCGTGGAAAAAGGAATGGCCCGTGACCGAGATTTGTGGGACACTAAACCCGAGAATAATCAAGGCTTTGAATTTGTTCCCCAGATCATTTTTGGTTCTCTGGAAGAGTTTGAAATTTTGGTAGAAGCCCTGGAAAAACAAGGGCACAAGGAAATTGATTTGAACATGGGTTGCCCTTACCCCATGCAGACAAATCATGGCCGCGGTTCGGGAATTCTTCCCCACCCAAACGTAGTTGAAGAAATCGCCAAACGCATTGACAGTTTATCCGAAATTCAATTCTCCGTAAAGATGCGCTTGGGCCAGGAATCTGCAGATGATTCCCTAGAACTTTTGCCCATTCTGAACGGAACCCGCCTTAGTCAAATTACACTGCACCCCCGCCTGGGCAAGCAACAGTACAAAGGCGCCCTGGACGAAGATAACTTCCAGAAGTTCTATGAGGAATGCAAGCACCCCCTAGTTTTCAACGGGGACATTTTGAGCATCCGCAGGATTCAGGAACTGGAGAAGAAATATCCCAAGTTGGCAGGCGTCATGATGGGCCGAGGAATCTTGACTATTCCTACTATGGCTGCAGAATACGAAAGCGGCGCGGCTTGGAGCAAGGAAGCCCGCCACAAAGTTGTTTGGGAAATGCACCAGGAAATCCTTCAGCAGTCCAAGGATTCCCAATTGGATTCCAACCAGACGTTGAATAGGCTCCGCTGTTTCTGGGAATACCAGACCGAAACCCTTCCTGCCAAAATTCTAAAACAAATCGCCAAATGCAAGAACCTGGGGAATTACGAAAGTTTAATTCCCGCCCTTACAAGCTTTTTTGAAGGGACAAAATAAGTTCCTTCAGGTGTTCTACGAAAGAAACAATTTTTATATTTGTGGTATAGAAGAGGAGGCGCTATGGCCGCTGAAGGTGAACACAACAAATGGATCGCTCTTGCCCTTTGCATTTTGCTGGGCTACCTGGGTTTGCACCGTTTTTACGAAGGCAAAATCTGGACCGGAATTCTCTGGCTCTGCACCGCAGGTCTTTGCGGCGTAGGCGTTGTGATTGACGCCATCCTCATCGTTATGAAGCCGGAACATTACTAGTCCTCGGCATATTAAACTTTAAGCAATATTTTTCTATGAAGAATTTGTTTGTAATCGCAACTGGTAGCGCAGGAAAAATCCGCGACTTCGCCCACATTCTGGGTACCGACAATTACGAATTCAAGACTTTGAAGGATATCGGATTCGACGGCGAAATCGTTGAAGACGGAGATTCCTTTGCCGCCAACGCCATCATCAAGTCCAGCGTTACCGCTCAATGGCTTGCCGCCCGCGGCATCGAAGCCACCGTCCTTGCCGACGACTCCGGCCTTGAGGTATTTGCCATCAATAGCGAACCTGGTATCTACAGCGCCCGCTATGCAGGCGGTCACGGCGACGACGACGCCAACAACAACAAGCTTCTCTCCAAGCTGGAAGGTGTTGAAGATCGCGCCGCCCGTTATTTCTGCGCACTTTCCTACCAGCAGGTGGTGAAGGGCGGCGACGGAACGTTCTCCGTTACCGAACCGAAGATTTACGAAGGCGAATGCCGCGGTGCAATCAACCACGCTCCCGTTGGCGACATGGGCTTCGGTTACGACCCGCTGTTCGTGCCCAATGGAGAAACCCGCACTTTCGCCCAGATGGAACTGGAAGAAAAGAAGGTCATTAGCCATCGTGGAAACGCAATCCGCACACTGTACAACGACTTGAAGAAGAACCAGTAAAAATTTCGGGCTGTACAAGCCCAACGTGATAAAAAAAGCCCCGCATTTCTGCGGGACTTTTTTCATTTTCAAATTGCTGTCAATCCTTACGGATTCTGAATCTTGAAAGCCTGAGTGCGGGGCGGATTCTTCGGCTTTGCCTTGCCCGGCTGAATCATCAGAACCTTTTCCATTCGGGTGCCATCCATCTTTAGCACGCGGAAGGTGTATCCCTTGATAACCACTTCTGCGCCAGGAGAAGGAATAATACCCAAGGTAGCCTGAATCAAGCCGGACAACGTTTCCACATGGGAATTTTCCGGAGCTTCCAGTTCGACACCCAGTTCGTATTCCAGGTCAGAGAGAGTCATCAACGGATCCAGAATATAGCGGCCGTCCTTCAGTTTTTGAACGTCCTCGTCTTCATCCACGTCGTCTTCATCACGAATTTCTCCGACGATTTCTTCCAGGATGTCTTCCAAGGTCACAAGGCCTGCGGTTCCACCATATTCGTCCACAACAATGGCCAACTGGTTTCCAGTCTTACGAAGATCCGTAAGAAGGTCATCGATCTTCTTGTGGTACGGAACGAACACCGGCGGCATCACGATCTTCATGATATCGAAAGGTTCATCACGATGTTCCGTATACCATTCCAGGAAATCTCTATTGGAGAGGATGCCCACAACATTATCCACCGTTTCCTTATAAACAGGCAAGCGGGAATGACGTTCGTTGTTCAGCACCTTCACCAGGTCTTCCAAGGAAGTATCCACGTCGATGGCGCACATGTCCACGCGGGGAGTCATGATTTCGCGAACCGGAGTTTCCACGAAATCAAAAATGTTCAGGATCATCTGGCGTTCTTCTTTTTCAAGACCTTCGCCACCTTCATTATTTTCATCGGAAAGGTCTGCCTGAACTGCATCACGACGTTCTTCCGGCAAGAAGCTGAGTTTGGAATCGTACCCCATGCCCTTGAGGCTCTTCAGAAATACGGCGTGGCAAATCTTTGCAGGAATTGCAAAAGGCAATCGAATATAACGATACAGCGGAATCAAGACAACCGCCAAAGTATCCGGTTTCAAGTTGCCCAGCAAGTTTGCCAGGAACACAGTCAAGGTATAGATGCAGACGCAAGCCACCACAATGTATGCGGCAAAGGCAAGAGCCCAGTATTCCTGAACCCAGGACCAAGGCAGCATTTCGAACAGGTAGAAACCAAGCACGCCACTACCCACGTTGCAGAAAATGCGACCGATGGAAATGGTTTCGTTGAAGCCGCCCAGTTCTACCAGCGCAGCAACTTTTTCTTCTCGGCCTTCACGGTCCTTGGCATCGCGTTTTGCGTAAATATCGCTAAAGGCGGCCTTTACCAAGGAGAAGGCAAATGAAGTCAGTAAGAAGATTACGAGAAAGGCTATCGCCCAATATTCAGGGTTTTCCATTAGTCTTTCTCCTTGTAGGGATCCAGGCCAAGGAATTCGCATTCACGGGCACGCATGACCTTGCGGTCTGCAGCCTTAATGTGATCGTAGCCGGAGAGATGCAACAAGCCATGAACAATGACTCGCTTCATTTCGGCATAAAAGGTATTTCCGTATTCAGGAGCCTGGCGCTTCACCTGTTCGCGAGCAATGTAGATTTCGCCCAGCATTTCAGGTTCACCAGGGAATTCAGCATGCCATTCAAAAGAAAGCACGTCGGTTACCTTGTCCAGACCACGGTAATTCTTGTTCATTTCACGAACAAATTCATCGGTGCAAAGAACGATGTTCACATTCTTCTCCTTGCCTTCTTCGGCAAGAAGCTTGCGAGCCATGGTTTCGAACTTGTCCTTATAAGGGAATACATCAATGTCGCCTTCCAGGAGGAAGTCGATACTGTATTCAGGGGCGGCCTTCTTTTCAGTTTTCTTGGAGGCCTTCTTTTTACTACTAGCAGGGTCCATTAAATTTTGTACCACTTTTTGAGGACATCGATAATTGCTTCAGCCTGGGCCTTTCCAGTAATCTTGAACTTGCCCTGGGCCTTGAACATACCGTTCATCTTGCGATAACGACGGAGAGAAACCTTAGGTTCACCAAAGTCGTTGGTCTTGGGATCCTTTTCCTGATAAAGGAACATAACGGTAGGCCATGCACCCTTGGAGAGGATTTCCTTGTCCAATTCCTTGATTACGTCTTCGCCAGATTCTTCATCGCTAAAAGCAACGGTCAATTCTTCTACGTCCATAATTATTCCATTTTTCTTTGAAAATGTTATCTTTTTCTTACCTTGTACGTTTTCATACGAACAAAGGACCACTAAATAATAAATATATTTTACATAGTTTGGTTTTAATTGATTGAGTCAATATGTCCTTTTCGCGCTATTTTAGACTAATTAGTATAGTTCTAGCCACCTTTGTGGTCTATTCCTTCGCCGCAAAAACCAATTCTGGCAAGGTTCGCTCCAGAATCGGCGAAGTTGGTCTTCAAAAGAATAAATCCACTGATTGGATTGAACCTCACGTGGGCACTAAGGTCCATGAAGGCGACCTGCTCCGTACCATGATGGAATCCCAGGTCATTATCGGCCTCCCCGATGGCAGCGCCATTTCCATCGAAGAAAATTCCATTGTTTCCATTTTCGAACTGATTGCCGAAGACGGAAAGACCACCTCCACCACGGATATTAAGAAAGGCAAGATCCGCTTCGACGTCCAGAAACAGGCCAACAAGGAAAGTTCCTTTAAGTTTAGAACCGGAACTGCAGTGGCCGCAATCCGCGGTACCGAAGGCGTAATCGGTCAAGCCCGCAACGGCAAGTTCATTGCAACGCTCCGCACAGGTACATTGGAAATCCAGACTGGCGCCAAGACCACAACTATCAATGGTGGTCAAACAGCCATTCCCAAAGGCGACGACCTTCTGGTTCTAGACCTAAGTTCCTCCGGTACAACGGACTTTTTCAACAAACTGGACAACATTCTCAGCGACAGCACCGTAAACCAGGATTCCCTGGAGAATATGGTCAACAAGGCCGATTCTCTGCTTATCCAGGCAAAGAATGCCTTAAGCGAAAAGCTGAAGTGCGACTTCGCCCCTCTCCCCGAACGTGTGACAGACACTTTGGTTACCGTAAAGGGTAAGTGCTCCGCCGTAGACGCCGTCGAAATTGCAGGCGAAAAGATGGATTACAACGGTTCCGAAATGGAATTCAAGCCCTCTTGGGAAGCGGATGCCGTCGGCGAAAAGAAGTTTAACGCCATCTGCTACGTAGACAAGCTCCATATTCCCTGCGGCCTGCTGAGCACATTCTATGCCGGTCGAGCCAAGGAAAAGGAAGCCGTCGATTCTACACAACACGCCCCCCTGTTGGTGGTATCTACGACCTCTCCCATAACCGTAAGTAATCCCGCAGCATTTACCATTGAAGGCTCCTTCAACACGGAAGATCCCACTGCTACGTTGTTCGTCAAGATGGGAAACTACACCTCCCCCAACCTCATTCCCTTGAGCGCCGGCGGACAGTTCTCCCATACGATCAACGTTTCTGAAAAGAAGAAAAACTGGAACGAAAAGAAGGTAAGCGTAGAATACAAGTCTGAAAAGTTAGGTTCCAAGTCCGTTTCCCAGGAATTGGACGTAGACAAGACCAGCAGATTTGTCAACACCGAAAAACCGATCCTCACTGTAAAGTCTACAGATTCACTGAAGTGCTATGCAAAACTGACCTTGACCAACATCAACGATGACGAAGTCATCTACAAGTCCTTCGTAGACGACGGAGCTTCCATTGAAAGTTTCCGCTTCACAAGAGACGCTACAATCCGAAGAGAATTGATCAGTGGCATTCATTCCTATACATTCTCTGTAGAAGACCAGGCAGGAAACATCCACCAGATTACAAAGACCTTAGGATGCTTCCCGCCGAGAAAGCACACGCTTGAAATCTCTGGCGGAAAAATTGAGGAACGAATCCGAGCACCGAGGCCGCCCCAGAATTACCCCAGTAATTCCATTTACAGGACAATGACTTTCAAGATTTCCAACATTCCGAATAACGACCCCCGTTATATCAAGATGATTACCATTTCCCAGAAGGGAAAACCTAGCATCGTCTTGCATCCGACGGATTTCCAGTCGAATGTTTTTGACCATCAAATTGAATTGCCCTACGGAACCAAGTCCGACGTGACCGTCAAGGTTGTTATGAAGAACGGATCCATTTTAAGTGCAACCAAGACTTTCGAGGTTAGATAATGAAGAAAGCATTTTATCTTACCGCTCTAGCCCTTACCGCAAGTTTGTCTGTTGCACAGGACGAAGTCAAACCTGCCGAAACTCCTGCTGCAGAACCGCCTGCTGCTGAAGTTCCTGCTGCAGAGACTCCCGCTGAAGTTCCCACCGTTGAAACTCCTGTTGCCGCAGAAAATGTTGTTGCAGAACCTGTCGTTGAGCAGTCTGCGGAAGTCACGGCCACTCCTGTCGCTGAACCCGTCGTTGAACAGCCTGCAGACTCCGCTGCAGAGCAGGTCGCCAAGCCTGCAGCGCCCCCCGCAATTGAAGGCACCAAGCTGGCAGGCAGCGTCCAGGGTTTCTTGAAAGCCGACGCCTCCCCCTACCTGGTCGAATCTAGCATTTCCGTAGAAAAGAACTCCGTTCTCATTATTGAACCGGGAGTTACCCTCCAGTTTACTGCAGAAGCAGGCCTCTTTGTAGAAGGTCAGCTGGTCATCGCAGGCAACAAGTTGCATAACGTTATTTTGCGCCCGACCTCCGCCGATTCCAACAGCAAATGGAAGGGCTTATTCATTTCCTCTGACGCAGAAAATGAAATCCGCAACGCAGACATTTCTGGCGCAGAAAACGGCATTGTGGTAGAGAATAGTAACCTGACCCTCCAAGCAACTTCCGTCAGCAAAATTTCGAACTACGGTCTGTATGCCAAGAACTCCAGAGTCTCTGTAAACGACTGTTCCTTCAACGAAAACTCCGGCGTGGCCCTCCAGGTAGGTAGCTACTCTGTTGCAGACATCCAGCGCACCTCCTTCGTAAAGAACAATGTCGCCTTGCAGAACGCATTGCTGGCTCAGACTTCTGTTGAATCTTCCAAGTTTGAAGAAAACACTCTCGGCATTCTGGACATGGGCAACAGCAAATTGTCCTTGAGCAACACTCAGATTGCAAAGAATAAGAACGGCGTTTCCTCCAAGGAAATTCTGGACAAGTCCGTCTTGGAAAGCATCCATAGCAACGGCACCAAATTCAATTCCAATTATCAGTCCGTCATTTCCCTGCTTCCTCCGAGCCCTGAAATTCCGGGAGTTCAAAGCCGCGCAGTCAATACCAACGATCAAATTGCCGACGTGGCAAAGACTACCGAAAACGAAGCTGTTTCTAAAGACTCCACTGCAAAGCCAATTTCCATTATCGGAAACGTAATGTTAGGAGGAAACTACCACAAGGTTCTCACAAGAAGAAACCATAGCAAGGAAAGCGTGGTAGTCTACAAGGACTCCATCAAAACAGGAGAACACTACAAGAATAAATTCCAGGTTCCCGGTTTCGGTGGCGAAGCAAGCGCCTATGTTATGATGAAGCTTCCCAACGGAGGTACCCTTGAATTCGATGCAGACTTGACTGCAGATTCCTGGAATCATTTTGCACCCAACCCCATTTCCTTGACCTATACCGACGAAACTCATCGTGGCGTACTTGGCGATTTCCAAAAGGCAAACGGAGACATTTATATGTCCATGCTCCCGGTCTTTGGCGCCAACTACACCCTTTCTCTTTTGAAGAATAACGGCGATCAGCCTCTGTTTGAAATTGACGCATTCGTCGGCGAAGCTCAGCGCTCTCTCGTAGTGGGCGAACGCCATCCGGACATGTACAACGACTACATAGACTACGGCGAAGCTCAGGCCCAGAGACAAGTCATCGGCGGATCCTTCAAGTGGTCTCCGGTAAGACGTTTCGACGCCAAGTTCGGTCTCCTTTATGCTGACGACGCCATTGTGGATCCAATTCTCCGTAAGGGAACCGCAAAGCCCAATGTTACCAGCGATCCGCTGCAGGAATCCTTTACCATTTACGCCGACGGAAACTGGCTCTTCTACCCGGGCGATATTGAACTTAACGGTCAGATTGCCATGGGCCGCGCAGACACTGCAGAAGTTTTCGTAGAACGCGCCATCAACAAGGTTTTCCAGGATGCCGGTGTCAATGCATCGTCCATCAGCAGCCTCCGTCAAATGATGGTCAATGAATCCGACATTTACCGTTTGACTTCTGCAGAACTTGAAGAAATCTTCGGCGACAACACAACCATGACCAAGGCCATGATGCGAGACTCCTTGAAGACCCTCATTAGGGAAGCCAACAAGGCTCGCAAAAGCGCAATCAACGATAGCGATGACGAAAAGGTCTTGGGTATGCGCTGGAGCGGTCAGAACCTGGCCGTAGGCGCATCCTTGTTCTGGAACATCAACAAGACCACAATTGATGGACATTTAAAGTACGTGGGCGAAAACTACTTCAGCGCCGGTTCCCCGGATTTGCTGGCCGACACCCGTGAATTCGGTGGAAACATAGAACAGATTATCAATAAGTTCTGGACTCTGAGATTTGGATACCAAATCAATGTGGAGAACGCCGCTTCCGAAAACAATGCAAATATTTTCGGCCTTGGCGAAGGTACCTCCATCGGCTTTGGCAGCGCATCGGATAGCTGGAAAAAAGAACACGAACTGGATAACGACAGAACCAAGTATATCCAGAACATTAGCCTCGCAAACAAGATCAAGGTTAATGAAAAAGTCAACGTAAACGTAGGCTACAATCTTGAATACAAGACCCAGTACCGCCCCATCAGAATCCATGGTTCCTTTGCTCTTAGCGACCAGATTTATAAGGACAAGTGGTTCAAGAAGCGTAAGGGCAAGGACTTCATTACCATCTGCTATGACGGAGACAGCACCGAAGTGGACAAGGAACGCTGGGATGAATACATGGATATGGCTACAGAAGCCTACATGGGTTCCGAATTCCAGGAAAAGATTCTCAAGCATACCTGGAATGGCGATGTTTCCGTTCGAGCTTACAAGTCTCTATTCAAGGCTGGAGGCAACTGGGTTCTTCGCACGGACCACTCCGAATTCCACAACGATAGTTTGATGAAAAAGTTTGATTTTGCCAACAGTACCTGGGGAAAGCTTGGTTACTACTTCAACGGAGCAGACTTCTTTGAGCAGACTTATCCGCTTTCTGTCACCACCACCTTGCCCATTCTCCAGAACAAGGTTTCTGTCACACCTCGTTTCAAGAGCTACAACCGCGATGAAATGAGCGAAGCAGAAATCACTGTCGAAGATGAAATTGAAGTTCCCTTGATGAACCGATTCATGATTCTTGGCGCGAACGGAACCTTCCGCTACTTAACCACCAACTGGAAGCAGAACGGCAAGAAGGAAGGGGAAGATGAAATTGACGTCATCGGAAATGCAAACCTGCACATTAACCACACCAAGCGTCTGAATAGCGAATGGTATTTGGGCGTACTGATGAATTACCGCCCGGATAACCTCTTCAACGAATACAAGGATATCTTCGGCGGAGTCCGCGTCAATTACGCATTCTAAATAAAGTTTTCATTTTTTGCAAAAGCGCCCATTACTAGAGCAAATTCTGTAATGGGCTTTTTCATACTTTTTTAGTACATGCATTTTTACCCTTTGGGAACCCATCAATAATTTTTATCATTGGCGCCGAAATTTGATAAGTAAGTAAAAGACGAAAAAAAGAGGCGTAAAATGTTTACCCACAAGACGAAAATTGTATGCTCCATGGGCCCCACCACCAAGGATGACGAAGTTGTCTCCCGCCTGATTATTGCAGGCATGAACGTGGCCCGTTTCAATTTTTCCCACGGCACCCACGAAACCCATAAAGATGCCATGGACAGGGTAAAGCGAGTTTCCGAAAAACTCAATCGCCCCATCGCCTTGATGCTGGACACCAAGGGTCCCGAAATCCGTACTGGCAATACCGAGGGTGACGCCGTAATCCAATTCAATAAGGGAGACAAGGTTTGGGTTACTGTAGACGACACCCTGACCAAGGGCGCCACGGAAAACGAACCGGGAAAGTTGAGCCTTTCCTGGAAGGAATTGCCCCAGAAGGTGGAAACCGGGCACCGCATTCTTATTGCCGACGGCCTCCTGGAACTGGACGTAGAAGAAACAGACGGATTTACCGTCAAGTGCGTTGCCAAGAACTCCGCCGCCATCGGAAGCAAGAAGAACGTGAACCTGATTGGTCTTCACGCCGGCCTTCCCATTATGAGCGAGCAGGATAAGAACGACATCAAGTTCGGTGCCGAACAGGATGTGGACTTTATTGCCGCCTCTTTCGTAAGTTACGCCAGCGAAGTCCAGGAAATCCGTCGCTATTTGGACAGCCTCAATTCCAAGGCAAAGATCATTGCCAAGATTGAAAACGAAGAAGGTCTGAACAACATCCGCGAAATTGCCGCCACTGCCGACGGCATCATGATTGCCCGCGGTGACCTTGGCGTTCAGCTGCCCACCGAAAAGATACCTCTGGCTCAAAAGCACATTATCCGCGTCTGCCGTCAGTTGGGCAAGCCTGTTATTACGGCCACCCAGATGCTGGATTCCATGATTCAGCACCCTCGCCCCACCCGTGCGGAACTGACCGACGTTGCTAACGCAATCTTTGACGGTACCGACGCCGTGATGCTCTCTGGGGAAACCGCCAACGGCCTCTATCCCATCGAAGCGGTGGAAACCTTGGTCCGCGTGGCTGTTACCGTAGAATACTCTCCTGAATATTACAAGAAAATGCGCGAATCCTTCGAAATGGATTTGCAGGGTGACGTAAGCCGCATTGTTTCCCAGAACGCCTACCAGACTGCTCGCGAAGTGAACGCCGCCGCATTGATTACCCCGACACTCACCGGAAACACAGCCCGCATGATCAGCATGTTCCGTCCCAGCCAGCCCATTCTTGCTGTAACTCCCTTCGCACAGGTCAAGCGTCAGCTCCTTTTGAACTGGGGTGTGTTCCCTCTGTTTGCCGAAGAAGTGATTGACTCCGATTCCATGGTGCAGAACGCCATCAAGAGCGCACACGATGCTGGCGCAGTCCATATTTCCGACCGTATCGTCATGGCCTCTGGCTATCCCATTAGCGCTCAGATTGTGAACACCATCCGCGTTCTTCATGTGGGTAACGAACTGGTAAAGGCTGAACAGGGCGGCTATGCCTCTGCTGATTTTGCCCGCGCCAACGGCCGAATCCTTCGTGCAAAGACTCCCACAGAAGCCTACATGCTTCTCCGCCGCGACAGCAACGAAATTCTGCTGTGCAACACCCTGACCGAGGAATACATCCCCGTGCTCCGTGATGTTCGAGGCGTGATTGTGGAAGGAGAAAGCCGAATTCCTGCAGAAACTCTGCCTTTGATCAACCCTCGCCTGGTATGGCTTGCCCAAGCCAAGGGTGCATTCAGTGCATTGGAAAGCGGCATGGCCGTTACCATCGATGGAAAACGTCTAGTGGTTTACGAAGGCACGCTGTAAATTTCTACCTTTGGGTTGATGTTTACTTACCGCTACAGAGAACTTTCCGTTGCTTTGGCAAAAAAAGGCGAGTACCGTGCCGCATTGGCCCGGGAATTGCGTCTTCATCCAGAAGAGATTTTCAATCTGGAAGTGGAACGTTTTTCTCTGGATAGCCGCCGTAAGGGAGACCCCAAGTGGTCTTACAACGTGATTTTTGAGGTGAAGCGTCAGCTTAGGGCCACAGGCAACCACGCCAAGGGCCTGGTAGAAGCCGCTCGCGAAACCGAATCCCTGGCAAATGATCCCCAGCGAAACACCGTCCCCATGGCAGGCCATGTGGATGTGATTGGAGCTGGTCCCAGCGGCCTATGGGCTGCACAACACCTTTTGCGCAAGGGTTTTTCCGTAGATCTTTATGAACAGGGAAAACTGGTGGAGGAACGTTTTCGCGATATCCGCCGTTTCTTTGTGGACCGCAAGTTCAACGCCTACAGCAACGTGCTCTATGGCGAAGGCGGTGCCGGTGCATTCAGTGATGGAAAACTGAACACCCGTAGCCGCAACCTGTTCTCCGAAGCCGTTTTGAAGGACATGGTTTCCTTCGGCGTAGACGAAAGTGTGGTTACGTTCGCCAAGCCCCACATCGGTACAGACAGACTGGTCCTGATGCTCCGTCAACTTCGAGCTGAAATCGCACGACTGGGCGGCAAGATTCATTACAGCACCACCCTGGAAGATATTGAAGTCAAGGATGGACGCATTTGCGGAATCAAGCTGCGGGACGTATCCCGCCGAAACCTGGGAGAAACTCCTTCTGCAGACTTTGCAGAAATCTGCCCTAGCCATTGGCAGCCTTGCGAGGCTTTGGTTCTGGCGGTAGGCCATTCTGCACGACACATTTACGAAATGCTTCATGCCCGCGGTGTGACTCTTGAAAGCAAGGCTTTCGCCATGGGTGTCCGTGTGGAACATCCCCAGATGCTCATCAATATGCGCCAGCTGGGCCGTGACGTTGACACAAGCCTTACTGGTGCCGCCGAATACTTCCTGGCAACGCCCACGTTGAACAAGACTTCCAGCGCCTACAGTTTCTGTATGTGCCCTGGCGGTGTTCTAGTGCCTTGCGCCTCGGAACCCGGCACTCTGGCCACCAACGGCATGAGCTACAGCAGCCGTAACGGCAAGACTGCTAACGGCGCCATCGCAGTTCCTATTACGCCGGGTGCAGAAGGTTTCAACATCAAGACCGCAGGCACCCTCTTTGGAGGCCTGGACCTGCAGCGTAAAATTGAAGCTGATGCCTACGCCGTAGGTGGCAAGAATTACGCCGCCCCCGCACAGACCATCAAGAACTTTTTGGCCAAACGCGAAGACCGCGCCGGATCCTTGCCCAAATCCACTTACCCCTGTGGCCTTGTGAATAGCAATTTGTGGGACTGGATGGACAAGACCATCTGCGCCTCCCTGGCAGAAGGCTTCCAGAATTTTGACAAGAAGATTCCGGGATTTATTGAGGAAGGCCTCATCGTAGCTCCCGAAACCAGAACAAGTTCACCCCTGCGAATTACCCGCAACAACGAGACTCTGGAAAGCGTAAACACCAAGGGTCTGTACGTCCTGGGAGAAGGTGCCGGCTACTCCGGAGGCATCGTCACCAGCGCCGCCGACGGCATCCGCCTCGCCCACTACGCAAAGAAATGAACAATGGAGAATGGACGATTGACAATTTAAACAATGGCGCCTTTGGCGCTTTATAGAAGATGGCAAAGCCATCGTTATATTAATCTTCAATTATCAATTTTCAATCATCAATTATTATGATTACTCGCCAGATTGACCGCAACTTCGCAAACATGCGTCTCGACCGATTCCTCCGCAAGGCATTCCCCGAGGAATCCCTCTCCGTATTCTTCTCCATTATCCGAAAGAAGAAGGTCCGCGTCAACGGTGTGGTTGCCAAGGCAAACCAGATGCTCCAGGAAGGTGACCTGGTGAACATCTACGAGAACTTCAAGTCCGTTTCTGAAGACGAAAAGGACATGAGCCGCGCCCAGTCTGCACAGATCAAGGCCGAAGTGGAAGCCACTTACGAAGCTGGCGATTCCAACATCATCGCCTTCCCCGGCGCCGTAGGCTCCACCGCAAGCGCACCCGTGGCCACAGGCTTCGCCAAAAAGAAGTCCACCTGGGGCAAGACTTTGTCCGGCGCCGAAAAGCAATCCAACTGGGGTGCCCGCGAGCTGGATATTGTAATCCAGACCGAAGATTACCTTGTAGTGAACAAACCCTCCGGTTTGGCAAGCCAGCCCGGCTCCGGATGCAAGCCCGGAGAAAGCCTGGTGGAATACCTGTGGGAATGGGGCCGCCAAGAACAGCAGGACTTTAAACCCACCATCGCCCACCGCCTAGACCAGGAAACTTCCGGCATGCTGCTGGTGGCACTCCACGGCGACACCCTCCGTGACCTTACCCGCATGATCCGCGAACACGAAGTAGACAAGTACTACTACGCCCTGGTCAAGGGCAACCTGGACAAGGACCGCGGCACCATCAACGAAAAGCTTACCCGCACCGACGCCGCCAAGGGCAGCAAGATGAAGGTGGGTCAAGATGACAAGGACGCCAAGGAAGCCATCACCCACTACCGCGTGAAGCAACACTACATCGGTTACGACCTGGTAAAGATCAAGTTGGAAACCGGCCGTATGCACCAGATCCGTGCGCACTTCGCAAGCATCGGCCACCCCCTGCTGGGCGACTCACGCTATGGCGATTTCGCCTTGAACCGCGAAGTCAAAAAGGAGCTGGGGCTGCACCGCCTTTTCCTTCACAGCTGCCGACTGGAATTCGATTGGAAGGGCGAAAAGAAAGTTCTAGATTGTCCCCTGCCCAAGGAACTGCAGGCTGTCATCGACCAGCTAAAACGCAAGCCCTACGAGCGCCAGGAAAACAACTTCCAGCGCAGCCGTCACCGATAATTTCAAAATTCCAAACCTATTACACACAACGTATTTATGTCTACCGGTCTTCTTCTTGTTCAGTTAGGATCCCCTGCAAGCCTCAATATCAGCGATATTGAAACCTACCTCCACCGATACCTCGGGGACTGGCACACCATGGGCAAGAAAAGTTTTTTCTGGCAATTGCTTTTAAAGCACATCATCCTTCCGAAAGCCAAGTACACCAGCTACGGCAAATACTCCAGGATGTTTACCCGTAACAATTTTACCGAAATGCCCTTGGTCACTTACTCCAGGGAATTTCTTGCAGCCGTCCGCAAAGAATTTGCCAATTCTGAAGCTGTAAAACAAAATAGGATTACTAACTACAGTTCTATCAGCCTTGCTTATCAGTTCGGATGCAAGCCCTCCATCGAAGATACTCTCAAGCAATTCGAGGAAGAAGGCATAGACACAGTTCACGTTCTCCCCCTGTATCCTCAAAGGGCCGGCGTCACCACCCAATCCGCCATTGACAGCGTCCTGGAATGCGCCAAGAGAATCCAGTTCAAGGGAAACATTCTTGTTGCAAACGGATTCAGCCAAAATCCGGCCTGGGTCCGGGAAGTGGCAAAGACCATCAGCGAGCAAATCGAACCTGAAGACACCTTGGTCATTTCCTGCCATTCCATCCAAAGCTGGCGTGTAAAAAACGGACGAGACCCTTACCAGATTGATTGCGAACAAAGCGTACGTGATATTAGCGCTATGCTCCGCGAATTTGCAGGAGACAAGTACCAGGGTGAAGCCCTCACGGTTTACCAGAGCAGATACCGCAGCGGAAAGGTTCCCTCCAGAAAGTGGCTAGGGCCCTCCCTGGTAGAAACAGTCCAGCACCTGGGCGCCCAGAAAAAGCCCATCATCGTTGTCACTCCGGTCTTTACCGCAGACAACCTGGAAACAATTTCCGAGGTCGATGACGAAATCGCAGAAGTCTACTACAAGGCCGGCGGCCCCCGCCTCAAGCGTGTGCCATGCCTAGATGCAAGACCCAGCTGGATCAAGGCTTTCGTCGAAGAAATCCTGCCCGCCGCAAAATTCAACTAAGCAAAAAGACAGGTGCAAGACCTGTCTTTTTTCTTTTTGAAAACCCACATTTCTTAGCGACGCAAAGGAGTTTTTGCAACGACCTCCTGCACAATTTCTCGCACGACTTTTTCCCAGTTTCCTGTAGTCATGGCAAACCTGAAACCAGATTCCGCAAAAAATATACCATAAGCAAGTTCCTGTCGATCAGCGGCAGAGGCTATGGAGAAGGCTCCCTGGGCATTTAAACGCTTGTTGACAATTTGCGTTCCTTGTGCAGTATGCCTTCGTTCTCCATAACGATTGAACCGAATTGGATGAAGAGCAACAACCACATCATGCATTTCCTTTACCCTGTCAGGATTCACCAGGGGAACCTTCATCACCACATCTTCAATGGGCTGGGGGACAATTTCATAATCTTCATCTTCAACGATTTTCACCTCAACAGGAATTCCCGTTTCGATGACGAAGTTTTTCTTAAACTCCTGAGCAAACCACTCCTCGAAATTACTCACATAATCTCGCAAATCGTCTTCCAAGTCATCTCTGTTTTCCACATAGGGTCTACTCATGTAGACCGTTACAGACTCGGGCCTTTCTTTCCATTCAGGATTCACCACGATATGTTGACTGGAGCAGCCTGCCAAAACAAACATGGAGACTGCGATAAGGGCAAGGAGAATTCTACTTAGCCTGTTCATTGATCAAGTCCAAATATTTTTTGTCGTACATATCACTGGTCTTAGGTTTCCAGAAACGAATACCCACGCCTAAACCAAACTGAAGTTGTCCATTGAAGGGCTCCTCACCATGGTGGTCCAGGTTCCGCTGTTCCGTAAAATAGAAGTCGGCAAAATTAAAGTTACCCATAAGTACAATGTCCCAATTCTTGCTCACAGGAATCATGGCACTGAGTTGGATTCCAACAAAAGGTTCAAAATCCGTGCTATTAGACATAGAATATATTCCGCTGGTTCCAATGGAGTTTAATCCTAAAAGAAAGTCCATAGACCAATATTTCAAATTTCCTGCGGATGCACCCACACTGAAAACGGCGTTACGTTCAGCAAAAGCGCCATCATAAGAATTTCCAAAAGACATTCCATAATGGAACTGAGTAAAGAAGCGACTATACTGCCACTTTAAACCAAAGGTGAGCATAGTTGTCGCATCAAATTCCTTGTTGAAATTATTATGGAAAGAGATCAACTTATCATAAATTCCAAAGAGTGTAAAGCCCATATGAAACTTGCCTTCTGCCAGTTCCTGAGCAATTCTCTGCGCCTTTATGGCATCCTTTTCCTGGATTTGCCCAGCGCGAATTTTTTCGAGTTCCGGTTTATAATCAACAATAACATTGTTCACAAATTCCGTATACTGGCTATTGGGATAGCGGCGTAAAAAGGCTTCCTTATCTTTTTCAATTTCATCATATTTGCAAGCACGGGAAAAACCACCCGACTCACAATAGCTGTACTTGTGCTTTAGATACTTTACATAAAGCAGAGATACTTCTTTAAGTTCTCTTGAGGCAACCATGCCCTCAATAGCATGAGTATAATCAAACTGAAAAAGATATTCTTCGTCGTGAAGATCATAGGGATCAACCACATTCGTAGATTGATTATAGGCCTTCAAAGAGTCGTAATGGTCAATAATGTCCACGAACATTTCTGGAGTGCCCATGTTCAAGATATAACCGGTAAATTCATCTAGCGAAATGATTGCGCCATTTTCCAGAGACTGCTCAGCACAATCATTCAAACGAAGCAACTCTTGTTGATATTCAAAAAAACACTGTTTCTGTTCTTCGACACCAGATTCCCCTTCCCACACCTTAAAACCCAGAATGTGCACTGAATTAACGGAATGGGTATCCTGACACTTCTTGAATTTTTTGAGAAGTTGCTTTTTTCCTTTGCTAAGTTCTGCCGCAGACATTTTACACAGACCGCTAGGCTGATCGGCACCAAACGCATCATTAAAAGTTCCGGCAAAGACAAAAGAGCTAACAGCAAGAATTCCTAAAAGAATCTCTCGGATTTTTTTCCTAAAGGATATCACTAAAACCTCCTAACTTGTTCGTAATAAATTTAGTTATTCATCCCTCCCTGATTTGTAAACTTTAGATTACAACATTTTTCAAACGCATATCAAGCGCACATAGTGGCGTCTCGGCTATGAAAACTGACAAGTCTGTTTTCGCAGCGCTCGACTTTTCCTATATTTACCGTCGAATTGAAATCGACGTTTTTACGTCGTAAAAAGGGAAAAAAATGAAAGTTTCTTTAAGTTGGCTGAAGCGTCATGTGGATCTGCCGGAATCTGTGGCAGAAATTGAAAAGGCTCTCACTTCCATCGGCTTGGAAGTGGAAGGCATCGAAGAACCGGGCAAGGTTTACGACAAGCTGGTGGTGGCAAAGGTGCTCACCTGCGAAAACCATCCGGATAGCGACCACCTCCACATCACTACCGTCAACAACGGCACTGAAACCATCCAGATCGTTTGCGGCGCACCTAACGTTGCTGCAGGCCAGACCGTGGTTCTCGCTCCCATCGGTGCAGAACTGCCCATGAGCGACGGCACCGTCCTCAAGATGAAGAAGTCCAAGATCCGCGGCGTGGAAAGTTTCGGCATGATTTGCGCCGAAGACGAAATCGGCCTTTCCGACGACCATGGCGGCATCATGGTTTTGGACGACTCCATTCCCGCAGGCACCCCGTTTGTAAGCCTGGGCATGTACGACGTTTGCTTCGAGCTGAACGTCACCCCCAACCGCCCGGACGCCCTCTGCCACCGCGGTGTTGCACGCGAACTGGCTGCCAAGTTTAACCGCCCCCTGAAGCCCCTCTCCTACAACCTGGTAGAAGAAGCAGAAGCCGCAAGTTCTGCTGCTTCTGTGGAAGTGGTTCCCGGTTGCGGATGCTCCCGCTATACCGCCCGCGTCATCAAGGGTGTCGAAGTCAAGCAGAGCCCCAGCTGGCTCGCCAAGCTTTTGCACACCGTTGGTATGAACTCCATCAACAACGTGGTGGACGTGACCAACTTTATTCTCATGGACGTGGGCCAGCCCCTCCATAGCTTCGACATGGACCAGCTGAAGGGTTCCATGATCAAGGTCCGCCGCGCCGTGAAGGGCGAAAAGATCCAGACCATCGACCACACCGACCACGAGCTCACTGAAGCCGAACTGGTCATCTGCGATGGCGACCGTCCCGTAGCCGTAGCCGGCACCATGGGCGGTGTTGAATCCGAAATTATCGACGCCACCAAGAACGTTCTCCTGGAAAGCGCCTACTTCAACCCCACCATCGTCCGTAAGCAGGCAAAGCGCTTGGGCATTGGCTCCGACTCCAGCTACCGCTTCGAACGTGGCATCGACACCACCACCCAGGACGAATACAGCAAGTACGCTTGCGCCATGATCCAGGAAGTGGCTGGCGGTAAGGTTCTGAAGGGCTGCGTGGAATACACCGGCGACGACCACCAGAAGGAACTGACCAAGATTGACCTCCGTGTTTCCCGCGTTGCAAAGATCATCGGCATGGACATCGCTGCCGACGTGATCCGCAAGCACCTCACCAGCATCAACCTGAACCTGGTTGCCGAAAATGGCGAAACCATGACCTTCGAAATTCCGGGCAACCGTCCGGACCTGGAACGAGAAGTGGACCTTATTGAAGAAGTAGCACGTCTCGTAGGCTTCGACAACATCCCCTACACCATGCCCAAGTTCACCATGCAGCCCAACGAACTGCCGGCTGTGGAAGTGATGAACCGCAAGATCCGCAGAACCCTTTCTGCCATGGGTCTCCACGAATGCTTGAACCTGCGCTTCACCAGCAAGGCTCGTACCGAAGCATTGTTTGGCGCAGAATCCGACGACCGTCGTTCCAAGCCCGCCGCACTTCTCAATCCCCTTTCCGAAGAACTAGGTGTTGTTCCCACTTCTCTCCTCCCCAACCTGCTGAAGAACGTTGCAGAAAACGAAAAGAACCGTCCGGGTTCCGTTCGCTTGTTCGAAGTGGCCAAGGGCCAGTTCAAGCGTGAACGCGCCGACGTCCGCGACAACGGCTTTGACGAATCCAACCTGGTCGCCCTGGTAGTGGCTGGCGCATTCGACGCAAATCCGCTGAACGACAAGCCCGCTCAGATTGACTTTGCCGCCTTCAAGGGTCTGGTTCAGTCCTTCTTCAAGCGCTGCGGCATCGTGGTGGAATTCCGCGTTCCCGAAAAGCTGGAAGCATTCATGCACCCGGGCAAGCAGACCGAAATCGTGGTTGGCAAGACCGTTCTCGGCACCATGGGCGCCCTGCACCCGTCCGTTGCAAAGAACTTCGAAATCGGTTACGAAACCTACGTGATGGAAGCCAACCTGGACAAGATGATTGTTGCAAGCAACAAGAAGATCACCTTCCAAGCATTCAGCCGTCAGGTTCCTTCTACCCGCGACATTTCTCTGGAAGTGGCCAAGGGCATGACTCACGAAGAAATCATTGCACGAATCAAGGGCCTCAACCCCAAGAACCTTGCAAAGATTGTCCTCAAGAGCATCTACGAAGGCGACAAGATCGAAGCCGGCAAGAAGAACATGGTTTACGGCCTTACCTACCAGGCTATGGACCGCACCTTGACCGACGACGAAGTCAGCAAGGCTCACAACAAGCTTCGCGACAAGCTGGTGGCCAACGGAGACATCGTGCTGCGCTAAGCGCTAACGCGCTTGCGCAATTACGAGTTACGAATTATGAATTACGAGACGACAGTCATGTAAAAACTGCACAGTCTCTCTCGTGATTCACAACTGGATCGCCTGCGACTCTCATAATTCGTACATCATACTTCGTAATTAGAAAAAGCCCCGCAGTCCAACTGCGAGGCTTTTTCTATTTAAATCGTCCCAACTCTTCGGGAATATTAATTCGTTAGTCGTTTTGTTAGGACTATTTTTTTAAGCCTAGGTATATTGAATCGGAGTGAGTCCGCCAAAGGCGGGTGACCGAGCTGCGCGAGGGAACCGAACGGAGAGGCAATATACCAGGCGTTGAATCGTCCCGACGAACTAACCGACTAACGCCGTCTTCACCTGCTGAATGAAGCTCATTTCTTCCGGAGAAACGTTGGTTTCATTATTGTCTTCCTTGGAGGCGCCAGCCACACGGAGCATTGCTTCCAGAACCTTGCCCTTGAATTCAGCAGATTCACCCTTCAAGGCATTCACGCAAGCCGTGGTGCGTTCCTTGGCATTGATGTAGCAGCCATAGGTACTGTTAAAATCATCCCAGCTTACATCCGGGGTCAATTCGTCGTGAATCTTGTCCAGTTCATCGCTTTCAGCTTCTGTTGCAGAAGAAGAACCAGGCAGCAACTTTTCCGTTTCAGTTTCGTGGAAAA
Organism: Fibrobacter sp.; assembly: GCA_045599625.1. Taxonomy (GTDB): domain Bacteria; phylum Fibrobacterota; class Fibrobacteria; order Fibrobacterales; family Fibrobacteraceae; genus Fibrobacter. The sequence continues at coordinate 34,888 of JAZRWJ010000043.1, forward strand.
GACAAGCCACCTGCCAGGAAAGGACCAAAAGAGCAAGATTCGGATTCATTTATACCTCGTATTGTTTTTCTTAAAGATATATAAAATCTTGAAAATTATGAGAATGCAAATCCATAGAATTTGACGATAAATCAAGAAAAGCCCCGTTCATCTATCATCATTTTCAATTTTTAACCCCACGATCCACCATTCTCGTAATTCATACTTCATAATTCATAATTTTTACTATATTCCAGCACATGGCATACGTAGCAATGGCCCGAAAGTGGCGTCCCCAGTCTTTCTCCGACATGGTCGGTCAGGAACATATCGCACAAACCCTTCAGAACGCAATTGAAGGGGGACGCTTGCACCATGCATTCCTGTTTACCGGAACCCGCGGTGTAGGTAAGACCACCAGTGCCCGTATCCTCGCCCGTACTTTGAACTGCACCGGCGGCGACCCCCTCCACCCCTGTGGCGAATGCCCCAGCTGTAAGGATTTTGCCGGTGGCAATCCCATGGACATTTTCGAAATCGACGCTGCTTCCAACACTGGCGTGGACAACATCCGTGACGTGATTGAACGTGTGCAGTACCCGCCCGTTATCGGCAAGTACAAGATCTTTATTATCGACGAAGTCCACATGCTCTCTACCGGTGCCTTCAACGCATTGCTGAAGACTCTTGAAGAACCGCCTGAACATGTGATCTTTATCTTCGCCACTACCGAAGTCAACAAGGTGCCCCAGACTATCCTTAGCCGCGTGCAGCGTTTTGACTTCAAGCGCCTCTCTGTGGAACAGGTCCGCAGCCGTCTCCGCTTCATTTGCGAACAGGAAAACATCAACGCCTCCGACGAAACCCTGGACGTTTTCGCCGAAAAGGCCGATGGTTCCATGCGCGACGGCCTCACCTACTTCGACCAGGCATACGCATTTACCGGTAGCGAAATGACCGCAGACGCCGTCCGTAGCGTGCTGGGCATTCCTCCCGTAGAACTTTTCTTCACGTTGATCAACGCTATCGAAGCCCACGACCTTAAGGCCTGCTTCAAGATGGTGGACGACGCCTGCAAGCGCGGCATCGAATTCACTCCGCTTCTGGATGGTTTCGGCAAGTTCCTCCGCAACTTGCTGTACACCCGCCTGGACGCATTTACCCCCGACGTGCTCAACGTTTCCGAAGAACTGTACACCAAGTACAAGAGTTCCGTTCCTGGCCTTAAGAACGGCGACCTGCTTCGAATCAGCAAGATGCTCATCGACCTGCAGGCAGCTCTCCGCTACAGCACCAATCCCCGTCTCCTGGTGGAAACCACCTTCGCCCGAATGGCCTGGTTGGACCACCTGACAGACCTGCGACGTGCGTTAGCCGCCATTAACGACCCCACAAAAGCCTCCGGTTCCGCCGACCAAGAGGCGTTAAAAAAAAAAGTAACTGAAGTCAGCACCATGTTGGACGCCCAGGAAGAAGCCAAGGCGCTCCGGCAGAAGAATGAAAATCCCTTTGCAGCCATGCAGCAGGGCCTTGCTGGTAGTTATAGCGCAAGCAACTTCAACGACAATTCTGGCGACGCCTTTGGTGCAGTCAGCAGCTTCGGCAGCGGAAACTACAACGGTCCCGTCTATTCTCGTTACGAAATTGCGGCCGCCTGGAGTTCCATCAAGGCACGTATTGCCGACGACTTCGACTTTACCTTCTCTGTGGCATTGAACGATACCTGTCTGGAAACAGGCAACCTGCAGGAAACCCCCTTCCCCATTATGCTGACCTACGTTGGCGACACAGCAAACGGCGACAACTGGGGTATCCGCCAGATGGAAGAACACCCGGAATATTTGGACCGTCTCAAGCAGATTCTTGAAGATAGCCTCCAGACACCGGTCAATCTTACCATCCAGAGCCGTGCCTACACCGAAAGCGAACTCCACATGAAGCGTCAGGCCCAGCTCTCCCCCTTCGAGCTGGACAAGCAAAACGACTCCGGCCTTGCCCGCCTCATCGACGCATTCAATGCGGAACTGATCTACACCGCCAAGGTCAAGAAGCAGGTCATCGAGCAGCAGCCCGACGAACAGATGATGGACCAGGAACAAGACTAAGTGTTCCGCGGGGTTTATTTTCTGCGCGGTTTAAATCCTCCACAATCCAAATTCCGCACATAAATTTTATAAGTTTAAGTAGAAACCTAAAATCAAAGGAAAAAATCTTATGGATATGAGCAAAATGTTGAGAGACCTTCAGAAGATGCAGAGCAAGATGATGAAGGCTCAGAACGACCTCAAGGCTACCAGTTTCGAAGCAGAAGCCGGTGGTGGCATGGTCAAGGTCGCCATGAACGGTAAGGGCGTGGTCACCATGATCAAGATCAACCCGGATGCTGTAGACAAGGATGACGTCGAAGCTCTGGAAGACCTGCTCATGGCCGCCATCAACGCTGCTGTCAAGAAGAAAGATGACGCTACCCAGTCCAGCATTTCCGACATTACCGGCGGCATGAAAATCCCCGGTATGATGTAATAAACGGACAATTTTTCATTGAAAAACACCTCCCTTTTGGGGGTGTTTTTTACATTTTCTTGCTAATTTGTGCGAAATTTCACACTTTTGCCATATTTCAGAATGTACCCTATGCATTTCATCGTCAAATAATGCATTTCGTCGGCAAAGTCGCCTATTCAGCCTTTTATCTTTTATACAATTTTTTTACATTTGGGCCGTAAAAAATAATATAGGAGATATAATGTCTAGACAACTTACTATCTCAGCTCCTCTAGCTATTACAATGGCCCTTGGCATGGCTGTCCAGACCTTTGCTGGACAGGTTTATACCCGCGAAGAGGCAATCAAAGTCGCCCTAGAGAATTCTTCGGAAATCAAGTCTGCAGAAGAAGATCTTAAGTCAGCCAACTCCCAGGTGGAAGCAGGCTACGGTAACGCCTACCCCTCCGTAGACTTGAACGCCACAGTCACCCGAATTTTCGGTATGGACGACGTGAAACCATTCACCGTCATGACCGACACCTACAATCAGTTCTATCCCAATGGTTCCGGCTGGATGACTGGTCCCGACGGAACCCCAATGCCTACCGACTTCGACGGCGTTGTCGCCTCAGCTCTTGACAAGTCCACAAGCCAGGCCTTGGCCCAGGCATATCGTTGGCAGTCCAGCGTAGATCTTTCCGTGACCCAGATTCTTTACGCCGCAGGCAAGGTTGGAACAGGCATCGAAATCGCCAAAACCTACAAAAAATTGCAGGAAGTAACCCTGGAAAACGCAAAGTCCACCGTCCGCTACAACGTGGAAAGTTCCTTTAACCAGCTACTTTATTTGGACTCTGCAGTAGCCATCATGGAAGCTAGCATCGAGTTGACACAGACCAACCTGGATTTCGTCCAGCAGTCAGTCACCAGCGGCATGGCAACCGAAATGGACCTGATCCGTACCCAGTTGGTTTTGGACGGTCTCAAGTCAGACCTTGAAAAACTCAAGAAATCCCAGGTTCTCGCCCGCAATGCGCTATTGAACACCATGGGCCTAGACTACGATGCCGACGTAAAGTTTACTGGGGAATTCAGGAACCCCGAAGACGGACACCCGTTCCCGGATACATCCATGGCTAACGTCACGAAGCGTCGTAAGGAATTGGTCATGCTGGAAGCTTCCGAAGAAATGTTGAATGGCAACATTGAAATTGAACGCGGTGGCTTCAAGCCCACAATCGTAGCTGGCGGAAAAATCGGATACAGCAACAAGCAAAACGAATTCTATAAGTGGGACGCTCCCAAGTGGAGTAAGCTCACCAAGGCCGTGTTCCTGAACCTCTCCATGAATCTTTTCAACGGTATGAAAACCCAGGAAAGCGTGGCACAGGCTAAGTCCAAGCTTCGCAGCACCCAGATCCAGAAGGAAACGGCGCTCCGCGGATTCCGTCTCCAAATCGAAGCCTGCGCAAACACCCTGGAAGACGCTGTCCAGCAGTTGGAAATCCAGAAGCGCCAGGTAGAACTGGCCACCAAGAACTACGAACTTACAGAAGCAGCCTACAAGCTCGGCCGCGAAACTCAGCTGAACCTGATGAACGCCAACATGAGCCTCCGTAGCACTAAACTCAACTACGTTGAAGCTGTTTTGAACTGGAACAACGCATACATAGCCTTGCTCCAGGCTACTGGTGAATATTAAGAGAAAGAGGAAGAAAATGAAAAGCATCACGAAATCCTTTATTACTTTGGCAGCCCTCTCGCTCCTTTTCACAGGTTGCGATATGATGAAGAAACCGGGCGAGCAGCAGGAAAAGAAAGCTTCCACTATTGAAGAAATCCAGGCAGAAAAAGGCAAGCCCGCACGCGTCGTGAAGGCAACCGTTGCCAAGATGAACGACATTCGTAAGTTCAGCGGTACCATCGAAGGCGCCCAGCAGAACTACGTCATTTCCAAGATGAGCGACCCTCTGGCAAAGATCAATGTGCAGGTGGGTAGCAACGTCAAGAAGGACCAGGTCCTTGCCGAATATGTTTTCACCGGCGATAACACCGCCTACCAGCAGGCCCAGGAACAGGTCGCCCTTCTGGAAAAGGTCACTGAACGCATGCGTGACCTTCATGCCAAGGGCGGTATTTCCCAGCAGGACATGGACTCCCAGGAAATGCAGCTGAAGATTGCAAAGATGGGCTTGGAAACCGCCCGTCGCGCAAGCAAGATCCTGGCTCCGTCTTCCGGCACTGTCATCAACATGAACTACCAGGTTGGCCAGGTCCCCGGTGTTGGCGGCGTGCTATGCACCATCGCCAAGCTGGATAAGGTTATCCTCAAGCTTAACGTTACTACTCAGGATATCGGCCTCTTCAAGAAGGGTGCAACAGCAACCATCAACCTGAATGGTCAGAAGTTCGAAGGAAAGGTCACCCTCATTCCTCTGGCAGCACAGCCTCAGACCCGTTTCTTCCCGGTCGAAGTCACCTTCAACAACAAGAAGCGTCAGCTCCTCCCGGGCATGTACCTCAATGCAGAAGTCAGCGCAGGCCAGGTCAACGGCCTCATCATCCCCAACGACGCAGTGGTTTACCGTAACGGTGTGAACTACATGTGGATCATGGATGAAGAAGGCAAGGCCAAGCGTAAGATCGTCAAGTTGGGCGTCATGACCGAAAAAGACGTCCAGGTTCTCGAAGGCATTAACGAAGGCGACATGGTTCTCATAGAAGGCCAGTCCAGAATGAACGACGGCGACAAGATTCTCGTGTTGGAAGACTAATCCAGGGAGAGTTTCTGAATGATCAAGGCAAGTATTTATAAACCAATCACCATGCTCATGGTCATCTTGACCGTGGTGGTGTTCGGTATCTACACCTACCGTATGATGGTGGTGGACTTGATGCCGAAATTCGAAGTGCCTGTGGTGACCGCAGTGGTGGTCTATCCTGGTGCCAATCCGGAAGAAATCGAAACAACCATCGTAAAACCTTCCGAAGAACAGGTGGAACTTGTGGACGGTATCGACTACGTCCAGGGTCTCTGCATGGAAAACTACGGTATCATCATTGCCATGTTCCAGATGGGTACCAATGTTGATGTGGCCGCAAACGATGTCCGTGCAAAGATTGAGCAGGCCGCATTCGACTTCCCCGATGCAGCCCAGGCTCCGGTGATTTCCAAGCTTGACATTAACGGTCAGGCCATGATGTCACTTTCCTTTACCGGTCCCACCAACTCCACCGAACTCCGCCAGATGGTGGAAGACAACATTGAACCGTTGCTCACCTCCGTGAAGGGCGTGGCTAGCGTGGATATCTTCGGTGGTACCACCCGCGAAATTTCCATTGAACTTGACAAGGAAATGCTGAAGAACCGTAACGTGGACATCGCCACCATGATGGGCTTGTACGGGGCTTCCAACATCAACAACCCGGTGGGCGACCTTCACGGTGCAAAAAAGAACACCACGGTCCGTACCGCAGGTAAGTTCAAGTCCCTAGATGAAATCCGCAACCTGGATATTCCTACCGGAACTGGAGTTATTAAACTTGGTGAAGTTGCAAGCGTCAAGGACACCGTCAAGGAAATCAAGTCAGCCTCCCGTTTCAATGGCGAAAACTCCGTTTCTCTTGATATCAAGAAGCGTTCCGACGCAAACGTGGTGGACGTATCCAAGGGCGTGCTCCGCCGCATGGAACAAATCAACAAGACCCTGCCGGAAGGTTTCGAGCTCCACCTGGTGTACGACAAGTCCGAAGGTATTTCCGAATCCATCGATAACGTGATTCAGAATATCATTATCGCCATTGTCCTAACTTCCGTTCTTCTTCTTCTGTTCCTGGGTAAGATCTCCACGATGTTCATCGCTGCTCTTACCATGCCTATTTCCGTGATTGGTTCCTTCACCCTCATGTACTTCGCAGGATTCGGCATCAACATGATGAGTTTGATGGCACTATCTTCTGCGGTGGGCTTGTTGGTGACCAACTCCATCGTGGTGCTTGAAAACATCAACCAGAAATTGATGGAAGGTTTGAACCCAAAGGAAGCGGCCCTCAAGGGTACATCGGAAATCATGATCGCCATCATGGCTTCCACCTTGACCAACGTTTGCGTGTTCGTGCCTATTGCCTTCATGAAGTCTATCGCAGGTATCTTCTTCAAGACCTACGGCATGACCATGGTGTTCGCAACTCTCGTGTCGCTGTTGGTTACCTTCACCCTGACTCCGCTTATGGCGGCCTACCTGTTCAAGGGAAAGAAGTTCGACGAAAACGGCAACGTCATCGAAGAAAAGCACAACATCATCGTGCGTATATTCAGCGCCATCATGGGAATCTTCCCCAAGTGCATGAACGCAGTCCGTTTCGTATACCTCAAGACCTTGAGTTTTGCTCTGTCCATTCCGGGTGTGTTTATTCAGGTTGGCGGTCTTATCGCCCTGGTCATGTTTGTGGCAACGCTCGCCATGAACTTCCTGAATGTGGAAATGATGCCTAAGCAGGACGGCGGTATGATCGACATTACCGTAGAAATGCCGGAAGGTACAAACATCCAGACCACCGACAGCATTTCCAAGGTAATTGAAAACCGCTTCAAGGATCTTAAGGAAATTGAACGATACAGCATTACTGCTGGTGGTGAAAGCGGCTTTGCTTCCATCCGTCAAGCCAAGATGCGCGTCAAGATGAAGAAGCGTGGTCAGGGTCGCGATCGCAGCACAGATGAAATCGTAGACTCGCTGCGCCCCTACCTGGCAAACATTCCCGACGCCTATGTTTCCATCAAGGCATCCTCCACAACCCAGATGGGCGGTGGCCAGTCTGGTGACGTGGTGTTCGAAGTGAACGGCCTCCACGCCGACTCCGTGATCAAGGCTGCAGAATTGCTCAAGGCCTCTGTCTTGGATAACATTGAAGGCGTGGTCGAAGTCAAGTCCAGCTACGAAGCCGGTAAGCCGGAAATCCGCTTGATTCCGAAGCGCCAGGCCCTGGCCGACTACGGTACAACCTTGCAGCAACAGGCAACCTACAACTACATCGCCGTTAGCGGTTACGAAGCAGGTACCTATTCTGAAAATGGTGAAGAATACGATGTGTATGTCCGCATGCAGGAAAAAGACCGCATGACCTACAACGACATTGCCGACCTTCCCATGCTGACCCCCAAGGGCTATGTAACCGCCCGCGACCTCTTCGATATCGAAACCGGTTCCGGTCCTACAAAGATTGAACGTAAGCGCAAACGCATGCGTATCGACATTTCCATGAACCTTCTTCCAGGACACACCACTGGCGAAATCCAGAAGAAGCTCACAGCCATGGCCGACGGCATGAAGGACCAGATCCCCGAAGGCGTGACCTACAGCTTTGGTGGCGATGCAGACATGATGAACGACATGGTGAACGAATTCATCGCAGCAATCATCATGGCAATCCTCATGACATACATTCTGTTGGTTGCCCTCCTGGAAAGTTTCGCACAGCCCTTCATCATCATGACAACCATTCCTATGGGTGCTATCGGCGTGATTCTCTCCCTGGTACTTACCGGAAAGACTCTTTCCATGGTGTCCCTCATGGCAATCGTTATGCTTATCGGTGTGGTGGTGAACAATGCAATTCTATTGCTGGATGAAGCAAACCGTCTGCTCCGCAGTGGCGCCATGGGACGTCGTTCGGCAATCCTTACTGCAGGTAAGGCAAAGTTCCAGCCCATCTTGCTTGCCACCCTGGCATCCATCGTGGCTCAGCTCCCGCTGGCATTTGCAATCGGTGGCGACGTGGCTGCATTGACTCAGCCCATGGGTATTGCTTGCGTGGGTGGCCTTGCCATTTCCGCAATCCTCACCATGTACTTGATTCCCACCTTCTTCTGGCTGCCCAACGCCGTCTTCCACAAGGTAAAGAGAGGCGCAAGCAAGGTGAAGAACAAGATCGTGCGTCACAAGACCGCATAACAACCAAGCCACCTCAGTGGAAAAATTTAGACACTAGAGAAAAAAGCCCGCTCAAATGAGCGGGCTTTCATTTTTGACTAAAGAATCAAGTTCGATTTATTTTTAGAAACCAAGACCTACGTAAATGTTCAAGTCAAGAACAACACCTGCGGTAGAAAGATCCTGAACTTCATTGTTATCAGATCCGCTACCAACGGCGATCGTGTATCCAAGTCCAAGATCGATACCGAAGTTGAAGTTGCCAGAGACATACTTCCAACCAACAAGGCCCAAAACGCCGATACCGAATACGGAAACATCTGCACTTTCGTAACGATCTTCGGCATGACCACCGGCATACATCAAGGTGAGAAGAGCATCACCGTAGAAACCGCGATGACCAGGATTGAAATACCAGCGAGCACCACCATACAAACCAAGTTCCCAAATGGAAACTTCAGCATCGTCATCTTCGGCACTTGCATAAAGGAAGTAAGGACGAATAAGAAGGGACATGTTATCGTTGAAGATATTTTCTACAGTCGCATAGATGGAAGGTTGACCAGCGAGAGTTAAAATCAAAGTGGTAATAGGATGAACGTCAATAAACCACTTGATGTTTTCAGAAGAAGTTTCTTCCTCATCGTCGTCCTGTACTGCAGCCTTCTTGGAATAGGGGGCGGATTCAGCATAGGCTTCAGATTCGTTGGACGATTCTTCTTCGTAGGACGATTCTTCTGCGGAAGAGTAAGAGTTTTCGTAATCGTCATCCTGGGCAAAAGCAAAAGATGCCAGGCAGGCGGAGAGTGCGAGAGTTTTAAAGAATTTAGACAATTTGTCCTCCTTGTTAAAATTAAGTGCCTCAAAGATAAAATAATTCTTATACCACAAAAAAATTGACTTGCATTTTGCAAACAGTTGTTGACAACTGAGGCCAGTCACATTTGTAGTTTGACCTTATGAATACCGCAATCATTGAAAAATCACACAATTTCTGCAAAATTGCAGTTCTAGACGAGAGCGAAGAACTCCTTTTGGAAAAATTCCGGTTCTCCCTGAAAAAGAAAATCATTCCCGTCCAGAAAACAGCAGCGGAGATTCGCGAACTCCTCTCCCCGCAAAAAGACCGTTTCGACAATGAGCTGCTGGACAAGATCCATCACACGACGAACTCCTGGGAATCGGAACCCATTATCAACCTGGTGGACAATTTGCTGGAGGATGCTCTTGAAAAAGGCGCCACAGACATTCATCTAGAACCTAACGAAAAAGAACTCCGCATTAGGCTTCGGCAAGATGGCCTTCTAAACAGTTACAAGACTCTCCCCTGCTGGATTTGCGACCCCATCCTTGTTCGTTTAAAAATTCTAGCCGAGGTGGACATTACAGACAAACGAATTCCTCATGATGGAAGTTTCTCATTTGACGGTTTCAAGCATCGGGCAAACATTAGACTCAGTACCATTCCCATTCAAGGCGAAAGCGGTTCCCAGGAAAAATGCGTACTGCGACTTCTTCCATTGAGTACCTCCAACATTCATGAAACAAGCCTTGGCTTAGCGCGATTGGCCCTGCCTGAAGCTGAGACAAATTTTCTGCGACAAGTGTTCAACAACCCCCAAGGACTGTTCCTTGTTACCGGTCCCACAGGTTCCGGCAAGACAACCACATTGCACGCAGGCCTTCAAGAAATCGCAAAAAGGAACATCAACATCACAACCATCGAAGACCCGGTGGAATACGTATTGGAAAATGTCAATCAGGTTCAAGTTAACGAAAAATGCGGGTTCACCTTTGCCGAGGCCTTGCGTAGCATTCTCCGTCAGGACCCAGATGTTATTTTCGTGGGAGAAATCCGAGACGAGGAAACCGCGCAAATCGCCATCCGGGCTGCACAAACAGGCCACCTGGTTTTGTCCACGCTACACACTAACAGTGCCAAGGCCGCCTTTGCCAGGCTGCAAGATCTTGGAATTTCTGAAGGCGCCCTCAAGGATTCCCTCCTAGGCATTATGGCCCAGCGCCTTGTACGAATTAAATCCGGAGAAACATACAAGGGGCGTTCCGCCATTACGGAGATTCTTCGCCCCGACGGAACCTACGTCAACGGCACGCTTCGAGATTCTGCAGACAGGCTCCTAGCCCAGGGCATTACCGACAAGACAGAGCTAGACCGTATTCTAGGCCAAAACTGGACTTTTTCACCATAAAAAAGAAAAAGATTTATACTATATTAGGAGCAATGAAAATTTCCGATAGGTCTATAGGCTACCTCTCTCTAGTTGCGCTGTTGCTGATTTTTGCAATAGTGGCTTTTGGAATGTGGCACGCCCATCACGAAGAAGCCAAGTGCATCTACGTCGAATTCGACGAACTGGGCACTTTGCAGCCTGAGGACGACGTGGTTGTCCGCGGTTATTCCGTGGGTTCTATTGGAAAGATTACCTGGCTGGGAGACCGTGCCCGAGTCCAGATCAAGTTTACCGAGCCCATCATCATCCGTGAAGGTACCCAGTTCCACGACGTAAACTACGCCTTGATGGGGCAGCGCCGTCTGGAAATTATCCCGTCCAAGACCGGCAAGGTTCTTCCCGACGACTATATCCATACGGGCTACTTTGAACCGGGTATCGCCGAAGCACTGCGCCTTATCGAAGGCCTGAACGACCAGCTGGCCTTGGTCCGCGACATGGTCAACATGCTGACCAAGGGCGATTCTACCCACGCTTCTGTACAGCAGTTCTTTGAAGAGGTCATGGAAACCATTGAAGGTACCCTGCAGAGTACAGAAAAGATGGTGAACACCATGCAGCCCACCATCAACAAGATTTTTGCCAAGGTAGACACCACCAGCAAGACTCTTATCGAAGTAACCAAGCAAACCGATGCTGCCGTAGAAACCGCTGTGGGTGAAGTCAATCAGAAGGTGGCCCAAGCTCAAGACGCCCTCAAGAAGATTTCCGAAAGCGTCAAGGTGGCCAACAAAGCCATTGAACATATTGATGGGAACCAGCACATCGACCAGTTCCTGAACACCAGGGATGCAGTGGATAAGCTTTCTGAATTCGTCGTGAAGATCAACGATCTCGTCCACGCCATCAATACCAAGGGTCTGACCATTTACGATGACAAGGGTAATCCGGTGAAGTTGGTTCCGTGGAAGAACATGAATATCATCGGCAAGACCGCCCGCGAAAAGGCCGCAGAACGAGCAGAAAAGGGCGAAGCCCTCGAGTAACGTCATGGATCTTTCCAACCTCCCTAAAATGGGGCCGAAAAGTCTTGACGCATTACGCAGCGCAGGCATCGTCTCACTTTCCGATTTTCTCTACAACATTCCAAGAACATACCTGGACCAGACGAAAGTCAGCCAAATTGGAAACCTTCATGTAGGCGACCGAGTTGTTCTCATTGGAAAGATTTCCAGGGCCGGAATTATCCGCGGCAGAGCCAGCCGATTCGTGGCAACACTGACCGACGGCACTGGCGAAATTTCCTTGACGTTCTTTAAGGGGGCGCAGTACCATAGCAGGCGTGTGCAGCCTGGAACCTGCTGGCTGGTTTCCGGAGTCGTTGGCGATTACCGCGGTTTCCAGATGACTCATCCGGACATGCAGCCCTTCGATGAGGAGGACCAGTTCAACGGCCAGATTCTGCCCGTCTACCCTATGACGGAAGCTATGACCAAGAGTCGTATAACGCAGAAGTCCTTACGGAACTGGTACCGCGTTGTATTCAACTTCCCCGCCTTGAGCATTGGCAATGTTTGCCCTAAGGCGCTGACGGACTACCTGCATTTCGCTCCTGTACTGAAGAACTTGCAGGCACTGCACCTGCCCAAGAATTTTGACGAAATACGCAAGGCCAAATTTCAGCTGAAGGTTCTTGAATTGTTGCCCTTCTGCCTCCGCATGATTCACCGCAGGCAAAACCAGATGCTGCGTGGGCATGAGCGCCAGGTGGACCTAGGCCAAGTGATGAACGCAAGAGCCCGCCTCCCCTTCTCGCTGACAGGCGGGCAGGAAGCGGCGTTAAACCAAATCGTAGACGGGCTCAACGGCAAGAAGCAGTTCCATGCTTTGCTTCAGGGTGACGTGGGTTGCGGAAAGACCGTTGTGGCCATGCTTTCCATGCTTGCGGTCTGTGGCGCGGGCGAACAATGCGCCCTCATGGTCCCCACCGATATTCTGGCTCGCCAGCACTACAAGCAGATGAAGCCCTTCTTTGAAGCCGCAGGAATGCGTGTGCAACTTCTGGTTGGAGCGACACCAGCCGCCGAACGCCGACAGATTCTTGGAGAACTCCAGATGGGCCTTTGCCAGGCAGTCATCGGAACCCACGCCTTATTCTCCAAGGATGTTGAATTTGCAAAACTTGGATTCGTCATCATCGATGAACAGCACCGTTTTGGTGTAAACCAGCGCGAAGCCCTGCTTGCCAAGGGAGAATACCCCGACATGCTGGTCATGAGCGCAACGCCCATTCCCCGTAGTTTGGCCATGACCTTGTACGGCGACCTGAAGGTTATCTCCATCAAGGAAAAGCCTGCCGGACGAAAGCCCATCAAGACCCGTGTGGTTCCGCCGGAAAAGCGGAACGACATGAAGAAGTTTATCTGTAACGAAGCCAGAAACGGAAATCTCTGCTACTGGATCGTTAGCCGCGTCAATGCCGACGACACCGATAGCGATGATGCCGATTCCCGCGACATAGGTTCCCGCGTTCCCGCCAAGAGCGTAGACGATGTGGTCAATGAATTGCGAGCCTTTGACAGTTCTATGGTGGTGGAAGGAATCCACGGCCAGATGGACGAAACTACCCGCGATGAAATTCTCAAGCGCTTCGCCAACAACGAAGTCCATATTCTTGTGGCAACCACCGTCATTGAAGTGGGCGTCAATGTACCTCAGGCAAACGTCATGGCAATCGATTCCCCCGACCGTTTCGGGTTGGCACAGCTCCATCAGTTGCGAGGCCGCGTAGGCCGTGGCGATGTGCAAGCCTGGTGCTTCTTGATGCTCCCTCAGGGCGAAGCGGCCGCCTCATCCGAGGAACGCCTTACCCAGTTCTCCCATACCGACGACGGTTTCGAAATCGCCGAACTGGATTTGCAAACCCGCGGCGCCGGCAACCTGGAAGGCAACGAACAAAGCGGTAGCTGGGTATTCCGCTGGTTCGACTGGATTCACGACCAGGAACTCATCGCCGAAACCCTGCAGATGGCAGAAAACATCCTAAACGACAAGAGCGCCTTCGATGAAGACGCCCGCGAAAAAATCCAGCTCTGGTATAATGAAAAGCCGTCTGCCAACGAAGACGGCATCCACTAATATCCGGCCTTTCTTAAATCAGATTAGTAAAAGTGCCCACCACAAAGGCGCACAGCACCAAGTTCAAGAAGAAGAAGGTGCGACGGATAATAATAAAGAACAACGGCATCCACTGCAGCATATTGTCCACAGGGACAACCAACTCCTTGATTCCCAGGAACACGCTAATAAGGCCGGTCACAACCATCATCAAGGTTCCCACAAAATAGCCTTCGTCCCACACATAAATCGTGGAACCCAAGCCCATAAGTACCGCAAGAACTCCGATGATAATCTCCACTCGGAGAATAATATTCTTTATTTTGCTCTTTTCCATCACCCGCGAATTTAGAAAAATTAGAATGCCCCGCCCCCACCTTACCCGCAGAACGCGCGCTTGCGTAGCACATGCGCCCGGGGGTCCAGGGGGCAGAGCCCCTTACCATCATAACGCGCGCTAGCTTTAGCTCACGCGCCGGGGTAGTTTTAGGAGGGGTTTCCCCTCCTAATCATAAGAAGACCCCAACCTTTAGGGTCGGGGTCTTCGAAATAAGGGCAGTTATAAGCCGGGTTTTGTACTTGTGCCATACGTCCTATGGGCTGTGCACTAAGCGATGACCATCTCTCTGGACGAACTGTTACCAGCCGCCTCAAGCGACCTACCCGGATATCCAGCTAGCACGAGCCACGCCAGGCCGGGGTTGCCCCCAGCGGATTCCTGCTTGGTCTTGCACCGGATGAGGTTTACATTGCCACCCCTGTCACCAGGAATGCGGTGAGCTCTTACCTCGCCATTTCACCCTTACCGACCGAGAGCAACCTTGCGGCGCCCCGAGTCCGATCGGCGGTATAATTTCTGTTGCACTTTCTGTCGCGTTACCGCGCCTGGACGTTATCCAGCATCCTGCTCTGTGGTGCCCGGACTTTCCTCCAGCTTGCGCCGGCGGCCATCCGCTGCCCAACCCAAATATAGAAACCTTTCCCATTTTTGCGCACCCCCTCTTTTGTATATTTGGAGTTCGTTAGGAGTTGTTATTGATGAAGAAGTTCTTTTTAGCCTTTTTTGGGGTGTTTCTAGCAAATGTCTTTGCAGAAAATGTATTTGCCGAAACAGATTCCATTCCATACAATCCAGGCTCCTTCAAGATAGACTCCATCCAATACGAAATCGGTGACGCCTTTGATGACGCCAAGTATCACACCAAGTACGACAAATGGGTCTACGACCTGTTGAACGTAGTACACATCAAGACAAGGCAATCCACCATCCAGAAATTCCTGATTTTCAACCAGGGAGACACCGTCGACCCCATCATCATCCAAGATGCCGAGCGACTCCTCCGCAAACAGAACATCCTCTCCGACGCCAGCATCTCCATAGAAAATACCGACGGCAAGAACGTCGCCCACGTCAAGACTAGCGACAACTGGACCTTGGCCTTTCCCGCAGGCCCGGGTTTTGGCGGAGACGAGTGGACCTACGAAAACTTCAACTGGAATTTCGGCATTCAGGAAAGCAATTTTCTAGGCCTCGGCCAGCAACTGGGAATCATTTACATTCACGACTACCTCCGAGACACCTGGCAATTCTATTATAGCGCACCCCACTTTATTTTCCGCCATCATCGTCTGGACGCAATCTATAAAATCAACACCGATGGCTACATGGCTAGCTGGAGCCTCATGGTTCCCTTCCTGAGTCGTTCACAGAACCAGTGGGCCTACACTCTCGAAGGCTACAAAAGCAAAAGCGACCTTCCCCTGCACAGCAGCGGCGATTTTCCAAAAGACGCATTTCCCTACGAAACAACAAATACTCTGGACTCCCTTCCGAAATACAATGGTTCCAAGTCCTTCCCCGTCGCAAAGGTCCAAGGCTTCATCGACGACTCCCTCAGTTTCCGTTTAAGCAGATCCTTCGGCGGCTCCTACAGAAAGCTCTACATCGGTGCAACCTACGATTATCGCAATCTTAACGGAGACAAGGCTACCATTGCCCAAACCATTTTCCACGATGGCAAGGACACCTACGCCATGGACACAACTTCCATCAGGGAGAACTGGATTCCCCAAAGACTGGATTCCCGCCTGGGTCTGTACCTGCAATTATCCGGCCTCTACTATGTCAAGGAAAAGAATCTTCACCACCTGAAATGGACCGAAGATGTCGCTAAAGGATACGAGCTGAAAGCCCAAGTTTCCAAGAACTACGAACAGTTGGGATCCGACAATAATGACTTTAGAATTGACCTTTGGGCAAACCTTTACCTTGGCCGAGGCACCCATCATTTGACTCTAAAATCAGCCAGCCGTTTCTATCTGGATCATGGCGAACAGAGAGATTTTTTGGGACATGTGTTCGGCGAATATATTTTCCATCCTTCCACAAAGTTCTCCACGGCAGTGAAAGGACAAGTTGATTTTATTGAAAATGCAAAACTGGGTTTCCAGTTGCTGCTAGATGAAAATATCGGTTTCATCGGCAAGTCTGGTTTCATGGCCGGGCAAGCGCGAGTTTTCGGAACCATAGAACAGCGCTATTTCCCCAACATCGAAATTGCAACCTTCATGCCGGTTGTAGCCCTTTTTGGATCTGTAGGCGAAACCGCCTGGGATATCAAGGACATCAACCGCAAGGATCTTGTCTATACCGTAGGCGTAGGCTTCCGTTTTGGCCAGACAAAATCCATCAGTCGCCTCATCAACAAGGTTGACATCAACCTTCCATTGAACGGCCCCACCAAGGGAAGCCTTTACTACAACCTTACCACATCGCTCAGCCTTTAGTTCATTCTATAACTTCATCCTCATTTTGTATATTTGCAGAAATTAGGTGGAGTTATTATGAACAAATTTTGTCTGACCCTGTTTGCCCTGCTTTCGACAAGCGTTTTTGCCGAAACCGACACCATTCCGGCCAACCCCGGGTCTTTCAAGATCGATTCCGTCCAGTATGATATCGGCGACGTCTTTGACGATTCCAAGTACCACACCAAGTACGACAAGTGGGCTTACGATATTCTGAATATCATCCACATCGAGACCAAGGAATCCACTGTCCGCAAGCTTCTGCTCTTCAACCAGGGCGATGTCGTTGACGGCATTAAAATCCAGGAAGCCGAACGATTCCTCCGCTCCCAGAACTTCCTTTCTGACGCAAGCATTACCATTGAAAACGCCGACGGCAAAAACGTCGCCAAGGTCAAGACCAGCGATAACTGGACTCTCGCCATTCCCGTGGGAATCGGCTTCGGCGGAAAAGACTGGATCTACAAGAACTTGAACTGGAGTATCGGCGTCCAGGAAAGCAACTTCCTGGGCTTCGGTCAAAAGCTTGGTTTCTATTTCAAACACGACTATTTCCGCGACATGTGGATGGTGGACTACAGAGCGCCCCACTTCCTTTTCCGCTACAACCAGCTGGACATGAGCTACAGCTACAACACCGACGGTTACGAAGCCGCCTGGCAGATGAAAGTTCCCTTCCTGAGCCGCACCCAGAACCAGTGGGCATACACTCTGGAAGGCCTCAAGAACAAGCGTTCCATTTACATGTTCGGTAGTGGCGACCTTCCCAGGGGCGCAGAACTTTATAGCGGATCCAATACTAAGCCCATTGATTCCCTCCCCAAGTACAACGGTTCCGAAACCGTCACCCTCATGAAGGTCAAGGGCTTTATCGAAGACTCCCTCTCCCTCCGCTTCAGCAGGTCCTTCGGCGGCACCCAGCGTAAGCTCTACGTTGGCGCAAGCTACGACTACCACCATATGGAAGGCGATGCCGACAGCCTCGTCCGTTACATTTTCCACGATGGTACCGACAGATACGCCATCGACTCCGCAACCGCCTGGAACGAATGGATTCCCGAGAGAATGGACTCCCGCCTTGGTTTCTACCTGCAGTACACCAACCTGCGTTACATCAAGGAAAAGAACCTTCACAATGTGAAGTGGACTGAAGACGTGGAAAAGGGCTATACCCTCAAGGCAAAGGTTTCCAAGAACTACGAACAGCTGGGCTCCGACAACAACGACATCCGTTTGGACCTTTTGGCAAACCTCGCCCTAGGTAGCGGCATGCATCACCTGGTCCTGAGATCCGATAGCAGGTTCTACCTGGATCACGGGGATATGCGAGATTTCTATGGTCGTCTGTACGGAGAATATATCTTCCACCCCAGCACCCGCCTGTCCACAGTCTTAAAGGGTCAGGTCGACTTCTATGACGAAGCAAAATTGGGTTACCAGCTCTCCCTGGGCGGCAGCGACGGCTTCGCAGGTTTTGACCCCGGATTCTATACTGGCCAGGCACGAGTCTACGGCATTCTTGAACAGCGCTACTTCCCGAACATTGAAGTCGCCACCCTGATGCCGGTGCTTGCCGTATTTGGCAGCGTAGGCGAAACCGCCTGGGACATCAAGGATATCAACCGCAAGGATCTTATCTACGTGGCAGGCTTTGGCATTCGCTTTGCACAGACAAAGTCCATTAGCCGTCTGGTCAATAAAATCGACATCAGCATTCCGCTGAACGGCGTGCGTAAGGCAGAGCCTCACTACTCCGCCACCACAACCCTTAGCCTGTAATTAGCCGTTATAGAACTCGCCCAGCACGCGGCAGTGCGCAAACTGGGAGAAGGGGCCTTTCTCGTCCAAGAACAACTGTGGATCAAGACTGATTGCCTGAGCCACAAGCATGATACCATACTTGTCCAGGTCCGGAATTTCCGAACCATCGGCCAAGTGGATTTCACAGCCCTCCGTAAAGTCATGCCAATCCTTGGCCAGGTTATTTTTAATGTATTCCTCGGCTTCGCGGTAGATTTTCAGCATAAGGTTCAGACTCTGGACAGCATCATCCTTCGCTGCCTGGAATTCGTCATGGAACGAACTTCGGGTAGAACCGGTAAACTGAACATCCACACAGCCAAACTTTCGGTAAAGAGAAGTCCCATAGCCTTCCGCCGATGAAAGTTCCAACATTCTCTTGCCGGTCAAGCCACTGATAAAAGTAAGGCTGTTTTCAAGATCCTTGGCACTGACCCTGTTCTTTTTAGAAAACTTGTTGGCAACTCCCGAAATATAAATCAGGGGAAGATAATACATCCTTGAGGTAGAGGAGTGTGCCATCCAACTATACTTGCCGTCTCTAGAAGCCTGGTGTTTTCTAAGGATATCGGCATCCGGATTATCCTGGTTGGCGTAGAGCCAGAAGTCCAGGAACTTAAAGAAATTCATGGGATCGTCACTGGCATGCTGCAAGGCGAAGCGACAGTTGGACTCCCCTTCGGATATTGCCTTCTTTATGATGAAACGGCCATCATCACAAGTGCAGAAATCCTCATGGTGAGCAAGAATCGCCTTCATTCTCGGATAGAATTGAACATCGTTGATATGAAGTTCAAAGGGTTTCGTACTGAACTCAGAAACATCCGCTGCTTGGATAGGTTTCTTCAACTGAACCGACAGAGCAAACTTAAAGCGCATGAAAACCTTGCCGTCGGGATTGACCTTCTGCCTTCTGTAATAGGCCAACTTGACAGAACTTTCGTCCACCTCCCCACGAACATCCAAAATACCGTCCATCTTACTGAATTCCAGATAAGGACTGTCCTTTTTCAAGATGGAATGCATGACCTCCTCAGCCGCTTTTCTATCGGGAATAAAGCTAGCGGTGGTGCGGAAAACGATTTCATTTTCGGGCAAGTACAGAGGCTCCCCGTTCAGGAAACCATTCCAATCTCTTGCCAACGTATCCAAGGGGAATTCCTTGACGAGCCCGACCAATCCGTGAATTTTTTTCTTGAAATGCCACTGCTTTCCGTTAAAGTTAAGGGTGATTTTTCTGTCATTTTCGCCAATTCCGGCGTAAATAAGCGATTTATCAATGTTGTTCATAGTTTCCTCGGCTTATTTTATCGGTAATAACGTGAGAAATGTCAAACCGGGGGAGCTTTTTTCCATTTTTTGTCAAATTTGCCACACATTCCCCATTTTTTTTCGTATTTTACTCCTGTAATTACAGGAGTTTACCTACCTCATGCGTATTGCTACAAAGTTGTTGAGTGTTATTGCTTTGGCCGCAGGAATGTCCTTTGCCCAGTTGGCACCGGAACCCCAGATGGCCGACGTTCAGTTGATGCAGGATGCCTCTACAAACCAGCCGATGAAGATGGACTTTTCCAAGCCCCTCACTGGCATTAGCGACCCGGGCATTCTCTTTAGCCATTTCGGCAAGCGTCCGCTTCTCATTTACTATTTCAGCCCCAAGTGCCCCCACTGCCAGCGCCATATCAGCGGCATCCAGGACATGATGAAGATGTATGAACCTGCAGGTCTTACGGGCATAGCCATCGGTCTCGGCGGCGGCATCAAGAAGAACGATATCCGACTTTTCATTGATCAGTTCCACGTTTCCATTCCTGTGTTCCAGGATAGCGAAAGCAAGTTCGGCACCGCCTACGGCACCGGCTACATTCCTGTAGTTTATTTGGTAAATGCCGACGGAACCTTCTACCGTTACGAAACATTGAACGACGCCAACCTGAACCATCTAAAGGCAACATTGGACAAGATGTTCCCGAAGAAGTAAGGATCGTTGGATGAAACTTTGAAAGCCGCCCCAAGGGGTGGCTTTTTTGTGGGAGTATGAAAGGGGGCGGGATTCCACATAGCTTCGCCTTTGTCGGCGGGATGCTGCTTCGCAGCTGTTGCTCACGTGTTTTCGAGGCGGGATTCCACTGCGCCGTGCGCAGTGGCCACGGCTTTCGCTCGGCTATGCGAAAACTAGTTTTCGCGCAGCTCTCGCTCTGCACGTGGTCGAACCATTGGGTTCTCCCGACGCCTACTATAAAAGGAAAAGCACACCGGACGGTGTGCTTTTTCTTTTCATACTCGAGGCGGGATTCGAACCCACGACCCTCTGCTTAGAAGGCAGATGCTCTATCCAACTGAGCTACTCGAGCCCTTCTCCCTTTCGGGCGGTTTCACATATATAGTAATTTTCAGCCTTCTTTTCAACTGAACAGCGGGGTGCAGTTCGGCGTAAACGCCGTCCCTATCAAGATTTCGTACCCATGGCGGCATCAATCATAGCCAAGTCCACTTCCGAAACCAAGACAACTCTCTTTTCCACGTCATCGAAGTTTTGTCAAACAAAAAAGCCCGACCCGAAGGTCGGACTTTTCCTATCTCAAGATCTTGCGAAACTTATTTCAAAGCAATCTTACTTCAAAATAGCGTTCTTACCGCTAATGCTACCGTTATGTTCGATAGTCACCATATAGCGACCGGCAGGAACGTTTTCGCCATTCCACTTCAGGGTGTTGTAACCCGGCTGAGCATTGTCCATGCGGAGAACAGCAACCTGTTCACCTTCTGCACTCATAATGGTCACGACAGCAGTACCCGTAAACTTCAGATCGAAGCCCACAGCCTTGCGGGAAATGCCCTTGAGGCTTGCAGAGCCAGCCTTAGCAGTATTCAGAGCCGGAGCCTTGGGAGCAAATTCTTCAGTACGATCCACATAAACGCCGTTCAGGTCGCTGGCGCTTACAGAGGATTCACCCACGAGGGTACCGCGCTTAAGCACAGCAACCAACTGCTTTTCGCTGACGGTTGCGCTAGCGTAGGTTTCAAGTTCCTGGGCGTTGAATTCGGTCTTGTCACCGTACCAGGCTTCAACCTGAGCACCTTCCAGATCCTTGACGGTAAGCTGGGCGCGACGAATCACGGTAGACAAAGTATCAGCACCGCTCACAAAGGTAATTTCCAGGGGCTTGTTCACCTGACCGCGGAGCATGTCCTTGGAGGTATCAATGTCCTGGTTGGCAAGGCTCTGACCATCGACGGAAAGAATCACGTCGCCAGCCTGGAGCTTGGAATCTGCAGCCGGAGTACCGGGAATGACTTCAGCAACCTTAACACCGTTGCGAAGCTGATAAATGGTAACACCGATGCCACCGAAAGCTTCGTCAGCCATAGCGGGAGCAGCAACCATGGCTGCCAACAAAGAGGCCTTGATAAAACGCTTCATAAAGTTCTCCTAAACTTGTTATAGCTCTAATATATATTAAACGAAAAAGGCAGTCAAGCAACCTTATTCAAACATAACGCCTTCTTCTTCCTCGCCATCGTCATAATCCTCGATGGTCTTATCCCCTGGAACGATCACCAGGCCCAAAGTCACCGGTTCCCCCTTCATGTTCAGGTAGGCTTCCAGGTACAGGGAGGAAGACAAACGGATCAGGCGGAGGTCCAGCATGGTACCGCCCTTGTGAATGCTCTTGGGATTCAGATTGAAGAACAGGAACTTCTTGTTGATGTATTCAAAGCGGTCCGCCTCATAGTTGATGGACCAGCGGGAATCGCCATCGTTTTCCTGACGGTAAAGGCATTCATCGTGGTCAATATCGCATTCAAAGCTGGCGCTTTCCTGGTACTTCTTATTCCATTCGCGGCTAAAAGAACAGGACTGAATGCGGCCACCGCCATTGCGTTGCTTGTTCAACTGGTCATTGATTACCACGTAGTCCATCTTCAGGTTTTTCACCTGTTCATAGACGTTCATCAAGATGATGTAGGCTTCAATATCCTTGGGGCACTTTCCGGAAAGGTTTACATCTTCGTGAGCTTTCAGCAATGTCTGCTGCAAGTCGATATCAATAGCATCAGGAATTTCACTTTCAGCAATTTTGTCCAGCACCTTCTTGGGCGGAACAAACACAACCTTGTCGCCCCTCTTGACGGCAAAGCCCATCTGGTCACGAATATAATCCAGGCACTGCTGCACGTGAATATGGACCGTATTGGATGCTGCAGAAACGAAGTCCACACCGATACGCACATTCCATTCACCGGCGTTACTACCCTTCTTGTCCAGGTCGCAGAACGGTTCTTCACGGATACCGTCCACGAACACAATCTTTGCGTTCAGCTTGGTTACCAAAGATTCGTCCTTCTTCATGACACCGCCAAGGCTCCAGAAGTTGGGATTCATACGAAGGACTTCTTCAAAGGCCTTGTCGCCATCCAAGGCGGGCAACAAAGAGTCGTTACGGGCATTCTTTTCCTGCATGAGTTCAGAATACTCGGTGGTAACAGTCATGTTATTGAAGCTGTTGCGAGAAGCGGGCTCGGGCATGGCGAACGCAGAGGACAAGAACAATGCACTCTGGGCAATCAAGGCGAAAAGGAACAAGTTCAACTTTTTCATATTAAACCTTCTTGATTTTCTTCACGGCGAAGTTTGCCAGGTAAAGGAGAACACCGCAAGCGATGATGGTGGGGCCCACCACAAAGTTCAGTTGGCAAGCAAGCAAAAGGCCGGCCAGCACAAGAACCAAGGAAACGCCTACGGAAATCAAAATCATCTGGGTCAAGTTCTTGGCATAATTCTCGGCAATGTAGCCGGGAATGGTCAAGAGCGCAATCACAAGAATCATACCCACGGCCTGTACCGCGATCACCACAGTCAAGGCAATGAGGGCGATG
Organism: Fibrobacter sp.; assembly: GCA_045599625.1. GTDB lineage: Bacteria > Fibrobacterota > Fibrobacteria > Fibrobacterales > Fibrobacteraceae > Fibrobacter. The sequence goes on from JAZRWJ010000043.1 coordinate 58,088, forward strand.
AGGAACATGTAGTAGGCAAGTACAGGCAGGCCCTGCACTCGGGCAAACTCAGGATCAAAGGAAATCGCCAGGAACTTACGGTAATTCACAATGACTACGGCAAGGATCAGCACCAGCAACGCTCCCATCCACCACAACAACTCCGTAGGAACCGTAAGCAAACTGCCGAACAGGAAACTCATCATCTCGCCGCTATAGCCTGGGGTCAAGTCCGTTAGAATTACGCCCAGAGCCATACCGGCCGCCCAGATAATACCGATGAAGGTATCGGAATTCTTGCGGTCACGCCATGTGAGCACACCCATGAGCATGGCACAGGCAACAGCAAAACCCAGGGAGCCCAGCATAGGAGAAAATCCCAGGAAGGCAGCCAAACCCACACCGCCAAAAGACGCGTGAGCCACACCGCCCGACAGGGAGGTCAAGCGATTGACCACCACAAAGGTTCCCATAACGCCACAAGCAATAGCCACCAGCACGGCGGCCACCAAAGCGTTCTGCATAAAGCCCATAGAGAAAAGTTCAAGCATGCTATCTAATCGCCAGTCAACAGTTAAAGGTTCAGTTTATTTCACCAGGTCCGGCAAAATGGTAGTCAGGTGCAAAAGACTAGGCACATAGTAATCCACCCAGCTAGGCACATCAGGAATGGGGTTCACCAGAATGGTTTTCCAACCGCGGCGATGCGCAGGTTCCAAGTTGCGTACAGAATCTTCCAGCAGCACAATCTTGGACGGATCCGCCGGAGTACCGTTTGCAAAGAAAGCGTCGGGCACTCGTTCCGCCAGCCACTTTTCCGCCTTTTCATAAGCGCTATCATGAGGCTTTCCAATCCAATCCATTTGCTTCAAGTCAAAAACATCTTCGAAGCAGTCGCGGACCCCCATATGTTCCATTCCCGCTTCACTCCAGTCTCGACGGCCGTTGGTAAAAATAAAACGGCGGCCAGCAAGACCTGTAATCAAGCTACGCTTTGCAGGAGACGGCTTGGGGTAAGTCAGATATTCCGGCTGATGAATAAAATCAAAGAAATCATCCGGCTTTACACCGTGCATCGCCTGAAGGCCAGCCAATGTGGTTCCGAAACGAATCAAGTATTCCTTACGAATCTTATGAGCGGTTTCCATGTCCACGCCAGTGGCGTTCTGCACAGTCTGAGAAATGCGTTCATCCAAGGAATCGATGACGCAATGTTCATCGGCTCCGTACAAGGTCAAATCGTAATCGAACAACCAAATCATCGTCGCGACTCCCAGCCCTTAGTATCCCATGGCGAGGCCGCCAATCTGACGGGCAAGATAAGTGGCGTAGTTGTCGGTCATGCCGCTAACAAAGTCAAGAACCTGATGGTAGGCTTCGGCAGCGGTAACGCTCTGGCCAATCTTTGCCTGACCAATCAAGCGGACAATGCGGTCTGCGCGGTAGGAATTCTTGCCATTCAGGCGGTAGTCGTACACGCCGTTGATGAAAGCATCCAGCACCGTACTCAAGGTAGTATAGCTACCCACTTCAAGTTCAGTCTTGCGACGGTCAGGATAAATACGTTCCACGCCAAGGCGCTTTGCAATGCGGATACCTTCCATCACTTCGGAACGGGAAAGGTCCACAAGGTGCTTGATGTTTGCGCCGGACATGATTTCTTCGTAATGGTTCACGAAGGTCACGGCCACATCGTCAATAAGGTTCTGGATAGCAAGGCCACGGATACTGCTAAGGAAGTCACGGAAGTTCTGTCCATTTTCCTGGTATTCGCGGTCGATATCTACATCAGGGCCGCAAAGATAACTGAACATGCCACGCACATCGCCGAAGGAAAGGATGCCCAATTCAATAGCGTCTTCCACATCCAAAATGCTGTAGCAAATATCGTCTGCCGCTTCCATCAGGTAAACCAGCGGGTGACGGACCCACTTGCCCGTTTCCAGTTCAGGAATGCCCAAGGTGTAGGCGGTCATTCTGTAAAGATCCGCTTCCGTGGAGAAGAGGCTGGTGGGTGTACCGAACTTTGCCAGCTGCGGGTACTTGATCATGGAACCGATGGTGGCGTAAGTCAAACGCATGCCACCGTCAAGGAAATGGTATTCCAACTTACTCAGGATTCGATGTCCCTGGGCGTTACCGTCAAAGTTTTCAAAGTCAGCAATTTCATCTGCACGAAGGTCACGCAAAGGAGCGGAAGTGCGGTTCTTACGGAACCATTCGCGAATAGCAGCTTCACCAGCATGACCAAACGGCGGGTTACCAATATCATGGGCCAAGCAAGCAGACTGAACAATGGTACCAAACTGGTATTCGTTCACATACTTGGGCAGGTACTTTTTAATCAAGTGATAAACCGTAATGGCAAGGCTACGGCCAACGCTACTGACTTCGATACTGTGAGTCAGACGGCTATGAACGTGGTCATTGACAGAAAACGGATGAACCTGAGTCTTTCGGCCCAAGCGGCGGAAAGCTGTAGAAAAAACAATACGGTCGTAATCGCGATGAAAATCAGAACGGTTCGGATCCTGATCGGCAGGGTGTCCATAACGCGTGGCAGAAAGCAAAGTGTCCCATTGTAACATGGAATACAATTTAGAAAATTCAGCGATTCACGGATGGACAAAATTTGGCAATCAAGGCAATGATGGCAGAATCTACGATTACAAAACCACCAAGCCATAAGACAGTTCCGCTCTGGAAACCATAACTGTGCAAGCCAACGCCCAAAAGGTTGATACCGAACCAGCAAAGGAATGTGATAATCACGTTGAAGCAATTCAACAAGGCAAAGGTTCGATCGCTCACAAGGCGGCCACCACGGAGATGCAAGGTAAGCATAGCCCAAAGGCAAACGAAAAGGGCTCCGCATTCCTTAGGGTCAAAACCCCAGAAACGGTCCCAGGCATAATCTGCCCACACGCCACCAAGAAGGGTTCCTAAAATGGAGAAACCTGCGCCAAAAACCAAGGTACCGAAAAGAAGCTTGGTGATGTTCTGGATTTTTTCTGCAGCCTCGGGATAACGGGTCTGACGGAACAGCGCCACGTGAGCCACCACGCCGGAAAGAATCATTCCAGCAAAGCCAAGGGCTATGGAGAAAACGTGAAGGGTCAGGAACACTCCAGAATTCAAAACAGCAGGAATAGGCTGGAACAAATCGCCCGGTTCCAAGATAAACTTGGCAAAGAACAAAAGCACCGCGGCCATCAAGGTCACAGGAATAATCAAGGAGAACGTCCGCTTTTTACAGAAGATAAAAGCTCCGAATTCAAAGGCTTCCAAAAGCAGGGCCACCAACAGCACTATTTCGTACAAACTAGAAAGAGGCGGACGAGCGGCAATGATGAATCGTAGGGCAAATGCAATGGTTAATACGGCAGCCGTCGCGCCGCAAGCGAGATTTGCAGTAACATCCAAAGAGCGTTTCTTGAAAATGGAATTCACGGAGGCTAGTGCACAGCCCAGGAACGCCAGGATAAAGGCAATAAGGGCGAAGTTGGCGTGGTTGTAGAAAAGTTCCCACTTGATTTTCGTTTCGTTAGCGTCATCCACCTTCATGGGGAAAGCGTTCTGCTGTATAGCCTCGTACAGCTGGACATTTTTCAGCAAGCGTTGCATTTCTACAGTGGCAGGATGGTCATCCTTTCGGCTGGCATAAACCTCAAGTTCATTACGGTATTTTTTCAACTGGTTGTAACTGACATAGCGATCACTTTCTGGAATGTTCAAGGCATGTTGCACATCGGCACGGAGCACCTTGAACAAACGATAATCATTCACATTGTCCCAATTAAACCTTATTCCGTCCACCACTTCCCAGGCAGGCAATTTCCCTTGGCAATTGTCTGTAGGTTGGCACTTGTAGGTAACCCTGCCAGAAAAATCATCCAGAACACCACGGGCAAAAGAATCATAAGGGCGATAGCTTTCTCCCACAAGAATCAAATCCCGAGAAGGCCTGTTACTCTGATATTCCATTTCCTCTTCGGTCAGCTGATACGCGTATGCGGATGGAGTACAAAGATAGCCCACGGCGGCAAGCAATAGAACCAGCGCTGTTTTCGGCAGAGTTGTTTTCGGTAGATCCGTTTTGTTTGCGTTTCGGCGTTTAAATCGCACCTGAACAACATAGTGGAAAACCAGGCTCAGCAAGAACAGGATGGAAAAGGCATAAGGCACGAACTTGAAGGGATCATAGGTGGCAGTATAAAGATCCACCTTCATGCCGAACATATCCACTTGGCCCTTATAGAAAACAAAGTAAGGGTAACCCTCCCTCACGTTTACGGCGGAAGTATTCAGGCTATCGTCTACGGTGTAGAATGTTATTGGCTTTGAGGTTTGGGATGGTTCGCCGGCAGAAGTTGTAACAGGGGCCGCGCGGAAACCATTGTACTCCTGGCGGAACTCGGAGCCCACAAGGCTACCCACCAAAAGAACCAGCAGGGCAATATGCATTCCATAAAGCCCCAGGTTACGCCAACCCGAGAGAACAAGCTTGCCCGAGTCCACCCGAGAGAAAATTCGCGGCATGCGGTACATCATGGAAGCTATCAGGTGCAACGCACTCACAACGGCCAGCGACTTAAACGCAGGTAGCGGCACCACCCCAAGCACCCACAGGAAATAACTTCCAAAGAATCGGTCCGCCGCAATGGCAGCCCCTTCGTTCCCTGCAGCGGCCTGCCCCAGGGTACCCCAGAAGGTCAGCAACAGGAAGGCCACCAGCAAAACGCAGGTTACCTTCAGGGATGCGAATTTCCTTAAAGCGGCGGAGACGCGGGTCATCGTCCAACCCACACGAATTTGGATTCGTCCAGCTTTTGTTCCCCGTCGAAGCGATAGCAGGCCAGTCGCCCGTTACCAAGGTGCCCCGCGATACTAAAGTCGAGGCAGCAAACGTTGTGACGAATCAGGCGGGGCTCTCCCGTCAACCAATAATGCCCAAAGAATACGGGACGTTCGTCCTCCCCATAGAAGGACCGCGAACGAATCTCCGGTGCCACATCGCACCCCTCGGGCATAGTCACCCCAGGCTGTAAACTCAGTTCCTGAAGGCTAGCCTTGGCAGGGTCCACCCACCAGCGCAAGCGGGTCCTGAAACGCTTCACGTTCTCCCCGTCAAAGAAGAACTGATGGTTAGGCAATTCCATTTCAGGTCCCTTCAACAGCATATCGATGGGCCAGAATAGGGAATCCCCATGTTCGTTTTCTTCATCGTTGGCGCGGAAAATCAATTCGTCGAAATTGCCATCGGCAAAGCAGTGGATGCCCGCTGCCTTCAGCAGTTCAACAGCCCGCGGATGGAAACTGGCATGCTGCGCCCGGAACAACTCCGTTTCCAGATAGAACGGCAAGGTCTTGGCGAATTCCTTCATTTCCTTGAATTCGTCCTTACGGCCCACGAAATCCGTCACAGTCTTGGAATGAACCGCCACCTTGTTGAAGGTATGCTCACGAAGATAACCAGGGCCCACCTTTTTCAGGTAGCGTGGGCCTTCGTTCTTCTGCCAGAAACTAAGCATGTTAAATTCATGATTTCCCATGAGGGCAATGGCAGAGCCTGCATCACGCATAGCCCGCACCAAGTTCAATGTGGTGCGCACGTTCGGTCCGCGATCCACATAATCCCCAAGGAACACCACCATACGTTCATTGCCCGGGTAACGGAACGCCCCCGCAGATTCCTCATAGCCCAGCTTTTTCAGCAAGGTTTTCAGGCACTCACAATGCCCGTGAATATCACCAATGAAGTCGATAGATGTTTTCATACCAAAAAGATATATAAATAAAATTCTATTTTTGTACACATGTTCCACCCTATCAAACATTTCTTGACCATCAGTAAGCACAGGCACGAAGTGATTCGCCTCTGCTTCAAGGCTGGCATCGGTTTCCAGGGCCTTTTCCACGATCTTTCCAAGTACAGCCCCACGGAATTCATTCCTGGTTGCAAATACTACACCGGAAAGGAATCCCCCAACAACGGCGAACGCCGCGACAAGGGTTATAGCCTGGCCTGGATGCATCACAAGGGCAGGAACAAGCATCATTTTGAATTCTGGTACGACTACGAAATGGCCACGAAGAAAATCGTGCCCATGCCCATGCCGGACAAGTACATCAAGGAAATGTTCTGCGACCGCGTGGCCGCCTCCAAAATCTACAGCGGAAGTGAATACACCCAGTCCAGTCCCCTCCAGTACCTGACCCAGAGTACCGCCTACCAGAAGATGACCGAGGACACCTATCGCAAGCTTCTGTTCCTGCTGAACATGCTGGCAAAGAAGGGCGAAAAGGAAACCCTGGCCTTCATGAAGAAGACAAAAGTTTTACCCATCAGTGAACCGGCGCAACCCAAAGAATAAAGTGTTTCGCCACAAAAAGAACGAAAAATGAAAGAGAAAATCGCAAAAATCGCATTCATCGCAATTATCCTGATGACCTGCATGCCTTGCGTTGCCTCCTGGATGGCCCTTATCGCAGGTATCGTCTACGCCTTCATTTTCGGCGGTCCCGCATTCCCCAAGTTCGCCAAGAAAACCCAGAAGTATTTGCTCCAGGGCTGTGTGGTGGGTTTGGGCTTCGGCATGAACCTGCAGGCAGCTCTCGCCAGCGGCAAGGACGGCATGATGTTCACCATCGTCTCCGTGGCAACAGTCATGGTCCTTGGCTTTATCGTGGGCAAGATCCTGAAGGTAGACACCAAGACTTCTTACCTTGTCAGTAGCGGTACAGCAATTTGCGGTGGCTCCGCTATCGCAGCTGTGGCTCCCGTTGTGGACGCCGACGACAAGCAGATGAGCGTTTCTCTCGGCACAATCTTCGTGCTGAACGCCCTGGCCCTTCTGATTTTCCCGCCCCTTGGCCACTACTTCGGTCTCACCAACCAGCAGTTCGGTGAATGGGCTGCCATCGCCATCCACGACACCAGTTCCGTGGTGGGCGCAGCCGCAGCCTACAGCGATGAATCCCTGCAGGTGGCCGCCATGGTGAAGTGCACCCGAGCCCTCTGGATTCTGCCTCTCGCCCTCATCACCATGGTGTTCTTCCGCAAGAATTCCGGCAAGGGCAAGTTCGATGTGATTCCCTGGTTCATTTTCCTCTTCGCCATCGCCATGGTCATCAACACCTACCTGTTCCCCGCCATCGGCGTTCCTGCTGAAGTGGGCAAGTACATCGTGATGGTCGCCAAGCGCGGCTTCGCTATTACTTTGTTCCTCATCGGAACAGGTCTTTCCAAGGAAGCATTGAAGAAGTGCGGCGCCAAACCCTTTATCCAGGGTGTTATCCTGTGGTTTACCATCGGAGCCGGCAGCCTCCTGGTCATCAAGGGATTCTAGTTATTTTTTCAATGCCACAAGGTCTGTCTTTTCGTATCGATGATGCCCGATTAAAGACTTCTTGTAATTCCAGCACTTGATGGCTTCATCCAGGGAATGGCCCTTGTTATCGGCGAAGAAATCGCGGATGTAGGTATTGTATTCAAACTGACCGCCAATTTCCGGCTTGCTCTCTTTCTTTTCCTTCAGAATACGCTCGTACGCATTAATCGCTTCCTGATAGGTGCGGCCTGCGTTAGACTTCAGCCAATTCTGAAACTGCACATTGAAGGAAAAGGTTTTGCCGATATGCATCTTGAAAAAGGCTCGATGTTTTTCAGAACAAATGAAATCTTTCTCAATGATGGTCTGCAAGTCAATGACTTGGTTGGCTTCCTTTGTGGACGGTTTGTGTCTGGGAGCGGAAGCCGGCTTGTTCACCATCCCTGTTTCCAAGAAGAATGCAATTCGCTTGTTCAGTTCTTCCTTGCCGCCAGTAGCGGGCAGTCCATTATCCCTGCAGAATTGCACAAGCTCTTCTTTCAGAAAATAAAAGGACCTGTATGTCTTACTATTCAGCTTCTTATCCAAAGAAGGTCTCACAACCATTTCTTGACCATCAACCATATACCAAAAATTCCTCGAGGGGCCAAATATACTATATTAAGTCTCAATCGGCTTGACTAAATCAAGCTAAACAACAATTTGAACGGAATGGCAAAATATGGATCTCGGAAGATACAATCGAGCAAGAGTTGAAAGCATCGCCCCCCAGGGTTACTACCTGGAACTGGAAAGTGGCGAAACCATCCTCCTCCCCGGTAACCGCGACAAGTTCACCCTGGAAGAAGGCGAAGTCGTAGACGTGTTCGTCTACACCGACAGTGAAGACCGCCCCATCGCCACTTTGGAACATCCTTACGCACAGGCTGGCGAATTCGCCGTGCTGGATGTGAAGGACGTGAACCGCGTGGGCGCATTCTTGAACTGGGGTCTGAACAAGGACCTTTTCCTCCCCTACAAGCAGCAGCTGGGCGAACTCCAGCGCGGTGACCGTTGCGTGGTCTTTATCCTTGTAGACGACAAGAGTAACCGCATTGTGGCTACCGAAAAGATCAAGAGTTTCTTGGATACGGACACTTCCGAACTCCACGTAGGTCAGCGCGTGCAGCTGGCAGCCTACGAAGTTACCCGCGAATACGTAGACTTCCTGGTGGACTACCGCTACACCGGCCGCCTCATGCTCACCCCCGGTATGGAACGCATCTACATCGGCGACACCATGCCCGGCTTCATCCAGCGCTTTACCGCCGACGGAAAGATTACCCTGAGCATCAACCCCATCGGCTACAAGGGCCTCATGAAGAGCGATAGCGCAAACTCCCTTTTGCAGAAACTGGAAGAAGCAGGCGGCAGCCTCCCCTACGGCGACCACACCGACCCCGAAATCATCCGCCAGGAATTCGGCATGTCTAAGAAGAACTTCAAGAAGCTTCTGGGCACGCTGTTCCGCGAAGGCAAGATTTACATTGACGACGACGGAATTAGCTTACCGTAACGAATTTTAATTGCGGCGACAGTCGCACCAAAGAAGGAAGAAAACTATGAAGTACGCAGTTGTTACAGGCGCAAGCTCCGGCCTCGGTGCCGACTTTGCAAGAAATCTTTCCGCCCGCGGCTACGGCCTCATTCTTGTGGCCCGTCGTGAAGACCGCCTCAAGACCCTTGCCGAAGAGCTTTCCACACCTGTAGAAATCTTCACTGCCGACCTCTCCCGCCGCGAAGAATGCGAACGTCTGGGCGAATTCATAAACGGTTTTAAGGTCACCATCTTCATCAACAACGCAGGCTTTGGCGACTGCGGGAGCTTCATCAGCTCCGACATCAAAAAAGAACTGCAGATGATCGATGTGAACGTCACTGCACTCCACATCCTTTCGAAAATTGCATTGAAGCAGATGGAAAAGAACGACGAACGTTCCTACCTTCTGAACGTGGGTTCAAGCGCAGGCATTCTACCTGCAGGCCCCTACATGGCAACCTACTACGCCTCCAAGGCATATGTGGTCAGCCTCTCCCAGGCCATCGCCTGCGAACTTCAAGAAGCCCGCAGCAACGTTTCAGTCAGTGTCCTTTGCCCGGGCCCCGTCAAGACCGAATTCAACGACGTGGCCAACGTGAACTTCTCCCTTCCGGGAATTTCCAGCAAGCGCTGCACCAGCTACGCCCTTAGCCAGATGTTCAAGAAAAAGACCGTCATTGTTCCGGGTCCCATGATGAAGCTTGCCGGACTTGTCAGCAGAATCTTGCCCCGAAAGATTTGCATCAAGATTACCGGCATGCAGCAGAAGAAAAAACTCCACGGATAGTTATTCTTCGGAAGTAACCACCAGCTCAATGCGGCGGTTCTGCTTACGACCGGCTTCGGTATCGTTGTCGGCCTTAGGTACGCTGTAGCCATAACCGCGGGCGGTGAGGCGACCTGCGTCAATGCCCTTGCGGATCATGTAGTCACGCACGGCGTTTGCACGGTCTTCGGAAAGCTGCTGGTTGTATTCTTCGCCGCCTTCGGAACTGGTATGGCCCTGGACTTCAACCTTGGCCTTGGGGTTACGCTTCAAGCCGGCGATGGCAGCATCCAAAGTCTTCAAGGAACTGGGAACCAGTTCTGCACTGCCCACCTTGAAAGTCACGCCGGTCAATTCCGCACGGGTATCATCGAAAACCACCGTAATGCCGCCGGTACTAGCAGTCATGGAAACGTAGGGAGTGTTACCACATTCGAAAGGTCCGGTAAGGCTTTCGCAAAGGATGGTGTAAGTGTCTTCGCGGGGAATGAGGAAGCTTGCTTCGCCGTACATATCCGTGGTCACGGTGATCTTGTTCTTGGACTTCTTCTGGCCAACGAACACCAGCTTCTTCTTGGTCTGGGGAACATCATCGTAGTTGGTATAGGTTACGTTCAAAACCGCGTGGGTCTTGTTGGGGGCCAAAGCCTTGGCACTCGCTCCAGAAACCAGCACACCCATTGCCAAAATCGCCGACAGAACCAGCATTTTCTTATTCATCGCATACACTCCATTTTAATTTTTCGGGAACAAAAATAGTTATTTCCACGCCCGACCATTTGAAATAGTCCCCTCAAATTCTAAATTTGCGGCGGAGTTTTTTAACAGGAGTACAAAATGAACTTCAAGAAAATCGCAGCCGCCGTCCTGGCCATGGGCATTTCCGCCTTCGCTGCCGACGCTACAGACAACATGAGCTTCAAGGGCAACGTCCAGACTCAGGTCACCAAGTCCATGCAGGAAGAAAACACCAACTTCAGCTCCGGCTGGATTCGTGCAAACATCGGTGGTCAGTACAAGAGCGAAAACCTTGACGGTTTGATCATGCTCCGCATTTTTGCCCCGGAATTCGGCAACAAGCTCTCCGACGGCGCCAAGACCTCCAACTACGACAAGATCCTGGCTGACCTCTACTGGGCAAACTACAAGTGGGACCTGGGCGCAAACGATAAGCTCAACCTGAAGATCGGTCACTGGAAGACGGACTGGTCTCAGTCTACCCACTTCGGTACCTATATTGACGCTCCCTTGACTAAGCGCGGCCTCTGGATGCGCGACTACAGCCACAACGCACTGGAACTTGGCTGGAAGCACGGTCTCAACCAGCTCACCGCCATGGTGGCTACCAAGGACAACAAGGCTAACACCGGTTATGTCCGTATCGAAGACGACATGAAGTTCACCTTCCCCCTGGAAGTTAAGGTCGGTTACCGCGCAAACCTCATTGACGTTGTGCAGAACACCTCCTACCTTACCCACCGTATGTCCGCATACGCCAGCTACACCTTCATGCCCAACCTCCGCCTCTATGGTGAATTCGGCGTTCTCTACACTGAAAACGAAGAAATCAGCACCACTGCAAACAACTACAAGGCTCAGGAACTGGCATTCATGAACAAGGCCGGCGAAACCTTCCTCCCGTTCTACCTGGGTGTTGAACTTCCCGTAAGCATCGTTCCGGGTATCAACAACGCTCTCAGCGCATTCTTCGTGGAAGTGGAATACATCAATGACCGCGACAGACTGGCAAAGGATGCCGACGATCTGGCATGGACCTTGGCTATGGTCAAGAACATCGGCAAGTCCAAGCTCCAGTTCAGCGTCTACAGCGAAAATCAGGCTTCCGACGTGGGCCTGGCATTCCGTCTGACCACCACTTTCAAGTAATCGCGTCCCTCGACACGACCAAGTTGGCACAAGTTTCGCTTTATTCTAAGCGAAATATTGTATACTCCTAATATTGAAGCAATCCGCTGATTTCACCCCGGCGGATTGTTTCATTTTGAAACAAACCTGCTTTGGCAGTCGCCCAGTATTTCAAAAATAAACACCCAAATTGGCGATTTTGTCCTAAAAAAGCCAAAAACAGCCATTTGGCATTTGGCACATTTCTTGCTAAATTTAGGTCGAACAAAGAAAGGCCCCTGGGCCAACAATTTAAACAAAAGGGCTTCCCAGTCGTGGAGCCCGCAACAAAGGAAAGAAAAATGATCAAGCCTTTAGCAGATCGCATCGTTGTAAAGCCGGCCGAAGCCGAACAGAAGACCTCCTCCGGCCTCTTCATCCCGGATAACGCCAAGGAAAAGCCCATGCAGGGTAAGGTCGTGGCAGTAGGCCCGGGCCGCAAGACTGAAAACGGCGAAACCGTTGCTATGGAAGTCAAGGTTGGCGACGTGGTTATCTACGGCAAGTACAGCGGTACCGAAATCTCCGTTGACGGCGAAAACTACCTGATCATCAAGGAATCCGACATCTTCGCAACCCTGTAATCGCGACGGATCAACCAGCTGTCATTGCGAGGCCGATGGCCGACGCAATCGAAGCGGAACCTACAAGAATTTAAAAAAGAAAAACAAAAGGTAAAACAAAATGGCAAAACAGTTGAAGTTTGATGTTGCTGCTCGTGAATCTCTCATGAACGGCGTCGATAAGCTGGCAAACGCAGTTAAGGTTACTCTCGGCCCCAAGGGTCGTAACGTCATGATCGCCAAGGCATTTGGCGCACCCAACGTCACCAAGGACGGCGTTTCCGTCGCTAAGGAAGTCGAACTGGAAGACGCTTACGAAAATCTGGGCGCACAGATGGCTAAGGAAGTCGCAAACAAGACTTCTGACACCGCTGGCGACGGCACCACCACCGCAACCGTTCTCGCACAGGCAATCACTCGCGAAGGCCTCAAGAACGTTGCAGCAGGCGCAAACCCCATGGACATCAAGCGCGGTATGGACGCTGCAGTTGACGCTGTCATCGAAGAAATCGGCAAGATGGCTGTGAAGATCAACGGCAAGGAACACATCGCTCAGGTCGCAACCATTTCCGCTAACAATGACCCGGAAATCGGCGACCTCCTGGCCAGCGCTATGGAAAAGGTCGGTAACGACGGCGTTATCACCATCGAAGAATCTAAGACTGCAGAAACCATTCTCGACGTTGTTGAAGGTATGCAGTTCGATCGCGGCTACCTGTCTCCGTACTTCGTCACCAACACTGACAGCATGGAAGCAGTCCTCGAAACTCCGTACATTCTCCTTTACGACAAGAAGATCTCCACCATGAAGGATCTCCTCCCCATGCTGGAATTCGTCGCAAAGCAGGGCAAGCCTCTCCTCATCATCGCTGAAGATGTTGACGGCGAAGCTCTCGCAACTCTCGTTGTGAACAAGATGCGCGGCACCCTGAAGGTCGCAGCAGTTAAGGCTCCGGGCTTCGGCGACCGTCGTAAGGCTATGCTCGAAGACATCGCAATCCTCACCGGCGGTATGCTGGTTTCCGAAGACACCGGCGCTAAGCTGGAAGACGCTCCGGTGACCGTCCTCGGTCAGGCCAAGTCCATCGTGATCACCAAGGACAACACCACCATCGTCGAAGGCGTTGGCGACGCAGCTTCCATCAAGGGCCGTATCGCTCAGATCAAGAAGCAGATCGAAGCTACCACTAGCGACTACGACCGTGAAAAGCTCCAGGAACGCTTGGCTAAGCTCGCTGGCGGCGTTGCCGTGATCAAGGTCGGTGCTGCTACCGAAGTCGAAATGAAGGAAAAGAAGGACCGCGTTGACGATGCTATGCACGCAACTCGCGCCGCTGTTGAAGAAGGCATCGTTCCGGGTGGTGGCGTTGCTCTCATCCGCGCAGCTAAGGCTGTTGACGCCCTCAAGCTCACCAACGACGACCAGAAGACTGGTGCAGCTATCATCAAGCGCGCTATCGAAGAACCTCTCCGTCAGATCGTTGCAAACGCTGGTGGCGAAGGCTCCGTCGTTGTGAACAAGGTTAAGGAAGGTAAGGACGGCTTCGGCTACAACGCTAAGACCGATACTTACGAAGACCTGATTGCCGCTGGTGTTATCGACCCGGCCAAGGTTACCCGTACCGCTCTCAAGAACGCTTCCTCCATCGCTTCCATGATCCTGACCACCGACTGCGTGATCACCGAAAAGAAGGAAGCCAAGCCGGCAGCACCTGCCATGGATCCTTCCATGGGCATGGGCGGCATGATGTAATAAGCCCTTCTCGCGGGGCCTCCCCCGCGATCTAGGATTTTTCCTTATGGATACCTCGGCTCTTCTTAGAGCCGGGGTATTTTTTTAGCAAAAAAAGACCGCAGAGAAGCGGTCTTTTTCATTTGTGATGGACGGCGTGCAATAACGCCGAGCCACAAATCTTTAGAACATCTTACGGGCTTTCTTAGCACCGCCAGTAGAGCTGGACGGGCTTGTGGTAGCGCTCTTGTTACTGAACAAGGTTGCGTCGTCAGAGGACTTGGTCTTCACGGAGAAGTGGTTACCATCGCAAGTTTCAGACGGTGCGTAACCTGCAGTGTACAAGCAGTAAGTCTTTTCAGAGCAGAATTCACCAGCAGCCTTGCCCGTGTGGTTGCAAACGCCGCGGCTAACTACGCCAGGAGGAACCGGGAAGGGCTTACGAGGAAGATCCTTATGCAGTTCCTTCATCACAGCAATCCAAACCGGAAGGGCGTCTTCGGTACCGGTATGACCTGCACCCAGGGAACCCGGATTGTCGGAGCCGACCCAAACGCCCATGGTGTACTGCTTGGTGTAACCGATGTACCAGCAGTCGGTGTAATCGTTGGTAGTACCAGTCTTACCACCACTGGGGTGAGTAAAGCCACCGGCCCAAACACGAGCTGCAGTACCGCGAACGTTCACGTCCTTCATGATGTCCACCATCAGGTAGGCAGAGGCGGGGCGAAGCACTTCGTGTTCAACCTTGGAGTTACGTTCGATCACTTCACCATGCTTGTCCACGATGGATTCAATCATGTACGGTTCAATACGGTTACCGCCGTTGGGGAACACGGTGTAAGCGGAAGTCATTTCCATAAGGGTTGCACCCACGGAACCCAGAGCCAAGCTAGGCACGGCCATCAAGGGAGCACGAACGATACCGAACTTGCGGGCGTAGTTCACCACGTTGTTCAGACCGTACTTCTGAGCAGTAAGAATTGCGGGCAGGTTCTTGGAGCGGTAAAGGGCACGGCGGAGAGTCATCATGCCTTCGAAGTCATGCTCGAAGTTTGCCGGGCGCCAGACCTTGTTGGGGTTCTTGTCATCCGGGTCAGGAATGGTCACCGGGGAGTCGTTCACAGAGTCACAGGGGCTAGCACCGTTGTCCATTGCGGTAGAATAAACGATGGGCTTGAAGGAGGAACCCGGCTGACGCAAAGACTGCACGGCACGATTCCAGCGGGACTGGTTCCAGTCGCTACCACCCACCATGGCACGGATTGCACCGGTTTCGTTTTCGATCAAGATGGCAGCAACTTCTGCGTGATGGTAACGGATACTATCCGGATAGCGGCGCTTGTTAAGGTTTGCGCTGGTATCTGCGGCAAGGTATTCCTTCTTGAAGAGGGTGTAGACGCTATCGAAGTGGGCGACAATGCTGTCTTCGGGCATGTCGTACTTCTTGGTCAGCTGCAGGCGACGGGTAGTGCGGTACTTGACGCGGCGGCGGACCTTTTCCACCTGGACGCGAGCCACGCTATCTGCGTAAGCCTGGATGTACGGATCGATGGTACTGTTGATGGTCACGCCATCAGCATACAAGGAATTCTCACCATACTTCTTTTCCATGTACTTACGGATTTCTTCGTAGAAGTACAGACCAGATTCGTTATTGACTTCCTTCTTGGCAAGTTCGATGGGCATCTCAATGTACTTGTGGTATTCGTCATTGGTGATGTAGCCAGCATCGCGCATTGCATAAAGAACAGTGTTACGACGTTCCTTGGAAGCCTTGGGATGACGGTCCGGACGGTAAGCTTCCGGGCGCTGGAGCATACCAGCAAGCACAGCGTATTCAGGAATAGTCAAGCTATCCAGCGGGCGACCGAAGTAGAACTTACCTGCAGCCTGGAAACCGTAGTTACCGCCAGACAGGTACACTTCATTCATATAGAATTCAAGAATTTCCTTCTTGGTGTAGGTCTGCTCGATTCGGATGGCGGTCATCATTTCCTTGATCTTACGGGAAATGGAACGTTCCGGAGTCAGGAACAGGAGCTTGGTCAGCTGCTGGGTCAGGGTGGAAGCACCACGAAGCTTCTTACCAGAGGTTACGCTTTCAAGAATAGCGGAAGGGATAGCCCAGACATTCATACCCCAGTGGCTGAAGAACACTCGGTCTTCCGTAGCCATCACGGCGTGGATTGCGTTTTCCGGAATGGAATCGATGGGAGTCCATTCACGACGTTCCACAAAGTACTCGTGGGCGATTTCGCCGTTCATGTCGTTAATCTTTGTCACCAGCTTGGGGTTGATCTGTTCCAGCTGGGAAAGGGACGGCAATTCCGGAGCATAATGATTATAGACAGCCACGGCAGCAATAAAGGCCGCAATGACCGGAAGCATCATAATACCAAGCCAAATGAGAACCTTCTTGTTGGTCACCCAACTCTTAAGCACCAAAAGGACCGGCATCAATACGGATTTAATCTTGTTCATCTTCTATAACGCTGTAAAAAAATCGTTGGGCCAAAGATAGCTATTTCCCAGGCCACCCCTATCCACCATACTCTCGGCAAAAGGGTCAAAATCAGCCTATTTTTGACTTTCTAAAAAAAAATCATTTTTTTTGACAAAACACCCTTGACAATTTCCAAGGGAAAACTATATTTGGGCACACAAAACGAGCGGATGTAGCCCAACTGGATAGAGCGTTTGGCTACGAACCAAAAGGCTCCAGGTTCGAGTCCTGGCACCCGCACGAAAAAGGTCACGATGGAAACATCGTGGCCTTTTTTTTATTTCCCTTCTCCCGACCATAAGTCCAAACCTTTCAGACCACATTCTGTTAAGAAAATATTTCATAATAATGCAAACAACTGTTTGCACGCAACCGGACAATGTTTAATTAAAATTGGCCCCGTATTGGTGTTGTGGTGGGATTAGGATAAGGGGCAACATGGAGTACAAAGAAAACATTCTCAACAACGTGATCCGACAGGTGTTCATTTCACATCGCCACCAAAAGGGTCTATCACAAGCCAATCTATCACTAATATCAAAGACGACAAGGCAGTTCATATCCCAGGTAGAAAGCGGAAAACGCAACCCTTCCCTTTCATCCATTACTAACTTCGCCATGGCAGTGAACATGTCTCTAGCCCAGTTATTCCAAGAAGTAGACCGGTTATACGTCATTGCCGAGGCTAAGGAATCCACCGACACCAACATGGTGGCCGAAATTTCAAGCGGAGCGCAAATTTATATGAAAAATGCCGGGGGAACCAAGGATAAATAGCGCCCTTAACAAAAAGGTTATTTTTTACTATCTTTGCGACCTATGGAATGGCCGCGCAACATTAAAACACTGACTACAGACGAGCTCAAGGCTTGGCTGAGAGACGTTGACGAAAAGCCCTTTAGAGCCGATCAAATTCAAAAATGGCTCTTTTGTCAGCAGGTCCGTTCCTACGACGAAATGGTGAACATTTCGCCCGCTCTCCGCGAAAAAATGGCAAAGCAGTTCGAACTGCTCTCCCTCAAGGAAGACCAGCACATGGTCTCTGTCGATGGCACCGTCAAGTGGCTTTTTGAAACCCACGATGGCTACCATATCGAAACCGTCATGATTCCGGCCAACGGCCGTTACTCTGTCTGCGTTTCCACTCAGGTGGGCTGCGCCATGAACTGCGCTTTCTGCCGTACCGCAAAGATGGGCTTTTTCCGCAACCTGGAAGCAGGCGAAATCCTTGAAGAAATACTGAACGTAAACTGGTACCTGAAGGACAACAACATCCTCAATGAAGAAGGCCAGGTCGCACAGGTCACCAACATCATCTTCATGGGCATGGGCGAACCTTTGAACAACATCGAAAACGTGCACCGCGTCTGCTGCACTTTGCATAACCAGAAGTTGTTCAACATGGGTGCAAAGCGCATGACCGTCAGCACCTCCGGCGTGGTTCCCCGCATTAAGGAACTTGTGGACCGCAATACTCCCTGCTGCCTGGCAATCAGCCTTAACAGCACCAACAACGAGTACCGTTCCTCCGTGATGCCGGTGAACAACATCTGGCCCATCGAAAAGCTTTTGGAAGCGGTAGACGAATACATTCGCCGCACCGACAACTACGTAACTTTTGAATTCGTTCTGATCCAGAACATCACCTGCACCCCCAAGGCCGCCAAGGAACTTATCCGCATTTGCGCTCCCCGCCGTGTGAAGGTGAACGCCATCATTCTGAACGATGGCGACGATCCCAACCTGCATGCCCCCACTCCCGACGAAGTAGACACCTTCCTCGCCGCAGTCCGTGCAGCACAGATTCAGATTACGATTCGTACCGCACGCGGTCGCGACATTCTTGCCGCCTGCGGTCAGCTCGCTTACAAGAAGAACAGGGACAACCAGGAAGCATTCGAACGTGGCCACAGCCTCCCCGATGCTACCCCGAAGTCCAATTAGAAGAGAAAAGGAAAAACTTATGTTAACACAGAACCTCCCGGATTTCTGGGACAACCTCTACGCTGAAGGTAAGGACTATTGGAACTCCAAGAAGGCTACTCCCGCCCTTTTGGAATTCTTCAAGAACCCCGCCTGCCCCGCAACTGGCTCCGTCCTTGTTCCCGGTGCTGGCTTTGGTTACGATGCCGAAGCATGGGCCCTCCGCGGTCACGACGTTTTGGCTGTTGATTTTGCACCTACCGCAGTTGACGAACTGGACCACTTGAGCCGTAAGCACAAGAACCTCCGTTCTCTGGACCTGGACCTTTTCACCCTTTCCCCGAAGGATGCAAAGCGCGGCGGCCAGCAGTTCGATATCGTCTATGACTACTGCACCTTCACCGCTATTCATCCGGGCCGCCGCGATGAATACTTTGAAGTCTGCTACAAGATGCTGAAGGATGATGGCCTCCTGATTTCCCTCATGTACCCGCTGATGAACGGCAAGACTCTTCAGGGTCCTCCCCACTGCACCAGCGAAGGCGAACTGATGGCTCGTCTGGACGGCGTGTTCGATATCGTGGATCGCATTCCGGCTGTAGGCAGCCTCCCGAACCGGGTCGGCAAGGAAGAATTCTGGCTCCTCAAGAAGTGCCTGTAATGACCGCTCACGCTAGAGTTTGAAAAAGAACATCTCGTAAGCGTTCGCTCTCGCAAAGAGGCCCTGGTAAAACCAGGGTCTTTTTTTTCAAAAATTGTAGGCTAAACACCTCTACACACCCAATGTTAGCCTACAAAAATCAACCGTAGCGAGTTCTCCGTGGACACATTAGAGCGTCAATTCTTAAACAAATCGCCTAGAACATCCACTTTTACTAAAAATTACCAGGCAAAGGCCGAAAAACGTCACATACAAATTAACGCAAGTGTAGGCTAGGCGTTTAGAACCTTGCATTTTGGCCTACAAAAATAGGTCCAAACTGGTATTTAAAAAGCCTACAGCCCTTAAACTTTAAACTTTATCCTTTAACCTTTTTCTATCTTTTTCTTGAATAAATTTCACCCCTTTTTTAATGAGGTTATTATGGCTGATTTATGTCCCTGCGGTTCCGGTAAGGAATATTGCGAATGCTGCGAACCTGTTATCAAGCAGACTGCTCTCGCTGCATCTCCTGAAGCTTTGATGCGTTCTCGCTACACCGCTTACGTCAAGCACGAAATCAAGTGGCTCAAGGAATCCCTGGAAGCTACCCAGCGTTCTGACTTTGACGAACCCAGCGTAGAAGCATGGAGCAAGGAATCCGAATGGCTCGGCATCGAAATCAAGCAGACCAAGACCGAAGAAGAAAAGAACATCGGTTGGGTCGAATTCATCGCACGCTTCAAGCAGGGTAACGTTACCCGCAACCACCACGAACTTGGCGAATTCCACAAGGTCGGTGGCGCATGGTTCTTCTACGATGGCCGTGCTGTGAAGCAGGAAACCGTGAAGAAGGAAGGCCCGGATGTTGGCCGTAACGATCCGTGTCCTTGCGGTTCCGGCAAGAAGTACAAGAAGTGCTGCGGCGCTGGCAAGTAATTTAGAGGATCAAGGCTCCAGGCCCGAGGTTCGAGCCGAGCCTTATTTTCCTCATACCTATTAAGGAATTAAGCAATGTTCAAGATTTTTGTTGATGGTGAAGCAGGTACCACCGGTCTTCAGATTTACGACCGTCTCGCAAAGCGCACGGACATCGAAGTTCTCCGCATTGATCCGGAACTCCGTAAGGATGTGAACGAACGCCAGAGACTGATTAACGAATCCGACGTGAC
This sequence comes from Fibrobacter sp., assembly GCA_045599625.1. Classification (GTDB taxonomy): domain Bacteria; phylum Fibrobacterota; class Fibrobacteria; order Fibrobacterales; family Fibrobacteraceae; genus Fibrobacter. Next base: position 78,184 of record JAZRWJ010000043.1, read on the forward strand.
CTTCCTGTGCCTGCCCGACGCAGCCGCAATTGAAAGCGCCGCTCTTTGCACCAATCCCGAGACACGCATCATCGACGCCTCCACGGCTCACCGCGTGAATCCCGACTGGACCTACGGGATGCCGGAACTTTCCGCCGCACAGCGTGAAGCCATCAGCAAGGCAAAGCGCATTGCTAACCCCGGCTGCCATGCCACAGGTTTTATTCTTGGCGTAAGCCCGCTCATTGCTAGCGGCATCCTGCCCAAGTCCGCAAACCTCGCCGCCTACAGCCTGACCGGCTATTCCGGCGGCGGCAAGAAGCTCATTGCCGAATACGAAGAAGAAGCAGCCCTCAGCCACAAGGCAGGCGAATCCCTGGCCATTATGGCTCCGGCTCCTTACGCCTTGGCTCTCTCCCACAAGCACCTTCCCGAAATGAAGAAGTACTGCCAGTTGGAGAACACTCCCTTCTTCAATCCGGTGCTGGGTCCCTACTACAAGGGCATGGCTGTTACCGTAGCCATCTTTGCAAACCAGCTGACCAAGAAGGTCACTCCGGAAGATCTGACCGAAATTTTGAAGCAGCATTACGCTGGTTCCAACTTCGTTACCGTCATGCCCTACGAAGCTGCTCCTGCAGTAAGTCCGGCATTGGTCAACGGTCGTTTGAACCCCACCATTTGCAATGGCACCAACAACGCTTGCATCCAGGTGTTCGGCAACGAAACCGTTATGCAGGTCACCACAATTATCGACAATCTGGGTAAGGGCGCCAGCGGCGCTGCCATCCAGAACATGAACATCGCCCTGGGTCTCGACGAAGCCCTGGGCCTGTAATCACAACCTCACCCAATCCACGGGAGAATTATGTTTTTAGACGAAAAATCAATCGAAGTACGCTCCGGCAAAGGCGGCGACGGCATCTGCAGTTTCCACCGCGAAAAGTTTGTACCCCTGGGCGGCCCCGATGGCGGTGACGGCGGCCGTGGTGGTCACGTTATCCTCCAAGTCAACGAACAGTATTCCACCCTGCTGGATATGGGCAATGCCCGTGTCTACAAGGCACAGAACGGCCAGCCCGGCGGCGCTAAGCGTTGCACCGGCGCTTCCGCAGACGACCTCATCGTCAGCGTTCCTCGCGGCACCATCGTGAAGGATGAAGAAAGCCGTATTCTTGCGGACCTTACCGAAGACGGCCAGCGCTGGATTGCTGCACGCGGCGGCAAAGGCGGCATGGGCAACCAGCATTTTGCAACTCCGTCCAATCAGGCTCCTCGTAAGTGCCTGCCTGGCGAAGCTGGCGAAAAACGCGTACTTTATCTGGAATTGAAGCTCATGGCAGACGTAGGCCTGGTGGGCTTCCCCAACGCAGGCAAGTCCAGCTTGGTGAACAAGATTTCCAGTGGTCGCCCCAAGGTTGGCGACTATCCCTTTACCACTTTGGAACCGGTGCTTGGTATCGTGCAGATGCACGGCCATAGCTTCGTGGTTGCCGACATTCCGGGCCTCCTGGAAGGCGCCAGCGAAGGCAAGGGTCTGGGCCACCAGTTCCTGAAGCACATCGAACGTACCCACACTCTTTTGTTCGTAATCGATGGTTTCCTGGACAATGCCTACGAACAGTTCGCAGTCCTCAAGGGTGAACTGGCCGCATTCCATCCCAAGCTTGCACAGAAGCCCTACGTCATCGCACTGAACAAGAGCGACCTGGGCATCGACGCAGCTATCAAGCAGTTCAAGGATAATGGCGAAAAGGTCGTCGTAACTTCCGCCTTCACCGGCGAAGGTTGCCAGGAACTTCAAGAAGCATTGGATGCTGCCGTGCCTCACGTTCAGAAGAAGAAGGTGGGTTGGGAATCCAAGAAGCTTGTGGAATCCAAGACTCCTAAGGCAGCAGACAAGACCAAGGCAAAGGCCGCCCGCAAGGCTGCAACTGCAGCAAAGTCCGCGGGCAAGACCGCAGCAAAGTCTACCGCCAAGAAGCCCGCTGCTCGCAAGCCGGCAGCAAAGAAGAAATAAGGTTTAATTGTCAATGGCAAAAAAAGAACAGGCAACACCAGTCATCCAGAATAGAAAGGCTAACCACCTCTATTTCGTAGATGAGACCTTCGAGGTGGGCATCATGCTCATCGGCTCCGAAGTGAAGTCCATTCGCGATGGCAAGTGCACCATCGGCGAAGCATGGATCGATATTGACGACGAGAAGGACGAACTCTGGCTGGTAGGCGCCCACATTGACGAATACCTTTTTGCCAACAGGTTCAATCATTTCCCCGCACGCCGTCGCAAGCTCCTGGCCCACGTTCACGAAATCCAGAAAATGCGCAAGGCCAAGGAACAGAAGGGCTGCACCCTTATTCCTCTGAAGATCTACTTCAAGAATCGCCGTGCAAAACTTGAAATGGGAATCTGCCGCGGTAAGGACCAGCACGACAAGCGTCAATCCATCATGGAACGTGATGCCAAGATGGAAATGGCTCGCGCAGCAAAGGCACACAAGTAATGAAGAAGATCCTGTGGTTCCTGCTGTTCTGCATTATCTGCTCGGCTGCATATGCCGATTCCAAGGCTGACGTGGAAATCGTTGCCAAGGAACAGAAAGCATCCTTCCACTGGTATCCCGTTCAAAAGACCTTCACTCTCGTATCTCCCAAGGATACGGCTAAGTTCGCCATTGGGCTCCCCTACGCAAGCGTTGGTTCCAAGTCCGTGCAGCTCACATCCGCACCGGAACTTGTGAATGGAAAAATTTGGATTAACGCCGACGATGTCAAGAAGTTATTCGGTACAGCATCTCCCGCCGTTTCCAGTTCTTCAAGCAGCCCCGTAGCAGTCGCTCCCAAGAGCTCCGCAACCATCAGCTCCTCCAGCGCAACAGTTATTCCTCTGAAGCCCTCCAGCAGTTCTGTGGCAGCCAATAAGAACGTCGCAACCTCTCCTAAGAGCTCCGCTGCCGCCGACAAAACCGTCGCCGTAGCGTCAAGCAGTTCAGCAAAAACCGTCGCCGCACCTAAGAACGAAACCGCAGGTACCCGCGAAGTCAAGACCATCGTCATCGACCCGGGCCACGGCGGCAAGGACTCCGGTGCCCTAGGCGCCAACGCACAGGAAAAGGACATTGTCCTTACCGTGGGTAAGCTTCTGAAAAAGGAACTTGAGAAGGAAGGCTTTAACGTCAAGATGACTCGCGACAAGGACGTGTTCATTGAACTGGGCCAGCGCGCAAATCTGGCAAACCAGTGGGACGGAGACCTATTCATCAGCCTCCACTGTAACGCCGTCGATGCCACCCCCGAACGCAAGAAGGTCATCAAGGGCTACCACGTGTACGTGCTTCGCGCTCCTGAAAGCGAAGAAGACGCAGCCATCGCCCGCCGCGAAAACAAGGTGGCCACCCTCTACGGCGAAAAGAACGCCAAGGAAGAGCTGTCCCCCATCGAATGGTTCAAGCTGGAAGCCCGTCTGGAAAAGTACAAGCAGAACAGCTACATGTTCACCGAAGAACTTCTTAAGGCTAACGATGGCTACAAGATTCGCAAGCAGGCCGGCGGCGTAGGCGGTGCTGGCTTCATGGTACTCGTGGGTGCGTTAATGCCCGCAGTGCTTTACGAAATCGGCTTCATCAGTAACCTTGAGGACGAAGCCTACATGATGAGCGACGCCGGCCAGAAGGATATCGCCGAACGCATTTCCAAGGCAGTAGCCAACTACAAGACCGCAGTCCACAACTATCGCGAAACCTTGGGACGATAAGACTCACTGTTGCAATAGCAATTTTATTTCACAACGACAATGGCCATTTTACCATTAACGTCGCGAAGCAATCCAATCAAATACTTACGAGTTTTGATATACTGATCAGGCATTGATTTTGCATAGATGTAGTACTGAGCAAAGTCAGCCTCATTAAGAATATCACTCATTGAAGAAGTTCGAACAGGAAAAGAGTCCTTGTTAACGTTGTTCCATTCCATCGCGATTGGACTTTTGTGTAAGTTTTCCACTTTCCACGAATTTTCATCGATGGTCAACTTAGCAGCCCCACCCAGAATAACATACTTAGAAGTCGAACCTGGAATTGCGTAAAACGTATAGCCATTTTCGCCCTTTAGAATATAGGTGTTGTACTTAACATTAAACATTTCTCCAGAATTTTTAAAGAACTGATAGGCAGAATCGTTCATTCGAACCAGTTCCATCAGATCTCCCTCAGGAATTTCCATACGAGCGGTAGCGCGATTCATTCCCTGAGGAGTAAAATCGTATCGAGCCAACTGGTAGTAACCAGAGGAATCCTTTCCGTAGAACACACAAAAGCCTTCCTTCAGATTACCCTGAGCAACCCAGCCCTTCATACTTTTCAACTGTTCTTTTGGAAGATCTGCCATCAAAGAATCTGACGCCACCCATGCAACACCATCTTGCCAAGCTAACAGTTGACCAACAGCGGCGAGGGAATCCATAACTCTAAATTCCTCGGCGTGCATGGCAACTTCCGCAGCCTCTGTTTTATTGAAATCTATGTGATTAGGAAGTCCCTGCTTATTAGAACCAGCGCATCCTATCAAAGAAACGGTCACACACAATACTGCGACTAAACCACATATTTTTTTCATAAGACCCTCCTATATTTTCTGAATATATAAAAAAAGCACCGGTTCATCACCGGTGCCTTTAATTTCGCGAAGTTCGATTTCCGCGACATTCGCCTTACGGATTACTGACGCTTACGCCAACGGCTCCAGCGTCTATCCTTCGGCTCAGTCATGCCGACAAGTAAACTTGTCGTCGCGACGTTCGCCTTACGGGTTACTCAGCGTCCATGTCTTCTTCGGCGATTTCAGCGTTGTGGTAAACGTCCTGAACGTCGTCGTGATCTTCGAACTTGTCGATGAGCTTGAGCAGCTTCACTGCGTCGTCGTGGCCCAGCTTAACGGGGTCGTTAGCGACGTAGGTGATTTCTGCGCTCATCATTTCGATGTTAGCGCCTTCGAGAGCACGGGTAACAGCGTCGAAAGCATCCGGAGTGGTAGAGATTTCATGAACGCCATCTTCGGTGCTCATGTCTTCTGCGCCAGCTTCGAGAACCAGGTCCATGACCTGGTCTTCAGGATACTTTTCTGCATCGATAACGATCATGCCCTTGTAGGTGAATGCCCAAGTAACGGAACCGGTTTCGCCCATGGCGCCGCCGTTCTTGTTGAAGATGTTACGGATTTCAGCAACGGTACGGACCTTGTTGTCGGTCATGCACTGCACCATGATGGCAATGCCTGCAGGACCGCGGCCTTCGTACAGCGGTTCGGTAACGTCTGCACCACCGTTAGCGCCAGTACCCTTGGCAATAGCACTTTCGATGTTCTTGGTGGGCAAGCTCTGGGACTTGGACTTGATGATAGCAGCACGGAGACGGGGGTTTGCATCCGGGTTGCCGCCGCCAAGCTTAGCAGCGATAGAAATTTCCTTAATCAACTTGTTCCAAGCCTTGGCGCGAGCAACGTCAGTCTTAGCTTTCTTACGTTTGGTGGTGGCCCATTTGGAGTGACCGGACATAGATTACCTCTTATAGGTTCAAAAGTTACGGTAGAAATTTAAAAAATTTTAGGAAAAAGATATTACTGATTCATCCTGCAACGACGCTTTTCCTTTGCGGAAAGGTCAGGATCATCGCATGGGTCTTCAAGTTTTTTTTTCTTTTTCTTCTTTTTCTTGGGAGCTTCGTCCTCTTCGTCTTCCTCTACAGCCTTCTTCTTTTTCTTCTTCTTAGAAACAGTTTCTTCGGCTTCGTCGTCAGACTTCTTCTTTTTCTTCTTCTTGGAGACAGTTTCTTCCTCTTCTTCAACCTTCTTCTTTTTCTTCTTGGAAGTAGGTTCTTCTGCCTCTTCAGACTTCTTGGACTTCTTCTTCGACTTGGCGGCGACTTCCTCTTCATCAGCTTCTAAGCGTTTCTTCTTAGGAGCGATGGTACCGTCGTCTTCAGGAAGTTTCTTTTTCTTCTTCTGAAGGTCCTTGAGCTTCTTCTTATCCATGGGATTAGCAGAAGCACGGGCAATTTCTCTTTCGAAATTACCACCCCAGACACGACCCAGCAGGGAGCCAGATTCCTGGGCGTCCTTCAAGATACCCTTTGCCCACTCGTCGTTTGCCGGAGGCAGCAACTTGAATTCCAGGTTACGGATACGGGTCGGTTCTTCTTCATAATAGAGCATCATGTCAAAGAAGCCAACCTGGTATTCCTCACCGTCAGAACCAGAGGCTGCGGACGGAACATAGGCGAGCACAGCATAAAGTTCTCCGTCGAAGAGGGCAGTGATCAGCACATCGCTTTCACCACCGGGAGCCTGGACTTCACCAGTAGCCTGGAAAGCCCACGGAGCCACATCCACGGTCAGCATGAACTTATGGTATCCCTTGTCAGCCTTCTTCAGCTTAAGCAGGGCACCAGAGAAAGCCTGGAATTCAGGCTTAATAGACTGGGCAGAGCAAACAACTGCAAAGGCCAAGAAAAGAAATGCGAGTAATTTTCTCATACAATTACTTCCTTTCTAAAGAACAACGATACTACGTCGAAGTCTAATCCAAAACACTCCAAGGACTAGTTCTTGTAGAACAGGGCCTTAGCAGCTTCGAACATCGGATCCTTTTCATCCGGGTTACGGCATTCGGTATAAATACGAACCTTCGGTTCGGTACCGGACGGACGGACCAGCATCCAGGAATCATCTTCGAAAATAATCTTAACGCCATCCAAAGTCAAGAGCTGCTTGACGGTCTTTTCGGTAGAGCCAACCATGACCTTAGCACCGACCTGAGCGGCTTCGGCAACAGCGTTCACCTTAGCGATGAGCGGAGCACCAACCAGGGACTTGTCCACTTCGAAACCAGCGCGGCTCGGGTAGAAGCGGCCGTATTCTTCGTAGAGGGCGTCCAGGTATTCACCCAGGTTCTTGCCAGTGACAGCCATGATTTCGAGAGCGATGAGAAGGCCGAACTGAGCATCCTTTTCCAGGGTGTTGTTGAGGCCGGAAATACCATCGGATTCTTCGAAGGCAACCAAAGCCTCGTCCTTAGCGGTGCGAGACAGCCAGGGGCGGAAGTTCTTGAAGCCCACCGGAGTTTCCATCACAGGAACGCCCAGCTTTTCTGCAATGATGTTCACGAAGTTGGAGGTTGCGACAGACTTAGCCACAACGCCCTGTTCCTTGCGCCAGGTAGCCATGTAGTGGAAAGCGATTGCGCCGAACTGGTTCATGTCGATTTCACGAGAGCCATCGTAGAAACGGATACGGTCACCATCCGGGTCAAAGATTGCGCCCAGGCGGAAGTTGCTGGTGCTCTTGTCCAGGACGCTGCGAACCTTTTCCAGGTTCTTGGAAGACGGTTCCGGTGCGATGCCGCCGAACAGGCTGTCGTCTTCGTTACGAAGAGTGATGAGGCATTCCGGATTGTCCAGGAGAGCGGCCGGACGACGACGGGTAGAACCATGGACGTGGTCGCAAACCAGAGTCAGACGACCCTTGGCAATAAAGTCCTTGATGCGGTTGAACTTGATGGTGCCCTGCTTAACCAGGAATTCCTTGTAGATCTTCAGGGAGTCGATAATTTCCCAGTCAACCTTGGATACCGGTTCAAACTTCCAGGTAGCCATCATTTCGTTGGAAAGCTTGGTGATGACGTTGGTGATTTCCGGACCTGCAGGACCGCCGTCAGCCGGGTTGAACTTGATGCCGTTGTAGTGGCTGGGGTTGTGGCTGGGGGTCATGTTGATGGAGCAAGCAGCGCCCAGCATTTCGATTGCAGCGGAGAATTCCGGGGTCGGCATTTCGTTGCCGTAGTAAACCTTAACACCGGCCTTGGCGAACTGGTCAGCCACAGCTTCGCAGAATTCGTGGCCCAGGAGACGGTTGTCATGGCCAACGACCACGCCACGCTTCTGGAGTTCAGCAAAGTCCTTCACGCCGAGAGCTTCGAACATGGCTGCGTCAGCTTCCTTGTAAAGACGAACGATGGCAGCGCCAACGACCTGCAGATTACGGAGGGTGAATTCAGAACCGATTTCGCCGCGCCAGCCGGAGGTACCGAAGCTAACCTTAGCCGGTTCCTGGGAGGTGAGAGCCACCTGCTTGACCTGTTCGACCAGAGCCATGTCGGTAGCGGGGTTAAATTCGGGGGACTGGATCTTCTTCCAAATCTGAGTAATGTTTTCCATAAGGTTTCCTATGTTGATGTTTTTAACGGCTCTAATTTATAAAAATTTCGTTACATGCGGAGCCACCGGTGAACAAAACTCCCCTGGGAAACCCCTTCCCCCCGCAGATGTATGACACGCCACTACAAACGTCATTTTTTGACACAAAGTATTTTCCTTCCCCATTTATGCCCTTATAGGCCCAAAAAAGCAACTTTATTAATGATTGCATCTATCCGTTTTCCTCTTTTTTAGCTATTTTTAGGGCATGCAAATTACTAAAGCTTCTCAACTTACTGGTGTTTTTCCCGCATTGTTCACTCCGTTGATGAACGATGATCCCAAGAACCTTAACAACTCCATCGACTACAAGAAGATGGAAAAGATGATTGACGACCTCATTGCCTCTGGCGTTTCCGGTATTCTCCCGGTTGGCACCACTGGTCAGAGCGCCACTGTCACTCACAAGCAGCATCTCGACATCATCAAGTTCACTCTGGACTATGTAGGTGGCCGCGTTCCTGTGATTGCAGGCGCAGGTTCCAACTGCACCCGTGAATCTGTTGAAATGATCCAGGAAATCCTGAAGATTGCTGAAGTTCCCATGCTCTGCGTGACCGGCTACTACAACAACCCGTCCCAGGAAGGCATCGAAAAGCATTTCAAGACCTTGAGCGAAGAAACTGGCGCCAAGATCATCATCTATAACGTTCCGGGCCGTACCGCTAGCTACGTTCACCCCGACACCTTGATTTCTCTGTCCCAGGACAAGAACATCATCGGTCTGAAGCAGGCTGTGGATTTCCGCATCGGTGAAAAGTTCCACGAAGACACTCTCCGCGTCATCAAGGAAACCAAGAACAACGACTTCGCAGTTCTCTCTGGCGAAGACGGTTTCTTCATCGACATGCTTGAAATGGGTGGCCAGGGCCTGATTACCGCTACCGGCAACATCCCCGAAGCTGCAAAGATTTTCTCTGACCTGTACAAGGCATACGTTGCTGGCGACGCATCCAAGGCTAAGGATCTGCAGAGCGCAGCCCGCGACTACGTGGAAGCAACCTTCTGCCGCAAGAACCCCATTCCTCTGGGAACCATGTTCAACAGCCCGTTGTTCCAGCCCATGACCAGCGTTAAGGACACCGCCCGCGGTGAAGAAGCTGTGGAACGCATCATGAAGCTCATCAACGAAAAGGCAGAAAGCCTCAAGAAGTATCACGTTTAACGATTGATGATTGATGATGAATGATTGATAATTAAACATTTGGCGCCAAGGGCGCGATTGCTAGAATTATCAATTCTCAATTATCAATTTTCAATCAAATCACAAGGAGATTTACAATGGCTAAGAATCAGAAGTCCATTTACGACGAAATCTGCGACTACCTCAAGAAGCAGAAGCTCCTCCCCATTCCCGTTCAGGCTCTGAACGACGATCTGGAAGCAACCCGCTACTTCGGTGGCGACCTGAAGGAATTCATTGCTGCAGCAAAGTCCCTCAATGCAAAGAGCATCTTTGTTGAAACCCTCTATCTTGAAGATGACGAATTCTACTACGATAGCGGTATCGATGATGAAGAATACCTGGCAATGAACGGCTGCGACTGCGGTTGTGGTTGCTGCTGCGGTGGCGAATGCAACTGCGGTTCCGACTGCAAGTGCGGCTGCTGCTGCGAAGACAAGAAGGCCGACAAGAAGTCTTCCAAGAAGGCAGCAAAGGTTGAAGAAGACGAAGAAGACGGCATCTGGCTGGAACCGGAAGATCTGGACGGTCTGGACCTGACTCTCCTCAAGCCGGAAATGGTTAAGTTCATGGACCGCGTCGGCGAAAGCTGCGGCGTCCGTCTTACCGTTCCTGGTGTTGATCACCTCGAAATCGAAATCTTCGCAGACTGGTACGACGAATTCGCAGAACTGGTTGACGAAGCTTCCGCAATCATCGAAGAAGATCCGGTTGGTGCTCTCGAAGACATGCAGGCTGCATTCGAAGCTGCAGAAAAGGAAGCCCTCGCTGCTGAAAAGGCTGCAAAGGCTGCCGACAAGGCCAAGGGCACTAAGAAGATCGCCGCCCATCCCCCTAAGATGACCGCAAATTCTAAGTAATCCTTAGAGAACCTACGACAGACTTTGCTCTCGTAGAGTGCCAATCTAAGTAGTAATCTTCCGACTCAAGTCGAGAAAGCTTAAAAAAACACCCCGCGTTAAGCGAGGTGTTTTTTTTTCAAACTGAAATGAATCGCAAAGAATCAATAAAGCGAAGGATTACCTAGCAATACAGGGCGAGAGCTCCCGTAGCGTATAATAATACGTGAGGGAGCAAACAACGCCGTAGTGCGACGGTAAGCCGCAGCTTTTAAGTATGGTACAACTTTGAAGTCTGATAATTCGGTTCAGAGGTCAAGTTCACACCCAGACGGCGGAACACGCCCACGTCAACCTGGGACAGGATCACGCTGGAGTGGACATCGCAGTGACGGAGTTCCGGAAGCTTTTCCAGAGCGATCTTTGCGTTGTAATCAGTGAGGGCGCAAACAGACAGAGCCACCAGAACTTCGTCCATGTGCAAGCGGGGATTGGTGTGGCCCAGCTGCTTGGTCTTCAGGTTCTGAATGGGTTCGATAACCATGGGAGAAAGCAGGCGGACTTCATCGGGAATGCCAGCCAAGTGCTTGAGGGCATCCAGAAGCATTGCAGAGGAAGCACCCAGCAAAGAAGAAGTCTTTGCAGCGATGATTGCACCGTCCTGCAATTCGATTGCAACTGCGGGGCCGTTGGTTTCTTCAGCACGCTTGACTGCAGCGGCAACAACCGGGCGGTCTTCAACGCTGATGTGAGCCTGTTCCATCACCAGCTGCTGCTTGTAAACCTGATCCTTGTCGGCGTTGCCCTTACGGACATCGCAGAGGGTGTTGAAGTAGCGGCGGATGATTTCCTGCTTTGCAGCTTCGCTAACGGCTTCGTCATCGACGATGCAGTTACCAGCCATATTCACGCCCATGTCGGTGGGGCTCTTGTACGGGGACTCGCCCAGGATGCGGGTGAACAAAGCGTTCAAAACCGGGAACACTTCAACGTCGCGGTTGTAGTTGATGGTGGTCTTGCCGTAGGCTTCCAAATGGAACGGGTCGATCATGTTCACATCGTTCAAGTCTGCAGTGGCGGCTTCGTAAGCCAGGTTCACCGGATGCTTCAGAGGAATGTTCCAGATGGGGAACGTTTCGAACTTGGCATAGCCAGCCTTGACGCCGCGGGTATTTTCGTGATAAATCTGGGAAAGGCACACAGCCATCTTTCCACTTCCCGGACCAGGTGCAGTCACCACTACAAGTTCGCGGGTAGTTTCAACAAACTGGTTCTTGCCGTAGCCGTCGTCGCTCACCACCAGAGGAATGTTGTTGGGGTAACCGGCAATGGGATAATGACGGTAGACCTTGAGGCCCAAGCCTTCCAGCTTCTTCTGGTAAGCAAGAGCACTGGGCTGGTCCTGCCAACGGGTCAGCACCACGCTGCTCACATAGAGGCCGTAACCGCGGAAGGCGTCGATCAAACGGAGCACGTCCTGATCGTAGGTAATACCAAGGTCACCGCGGACCTTGTTCTTTTCGATGTCGTTGGCGTTGACAGCGATAATGACTTCAGCCTTGTCCTTCAGCTTTTCAAGCATGCGGATCTTGGAGTCCGGAGCAAAGCCAGGCAGCACACGGCTTGCGTGATGGTCATCAAACAGCTTGCCGCCGAATTCAAGGTAAAGCTTTCCACCGAACTTTGCAATACGTTCGGCAATCTTCTCGGACTGCGTTCTCAGGTACGCGTCGTTATCAAATCCAACTTTGAACATATATGCTCCACATGCATTAAATTTATCGGACAAAAAATAAAAAAATGGTGTTCCCTCCCCTAGGGTCCAAGTAAAAAAAATAGACACAATCTGGAGAAGATTGTGCCCGTCGAAAAACTCATTTACACAAAACGAAAAACCGAGCCCCGGTCACTTACGCGCAACATTTTCAAGCGCTTTCTTTTCCACGGTGATATTACGGATCATCACATAGAACAAGTGACTGACCTTGCTTTCGCCAATCAACTGGATGGAACTACGAATACAAACACGCTCCAAGCCACTGCGATCCGACTTAATGACCCGCCAGGTTTCGCATTCCTGTTCTTCACGGGTTTCCACCACCTTTCTAAGGGTTTCCCTATAAATCCTTTTAGAATCCCCTTCCAAGGTTTCATAAGGCTTAAAGGAAATGATTTCCTTTTCAGACAAATTCATATTTAGTTCGCGAACATACTTCTGGTTCACACGAAGAATGTCCAGGGATTCAAAATCATCACTCACTTCAACAATGGAGGCCGCTCCCGCAAAGTTACTGAAGATCAATGTTTCCATGGAAGCAGGATTCCAGAACCTGCCGGCATCGACAAACTGGTCGATATTCATCTGGGGCACAATGGCACCGATCGTCGTTCCATTCAGCAGCTTTTCATATTCATCCGCAGGAATCGGCTTGGAATAAAGATAACCCTGGATGTAATCGCACCCCACGCTTTTCAGGAAGTCAGCCTGTTCAACGGTTTCAACGCCCTCCGCAATCACTGGAAGTTTCAGCCACTTCGCCATGCGGACAACAGAGCTCAATATGGTACCACCTCGTTCACTGCCAATAGCGCCACCGATGAACTTCAAATCTAATTTCAGGACATCAAAATCAATGTCCTTCAAAACGTTCAGGGAAGAATATCCGCTACCAAAGTCATCCATCTCAACGGTATAGCCCAGGTCATGGAGTTTCTTGATGGCATTAATAACCACGTTGGGGCCAGCAACGGCGGCGGTTTCCGTCAACTCCACATGAACGAGTTTTGTGGGGACATCGTACTTTGTTCGTATTTTTTCCAGGTTGTCGATGTAGTCTTCGGAAAGGATGTCGTTGCGGGACATGTTCACCGAAATGCGGGCCAGGGACTTTTCCTCGTCAATGCACTTGCGAAGGAACTTGCAAACTTCCTCAAAGACGTACAGGTCGAGAGTTGGAATAACGCCCATCTCTTCAAGGGCTGGAATAAAATCGGCCGGAGAAATAAAGCCATATTTCGGGGATATCCAACGGACCAAGGCTTCGGAGCCGATCAATGCTCCCGTGGAATGATTGTACTGTGGCTGGAAATACACAGAGAACTCGCGATTTTCTATCGCGGTTCCAAAAGATTCTGCTATTTGCTGAAAATTCACCATAAAGCCACCCAATCGTCCATCCTACCTAGTAACATATATTAATTGCCCTTGAATTTTTCATTTTGTGAACAATTAACACATGCAACCGTATTCCAAGTTGGAACAATTCCACAAAAAAAAGGCCGATTCCCTAAGGAACCGACCTTTCAAAGGTTTTATCAACCACTAAGAATTAGTGATAGATGGCTACGTCTGCGCCCTTGAGAGCTTCAGACATACCGGTCATGCGAGCACGGAGCCATGCACCGATTTCTTCAACCGGGTGCTTACGGATGTTAGCGTTGACCTTGATGAGCTGTTCGTTATCAACTGCAGTGGTCTTGCCTTCGCCGTAGATGCCGCCGATATCTTCCTTGGTGATTTCCTTCATGAAATCCTTCAGCAGAGGTACGCAAGCGTTTGCGAAGAGGTAGCAACCGTATTCAGCGGTATCGGAGATAACGCGGTTCATTTCGTAGAGCTTCTTACGAGCAATGAGGTTTGCAATGAGCGGAGTTTCGTGGAGGGATTCGTAGTAAGCGCTCATGGGCTTGATGCCGACGGAGCACATGGTTTCGAATGCCAGTTCCACGCCAGCCTTGATCATAGCGACCATGAGAGTTGCGCGGTCGAAGTATTCCTGTTCGCTGATAGCCTTATCGGTAGCAGCAACCTTTTCGAATTCCAGTTCGCCAGTAGCAGCGCGCCATGCCAGGAGGTCCTTATCGCCAGCTTCCCAGTCTTCCATCATGGTGCTGGAGAACTTACCGGAGATAATGTTGTCCTGATGCTGCTGATAGAGAGGACGCATGATCTTCTTCATCTTTTCAGCAAGTTCAGTTGCGCGGATCTTTGCCGGGTTGGAGAGACGATCCATCATATTGGTGATGCCGCCGTGCTTCAGGGCTTCGCAAATGGTTTCCCAGCCGTACTGGATGAGCTTGACTGCATATGCCGGTTCTACACCGAATTCCTTGACCATCTTGTCGAAGCAGAGGATGGTGCCGGTCTGGAGCATACCGCAGAGGATGGTCTGTTCGCCCATAAGGTCAGACTTCACTTCTGCAACGAATGCGCTTTCCAGAACGCCCGGACGGTTTGCATGGAGGCCAACTGCGTAAGCCTTAGCATAGTCCCAGCCCTTGCCTTCCGGGTCATTGTCCGGATGAACGGCGATGAGGCTCGGCATACCGAAACCGCGCTGGTATTCGGTCCAAACTTCGGAACCCGGACCCTTCGGAGCGACCATGATAACGGTGATGTCTTCACGAATCTGCTGGCCTTCTTCAACGATGTTGAAGCCGTGGCTGTAGGAGAGAGCTGCACCCTTCTTCATGAGCGGCATGAGAGTGGGGATCACATTGTGGTGCTGCTTATCCGGTGTGAGGTTGCAAACCAGGTCAGCCTGCGGGATGAGTTCTTCAAAAGTACCAACGGTGAAGCCGTTTTCGGTAGCGTTCAAGTAGGACTTGCGCTTGGTTTCGATAGCTTCCTTACGGAGAGCGTAGGAAACATCAAGACCGCTAGCACGGAGGCAGAGACCCTGGTGAAGACCCTGAGCACCGCAACCAACGAAAACAATCTTCTTGCCCTTGAGTGCTTCTGTACCGTTAGCAAATTCAGAAGCTTCCATGAAACGGCAATGACCAAGTTCTTCGAGCTGACGACGCAGCGGAAGTGTATTGAAGTAATTCATACCCATGATTTTGAACCTCTTTTGAGTAGTATTAAAGTTTTTAACGGCAGTAAATATAAAAAAAACAGCCCCAGATGGTCGGGGCTGCGGTCATTTATAGAGTATTTTAGGCCTTGTCCAGCACGTGGCGGCGCCACTTACCATTTTTCCAGCGGCGCCAGAAGATCAGGGGGGCGGTTCCATAGACGCCAACCACAATAATCCAGGCGTACTGACCAGGAACATCGAGAACGTGGGTTGCCACATAGAGGGCGATGGTATTGAACCAATTCATGATGCCGCAAGCGATCATGACCCACACGGTATCGCCTGCCCCGCGAAGAGCCCCGCAGTAGATGACCAGCAGGACTTCCACGAAGATGTAGATGGTGGCAAAGCGCAGCATGAATATACCCATAGGGCGTGCGGATTCAAAAATGGCGATGGCCTCGGCGGTGGCGGTAGCGTCGGGCCTGAAGATATCCGTAAGCACTCCCGGCAGGAATACCAAAAGCACACCAATCAACAAGGAGTAAGCCCACCCCACCTTAAGGCCGGAAAGGGTAGAACGGTTGGCGGCGGCGGCCTGCTTTGCCCCCACGTAACGACCCACCAGACTGGTGGACGCTACCTCAAGACCCATCAGGGGAACATAGGCCACCATGTCCCAGTTGAACATGACGGAAGCCGCCGTAGCCATTTCGGGACCCAACCCGTGGAAAATGAGAATCATAAGCTGGAAGGCAGCCATGTTCAGGAACATTTCCACACCGGAAGGAAGGCCGCGCTTCAGCAATTCCTTCATCTGCTCAAAGTTCAGCTTCAAGTTTGTGCGGGTGGCGAAACGACTATGATACTTCTTGCTGAAATAAACAACGAAAAGCATCACGGTGGAGACTATATTACCGATAACGGTACCGTAAGCGGCGCCAGCCACACCCAGGCGGGGGAACGGACCCACACCGTAAATCAGCAAGTAGTTGCAGACAATATTCACCAGCATGCCCACAAAGGCAGCCTTCATAATAATCTTGGTTTCGCCAATACCGCTAAAGAAGCAGGGAGCCGCATTCCTGATGAGGGACACTACCCCACCGAACATCAAGATATTGAAATAAGTCTTCTGGTAAACCAGCTGGTCAGCCGCCACGCCTTGCACTTCAAAAATCATGTGTCCCAGCGGGATGGTCAAGTAAAGAAGCGGTACACAGACAATGGACATGTACACTGCCTGCATAAACACGCTGGCGCATTCGTTCTTCTTGCCGGCTCCAAAACGTTGGGCCACCATAGCGGTAGTATAGCTGATCATACCCGTAAAGAAGGTAGTCAGCACCAAGTTCATGCCGCCGGCCCCCAGGCTCGCATTCATTTCGGCAGGGCCCAGCTTACTCAGGAAAAGACGGTCCACAAACGTCATCAAGGTATCGAAGGACATGGACAAAAGCATGGGAAGTGCCACCACGATCACATCGTGGATGTCCCCATTCTTCTTTACCTTTGCAGGTTTAAAAAATCCAAAAATCCTTCCGATCATTTACACCTCTTTTTGCGAAACCGCAAGATAGAAAAATAACCCACAAAAGAAAAGACCTGTTACGGCAACCGCAACAGGTCCAATCACAATCTTATTTATAACGTTATTCAAAAAGTGCAGAATAGACTGTGCCACTAACAGGCATAACCATTCGAGGATTGTCCTTGGTACCGTCTTCCCAGCCAAGGAACTTTCCGTTGCCAACAGCAGTCAGTTCCATAAGGTTTCCGCCAAAGAATGTTCCCACATAGTTGTTTTCCGGAAGAGGAATTCCATCCAGGAGAATCTGGCCATTGCCAACCCAAGAGAAACCTACGCCAACATCGCTATCCAGGCCAAACTCAGCGCGGAATTCAGAACGAACCTTAGGATCTCTTTCTTCGGCCCAAGTCTTGAGGCAGCTACCGGAAACGGAGAATCCCTTACCGCAGGAATTCTTGTAGTAGAGTTCATCGCGGTCGAACTTTTCCATATCGCGGGTTGATTCCGCAGAAGGAATTGTTGCCGCCATACGATTCGTAGCCTCAGCAACCTTTTCCGCATTAATATAGCGAGAATAAAGGATGGAAGCTCGGTTAATGAAAGTTCTCTTAAAATCCGGATTTTCAATCAACTTCACATACACGTTGTGGAAGCAAAGAGGACTGTCGGAATTGTAACACTTACCGGTAGTTATACCACCCTGCTTAATCCACTTGAACATATTCATAGATTGTTTGAAACCTTCCACAGTCCACATCCAGTCAAATCCATGGTCCAGGTCAAAAGCCACGAACTTCCACTTCTGTGTTCCGGAACGCCAGGCGCGCATGTTGTTGTCGGGCCAGTCCCCATTGTGGTAATAAATCTGTGCAGCCATATAATCGGCATAGCTGGCGATATTCATGCGCTTCTTGACAGCCTTATAGCTTTCATTATTTTCACCAGAGAAATCATTGGAAGAAATGTAAGCCAGCAAGTTGGCGTAATCGTCAATGGTTCCGCCACTAGCTTCAATCGTCATGTTTGTATGCTTGATAAAATCTACAGCTTCCGCATCGATACCGTAGTTGGTTTCCACGAAATGTTCGTTCAGCTTTTCGCGCATGTCGTGAATACCATAATACTTGCCGTTATAGAACACCACCACCTGGCGGGAACGCTGGTAATCTACGTTGGTTCCTTCCAAAAGGCTTGTCCCCATGGCATCTTCAAGGTAATCGCTGACAAAACGGTTTCCGTTGTTACGGAGAATAAAGCCCTTGAACTTCTTATGTTCCGGACGGGTATCAAAAAGAGGATATCTAAAATGACCCTTCTGAATCTTCTTCTTCATGTTGAAGGATACAGATTTCTTTTTCTGGTTACGGCTATAGCCACCCATAATGGAAGCTTCCGCATCAATTTCAAAGGCCTTTGCAAGGGAGGCACTTCCCTGGGGGAAATATTCCACATGGGCCACCACGGCAGTATCCAACCAGAAGTCTGCCTCGTAGCAAGGATCCGGAGTACACTTGTTTGCCTTCAAGATATTCTTGTAGTACCAAGGCGGCACAGTCACAGCCACCACAGGCATTTCGACAGATTCATTGATGAGATAGGTTTCAGTTGCGCTAGCCACCAAGGAATCCTGCAGATATTCATTACAGCGAATCACCATGGAGGAATCCACAGCTACGGAAGCAGTCATTTCTGCAGTTGCCATGGTAGGTTCGTTACCGTCAAAAGTACAACGGACCACCCCACCTTCTGTTGTGGGAGTCGGAACAGGAACATCAAGAGACTTATAGAAACCAGCCGCAGGCAGACCCATCTTGGGCAAGACTTTCTTGGTGGGACCATTTTCTTTTGCAGCTTCAGCTTCCCAGTCTGTTACCAGGATTTCTTCAAGAGCAGCCTGCTCCTGTTTCTTTTCTTCTTCAATGGTATCTTCAGTTCCTGTAGTTCCCGAACAAGCAGCCATCAGGGAACCAACAAGCAGAGAGAAATAACCTAAACGTTTCATAAAACCAAACGAACCTTTTGTATACAAAGGATAAACCCGATGTGAATATATTTTTTTGTTCACACCAAGTCAATAAAAAAAGCCCGTCCCACGGCGGAGACGGACTTAAATCACAGTAAAATAATTTTACAATTGACAGCTTTTTACTTCACGTAAGTTTCAGAAGTTTTACCATTGACGGTAACCTGGTACTTACCCTTGAAGCCACGGAACTTTGCCACGCCGTTTTCGTCGGCAGTTGCGGTAGCTTCGGTGGTCCAGGTCTTGTGCCACAAGTCGTAAATCTTGGTGGCAGCCGGCTTTTCGGAACCATCGGCACGAATGATACCGCCCCTCTGGACCCAATGACGGTTATCCCAGAAGCCCCACATCACGATGCCGTTGATGGCGGGATGGCTGAACAAGGTGCGCAGAACCTTTTCGTATTCGCTGGCCTGTTCTTCTTCGGAGATGGTGAGACCCTTGTCCCAGGCGCCAAAGTCAAGTTCGGTCACCTTGATGGGAAGGCCGAGAGCAGCCAACTTATCCAAACGTTCCTTGATGAGAGCGGGAACAACCGGACGGGTACCGAAGTGGCACTGTACGCCGATACCGCCAATAGGAACCTTGCGGTCGATCAAGCCCTTGATCAGGCTGATGTAACGATCGGTTTCACCAGCAGCAACCACCTGGTATTCGTTGATGTAGAGAATTGCTTCGGGATCAGCTTCATGTGCCCAAATGAAGGCGCTATCCAGATAGTTGATGCCGCAAAGGTTGGTGGTGTACATTTCGTGGATCGGTTCGTTCCACACGTCGTATTCCACAATCTTGCCCTTGTATTCCTTCAGGTCACGGTCAATACGAGCCTTCAGCTTCTTGCCGAAGTCTTCGCACTGGCTAGCCTTATTGGGGTTGGAGAAATGCTTGTCAAAGCCGTAGCCCTGATGAGCCCAGTACAAGGCATGACCGCGGAGGGACCATTCGCTTTCCTGAGCAAACTTCACATAGCGATTCATATCTTCGCGGAGGGGCTTGCCTTCCTTCTTTTCGTATTCAGGCCACTTGAACTGGTTTTCAGTGACGCCGTGCCAGAAGTACTTCTTGGCGGTTTCCTTATACCACTGTTCCGTGCTGTCCTTGTCCGGACCGTAGAATGCGAGAGCGGTACCGAAGGGGAAATCGTGACGGAGCAACTTCACGGAAACTTCTTCGCCCGGGTTTGCCTTCACTTCGAAATCAGCCTGGCGGATTTCTGCAATGCGGGAATCTGCTTCAGCATACCAAGTGGTGTCCAAATCGCCCTGCTTTTCAATGGACACATTGTCAATCTGCATCCAACCCTTCTGGATACCCACTTGGAAGGTAACGTTGTTCAGGCCGTACCCCTTCTGGTCGGCAAGGAAGGTCATGGAGTAAGTCTGCCATTCCGGAGTCAATGCATAGGAAGCGCTTTCCTTCTGCTTATATTCCGTATCAGGACCACCCTGAACCACAGCGTTCATAGCCATGTTACCCCTAGCCACAAAGGACAAGGTATAATAGGCGGAGTCGGCCAGGAATTTGGGCGGCTGAAGCTGTAAACCCCACCAGGGGTCCGGCAATTCCGTCACAATGACCTGGGCACCGTTGGTGCAGTTCACGCCAATGCCCGGAACACCGATCTTGCTTTCCACCTTGGCAGTCTTGCGACCGTCTTCCTTGATCCACAGATACCAACCGCCATCGCCATATTCCATGTCGCCGTTGGCCATCTTGTTGGCGCCACCGATTTCTTCAAATTCATCGGGGCTGCAACTGGTGGGAGGAACGCTGGCAGCATTTGCAGATGCAACGGCCATGCTGGCAGGGCCACCTGCAGTGGAAATAACCGCAGGAGATGCATTTTCGCTGGAGGCGCAGTTTACCAAAGCCAACATGGGCAGGCAAACAAGAGCAGATTTCAAGGATTTGTGCATAAATATTCCTATTCAAATCGGTTTTTACACCAAGAATATAAATATTACAGAACAGGATAAGACCGCCGCAATTCAAAAAACGTTTACGACTGTATCAAGTGAACTTCCCGCAAAACCGCACCACACCCCTCTCGTAACTCATAAATCGTAATTCATAATTACTATATTTGCCCCCACTATGTTTTCACAGCTGACTGATTCTCTAGAAAATACCCTCAAGAACCTGCGTGGGCAGGGCAAGCTTACCGAAGAAAACGTTGCGGAATCCCTTCGCGAGGTCCGTCGCGCCTTCTTGGAAGCAGACGTTAACTTTAATGTGACCCGCGACTTCGTCAAGGCCGTCAAGGAAAAGGCTCTAGGCTCCGAAGTCCTCACTTCCGTGACCCCGGGTCAGCAGATTGTGAAGATCATCCACGACGAACTTGTAGAAGTCATGGGTGGCGAAACTAAGGAAATCAACCTGTCCGGTCCCGCACCGGTGGGTATCATGATGGTGGGTCTCCAGGGTTCCGGTAAGACTACTTTTGCAGGCAAGATTTCCCTCTGGATGCGCACCAAGAAGAAGCGCAAGCCCCTGCTGGTGGCAGCCGACGTTTACCGCCCGGCAGCAATCAAGCAGCTGCAGGTGCTGGGTAAGTCCATCGGCATTCCCGTTTACGACGAAGGCCAGGGCAATCCTGTGGAAATCATCAAGCACGGCTACCAGTACGCCAAGGACAACGGCTTTGACCTGGTGATCTACGATACCGCAGGCCGCTTGCAGATCGACGAAGAACTGATGCAGGAACTGGAACAGGCCCAGGAAGCCGTCCATCCAGATGAAGTGCTCTTCGTTGCCGACGCCATGATCGGTCAGGAAGCCGTGAACGTTGCCGAGACCTTCTGGCAGCGTCTCAAGTTCACCGGCGTCTGCCTTTCCAAGATGGATGGCGACACCCGTGGCGGTGCAGCCCTGTCCATCAAGAAGATGACCGGCGTACCTATCTGCTTTATCGGTGTTGGCGAAAAGCTGAACGAAATCGACCTGTTCCACCCGGACCGTATGGCCAGCCGAATCCTCGGCATGGGCGACGTGGTCTCCCTGGTGGAAAAGGCTCAGCAGGTCATCGACGAAAAGGACGCCAAGGACCTTAAGAAGAAGATCCTGAACAACACCTTCGACCTGAACGACTTCTTGAACCAGCTGCGCACCATCAAGAAGCTGGGCAGCATCAAGAGCATCATCAGTCTTATTCCTGGCTTGAACAAGCTCCCCATCGACCAGATCGACGAAAAGGAACTGGTCTACGTGGAAGCTGTGCTCAGCTCCATGACCCCCAAGGAACGCAAGAACCCCAGCATTTTGAACGGCAGCCGCAAGGACCGTATCGCCAAGGGTTCCGGCACCGAAATCGGTCGCGTGAACGCAGTGCTCAAGCAGTACGAGACCATGAAGGAAATGTTCAAGAAGGTGGGCGACTTCGCCAAGAAGCAGAACGGCGGAAACCCCGTAGGCTCCAACTACACCCCGCCCAAGGACAAGAACAAGAAGAAGAAAAAGAAATAGAAACCAGGTCTTTTTTGAACCAGTTCTTAAAAAGACGGGCCGGAAGGTCCGTTTTTTTATTTTTCGACCGATTTTTCCACAGAAAATCGCAAGGAAACAAGCCATAAGCGTTCCCAATCACCAAACGAGCAAACTCCAAAAATCATTGTTTTTATTCAAATTTCGCCATTTTTCGCCATTTTCTGTATACAATTTTCGTTAATTTATATGTAAACAACGGAAAAATTTTACAATTCCGCCCTTTACACACAAGAGAAAATTTTTACATTTGGCATCAAAACAGAATAAACCCGGTCTCCGGGATACATTTAAACAGCCTCATTTGAGGCAAAAAGAGGTCAAAAATGGCAACCGCTATCCGTCTTTCTCGCTTTGGTAAGCGTCACAACCCGATCTACCGCGTAGTCGTTATCGACAGCCGTAAGGCACGCGACGATAGCTTTATCGAACAGGTCGGTTTCTACAACCCGAACACCAAGACTCCCGAAATCAAGTTCGATCAGGAAAAGTCTCTCAAGTGGCTCATGACTGGCGCACAGCCGTCTGACACCGTTCGTAACCTCATGAAGCAGGCTGGCATCATGGAACTCTTCCACGAAGCTAAGGCTGGCCGTTCCATCGAAGGTAAGGTTGCTACTCCGAAGGCTGTCAAGGCTAAGAAGGCAAAGCTCGGTCCTAAGGCTCTCGCCAAGATCGAAGCTGAAAAGGCTGCTAAGGAAGCCGCTGCTGCAGAAGCTGCTGCTGCCGCAGAAGCACCGGCTGAAGCACCTGCCGAAGCTTAATTCAAGCATTTTGAAAGAGTCTCGTGCAGTAACCCTGCGCGAGGCTTTTTTAAACGGGATCGAAAGGTTCCGACCCCTTTGCAACCACCTTCCATATACAGTATCCGCTTTTTAGTTTACTGTAGTCAGATTCCCACCCACGTCTTTAATGTCTGAATCCGAAGCACAAGAAGAGTATATCACCGTATGTCAGCTCATGCGCACTCATGGCGTAAAAGGCTACATCAAGGCGATGCCTCTGACTCACGACCTCACCCGTCACGAGAAGCTTACGGATGTGATGCTAAAAAAGACCAATAGCGAACTGGTTAAACTGACGGTGGAAGATTCCAGGCTGGCAAACAACTTGTGGCTGCTTAAATTCAAGGGGTACGACACACCAGAGTCCATCACCCACTTTGTCAATGGCGACATCATGATTCCTGAATCTGAGCGCCTGCCTGCCCCCGAGGGCGAGTACTACATTGACGATCTGGCTGGATTCCGTGTCAAACTGGAAGATGGCCGTGATGTTGGAGAGGTCGTTGAGGTTCAAGAACTCCCCTCCGTCTATGCCTTCCAGATCAAGTTCGATCTGGAGTACCAGAAAGAGTTTTCCGCTCAACCTATTCTAGCCCCCTGGGTCGATGACTGCGTGTTGGAAATCGACGAAGAAGGCGAGAGCATTACCTGCGGCGCAGACTACCTCAAGAGCATGTGCCCGGGGGAAAAATGAAGATAGATTGTATCACCATTTTTCCTGAAATGTTCACCCCCATGAAGTCTTCTATCATGGGAAGGGCCCAGAATAAGGGGCTTATGGAATTCAACACAGTCTACCTGCGAGACTTCGCAATCAATGACTACGGTCAGGTAGACGACGTTCCCTACGGTGGCGAACCGGGAATGGTCCTTAGACCGGAACCCCTGGCTGCAGCCATCCGCAGTACTGGCGTCAAGGAAGACGGCGGCAAGGTCATCTATTTGACCGCAGACGGCGTTCCCTTTACTCACAAGATGGCCGCTGAGCTTTCCAAGGAAAGCCACCTGGTCCTGATCTGTGGTCACTACAAGGGTATCGACGACCGCATCCGCCAGTCCGAAGTGGATTTGGAGATTTCCATAGGCGACTTCGTTGTCAGTGGTGGTGAATTGCCCGCCATGCTGGTAACAGACGCAGTGGTCCGCCTTATCGACGGCGCCCTCGGCAACCGAGAATCCGGTGATACCGATTCCTTTGCCCAAGGCGTACTGGGATGGCCGGTCTACACCCGTCCGGAAGTTTTTGAAGGAAAAAAGGTTCCAGATGTGCTTTTATCGGGCCATCACAAGAACATTGCAGCCTGGAGGCGTCAAGAATCGTTAAAAAGAACGGAAGAAAGACGCCCAGACATCTTTAAAAATCTCGAAAGAGATACTAAATTTGGCATCAAATAATTAACTGAGGTACATTATGTCCCTGAATATCGAAGCAATCCAGAATGAAAACGTGAAGACCGACCTTCCGGAATTCCGCGCTGGCGACACCGTCACCGTTAACGTCAAGGTTATTGAAGGCACCAAGGAACGTATCCAGCCGTTCAAGGGCGTTGTCATTCAGGTCAAGAACTCTGGCATTTCCAAGACCATCACCGTCCGCAAGATGTCCAACGGCGTTGCTGTTGAACGTATCTTCCCGGTGAACTCCCCGCGTATCGCATCCATCCTCCTGGATCGTCCGGGTAAGGTCCGTCAGTCTCGCATCTACTACATGCGCGACCTCCGCGGTAAGGCTGCTCGTATCGACGAACGTCAGTAATCTTTACTGCTAATCGGTTGTCCAACCATGAAAACGGTGGATTCCCGGCAACAAATAATCCCGCCCAATCGTATTAACGTGAAGGCGGGATTTGTTGTATATACTCCGGATAGC
Source organism: Fibrobacter sp. (assembly GCA_045599625.1). GTDB lineage: Bacteria > Fibrobacterota > Fibrobacteria > Fibrobacterales > Fibrobacteraceae > Fibrobacter. Next base: position 102,922 of record JAZRWJ010000043.1, read on the forward strand.
GACGAACGGAGTATCGTCATATTGAACGACGGGGAACTGGCAGCTCGCAACAAAGACAATCCCAACGAAATTGTTTTTACCATGCATCCAGGTGACCTCGTAGGTGTGGCCGCCCTTCTGGAGCGCGAGCCTTTCCATCACGAACTTGTGGCAACCAAGGATTCCTCCATCACCATCGTAAACGAAGAGTGCATGGAATCCGAACTGCACCGTCTGCCGGTCTGGCTCCTTGCAGTCATCAAGACCCTCTCGGCAAAGACCCGCAAACTGAAGTACGCCGCCCGCCAGTCCAACGTGCAGAACACCTTGAAGAGCCTGGCAGAATACTGCAGCCATAAGCCCGCCAAGACGCCCCTGTTCCTCACCGACATGATTCAGGAATACGCCTGGCTTACCCGCATTTCGAACGAATCCGTGCAAGAGGATTTCAAGTCCCTCATCCGCAGGCACCTGTTGCAGCTTACCAAAATGGATGGCCGTGCTGTCTGCAAGATTCCGGACCCGTTCCTCCTGAAGATTTTCATTGACTACCTGACCTCCGTAGAAAAGTGCGAAACTTTCGCGCCCTACAAGCTGACGCTGTACCAGAAAAAAGTTCTGGCACTCCTGTCCACCATGGACGCAAACATCAAAAAAGATGGTCCAGGCTGGCTTGGCTTCATCAAGCAGAACGATCCCAAGGCAGACGTCAGCGAATGGATATTCCTTGTTAAGCTGGGGTGGTTCAAACCTGTTGACGAAGACAATTTCATCGTATGCACAGACAAAGTAACGTATTTCTTGAAAGCCTTACGGTACGAGACCAATATTAGAGGAGTCGTCTAATGAATCTTTTCGAAGGACAATTTCTCTGCAAGGAAGGGGATTCCAGGGATTCCCTCTACATCGTGAAGGACGGTCTTCTCAAGGGAACATCCACCAAATCAGGCCAGGTCAACAACTACGGCCCAGGCTCCCTGATTGGAGAATTCGGTCTCATCGAAGGCTCCCCTTGCAAGGAAACAATCCAGGTTCTAGAAGACGCCTCCATTCAGGAAATTTCCCACGACGCATTGCAGAAAATTCTGGACGAGGAACCTAGCTGGCTTCACTCCATTTTGACATTCCTTACGGGCCGATACCACATTGCCGAGGAAGCCAACCAGAAGAACAGCAGAGTCATGGCCTTGCCTACCCTTCTGTACCTGTTAAAGTCTCACCTGGAAGCTTCCCCCAGTCAAAAAATTTCCCTTCCGGAAATTATCAAGGAAATCGGAACCTTGGTAAATCTTGGACAAGAAGACATCCAGGAACTTCTTTCCGCCCTCAGCAGCCTTGACGTACTCAAGGTTCACGGCGACGAAATCTTTGTAGACAGTCCTCGCGTTATCGGTCTGTTATACGAAACCATTCAGTACCGTGCCACACAGAAGAAGGTCTCTCCCAATATCCTTTCCATGACGGAACAGATGATCCTTACGGCCATCATGAAGGCGGTCCAGGATAGTCACGAGCCTTTGAATAACGGAACCTGCGTCATTACCACGGAAGCCATCAAGACCACAGCAAAGAAGGCTATGCACGGTATGACAGTTACCATGTTGACCATTCAGCCTCTTGTACAGCGAGGTCTTATCAAGCCATCCATTCCCGTGGACTTTGGCGATCCCACCATCCCTCTGGAATCCATCGGATTCTTCTACTGCGAATTTGAAAAGATTATGGACATGCTGGAAATGAACAGAATTTTCCCGCAGCTTGACAAAAAGCTGGTCTAATCTTCTCTTGGTTTTTACTATTTTATCAACGTAATTATTAAACCCCTTACCTAAAGGTTATCAAATGAAACTCAACGCACTTCTCATTTCCCTCGCAGCCGTTTCCGCATTCGCTCAGGAAGCTGGTGCAGAACAGGCCCAAGGCGGCGCACTGGGCGGATTCCTTCCGCTGATCCTCATGTTCGTTGTCATGTGGTTCTTCTTCATCCGTCCCCAGAGCAAGGAAAGAAAGCTCCAGGAAGAAATGCGTAAGGCTCTCAAGAAGGGCGACAAGGTTATGACCACCGCAGGCATTATCGGCGTTGTTACCAACATCGACGAAACTAGCACCCAGGTCACCATCCGTACCGGTTCTACCACTCTCATCGACTTTGAAAAGGCTGCTATCCTCCGCGTGCTGAACGCTGAAGCTAAGCCGGCAGAAAAGACCGAAGAAAAGAAGTAATCCAAGGTACTAGAACATGGCAATCCTCCCTATCCGAATTTACGGCGATCCGGTTCTGCGCAAGAAGTGCGAACCTATTACTGAGATTACCCCTGAATTGCGTCAGCTGGCCCGCGACATGCTGGAAACCATGTACGACGCTCCGGGCTGCGGTCTTGCCGCACCTCAGATCGGCAAGAACATCCGTCTTGTGGTTATCGACACCGCAATTCCCGGAGAAGAGGAACCTCGCCCTTACATCATGTTCAACCCGGAATGGGAAGCAGAACCCGATGCTGAGATCGTGGAATACGATGAAGGCTGTCTCTCTGTTCCCGACATTTTCTGCAACGTACTGCGTCCGAGCAAGGTCTGCGTACGTTTCTTCGACATCGAAGGCGTTGCCCAGGAAATCCACGACTGCGACGGTCTCTTTGGCCGCTGCATCCAGCACGAAGTGGACCACCTGAGCGGCGACCTGTTCGTGGACAAGATTTCTACTTCTGACCGCATGATGAACCAGTCCAAGCTGAAGAAAATGGCCAAGGATTCCCAGGCCAAGCTCAAGGGCAAGCGCTAATTACCTGCAGGGAACTCCATTGATTTTTTCTCGGTGGACATTCCTCTGTGCTCTTATTTGCAGCCTTGCGCACTTTGCATTCGCAGAGTCGCAGGCTGTTTCTGCATCTACAGATGATTTCGACCTGCCCAATGACGTGGCAAAGGCTGAAGTGGTCAAGTTCGTTCCGGTAGCACCCACCAAAGTTGATGCCGTTAAAGATACCATCGCGCCGACCAACGCTGCACCCGCTAAGGACTCTACAGCACAAACAAACGCCGCACCAATCGCAGAAGATGATTCTGTATTCGTGGGAAACTTCGCCCCTATCGAAGCCGCATCTACGTCTACTGATGATGCCACAGTCAGCTCTTCCCAGGGATTACAAAAGCGCACCATTCCCCAGGAATTGAACCGTCCCATCCGCGTTGGAATTTTTGTTGGCGTCAAGGAACTGTACCTGACGTTTAACGGCGAAGAAATCAAGGTTACCGCAGCAGGATCCCGCATCAAGCTTCAGGCCGGCGGCAAGTCCCAGGAAATGGAATCCAGGGAATTCCAGAACGAAGACGGCAGCTGCATCGCCGTGGCCCAGGACCAGAAATCATTGAAGCGCGCCTGCTACCCAGGCTCCGTATTGTTCCGCGCAAACGCAGGCAAGCTGGACGCCATCAACGCGGTGGACGTGGAAGACTACTTGCGAGGTTCCGTTCCCTACGAAATCGGCAAGCTGGACGCCGCACGCATTGAAGCCCTGAAGGCCCAAGCCATCGCGGCACGCACCTACGCCTACAAGCATTTCAACAGCCGCGAAGCCATGGGCTTTGACGTTTACGCCGACGTGAAGGACCAGGTATACAAAGGCCTTGAAGGCGCCACCCCGTTGACCGACGCCGCTGTGAAGGCCACCGCCGGCGTCGTCATGACGCACAGGGGTGAATTCATCATCGCCTACTACCATTCCACTTGTGGCGGCAAGACTGAAACCTTGGCCACCTGGAATCGCCCCAACCTCCCCTACCTGCAAAGCAAGCCGGACCTGCGCCCCAATGGCAGCCCCTGGTGCGATGAATCCAGCTATATGAAGTGGGAGAAGCGCTTTACTGACAAGGAACTCGTCGATCTTTTCAAGAAGAACGCTAAGGAAGCCAAGGCCAAGTTCTCCAGCGGAACTGGAGCCGACTTCAAGAAGGTCAAATCCATTTCAATCATAGACACCTTAGTCAGCGGCCGCATTCTTACCCTGCGTGTAGAAACAGACAAGGGCCATTTGGACGTACTTACCGACAAGACCCGCTGGCTCTTCAAGAAGGCAGGATCCATCCTCCCCTCTTCCCTCTTTACGGTGAAGCACTCCGGCAACGAATGGATCGTTACCGGTTCCGGATTCGGGCACGGCGTAGGCATGTGCCAGATGGGCGTTCGCGCGAGAGCCCTGGCAGGACAAAGCTTCCAGGAAATCCTGACCCACTACTATCCGGGCATCACCCTGGAACAATACACCCGTTAAAATGTCCAAGCCCATCCTCAAAGTCATCAGCCAAGGCTGCGCCGCCAACTTCGGCGAAGGCGAAAAGATTGCCCGACTTTTGCAGGGCAAGTACAATGTTGTATTCGGCCTGGACGGCAAGGAAAGCGGAACTAACAACGCGAAAAAGCCCGACGAGAGGCCCGAGGCGTACATCTTAAATGTCTGTACGGTAAAGGGAAATGCCAGCGCCATCAAGCTTCTCCGCCAAGCGCAGGAAGCGACTCCAGAGGCAACCATCTACATTACTGGATGCGCCCCCAAGGACTTGAAAGAGGAAGTGGCAAAGTTTGCCCCAGGCGTTATCTTTACCAGCCTGAAGGAACTATCCACGGAAAAAGCCCCGCTAATCACGGAAACCGCACCGCTGATTGCAGCACCGGCCCACAGCACACAGTCCGTTCTTCGTGAAGCGCCCCTGGTAGGCATTGTGAACATCGAGGAAGGCTGTCTTGACGCCTGCGCCTACTGCTCCACCCGACTGGTCAAAGGTCGCCTCCACAGTTTCTCTGCGGACTCCATTGTTCAGCAAGTAAAGCAACTTGTTTCCGATGGCTGCCGAGAAATTCAATTGACCGGACAGGACTGCGGTTGTTATGGTTTTGACTTAGGAACATCCTCCGAAAACATCGGCAGTAAGCAGCCCCGTAACCTTGCGGAACTGGTCCAGAAAATCCTTGTGGAAGTTCCTGGCGATTACCGCATGCGCCTAGGCATGGGCAACCCCCGCCACATGATGCAGTATAGCGAAGCCCTCATGGAATGCTTCCAGGACAATCGAGTCTACAAGTTCATCCACCTGCCGGTACAAAGCGGCAGTGAACGTGTATTGCAGCTCATGAACCGCAAGCATACCGCCCAGGACTACATCGACCTGGCAAACGAATTTAACAAGCGTTTTCCGCTGTTCACCTTGAGCACGGATCTTATCGTGGGGTTCCCCGGAGAAACGGACCAGGACTTCGCAGATACACTTCGCGTTCTCCGCGAAACCCGCCCCACCGTCTGCAACATCACCCGCTTCGTATCTCGCCCAAACACTCCCGCGAGCCGCATGGACGCCGTCGTTCCCGACGAGATCAAGCACAAGCGTTCCGCAGAACTAGCTGCAGCCTTCCAGCAGATCGCCGCAGAAAACAATTCCCGCTGGATCGGGCAGACAGAGCAGGTCACCATCGAGAAGGAAGGCTACCGTAGGGGCACCCTCATCGCCCGAAACGACGCCTACCGCCCCGTGGCCATCCAAGCCGCCGACGCAGTACTAGCCGACGCAGTACTAGCCGGCGCAGCCCCCACAAGATTAGTACCCCGCCCCGGCACACGCCTCACCGTAAAAATCACAGGCGCAGAGCCCTTCGCCCTTATAGGCGACCCTGTCTAAACCCACTACGGTGGCTGTTCCATCCATTGCAAAAGTAGACTCTATTTCAGGCATAAAAAAAGCCCCCTAGCTCATCGCTAGAGGGCTTTTAAAACCTGTTACGTCAGATTACTTGTTTTCGCGACGGTAACCGCGAGTGTAGACATTGGTAGTTCTGGAGTAGAGCACAGAGCCTTCCTGAACCTGACCGCTGGTCTTGATACAGGGATGATATTCTTCCTGGACCACGGTCACCTGGTAAATGTACACGCCAGTTGCCAAGGCGCGGCCATTCTGGGAAACCGGGTACATCTTGACGGTTGCAAGGAACACACCGGTCTGGCCATACATCTTGGTCGTACAAGCAGACTGAGATTCGCCAGCCTTCTGCTGTCCCAAGGCAGCCTGAACCATGTCTTCGGTTACAATCTGCTGGTACTGGCTTACGAAGTGACCCAAGTGGTCGAACACGCGAACGTTGATACGGAACGGACCCTGCATTGCGAAGGACCAGCTAGTGCAGCTTTCAGTACCATCAGCAAAGCACATGGATGCATCAGTCTTAGCCACACCACCCACAAGAGCAGTAGCGTTGTTAGAAAGGACACCATTTTCACCGGCAGAGCCAAAGGTCTTGGCATCATCGTCAGTAAGGTTCAAAGGATTACCATTCTTACCAACCGGCTTGCCAGTGACGGGATCAGTTTCCGGCAACGGAGCAAGAATAAGATCAGCAGTAAAGTTCATGGGGAGCTCACCACCATTTTTTTCTGCTTCCTCAGTCAGCTGTTCTGCCTGTTGATTGAAGTCAGGACGGGTAATAGCGGTATCAAGAGTAAGAGGCTTAACATCGGTAGAACCGAAGAACTTGACAACAGCCCAGTCAATCGGGGAATCCGGATAGCCCACCACGCTCTTTCCAGAGGTAGAAGTAATGGGGTAAGTAAGCTTTTCATTCCAAGCCATCAATTCTTCCCAGAGACCCGGATAAGCAGCATAGGCAGCCCTCAAATCGGTATCAGCGGCAATGTCCTTATCATAGGGGAAGTTAAAGGCCATCTTATCGTTACCAAGGATACCGCCTTCAACAACATTACCATCGGCATCGCGAAGTTCGCCAGTCATCTGGTACAGGATACCGTTGGCACCCTTATCCACGTCACCGGAAATGGAGGTCACATAGTAGCCGTATGTTTTAAAGGAGATAGAACCATCGACAGGATTGGTAACGGTACGGATAACCACCATGGCCGGCTGAGCGGCAGCAGGATTGAGAGCGGCGGCATTGATATTTGCAAGAGTAGTAGCATCAAGGCTAGTGTTCAGCAAGACGCCGGTAACCTGGTTACCGTCATCATCAACCTTAACAGTCACGCTACCCACAGAAGGCTGACCATAGCGAGACGGAGCAACTTCTGCAAGAGAAGAACGGATGTAGATGTTAGAACCATCGGTCTGACGGTCTGCATAGAAGAAGTGCAGATGGTGCCAGGAGTTATCGGCCCAACCGGTAGCATCGGAAGCGCCTTCACAGTTGGAATAATATGCCAGCGGCTGGCCTTCATGGCAACCATGGTTATTCTGAGCCAGAGTCAAGATGTTCACGCTACCCGGAGCAGAAAGATGGGTACCACCCAAGTCCACAACAAGCACACCGTCCACGAAAATCCACATGTCATCGTCACCTGCGAATTCGAAGACTTCCGGCTTAAGATTGCCGTTGGCATCAAACTGGTTAATAGCCTTGTACTTGAACTTTGCATAACCCATCATGGTGAATGCATAGTTACGGTAGTGCTGCAGACCCAGAGTTCCATGAGCCTGGGCAGCCAAAGTTGCAGCTTGGCCATTACGGGGACCACCGCTCTTCAACCAAGACTGGCAGAGCTGGGCAGTGTTCTGCTTACGGTAGTCAGTCTGGGTGCCAGCATACTGGTAATTGTAAGGCGGACAGAAAATGGAAAGAGACTGGGGGCCAAACTGTTCGCAAACGCCATGGGGCTGAATATCCGGATTACACTTCTTCTGTTCAACCCAAGTTCCTGTGGTAGGATTGATGGAGTCCAACGGAGAATAACCACCATTATTGTAGTTATAGTCGTAGATGTAGTAACCACTCTTGGAATCCCTAGGAATATCCATAGTGGCATTTGTTCTCAGGTTGATACCTGCAACATCCTTGTACCACTGGTCAAAGAAACGATTATCGCAACGTTCATTGGCCTTGACAATGGTAACACCATCATACATGTCATATTCACCATCGACGGGCGGAGCAAAGACAAGATGGGGAGCCACCATACCCGGGGTGTAGAACACCGGGTTAGCCCAATTCACATTGTTACCGGAGCAAACAAAGCCCTGAACCATAGGCTGACCAGCAGCATTGTTAGCAACCTTCTGATAACCACGCTGGGTAATGTTGCTCACAGTACTATTCTGGCATTCACCATACTTAAGGGTATCTCTACCGGAAGTTGTCACGTCCTGCAGATAAACGGGCAGGAAAGCGTTCTTCAGATAAGGCTTACCATCCTGACCGATAGCAGAACCTGCCAAGGTAGCCATATTACCACAAGTTTCGTGATAAGCGGCTGCGCTATACCAGTCCACATCAAAGCCATTCAGATTCATCAACTGGCCACCCAGGCCATAGTTGTAAATCTCGTTCAAGTGCGAATGAGCTTCTTCAGAGAAGTTTTCAAAGTCAGGGTGACTCGGCTGGAAGTCACGAATCACAATATCAAGCTGAGTAATATCATTGACTGCGGCAAAGGCCAGGGAGGAGCATCCCATCAAAGCGCCAAGTGCCAAAAATCTTTTTGCGTTCATATAATCCAATCTCCACCTGATTACAGGTTACGAATATTCAAACCTAAATATACACCATTTTTGTCCATTTTAATAACGCAATTTTTTAAAAATCGCCCATTTTACGTATTTTACGAATTTCCGTGACCATTTTCATCTGTTTTTGCCATAAAAAAGCTAAATAATAGGCATGTCATTCTCTACAATATTTACAATAGCCATTGCAGCGATCATTCTTAGGGCACTTTGGCTCAGACTGAAGGCTTCCGGAACAAAAACCGACAGTTTTAAGCAGCTTTCCCCTAAAGACCAACTTTCAGTACTGAAGGAATGCCTGCTAAACAACCCAACAGAGCGAAATCTTCAGAATTTGAAAAAATTTGGGAAAGAAAACGGGTTTTCCTTTGATGTGGAGACATACCGTCCCTTCATGAACAAGCAACTGGAAATTTCCAAGAAAAAGGACGCACTGGTCGAGGATAACGAACTTTTTTCTGAAGAAGCCCGCTGGTTCGACGAAATCAGCCCCATGGAATTCGCCGAGGCGGAAGAAGCCTTAAAGGTCGGCGATAAAACAACATTCATCGCCAAAAGTCTGGAGGGAGTGGCTAGGCTCTATTCCGACGAGGCTATCAGGTCCAATCTTGAGAAACTGATTCCTGATTATCCGAAGGCGGAAACCCTGTTGAACGACTACAATATATTGGTGGAACAACGTGAACAGAGCGGAGCCGACGATGAATCCCTCGAAAAACTCCGTAAACTCCGCAACAAGTGGGACGAAGACCTGCTGGACATCCAAGCTTAAGAAAAAACGCTTCGACCGCCACGCCCTTCGGGCTCGCGGTGACATAAGAAAAAAAACTCCCGGCCAAAGCCAGGAGTTTTTAAATTCTAGGGCTAAGCCCCTTGCGTTCTGTGAGCCGTAAGGACTAATCCGTACTCTGGACCGAGCGGCCTCAATTAAAACAGACGCCAGGTCAGGCCGAACAAGACCATGGTCTTGTACTGAGCATCCTTGGACTGGTCGAAGTCGTAAGCCATGTCGAAACCGGCCTGGAGTTCAACACCAGTGGTGATAGAAACGGTCAGGAGGTTTTCCCACTTGCCGTCAATCTTTTCAACGCCCTGGAAGTTGGTGAATGCCCACAGACGGCTCTTGAAGTTCACAACGTCAGAGAAAGCATACTTACCTTCTGCAACAACTTCGAGACCCGGTTCGTCACGGAAGGTTTCAACCTTGTCTTCAGTTTCCGGATCGTCAGCATAGCCGTAGCCACCAGAGATGGTCATACGGTTTGCGAAACCGCCACGGACATTGAAGTTGTCGTTAGGAATGTAGGCAATACCAGCAACCTGGGTTTCGTATGCCGGATCCATGAAGCAGGAAACAGCCTTAGCATGAGTTTCGCCTTCTTCGTCTTCAACATAGGTGTAGCCGCTCATGATCTGAGTTTCAAAACGGTTACCAACGTAAGCCTTGATGGTCTTGGAGAACGGCATGTTGAAGTCAACCATGGTTTCCCAGAACAGCTTATCGTTAGACTTACGCCAACCAAGCTCTTCGGTCCAGGTCTGGCCAAGTTCTACATCAATAAGGTTACGCCAGTTTGCAACAGACCAGTTACCCTGAAGATCGGAATGGAACAGGAACAACCAGTTGTAGTTGGAGGTACCACCAGCCTGCCAGTTGCTGAAATTGTAGTAGTTGATCTTGACGCTAGTGAAAACGTCAGCCTTCCAGTTTTCCGGAAGAGTGCCATCGAAGGTACCACCTTCAGCCATTGCGGGTGCAGCAATTGCGCAAGCAGCGGCGCAAGCCATAAAGAAATTCTTCAACTTCATATTGAGTCCTTTTTTTGCCAAAGTAATTTTACTTTGATTGTAAGCTGTACGGAAAAATAGGAATATTTACAAATTGGTCAATTGAAATAAAAAGAAACATATCTTTTCGTGATTATATTCACTAAGAAAACGACCCAATACTATATTTTAGGCAATGAGAAATCCGTTCAACGCCAAAATATTGTTCATAAGCCTTATTTTCCTGTTCGCAAGTCTTGCAAACGGAACTGAAAGGCAATGGCGTTTTGAAGCCGGCGCCGGAGTCCGCAACATGACCCCGCTAGTTCTCGTAGGCGGTTTCTCCTACGACAAATGGACATTCCGTGCACAGGGACTAGGATATCACAATGGACCTCGGGATTTCTGGAGCGGCTTCCGCAGCAGTATTCTTATGACCTTGTTCAGAGACCGCCCTTTCCAGATTAGCCTCGGACTAGGGGCAGGGTATGAATACGCCCAGGCCCCGAACAACTTGCACAAGGCTATCAACGACGCAAATAACGCGCTATATCTCTACCCCTACAACTTCAAGGAAAACATGGATGTTTCAGGGGAACTTTGGACCAGCCTTAACGGATTTTACACACAAATTAGCATTCCCGCCTACCAGTTCATGAAACATGACGCCCCCAGAATTCTGTGGGGTATGGGATACATGCATAGCTTCTAAACAGACAAGCTAACATAAGCTTTCATTGAATTTCAAACAAAAAAAATCCCTCGGCTATTCACCGAGGGATTTTTAAGTTTCCCTCCTCAAAATTGGGAATAACCCATTTGACTCAAGGAGGGATTCCAAAGGGGACCTTGGGTCCCTTTTGCTACTTATTCGGGAGCTTGACTTCCTTACCGAACTTGACGTTGGTCTTGTTCTTCAGGAGCATAGCGCGAGTCTTCAGCGGGAGGCCGAAGCAGCGGATGAAGCCAGTAGCATCCTTCTGGTCGTACATTTCGACGTCAGAGAAGCCACCGAGATCCATGTCGTACAGGCTGTAGGGGCTCTTCATGCCGGCCGGGATGATGTTGCCCTTATAGAGCTTGAGGGTAACTTCACCGGTAACAACCTTGTTGACTTCGTCGTAGAAGGCATCCATAGCCTGACGGAGCGGGGTGAACCACTGACCATTGTAAACCAGGTTTGCATAGGTCATAGACATCTTCTGAGCTTCGAACAAAGTTTCCTTGTCCAGAACCAGCTGCTGCAGGCATTCGTGAGCCTTGTACAGGAGGGTGCCACCCGGAGTTTCGTAAACGCCGCGGCTCTTGAGGCCGACGAGACGGTTTTCAACGATGTCCAGGAGACCGCAAGCGTTTTCGCCACCGATCTTGTTCAGAGTTTCGAGGAGTTCAACTGCGTCCATCTTCTTGCCGTTGACGGAAACCGGAGTACCCTTGTCGAAGCCGATGGTCACGTGAGCCGGCTTGTTGGGAGCCTTTTCGTAGGTAGCGGTATGCTTGAGCATATCGTACTTGTGTTCCTTATCCGGTTCTTCCAGGATGCCACCTTCGTGAGAGAGGTGCCACAGGTTGCCGTCTTCGGAGTAGATCTTCTTCTTGCTGATGCCGTTCAGAGGAATCTTGCGGGCTGCAGCGTAGTCAATAGCGTCTTCGCGGCTGTGGATGTTCCACTTGGAGTCCTTCCACGGAGCGATGATTTCGAGGGTCGGATCGAGAGCAGCGTAGGTCAGTTCGAAACGGACCTGGTCGTTACCCTTACCGGTTGCACCATGGGAAACAGCGTATGCGCCTTCCTTCTGGGCAATCTTGACCTGATACTTAGCGATGAGCGGACGTGCGAAAGAGGTACCCAGGAGGTAGGTGTTTTCGTACTTGGCACCAGCGCGAACAGTGGGCCATACGTAGTCTTCGAGGAATTCCTTCTTGAGGTCCAGGACGTAGCACTTGGAAGCGCCAGTAGCGAGAGCCTTCTGTTCCAGAGCCTTTGCATCCGGGAAATCATTCTGACCAAGGTCAGCGGCGAAAGCGATCACTTCGCAGTCGTAGTTTTCCTTGAGCCAAGGAATGATGATGGAGGTATCGAGGCCACCGCTATAAGCGAGGACGACTTTCTTCTTGGATTCTTTCTTTGCCATTGTTTTGTCCTTTTTTAGACAGTTGAATTTTAGACATGAAAAATATAGTATCTGGCGGGCGGTTTGTGTAGCCGATTATTTACTTCCGCCGCCTGTAGACAGACCCTGTGCAGGAGGAGCCACCAATTGTTTCAGGGAATCCACCAGAAGGCTATCCCTCTTGGGGAACATATTCTGGTAAATTACCGCACGACGTTTGGCCATGAACTGGCTTTCGCGCATTCCCGGATGATGCTTACCAGGGCTAGCCAGGATTGCAGCCATGTTGATGGCCTGGTCCAAACTGATTTTCGAACAGCTCTTCTTGTAGTAAGTCAGGCAAGCTTCCTGGCAACCGAAAATATCCTTGCCCCACTGGGCGTAATTCAGGTAAAGTTCCAGGATTCGGTCCTTGCCAAGTTCACGTTCCATAAGAATTGCATAAGCCAGTTCCTTGAACTTACGGTTGAAGGAACGCTCACTGCTAAGGAACATATTCTTGGCCAGCTGCTGAGTCAAGGTAGAACCGCCGAACTTGGTTCTACCAGCATTCTGGTTTGCATCAAGAGCTTCGGCAATGGCTCGAACATCAAAGCCCGGATGGAAATAGAAGCCCGCATCTTCGCTGGCGATTACAGCCTTTCGCAGGTAAGGACTGATGGAATCCAAGGGCACATAGGTATGCTTGATTTGAATTTCAGGATTGGAATCCAGCAGCGATTCCATGTACTTGCTCATCTCAGGCTGATCGTCCTTCAGCTGCTGCACACCATCGTAGATTTCGTAGCCGTAGTTGAAGGCCTTGTACAGCAAGTACGACGCCGCAAATGTAAACGCAGCAGAATAAATAATGCAGATCAGCAAGGCTTGTCGGATAACGAAGTTTATTATCCGGTAGACCCATTTCACGATGCAGGCCATGATTCGGACAGCCAACGTGTGGGATAGCCACACGAAGAAATCCTTGACCTTGCCAAAAAACTGTTTCACCTTTCCCATTATTTTCTGCCTCCAAACCACTCATTAATGTCTTCGCCTTCCTTCATTGCCGTAGGCAGGTTCTCCAACCCCTCCCCCAGAATGACGCTACGGATACCGGCCTGCTTGAAAAGGTTTCCGATATACTCCATACCGCTACGGCCAGCTTCGTCGTGATCCAGGCAAAGAACAACGTTCTTGTTCCTGAACAAGGAAAGCCATTCCACCTTGAAACTGCGAACACCTGGAATACCAACTGCATTGATTTTCTGACCGATAAATGTCAGGGTATCGATACAACCTTCACAAAGGTAGACCCAACCAGGCTTGCCGTCCAAGGCAGCCACATTGTACGGATAAGGTACCGTTCCGCGCAAAAGCATTTCCTTGGGAACAATGCCGTTTTCGATGGCTCGTGCCTGGAAGTAGAAGGAATGACGTTCCGCATCAAGGTACGGGAAAATCAGCGGATACTTGTAGTAGCGGAGATTGCCCTTATCGTTATAGAGGCCCACATACTTCAGCACTTCTTCGCCGAATTCATCGCGCAGTTGGCGATTCAACGCACCATAATCGGTAATCGTACGCAAAAGCATCTTGTCCCAAACGGGCTTGTGAATGCGGCGGCGGGCAAGCCAAGCAGCAGCAGGCGTATCATCTACAGGACTGAGATGTTTCAGGAAGGAAAGAATAACTCGTTTGCGTTCATCCTCGGAAATCAGTTCCTTAGGTTCTTCCACGGGAGGCATTTCCTGAAGAACTGGAGCCGGGCGGGCTTTGACCGTTTTTGCAGCACTTGCCGAAGATGAGTTTGCATCACCGTTACTGCGGACCACCGGGCGTTTGGCTCCATTGGGAACCAGGAACGGATACTGTTCCATAAGCCAGTCCAAGGCTTCGGTAAAGGAGCAGTCTTTTAAAAGCTGGACCAAGGAAATAACGTCGCCACGGACATCATCGCATACCCAGCAGCGGAAGTAGCCTCGTTCCTCGGACACAGAAACAGAAGGGGTGCGATCGCCGTGAACGTGACGCTGCGGAAAGAAACAGCGGCATTTTCCACGCACCACATCAACCCCCAGTGACTGAGCCACTGTGGTAATGGAGATGGAAGCCTTGAACTGTTTCAGCTCTTCGTTGGTCATGTTCCATAAATATATAACTAAATTTAAGGTATGGAAATCCTCGAAAATGAACTTATGAGCAAACACACCTCCTTTAAGGTAGGTGGTGCAGCACGTTACTTTGTCAAGGCAGAATCCGTTGAGGAAATCAAGGAAGCCTACAACTTTGCAAAGGACAAAGGTCTCGCCTATTTCATTCTAGGAAACGGAACAAACCTTCTTGTTTCCGACGAGGGTTTCAACGGAGTGATCATTACCTTGGGCAGAAGTTTCTCCGAAGTCACAGACCTGGGGAACGGAAAGTTCAAGGTCGGCGCAGGCACTCCTCTGGGAGGCTTTGCACGCAAGAGTATCAAGCTAGGCTTCGCAGGAATCCACAAGTTGGCAGGCGTGCCTGGCTCCATGGGCGGGGCCATCTACATGAACGCCGGTGCCTACGGCCAGGAAATTTGCCAGACTTGCATAGAAGTGGAAAGTTTGGGAAGCAATGGAGTCGTACGTGTCCGTTCTGCAGCAGATTGCAAATTCAGCTACCGGCATAGCGTTTTCCAGGAACTTGCAAAAAATCCAGAAAACGACGAAATCATTTTGTCCGCAACATTCCAGCTGGAGCCCGCAGAAGTTTCCGGCAAGGACAGTTACACTCTGGAAACCGAAATGCAGGAATGCATGGCCAAGCGCAAGGCAAGCCAGCCGCTGAATATGCCCAACGCAGGTTCCACCTTCAAGCGCTTGGAAGTAGGCGCCGAGGGAATGCCCCAGCAAATCGCCCCGGGTTACTACATCGAACAGGCAGGTCTCAAAGGCTACCGCATTGGCGGAGCCGAAGTCAGTACCGTCCACGCCAATTTCATCGTCAATGCAGGCGGCGCAACTGCCGCAGACATCAAGGCCCTTAGCGAGTACGTTCAAAAAACTGTCGCTGAAAAGTTCGGGATCAAACTGCAGCGAGAAATCATCTTGCTTTAAAATTTTCTCTGGAATCCAACATGATGTTCCCCCATTTTTGTAGAACGTTAATCCTTTCGGTACTAGCCATTCTTGCAGCTTGCGACCACGGCAAGGATAATGGTTTGACTGCAACAGAAAACGTCTTGTCTACAGAAAACGATTCGGACCATCCCGGCTTCATAATAGCCAACGCCAAAGGAGTTCTTGGATCTGTCGGCACAGATGAGGTTTCAGCTAAGAATAACGAACGCCCTAAAATGGGTGTTACCTTCTCGTACAATTTTTCCATGGAAAAGCATGAAACCACCTGTGGCGATTTCAAGCAGATCATGGAGAAGGAATTCGACAACGGCCTGCACCCCTCTTGTGAAAACGATTCATTACCCATTACCGATATCACATACTACGACGCCATACTTTATGCAAACGCAAAAAGCAGGGCAAGTCATTATGACACGGTATACACTTACAGCAAAAGAAATTTTGATAGCGAAGGTCACTGCATAAAAATGGAGGGACTTAACTTCCTTCCGAAGAAAAAGGGGTTCCGCCTTCCTTTGGAATCCGAATGGATCCTAGTTGCATCTCATGGCTGGAACGCAAATAATTCTTGGACCGCAGACAACTCCGGCGGACAAACTCACAAGGTTTGCCAAAATAAGCAGAACAACTTGGGCTTTTGCGATCTAGAAGGAAATGTTCGCGAATGGGTCAACGACTGGATGGGATTTTTCAAGGAAGACACCATCGCAAATTATGCGGGAACTTCCAGTGGTAACAGTCTTGGAGAAAGAGTTGTAAAAGGCGGATACTACAACAGCGTTTCAAGTTCCCTCCAGCCTTACAACAGAAACGACACTTATGTCGTAACTGGAGCCACCCACACTAATTACGTCGGGTTCCGACTCGCCATTGGACAAATCACCAATCCCACCTGGCTTAACAACAACGGCAGCATTTCCAAAGACAGAGTAACAATCATTTCAAATGCTGCAACAATTAGAAAGCATTTCGGCACCTACAACGCCAAAATGATATTCAGAAACGAACTTTCGGAAACTCTTGAATTTCTCGACTATTCTAACGGGAAAATATCCTCATTAAGCATTCCCAATACAATACCCACTTATCATCCAGAAATTTCTCCCGACGGAAAATACGTGGCATTCTGTACCACCATTGAAGGAATCGCTGAAAAATCAGAAATCTACGTAAAGGGACTTTCTGAAAAAGATTCAACACTGATAAAACTGAATGTTGAATCAGCAGCCATACCCCGCTGGCGAATCATAGAAAACGACACCGTCATTACCTACGTCTCTAGCGCAGGATCCAACAACGGTGAAAGTTTTCTTACAGACGCAGCCACATGGCAAGTCTCTTTTTCCCAGGGAAATTTCGGCAAGCCTCAAAAACTGTTTGACGGAGCCTATCATGGCGGCGTAACAGACGACAATAAATTTGCGGTTACAGGTTCAACTCTTCTTAGGACTCGTGTTGTCGAAAGCAAAAATTCAGTCAAAGACACCATCTGGTACAACGAAGAACAAGCGTGTAACGTCAGCCTGGCCAAGGACGGTAGCAAGCGTACGCTATTCCTGGATTTCGCTAGCCAGACAGGAAAGGATTTCGCCGAAGAATCCTACAGTGTTCACGAACGACTGTTCATCGCTGATAGCACGGGCAAGCTGATTCAAAGCATCAAGGCTCCTAAAGGTTTCACCTTCGATCATACAGAATGGTCCTACGGAAATTTTGTCATAGCGACATTATGCGATAATCGAGGCAATCACAAGAAAATCGTTTTAATAGACTTGTCTAACGAAAACATTATAGAGTTGGCCGAAGCTTCCGACCTGTGGCATCCTAGCTTATGGGCAAGCCAAGACAATTCCAAAATAGACAGCGAAATAGATCTCGACAGCGCTGGAATCTATATGGGTCCAGACGATAGCTGGGCTTCCGTCTTGATGCGTTACAATATGGAACTCTTGTGGAAATTTTATGACACCCTAAACGTAGCCATTCTCGGATCATCTCGTCCGCTAGACGCCCTGAGTCCGTCGTTACTTAGTGACGATCTTTTTGCAGTAAATTTCGCCCACACGCCAAACTCTATCTATGCCACAAAAGACTTTCTTGACAAATACCTCTTTACCCATGCATTCAACCTGAAATACATCGTCATGTCTCTCGACATTGATTTCTGGCATGTTACCAACAACAACCTTGGCGGAAATTTCTTTTTGACCTATGCGCCCAATTATCCAGGATACAACTACGATGCTAACCACGAATATTGGAAAAATGGAGTACCCGAAGGGCTCTTAAACGCTACGGAGAACGGATTAAAAGTTGAAGACGAATACCGTTATCTGGACGACCGAGGACGTTTTATCGGATCACCGTGTCTAAGCTGGGGCGGCGATGCAGCAGTAGATATGGACAGCACCATCAATGACAACCACCCGGAATATATCAACGACTCCTTCGACGTATTAGAATACATAATTCGAAAGGCTGCAGACAGGGACATATATGTTATTGGAATCATATTCCCATTAAGCCCGCACTACAAGGAAACAGGAGCCTTCGGACGATATGGGCTCCGCCGTTCCATGGCAAAAGATGTTATTCAGCGCCTAAAAGATGTTCATGAAAGTTTCCCAAATTTCATTCTCATGGACGAGAACAAAATGGGTAACCACGACTACCCGGACGAGATGGCCTTAGATTACGATCATCTTTGTGAAGAAGGCGGTAAAAAAATCACTGCAAGGATTGATTCCCTGCTACACACCTTAAAGTGAGTCTTTGGAAGGCAGAGGGTCAAACTTGTTGAGAAGTTTGCAAATCAGGGCATAGACAGAACTGCCAATGAGGCCGCCGATGGTATCCGCCACAAGGTCCATGGCATCGCAAAAGCGACCTTCCACATAACGCTGATGGAATTCATCGGTACAGCCATAGGCTAGAGTCAAAGCCGTCACAATGAGAATGGGGCGCCAAACCTTCGCAGACCATTCACGACGGGTCCACCACATAGAAAAGCAGCCCGCCAAAGTGGCATATTCACAGAAATGGGCCAACTTGTCCCAGACCTGAGGCAAATCCTGCAAGTCATCGCCCGTCATGGAGGACAACTTGAAAATTACCGCCATACAGAGGATGGCAGGAATGGTACGGAAGAAGGGATACTTTTCAAAAACGCTTTCAAACATCTTGATATGTAAAATAGCAAAAAAAGACCGCTTCGATTGCTTCGGGCTTTCAGCCCTCGCAATGACAGTCAGTTGAATTTTTATATTGCACCTCATGAAAGCAATTACATTGAAAGCCGGGCGTGAAAAGTCCGCCCTCCGTTACCACCCTTGGATTTTTAGCGGAGCCATCGACGAAGTTGTTGGCGACCCGCAGCTGGGTGACGTTGTTGAAGTTTATTCCTACCATAGCGACTTTTTGGGTCTTGCGGCGTATTCGCCCAAGTCCCAAATCCGTGGACGTTTCTGGACCTTCGGTGAAAAGCAGAACATTGACCGCGAATTCTTCAGCGACATTCTGGACAGAGCCATTGCCGCCCGCAAGAGCCGCGGCTTTGACGTCACCGACAAGGAAGTTGCTTTCCGACTGATTAACGCAGAAAACGACGGCATTCCCGGCTGCATCATTGACAAGTACGCAGACATCTACTCCGTAGAAATCCTTGCCGCCGGCGCCGAAGTGAACCGCAAGATTATTTACGAACTGCTGGCCGAAAAGACTGGTTGCCGCGGCATCTACGAACGTTGCGATTCTGACGTTCGCAAGAAGGAAGGCCTCCCCCTCCGTACAGGCGTGGTCTACGGCGAAGTTCCCGACGAACCTGTCATCATTAACGAAAACGGCATTCTCTTCCCCATCGACGTGAAGAACGGTCACAAGACCGGTTACTACCTGGACCAGCGTGATGCCCGCCGTCGCATTGGCGAACTGACCAAGGGTAAGAAGGTGCTGAACTGCTTCTGCTATACCGGCGGATTCGGCCTCTATGCGCTCCGCGGTGGTTGCGAAAAGGTTTACCAGGTGGACGTTTCCAAGGACGCCTTGATGCTGGCCAAGGAAGGCATCATGCGCAACAAGCTTTCTACCGCCCACGCTACCCATGTGGAAGCAGACGTTTTCCAGTACCTGCGCAAGTGCCGTGACAAGGCAGAAACTTTCGACTTTATTGTTCTGGACCCGCCTAAGTTCGTGGAATCCAAGGACAACCTGCAGAAGGGCTGCCGCGGTTACAAGGACATCAACCTGCTGGCTATGAAGCTTCTGGCCGAAGGCGGCATGCTGGCAACCTTTAGCTGCTCCGGCCTGATGGAAATGGACCTGTTCCAGAAAATCATTGCCGATGCCGCTGCCGATGCCCATCGGCGCGTTCAAATCATTGAACGCTTCGGCCAGCCCGCCGACCATCCTGTGAATACCGCCTTCCCCGAAGGTCAGTATCTGAAGGGCCTGCTGGTTCAGGTCATCTAAACCTTAGAAACAGGACTCGCTATGAACCGCAAAATTACAAACATGGTCAAATTGCCATTCTTCGGCTTTTCCATTTTTGTTACCGCCTGGTTCATGGCCTGTTCTTCAAACAATTCCAGTTCTGCAAATTCCGGATCCGAGGTAGATCCGGATCACGATGATTTCATCTTGATTCATTCAAGCAAATCAACCGTTACCTTGGGGTCAAATTCTACAGATGCCAAGTCCAGCGAAAAGCCGGAAATGAAGGTAAAGTTTTCCTACGACTTTTCCATTGGCAAGCACGAAGTCACCTGTGGTGAGTTCAAGCAGATCATGGAAAAGGATCACGAAGAACTGGTGGAAAACCTGTCCTGCGAAAGCAAGGAACATCCCGTCGCCAACGTCACTTACTTTGACGCAGTCCTTTTCGCCATCGCCAAAAGCAAGGCCGAAAAACTGGGTTCCGCCTACACCTACAACAAGGCAACCTACGATAGCGAAGGCCACTGCACCAACCTCGAAGGTTTAGCATTCCAGCCTGCTGAAGACGGATACCGTCTCCCCACAGAGGCCGAATGGATCTTCGCCGCAAAACAGGACTGGTCCGCAAAAGATTCCTGGACTGCAAAGAATTCCGACTTTGAAAGCCACGAAGTCTGTTCCAAGACCGTCAATAAGACTGGCCTTTGCGACATGTCAGGAAACCTCAAGGAATGGACAAACGACTGGCTAGGCAAATTCCGCGACACCACCATCACGGACTACGTGGGAGCTCCCGGCGGAGGAAACCTTGGAGAGCGAGTCATCAAGGGCGGCAGCTTCCGCTCTGAAGAAGACGCCATCAACACCTACAGCAGAGGCGACGTCTACACCGTCACCTCCACAACAAAGTCCTCTTATCTAGGCTTCCGACTCGCCATCGGTCCCATTCAAAATCCGACCTGGCTAAGCAACAATGGTAGCGCAAGCAATAGCCGTACAAACGTGCTTGCCAGTTCCTCCACCTTGAAGGACTTAGTCGGAACATACAAGGCAAAGCTTGCCTTCAGAAACGACATTACAGAAAACCTTTCCTACATCGATTACGCATCAGGAACTCTTTCTGTCATTGAAATCCAGGACACCATTTCCGTATTCCATCCCGAAATTTCCCCCGATGGAAACAAGGTCGCCTTCTGCACCAATAGCGAAGGCATTGATATGGTTTCCTCAATCTATGTCAGGGACCTAAATTCCGTGGGAAGCAATCTGGTCAAGCTGGATGTGGAATCTGCAGCCATCCCCCGTTGGCGAGTTCTGGACAACGGCGATACCGCCATCGTCTACGTTTCCAACGCCGGCGACAACACCAACGAAGGAACGTTCAAATCCTACTCCACCTGGCAAGTCGTATTTTCAAAGGGCACCTTCGGAACTCCTAAAAAACTTTTCGACGGAAATTACCACGACGGAATCAGCAGTGACAACAAGCTGGCCGTTACAGGTTCAAGACTATTCAGAGCCAGGATCCAAAAAGACGATAAGGATTTCCTGGACACCATTTGGTACGACGGCAAGCAGGTTTGTAACGTTAGCCTTTCCAAGGACGAATCAAAGAAATCTTCTTTCCTAGACTTCGGCGGCGAAGGTTATGGCGTTCATAAGATGTTGCTTATTGCAGACAGTAACGGAAACGTTGTGCAGCAAATCCCCTCCCCCACAGGTTACGCCTTCGACCACAGCGAATGGGCTTCAACAGATTTCATCGTATCTACGCTGACAAATTCCCACGGGGTCCACGAAAAAATCACTTTGGTAAGCACGAAGGACAGTTCCTTCCTTGACCTCCTTGCCGGAGAAGAACTGTGGCATCCTAGCCTTTGGATCAAGCCTAGCCAAGTCGTCAGTTCCGCAGTGTTAGACCCGGATAGTGCCGGTCAATATTACACTTCTAGCGGAAGCGAAGCCGCATTGATCCTTAGAAATAAGATGGAAATTCTCTGGAAATATCGAGACGCCAAGCTGGCAATCGTAGGTTCATCCAGATCCAACAACGGCGCAAACAACCTGCTGATGGACGAATCCTTAAATGCCATCAATCTTTCCAACATTCCTAACTCCATCTACGTTTCTGACTACCTGTACAGCAAGTATTTGTTGAAGCACTTTCCCGACCTTAAATATGTGGTGGTGTCTCTGGACATTGACATGTGGTGGAAAACAGAAAACGAAGATTACGACAATTTCTTCTACAAGGAATACAAGAAAATTCCGGGTTTCGTTTACGACGAAAACCACAATTTCTGGGAAGACGGATATCCCGAAGGTCTGCTAGAAGCAACCCACGAATCCTTCAACTACGCTTACTACGATTCCATTTACTCGGCCAATAAAGGATTCTGGGGCGAGTCCGGTGGCAACTGGGAAGAAAACCCCACCGTCGATTACGATAGCTCATGGTTCGACAAAAAGACTAGCGTCTACTACGAAAACTTGGACAAGCTAGAATCCATGATGATCAGCGCGGAGAACCGCGGAATTTACTTGATTGGTGTCATCTTCCCCATGAGTCCCAACTACAAGAATACAGGCTCCTTCGGAAGATACGGAATCCGTCGTAGCATCGCTCCTAAGTTGATTGAAGAATTGGCATCCTATTCAAAGAAGTATCCCCATTTTATTCTTATGGATGAAAACAAGATGGGCGATCACGACTACGAGTTTGATGAAGGTGTCAACAGGGACCACCTAAACGAAAAGGGAGCCGTACGATTCACTCATCGTTTGGACTCCCTGATCAAGACTTTGGAATAAGGCTTACTTGTTTACCTTGCGGCCTTTCAAGTTGTAGAACTTGGATTCGCCTACGCCGTTTCCGAATTCCACATAGAGCATTCCATTCTTGCGGAATACTCGGCTACCGTAAGCACTACCGGTGAATCCACTCCCCACGCCGTGAGGTTCCCTAACGCCAATAGACAGAGTGGTATCTTGTTTCGCCGTATCTTGTTTTGCAGTGTCCTGCACCGTAGTATCCGCGCCAGGAGCCACATATTCACTGGGCTTCATAATACGCCACTTCTGGTTCCATTCCCAGCTATCATTCCAGTCCTGCACCACGCGGGAGCCGTCGGAAGTAGAACGGAGGTAATGATTGCTGTGGAGCATCTTCAGGCGATACTGATTGCTGAACTGGTTTTCAAAGACAACCTTCTGATGGTTCTTGCCGTTCCAGGAATACACGCCTGCAGTAACACCGGGATCCGTAGTTTCGTTGGGCATTTCCAAAGTCATGTCACCGAAGTCCACACGGAAGGTATTGGCGGAGCCTAAAGGCTTAATAATGGC
The DNA here is from genome assembly GCA_045599625.1 of Fibrobacter sp. Taxonomy (GTDB): domain Bacteria; phylum Fibrobacterota; class Fibrobacteria; order Fibrobacterales; family Fibrobacteraceae; genus Fibrobacter. The sequence continues at coordinate 126,149 of JAZRWJ010000043.1, forward strand.
TATGGATTTTTTGTCGGCGCAATCGCCCAGGACCATTTTCTTTTCGTCACTAGGCTGCATGCAAGTCTTGAAGGCTTCGTTGTAGATAATCACCGTATCAGGTTTTGCAGGCTTGGCCTGCCATACGCGAATCCAATCGCATTCAAAGTAAGCAGGATTGTTTGCTGTCACTTCAATATCATCGCCGGCCCAGCCGCCAATGGCCAGGTTCACAATGATGTACTGTGCAGTGAGCTGCTTGATTTCCGTGGGGCGATTATAGCTGGCGAACTTCTTGTCGTCAAAGTAGAAGTTCAGGTTGGACTCATCCCATTCCACCGCATAAGTGTGGAAATCTGCGGAACGGTCCACATTATCATCCTTATGACCACCGAAGGATTCTTCATGATCCCAGGCGGAGCCATGGCTATTGTACCAGCTGTTATTGGTGTAATGCAGATAGTAATGGTGCTGCTTACGAGAAGCAGGGATTTCAAGGATGTCGATTTCCGGAGGCCAGCCATCTTGCAAAGTCCAGAAAGCAGGCCAAGTTCCCTTATGCTTGGGAGCCTTGAAACGGCCTTCGATGTAGCCGTACTTCACCTCGAAATGACCACGGGTATCAATGGCTGCAGAAGTGTAATCCACAGGAATTTCCTTACCGTTGAACTTCGCGGTTTTGCCTTCGGCACTGGGATGCTTCTTGGCCTCGCCCTTCAGCATCAGCTTGCCATCTTTCACAATGACATTTTCTTTGGCACAATAGGCTCGATGATTATGAGTGCTGCCCCAGTTGTATGTAGGATTCCATTTCGTCAAGTCCAGGGCATCGCCATCGAAGTTATCTTCGAAGACCAGGTCCCAACCGCTATAATTCGACGGAGGATCGGCAACGGCAACCGCCGCCAATGTACAGATTGTTCCTACAAAAGCCTTTACGCAAAGGTTTTTCACTCCAAAGTTTTTCATACCCATCCTCGCCCGCAAAACCCAATAACACCACAATTCGCAGGCAACACCCTAAATATAATGTTTAACCCCAATCGCTCAAAGCGAAAAGATTTTAACAAACAAAAAATGCCCCCGTTTTGGGGGCATTTTCAAATTAGCGTTTTCTCTTGGGAAGTTCCTTAGCATGCTTTTCAAGCCATACCGCATCTTCCAAGGCGCGCTCTGCTTCAGTTGCCCAGTCGGAATCGGGGAACTGCTGCACCACTTCGCGGTAACGGGTGACGGCGCTGTGGAAGTCACGCATTTCGCGATAGATGTTACCCATCTGAAGCATGGTGAAATAACGTTCTTCAGGATTCTGTTCCGTTTCCAACAAAGTCTTGTACATCTGCAAAGCAGCTTCAAGGCTTCCGGAGGTTACCAACAAATTAGCGTTCTTCACAGAAGGTTCTACGGCAATTTCTGCAGGAGCTGCTTCTTCAGCCTGCGGAGCCGGAGCGGCTGTCTGAGCCTTCTTGTCTGCCTGGGCAGTCTTAGCAGTTTCCTTGGCAGGAGCTTCAGCCACCTGTTCTGCAGCGGCAGCCTTTGCTTCGGCAGCAGCCTTGTCTGCTTCAGCCTTTGCGGCCTTGATTGCAGCCAAGCGTTCTTCTGCATTCTTACGATTCTTTGCGCTGGGGCCAGCCTTCTTCAAGTAAGCCATCAAGAACTTCTGTTCCTGTTCCACCTTGTTACTCTTCTGATAGATGAGAGAAAGGTAGTAGTTGGCTTCGTTGCCTTCTTCCTTGTATTCCAGGCCCTTCTTCAAGTTGAATTCAGCCTTATCCAATTCACCCATTTCATAACGGGTAAGACCAGCGTAGAAGTAAGCACCGGCGTGGCCAGGAGTCTTCTTCAGTACTTCACGCCAAGCCTTTGCAGCTTCAGCATAATTCTTGTCTGCATAGAGAGCCTTGCCTCGTTCAAACGGATCGATGGGAAGAGCCTTTTCCTCTGACTTTGCAGGTTCTGCAACCTTGGTGGGTTCGGCCTTCGAAGCAGGTTCCGCAACCTTCACAGGTTCGGCAGCCTTAGGTTCAGCAGCCTTAACAGTTTCGGCCTTCGGAGCAGGTTCAGCCACAGGAGCCGGTTCAACCTTAGCAGGAGCAGTTTCCTTCACAGGTTCAGCAACCTTGGCAGGTTCAGCAGCCGGAGTTTCAACGGTTGAAACTTCAATGGGAGCAGCGACCGGAGCTTCAGCCACTTCTTCCACCGGACGGTTCTTGGGATCCTTGGCGCGTTCATCGGCAGCCTTGGACTTCTGACCAAGAGCTTCGTAAACCTTGGCGGCACCTTCGTAGGCGGCACTCATGGTAGGATTAAACTTGTATGCCAAACGGTAGTTGGCCAATGCACCACTGTAGTCCTTCATTTTCACACGGACTTCGGCGGCGGCAAAGTAGGCTTCGGAATTCCTAGGATCCTCGGCCAGCATGGCGCGGTATTCACCCAGTGCCATTTCATAGTTACCCTTTGCTTCGAAAATTGCCCCCTGTTCCATACGGGGGTCTGCGGCAAAGGAAGAGCCGATCAAAAGAGACAAAGCAATTGCAGAAATTCGAATATTCATATTGTAAATCTAACTAATTTTAAAACAAGTAAGTCGTTGATATTCAACAAGTTACGTAATTTTAGCCCCGATAATTTCTTTTTACCCTCCATAAGGATGTTTTTTGGACAGTAAAAGCTAAATTACAGGTGTAACTTTTGAAACTGAAGGCGTTTTCTAATGGGTAAACTGATTCAATACATCCTTGCAGGAGTCCTGGTGGACATCATCCTCTTCGGCCTGCACTACGCAATTTCCGATGACTTCTTTGCCAATACTATCGGAAACAACATCATGATCTTGGTCTACCTTCTGGGCATTATCGTGCCCTGCGCCATCTATTACATCAAGATGCCTCCTGGACAGGACACCAGACCTTAAGCAAAAAAGGAAGCCTCACGGGCTTCCTTCTTTTTTTGCAAAATCAATTTCGACTTTTCTTTACTAAGCCTTACGCTTGCCAAGGACAACTGCGGCAATGCCGGCACCCACCAACAGGATCAAGGCAATAATGCTGACCTTGACGCTGGCGTGGAACGGAGTACTGCGATATTCCATGCGCACTTCAGACTTGCCTGCCGGAATTTCCACAGCGCGGAGCGTGCCGAATGCCTTGTAGACCTTAGCCTCGGTGCCGTTCACGTAAGCCTTCCAGTAAGGATGATAGTTACCGGCCACTACCATAAAGCCCGGGCGGCTAGCTTCTACGGCGAACACCTGAGTGTCCATCTTGGGGCTAGCCACAAGCTTTGCGGAACCTTGAATCGGGCCATTTGCAGCCACACTTCCCTTGTAGTCGGAAGTCGGCATTTCAGACAAAATAACCTTTTCCTTGTAGAAGAACTTTCCTTCTTCATCAGCATACTTCGGTGCAGCAGGCTTTGCAGCAACAGGAGCGGCAACTGCAGAATCATCAGAGACGGCAGCGCTGTCGGCAGGAATTTCAGCAACCGGTTCTTCAACCTTTTCCACACGAAGTGCTGCCTGAGTACGCAAAGTCTGAACGGCAGCAGAATCATCCATCACAACGGCTTCGCCAAAGAGGTAAGCCTCGCCCATGGCAGTGAAGTTTACCGTGACAGGCATATTCTTGGAAAAGTCCTGAATGATAAATCTGATGTTCATCAAATCCAGGAAGGGGCGAGGAATCGTATGGTCCAGAGCACCCTGGTTGATGTCGTTCATGGTGAAGTTCATCAGGTAGTGGGAATTATTCTGACCGCCTCGGAATGCGCGATAGCTTGCAAGTTCGTTATCGTGAATACCATCGGCATTACGCAAGTGGTACTGGGGGAAGTTGTTTCCGCTCAGAGCCTTGTTGCGGGAAATAGAAAGCACACGAGGTGTATTCAGAGAGTCAGCCTTGTAGGGAGCCTTGATTGCTGCGGCAATGGGATTTGTGGGCTGCAGGTATTCAGAGGCAGGAACATTCTGGATGAATGCGCCATTGATGACAAACAGTTCTACACCAGCAAAAACAGCAAGCACGGCAGCCTTGGCGGCAACACCGGCCTTCCACTTGAATACGCCCCAGGTAGCTGCGATAATTACAAGAACCAGAATGAATCCCGGAATTACCTTACCTGCAGTAGCTGCCATGACGACCTCGTTCAGAGGCTTAAAGTAGGGGGCAGTAATGGGATCGTTCAGCAAGTTCTGACCGCTCATCAGCATCACGCCCAAGAATGCAAAGCCGAACAAAACGCAAGCCTGCACGCCGCGATGTGTTCCCGGCAAGCCAGCCTTATAAGCATCCACAAGATTTGCCACAGAGAATTTCTTACCCTGGTCATCCATACTCATAACGCCCAGGCAGAGCACTGCGTAAGCAACCATTACCACCAGGCCTACAGGGCCAATGAAAGTAGTCCATGCAAAGCGGGCAATCACAGCCAGCACCAGCAAAAGCACATACATGGCGGTACCATGCATCAAACCACGACGATCCTTTTCTAAAGCGAGAACTTCTTCAGGATCATTAGAAGTTGCGGTCAAGGCCTTAAGCACAGGGCCAGCCATCATGACCAGCAGCAAGGGCAACCAGAACAGGGCCATACCCGGAGCGCGGAAATTCTTGACGCCCGGAAGCACGTTGTACCAAAGCTTGAAAAGCGGAGAATGGTCACCCATGCCATAGCTCAGGGCCACCACAGCACCCATACCCCAGAAGGCGGCATAGCGACGCTTACCCGGCAGGAACAGGCAGAGGAAGCCAAGGAAAGTCAGGAGTGCGCCCGCATTGTTATGGTCCAGCTTAAAGGCATTGTGTCCCCAGTAGAAGGGAGAGCCTCCGCTAGAAGCCATGCTACGGTATTCATCCATGGTCACGTTCACAAAGGAACTGCCTTCCAGGTCGCCGGTCTTTTCGTTCTGTTCGTAAACATCCACGCCTACGAAACCCGGCAAAAGAATCTGTGCCATTTCTTCCTGATGCAAGGACCAGCTGACAGCATGACCATAATTAGTATGGCTGTCGTCACCACGGACAGACTGGGTGGTGGTATACATATAGGGAGGAATAAGCTGGAAGCAGGAAAGGGCCAAGCCGAAAGCCAGACCAAGAGCAGCAATACCAATACGCTTGCCGCGGGTCTTAAGACCATCGCAATGGAAAGCCACTTCGTAAAGAGTGTAGAGGCCAGCGCCCCACAGGAACAAGTAGGTCAGCTGCAAATGAGAGCCAAGAATCATCCAGGCGACGCTCAATGCAAGCACAATCATATAGGGAATGCTACCGCTGCGGACCACCTTGCGAATGGCAAGTAGAGCCAAGGGAGCGATGGCGAAGACCATCATCTTACCGTCGTGACCGCCGTAGATGTAGGTAAAGAATTCCGGGGACAGAGCATAGAGCATTCCCAGGAGGCCAGCCCACCACTTATTGCCAGTCAGGTTCCAGGCCAAGGCCATGGCACTCATAAAGGCAACCCACACCGTCAAGATGAACTTGAAACCTACGGCACGGGCCGGATCCATCAGGAACTGCACCCATACCAGCGGGTGGTAGGCATCGGCAAAGAGAGCGTCAATCGTAGGAACACCGCCAAGGCGGCTATCGTCCCATTCCGTGAGAATTGCACTGAAGGTTCGAACAATTCGGCTGCCGATACCATTCAGCTGGTCACTATTCAGCATCAACTGATTAGAATCGAAGGCGAATCCACGGAACACCACCAGAAGGATGGCAAAGAACAATACGGACATAGCCGCAAAAAACGCAGGTTTCTTTTCTAAAAACTTCATGGGGAATAATTTAGTAAAGCAAAAAAAAAGAGCCCGACTGTGAAGCCGGGTTTTCTCTTTTTATTTAGACCAGACCGATATTAGTCAACGGTGTTTTCGTCGGTAACGGTGGTCTTCATGAGGCAATAAACACCAAATGCAGAAATAACACAAGCGGCGATGATTGCGGCATACTTAATAATTCTTCCCATATTGAGCTCCTTAAGATTATTCTTTTGTTTATAAGATATTTGATTTTTCAAAAAAATGCAAGTCGGGTCTGTTAAAAATCACACTTTTTAAGCGTTTTTCGTCAAAATCATGCAAATAACCGGAAGTTTCTTGTCCACTTCGTTTTCACTGGGGACAATCTCGCTTTCCAGCACGGTGCAGTTCAGTTCCTGGACGAAAAACTCCAGCTGGGAACGGTCAAAACCCAGCCAAATGTGACCGTGGGTAGTACGGAAGGACTCTTCCTTATGCTGGGCAAGGTCCAGCAGTGCCAGCATTCCACCCGGCTTCAGAATTCGAATGGCTTCCTTCAGGGCCAGTCGCGGGTCCATGGCGTGATGCAGCACCTGACTCATAAGGACCAAGTCCGCAAAGTCGCTGGGCAGGCCAGTCTTTACCATGTCCGCCACCTTGGGAGACACATTGGCAATACCCTTCTGCTTCAAGATCTTCTGGAATCCGCTAATGACCTTGGGATCGCAGTCCAGGGAGGTCACATGCTTGCAGCGGTTGCAGAGCATGAGGGACAAGTCGCCCCCTTCGCCGCAGCCCACATCCACAGCGTTTTCAAAGGGCTGCATCAGCTTGCTGAAGAGGCTGACCTGGGCCTTAAGGCTTCCGCCGGCCTGGTCCAGCTTGTGAATCTGGTTCTTGGTATTGTCGGAACGTTCTTCCAGAGCCTGGGCAGCACGGCACTTGAGGATTTCCTTGTCCGGAAGTTCTTCGTAGGCTTCGCGGATCATGGAAAGCATGCGGTTGCTCAGGTAAAGTTCTTCACTCAGGCGGTAGTAGGCCTTGATGCCGTCGCGGCGGTCCTTCAGCAAGTTGCAGGAGGAAAGCTTTGCCAGGTGGCGGCTGGCGTTACTCTGGTGGATATCCAGGATATCCTTGATTTCATTGACGGTAAATTCAGCCTGGTCCAGCAGCAACAGAATCTTAAGGCGCATTTCATCGGAAATGGTGCCGAACAGATCCATGCTGGGAACGATAGGTTCGCGAGTGTAATTCGTATTTGCCACAAAAACTCCAAGGGAGGTTATACCGCCAATATAATTTTTTTAGTTTAGTCGTGTGGAAAGACGTTGTTCAATAATCCGTTCTCTGGCCCTATGTGCCGCCCTGTGCTTTTGGTGTACCCCGTCAAAAGCCCATGCGGAGTTTGATTACGAGCTCTCCCCCACCCTGGACATTACACTTTCTGTAGGGGCATTGGCTGCCAGCGGACTAGGGACCTATCTGTATAACCAGATGGAAGTGAAGGACCCGTCCGACCTGAGAGCCAAGGAGGACTTTTTCCCCTGGGACCGAAAAGTCCTTGGTCGATACAGCAAAACAGCCCAGACCATGAGCGATGTAGGCTCCTTTATCGCCGTCGCTCCCCTGGCGATCGGGGGTTACGCCTGGTATAGCGGAGCATCCAACGGCAAGGAATTCGCCACATTTTCCCTAATGTTCGTCCAATCCGTATTATTCCAAAATGGAATAAACCTGGCAACCCGCTCCCTGGAAGTTTGGCCCAGGCCTTACATCTATTCTGACACAGAAGAAGGCAAAAATGCCGCCGAAAGCGCCAAGGGGGAAGCCTACGGATCCTTCTTTTCGGGCCATGCCTCTGCAGCATTTACAGTAGCCGTTTTTGCATCGGAATGGTACGACCAAGTCTTCCCCAACTCAGCAAATACGGGGGTTGTACGGGCATTGGCCTTTTCACTGGCCGGTGTTGAAAGCGTACTTCGAGTGGCTGCAGGAAAGCATTATCCCACCGACATTTTAATGGGAGCGTTGGTCGGAACCGGCGTAAGTTACGGAATTCTTACCCTTCATAAAAAACGGAACGAAAAGTACTCTTTGTGGGCTGGCCCTGGTGTAATCGGAACCACAATCCGCTTTTGAAAACTTTTTATAACAACCCGTTCTCATCATGGCGATGTATATTCTTAAAAAAACAATGACGCGGAATCTTCTTCAGTTGATTCGCAATGTGCGTCAAAAGGATATTAGGTCGTTATGTTCACTCTGTCTTCAAAGCACTTCATCGCCGCCCTTGCTGTGTCTGCATTGTTTGCAAGCACAAGTTTTGCTGCACCCCATAAGATGGGCGCCAAGAAAGTGGTCAAGGTAAAAAAGGCTAAGACCCAGATGGTCCACCAGAAGAGCGAAGCTTTGGAACAGGCTGCTCCCGCCATGAGCGAAGAAGAACTTTTCCAGCTGGCACTGCAGAGCAAGAACATTTCCAACGACGGAAAGACCCTCACCGACAAGCGTGACGGCAAGAAGTATTCCATCGAAATTCGTGGCGACAAGGCCTGGATGAAGAAGAACCTTGCATTCAGCATTTCTACTCCCCGCCAGTGCCTTATGGAAGACGAAACCAACTGCAAGAAGTATGGCCGTTTCTACAGCTTCCAGGAAGCAAACAAGGCTTGCCCCGTTGGCTGGCACCTGCCCGACGACGGCGAATGGCGTGACTACCAGAAGGACCGCGAAAAACTGGACTGGAAGGATCTGGGTCAGGGCGGCTGCAAGGATTGGGACGGCTACTGCGAAAGTTCTTCCACTGGTCACTACTGGTCTGCATCCTCTGTAGAAAAGAACACCGGACGCTCCTGGGAATTCCGTAGCGAAGCCCACAGCATCAACCGCACCGACGAAGCAGCCAGCAAGGGTCTCTACGTCCGCTGCGTTGCAGACCTCCGCTAAAGAACCGCGCACCAATTAACGCGCAATCCCAAAGATTTTTTCTCTCCTCCTAACTAACGAAACATCCTGCCGTTTGGCAGGATGTTTTTTTATAAGGAATAAAAAGTGAATCCTTAATGCTCGTGATGGTGTTCATGATGATGTTCACAGCAACCCCCGTGTGTGTGATCATGGCTGCCCAACACGCGATGAGGTACACCGTGAGCGATCAGGTCGACTTCGCAACCGTAGGCATCGGTAATCATTTCGCGGGTAAGGCTGGAGCCCTCATGATAATGTACATTCTTATTGACGCAAACGATGCTCTTGACTCGGTTGGAAAGAGCCATTAGATCGTGGGTCACCACCACAATGGTCATACTGTTGCTGAATTCTGCAAGCATGTTGTAAAGGTTTTCCTGGCCGGCAGCGTCGATATTATTGCTGGGCTCATCCAGGAAGAGAATGCGGGGATTGCACACCAGGGAGCGGGCAATAAGGACGCGCTGGCGTTCGCCGCCGCTAAGTTCTCCCAGACGGCGGTCCAGGTAGCCTTCCATATGGACCTTGGTCAGGGCGGCGGAAACTTCTTCTGACTTAGGCGAAAGACCGATTTTGCCTAAAGCGACGCATTCACCCACAGTAATAGGGAATTCAATATTTTTGTTGGTGTTCTGGGGAACGTAGCCCACAGCCACCTTGTTGGTAGGCACCTTCTCACCGAAAAGACGGACTTCACCGGACTGGGGCTTCAACAGGCCCACAATCAGGCGCATCAAGGTAGACTTGCCTCCCCCATTGGGGCCAATGATCGCCACAAAATCATTTTCCTCGATTTCCAGGTTCACATCAGATAGAACCGGGGTCTTACCGTAGGCGAAAGAAAGATTCTTGATTTCAATGGCGTTCATGTTTTTCCTGCGGAGGGTTATTTCTTGGTGTTTTCCTGAATGGCGTTCAACAATGTACGAATATTCTTCTCGTAATCAAAGGCCAGGGGGTCCGTATCCAGGATAACGGCGTCCAGTTCCTTGGCAATGGTGGCGGCAGCGCGCTTGCTGAACTGGGGCTGCACAAACACAATGTGCACATTATTTTCTTTTCCGGTCTTGGCCAAGTTGAAAAGATCGCGGGGCTTGGGCTCCTTGCCGTTCACTTCCACCGTAAGCTGGGTCATGCCGTAGTCACGGGCGAAGTAGCCGTAAGACGGATGAAAAACAATAAAGGTTCTAGCCTTCTGCGGGAGTTTTTCCACAGAAGCGCGCAGTTCAGAATCCAGATTGGACAGACGCTGAATCAGCTTGGCGGAACCGACTCGATAGGCATCGGCATTATGCACATCTAATGCAACCAGGGCTTCGCAGACATTGAGGGCAATAGTCTTCAGCTGCAAAGGAGAAGTCCACAGATGAGGATCCAGTTCATCGTCATCATCCTCGGCATCATGGTGATGATGTTCGTCTTCTTCCATCCAATCAATTCCATTGGAAAGAGAGATAACCTGAACATCCTTGTTTACCCCCCTGAATCGAGGAAGCCACGCCTTGTCCATCCCAGAACCATCACTGAAATAGGCAGTAGCCTTGGTAAAATCCTTCAAGGTTGAAGGCTTAGGCTCAAAGGTATGGGGATCGGCGCCGGGAGGGAGCAAAGTGACCACATCCACCAGGTCTCCACCGATTTCCTGGACCACATTGGCGTAGGGCTGCAACGTCACTGCAACCGTAAGCTTAGCGGCAAATACAGGAACCGCAGTCAAAAGGGCCAGGAGAATTCTGCGCATTAAAGACGCCCTTCGAAAAATCCTTCGAAGTCGATGTCACTGACCATGTCCACCACGTACTCGGGCTTCACTTCAAGCTTTTCCAGGTCTTCGCGCTTGGTTTCTCCGCAGAGGGGCAAAACGAAACGGCAGCCGGAACGGCGGGCCAGTTCAAAGTCGGTATAGAGACGGTCGCCCACGAAGAGGATTTCTTCGGGTTCGTACTTCTTCAACAGATTGGACAGCATGGCTGGATTGGGCTTGCCGAAGCTCTTTTCGGGTTCCACACCGTAGGCCGTCTTGAGAAGAGCCATAAAGCTGCCGATATCAGGCACAGGGCCATTAGCATCGGGGCAGACAAAATCCGTATGGGTTACCCAGAAGGGGATCTTGCGCTGGACGCGGAAAGACAGTTCGCAAAGTTCACGATAGTCAAAGGAATTGTGGTAGGCAATCAGGACCAGTTCCGTATCGGCCACGCTGGGGCGAAGGTTCAGGCTAGGATCCTGGGCTGCAAACCATTCGGTGACTTCGGGATTGGCAAAGAAAAAGACATTCTTGATACCTTCTTCATGGATTGCTTCCAAGGAAAGATACAATGCAGAAATAATAGCCTCATCGGTCAGGGGCAGGCCCATGACCTTCAAACGGTTCTCGTAGAACACCGGGGATTTGCTGGTATTGTTACTCAGGTAGTAGACAGGAACCTGACTTGCCACACGATTCACCGTCTTCACAGCCTTGGGATACGGTCTACCACTGAGGTAGAGGGTACCATCCAGATCAAACACCACTGCTTTTACAGGCTTATGAGTCATACACTGAAAATTAGAAAAAGAAGTGAACAGTGAACAGTGAACAGTGAAATAAAGAGGCTCTTAACTATTCACTATTCACTATTTCGCTAGGCACTTTTCTATCTTACAGAACATGAAGACACCTGACAGCCGTTTCTATTGTCCCCTTATTACCACTGGAATCCTGGAACTGGATGAAAACGAAAGCACCCACGCCGTTCGCGTGTGCCGTGCCGCTGTAGGTGACGTGTTGCAACTATCCGACGGTTTGGGCCATTACGCCGACGCCGCAATCGTGAAAGCCGACGCAAAAGCATGCCAAGTCCAGGTCGACACCGTGGAAAACGCCTCCACGGAACGCCCCAAGGTCTCCCTGGCCATCGCATGTCTCAAGGACGACGCCTTGGAAGAGGTGGTGTTCCATGCAGCACAGACAGAAATTGACAGTATTATATTCCTGCGGACAGACTTCTCCCAGGAGCCCAAGAATTCCGACCTGAAGAAGACTGTCCGCCGTGCCGAATTGAAGGCCCTGGTCAGCCTGAAGCAGTCCAAGAAGCCCTGGCTCACCAGGGTAGAAGGCCCCATCGAGTTTTCCGAATGGCTCAAGAGCTACGCTGGCGACCTTGTCCTTTGTGACATGGACGGCAACGCGGCCCCCAGCGCCCAGGAACTGACCACCACCACCACCTTGCTGGTGGGCCCTGAAGGCGGATTCTCCCCCAAGGAAATCGAGGCTGTCAAGAATTTCGGCGCAGGCCGTGTCCATCTGATGAAACTGGGCAACACCCGCCTCCGTGCACGAACAGCTGCTATTATCGCCCTCGGCAAAATAGTCTGTTAGTTTTTTTTCCGTTTTTTATGTATAATTCTTCTTACAGAGTAGCGTGATTCATTTCACGTCCTAGAGGAGTTTTGTTTTGATTAACTATTTGCTTGCAGCACTTGTTATCTCGTTCGTCAATATCGGCCTGTTGATGCTGATCAACTCCAAGAGAACGACTTCTTACTATACAGCAATGTTCTACGTAATGACCATCCAGCTGGCCGGTCACTACTTCCTGGCAAAGTCCACCAGTGTTGAAGAAGCCTTGCTCGCAAACAAAATTGCCTACGTGGGTGCAGTCTACGTTCCCCTCCTGTTCTTTCTGGGCGAATTGACCATCTGCAACATCAAGATTTCCAAGATCCTGCGAATTGCACTTTTCGCTATTAGTTCCACTGTCTTTGCCTTCGCTGCAACTGCCGGTTACAGCGATATTTTCTACAAGAGCATCACCTTGGTGCAACGCAACGGCATGACGGACTTTATCCCGGTATTTGGTCCGACCCACATCCTGTTCAACATCATGTTGTTCATGTACCTGATTTCCGGTATTGCAGTTCTTGTCTACGCTTTGCTCAAGAAGAAGAATTTCTCCTACCGCAATCTTCTGGGACTGGCAGCCATCGGCTTCTTCAGTATCGGCTCCTTCTTCGTCTTTAGAGAAATCGGCTGCGATATGCTGGTCATGCCGGCTATTTACCTTGCAGTCGAATTCATTATGCTTAGCATTATCCACCGCGTGGGTAGATACGATATTGAAGGAACAATCCGCGACACCTTGGAATACCAGAACGAAAACGCCTATTTGTCCGTTTCCACAGACAAGGAATACCTGGGCTGCAACGATATCGCCTCCCATTATTTCCCTGTGCTGAAGACTTTCCGCGTAGACTCCAAGATTCGCGAAGCCGATGAGTTCGGAAGCATCTTGATTCGTCAAATTGAAAAGTTCAACACCCAGGATGCCTGCCAGATAGACTATTTCCAGTACGGCAACAAGCATTACAAGAGCGTGCTGAGACTTTTGTACCATGGCGCCAAGACCTGCGGTTACCTTTTCCGCATCGAAGACGACACCAAGGTCCAGCGCTACATCAAGCTTTTGGATAAATACAATACAGATCTTGCAACCGATGTTCAGAACAAGGATGACCACATTCAGGCCATCCAGGAACAGATGATTATCGGCATGGCCAACATGGTGGAAAACCGCGACAGCAACACCGGCGGTCATATCAAGCGTACAAGCCAGGTGGTGAAGATCCTTGTCAATGAAATGAAGAAGGATGACGTCTATCGCAATATGAACAAATTCTTCAACGCAGTCATCAAGGTTGCTCCTATGCACGACCTAGGTAAGATTGCCGTAGACGATGTTATTTTGCGCAAGCCGGGCAAGTACACTTCTGAAGAATTCAACAACATGAAGACCCACTCTGAAAAGGGCGCCTACATTGTCGAAAATCTTTTGAAGGATGTGGAAACTCAGGAACTTGTAACTATCGCAAGAAACGTTACCCACTACCATCACGAACGATTCGACGGCTCGGGCTATCCCGAAGGCTTGAAGGGGACGAACATTCCGCTGGAAGCCCGTATTATGGCTATCGCCGACGTTTATGATGCACTTGTCAGCCGCAGATGCTACAAGGAAAAGATGTCTTATGCGGAAGCTTATGACATCATCGTGAACGCCATGGGCACCCACTTCGATCCGGCATTGAAGAAGTTCTTCATCAACTGCCATAAGGAACTGGAAGCTTACTACGAAAGCTGCGGGGAATAAATAACGAGGGAGGGCAGAGCCCCCCTCGAGCTCCCCTACGAAAACATTTGCAAAGCAAAGTTTCCGATAGAGGGGCATCCATCCACAAAGTGGACAATTCTCACTAAGGACTAAAGTCCTAAGTGATCATTAGCCTCAACCCCTTTAGAGTCTTTGATTCGTAACAGGCAGAACTCCTGTCGGTTTCACCCCCGTTTGCATTTAAGGAACTTCCGTCATCCATAGGTGCTACGGGAAAAAATATCGAAGGGGGGCCGATTTTTTAATTACGAATTACGAAGTATGAGATGACGTAAAAAAGCTCGGCGAGGCCGAGCTTTTTCTAATTACGAAGTACGAATTACGAGAATTCGCGGGTCCGAACCATTTTTTACAACGTGATTTTCACCTTTTCGCGCATTTCCATGACGGTCTTGAGAGCTTCGTCCACAGATTCGCGACGAGCAAGGAGAACGCCCATACGGCGATGTCCCTTCAATTCCGGCTTACCGAACAGGCGGAGGCCAGTGTCGGGTTCAGCAAGAACTTCTTCAAGACCGCTGAACTTCACCTGAGTAGAGTTGCCATCGCAAACGATTGCCTTGGAAGCACTAGGGCCATGGAAAGCAATGTTGGGAATGGGCAGGCCGAGAATAGCACGAGCATGGAGGGCAAATTCAGAAAGGTCCTGGGAAATCAAGGTCACCATGCCGGTGTCATGAGGTCTGGGGCTCACTTCGCTGAACAGCACTTCGTCCTTGCAGACGAACAGTTCAACACCGAAGATACCGCGGCCACCCAGAGCATCGGTCACCTTCTTGGCAATGACCTTGGCCTGTTCCAGAAGTTCAGGCTTCATGGGCTGGGGCTGCCAGGATTCCTGGTAGTCGCCACCCACCTGATGATGTCCGATGGGTTCCAGGAATGCGGTTCCTGCAACATGGCGGACAGTGAGCAAAGTAATTTCGTAGTCAAAGGGAACGAAGCCTTCGATAATCACGCGGCTAGCCTTGCCGGTGCGGCCTTCGTTCTGGGAAATGTTCCAGGAGTTCTCGATATCGGCTTCAGTCTTGATGACGCTCTGGCCATGGCCGGAGGAACTCATCACAGGCTTGATGACGCAAGGAATACCGATTTCCTTGACGGCGGCCTTGAAGTCTTCAAAGTTGTCTGCAAACTTGTAGGGGCTGGTCTTGATGCCAAGTTCTTCGGCAGCAAGGCGACGGATGCCTTCGCGGTTCATGGTCAGCTTGGTAGCCTTGGCGGTCGGAATCACGGTATAGCCTTCGGATTCCATCTGGACCAGAGTATCGGTAGCGATAGCTTCCACTTCCGGTACGATGTAGTCGGGCTTTTCCAGCTCGATGACGCGGCGGAGTTCAGCACCGTCCAGCATGTTGATCACATGGGAGCGGTGAGCCACCTGCATGCCCGGGGCATTGGCATAGCGGTCTACGGCAACCACTTCGACGCCGAGACGCATCATTTCGATGATGACTTCCTTACCCAGTTCACCTGCACCGCAGAAGAGAACCTTAGTTGCACTAGAGCTAAGCGGGGTACCGATTTCAGCCATAAAAAAACTCCTGTTATAGGCCCTATAAAGATAGATAATAATGATGGATGGGCCAAGTACGAATTACGAATTATATTCTCATAATTCATACTTCATAATTCATAATTAGAATCTGTAGTCCACGGGGTTGAAGATGAACTTCACTCCGGCACGGACCCAGCCGTCGGCACCGTTTTCACCCTTGATGTGGTCTAAATTCTCGTAAATACGGAATCCACCGCCCACATAGTACTCAAACCAGCTTCTGACCTTTTCCTTGTACAAGACATCGAAGAAATACTGAGTCTCACTCACCCCAGAAGTTGATCCTGAGGTATTGAGAGCTTCATTATAGTTTGTATAAATTTCCTTGTCGCCCTGCTGTAACCAACCGAAGGTAAAATCTGCAGACCTATTCTTATACTTCCAGTTCACATCCAGCCACATATCCAAAGCATCGGGACCACGACGATAGCCCACAGGATAATCCACAAAGTAGGCATCGGCATAATCAGGGTCGGTCTGCTGGCGGTAATTGCTGCGGTACAACTTGCGACCGGTATACTTGAGCAAAGGCAGCTTGCTGTTGTTGGAAGCAGGGTCCGTAAGAACCACATCTAGGCGGGTGGTAAAAGTTCCGTACTTCGCTGTGGGAATTTCCTGGAAGTAGCCCACCATGTAATTGATGATAGAACGGGATGTCCCCATGTCATCATCCTCTCCTACCGGGCTGTTCAAATCTTCCATGTTCATCTGGGCGTAGAACTTGGCACCCTTTATGGGCTTGTAACCCACTTCAAAGGAGGTGGCCGCAGAGGTATAGCCGGAACCGTAGTTATCGTGCCAATAGATGAAGGGATTGAAAGAACGGAATTCCAGGGCCTTGCCGCCCACCATGCTAGTTTCAATAACATAGGCCCAAAGCTTGGACGTTTCGAGGCCAAAACGATGGTAAACCAGATTCTTTACATTCTGGTTATAAATTCTGTTACGCTGGTTGTCCACCTGCTGGCTAGGCAGCGTACACTTTTGGGCATAGGCTTCCGACGAGGGATCCTTGGGGCAACCCGTTGTACGATCAATTACATCACCGTAGAGCCAAGCATTCAAGGAACTAAGCAAGAAATCGTAACGGAAGATTCCCGGATTGAATTTCCAGTGGATACCATCGTGATACGGAATGCCGCCAATGGTAATATCATTGGGCGAAGTTTTCACGTCGGCATCGAATCGGCCAAACTGTACGTAGCCTACAGGATTGTTCCAACGACCATAAGCGTTATAGGGCACATTAATGTCCAACTCGCTAGGTTTATAAGTCAAGTTGGTTTTGGTTGTGCTGCTATACCAAGCTTCGATATCCTTGCGAAGAGGAGCTTCCAGCAAAAAATGGAAATTCTTGTAACCCGCACGGAAACTCAGTGTGAAGAAGGGTTCAATGCGATCTTCGTAATTGCGACCTGTTTCCAGAGGAATCTGTAAGCCGCGCCAATTAGAACCATAACGATCTACGGTATCGGCGGCAAAGTAAGAGGCTGTCGGACCGCCACTAAAACCAAAATTGAAATCCGTTCCAACCTGCACGTAACACTTGTGCTTGGAGGAATCCTGCCAAAGGGAACTGCGCCACTGTTCTACAGAAACGGAACTGTCCACAGAAACTGCAGGAGGAACAACCTCAGCAAACGCCGATGCGGAAAGCAACGTCGTAGCAATACCCAAGGTCCTCAAAAACATTTTCTTTGCTGAACAGAACTTCATATAACGAATTTAGTAAAAATGTTAGGAGCAAGCCCCTGATATTAATCAGCCGTGGCGACGAGAGCGAGCGAACGATAATGTGAGCAACAAGCCCCTGATATTAATCAGGGGCGGTTGCGAGAGCGAGGCCTGTCACATGAATATTTACCGAGCCCGTGGCCGGGCGGTAAATAAAAGAACTGCCCAGGCAGGGAGACCCAGGCAGTTCCTTGTGTTGTGTTGAATGCGCACTCGCGCATTCGTGTGTGTGTGTGTGTTTCGTTGAAGACACACTCGGCATTGCCTGCTGAAAATCAGCAGAGCATTATCATGCCATGTGTTCTTGAGACTTTTTGATTAGAAAAGGTCGCTGGTAGAGTTGCGCATGAAAGCAGGCAGGCTGTAATCAACATCTGCCATCTTCAGGGAATCTTCAGCTTCCTGACGGCTAGCAACTGCGGCAACCGGCTGACGAACAGTAGCGGTTTCTGCAGCAGCATTCTGACGCTGCCAAGCCGGAACTTCCAAACCACCGCGGCCTTCGTTGAAGCGATCTTCATCAGCAACGGTAGAGAATTCAGAAGTTTCAGAGCTGCGGAAGGTGGTTTCTTCTGCAGTTGCGGTAGCGTTGAAGCCCGGGTCAGCAAACATAGCTGCGCCGACAGCACGCATCACCTGAGAATCGGTGAGAGACGGAATTTCCTGAGCAGGAGCCTGCTGAACAGGAGCGGGTGCTACAGGAGCAGCCTGCTGTGCGGGCATCTGACGAGTGAACATTTCAGGAGCGGGTGCTGCAGGAGCAACAGCCGGAGCTGCCTGAGTCTGAGCCAGAGCAACAAAGTTCATAGAAGTCGGACGCGGAGTTGCCTGCTGGACGCCCTGAACCGGAGCCGGGGCAGCCGGAGCAACGGGAGCCACGTGGGAAGCAGTCGGAACAACCGGAGCTGCAAAACCAGTCTGCATCATGGTCTGCTGCATAGCGTTCATGACAGGAGCCTGCGGAGCCTGAACTGCAGAGGTGCCACCGCAACCAGTTGCGATAATGGTGATGCAAACCTTGTCGCCCATTTCCGGAATAGTGATGTCACCGATGATGATGTTCGGATCGCCTTCTTCACCAACCTTTTCGTAGATGTGTTCCATAGCTTCGCTATGTTCGATCAAGGAGTAGTTTTCACCGTGAGCCACGTTGATGAGCACGCCGGATGCACCCTTGACATCGATGTCTTCCAGAAGCGGAGAAGCGAGAGCCATGTCTGCAGCCATAATACCGCGGTTTTCACCCTGAGCGAAACCGGTACCCATGAGAGCGCTACCGCCCTTCAGCATGACCTTGCGGATATCAGCAAAGTCAACATGGACGAGGCCGTGGTGGAACATAATGTTGCAAATGCTCTGCACTGCGTTGCCGAGGATTTCGTCAGCCATCTTGAAAGCTTCTTCCATGGTAGCCTTCTGGTTGGAAGCCTGGAGGAGAGTGAGGAGCTTCTTGTTTTCAACAACGATGATGGTGTCCACTGCTGCGCGGAGGTTAGTGATACCCTGCTGAGCAATCTTGGAACGTGCATTACCTTCGAAGCGGAACGGCTTGGTCACAACACCCACAGTGAGGATACCCAGTTCGCGAGCAACGCTAGCAACGATCGGAGCAGCACCAGTACCGGTACCACCGCCCATACCAGCGGTAACGAACACCATGTCGGCTCCCTTCATGGCTTCCTTAAGTTCTTCAATGTTCTCTTCAACAGCCTTGGAAGCCTTTTCCGGTTCCATGCCAGCGCCCAGACCCTTAGTGGTCTTTTCGCCGATAGAAATCTTGTGGTCGGCCAAGCTCATGTCCAGAGCCATGATATCGGTATTGACGGCGTAGTATTCCACACCTTCGATATTCATCTGCTTCATACGGTTAACAGTGTTACCACCTGCGCCACCGACGCCGAACACCTTAACCTTAGCGTTTCTGAAAGAGTTGTCGTCACCGACGATGCGGGACTTGGCCTCGAAATTGATATTGTCGAATTCACTCATGATTTAATCTCCCTGATTTTGAGTGTTGATGTTGTTATAGATAAGCTTTGATGATGTCAACAAAACGTTGGAATCCTTTCTTGACGGAAACGGCGATCTGTGCGCCAGTTTCACTCTTTTTCTTTTCACGACGTTGCTTATTGGCATAGTAAAGAAGACCAATACCAGTTGCATAGGACGGATTCTGATAAGCTTCCTGAATACCGCTCATACCCTTGGGATGACCGATACGGACAGGCTTGTCGAAAGCCTTGGAAGCAACATTTTCAATACCATCCAATGCGCAGCAGCCGCCAGTCAAGACAACGCCACCGTTGATAATGGAATCCAACTGATGTTTCTTAAGATCCTTTGCCAGCAACTGGAAGATTTCAGAAACGCGAGCCTGGATGACGCGAGCCAAAAGCTTGCGAGAGCAGGGCACATCACCGCGTTCACCGACAGCGGGAACCGGGAAGGTTTCTTCTTCAATCAAGTTGCTGATAACGCAAGTGCCATACTTCTTCTTGACTTCTTCAGCCTTAGACAAGGAAATAGGTACCTGCAGGCACTTGCTAATGTCACTGGTAATCACGTTACCGGCGAGATCCAAAGAGGCGGTATAGCGAACAGAGTCATTCACGAACACGGCGATGTCAGCGGAACCTGCGCCAATGTCAACCAGAGCAACACCCAGTTCTCTTTCATCTTCGGTAAGAACTGCGCTTGCTGCAGCCAACGGTTCCAGCACAAAGCCTGCCACATTGAGGCCAGCCTTATCAATGCACTTTGCAAGATTCTGCAATGCGTTCTGGCGGGAGGTGACCACCTGAACGTTTGCCTTCAGACGACGGCCGGAGCGGCCCTTCGGATTGCGGATCGGACCTTCGTCGTCAAGAGTATATTCACCCGGGAATACGTGGATGATTTCGCCAGCGGAGGCCGGCAAAGTACTTGCCTGCTTCTGCACGCTTTCGATATCTTCTTCACGGACTTCACCAGTAGGCAGCGTAATGATGCCTTCAAAGCCATAAGACTGAACATGCTTACCAGCAATGCCCACATACACGTCACGGACGTCCACACCAGCGGAAAGTTCCAGCTGGGAGGCAGCCTTCTTCAGAGTTTCGATAATCAAATCGAACTCTTCAGCATTTGCCAACGGGAAATCGCCACATTCGACAACGCGAACGGAACTTCCTTCGGAAATACCAACAAACAGATTCACCTTGGAGGCCCCGATATCAAGGCCGAAGATGTAATCTTCCTTCTTTATGGTTTGCTTGTTATCATCCATTGACGCACCTCTTATCAAAATTCCTTACATAGGCAAAGCCATGAAATCTCATGTCTACCTCACCTGCGCAATGCAGGTCCTTGGCAAAGCCTTCTCCCAGTGATTCATACAGGGCGAAGTCTTCTTCCTGCCAACCCGATGCCGGATAAAGTACTCGATATCCCACATCTCTAAAAAACACTTCAACTGCCTTATTTTCTTCATCCCAGCCCACCTGGGAAACATCTTCGTACAAGGCGTTGTTCATCTTCCTCATGGTATCCAGGAAGGTGGCAATCACTTCCACCTTATCCAGGGATTCGTTATCCAGAACCGGCAAGCGCATGGCTGTTGCCATGGAGAGCGGCATGGAGATTCCCTTTTCAGAGAATACCTTGGCCTTACCCTGGTCCAGTACGGAAAGCACCGGAGAAGATTCCTGCAACTTGATGAACAAGGAAGACGGGAACTTCTTTTCGACTTCCACGGAACTGATCAGCGGAATCAGCATCAAGTTGGAAGCCACAGAGTCTGCATTCAGTTCGGACATAAGCATGCCGGTTTCCACCTGGGCATTCTGCATCACGTCTTCCCAAGAAAGCATACGGTTGCCTTCGATTTCCACATACTGCAAGTGGCGAAGTTCCAGAGGATTGAAGCGCTGGAGATAGAAACGTTCATGCCACAAGGTCACACCGATAGCTACTGCGGCTGCGAGCAAAAACCAGCCACCACGCTTAAACCAGCGAGCCACGCGAGCCGTGCCAGACTTTACTTTCTGGACGCGAGCTTCCTTGCGCTTACGCTCGTTGTAGCCGATTCGACGGCCAAGCAATGTAGTATCACGTTGACTCAAGTTCTTTGTTCCTATGTACTAGACGCATTCCTCGAGAATTGTTTCACCAAGTTTGTAGATGCTACCTGCACCCATCAAAACCACCACGTCACCTTCACGAAGTTCCTTCTTCAGGATCGGCAGCAAGTTCATCTGGTCGCCAACGAAACGGGCATCACGATGGCCGCGGGCGGTGGCGCTATCAGCAACCAGGGCTCCGGTAACACCTTCGATGGGCTTTTCGCGGGCGGGGTAAATATCGGTTGCAAGCAGAACGTCACAGTTGGCAAAAGCACTACCAAAAGCCTCGTGCTGATCGCGGGTACGAGTGAAAAGATGAGGCTGGAAAGCAACGATGATTCGCTTGTCCGGGAAAGCATCGCGGAAACCAAGCAAAGTTGCGGTTGCTTCGGTCGGATGGTGAGCGTAGTCGTCAAAGACCATGACACCATTCTTTTCACCGATAAATTCAAAGCGGCGCTTCACACCTTCAAATTCTGCAACACCCTTACGAGCGATGTCGGCAGAAATACCTTCTTCAACGGCCAGGGCCACTGCAGCGGTTGCATTCAGCACATTGTGACGGCCAGGAATCTGGAGGCGGAATTCGCCCAGGCTCTTGCCATCGTTCAAAATTTCAAACACGGGGAAACCCTTTTCGAAACGGAGGTTGTCCACACGATACTTTGCCTGACGGGAGAAACCGTAAGTAATCACCGGCTTCTTCAGGCGAGCCAAGATCTGCTGTACATTGGGATCATCCAGGCAAAGGATAATCTGGCCGTAGAACGGAATCTTGTTTGCAAACTGCACGAAAGCATCCTTGATGTCCTCGATATTTTCGTAGGTATCCAAATGGTCTGCGTCAATGTTGGTAATGATTGCAGAAGACGGCATCATGGAAAGGAAGCTACGGTCGAATTCATCAGATTCGGCGATAAGGTAATTGCCCTTACCCACCTTAGCGCCACTACCGTGACCCTTCACCACACCGCCTACGATGATGGTGGGATCCAAGCCAGCTTCTTCCCAGATCTGGCCCACGATGGAAGTGGTGGTGGTCT
Source organism: Fibrobacter sp. (assembly GCA_045599625.1). Taxonomy (GTDB): domain Bacteria; phylum Fibrobacterota; class Fibrobacteria; order Fibrobacterales; family Fibrobacteraceae; genus Fibrobacter. The sequence goes on from JAZRWJ010000043.1 coordinate 148,423, forward strand.
TGCCGTGAGTACCGGCGATAGACAGCGTATACTTCATACGCATCAATTCGCCCAGCATTTCTGCGCGCTTGATCACGGGAATACGACGGTTGCGAGCTTCCATCAGTTCCGGGTTATCGTGGGGAACTGCAGAGGAGTACACAACCAGATCTGCATCTTCAACATTCTTTGCATCGTGCTTAGGGTCAACACGGATGCCCAAACCTCTAAGGTAGTCCACGACAGCGCTTTCGCTCATGTCGGAACCGCTAACAACGAAGCCATTAGCGTGAAGCACTTCGGCGATACCGGACATACCGGCGCCACCGATACCCACAAAATGCAGGCGGCGAACACGTTTGCAATCATTAATCTGCATTATGCATTCTCCTTATCCAGGATAATTTTTGCAATCTGGTCGGCAGCATCAGGCATACCCAAAGTCTTTGCTGCAGCAGCCATATCGGCCAAACGCTTTTCGTCGGCCAGAAGTGTTTCCACCTTTTCCCACAAATGATTTTCTTCTGCATCCAGTTCAACCAGAGCGGCGCCAGCCTTTTCCACCACGCGAGCGTTGTGTTCCTGGTGGTTTGCGGTAGCGTGCGGGAACGGAAGCAAGATAGACGGCTTACCGAAAGCCAAAATTTCAGCAAGGGCAGATGCACCGGCGCGGCTGATGATCAAGTCGGCATGCTTCATATAGGAGTAGATACCATCCAGGAAGCCGCGCACAGCGACGTTAGGCAATTCGCCAACGCGAGCGTTGATTGCATCCACGTTCTTGACGCCAACCTGCCAGACAACGGAAACGTCGTCACGGGCAGTAATAGCCTTGATGCTTTCTTCAATCTTGTTGTTGATGCCTGCAGCACCTTGAGAGCCACCGACGATAAACACAGCCTTCTTACCTGCAGCAAATTCTGCCGGACGAGCCAAGGAGTCTTCAGAAGGCAATTCACGAACCGGGTTACCCAAAATGCGGATCTTTTCGATGGGGAAAGACTTACCGGCTTCTTCAGAAGTCACGAAGATGGTCTTTGCATAGCGGGAACCCACCTTGTTGGCGATGCCGGCAACCGCATTCTGTTCCTGCAGATAAACAGGAATACCCATGGAACCTGCTGCCAGAACGATCGGCAAGGAAACGTAGCCACCAGTTGCAACAACAACGTCGGGGTTCACCTTCTTGATCACGCTCTTGGCGCGAACCAAGGACTTGGTCAGCTTAAAGGGCAAAGCCAAATTCTTAAGGAACGGACCACGGTGAAGAGGTTCGGCAGAGATGTATTCATAGGGCCAGTTCTTTGCAACCAGGCGTTCTTCCATAGAACCCTTACGGCCAGCAAAAGTAATGTCGGTCACGCCCATCTTCTTCAGGCTATCGGCAATAGCTACTGCCGGGAAAATGTGACCACCGGTACCACCGCATACGAAAAGAAACTTCTTCATACGCCACTCCTTGTAAATTCAAAATTTCTAAGCACGCTGCTTTCAAGCGAAGCTCTGCTAGAGAAAGGTTCCTTGATCTTTCTACCAGAACTGGGGCGAGAAATATTCAGCAAAATTCCAATTGCCGCGGATGTGTAGAGCAGGTTGGTTCCACCGAAGCTAAAGAAGGGCAACGGCTGACCCGTCATGGGGAAAAGACCTACGCAAACACAAACATGGACACAGAAGTTAAAGAACAGAGAAAGGGTAAGGCCCAAAGCCAAATACTTGCCAAAGCGAGTGGAAGCATTCTGCGCAATCTTGAAACCCTGGGCAAACAGCAAGGTGAACAAAATAAGCACAAGCATGGTTCCCACAAAGCCAAATTCTTCACCAATCACAGCGTAAACCACATCCTTATGGGATTCCGGCAAATAACCCAGCTTCTGAACGCCCTGGCCAAAGCCTGTACCAAAGAGACCGCCATTACCCAGAGCCTGCAAAGCATGATCGCCCTGATAGTTGGAAGCCACCATTTCGCCTTCATCAGCAAAGAAAGCCATAATACGGGCACGGGAATGCTTCGAGAACAACAGGAGGAGAAGTCCCAGAGGAGCAGCACCAGCAGCCACATAACCCATGTACTTGAGGTTTACACCGGCCGTAACCATGATGCAAACCACAATCGTGGTGACCATGATCAGCATGGAATAGTTGGGCTGCAAAACAAGAATCAGGACACAAAGGGCAAAAGGAATTCCGGGCTGAACCACAGAGCAAGCGAAGGTCTTAATGTTATCACCAGCTTCAGAAAGCTTGGCACTGATCCAAATAATCAATCCCAACTTCATAAATTCAGAAGGCTGAATACCAAGAATCCAACGGTTAGCACCCTTCACGGCACCACCCTTTATCAAAGCAGCAATAGAAAGAGCAAAGAAGACAATGAAAACAACTCGGCCAAGCCACTTCCAGTGACCATAATCCACAAATCGTCCAATAAACAGCATGGCAACAACGCCACCAACTGCCTTGGGCAAATGGGAAAGCATGTAGTGTTCTGCAGGACGGCCGCTTGCCAAAGCAGAGGGAGCGGATGCGGAATACACCACAGCCACGCCAAAGCTGACAAGGATCAAGACCACCACCAGGAGGATCTTGTTCATGCCGTTATTTTGAGCAGAATTACTCACGATTACCTATTCCTTATGCCTTTACAGAAGTGAGACGAAGCATTGCATCGACAACCTGTTCCATATGCATGCCGCGGCTGCCCTTGATCAAGAAAACGTCGCCTTCAGCAACAACTTCAGTCAAGCTGTCAATAAGTTCCTGCACATTGTTAAAGTGATAAGCCTTCTTCATGCCCTTGGACTTTGCACCCTTCACATAGAGCTTTGCCTTTTCGCCTACAGTCAGGAGCATGTCAAAGTTCATTTCGGGAACAAGTTCACCCATTTCAACATGAAGCTGATCGGTCATCTTGCCCAGTTCCAGCATGTCGCCGAGAATTGCGATACGGCGGGAAACCTTCATATTGCCAATGGTCTGCAGAGCCATCTTGGTAGAAGACGGGTTTGCGTTGTAGCAGTCAGAAACAATCTGGAAACCGTTAGCCTTCTTCAGTTCCATACGCATATTGGTGGAACGGAAGCCAGCCAGAGCCTTGGCGATTTCAGTCTTGGAAATCTTGAAGGCTTCACCCACGGCAATTGCAGCTAGAGCGTTATAAACGTTATGGATACCGGGAACGTTCAAGGTAAACTTGGTACGGCCCAGGTAGAAGGAAGCGCAGTTATCTTCGTTATAGGTCAGCTTTTCAGGCTTGTAGATACCACGCTTGATACCGAAAGTCACCACCTTGTAGCTGGTATTGGAACGGCACTTGCAGAGACGAGGATCATCGGCATTCACGAAAAGAATGCCACCCTTCTTGAGGCCTGCAGTAATAGTCTTCTTTTCAGCGAAAACACCGTCCAGGTCGCCAAGGCGTTCCAAGTGGCTTGCGCCAATGTTGGTGATTACGGCGAAATCAGGTTCTGCAGCCATGGAAAGAGGGCGAATTTCATCGGGACCGCTGGTACCCATTTCGACCACGGCAGCTTCGTGAGAATGCTTCAGCTGGAACAAGGTCATGGGCACGCCAATATGGTTATTGAAGTTACCAGCAGTAGCGTGGGTGTTGTACTTGGCGGAAAGAACAGCCTTGGTCATTTCCTTGGTAGTGGTCTTGCCGTTGGAGCCGGTAATTGCAACCTTCTTCACCTTGAACTTACGCTGATAACCCTTGGCCAGCTTCAGCAAGGCTGCGGTGGTATCATCCACCGGTGCATACATCTTGAAAGTTTCAATGCCAGCGGCATCCTGATTCACAACGCTCATCAGCGCTCCATCCTTTTCCATCTGAGGTACAAACTGGTGGGCATCAAAACGTGCGCCCTTAATCGGCCAGAACACAACGCCCTTGGCCGGCTCTCTAGAATCCATGCAGAGATTCACCTTACGGTTCAAGGTGCGCTTATTCACGCCCACCGCAGAGATCTCCAGGATTTCCAGAGCTTCGTTAATTGTCAAGTCAAGCTTAAACATTTGCCATTGCCTTCACCACTTCTTCGTGGTCGTCAAAATGATGCTTTGTCTTGCCGATAATCTGATAGTCTTCGTGACCCTTACCAGCAACAACCAGCCAGTCGCCATCCTTCAACTCGGCGCAGGCGCGAGCGATAGCTTCGGCACGGCTTTCAACAACTTCAAACTTTTCAGTCTTCATACCTGCACGGACATCATTGATGATGTCGGTGGGATTTTCAGTGCGGGGATTGTCGGAAGTGAGCCAAGCCTTGTCAGCCAACTTCTCAGCAATAGCACCCATAATGGGACGCTTGGTCTTATCGCGATCGCCACCGCAGCCAAACACGGTGGAAAGCTTGCCGCGGCAAAGAGAACGAGCAGTCATCAAGACACGTTCCAAAGCATCGGGGGTGTGAGCATAGTCCACCACCACATGGACACCGTTCTTGTTCCAGACCTTTTCAAAACGACCAGGAACACGAACTGTGGCAAGAGCCTTGTCCATAGCATCCTTGGAAAGTCCAATGGCGTTTGCCCAGGAAAGAACCAGCATCACGTTATCCACATTGAAGTCGCCGCAAAGAGCTGTTTCAAAGTGGGCTGCGGAACCAAACCCAGTCAAGTCGAACTTCAAACCATCTTCAGTATTTTCAACAGCACCATTGGGCTTAACATCTGCAGCTGCAGAACCCAGACGGGAAACACCCACCACCTTGCGGCCAGCCTTCTTCAGTTCTTCGCAAAGGGCAGCACCATGTTCATCGTCCACATTAATCACGGACACGCCATCAGCAGCCTGGTACTTGGTGAACAAAAGCTTCTTTGCCTCAAAGTAAGCTTCCATGGTCTTATGGTAATCCAGATGATCCTGAGTCAGGTTGCTAAACAAACCGCTCTTGTAGCTAATGCCGGCCACACGGCCCTGATGCAAAGCGTGGGAAGAGGCTTCCATCACCAAGTCGGTACAACCCGCTTCTACAGCCTTTGCTGCAAAAGCGAACAAATCCAAAAGACCCGGAGTGGTCAGATTTGCAGGAACAGAGGTCTCCCCTACCTTGTTCTTGATTGTTCCAAGAAGAGCAACCTTACGGCCAGATGCAGTAAGCATGGCGTCCATAAGGAATGCGCTGGTGGTCTTGCCGTTTGTGCCAGTGATGGCATGGCAAGCAAGCTTTGCAAAAGGATCCTTGTGGAAAATCTTTGCAGCTTCCAGACGAGCAGCGCGAACGTCGGAAACCTGAATCCACTTAGAAGTCAATCCCTCGGGAGCAACAGTTTCGGCAACGACGGCCACTGCACCTGCAGCGATAGCGTTACGGGCGAAAACATCGGCTCCTTCAGCAGGAATCGAGAAGAACAAATCGTTTGCCTTCACGCGGCGGGAATCGTCGCACAAACCTTGAACGTTCAAGTTCTTCATCAAAGTATCAGACAGCATTAGCCTCTCTCCTTCAACGTCAGTTTGCAAATCTGCCCTTTACGTAATTCTTCATCGGCCTTCGGGGATTGGGCAACAACGCGACCCTTGCCTGTATATTCAACATTCATTCGGATGCTACCTGCAATTTCCAGAGCATCCTTCAAGGAAAGGCCCTTCAAGTTGGGCATCTTACCTGCGGTCATTTCACCCAGCATCAGGGTGAGTTCAAGACTATCGCTTCTGTCTCTACGTTCAGAGATAACGCGGTTTCCTTCGCCTTCGAACTTCACCGGGCAATTCTTGGAAGCAGCCAGAGCCTTTGCTGCGTCAGCCTTCATACCGACGAAATCACCCTTGCAGCGGCTCTTGGAATCCACAATAGCCAAGCTGTAGGAAGCCGGAGAAAGTTCCGGATGGTAGTAGATACCTTCCATGATTCGACGGAAGATAGGGCCAGCAGTATTACCGCCGTGCTTCTGGGCAGTCTGAGGATCATCCACCAGAACCATGCAGACGTAGCGAGCATTTTCTACCGGAGCAAGGCCAATGAAGGAAGCAACCTGATGTTCGCGGTCATACTTGTGGGTTTCCTGGTTGTACTTTTCAGCAGTACCAGTCTTTCCTCCGAACACCACGTCAGGAATCTTCTTGCTCATGACCTTCTTTGCAGTACCGTTATTCACCACACGATGGAGCATGGAGCGAATCTGGGATGCGGTCTTTTCGGAAATCACACGACGGATTTCAACCGGTACCCTCTTTTCCACCAAGTTACCCTTGGAATCACGCCATTCCTTCACAATCATGGGTTCCATCAGCTTACCGCCATTGGCAACTGCAGAATAAGCCATCACCAACTGAATCGGGGTTGCCATCAAAGCATGGCCGAAACCCATAGTCTTCAAGGTACGATCATCACGAGTCAATTCATAAGGCTGAAGAATCTTTCCGGATTCTTCACCATAGAAGGCATCGGAAGTCTTCATGCCAAAGCCAAAGTTACGAGCCATGAGGTAAAGCTTTTCTGCACCCACCTTGTCAGCGATCTTGCCGTAGACAATGTTGGAAGACTGCACCATAGCTTCTGCCATATCCATATCGCCATAGACGTGGGTGTCGCAAATCTTTTCAGAACGTTCACTCCACTTCCAGCACTTGCCTTCGTTTTCAAAAACAGAGTCCGGAGAAACCACACCATTTTCCAGTGCAGCAGCAGCGGTAATCACCTTGAAAGTGGAACCCGGTTCGTAGGACATAGCCACGATATCGTTCTTAGCCATGCTACCAACACCCTGCTTCGGAGAATTGGGGTCGAAAGTCGGATAGCTAGCCATAGCGAGGACTTCACCAGTGTAAGGATCCACCACCACGGCGCTTGCGCTTGTGGCCTTGAATTCAGTCACACCAGCCTTCAGTTCCTTTTCAACAATTTCCTGCATGTTACGGTCAATGGTCAGCACCAAGTTCTTACCCGGTTCTGCATCGGCAACATTTTCGGAACGGCCATAAATTTCACGCTTCTTAACATCCTGAATGCTGACGCGGAAGCCTTCGCTACCACGGAGGCGCAAGTCGAAGATGTATTCCATGCCCAACTTGCCTTCGCCATTGGTACCCATCTTGCCCACGATCTGGGAAGCAAGCTTTCCCTGGAGGAACAGGCGGGTAAAATCTTCAGGAACCACGGAATCACGAAGATTGTCAGCAAAGATCACACCGTTGCGGTCCATAATCTGGCCGCGTTCAGCGTAGATATTCTTGGTACGGGTTACCAAGCTCTTGGTTTCAGCCTGATAAACTTCGCGATTGAGAACCTGGATCAGGAAGGTCTGGATAACCAGAATTCCAATAACCCCGTACACCACCAGCTTGATGAAGAACAGGGGACCGATATTGATCATCTTCATTTGGATCCCCCGGACAAGCGCACCTTGGTAGGCACAGAGTTCAAACCATAGCCAGCTTCTTCAGCAAAACCAGAAAGGTTTTCCAAGGAAGTCAGCTTGTTAATTTCAAATTCCTGCAGCAAGATCTGACGGTTCAAAAGGCTCACCTGCTTGGAAAGCTCGTGAGACTTTTCATACAAACGGGTCAGACGGTTCTGCATATACAACGGCAAAATCAGCAGGAAGGCCACAAGAGTGACCACTCCCACGAAACCGTGCACAATAGTGCGATTGGAGCCCGAAGCGGCATTGTTATTCAGAGAATCACTCATACCTTTTCGTACACCCTAAGTTTCGCAGAGCGAGCCCTGCTGTTGATTGCAATTTCTTCTTCAGTGGGGAGAATCGGCTTGCGATTCACCTTCTTCAGGCGCTGATGATTGCCACCGCACATGCACACGGGCAGGTGTTCGGGGCAGATACAGGCCTTTTCAAATTCAGCACAAACATCCTTGACGCAACGGTCTTCCACAGAGTGGTAGCTCATGACCACCAAACGACCGCCCACCTTGAGGCAGTCCACTGCAGCGCGGATGCTAGTTTCGATCTGGCGAAGTTCGCCATTCACTTCCATACGGACAGCCTGGAACACGCGAGCCATAAGGCTGTTGGCATCACGGCGCTTATCCGGGAACACGGATTCCACAGCGTCCTTGATGTCACTAGGCAGAATGTCGCGGCCTTCCTTAGCGGTGGAAGCAGCAATTTCAATAATACGGCCAGCAAGCTTGAAAGCGCGATCCATATCGGCGTTCTTACGAAGAGCTGCAGCCAAGTCGTCGGCACTTACGGTACGGAGCCATTCCTGGGCGGAAACTTCTTCGCGACGATCCATGCGGAGGTCCAGCGGATTATTACCAACGAAAGTAAAACCGCGAGTAGAATCATCCACCTGATGACTGCTGATGCCCAGATCGTAAAGGACACCATCCACAGAGTCTGCAGAGATTTCGTTACCCAGCTCGGCAAACGGAACCGGATGAACAATAAACTGGGGTGCAACACCGGCAAGACGCTTGGTAGCAAACTTTACTGCGTCATCGTCACGGTCAAAGGCGTGCAAGGTGCCTGCGGCAGTAAGACGGGTTGCAATAGCATAAGAATGACCGCCACCGCCGAGAGTGCAATCCACGAAGGTACCGTCAGCGAGAACATCACCAGACTTGTTCAAGTCCTTGTCGCTTTCAAGACGGAGCCCCTGGAGGCAGCCATGAAGCATGACGGGATCATGATAGAACACGCCATTTTCCACGCCAGCAGTAGCGTTTTCAGTGCAGGAGCGAACAACGCCACCGGCGCTATTCAAAATTTCGTTTGTCTGCAGAGAAGTTAGACGAGACTCACTTGTCATTATGACCCTCCGTCAAACTTTCGCCATAGAATGCAGCATCGAATGCTTCGAACGATTCTTCGGTATTGAATCCGAACTTTTCGTTGTATCGATCTGGATTCCAAAGTTCCAGAGTCTTGCCGTTTGCAGGAACATAAAGGATGTCACCCTTAAGTTCGGCGTATTCCAACAAAGTCTTGGGGAATAACAAACGGTTCTGAACGTCCAACGTAACGAATGTTGCGCACAGACCTCTCCGGAGAGCTTCAGTTTGACGGCGGATCTTGGCTGCTTCCTCAGGCGTAGAAGCCTTGGAAGGTCTAGCATCAAGCTCGGTCAAGAACTTTTCATACTCCGCAAGGACGAACAACCGGAGGGTGCGGTCTGGGCCACGAGTGACCACGAAACCCTCTTCTTCGGCGGCCGCAAGCTGACGACGGAATTCCCTAGGGAAGGCACTTCTTCCCTTTCCATCGATAGCCGTTTGGGCTTGTCCTATGAAATAAGTAAAGTTCATTTCGGTTTATTTTTCCACACGATTCAACACAACGTGAATAAATTTACCCACTTTCTCCCACTTTTGCAAGATTGCCTTTGTTTAAAGGGTGTAAAATCTCACAAAAAACATACCGCCACTGCCAGTCCGCCCAATTTTATAGTGCACAAAAAAGCAAATCAATGTCATTTTTTTGCACCTGATTATTTCTATATTCCGCCCGACAATGGATTTTGGTTATTCCGGAAATACTTGGTGGAGCAAAAAATGGTTGGACACCCTGCTGCAGGATGCGCAGGGCGATACCATCACTACGGCCCTCAGATACTTCGGCCGAGGCCAGCTCACCTCCCTGGATATCACCGACAACCGCATTATCTCCCATGTGAAAGGTCCCAACGGCGGATCCCACGACAACTACATCGTGTTCCCAAAGGTCCCCAAGGAAAAGGCCGACGTACTAATCAGCCTTCTAAAGCAGCAGCCCACAGAATTGCGAGCCCTGGCCAACGACACCTTGAACCACTCCCTGGAACTGCTGCTGGCAAAATGCGGAATCACCCTTTTTGACTCTCCCGCCGACGTAAAGATGGGCTGCGACTGCAAGGACGTACAGCCCTGTAAGTATGTCATTACCACATTCCTGGGCATCGCCAAGGAAATGGTGGACAACCCCTTCGTGCTTTTCAAGATCCACGGTATGGATTTGGAATTCTTGAAGGACCTGAAGGTGGAACAGGCCGAAGCCATGGAGGCGCCCTACGAAAGCGCCCTCGTCCACGGCATAAAGGATTTACCTCCGGAAAAATTGGCGGAAGAAAATGGCAACGGTCGTATTCCCGAAATCAACTTCGACGAATGGCACGATTATTCCAGAATCCTGCCCGCCATGTTGCAGAACTTCCCGGATTTCTGCCCCGCAGGCAATTTCCGCAAGAGCTTTGCCGACGAAATGGAATTCTGCCGCAAGTACTACGAGCAGTTCGAGACCTTCTACGATTTCGCCGAGCAGTTCAGGCTGTACAACAACAAGACTTTCATGATGGAAGGGGAATCCCTCCAGGTGGTCCATTCCGACGGTTGGAAATGGCATTTCATCCAGGCCAAGGACGGCCAGGTCATCAGTTCAGACCTTTCTGTAGAAACAGCCATGGGCGCCCTATGCGCCCTGAGCCGCGGAAACTTCTTTATGCACCACGTCACGGTGCGTTTCCTGCACCGCACCTTAATGGCCGCATACCACCTGGTAAAAACAGGCGCCATCTACCCCCAGGTATTCTGGGTAGGCAAGGATGTCGCCCAGATGCGCTGGCTTCCGGCAGAAATGCTGCCCGACGTGTTGGCTGTTGTGGCAGAGTTTGAAAAGTACGCTCCGGCAAACATCGCCCTGTTGGACCGGGACGAAGACCGTCAACTTTTGGTCTCCCCCGCCGAACATATCCTTTCCATTTTCATCGGGCAGTTGTTGCGATTCGCCCGCAAGTTTAAGCCGCAGATCCAGAAGAGCAAGCACGAAAATCTGCAGACCTTCTTCTTCAACTGCATTTCCGGAAAGTTGGCAAACAACGCCCACGCCATCCCCGGGAAAATTCAACAGTGGTTCTCCGTCTATAGTTCGTTGGATTTCCGAGCCCAGATTGTTTTCGTCTGTTCCGAACTGGGAAAAGAAATCGCCCTGGATGTATTTATTCTTGATGGCGAAGGCGCCGATGCCCGACGCACTCCCCTCGCCCTGCTTTTTGAAAGCAACGATTCCCGACTGCTCTCCATCCTCAGTATTTTGAACGGCATTGCCGAATCCTTCAAGCCTATGGAGAAGTACCTGGAACGCAAGGCAAACGGATCCATCGTTATGCACGGCGCCGAGCTTCTGGACTTTTTGCAGAACTCCCTGAAGAAACTGGAAGTTCTTGGCATCCAGGCGGAACTGCCCAAGTCCTTGATGAACGTGGGCCGCCCCAAGACCCAGATGCGTGTGCAGGGCACCATGAGCTACGGCACGTTCAAGGCCCAAGATCTTCTGGACTTCGATTGGGAAGTGGCAATTGGCGACGAAGAAATTTCTGCATCCGAATTCTTGAAGCTAGCAAAGGACGCCGAAGGTCTTTTAAAATACAAGTCCCAATACATCCGCATTACGGACGAAGACTTGAAGAATCTTCAGGAACGTGTGGAGAAAAAGGAATCGGGAGAACCGGACCAGGAAATTACCCAGGCAAAGCTTGTGCAGGCATGCCTTACGGGCCAATGCGAAAGTATTGGCGTTACCTTGACCGACCAGATCAAGAGTCAGATGGAGGCATGGCGCGGTGAATCCGAAGTGGACCTGCCCGAGAATTTAAATGCAGTACTGCGTCCCTACCAGATGCGCGGTTATTCCTGGATGTACAAGAACCTGGACATGGGATTCGGCTGCATCCTGGCCGACGACATGGGCTTGGGCAAAACCTTGCAGGTCATCACCTACCTTCTGAAAATCAAGCAGGAAGGCAAGCTGAACGAGAACAAGGCTCTGGTGGTGTTGCCCGCAGGCCTGTTGTGCAACTGGCAAATGGAAATCAAGAAGTTCGCTCCGGAACTGACTTTTATGCCGTACCACGGCGGTTCCAGGGACTTGCAGAAATTCAACGCCAATGTTCTGCTCACGACTTACGCCACCTTCCGCAAGGACGTTGACAAGCTTAAGGAAAGAAAGTGGCAGGCCATCATTATTGATGAAGCTCAGAACATCAAGAATGCAGACAGCGACCAAAGCCGACTGCTCCGCTCTATGCAGGCGCCCATGAAGATTGCCATGAGCGGTACTCCGGTGGAAAACCGCCTGCTGGAATTCTGGACCATTATGGATTTCTGCAACCGAGGAATTCTTCCCAGCGCAAACGAGTTCCACGAACGTTTTGAAATTCCCATCCAGAAGAATGGAAGCCAACCTGTAGCGGAACAGTTCCGCAAGATTACGGCCCCCTTTATGCTGCGCCGCCTTAAGACCGACAAGTCCATCATTAGCGACCTGCCGGACAAGATTATTCAGGACGAGTACGCAGAACTGACCAAGTCTCAGGCGATTCTCTACAAGACTACTCTGGACAAGTTCCTGGCCGACTTGGAACTTGAGGAAATGATGCGCCAGCAGAACGCCGAACAAGGAATCGGTAACGGCGGCGCAGGTAATTCCTCCTTCAAGCGCAAGGGCATTATCCTCCAGATGATTCTCGCCCTAAAGCAAATCTGCAACCACCCCGCCACTTACCTAAAGCTGGGAAAAAATCCCGAAGCCCAGGCAGCCGAAGGCGAAGCCATCCCGGCTCTGGAATCCGGCAAGTTGCAGATGCTTATGGACTTGCTCAAGTCCATCCAGGCTCAAGACGAAAAGACCATCATCTTTACGCAGTTCACTGAAATGGGTAAGCTGCTGCAAAATTCCATCGAAGAGGAACTGGGCGTTCGTCCCAATTTCTATCACGGAGGCTGTACCCAGACACAGCGCAACTTCATGGTGAAGGACTTCCAGGAAAATCCTGATTCCAAGATTCTGATTCTTTCCCTGAAGGCAGCAGGCACCGGCCTCAACTTGACCGCCGCAAGTCAGGTTATTCATTACGATCTCTGGTGGAACCCCGCCATCGAAGCCCAGGCTACCGACCGAGCCTTCCGTATCGGCCAGAAGAAGAACGTCCAGGTTCACCGCTTCATTACCAAGGGAACCTTCGAAGAAAAGATCAACGCCCTGCTGGAATCCAAGAAGGCCATTGCAGAACTTACCGTCAACGCCGGCGAAACCTGGATTGCAGACCTGGACGACACCGCCCTCAGCGAAGTTTTCGGCTTGGACAACAACGTCATTTAGTTACCGCTTATGGATCCGGAAATTCTCATAGAACTTGCCAATACAAGAATGCCCTTCGGAAAATACCAGGGAGTTCTTCTTTGCGATTTGCCGGAGCCCTACGTGGTGTGGTATCATTCCAAAGGATTCCCCAAGGGGCACCTCGGCGTACTGCTGGGAACACTTTACGAAATCAAGGTCAACGGATTGGAATACCTGCTACAGCCGCTGAAAGGCAAGAGCCTATAAACAACAAAAGGATGCCCTCAGGCATCCTTCTTCTTTTTGCACTTGGCACGACACGCCCACCTCTTAAAGCGACATGCGCCGCCTCTAAAAATTACTGCACGTTAATGCGGTAGGAGGCTGTTTGGCTGCCGGCGCGGACGCGAATCATATAGACACCACGCTTGGGCAAAGGCATTTCAAAGGCGTTGGAGCCGGCAGCCGTTGTGGCCTCCATAGTGGCAACAACCTTGCCGGAAATACCGACGATATCCACCTTCAAATCCTTTCCGGCAAGAACAGCCCCCGCATCAAAGCGGACATCCAGCATGTCGCCGGCACGAGCCACATGGAGCTTGCCCAAGGGATTCTTCAAAAGTTCCATAGATTCTGCAGTTACCGTAACCGTAGCAGTCTTGCCACCCTTCTTCAAGGCAACCTTCAAGGAGGAACCTTCCTTCATTTCGGTAGTACGGTCATCAATAGTCACATAGACTCGCTTACCGCTTCGACGGACCTGGTCAACACCTTCCAACTTCAAGAATGCGTCTCTCGGCGTGGAAGCGCCGAGATTAATGGTCCATTCCATCACATCGGTTTCAGGCTTCAGGCTCTTTGCCAGTGCACGCTTACCTTCCACAATGGAAAGGCTTACATGGTCACCCATTGCTGCAGGCGGCTCCGGAGACACAACAACATCAGAGCTGACACCGATCACGTTTCTAGCATCCTGCTTGCCGTTCTTGTCAGTCAGAATTGCCTTAATGGACCAGCCATCCACACTGGTAGAAGCCTTAGCCATAGCCTTGGCACCAGCCTTCTTCGGAGCCTTGGCAGTAAACTTCAAAGTATCAGAAACATTGGTCTTGACCCAGACAGCTTCATACGGTCTCAATTCAGTAGCGCTATCGTAGTCTGCCTTCGCAACGTTGTACCTATAGATATTATCGGCATCAATACCAATATCAGAAATATCAATAGTCCAACCATAAGGATTAGCCACCATGTTCCAGCCGCTATAAGCGCTATCTACAGCCCACACTACCTGGAGATTTTCAGGAACAGGCCCCATTTCCTCAACGGTCAAATCATCCGCTGTATTTACCCAGAAGCCCTGAGTTGCTTCAATCGGTTTCTCTGCATCGTATATGCGATACTGCCAGTAATCTCCAACAGAGGCCGTTTCATCCCACCAATAGATGTCATCGTTAGTTGTAGGAACAATACCTTCATTTTCCAGGCCCTTCAGGGAAACCATGCGCCATGCGACGGTGGCAACTACAGAGGAACTGGAGCTCATTTCAAAGGAACTGCTGGAGCTACCGCTATTGGAACTGGAGCTGCCGCTATTGGAATCACTGGAAGTTCCATCAGAAGAACTACTGATTACAGCCACCAAACTGCTAGAGGAGCTGCTAGGGGGCACCACAATCGGAGCACTAGAAGAACTACTTGCCGGTACTACAACAGGTTCACTGGAGGAACTGCTGGAACTGGGAACTACAACATCCGGAACCATACTCTTCAGGAATGCGAAGCCTTCATTCAAATCAGCATCGTAGCTCCAAGTTCCTTCTCCGCTAGTAACCCAAGCCCAGTTCAAATGAGAAGCAAGAGTAGAACCCTTCATATACGCATCAGGGAAGGTTCCATTTTCAAGATCCGTAAGCTCGGTTACTTTACCATTGCGGACATTGTATTCAATATCCCAGCAAACCTTGCCAGATACGCATTCATTGAATTCGTTCCATGCGGGGTAGGATCCAGCAAGATCCAAGAAACCAATAGCATCCTTCAACACATCAAAGTCATCACCATAATGGTAATTGGACTTCATAGCGTACGGAACACCAGGATTCCTCATACGGATATTGCCAACCAGATAACCCTTCTTGACCATACCCATATTAATGATATCATCCGGGAATTTAACAGTTCCCAAGTGGTAGGAATTGGTCAGGCTAAAAGCAATTGTTGTGGAAGCCGAGGTTACACTACCGACAATGCCACCGACAAACAGGGTATCGCTATCATTAACCTTACGGTCAATATCGAAACCACCCTTCACCTCCACATTGTTGATGCTGGAAATGGTCCTGCAATAAGCGCATACGCCACCCACAATGCTTCGATTTTCTTTTCCAGCAGCGGCACCTTTCAAAGTCAACAAATTGGAAGCATATACAGCGGGATTGCCAGTCACACGAACATTTTCAAAACTAATGAAGTTGCCATCTTCGCCCTTAAAGAACTGGCCTATTCCACCAGAGACATATGCATGCACAGCATCAGCATCCAGGCTAACACTTCCTGCATAAACAGAATTCTTAACGACCAAGCCGGCCTTTATTCCGCCGTGAATAGCAGCAGCACCAACCAAGCCACCTGCAAAAACGGAATCTGCAGAGGAAGATTCATTCAAGGACACGTTAATATCCACATAGGCCGTATCAGAAATGATGGAATTATCAACGGCAAAGCCGCCATTACCCACAAGGCCACCAACAAAGATTTGGAATCCGCTAACAGTGCTACCGAATTCTTCCACAACAGCAATGGAACCCTTAGCCTTGGAATCCACCAAGGAAATCATGTCGTCGGTTCCAGAACCGGTGTTGGTATCGCCCATGCCACCCACAAATCCACCCATATAGATTTTCCTATCAGAATATGCAGCAGATTTCAAATTGGCATCGCTAAAGCCCTTGCTGATTTTGAGGGCATTGTCAGAAATATTGAAGAAACCAACAAAGCCACCCATTGCGAAATTCTTGAGTGCAACCGGATTTGAAATATCCCCAATAAAGGAAGATTCATCCATCAAGATCTTTGCTGCAGATTCGGACTTCTTGATCAAGCCAAAAAGCCCACCCATGTAGGCACCATGGGTAATCACACCTCGATTCGATTCAGAGCCAACATGAACCTTTTGGACAACAAGATTTTCACCGGCATACTGGTACAGTGTGTACAGGCCAGCAAGACCACCCATAACAACGCTGTCACTGGCAGCAGCATTATCCAAGTTCACATCAATGTGGATATTGGAAAAGTCGGTATTGATTGCAGAACCAGAAATACCACCCACATAGGCATAGTAGCCAAGGCCAGTAGTTATCCCCTGGACTCCGCCTTCCGTAATTTCGGACGTACTGGAAACAGAAACTGCACCAGAAACATTTTCAATAGCGGTATTGTAGGATTCTCCAAAAAGACCGCCCACCATGACGCCATCTACCTGGACATTATCAAGGGTAACGCCATCGACCTTGGAACTTTTTGCCATACCAGCCAAGGTACCTGCGGCACGGAAATTCTTTGCGGACTTTCCAGAAGTCTTCAATGAAATCTGGACATTGCTGAACTTGACATCGGAGACTTCCACACCGCTAAGGTTTGCAAAGAAACCTACCGGAGCATTCATCTTGGATGCAGAGCTAACATCCACGCTATAGCACATGTTGCTGATGGTCTTTCCATTACCATTGAACTTCTTGACGTTTGCAGGCAAGGTCAGCGGAGTATGATTGACGGAGCAGGAGCCATCGGCATTCAATTCGCCCAAGTCAAGATCACTTTCCAGACTCAAAGTTGCGGAAGCACTGGGAGTCCAGCTTCGCAAAAAAGTGCTAAGGGAGTTGGAAACGTTGCCATCCTTGATTTCCGAGGAGTTGGTACAAGTGGTGCATTTAGTGGCAGAAGTGGAAATAGAACCATTTCCATCGCCATCTACATTGAAATTTAGATATGCAGGACTCTGGGCCACGGCAGACGTGGTCATCACAAAAAACAGAATTCCTGGAATGTAATACCTAGATTTCATAATACACACTCAACACATCAATAAAGATACTTTATTTACAAGTATGGACAAGTACTAAAGCCTCAATCTATAGTCCAATGTGATATAGTACCAGTACCGTGATTTTTCGCAAATTGGGTTGTAACAAAAAAGACAACTTTTGCAAGTTGTCTCAAAAGATGTTGATATTCAACAAGTTAGCTATTCAGCCCAATGATTTCCGTTGTAATTTCGAGCCGTATTGGCATCCATACCAATCTGGCGAACCAGATCGTCAATGCTGGCGAATTTCTGTTCCGGACGCAGATAGGCCATTAGGTCCAATACCAGCTGCTGACCGTAAATATCTTCGTTAAAATCCAGCAGGTAGGCTTCAATAGCCATGAAATGAGTGCCCGGCGTAGAAGGCTGGGTTCCGATGTTCAGCACGGAACGGAAAATGCGACCATCAGCCAAGCGGGCGTTGGCCACATATACCCCGCCCTTGGGCAGGAACTTGAATTCTTCCACCTTCAGGTTGGCTGTAGGGAAACCCAAGGTTCGGCCAAGCTTCTTGCCAACAACCACTTCACCAGTCAAACGATAAGGGCGGCCTAAATAAGTCTGGGCACGTTCCACATCGCCCATCACCAGAGCCGTGCGCACCGCAGAAGAACTGACACGTTCACCCTTGTGGAGCACAATGGAAAGCATCTGGGTAGAAAGTTCCGGGAATGCCGCCGTAATGGTTTCGTAGTTTCCCTTACCGCCAGCGCCAAAGTTATGGTCATGACCGAAGAACATGGAACTTACGTCAAGCTTTTCGATAAGTTCCTTTCGGATGAACTCATCAAACGGGAGATTCATCAATTCGCGGGTAAACGGCAACACTACGAATTCCAAGCCAAGGCTTTCAATGAACTCGCGCTTTTCCGCCGTGGTGGTCAAAAGCAGCGGATCGCCAGGACCGCGAAGCACATAGTTGGAGTGAGGTTCGAAACTGATGACCGTGGGGCACAATCCGTTAGCTTCGGCAACCGCCTTCAGGGAACGGAAAAGAGCCTGGTGGCCAAGGTGGCAACCATCAAAGTTTCCCATGGTAACAGCACGTTTTAAACTCATATCTCTACGTTCATAAAAAATTAGTTAATAGTGAATTCCATAATGGATTGAACCTTTGCCTTCAAAGGTACTTCACCCGCAGTACTTCACTGTTCATTGTTCACTTTTCACTACTCGTCTTCAGCTAGATAAATCTTCGGTCTAATGCGGCCCGGTTCGTAATGGCAAAGGCTTAAAACCTCGCCCTGCAAGTTGGCCACAAAAACATTGCCCTCGGCGTCCACCCCTTCAATGGGAGTCTTCCAAGGCAAGTAATTTCCCTGACGGATCACAGCCACCTGTGTTTCATCCAGACGAACTACCGGGAAATCCAGAATCTGATCCACCGGCAACAAATGTTCGCGGGTCAAATCTTCACCACGGACCGCCTTGTCCAAGGTAACGTTACCAATGCGATGGCGTCGGATTCCGGAAACACAACCACAGGTACCAAGAGCGCGGGCAATGTCACGTCCCAAGGCGCGGATGTAGGTACCCTTGGAGCATTCGCAAATCAAGTCGAATGTCGCAATGCACTTGCCGGAACAACCTTCCGTAACGTCATTGGCCACAACATCCAGTACCTTCAGGGAACTGATGTTAATCTTGCGGGGTTTCAATTCAATGTCGCGGCCACGTTCCATCAAGTCGCTGGCACGAACACCATTGATCTTCACGGCACAGTACTTGGGAGGAATCTGCTCGATGTCGCCGGTAAACTGAGGCAATACGGCTTCAAGGGCAGCGCGGTCAATGACTGCGGCGGAAGTTTCTGCGCCGGTTTCAGCGCGGGAGTCCTGAACGGCGCGGGAGTCCTGCTCCACCACTTCGCCGTCCCATTCCAAGGTGTCAGTCTGGTAACCCAGATGGAGCCTAAAACTATAGCACTTGTCCTTTGCTTCCACAAAGGGCAACAATCGGGTAACACGACCGGTGGCGGCAATAATCAAGCCGGAGGCGCGCAAATCCAGCGTGCCTGCGTGGCCTACTCGCTTCGTAGAAAAGACCCTTTTCAGAGGGAAAAGGGCCTTAAAAGAAGTTTCACCAGCAATCTTGTCTAACAGGACGAAGCCAGAATTGGACAATTAGAGATCCCCTTTCTGCTTCAGTTCTGCAAGAATGCTTTCGATATGCATGGCGTGTTCAAGATTTTCATCAAGAACGAAATTCAGTTCCGGAATCTTGCGGATCTTCAAGGCCTTGCCAAGAACCGTGCGGATATAACCGGCGGAATTCTTGAGACCAATGATAGAGTCACGCTTTTCCTTGTCGGTACCCATGACGGAAACCATGATCTTGGCATAGCTCAGGTCATCGGTGATTTCCACACGGGTAATGCTGGCAAGGGAGCTGACGCGAGGGTCCTTGAGACCCTTCTGCATCATCTTGGAAATTTCCTCGCGGAACTGCTCGTCCAGTCTGTCGGTTCTACGACTCATTAGGCATTTTCCCCTTCAGACTGCTTCTTAGCCTTTTCTTCGGCTTCTTCACGGGCAACGTCCTTCAAGGTACGAGCCACAGAGACTTCCTTGAAGAAGATCAAGCTATCGCCTTCACGGATATCGTCGTAACCCTTAAGGCCGATACCGCATTCAAAGCCACGAGCAACGGACTTGACGTCGTCCTTCATGCGCTTCAAAGACTGAACAACGGTAGTACCCAATTCTACGCCATTGCGGTATACGCGGACATGGCTTTCGCGGTCCACGGAACCGTCGGTAACCATACAGCCGGCGATGAGACCAACCTTGGGAACCTTGAAGACCTGACGGATTTCAGCTTCACCGCTGAGTTCTTCACGGAGGGTGGGCTTGAGGAGGCCTTCCACAGCGTTGGTAATATCTTCGATACAGTCGTAAATCACGCGGTAGTTGCGGATTTCGATGCCTTCCTTCTGGGCCATTTCGCGAACTGCGAGAGACGGCATCAAGTGGAAGGAAACGATGATAGCCTGTGCGGTAGTTGCAAGGAGGATATCGGATTCAGTAATGGTACCCACACCCTTGCGGATGATATTGACACGGACTTCCTTGTTGGTGAGCTTTTCGAGGGAAGCTGCGAGAGCTTCGGCAGAACCACCCACGTCAGCCTTGACGATAAGGTTGAGTTCAGAAAGCTTACCATCCTTCTTTTCGTTGAAGGTATTTTCAAGGGATACAGTCTTACGTGCGCGGAGGTCGCGTTCACGGGCAGCCATACGGCGCTTGGAAGCGATTTCACGTGCGGACTTTTCGTCTTCCACAACGATAAGGTCGTCACCTGCCTGCGGGGTACCATCGAAACCGAGGACCTGGCAAGGTGCGGAAGGCGGAACTTCCTTAAGCTGTTCACCACGTTCGTTGAACATAGCACGGACACGGCCTGCGTAGATACCGCAGACGAACGGGTCACCCACATGGAGAGTACCGTTCTGCACCAGGATGGTAGCCATGGAACCCTTACCCACGTCGAGCTTGGATTCAACAACAGCACCGCGTGCATGAGCATCCGGATTTGCCTTAAGTTCAAGAACTTCGGCTTCGAGAGCCAGGGTTTCAAGAAGTTCTTCCATACCCTGACCGGTACGGGCAGAAACTTCGATACAGCTGGTGTTACCACCCCACTGTTCCACTTCGACACCGCGTTCAGCGAGCTGGGCGCGGATCTTGTCCGGGTTAGCAGTGGGAAGGTCAATCTTGGTAATTGCAACCACCATCGGAACCTTTTCGCGCTTGGCAAGTTCGATGGATTCAACAGTCTGGGGCATGACCATGGAGTCAGCTGCCACAACCAGCACGATAACGTCGGTCACCTGAGAACCGCGAGCACGCATAGCACTGAAGGCTTCGTGACCCGGAGTATCCAGGAAGGTAACCTTACCCTGGCTGGTGGTAACTTCGTATGCACCGATATGCTGGGTAATGCCGCCGGATTCGCCAGCCACAACGTGGGTCTTACGGATCCAGTCAAGCAAAGAAGTCTTACCGTGGTCAACGTGACCCATAACTGTAACCACCGGATGACGAGGCTGCAGATTTTCTTCTGCTTCCACTTCGACGCCCAGTGCTTCTTCTTCATATTCTTCCATCAACTGTGCTTCGAAGCCGAATTCGTCGGCAAGGAGCTGGATGGTTTCAAAGTCAAGGCGAGCGTTGATGGTCACCATCATGCCCATTTCCATGCACTTTGCAATAACGCGAGCAGGCATCTGTTCCATCAAGCCGGCAAGTTCACCAACAGTGATGAAGTCAGAGGTCTTCAAAATCTTCTTTTCGTCGGAAGTATCGCCTTCGGCCTTTTCCTTACGGTAGACCTTCTTGACAGGCTTCTTGGAGAGGTCAGCCATCACGCGGGAAACGTTCTGACGAACTGCTTCCTGCTGCTGTTCTCTCTGCTGTTCCATGCGGTCCTTGCCATTGCTACGACGGTTCTTGTCGTTCTGGCCATGACGACCATTCTGCTGGCCACCCTTGCCGCCCTTACCGCCCTGGCCTGCGCCAAAGCCGTTCTGAGCTGCATTGTTGCTAGCATTGAAAGCGTCCTGCATGGAGGAGCCGGTAAAGCCACCGGTGCGACCGGTAAAGGTACGACCACCGTTATTATTGTTGTTGCGGTCGCCACCCGGACCACCCTGACCCGGACGACGGTTACCGCCATTGCGGTTGTCCTGACCGTTGCCGTTGTTCAAGCGGCCGAAAGTACCGGTATAACCCTGCTGGTTGCCACCGTTACCGCGGGGACCACCAGGACCGCGATGTCCGTTGCCGCGGCCCTGCTGAGCCTGCTGCTGGGACTTCTGGATACGAGCGAGAATAGCTGCATCCGGTTTGAATACCTGAGCCTTCATGGGAGGCTGCTTCAATTCAACATTGGAAACATTGGTTGCTGCGGCATCGGCCTTGGGAGCAGCGGCAGGTGCAGCCGGCTTTGCTTCAACAGGCTTCGGTGCGGGAGCAGCGGGAGCAGGCTTCGGTTCAGCCTTCGGGGCAGCGGGAGCTGCGGCAGGTGCAGCAGGCTTAACTTCAGCGGGCTTCGGAGCTTCAACCTTAGGTGCTGCAGGAGCAGCGGCCTTCGGTTCAACCTTTTCAACAACGGGAGCTGCGGGAGCGGCAGGAGCTGCCGGCTTCACTTCAACAGGCTTCGGTTCAACCTTGGGTGCTGCGGGAGCAGCGGCCTTCGGGGCAGCAGGTGCTGCAGGGGATTCGGCCTTGGCAGCGGCAGGCTTTACAGTAGCCTTGACCTTTGCTGCGGGATTTGCACCCTTGATCAAGGTAGCCTTCAGAGTGCGACCACCGATGGTCACACCAGACTTTGCCTTGCTAGTTGTTGCGCTAGGAGCATCAGAAGTAGTGTTCTTCTTCAAGTTCTTATTGCGAGCTTCTGCCTTCTGCTTTTCAGCTTCGGCGGCGGCTTCAATCTTCTCGTAGTCCTTGGCGTCCACCTTGGACATATGAGTACGGACAGCAACGCCCGCGTCGCGAAGCAGCTTCATCACAACGTCCACCTTAACGCCGTGAGATTCAGCCCAATCTGTAGGTTTTATTTGATTTTCACTTACCATGAATTGCCTATTCCAATGTTCCTTTTATTTCAAACCTTTCGAGACCCACACCCCTTGTGTGGGCCTAGTATAGCCTCTGGTTAGCGGCTGGCGCGACGGCCGTTTGCGTGAGCGAGATCAGCTGCGGACGGAGTGGTAACCTTTGCCTTGGTTTCGTCGTCCTTTTCGGACCATTCCTTTTCACCAAAGACATCCAGATTACGCTGGACCAGTTCAGCAGCCAGCTTAACGTTCTGACCGTTCTTACCGATAGCGAGAGCGAGGTTTTCATCGCTGATGATCACAACGGTACGGCGGGTTTCGGGAACGTGGATCAGCTTAATCACGTTAGCCGGTGCAAGAGCACGCTGGATGAACACATCCAGATCCGGGTTCCACTGCACGATATCGATACGTTCGTTGCCCAGTTCACGGACGATAGTCTGAACGCGAGCACCCTTCATACCGACGCATGCGCCAACCGGGTCAATCTTTTCGTCGCGAGAGTAAACAGCAATCTTAGCGCGGAAGCCCGGTTCACGAGCAACGCCCTTGATTTCAACAGTGTTTTCGTAGATTTCCGGAACTTCCTGACGGAAGAGTTCCTTGAGGAAATCACCGTTAGAGCGGGACAGGATAACCTGAGCGCCGTTCTTGGAAGATTCTTCCACGCGAGCAATCACAGCCTTGATGGAGTTGCCCTGAGCCCAACGTTCGCGCTTGATCTGTTCGCGGTACGGGATCATGGCTTCGGTCTGCTTGCCGAGGCGTACGATAATGTTACTTTGTTCCAAACGAACCACTTCGCCGCTTACCATGGTGCCGATACGGCTACGATAGGTGTCCATGATCTTCTGACGTTCTGCGTCGCGGATCTGCTGGTTCAGGAGCTGCTTAGCAGTCTGGATCGCCTGACGGCCAAATGCTGCAATAGGAATTTCCATTTCGAGGAAGTCACCCGGCTGAGCGTCTTCGTTGAAGTCGCGAGCTTCTTCAACCAGCATGTAGCCCTTGTCCAGTTCTTCCACTTCGTCGGCGGTCATGTTCGGGTCGTAGTCCGGATAGTCATCCACAACGGCCACACGCAGATAGACATGGACTTCGTTTGCTTCTTCGTCGAAATCCACTTCGATCTTCTTCTCGATGTGCAGGTACTTGCGAGCTGCAGTAATCAGAGCTTCCTTCAGTGCGTTGAGCACCAGGGAGTCGTCCATATCCTTAGCTTCGACAACCTTCTTAAGCACGTCAAGCAAGTTTTCTTTCGGTTCGTTCTTCATAACATGACCTTCCTATTAGATTTGTACATCCACTTTTGCCACAAGCACTTCGTCACGAGGAATGACTTCTTCCTCTTTCTTTCCCTTAAGTGCCAGGGTTAAATTCTTTTCATCTACTTCAATCAGCTTACCAACCACAGGCTTACCTGCGGGGCGGGTCACGCGGATAAAGCGACCCTTGTTTCTGATGAAGTCTGCGTCCGACTTCAAGGGGCGGTCCAATCCCGGGGAGGAAACTTCCAGGGTGTAGGCGCCTTCAATAATTTCGGGATCAAGGTCCAAGGCATCGGACAGGAAATGGCTCACATTGGTGCAGTCATCAATGGAAACACCTTCCGGCTTGTCGATATAAAGGCGAAGCGTCTTACGCTTGCCTGCGCGGAACATGTCCTGTTCCACCAGAGTAACTCCGGCGGCTTCGCATGCCTGAGCGATCAGCGAATCCAACTTTTGGTTTGCCAAATAAACCTCTTATAAAAAAATTGCCGTCCGCTAACGGCCACCGCTTTACCTGGAAAACTCGATCAAGGTAGAGCAATGTCCACGGACAGTTCTAAAACCAGGGACAAATAGAGAAAAAAAATGGAGCGCGGGCAACAGACATTTTAAGGTTTATACCCTTTTATGGCCTATTTTCTCGTTTTTCCCGACGAAATAAACTATTTTATGACCACCATGGCATATGTACTCGTTATTCTCGCAACTCTTATCGGCCTCGCAGGCTGCGCCTACTACCGTCGCAACAGCGTTCTCGCCATCATCGAAAAGAACAAGAACGAACCCAAGGCCTACAAACGGGTATGTAACCACATACTGAACGCACTGTGGTACGGCTACCTGACCATTTTCTTCATCGGCCTTACCGTCAACAATATTTTCTTTAAGTAATTACAGCGAACGTCCCTGGGCCTTGAGCCAGCGTTCGTACATAAACAAAGCAACGAGATTCTTGCCGTCCACAAACTTGCGGGCGGCTTCTTCGTAAGGAAGCACCTCGGTTCTAATCCATTCGATTTCCTCGGTGTACTTCTGGTCCTTGCCGTCCATAGCCTTCAGTTCTTCAGCAGTCACATCACGTTCGATTGCATACAAACGAATACGTTCATCCAAAAGACCGCAACTTCCAGCAAATCCGATGGAAGATCCTTGATACCAGAAATCCGTCAAGTCGATCAATTCAGAATCCTCAGCCACAATCTGGGCTTCCTCTTCCAATTCGGAAAGAGCCACCTTGCGGAAGTCACCAGTCCAATCCAAAATGCCTGCAGGAATTTCCAAGGAGGCCTGTTCAGAAATAGCAAAGCGGGGCTGACGAACCAAGAGCAGATAAGGCTTGCCTTCGCAACGAAGCACCACCAGCACACCCACCGCATGACCGCGGACAAGGACAATGCCATGAACTGGGCGGCCATCGGGCAACGTAGCCGTAGCTTCCAATTTGATGAACAAAGGCTGACGACCCTTCAGCAGAAAATCTGCAGAAGCAAAATGGACCTTCTTGACCACAAACTTTTCCTGGGACTTTTCCAGCCATTCCTTATAGATTCTGGAATTCAGGAGAATAGACTTGTCGGCTTCTGCAATTTCTGCAGCAAAGGAATATTCAATCATCTTACTCGTCCTTGGCAATCAATGTATCGGGAGCGATTTCGGCTTCATCCCAGGCCTTGAGCAAATCATCTATGACCTTCACAGAATCATTGTCCAGTACCATTCTGAAATTTTTCAGATTGTAGATCATCCATTCTTCGGCACTGGAAGGACCACAACCAGTTTCGTCTTCGTCGGGAACAAGCTTCTGACGGATAAATCGAACCGTCTGGCCAACCACATAATTTGAAACGCTGAACTTGTTAAAGGTTCCGCACTTTTCCAACTTCTCTACATAATAGGTACTGTAGTGCCAAATGGTATCCGGGCGTTCCTGAATCTTTCCCAACGAAGTGGAATCATCTTCCCACTTACTGTTAATGCAATAAACCAAGTCCGTATCAGCGCAGGAATAATGCACAGGAACAAGGTTCGTATCGTTAATATTCCAACTGCTGGGATAGATGGTATCGGCCACCACGTCTTCGCACATATCCACACGGTGGGTACAGTTGGAGTGCATGGTTCGCCAGTAGAATACTCGTGGAGTCAAGGAATCCAGGACTCTCATAATCGAGGGCAAGGACTCCTTTTTCTTCTTTTCTACAGTTCGCAAAGGGAAATTCGAAGGATCCAGGAAACTGGAATCCATGTAGACCTGGAATGTATCCAGAACAAACTTACCACGGCGAACGTAGATGGAATCCAAAATAGAGTCCAGATCATTCTTGACCTTGACCTGGCCTACCCCATCCAGAGTTTCATCGTCCAGTACAATCTTGAACAAGGAATCCGGTCGGTAGAACGGAGCGGCGCAATCATCTTCCGTCACGTGGATATCTACGGTTGGAGCAAACCAGAGAACATCGCCCTGCTTCTCCATATTCAAATCAATAGACTTCAAGGCGCAATTGGAAAAGGACCAAATGTTCTGCACATTCAAAAACAGCGTGTCCGAAGCCAAGTGAATCAAGGCTCCAGAATCCAAGCTAGCCGCACGGAAAAAGCCAGTTCCATCATACTCATGATTACTACTGGAAGGCTTTATAGGACCATCGGATTCGTATTCGCAACCAGCAAAAAAGACCAGCAGCATGCCGATGCATGCACTCAAAATAAAAGATCTTTTCCGGTTAGGCCTGGACATACTGTAAAACTACAAATAATCAGAAGCCCAGGGATTTTTCAAACTCCGCTACGGCGTTCTGCGGTACGGGATGTGCGGCAGCGTAGAAATCATTCCAGCGGACAAAAAGTCCATTCTGGCGAACCGCCAGGAAGAATGCGGAACTATCCTGGGGAGACAAACGACCAATGGTTGTTCCAGCCTTGATAGAATCCCCCACCATCAGGTTTTCCTTCAGGGAACCCATGCCGGAAGTCTTGCTGGTCACGTTGAAACCATGATCAATTTCCACAAAGTATCCCAAGGAATCCTTACCCATGGAAAGGATAATCCCCGGAAGAATGGGCTGGATGGGAGCCTCGCCAATGCCGCGGAAAACATCCATGGCAATCAAGGATTCCTGGCCCTCGAAGTCGAAGCCATCAGAAATCGGAAGAGCGGACCATTCCATAGGGAGCTGCGGACAGATGCCCGGGAATCGACAACCCGTCTTCTTGGAAATCCAGACATAGTTGGAATCCTTCGTCATCAAGTGCAAATAGCTGTAGGCGACAGAATCTTCGTGAAGGACAAAACGCGCATTGGAGAAATCTTCAATAGGAGCGACCCAATGGAGCTTGGACGTTTCGGACTTGCGCAACGAAGATACATAAC
This sequence comes from Fibrobacter sp., assembly GCA_045599625.1. Classification (GTDB taxonomy): domain Bacteria; phylum Fibrobacterota; class Fibrobacteria; order Fibrobacterales; family Fibrobacteraceae; genus Fibrobacter. The sequence continues at coordinate 175,692 of JAZRWJ010000043.1, forward strand.
GCAAAAAGGTATTGGGCAAACTTTGGGCGAAGGTGGAATCGTTCAGGATCCAGGAGCACTGAGCCAATCCGTTTTCCAAGGCAAAGGGAGTTCCGCCATAGCTCTTGCAACGGTTTTCCCAGTTGTCCACAACCACCACTTCTTCGTTACCAGGCAGGGGCAAGGCATCGGCAATCTTCTGTGCAAGGCCGGACCAATAAGCCAAAAACGCTGCTACCGCCACAAGCAGCAAACGAATCAACGGAAACTTATGTTGAGTTTTTATTTTTTTCCGTCTGCCCTTGTATTCTTGGAATTCAACGGACATTGGAAACTAGAGGTAGAAGAATGCCAGAGTTCCGCCGACAGCGGCCAAAAGCAAGATGATAACGATAATAACCGTATGGGCAGAGGAAGGTTCTTCCTCGAACGGCATGTCCAGGCCCTTCTTCTGGGATTTCTTGTCGTCCTTCACAATAGCATTGAAGCTCTTGGTGAAACGACGATGAGCGCCAGTATGGCGTTCGGAAGCAGCAGCTGCGGTCTTGATGTCGGAATTGATGTTCTGGGAAGCAACTGCAGCCGGAGATTCCGGTTCGGAAGCTTCCATAACTTCTTCGGACTGAGCCGGAGCTTGAACATGCAAGGAGAAAGACATCAGATCTGCTTCAAAGGAGAAGACCTTGATAGTCTTGTCCAGGCCAGCCTTCTTGAGGCCATCAACGATGATCTTGTTGTTCGTAAGAACAGCGAACATGCCACCGCGGCTAGACATTTCCTGCTGGAACATGATAAATGCATTATAAGCATCGCTATAGACGAAATCCAAGCCGGTCAAATCCACGGCGAGGAACTTTTCATCCTGCTTTTCAGCAAGAAGATCGCGAACATCTTTCTTGAACTGTTCAGCATCAAAAGCCCCAATCGGATTGAGGGGAGCTGACAGCAAATCAAAATTTCCAACTTCGCGATAATTCTTTAACTGAGGCATACTGAAAATATAGCCTATTTATTTGCAAAAAGTGAAATTCGTCACGTAAAATTGTCCGATTTGGGCCCTTTCTACTCCAAAACCTCATCATCGGTTTCAACTACAATACCCTTGGCAGGAGATTCTTCCTGAATCTGCTGGGAATCTTCAACAAATTCCTTGGAGGACTCTACCGGTTCGGCGGAAGTCGTTTCTTCAACCTTTTCCGGAATAATCTCATTTTCTTCCACCTGATTTTCTTCTACGGAGTCTGCAGTTTCTTCTGTCAAAAGGGTGGGCTTACGAACATTGACCGCAGCTTCGGGGGTTCCCGGGCGGGGTTTCTTGGAGAACAGGTACGGGCTCACGCTGACACTGACTCGATGAACAGGGGACAGCACCGGATGGGATTCAAAGGCATAGTCCACCTTCAGGAACTTGGCAATCACAAGACCCGCACCAGCAGTTACGCTCTGGAATGTGGTGAAGCTACTCAAACCGGCACGCAAGGAAAGACCGAAATCAAAGGCCAGTTCCACACCACCGTGGCCACCGGCCAACCAATCCAACGGACTTTCCCAAACTCGGCCACCGCGATCGTCATCACCGAAACCCATTTCGCGAGATTCCTGGTGAAACAATCCGGCACTCTGCCAATACATTCCCAACTTGCCATAAAGATAGGGAACAGGCAATGTATAGCTTGCAGCCAGGTAGACTTCAGGAGAAGCGTATTCAAATTCGCCAGAAGACCAGACCGTTGCAGAAGAGGTCCAACCTTTCAGCAAACCAGAAACATAGAATTCATCGATGACTTGGTAACGGAGAGCGATATCAGAACGGAAACCAAATCCGGACTGGTCCATATCTCTATAAAGTCCGTGGAAGGACACGCCCACGTCAAGACGGTTGAAGAACTTCTTACCCACAGTACAGGAAAGCATCCAGTCCGCAACGGAGAGCGTATTGTAATAATCGCCGGCAGGAAGAGGTTCCCCATCCTTGATGTACGGAATATCGTTGGCACCAAAGCGGGCAAAAGAAAGACCTATACCCAAACCGTTACCCAAGGGAGCTACGGCAGATGCATAATCGTACTGCGTACCTTCGTAATACTCCGTATGGGAAAGGGAGGCCCAGCCATAATTCACATTGGCAAGCTGGTAGGGATTCGTTGTCAGGCCAAGATAATCGCCGTCAATCGCCAAGGTCGCAGAACCCAAGGCCGCCGAGCGGGCACCCGGTTCAACATCCAAACTTGCATTGGCACCGGTAACACGATCGGCAGCAAGCGAGACATTCGAAAACAGGAGTACCGCAGCACAAGCGACAACCTGGCGGAAACCCCATTTTTTAAAAGAACGATTTTTTTCTTCGAATGTCATAACTTGACTTTCAAGATAGATTATTTTTGGTTTATCAATTATTCCTTGAATATACAAAATGAATCTTTCTGAACAAATCCAGCAATTTTTGACCCACATCGAGGTCCAGCGACGATTCTCGCCGCGTACTGTGGATACTTACAGAAAGTCTCTGGAAAAATTTGTCGCTCACTTGTGCGAAGGCGGCAAGGAATCGGAACCGCAACTAGAGGCGTTTTCCGAGTCCAACATCAAGACATTCGTCTGGAACATGAAAATCAAGCAGGAGCTTGCGCCCACAAGCATCTGCGAACATCTTGCGGCGTTAAAGAGCTTCGGCAAGTACCTGGTCCGTTCCAAGGTCATTTCCACAAACCCCGCAGGGAACGTTCCCATGCCCAAGCGCCCCAAGCGCTTGGTGTCCTTCATGAGCCAGAAGGACCTTGCCGAGGAGAAATTCCCCGAACTTGAGGACCCCACTCTGCCTCAGCTGCGAGCCCGATTGTTGCTGGAATTGATCTATGGTTCCGGACTTCGAATCTCCGAATGTCAAGGACTCTGCTGGAATCAGATTCAGGAAACGGAACACTTGGTACGCGTCATCGGTAAGGGCAACAAGGAAAGAATCGTCCCCGTCACCGAGGCCTTGCTGAATCGCATCAACGAATTCAAGCAGATGCAGGCAGAAGCCGGCCACTTGCCCTCCCCTACCGGCTACGTGTTCTTGAGCGAAGACGGCAAGCCCTATGGACTAAGAACCCTGCGAAACGACATTCACGACCTGCTTCGTGAAATCGGTTGGGAGGGCAAGGCTAGCCCCCACGTTCTTCGCCATAGTTTCGCAACACACCTTCTTGAAAACGGTGCAGAAATCATGAGCGTCAAGGAAATGCTGGGGCACGAAAGCATTTCCACAACGCAGGTGTACACTCACGTCAGCGCAGAACGATTAAGAGAAGCATTTAAGAAAACTCACCCCCGAGCGTAAGATGATGCAAGGGGCTTTGCGCGTCCACAGAGTGGACAATTCTCACTAAGGGCTGAAGCCCTAAGTGTTCATTAGCTTGGAACCCCAACTCACAAAAGTTCGTGCCCAAGGCCCAGACTTTTTCTCGTGTCTGAGTGGCTGCAACACACTTAGGAACTTGTTCCTTAGTGTGGCTGGTCCCCGTATGGGGAGGAGTAAACTCCCTACTCAGGGGGCCCCTACCCCTAAATTCGTCCCGATTATTCGAAACAAAAGAAGGCGTCCTGGCGAACGTCTTCTTCTTAATTCCATCAAGTAGCGATTTTTCGAGGGCTTTGGGACTGGACTGCATTCCAAAACCCGCTAACTCGCCCCCACTTACCAATTAGAGGAAGCTTCCCTTGACGCCCACAGCAATAGTCCACTGCTGGCCAAAGTCACTCCAGTCAGGAGCATTCCATTCCCTCATAGGCTTCTCATCGTATTCGTTATCCGGATTGGCCGCATTAGCCTTATCATGAATAGGAATAGACAAAGCCAAGAAAATCGGGAAATCCGCATCAGAGAATTCTATACCGTAGGCAAATGCTGCAGACCACGCCTTGTGATCAGGATCCGGACGGGGATCATAGACTCCAGTCTTTTCCGAGGAAATCCAGGCAACGCCCAGGGGTACGGAGAAATTGAAACCGAAGGACTGTACAATACCCGGGCGACCGCGGTAACCATAAGCAATGGAGCCACCCACAGTCGGAGGAGTATAAGCGCCAAGATCGTTTTCACCATAAGGCTTAAAGCGATAGTTGAAACGATCACCCTTACGTTCAATATTCTTCCAATAGGAGTCGTTAAATTCATTTTCGCCAGAGAACAGGTGCATGGCAAAAGGATGAGTATAAGTCAGGCCATAAAGCCAAATGCCCTTGTCCGTATCGCGGCTATAGTCCCAACCCAAGGTCAGGCTGTAAAGACCGGAACCCTTCTGGAAGCTGCTGGGAAGAATCAACTCGGCAGCATCGGTACCACGCTTAATATCGTACTGACCGGTCGGGAGACTAAGGCTTGCAGAAAGGGATGCTGCACCGCCACTACCGATGGTCTTACTAAAGTCAAAGGACAAATCCCCCAGACCACCCGTAGTGCGGTCCGCAGGAATCTGGTTTGTACGATACTGAACTTCGCCGCTATGGCTCATCCAAGGAATGGAAAGTCCAACCTTGGTAGACCATGTGGGCTTCATGGACAAATGAGGTGTAAAGGTCACACCGGAAAAATTCTGGCCAACAGCATATTTAGTGAAGGCCTCCACTTCAAGGATTCCGCCAGAAACGCCCTGGCCAATCCACTTGATGCCATCGCCGGCGCCACCACCGGAGCCACCGGCACCGCAGCCACCGATGGATTCCCACGGGGTAGCCACTTCAACCGGAGCCTTAAAACCAACGACGAAAGCTGCTGTACAAGCTGCAGCCACGGCCATCATTCCGCAAACTTTCTTTGAAATCATCTTCATTTTAAGCCTCACGGAAGTTTAACCAAAAATGCCTTGCTGTCGCCAGTCACAATATAGCGACCATCCGGAGAACGACCGCCAATAGTAGGAACAGGAGCGATTTGACGAACATTGCCGACCCACTCCACAGCAAGATCTGCAGGAGCGCCTGAACGCAATACAATTTCGCGCATTGCCGTTCTGCCACCAGAGCCATCATGCATGGATTCATCGCGCAAATCCTTCTGCTGACCGGTCATCTGTTCACCGCTGGGGAACTCAGCCCATGTCACGAACAGTCTACCATCATAATTGAACCAATGAGGCTGAGCCGGCATAGAAACCATTCCATCCTGTTTTTCAATCATCACCGGAGAGGAGATTTCAGAGACTTCCTGAACGTAAGCGTTCCAGTTTGTCATGGAATTTTCGATTACGTTATAGACGACGAAATTTCCATCGGGAGAGAACAGCTGACTTTCGAGGTAGCCATCATTGACTTCAGCAGGGCTCTTCATCTTCTTCGGATTTGCCAAAGCCTTTTCCAAATCCTTTTCCGTTTCCACATCAGCAAAGTCAACGAACAAAATGTTCTGGCCTTCTTCATCCACATAGGTCAAGCGAACATTCTTTGTACCGAAGAATCCTTCAATGGTAGAAGCATCAGCCGTTGTATCCACCTTTGCGGAAGGATCAATCCAAAGGTGCGGAGTAGCCTGTTCACTGATATCCTTGCTGTAGAAGGTAAACCATTTCTTGTCGCTCATACGGATTGCATAAATACCATATTCGCGATTCGACATTTTACAGCTGTTGCCATCCTTGGCGCGGGCTTTGAGGGTGACCACAAAGTTTCCATGGGTACTCCATTCCGGATCCTGATATTCACAGTCCCCGTTGTCCTTATCCATCTTCACGAACCAAAGAACATTATTGGCAGAATCGGACACGGTCAATCGATCGTGTTCACCAGCTTTCTTCACATTATAGCTGGTATCGTCAGAAGTAACGCCTAACGTACCACTGAAATTCAACCACAACATGGCCCCAGGATAATTTTCAAGGTCCTGGCTAACAGATGCGTTACAAATCTGGTAGCCACCGTTCAATGCATAAACGGTTCCGACACTAGATGTACCATCAGCACTTTCATCGTCTGATTTATTGGCAATGTACTGTTCCGGCTCATAGACACAGGCCGTCAAGCCCAACATGGCCACAATTGTTGTCAGTATAAACTTTTTCATCAAAGGGAAATATACAAAAGTCCCTAAAAATGATTGGCCCACTCCAGTCGCGTTTTCCTGATAAAACGAAGGTATACGCAAACCAAGATAGTCCCTGCCGTAAGCCAGCTAATGGGATAGCAGAGCATAAGTGCCTTGAATGTGCCGAATTTGGGGAACATGACAAACACCCAGGAAATTCGAACACCACAAATACCGAAGACGCAAATCAAGGTGGGAAGCATGGACTTACCCATACCACGAAGGGCTCCGGAAGTCACATCGATAAGAACGTTGATGAATTCCAGACCAATGACAATAAATACTCGGTAGGCACCTGTCGCAATGACATTTTCGTCATTGGTAAAAATGGAAAGTATAGGGTGGTAGAAAATGCAGGTCAAAGCACCCAAAGTGAATGTTGTCAAACCGGACAAGAAGAGGGTCCAGCGGACAATTTTTCGGCAACGTTCCAAGTTGCGGGCGCCGTAGTTTTGTCCCACAAAAGTAACACAGGCATGACCAAAGGAAGCCAGCCAGAAATACACAATCAGTTCCGGATTCATGGCAACAGCAGAGGCCGCCACCGCCGTGGAACCAAGGCTATTGATTGCCGATTGGATGCAGACATTGCTGAAGGAGAACAGAGCCCCCTGAATTCCCGCAGGAAGGCCAATTCTAACAATTCGGCTAAAGATTACCGGAGTAATACGGAGCTTCCAGAATTCAAAACGGAACGGTCCCGTTTCTCGTTTCAAGAAATACAGCAGGGCCATGGCGCTAAGGATATTGGCGATCACCGTAGCAATAGCCACGCCATCCACATCCATATGGAAGCCCACAACAAAAATCACATTCAATACAAGGTTGATTGCGCCCGCCACCAGCAACACATAGAAAGGTCGCTTGGTATCGCCCTTACTTCTAAGCAAAGCTGCACAGAAGTTGTACAACATAATAAAAGGCATTCCGATGAAGTAAATCTTAAAATATAAGGCCGCTGCATCTAGAATATCTTCTGGAGTGGAAATCAGCGACAAAATCGGGTGAGCAAAAAGCACTCCAACAATCGCAAGAAGAATACCGCAAACCAAGGAAACAGCGATCGACGTGTGGACGCCTCGGGTCACAGAACGGGAGCTACGTTCCCCAAGGGCATTTGCTACCACCACGTTGGCACCAATGGAAAGTCCCACAAACAGATTCACCATCAGGTTAATGACAAAGGTGTTTGCACCAACCGCGGCAAGGGCAGCATCGCCGGCAAACTTACCAACAACCGCCACATCCGCAGAATTGAACAATTGCTGGAAGATAGAACTGGCAGCCAAAGGCACGGCAAACTTTAGGATCTTATCCCATATCGAGCCCGAAAGCAAGTCCATGTTCTTTGCGTTTGCCATAATCGGGCCACAATTTAGTTTTTTGGGTTCATACGCCAAAGGGTATTTACTAACTTTGTGAAGCAAAAAATTTCAGACCGGCACAAACCGGTCCCTTAAACGGAGATTATCATGGGTTTTAAATGTGGTATCGTGGGCCTTCCCAACGTCGGTAAGAGCACCATCTTTAACGCAATCACCAACGCAGGCGCAGAAGCAGCAAACTATCCCTTCTGCACCATCGACCCCAACGTGGGTATGGTGAACGTTCCGGACGCACGTCTTGACGCTCTGGTAAAGGTTTACAACCCCAAGTCCATCGTTCCCGCCGTTACTGAATTCGTGGACATCGCAGGTCTCGTGAAGGGTGCTGCAAATGGTGAAGGTCTCGGCAACCAGTTCCTCACCCACATCCGTGAATGCCAGGCTATCATGGAAGTGGTCCGTTGCTTTGATGATGGAGACATCGTCCACGTTCATGGTTCCGTGGATCCGGTCCGCGACGTTGAAATCATCGAAACCGAACTGATCCTGAAGGATCTGGAATCTGTAGAAAAGCGTCTCGCTACCGAAGCAAAGAATGCACGTATGGGTGGCGCCGAAGCAAAGGCCCGTCTCGCCGCTTGCGAAAAGCTCCGCGACGCCTTCCAGGAAGGCAAGGCCGCCCGCACTCTCGCTGGCGAAAGCGAAGAAATGGACCAGATAATCAAGGATCTGGCCCTCCTTACCGCAAAGCCACTCTTCTACTGCGCCAACGTGAAGGAAGACGACATCCTTACCGGTAACGCCTATGTAGACCAGTTGAAGGATTACGCAGCAAAGAATGGCCACGAAGTCATTATGATCAGCGGCAAGATCGAAGAAGAACTTTCCCAGATGGAACCCGCCGACAAGGTTGAATTCCTGAAGGACCTGGGTCTCCAGGAATCTGGTCTCGACGCAGTGGTCCGCAAGGGTTACGAAATCCTCGGCCTCCGCACCTTCCTCACCGCAGGCGAAAAGGAATGCCGTGCATGGACCTTCGAAGCAGGCTTCAAGGCTCCCCAGTGCGCAGGCGTTATCCACTCCGACTTCGAACGCGGCTTCATCCGTGCAGAAACCCTGAGCTTCGCAGACTTCGAAAAGTACGGTAGCTGGAACGCGGCCAAGGAAGCAGGCGTGCTCCGCACCGAAGGTAAGGAATACGTGGTGCAGGACGGCGACATCATGCTGTTCCGCTTCAACGTGTAATCCGCACAAAAGACTAAAAGAAAAAGTCCGCCAGAATGATGTGAACCCCGAAAGTTGGACAAAACTTTCGGGGTTTTCATGTATAAAAAACACACAAAAGAAGAATGGGCGAAAGCCCTGGAACTCTATCAAGCAGGATACACATCTGTCGCAATAAGTCGAAAAATAGGCATCG
>JAZRWJ010000044.1:0-13829 GCA_045599625.1 Fibrobacter sp.
CCGAAAAGTCTGGCCTGAACCGTGAGAGTCTTTACAAGGCGATGAAGGAAGGTGCGCATCCTCGTTTTGAAACGATGATGAAAATTCTGAATGCCATGGGCTTGCAGCTTGCCTTGAAGGTCGTTCCCGAAAAGAAAGTCCGTGCAAATGTGGTTGCAGAAAAACGCGCCAAGTACAAGGCGAAGTAAACCTATTAATTTTTAGGATTGTCATCTTTTGACATCTGTTTTTTAGTACATTTATTCTGACAGACAACAGTTGCGGAGCAACTTCCGCAACAAGCCGTGTTTTTATATCCCATAGAAAGGTTTAAAAAGCCTGAAATGGAGTGTATAGGAATACGGCCTTTTTTTTGTTTGTGAAAATCTTGACAATTTGTAGCCGAATGGCTACATTAAGGAGGAATATTTGTATCAGGTAAAAAGATCGGAGCAGCTTGACAAATGGTGGAACTGCGCATGATGGCAAAAAAGCATTTGAAGAAATAAGCATGGGCTTTTTTATCCATGAGTCCCTACCATTTCCATCACCTGCTCAACAGTCACAAAATCCATAATGTTATAGCCGCATAGGCCGTTGCCCATATCCTTGAAGCTAGCTCCAAAGTGATAGACCTTGTCATCGACGAGAAGGAACCTATCGTGAACTTGACGCATGTTCCTGAGTTGCAACCCGGGGTATTGTCTGTTATGGATATCCACCTGGTTTTGTAATGCCGTGGTGATGCGAGCTGTATAGACGATTGCTGTAACTTTCGGCTTTCGAAATGCTGCGAAATTTAATGCGGTGACATCTGCAAATGGGTCGATGAACACTACGGATTTTTCGGCGGACTTCACAAGTTCTGCAATGAGGGCGAAGCCGTCCCAGCGGGAATTGGCTGGGAGAATTCTTCCTTCAAGAGGCTTGGGACCTTTTACGAAGAAATCCACTTGATTTTCAAGGGCCTTGATTCGTGCAGAGTGATCCTCCTGCTCGTTTTTCAGGTCGATAATACGATTCTCGTGATTTGCCAAATGGTGGTCGATTCGTTCTTCTGCTATAAGTAATCGCTGATTGATACTATAGCCTTTGAGAAGGTGGTCCTTAAGGACTTTGTTGGCCCATTGGCGGAAACGGGTTGCATTTTTGCTGTTAACTCTATAGCCGATAGAGAGAATTGCGTCTAGATTGTAAAGCTTTGTTCTGTAGTTTTTCCCATCGGCGGCAGTTAGTTCCATTTTGGAACTAACTGAACTTTCGATGAGTTCCTCTGACGAAAAAATGTTTGCTAAATGCTTTGTTATAGCTTGCCTTTTCGTCCCGAATAAATCAGCAATTTGTTGTTGCGTCAGCCATACGGTTTCGTTTTCGAGACGGACATCAAGATGCAACTCGCCATCGGTGTGGTAGGCGATGATTTCTCCCTTTTCGGGTGTTTTTTCCAGTTGATTTTCCATCGGATACTCCGAGGAACGCATTTCCCATGATGCGAGGTGGCTCGCGGGCCCCTGTCGGGGGATGTAATAAAAACCGGCGTTTCCGGCTGGGATAAATATACAAATTGCAAAAGGTCAGATTATGACAATCATCCGGCGGTGGCCAGTAGAAACTAAGTTTTGCGTTCGTAGATCATTTTAAATTCACTTCGAAACTTTCTAGCTTTCCATATATTTTTTGCGGTTCGTTCGAGTTGCCCTTAATCCATTTGAAAACCATGTCGTTACGGCTCCAGCGACATCCACAGCTTCTACAGGCCAGCATAAAGTTCTGTGGCGTGGGATGGTCACTTAGCACGGCTTTCTGTCCACAGCAAGGGCATTGCTGTGCGACGGCAATCAGCTCGTTTGCGTTCTGTAGCACCTTGATTTCCTCGTCGCGTGCCTTACGGAAGGTCGGGAGGTCGTTCTTCTTGATTCTATCTGAATGCTCTTTCTGATTGACTGCGGTTTCGAACCTGGATACATCATACTGGTTGAAGAGATTGTCTCCGATGACAAATTCCTTGATGAATCGGTTTTGCGGTATCTTTACAGGATAGCCTGCAATAAACATAGGCCATGCCCACTGAAGCAGTATCCGCTGAATCAGTAGCTTGGAAAAAACGGACTGCGGGGATATGGCGAGCAACGAGAATGTACCCCATTGCGGTAGTTGGCTACCGAACATCGATGAAAGCTTTGCGAGGCTATCGTCGTTCCCATCCAGGTAGGGAGTTTCCTGAGGATATACAAGGATGGAGATAGTGTTATCTTCGCCGTGGACACTGTCCAGTCCGGATACGTAGGCGTCGCTTGGCTTGGATGTTGCGAACGCGAACCGTAGTCTCTTTCCTCCGCACTCCAGTTCAATTCCAATTTCACTTGTAGTCACCGTTGGCTTTAGTAGGCACCAAAATGACTGACGTTCGCTCGCGAAATCGTCTATGCAGCGTTTGACGTATCTGATTTCATTAGCCAGCAAGAGACGCTGTTCTTCAAGTTTCTCCTGCTTAGATCGCTCCTTGGAACAGTAGTTGACTATTTCCTTCTGAATCTTGGGCAGGTACAGATAGTGCTGGTTATTCATCAAGATGTTTGTCATGATGAATCGGTTGATGTCCACCTCGACGTTTGGAATTTTTTTCAGGTTTCCGAACAGCTGCGAGTTCCAGAAGGAGCCTATGGATTGTTGCAGGCGCTTAAGAAATTCAATGGTCTTGCTTAGCAGCTCCCTGTTCTCATCGACTTGGTCACTGCTATAGTTGACCAGAAGCCGGTCGACCTCGTTCTGCATCGCATCGTGATCGACTGAATTGACAATCTCGTAGTACCGCTGGATCTCTCCATAGGCATCGTCAACGCCTCTCAGCTCCCTTAGGCGCTGGTTTATCAATGTGTTCAGCGTCCTGCAGAGAGTGTACAGCAGACGGTTCTCGTAGGTTTCCCACTTGTCCTCGCGAACGAGGGATAACAGCTGCTGCGGATGTACACCGACAAAGGATTTGTTTCTCCAGTCTTCGGAATGGCTTGCGAGATACTCCAATGCCCTTGGAGCAAACTTCTTCACCCTGCTGGTGGGTTGCTTGATTTCGTCCTCTTTCAGGTCCAGAATCGGCCTTGAGACAATTTCCTTCATATGTACGAGGGGATCCTTGCGGGAGACCCTGTCTGGATCGCCTTGTAGATACTTCTCGAGTTTGTTTCTGTCAAGTTTCTCCGGATCGTCACACAGGGAGAAGAAACTCTCTTCGTCGTTGGCTAGGAGATAAAACGCACTCTGGATTTCCTGCGCGATAGGGGACGAATCCTTTATTTCGGATTCGCCGTAATGGAACAGAAGGTCTTCCCTGTGGACCGGATCTACCGTCTTTGAGTAGATTCCCCCACAGTCGGGACTTTCCAGGTTTGTTTCCCTTTGCAAGAAGACGTCAAACATTATGCGCCTCGTTCCTTGGCGGCGATGTCTTGTTCAAGCAACTTTATGGTCTGAGAGTTTGGCGTCAGGCCAATCCCGGTGAGGATTTCGTCGCGGAGGGTCTCCAGCGATTCCTTCTGGACTCCGAACAGGCCAGTAATCTTGCCTCTACGGATAATCTTGGTGGCAATGAGGTGGTCAAGGGCTAGTTCCTTTGTTCCACCGGCGGCACAGACAACTGGAACAAAGTTGCCGATTTGGCGTTCAAGTCGATTACCAAAGGATACGTCGAATTCCTTCTTCAAGACATCCTTGAGCGAGTCAAGCTTGGTCTTTACCCAGTCAGCCTTGCTCTTGCCGTCAGTACTGTTCTGTGCGTTGTCGAAAGCCTCTCTCAGGTCCGATGCAGCCCAGTGAGCGGCACCCTTTCCGACGCGGGTGTAGTTCGGCTTCTGTGTATTCTTGTCCATCACCATCACGTGGGCGCGGTCGTAAGTTTTGTCCGCAAATTCCATGGTCGTTTCGTCGTGGTTTGCGGTACCGATAAACCAAACGTTCGGCGGGACGACAATGCGTTCCTTGTTGAGGAAGAGAGGCCAGCGGTTCTTGTCTTCCATGATCTCGTTCGGAATGCCGGACAGCAAGTCGACCTCAAAACTGTCGCTCACTGAATTGGCCTGTTCCATTGCCGAAATGAAATCGGCAAAGTATTGTTCCGGGTGGGACAGATTCATTTCATCAAGGATGAGGAAGAATAGACGATTCTTGAAGGCCGGCGTGGAGGCTGCGTACAGCCCCTTCGAGAACGGTTTCTCGTAGAATTTCTTTTCGAATGCATTATAGTAACCAAGTAGATCCTGGTTGTCGCGCCAGCCAGCCTGCACCGGAACGATGCAACTGCATCTTTCCTGTCCCTTGAACGGCTGCGAACCGTCAAGATTGTCACCGACTATGGAGGAAAATGCCTGGGCAAGCTTAGTCTTGCCAGTGCCGCTGATACCCTGAAGCAGGATTAATCGGCTCATTGCGAGGCCACCGACAAACAACTGCAAGGTCTGCGGAGTATAGAAGAGGTTCGGCGTGTATTGGCTCAGCTGATAGCCGAGCGCATTGACGAATGTCTTCAAGTTTCCGTCAGCTTGCGAGAATCCATTGTACGGTGTCGAACAGCGAGCGTCGATGCCGCGGAACTCGGCGAAGATATCCTTGTTGTTATCCTTGGAGGTCAGTTCGTCCAGCTTGTTTTGCAGCTGGTTCTGAGCCTCAGCCAAAGCCTTGTTGTGAGTTTCGAGGGTCTTGTTCAGAGCCTTGAGACCATCGACATCGAAAACCTTCTTTCGCAACTGGAGAAGTTTTGCGTCAAGTTCGTTCTTCTCTACGGTCAAGGCTTCACATTCGTCCTTGTACTGCTGGACCTGCTCTTCGAGAGTCTGCTGGAACTCCGCACTGCCGACGTTCTGGACTTCCAGATTCAACCTTGTCACCTCGGCTTTCAAACCCGAAATAATCTTGTTAATTTCCGAGGCTGAATGTCCACCGAGTTCTGCACGAATGTCGCTGAACTGGGAAATCTGCTCCTGCAAGGCAGCATTTCTTTTGTCTAGTCGGTCGTACTGTTTCTTGTAATCCGCTTCGTAGCTGCTCAGTATTCGGTCGTATTCCGCCCTCAGGTCAGCAACAGCATCTTCGTGTTCTTTAACAAGTCTGTCTTCGGTTTCCTTGAGTGCAGCCTTCTTGGCTTCGTAGGCGCCTAGTTCCAGACGGCATTGCTCCTGGTCCTTGACAAGTTGGTCGTGATCGGCATTGTACTGGTCACGTTTGGTTTTCAGGTCATCCCTGATAGCCTGGAGTTTTTCGTTGAGCTTATCCGCGGCATCCTGTTTCCAGATTGCTTCCTTGGCGATGAAACCGGCATCAGCCTCGGCTTCGCGCTTGGCGACATCAGCCTCTCTGGTATCGATGTTGCGTTCCCTGTCGCAGATGGATTCATCCCTTGCGTTCAAGCTGTTTTCGCGGTCTTGCAGGGATGTTTCACGATTGGATATGGACGTTTCACGATCGGACAAGGAAGACTCGCGGGTATCCAACGATTCCTTTCTTTCTTCCAGCTTGAATTCTTTGTCGTCCAAAGTACCCGAACGTTTGTCAAGTTCGGCATTCCTAGACTCAACAGAGCCTTTGGCCTGCTTGTATGCGGCGATGGCGTCCTTTAGATCGGCAAAAAGCTGGTTAAGGGTATTCTTATCGTCTTCCGGCAAGAACTCCTTTGTAGCATCCAAGGCTGTGGCATTTGCCAGGATTTCCTCGATTCTCGGCTGGTTCTCGGATTCGATATCCTTGGGTGCGGAGCCGACTACATCTTCAGCCTTCTTGGCGAAGATATCGTTTAACGAAGATACAGATATCGGCGGAGGAGGAAGCTTACCTTTCTTGCCATCTTTCTTCTTTTTGTTAGACATTAGTATACCTCGTTAATAATTTCAAGTTGCTTTTCCACGATACCGAAAAACTCGTCGTAGCTATATGGTAGTCTCTGCCTGTTGGCATGGTAATGCTGGTACGTATTTCTTATCTGAGCCATATCCAAGATAAACATCAAGGTTTCATTGAATACACCTTTGCTGGCCAGCTGGGTTATGAACCATGCGTCATTCTGGTTTGCATAGAAATAAGCCAATAGATGACGAAGTACCAGAGACTTTAGCGAAGCTGTATCAACTTCGACATCACGCCAAACTGATTTCGGCGTCAATAAACGCAGGGTATCAGCATCAAGGGACAGGTTCTTGCGTAATAAACCATTCTCCAATGCATTTTTGGGCCATAAACGTTTATTGGAAACGTCGTCCAGCAAAAGTCCAACGCCATCTGAAACAGGAATAACATCCCTTCCTCTCAGTATGCATTCATACAGTGACTGAAATCTAGATAGCAGAAGGTCGTCAATACGGTCTTCGTCCTTTGCATTTTCATCAACCTTGTCCTTCAGCGTCAGCAATCGGCATACCTCGTTGACCACGTCATCGGTCAAGTTCGGATACTTACTGCTAATCACGTCCACCAGTTCAAGAGGTATTTCGATTTCCTTCAAGCCGAGAGAAACGGCTATGCCTTCGTTATTTTCCATACACATCTTCAGTTCCCTAGTAAGGAAATCCATCGATATGCTTGTCGTTGGTTCAAGGAGATCGACGCATTCAAAGCCCTCGTCTTCGGCAAAGGTGTTCACCTTCACCAGCAGATAGTCTACGGAGCTTTCTTCCACGGACCGTCTCGTCACGGAAACAATCCTTTCTGGCGGTTCGATATATTCTGACTTGATTCCGTCATAGTCCGATGTGGCAAGTTCGCTGTCGTTGTATTCGTATTCGTCCCACATCGTGTCGATGTCGTCCGCCGTGACGTCGGGAAGCTGGATATTTTCTGGAAAAATCATGTAGGGACTGATTGTGCTGGGCTTACCTTTTGTCCCGCCACAGATCTTCGGACGGCCCTTCTCGTTGATGTCGTAGTCAAGAGCAGTCAATGCGTTTCGATGAACCGGATGCGGAATCAGATGCCCCGTCACCATGGATTGCAGCACCGTCACCCTGGACCTTACAATTTCGACGACATCGGATGTCGCGTTTCCCTTCAAGTGCAACTTGTCTACGGTTTGTGACACGACCTTTTTCAGATCGTGATCCAGGATATGGCGGATAAGTCCCTCGTCCAGATTGGTAAGGTCGTGAAGTTCCTTGATTGATTTATCACCGACGGATAGGATCTTTACGATCAATTCGGAAAAGTAGTTCTTGGGGATTGCAGCCTTTTCAACCACGATGTCCCAGGCGATTACCGGAAGGGCGACGTAATGTCCCTTTGGCAGATAGTCAGAATTACAGAATAAGGCACCTATATTCATACTAAGCCTCAGAATCCGCAAGGTCAATGAATGCGTTCAAGGCGGGTACATTCTCCTTCGCCTCGCCTGAGCTGAACATATTGCGGCTGCCGACAACTACAAGGAGTTTCTTCTGGCGGGAGAAAGCCACGTTGAGTCGGTTGTTCATGGTAAGGAAGCCGAATCCGGAGTGGCTGTTGTTCCTGACCACCGAGAAGAAGACTATGTCGAACTGCTTTCCCTGGAAAGCGTCGATTGAGCCGATTTCCAGTTGGTGACGGGCCACTGCATCGCTCAGCATGGGCGTTTCCTGGACCATCTTCTCGATGAGTCTTACCTGGGCGCTATAGGAGGCGATTACACCAATGGTTTCATTCGTCTCCTGAACGATTTCCTTCAGGCGCTCCACGATTCGTGAAGCCTCTGCTTCGTTCTGCTTGCTCTTTCGTCCGGATTCCTTTCCGTCCACATCCTCCCATATTGCACACTTGCTTTCGCCATTAAGCTTCTTGTAGCGGGATACGAAATGTTCGCAGTCAAGAGAATCCTTGCTGGTCAGGATTTCCTGCCCCTCTCCATAGAAATACTTGCTGACGAAATCGCCAAGCTTCTTGGGCATACGGTACTGCACATTCAACGTCACGGTTCGTTCGATGCCATCGTTTCTCTCGTTCTTGAGATAGTTCCAAAGAGATTCGAACAGAGACTGCTCCATGGACAGTTTCAGCTCTGCCAACTTTTCGGTCTCGCCTTCCATCTGTTCCAGGATGTTCTGCTCAACAAGTTGAGGGAGCTGTCTGTGGTCGCCGACCAGAATGACCTTCTTTCGGGCCAATGTCATGGGGATGAACAGGTCCAGGGGATTTGCACGAGCCGCTTCGTCTACAATCACGTAGTCAAAGCCGAAATTTACGTTGCCTAGCATATTGATGAATGCATCGCTCTTGGACTGCTGAGTCGTTGCCGCGAAGGTAACTGCATACTTCATCATTGCGTTACGGATGGACTTAAATTCTACGGATTCACGGTACTCCTTGAGTACCTGCATCATATGGATGTCGCTGTGTTTGACTCGTTCCTCGATGTTCGGGATCAATGTCTTGTCGATATAGTTCTGAAGCATCCGGAGTAGGGTCTTGTCCAATGACCCGATCGCCTCCGGGTTCACCTGGTTCACGCACTCGTTCCTTAGGTCGTGTAGCCATGTGTAGTCGGCCTGACTCGGTTCCGAGTCGGCAAAAGTCTTCAGTCGGTCGTATTCACGTTCCAGCGCAGGACAGACGATGTCGTCTCTTCGAAGATCATAGTACCGTAGTAGACGGGATATGTTGACCTTGCCGTCGTCCTGAAAGCTGGTGGGGGAAATGCGGATGCCCATGAGAAGTGAGTACAGGGTTTCGTCCTTCTTGCTGTCCGAGAATCTCCGTTTCCACTCCTGCAGGTCCTGGACCTCGTCCTGAGCCAGGAAATTTTCGTTCTCAGCAAGTTCCAGGACTTCCGAGAGAAGGGATCGGATCTCGTAGGCGGATTCGGCGTCTTTTGCACAACGCAGACTCCGCATCAGCTTTTCGTACTCCGCATATTCAGCATCGGCCTGGAGGGAGTCTATCTGCTTGTCGACGGCAGCGGCAGTCTCTGTCTGCCAGGCCTTCAGACCTTCAAAGACCTGTTCCCTGTCCTTCTTGGCGCCATAGAATCGAAATACCGGCAACCCCCAGATTTTGCTTCCGGAGGCGACATTGTCTACAGCCACATGCTGGAAGCTTGTCAGAAGAATGCTGGGTACAGACTTAGAATGCCTCGGATCGGCTGTCAGGAGGACGTTTTGGAGCGCACGGATGACACTCGTCTTGCCGGTGCCAGGAGGCCCCTGGACCAATGCGATATCCGGAGACGTAAGGCAAACCTTTAGTGCGCGGAGCTGGGCATCGTTTGGCTTGTTGTCACCAAAGGCTTTGCGCAAACTCAATTCGCTTGGGATTCTGTTCTTGGGCTGCTGGGAGTCAAATGTGGGTACCGTGGTCTTGTTGAGCAAGTCCGTAATGGCTGGAATAGGTATGTTTCTGGACTTGATTGCGTCCAAAGCATCCTTTCTTCTCTTGGACTGGACTGCCCACGGTTTGAAATCAATCCTGATTTCGACGTCAGTAAGCCTTTCGTGCGGGAGCCTGTCCTCCCATTCCCAGGAAATAGTTCTCTGTTCGCTATTGAAGACAACATTCTTTACCTGCAACGGGTCCTTGACGGATGGGGAACTGACAGAGATTGAGTAGTCTTCCTTCAGTGCCTCATACACACCCTTGAAATTCTCGATGCTCTCGGAACTATTCTGGATATTGGCGCAGGTCTTTCCATCCTTCTTGAAAAAGCTATCTACGCGGAGTATGCCGGAGATTTCCTGTTGGCTCTTGAGGATGCCCTCGTCGGCGTCGTTGTAGCGCTGCCACAGGTTGATGATGGAATTCGGGTCGGAAGAACTCAAGGCCAGTTGAGCCTTGAATATCGGATTTGCCTCGACAGCGTTCTTTTCATCGACGAAGCGGATCTTTGCACAGCCTCGCTGTACGTTCATCGCTTTCTGCGGTGATTTCAGCAGACGTTCGACTACTAGATAGTCCGTCTGTCCGATCCTTTTTTCCACGACTTCAGCAAGCCAGTTTCTTCCCAACCAATAACCATCCTGGGAACCGTTTCCACCGACTACACGGAAGAACATCGATTCCTCATAGCCCAGGTCGAATAGGAATTCAGTCTTCAACCAAGAAACCATCGTGTTAACGCTGGTGACCGGCAGGTTCTTGGGCAACCTCTCCATCAGTGAATCGGTCACTACGACATCCTGGACGATTTCGTCCGCACCCATGATGGTTTCACCGCCAAAAGTCCAGTTGATCAGCTCGACCTTGGTCTTTCCATTGACCGACTCGGCTGATTCGACGATGTAAAGCGAATCTGCATTGAAAGTCTCGTTTGTCGATTCCGGCCACAGAGCTATGTCCCGTGCACGGATATTGACAAAGGCGCCACTTGACGTGTATTCCAAGATGTCGAACTTTTTTAGCTGGATCGAATCTCCGTCAAAGACGATGTCAGTGTAGCAGGATTCGTTCGCGCAGGAACAGGCTATGTTGTAGAGTTCGCTGTTAACCATTGAGGCCTCCGCAGGTGAACCTTAGAACTCCCCGAGCCTTATTGCCTTCGCAGAAGGCGTACTCAGCAAACTGAAGGAAGTTGTCTTCCTTGTTTAGGACGGAAAGACCGATTGGGGTGTTGGGACGTAGAACGACCTTCTTTCCCGCACCAATGGCTTTGATTGACCATTCAACCGTAATGTCCTCGTCGCCAAGCTGCTTGATATAGACTTTCTTCGAATTGGCGTCCAGCCTCACTTCCAGTTGAAGCATCCTGTATTCGGAAATGGAAATTTCGACTTTCACGGGCGAGTCGACCGCAATAATTGGGGCGTCATACTGGCTGCAGGATAAGTCGTGTCGAATCATCTTGCGACAAACGACGAATGGCTCGATGGATTTCTCGTCGCAAAATGGACACTTGTCAACACCCTTGTATTTCAGGTAAACAGAGCCGCAGGCCTTGTTGGCGCACTTTACAAACCGATACTCCCAGTTCTGGAACTCGGCGATCCACTCCTGGAGTATGGGGCGCGAACTCAGTGACGAGTCATTGCCAAATGCCTTCTGGAACAACTGCTGCAAGGCCGGGGATTCCATCACATCCTTGGGCAGAGCATGTGCGGCGGCATTGTTCTGGTCTTCGTCGATGAAGGGTAGTTCTCCTGCTTCGGCCTTACGCTCCAGCTGAGATAGTTCCATCGTCCCTGCGTCCATGACCATCTTGCCCTGGAAAGGCATTGCCTGTCGAAGGGTGTAGAAAGCAAGGACAGCATAGCTCCAGGAATCGGTAATGGAACTGTTCCTTGCCATTCCCTTGAGTATTTCCGGAGCGCCGTATCCTGGGTAATAGATGAACCCGTCATAGTCCGCGGCAACCATCAGGTTGTCGCAGTCGATCAGCTGAACCTCGGCATATGCAGGGTCCTTCGAGATGAAGACGTTATTGGGATTCAGGTCGCCGTATACATAGCCGATAGAGTGGATGCCGTCCAGTATTTCGGCAATCTTTCGAAGGATGACGTACATCCGCTGGATACCACCCATTCGGCTTATATATGCCGTGGGGTCTTCGCCATTTTTGCGGAAGAGGGAATGGAGCGAAACCATGTCCTCCATCAGTTCCATTACGTATCCATAGACGATGAATCCATCCTTGACTACGGGGGTGATTTCACTGAGGGGTTTTGCCAGATACTGCGGAAGGTCGCGACGACCCCTTAACGAACCATAGCGCCTATACTTTGCCTTGATGACGTCATCGGCACCTTCCTTGGCGATGCTGAGTTTGACAAGAAGGTTCTTTCTTTGCGTCGTGTAGACCGCACCCTGGCCACCTTCGCCAATGCATTCGACAAGCTTGAAGACTTCCGAGTTTTCAGTCCCTACTTGTGTGAGCAGTATCTTGTCCAGAATATCCTTCATCGAAATCATAATCTACCTATACTCAATGGCTACAATGGTCTTGTCGTCTAAGTGGTGTGGGGTCGGCCAGTCGGTTAATTCTTTTTTTAGGGAGTCTTGCCCTTTAGACCTTGACGTTCCAAAGAACAGGTCAAATGTCTGAATAAATTTTTCTTCTGCCTGAGGCAGGATGTCCTCGCTGATCCCGTCTGTCATGATTAGCAGACGATCCCCAGAGGCGGAAAGGTCAACCTTGCTCTTTCGCCAGAATGGCTGCAGGTTCACTTCTCCCATAGCTATCGTTTCATTCGCGTAGCCTTCCTTTTCCTCAGTGAACTTTTCAATGCTACCTTCATGGCGAACCAGCGTCATTCCGTCTCCTAGCTGCGCGATCCATCCCTTGCCTTTTGGATTCAGAATGGCAAGCTGGCAGGTACAACCGCAGGTGTCTACACCTTGGCTTCTCACGCGGATAAGCCAGCGGGCCTGTAGAAGTCTTAGAAGGTCGTCAATCTTGTTTGGCCTATATTTACTCCACTCAAGAAAGCTTTCCGGAAACAGGTTGCAGAGAATCCTTGCTCCAAAATCGCTATGCGAGTGGGAACCAAGGCCGTCACATACCATCGCCAGCAGGAACTTGCCCACAAAGCCGACATAGGCGCAGTCCTGATTGGGCAAATCATCCTTAATATGCCCAGGACCACGCACAGAGGCTGTTAAAAGTTTCCACTTGAACTTTGCGAGAAGCTTGGGAAGCAACGATTAATCCTCGAAAAGGTCATCATCGTCATCTGCCAGGATCTTCACAACTTCTCCGGCTGCAATTTCTCCAGGTCTTGCGGATTGGCTGGACTTAATTGCAGACATGGTCACACACTTGAAGAACTTGCGAATTCCGCCGACTCCGTTTGCCTTGAATACAGGAATTTCCTTATTGTCGATGAACTTCTCCAGCATCGAGTTATCTGCGTCTGCGCCAATGGATAACGCAAGGCGTGTCGCCTTCTTGCCACGTTCTCCGGAAAGAAGCTGCTTGAGCGGATTTTCCCATTCATCGTTGGGCATGCCGTCGGAGGCAAGGACAAGGAACGGACGATATGCACGAGATGGATATGATTCCTTATGTTCTAGCATATCAACTAGCTTGGTAAGGGCAAGACCAAGGGGGGTATTACCGCAGGCTTGCATATTGTTTATGGCGTTCAGCAATGATTCGTTGTCGGCGATTTCGCTTGCGGACTTGGGCTCGATGACCATCGTTGCCATATTATTCCCGAAGGATACCACGGAAACATATATTTCCGCTTCTAGACTGGAAGAAGACGCTCCCTTGAAAGACTTAATCATGTCAATAAGTGCGTGCTTGAGTGAGTCAAGCTTTCCGTCATCAAACATACTGCCGCTATTGTCCGCCAGAATGATTACCGGCAGCGGACGTGCCTGGGTACATACAACATTATCAAATGCGCTCATAAAATCTCCTCATTTTTATACTAAATATAATATATGTTGTAAAAAAGAAAATATAATCGTGGCTCCATCATATATATCGGTATAAAGGGGGGGGGATTGTCAAAAAAATTGTTTGTGAAAATCTTGATAGCTTTTAGCCGAATGGCTACGTTAAGAAGGTATATGTGTATCGGATTCATTATGGCCCAGGCTATAGGCTGTACTATACGAATGAAAATGGTAATATCATTTTTTTGCTGGTTGGCGGAGATAAATCAAGTCAGCAAAGTGATATTGAAAAAGCTAAGGAAATTAAGAAGGAGCTAAACAATGGGTAAAGTTAAAGTTACTGATTTGGATGTCGCAGAACTGTTGGATACAGAAGAATCGGTCAAGTTTTACTTGATGGAAGCTCTTTCTACAAATGATCCGGTCCTTTGGCGGCATTGTGTCAGCACTGCAGTAAGGTCTGCAGGCATGGCGAAAATTGCCGAAAAGTCTGGCCTGAACCGTGAGAGTCTTTACAAGGCGATGAAGGAAGGTGCGCATCCTCGTTTTGAAACGATGATGAAAATTCTGAATGC
>JAZRWJ010000045.1:0-15000 GCA_045599625.1 Fibrobacter sp.
CAGCCATGTATCTCGTTCCTCGAGTTGAAGGTGAACGAGTTCACCCTCAGTCGGGAGCAAGAAACCGCGATTTCAAAACAGACAAAGAAAACGCCCGCAAACGCACGTGTGGATACACGCACGAATTCCCCGGACACCGAATGGATACAGTACGCCCAGGGTACAGCATGGCCTATGCAGTCATAGGTCAACGAACGTTTGTCTTATTCTATGTCCAGAAAGTGTCGAAGTTTCAGCAGCGAACAAGAGCAAACCCAGCAAGAGTTGTTCTTGTTACGAAACTTCCACACGATTTAAATGAAAAAGGCGTGAGGTTGAATGCGCTTACCTACTGAGGCCTTCGACTGCCCGGACAAATAAACGCAAACAACCCACGCCCCAAAAGCATGCCGTAATGACGGTAGCTGGTGCATAAAGCACCCGAAGGGTCGTTTGCGTACAGGCAGATCTATTAAATATGCATATAGCAAAACGATGCCATCAAGCAAAGCCCAATAGCAAGCGTGAGCGTCGCCTTATTCCCTGTCCGTGAAATTGTCGAAGTTTCAGTAAGGAACAAGAGCAAAACTCTTTATGTACATAAGGAATATAGATAATCTTGAATGTCAGTAGGTGTCACTCAAAATTTTTCAGCGCCCCTATTGCCTATTTTTTACGAAATGGCTTGACATATCCTAATCCGACCTTGCTGTTATTATTCAGCAAGAAAATAATGGGAACACAATCTCACCCCGACCGTGTACACTGGCTTGACAGAGTTTTTGTTTTAGTGTATTTTTGTGCAGTGCGGAGGTTTGAATGAATACCACTGATAAGAAAGGCGAAATAGTAATCTATGTTTCCGATGACGGTTCCTCGCATCTTGAAGTGAAGCTTGAAAACGAAACTTTGTGGCTTACGCAAAAAGCCATGGCTGAGCTATTTGAAGTTGGCGTTCCTGCAATTAGCAAGCACCTAAAGAACATCTTTGAGGAAGGAGAACTGGAAGAATCTATGGTTATTTCCAAAATGGAAACAACCACTCTGCATGGAGCAATTGACGGTAAAACGCAAACTAGAGAAACCGCTTTCTACAATCTAGACGCAATCATTTCCGTAGGCTATCGAATAAATTCTTCGAGGGCGACGCAGTTCCGCAAATGGGCTAGCCAAATTCTCAAGGAGTACATCGTCAAGGGTTTTGCACTAGATGACAAACGTCTAAAAAACATTGGTGGAGGCGATTATTGGCATGAATTACTCGAAAGAATCCGCGATATTCGTTCCAGCGAAAAAGTCATGTACAGGCAGGTTCTTGATCTTTACGCGACCAGCGCAGATTATAACCCGACAAGTGCAGAAAGCATCGCCTTCTTCAAGATGGTTCAGAATAAGTTTCATTTTGCGGCCCATGGGAATACAGCCGCAGAAGTGATTTATAATCGTGTCGATAGTGAAAAGCCGTTCATGGGATTGAAATCTTTTGGCGGAGAGTTACCTGTTCGAGCCGATGTGGTCATCGCAAAAAACTATCTCAACGAAAATGAACTGAAAATTCTCAACAATTTAGTGAGTGCGTATTTTGATATCGCGGAAGTTGCGGCTCTTGAGCATCGCCTCATGTACATGCACGATTACGTGCAACAGCTAGACCAAGTAATCTCAGCAGCCGGGAAATGCGTCTTGAATAATTCAGGAAAAGTAACTCACAAGCAGGCTGTTGACAAAGCCCTTGAAGAATATCGCAAATACCAAGTCAATACACTAAGCCCTGTAGAAAAGGCTTACCTTGAAACGATCAAGCAAATTGAAAGCAAGTCCTCAAATGCGGCTCGCAAAAGTAGAGTCAAGAAGAAATCCTAGAATACAGCGCGTTTATTGCGTTTATGCTGCCAATAAACAGTTTTGGAAGGGGTGATAAATGGCTGAGTTTATGCTAGCTCTACACAAATGAGTGCTTTAGCTTGACAGAGTTAATAAAATTGATTGCATTTTGTTCACTAGAACATTTGCGCATTAAATTTGTGTTTTTTATATCCAGCTTGTAACACAAAGGAGTAAATATGGAAGAGAAGAATGAAATCATCGTCATCGATCCTTTTGCAGACGATGTTGCACTCTCACTTGTTGCCAAGAAGTCTGCGGGTGTAAATGCGTTTGTCTATTCTGGGCATGTAAACCGACATCTGCGAGAGGAAGAAGAACGGCTGAATCGCCAATTCCCAACTGTTAAACTCATGGACATTCAGAATGTTCACGACAGGTTCATCATCGTGGACGGGACCGTTTATCACATCGGTTCATCCCTCAATGAACTCGGGAAAAAACTGACTGCATTCTCCGTGCTGAATTTCGTTTCAAAGCAGCAGCTGCTGGAAATGGTGTCGCAGGCGTCTGGGAAAAAGAACGGCTAATTTTTTTGGGGGGTCGAATTCGACCCCTATTAATGGAAACTATAGAGATATTGCGTTTGTAATAAATGTGGCGAATTCGCCATATTTTAAAGAGGTCGAATTTGACAACTTTATGAAGATTTATCGCAATGTTACTGATTTCCGTTATATTAACAAATTCTTGGTGCGTTCTCAAATCATTTTAAACCCATTGAATTCGAGGGGTTTAGATGCAAAGTTTGAACGAACGTAACACAAAGGAGTAAATATGGAAAAGAATGAAATCATCGTGTACCAGCCCGAGGGTAGTGAATTTCACATTGAAGTGCGTCTTTAAAACGAGTGGCTGACACAAGCGCAGATGACAGAGTTATTTGGAACAGAGCCTCAAAACATCACCTTGCATATAAAAAACATCTACTCGGAAGGGGAGCTGTACCAGGATCAAACTTGTAGGCTTTTCTTACAAGAACCCGTTTTCGCCAATGGGCAAACCAAGTTCTCAAGGAACATCTTCCGCGCGGAGCAAGTATAAATCAGCGTTTTATGCTAACTGAGGAACGATTTGACAGGCAACTGATCAATCACGAAAAACGTTTGGACGAACTTAACTCAAAAGGCGTGGAAACGAATACTCGCCTAACCACTCTCGAAAAAAATACCGAAGAAACAGATGCCTGCTAAATGTCCCTGCTGTGGAGCAATCTTGACGGATGCCCAGGTGCGATCCATTCATTCACAGATGATAGGGAGCCGCCCAAAGCCATCCTCCGCAGAAAACGGAAAGAAGGGAGGCAGGCCGAAAGGGTCAAAGAATAAGCCGAAGGAAAACGCATAAAAAAAAGCCCCGTTCCAGGTGGAGCGAGGATTTTTTTGTCAATTTTTAGTTTTTCCTTAAAAAATTCAAAAAAAAACTTGACTTTGTTTTTTTTTGTTTACATTACTATCTGAAATTTCATTTTAAGGAGTTGTTATATGGATTATTTTTGCAAGAAATGCGGCTATAAGTGCAGTGATTTATGGACTCTGGTAAACAACCCTTGCTCTAAGGGCGGAAATCATGAAGCATATGAAGGACATGAAAAAGGCCCGTATCACTGCAAGAAGTGCGGCTACCAAAGCAATGATTTTTGGACTCTGGTAAACAATCCTTGCTCTAAGGGCGGGAATCATGAAGCATATGAAGGACATGAAAAAGGCCCATATCATTGTAAGAAATGTGGCTACCAGAGCAGTGACTTTTGGACACTAGTCAACAATCCTTGCTCTAAGGGCGGGAATCACGAAGCTATGTAGTTCAAAATTTTTGAGTGTTACTTATGGAAAATGAAGAATTAAAAAAAACTTCTGTTTATGAAAAACAACAAATCGAAGCTATTACTACCTGGGAGAAAGAGCCGCCTTCTGTAGTGAGCCAGGCTTTTGGAGTGGTGAGTAAACCAGTGGCTTGGGTTGTTCAGAAGTTAGTTCCTCAAAAGGCTATTGAAGGTGCGCTAAGTTTAGCAAATGGCGCAGGGAATCTTCTTGCGGATACGAAGGACATTCTTAGGGATGGCAAGGTTTCGTCAATTGAAGATTTGAAACATGTAAATCTGGAAGTCTGTGATGGACTCGCCAATAGCGTCCACAACTGGGCTTTAGGATTTGCAGCCGTAGAAGGCGGCGCTTCAGGATGGTTCGGCTTGCCTGGCATGGCTGTCGATATTCCTGCGTTAATTACATTCTCGCTCCGGTCAATACATAAAGTTGGACTTTGCTATGGATTTGAGGCAAAAACTTCTGAAGATGAAAAGTTTGTAATGATGGCTCTTTCTTCCGCGGGGGCAAACAATCCTGCTGAAAAAGCCGCTTCTGTTTTGGCAATGCGTGAAATTCAACAAACCATTTTGAAACAGACTTGGAAAAAGATGGCGCAAACCGCAGCTGAAAAACAATTAAGTAAAGAAGCGGGAATTATCGCGGTCAAAAACCTTGCTAAACAACTGGGCATCAACATCACAAAACGAAAAGCATTGCAAGCAATTCCCTTCATTGGTGCTGGCATTGGAGCCACGATGAATGTTCAGTATATAAATGACATTTGTTGAGCCGCTAGAAGATCGTTCCAAAAAAGATGGCTCGAAGAAAACATGATTGAATTGTAGAAACTAGAATTGCATAATATGGTTTGAATTATGTTTTCCATTGCTAATGTCTCGGAGCTGTTCAAGGATGCTGAATATGTGAACTTTTACCCCTTTGTGGGTGAAAGTTATTTTTCTGCGTCACATAAAATTCTTGTATTGGGCGAATCTCATTATGGTCCCAAAAACATAAATTCTAATCATTATTTTACGAATTGGATTGTGGGTGATGATTATCTTTTGCCTAAAATAGATGGTAAGGGTTTTCCTCGCTACACACGAGGCTTTGATAATACAGCCCGTGTTCTAGCTGAATGTTCCAATAGGGAATCATACAAGGTTTACCGAGAAATTGCATTCTACAACTATTTTCAAGAAACAGTTGGTGAAGGCAATCATCGATCCAAGGCATTTCTGACCCCGCAGCTTGTAGAAATATCACGCAAGGCTTTAGCAGAAGTATTGGAAATCCTGAAACCGGATTTGGTTGTGGGTTGGGGTTATAGTAGGCTGGAGTGGGAATGGCTCCCTCATGATCGGAAACAAATTTGGCAAGTTCCAGGCAAACTTCACCTGTTTACCATTGATGAATATCCGCCAGTTCCTTTTTGGTGTATGAAGCATCCCTCGAATTTCTTCCCTGTGGACTTGCATAGGGAATTATTTGCACTTGTAAAAGAACATCTCTGGGGCAAATAATAGATTGTTTCCAAAAAAGCCTCGCTCCATCTGGAACGAGGCTAAATTCTTACTTCGCTTCGTGATTGCGAATGTTTTCTAGGGACGTGTAGAGGTGTTTAGCTCTGGCGTAATGTTCTCCGCCTTCGCCCTGCTTTGCCTTTGCCCATTCTCTATCAGCTTGTTTCTTTCTGAGAGCTAGCAGACGCTCTTTTCCAGCTTCAGTCATTTGTGACATGGTTATACCTAATCATTATTTACGGTATTTGTCCGCAAGCCCTCGGCATTCTGCCGCCTTAACGCGAGCAAGGTCACGCTGTTCGGAGGTTAATTTTCGATCACCGACATAGCCGCTTCTTGCTGCGTTTTCGTAGCTTCTTGCGGAGGTTTCTGCACACTTGGAAGCAAAATTCGATAGCTTATCAAAAAATCCCATATTTTTTCCTCTCATGTTTTCGATCAGTTCATTCCGACCATTCTTAATGTAAACAAAAAAAAACATTGTCAAGTGTTTTTTGAATTTTTCTCAAAAAAGTTGTTGATAGATGAAAAAATCCACCGTATCTGGTGGATTTCTGCGTTACTTGAACAGCTTCTGTCCCCTGGGTGTTCCGTTAGTCCAGCCGACATGAATGAACCTAATGGTCGAGGATTTGTCCCCGGCCTTTTTGTTATACATAATCAACTGGTCAATCTGCATTTCCTTCATCTTGCTTTCCAGAAGGAAATAAAGATCGCGATTGTCGCCCTCGTTTCCGGAATAGGCGCAAATGTCCGCTGCAAGCGCCTGCAAGTGCATTAAAGTCTCTTGGCTGTTTCCAGAACATTTTCCAGTTGCTCAAGGGTTGAGGGAAAGTTTGGGAGACCTGTGTTCGTCACCAGCATTTCAGCCAGCGTGAAGTTCTTTATTTCCTTGGCAATCATACTTTCTCCATCGTGACAAGTTTTGAACATTTGAGGTTATCGTCACCCCAGTGCAGACAGGCGAACCATTCCAGCGCCTTATCGGCACAGCCAGCCTTGAAACGGCTTATTCCGGAAATACGGAGGATGCCTCGGAAGATGCTGTCGCATAGCTCCCGCGTGAAAACGCCAAAGTCTTTGTTTCCGTAAAGTGCATCGTGAATGATGCCTGCCCAGTTGTAGATTCTGTTGTTATCGTCCCAGCTAGGCAAGAATCATTGGAAAATCTTGGGAACACTTAAACCGTCGCATTTTATTTTAAAGTGGTCGAATTTGACCACTTTATGAAGATTCATCACAATGTTACTGATATCCGTTATATTAACAAATTTTGCATATTACTCTCTCAAAATGTTTGCTGTAATTTTGGGAAAAACTTCAAATTTTAATTATACCGAATTCGGTACAATTAAAAATGCCGCCGGTTCCAACAATTTCGTTCTTTCCATTAAGCAACGGATTCTTCAAACCAATGCGGTTGGAATTATTGCAAAATCTAAATGCGTTTGTCTATTCCGGTCATGTAAACCGACGCATTTGTCAACTGTTGTTTGCAAAATATGGTTTGATGTTTTTTGATAACTTGACATCTCACAATTTTCATCTTAAATTTAACCAAGAGTTGACATCAACGAACCAATTTTACTTTTTACATTAGGAATAAATAAAGGAGTCTCGTCATGGATACTGAAGTCTAAAATGCTAAAAATCTTTAAAAACGCTTTCGGAATCATCGCAGGAATGTCTTCGATCATTGCCCTAGCAATTCTTCCGTTCAAATCAATACCTGCGCTAATTGTAGTACTGTTTTTTTATTGTTTATCCATAACATTTCTTGTTTTTGCCATATATAAGGCAGTGTGCAAATCCTTAGCGACAACACACAAGAACAAGTTCATTAGAATCGCGTCATTCTGTACATTTACTAGTGATGATGAGAAAACCGCTCGATTTGAAACAATGCGGCTCATTCAATCAAAAGTTCCGTTCCTTGACAACATAGATCATAAATTCAAATGGAACGGTTCCGGTACACCTCAAATATATGTAAACGGAAAAGACGTTTCCTCATCTTTCATACCAAACGGAAATCCAGGAGAATTCGATTCTATTAACATAAAATTCGACAAGGTCATTTCGTACAACGAAAGCGCTTCATTTAAGGTTGCCTTAGAGAGCCAATATTCAGAATGTATTCCAAGAATCCGATGTAAAATAGATGAACCAACAAAAATTCTTCAATTTAGAGTTCTTTTAGGTTTTAAGAAAGGGAAACAAAAACCGGCCCGAATCTATCGCCGATTAATCAATTCCGAGGTAGAGACTGATATCGAGGAATGTGGCGTTGTGGATTTCGATTACAACCACAAAGCCTATTTTCATATGATAGAAAATCCTAAAATAGGATATTTCTATACAATGGAATGGGAAAAGTGAAGGCAGAACATTTTGGTTCATGCCAGTCTCTAATATGATGCAGGCACCACCTACCGATTCACGTAATGGTCCCCGAAAACCAAGGTATTATCCTTGGCGCCGTTCAGATTTACCAGACGGTTGGGTTCGTAGCGCAAGCTCTTGGCGATGCCGCTCTTCAGCATTTCCTTGCGTTCGAAAAATTCCTCGGGAGTCCGGGCGGTGAGCAAAGTCTGACGGACTTCCATGGCTGCCGACGTACTTGTCTGCGGTTCGCCTGCGGAACCTTCCGAGCCATCCACAAATCCTTTGCAAAGTCTAGCGGCCAGCTGCTTTAGACGGCCCATGGCACCCATTTCCGTGCGGCCTTCTTCATCTAGGAACTTGTAGTAGATAGAGAACACATCCAGGGCCTCTTCGGCGGTAATGATGTGGGCGGGCTTTCCTTCCCAGGCGTCGGCGATCTGCCCGAAAATCCAGGGGTTGTGCATGGCACCGCGGCCGATGCTCACGCCAGCGACGCCGTAGGTATTGATGCGTTCCAGGGCGCATTCCACGCTGTTCACATCGCCGTTACCTACCACGGGAATCTTGGCGGCGGAAGCCACCTTCCCGATCCAGTCCCAGTTGGCCAGACCGTTGTAACCCTGCAGGCGGGTGCGTCCGTGAACCACCAGCAGTTCCACGCCTTCGTCCTCGGCAATTTTCAGGGTTTCCATGACATTGATGGATTCGTCATCCCAGCCGATGCGGCACTTCAAGGTCAGGGGAATGTTGGCGAACCCTTCTGCCGCCGAACGGTCCAGCGCGGCCCGTACGTCGTGCAATATTTCCGCAAGCCTCGGCAAGTCCCGAAGCAAACCGGAACCGCTACCCTTGCCCGCCACCTTGGGAGCCGGGCAGCCAGCGTTCACTTCTATATAGTCAGGACGGAGGCCGTCAGCGATCTTTTTTGCCGCCGCAGCCATCTTATCGGGATAACAACCGAAAATCTGGATGCCGAAGGGCTTTTCTTCCGGGTAGAACTTCAGCTGCTTGTGGCCTGTAAGGCTAAAAACCTCGTCTGCGTTGGTGGGAACGAACTCAGATACCAACAGTCCCATGCGATTTCCGGACAAAACTCGGCACAAACGGCGGAAAGGAGCGTCCGTCACCCCGTCCATAGGGCTCAAAATGGTATTGGGGAACACCTCTAAGTCCCTAAGTTTGAAGGACTTAACAGCCGGTTTTAAACTTTCAACATCTTTCAACATATTAACAACAATTATCCACAAAAAGTCCGCAATGTGATACCGAAAAAAATATTTAATTTCGCTCGGATATCTACTCTAAACCATTGATAAACCTATATTTACGGCGTGGCAAATATAACTAAACAATCGCTTATTCAAGAAATCGCCAAGTCCACCGGATTTGTGCGTAACGATATCAAGACCGTCATCGAACAGTTCCTCGACCTGGTGGGCGAAAAGCTGATCGAAGGCAACACCATCGAAATCCGCGGTTTCGGTACCTTTAGCTGCAAGCCCCGTAAGGCTCGCCCGGCCCGCAATCCTCGCACTGGTGAAACCGTCCTCATCGAAGACCGTCTGGTACCCACCTTTAAGTTCAGCAACGAAATCAAGGACAAGATCAACTCCCTGGAAGCTCTGGTCGAAGGCGTCAACGCCGAGCTGGAATCCAAGGACAGCGATGTCATGATTTCCGTGGCCTCCGTCGACGAAGACGAAGAAGCCTAAGCTGAATCACGTCTGAGTTTAAGTTCCGCTTGTAACAAACAGGCGGGACCAAATCTAGCTATTCATACAGAGAAAAAGAAGCCCCGGTGAAAGCCGAGGCTTTTGTTTTATAACCAAATAAAGCTTTTTCAACGACTTTTTTTAGAAAGACAATGCTACGCCGGCGTGGGCAAAGTAATAGCGTTTCAGGTCGTCGTCAAAGTTCTTAGAGAAGCGGATACCGCCATCAACGAATGCATGAAGCATGCCATCTTGGGATGCCAAGGGAGAAAGGCGGAGGCCCACATCATTCTGGTAAGTGAAGCTACGCTTGTGTAGTCCTTCAGAAATAATCTGGGTAAGCATACGGCTCTTATCCACAACGCCTAGCCAAGCGCCAGGAACAACGGGCACATACAAAGTGCCGCACCAGGCATACATGGGGATCATCAGCGCAAGGCTCAAAACCGCAGTTGCCGTGGACATGGAATTCTTCGCAGTCGAAGCTTTCTCTTCCTTGGAATCCTTGGGAGGTTCCTTTGCAGAAAAACCTGTAGCCGTAGCCAAAACGCCAACGACAATGCCCACACCCATTGTCAGGAGAGTTTCATCGGAGACCGTCTGGAAGTCGTCACCGCCAATTTGGGTACGGAGCAAATCAAAGCCGATGGACACAGGCCAGCTTTGCAAGAGAGGGAACATAAATCCCAAGGAAACATCAATGCCACCATTGTTGGAATAACCGCCCTGCAAAACAAAGCCCTGAACTAAATGGCGAGGGAACTTAGGCTTTCCCTGCATAAGGAGTTTTGCAATCTGCTCGTCGGTAAGTGCCGGCTTCTGAGGGGCG
Source organism: Fibrobacter sp. (assembly GCA_045599625.1). Taxonomy (GTDB): domain Bacteria; phylum Fibrobacterota; class Fibrobacteria; order Fibrobacterales; family Fibrobacteraceae; genus Fibrobacter. Next base: position 10,121 of record JAZRWJ010000045.1, read on the forward strand.
GTAGAATTTGTTACCGGGGCGACAGCAGGTTGTTCAACAACAGGAGCTGCAACGGAATCAGAAACGGTCTCCTGAGCAAACAGAAAACTGTTCAAGACCAGAAGGGCTAAAATTACGCTGGAAGTCAGATTTTTCATACTATTACTTTGTCAAGGATTCGATTTCTTCTTCGGTCATAAAGCGCCAGCCGCCGCTACCCAGGGTATTGTCCATGGTAACAGGGCCAATGGCCTCGCGGGAAAGGGTCATCACGTGGTTGCCCACGGCGGCGAACATGCGGCGCACCTGATGGTACAAGCCTTCGCCGATGGAAATGACAACGGAATCCTTTTCTTCGCCGTCAATTACAACACGTTCTTCGGAAAGTTCGCGGGCAAGAACCGGACGACGTTCATCCTTCAGCATCACGCCCTTCATAAGTTCAGCCTTCTGTTCGGCAGTGAATTCACGGGCCAAAGTCACGCGGTATTTCTTCAGGTAACCTTTCTTGGGGCTTTCCACCTTATGGATGAAATCGCCCTGGTTGGAAAGCAGAATAAGTCCGGAGGAGTCCGCATCCAGGCGGCCTACAGACTGCAGGCCCATAGCGGTAAAGCGGTCCGGCAGCAAGCTGTAAATAGACTGATGGTCGCGGGCATTGTGGCTGCATTCCACATCAAGAGGCTTGTCCATCATGATGTACAGTTTTTCAACTGTAGGAACTTCTTCGCCATTGACGGTAATGACCTCGGGACGAGTCTTGAATTCCACGAAGGGATCGTCCACCACTTCACCATCCATTTCCACCATGCCGGCGCGGATGAGAGCGCGGGCTTCCTTACGGGAACCGAAACCAATTGATGCCACCAGGCGTTCCAAAGTCAAAGCAGGCATTAATCTTCCTCCGCCAACATTTTAACAATCTTTCTACGAATCCAGCCCAATTCCGGAAGTTCATGGGTCTTCAACACGCGGGCCCTACGACGCCAGAACTTGAAAGCAAGAATGGCCCCGTAAAAAAGCACCGTCACCACTACGCCCAGAATTCTGCACAAGTTAATCGATGCACGAATCTGGCCTTGGGCACAAAGCTCATGATCGCGGGTCCAGTCCATACGGAAATCCCAGGCACCGACCCACGGGAAACTTTTCAAAATGCCATTGAGGGCGGCACCGTAACCCATATTCACATAGTCGCCGCGGATGCCTTCCACAAAGCAGTCCTGGAACTTCACGCGGAACAAGTTCAGCAGCGCCGACAAAAGTTTCCTTACGGCCCAGAAGGCGGTTTCATCAAATTCCGGAGTCAGGAGAATAGTCCAGAATTCCGTTTCCGTCAGTTTCTTGCTTTTCTCCGGCTTTTCTTCTTCGACAGGCTTTTTATCTGTGGCGGACTTCTTGTCACTTGATTCAGCGGCAGGCTCTGCGACAGATTCAGCAATAGGTTTTTCTTCCGCAGCCTTCAGCGCAGCCAACTTCTCCACATTCTTCGACGGGGCAGAACTCGTCGCCTCCACCACTTCCGACGCAGGCCCTTCGGCAGTAGGCGCAGTTTCTACAGGCGTTGCGGCCTTCACTGGCGCGGGCTCTTCAGCAGCGGCTGCGGTCTCCACCGTTTTCTTTTTCTTGGGCGGCACGTACACAGGCGCAAAGTCTGCGTCATCATCATCCGCCCCAGCATTTTTAGATCCATCCTTGGAATCTTCCTTGAAAGATTTTTCCGCTTCGTGCACAAGTTTCTTAAACAGAAAAATCTTGGCGTTGCAGCCAAGCAAATCTATTTTAAATTCAATTCTGAAAATGAAGGGAAAAAATAGGACGACCAGCGCCACCAACAAGATGATAACGCCAATGATCGTCCAGATGGAAATTCCAGCCAAGGGAATTACTTCTCCGCTTCGTCAGCCTTCTTGCTGATAACGTCGATCAGTTCTGCAAAGCTCTTGGTCTTCAAGATCTGGCTGAACTGTTCCTTGTAGTTACGTGCGGTAGAAAGGTCATCAATGATCAGGTCCCATGCCTTCCAGTTGCCGTTTACCAAACTCATCTTGTATTCAAGAACAGATTCCTTGCCCTTGTTCCAAAGATGTGCAGTAACGCGGGCTTCGTCGGAACCCTTCATCTTGGCCGGTTCATAAACGGTAGAGTCGGCACGGTACAGTTCCAGGCGCTTTGCACTGGAGTTACGGACCATGCGCTGGAACTCAGCCACGAACTTTTCCTGGGAAGCGGCATCCTGCTTTTCCCAGTCACCCTTGGAAAGGGACTTCTTGGCAAGCAGTTCAAAGTCGAAGGATTCGTTGAGCAAGACCTTCACACGTTCAGTTTCCTTGGCGCTGCGGCTGGACTTCTTCAGCAGAGCCTGGAGTTCAACATCCTTCTTCTTGATAGCGGCAACCGGGTCTTCGGCAGCGAAGGCCATCAGGGAAGCGCAGGCAATTGCAATCATGATTTTCTTAAACATCATCACCTCACTTATTCATATAATCTGTGTGGAAATCCTTCAAGGACATTCCCATGGCAGAAATCAGCTGAGCATACTCGACATTGTACTTGCACACGGCAAAGTAGTAGTCCTTCTGCATCATCACATTCTGCGTATAGGCGGAAACCAGGTTTCCTGTCTTGGACTTGTCCAAGTCGTACTGCATGGCGGCCCCCTTCAGAATAGCCTCGGATGCACGAAGACTTTCCTTCAATGCTTCCATCTTATCCTTGGCAGCCATCAACTGATAATACTGTTCCTCGGCCTTGGCCTTCAAGCCGTTGGCGGCATAATTTTCCTTAGCCTGCAATCCACGGTAATCCGTTTTTGCAGCACGGTACTTCTCGTAATTTTTCCAGAAGTTCAAATGATAGCGAACGCCAACACCGATTGCACCTTCCAGCTTGTTCACTGCATCTTCCGCAAAAGCGCTCTTCTGCATAATGTTTCGATTGCCGGCCCAGCTCTTCACATATTCAAATTCACCCATCACAAAGAATTCCGGGGCAAGTTTAGCTTCGGCCAAGTCCATCTGGATGCGGCGGGCACGGAGTCCTGCAGAAAGCTGTTTCAGTTCGGGATGATGAGTTTCAGTCAGGCGGATGACTTCGTCCAGAGAAGGAATCGGTTCCGGGCGAGCCACCAGGGCAGAATCTTCTGCAGCAAAGGTTTCTTCTTCGCGCAGGTTCAGCGAGAATCGAATAGCAAGCATGACACGCTTCATGCCCAGATCAGCCTCAATCACACCTTCCTTCACGGTGTGCATCTTGGCCTTCAAATTAAGCAAGTCCATCTGGGAAACATTGGGATCGTCATCATCCAGGGCTTCTTCCAGCTGGTCGTAAGCCTTGTCCACCATAGACTGGGCCTGGTTTGCAATCTTCTGCATTTCCTTTGCCAGAAGATAATTGTAGTAGTAAGTCTGGAGTTCCACGTCCTTTTTGTGAACCTGATGTTCAATCTCAAAGGATTTCTGTTCCAAGTCTGCTTCCAAGGCTCTCTTACCGGCCTTGTACTGGCCCAAGTTCAAAGGCTGAATAAACTTACCCTGAATGCCCCAGAAAGGGCCCATTTTCTTGAAGTCGTAAACCTTGGTGGTGTCAAAGCCATGCATTGCGTCACCGGAAATATCATCCTTCAAACCAGGAGCCGGGCCAACCATCATGGCAATGTTGAAGGTAGGCAAAATGGCCTCAGCCTTCAAAGCTCTAATTTTGTTTTTCTTGGATTCTGTTCCCAAACGCAGCTCAGCTACCTGGGGATCCATGGCTACACCTTCTTCTACAAAGCGGTCCAGGTCATAGCGAACTTCCCCCGCCATAACAACGCTTGATAAAAGAAAGAGTACAAGACAAAACACCATATAATAAATTTACAAAAAGGCGAGGTGCACGGCAAACAGCCAGCCCACTAAAGGAACGAAATTTGGGTCAGGTTCTTGTACTTTGAAATGACATGGTCATAGTAACGGGTCGGAAGAGGCTCCCCCCTTTCCAACAAGCGGTCCACCGCAGAATGGCCCAAGTTGTAGGCAATCAAAGCCTCCTTCCAACTGCCATATTTCGCAATAAGACGGATAAGATAGGCAGAACCTACGGCCACATTGATTTCCGGCTTCAGCAAGTCCTCTTCAGTTTCAACACGCAAACCAAAGTGAGCCCCCATCATCTTGGCGGTTTCCAACTTGATTTGCATCAGTCCCAATGCACCAGAAAACTTTCCGGAACGTACACGGCCGCGGGCATTGGGATTACCATGACTTTCCTGGGCAACCACCGCCAAAATCAAAAGGGGATCCATGGCATAGGACCTGGAAATCTGCCAAATCTGTTCCGTAAGCATGGTACGCTGTTCCTGAGTCAAACGATCCTTGGAAAGATAGGCCAGCGCCTTGTCAATTTTCACATAGTCTACGGTCCACTTACCCCATGTCGAAAGCTGTTCCAGTTCCCCGCGAAGAACCGTCTCCTCCTTAGCCAAGGAAGTCTGCTCCATTTGTCGGGTAAACCAGTACGACGCAAAAAGGCCAAGGCATCCAAGCCATAGCATGCATCCGATACACAGCGTTACGGGAGATATGTGAAGACTACTTTTCAAGTCTGGTATTCTCTAAGTATTCCAAATAACCGACCCAGTCCTGAATCAAGCCGAAAGAGCTGAGCATCGTCGTATCCTGAATAACTCCCAGCTTACGCAAAGGACCGATAGAAGATTCAAGCTTATCGATTTCGCGGATGTAGCGTTCCTTCTGGTTCTGCAATGCAATAATCTGTGCCTGCTTATCAGAAATATCATGGCCCTGAATGGACACGATTATAAACAAAGTAATAAATAAACCCAGCATCAAGGCTAGGAAGGAAACGGCAACGCTGGGGCTCAGGGAAATACCGGAGCGGGAACCATAGTGAATACCAAT
>JAZRWJ010000045.1:22500-325091 GCA_045599625.1 Fibrobacter sp.
TCCAAGCAAGCTTGGCCGCGACTCTCGCCTTACGATTAATTGACTTCCTAGAATTGTTTCTAGGGTCCGTCACTAAGCACATCTCCGATTCCTTCAATCTTCCCGGTGGTCTCGCTGGACCGCCGCCCTGATTCGTTTCGGCTTTTCAGCCGTCCCTCTCAGGAACGACGCCAATTATAGAATTTTCCAGAACCTTTGCAAGGGTAGTTTTTCACTTTTTTTCGCTTTTTTCGACGTTTTTTCCGAAAAACGGAAAAAAAACGGGTCATTCGCAGTGAATCCCACTAGGAGTTCACAAACTATTCACAACTTTTTTCAAAGGGGGATAAAAAATTTTCGATAAATCGTTCACTTTTAACGAGTTAGCGAAGCGACAACCTGGTCGAAGGGCCTATTTTTGCCCTCAAGATCCACAGATACGGACTCAATTTGCCATCTGAACCATGTCAACTGGCGTTTTGCATAGTTTCTAGTCTTCTTTTTAACGTCCTCTACTATAGTATTGACGTCGGACAGGCTCTTTGCCTGCAATAATTCCTTATATCCAAGGCTCTGCCATGCAGGCGCATCCATGGGAACATACTTTGCAAGCTGCTGGACTTCGTCAATCCAACCATCCTCAATCATCTGGTCCACACGAGCATCAATTCTTTTGTACAAATTATCGCGATTGCGTTGAAGCCAGAATACAGGCAAAGTACCGATACCGCCTTCACGTTCTTTATGCAAGTCAGAAAGCTTGCGTCCAGTTGCGCGGAACACTTCGAGAATTCTGCAAATACGTTGTACGTTATTGGGCTCAACTTTCGCCATGGCCTCGGGATCAGCAACACAAGCTTCCTTGTATAACTGAGCTGCTCCACCGTCAGCAACAATTTGTTCTAAATCCAAACGAATCGACTGGGGAATTTCCGGAATATTGGGCAAGCCCAGCATCAGTGATTGCAGATAGAGGCCCGTGCCGCCCACAAGAATAAAGTTCTTCTCTGGTTCTGCAGAAACCAGACTTTTAATTTGTCTGCAAAACTCCCCCGCCGAAAAAGTTTTGGTCGGTTCTAGGAAATCTACCAGATGATGCTTTACACGTTGAAGACATTCTTGACTTGGCTGTGCTGTGCCGATGGAAAATCCCTTGTAGATCTGACGAGAGTCTACACCGATAATTTCAGCACCATAATGGTCTGCAAGTTCCATGGACAAATTGGATTTACCAATTCCAGTGGCACCAACCAAGGCAAATAAGATAGGCATGTTGCCAATGTAGTTATATTTACGAGCAAGATGAAGAAATCGAAACACATAATCGCCATTATCATTGTATTGGTTATTATTACCGGGACTGCAGTGGTGCTACTCCCGAAACTGGCCGATTCCGAATGGGCCAAAAGCTTTTCCCAGGATACAGAAACAACCACGGAGCAGGTCGTAGAAGAAGCGGTCGTGGATACAGTTCCGTTCAAGGAGACGCTGCAGGAAGAATTGCAGATTATCCAGTCCACCTATGTCAAGCGCAAAAAGAAAGACGTTTGGACTCTTGGTCGCGGTCAATCCATCATCACTTACCTGTTGCAAGTACAGCGTTTCGTGAACAAAAAAGGCGGCAAGGTTTTGTACATGGAAGAACTCCATAACAACAACGTATTACAGGCCGCAAACGTTGAAATTCTTCAGCCGGACAACGACACACTCCGCGTGGAGTTGCAAGTTTCCGAAAGTGTTTTCCGCGATGACGCATCCATTTTGGCTGTGGCATTCCAAGTCAAGAGCCTGACTTCCGAGTTGGTCGCAGAGCTAAACAAATTAGACTATCCTTACAGCCTGTTGATTCCGCCCTTCGGCACATCAGATCAGTTCTTCCCGAACTTGGATAAAGTTGAATCTGCAGAAATTGACTTATGGCTGACCCTGGAATCCACAAAGTTGGACAAGTCCCACAATAAGTTAAGACCACTTCGTATCCACCATACCGAAGAGCAGATTGAAAATGTCATTGACGAAGCTAAGGCTCTTGTTCCTCGTGCCAAGGGTGCCGTGTCCCGCTATGGCGAACAGGCTGTAGAACACGAACAACTTCTCCAGGCAATCCTCAAGCCAATCAAGAAGAACAAGATGTGGTTTATCGACGCCTCCATGAACAGCAGATCCAAGGTTCCCCAGGCATGTAAAAACTTGGATCTCAAGTGCGAAGCATCTTCTTACTATAATCCCGACAATAGCGCCTTGGACGACTATGTCAAGCAACGTATCCGCGACGCCCGCAAACGCGGTCTGTCCACCATGCTTATTCCCCTGACCATGGAAAATCTGAATAAAGTAAAGGGCCTTTCGGAAAAGGCAAAAAATCAGGGAACTAGCTTAGTATATTTATCTAAATTTATGGAATATTGATAAGGAGCCTGTATGACCGTAAAACTGGGTTTTAATGTAGACCATATTGCAACCATCCGCGAAGCACGTAAAATCTGCGAACCGGATCCCGTAACAGCAGCAGTCATTGCAGAACTTGCCGGTTGTAACGGCATTACCGTTCACCTTCGCGAAGACAAGCGCCACATTCAGGATCGCGACGTCAAGTTGCTCCGCGGCACTGTCACTACCAAGATGAATCTTGAGATGGCCCCCTCCCAGGAAATGGTGCAGATTGCCATTAACAACCAGCCGGACACCGTTACCCTGGTTCCTGAAATCCATACAGAACTTGCAACCGAAGACGGTCTGAACGTGGCTGCCAAGGCTGCTGACTTGGTCAAGCCGGTCATCACCCTCAAGAGCAACGACATTTCCGTAGGCGTATTCGTTGATCCCGAAACCGAACAGGTGAAGGCCGCAAAGAAGATCGGCGCAGACTTCGTTGAATTCAACACCAGCAAGTACGCCACATCCTGCACCCTCGGTAGCAAGGAAGAAATCGAACGTGAAATTTCCGCCCTGCAGGACATGACTGTTCTTGCCCGCAAGTACGGCCTTCGCGTCAAGGCAGGCCGCGGCTTGAACTACAGAAACGTCGGTGCAATTGCTGCCATCGAAGGCATTGAGGAATTGATCGTCGGTCACAGTATCATCTGCCGCGCCGTTATGGTGGGCATGGACCGCGCCATCAAGGATATGCAGGAAGCCATCCGCAACGCGGACTAATAATCCTTGTACTCCACATTCTGGAGAACAAGACCCTGAGGGGGAGCCCATGTGCGCTCTCCCTTAAATTTTTTTTCGAAAATCTGATTGACAGTGCCTAGCGGAAGCTTGCCGCGACCTACGTCGAACAAGGTGCCCACCATGGCGCGGACCTGACGGTGCAGAAAGCGATTGCCCTTGATGTGGAACATGCAGCTCCAGTCGTTCAAGCGCTCCAGGCGGAATTCCGTCAGAATGCAATCCGTAGGCTTGCCGTCGTTTCGAGGAATGCAGAAGTCAATAAAATCGTGATGTCCTAGGAAGGATTCTGCCTCCTTCTCCATGGCATCAAGATCCAAGTTCAGAGAACCGCATTCCCATCCAAAATCACGCTGCAAGGCCACAGGTCTTGTAAAGATGGTGTACTGGTAGTAACGGCAGGTGGCATCAAAACGGGAATGGAACTCAGGATCACAGGGTTCCAAGTCGCGAATACGAATCAGTCGCTTCGTAAGCCCGTTGATGGAATTGATCGTCTTGAAGGTATCGATTTCACCATCGTAGTCAAAGTGTACGCACTGACCGCGGGCATGGACACCTGTATCTGTACGGCCAGAACCCACAATGCGGATCGGCGTACGGAGAGCAATTGTAAAAGCCTCTTCCAAGGCGGACTGTACCGTTACAAACTTAGTCCTGCCGCCTTCGTTCTGAGCCTGCCAGCCGTAGAAGGCGCTGCCAAGATATTCGCAGCGGAATCTGTAACGCATTGACGGTTAGTCCTGGACTTCGCGGATAATGGCCTCGACCTTATCCTGCGGAAGCTTCATGCGGGAAGCGATAATGGAGGCAGGAACACCGCGGCGGGAAAGCTGCAGGATCTTGCTCTTTTCAGAATTTTCTCTATCGAAACGTGTAATTTCAAGAGGACTGCTACCCATAAGGCTAGGATCGCCGGTAGAGTTGCGGCTCTGGGCGCGAAGTCTCATAGTGCGTTCGCGGGAAAGACCGCGGGGAGCACGCAGCACGTCGGAAAGGTTCTGCATTGCAGAAGTGATACGTTCCTTCGCAGTGGGACGAAGCGTGGGCTTGCTGCTGGGAGAGCCCGTAAGAATCTTGTTTTCCGGAATGCCATTTTCGTCTTCGAAGGCAATCTTCTGGTCAGCATCTGTAGAAGGTTCTGTAGTCTGCTGAGCCATAGTTTCGCGCTTCTGGGCAGCATATTCTTCAGCATCAGCAATGATGGAACGCTTCTGCGGACGAGGACGAGCCACCAAGGTAGCGGCATCGTCAAAGCCACCCTTAGGTTCCTTGAATCGTTCAGCCTTCACAGCTTCCATTCTCTGGGTGATGATTTCCTGACGACGCTTCAAGAGCAAAACAAGCACGACAATGCAGATAATGATAGCGACAGCACCACCCACAATCCACAACATGGTATCGGAAGAGATTGCCTCGGGCTGGGGTTCTGCATCCGGAGCGGTATTTTCAACACCACCCGCAGGAACATTACGCATGGCAGAAAGAGTTTCCCATGCAGCATCCAGTTCAGTACGGATAACCACCTGGGCGTCAGGATTACCCTGAGCATTCCAAAGTTCAATTTCCAGGGAGTCAATCTTGGCGCGGGCGGCTAAGTAGGCGTCGGCGTCAAAGGAGGTGCTGGATCCAGAAAAGTCAAGAGCAAGATATGCGACCAAGGCGATGGCCAACACAAACAATACTACAGGAGCTACAAATTTCTTCATATGGCGCAATTTAGCAAAAAATGATTCTCCATAATTATAAGGGGGTTCCGTATAAAGGGCTTTTTCATTGAACATTCAAAAACACCACCACAAGCTAGTCAAACCTTACAAAAAAGTGACCATTATCACCGATGTGACGGGCGTTACATTCTCCCTTGTGATATTCACAACACTTGTTTTAAAGTTTTCAACAAAACCCTACACAAGCGGATTTTAATTGGTATCTTTGTGTTCAAGAACTCTTTGTTCTCCTCCTAACCCCCAAAAAAACATCCCGGCGCAAGTCGGGGTGTTTTTGTTTTCGGGGTGTTTTCTGCATACGAAAAAAGGCGGGGGAAATACCCTGCCTTATAAAACTTCAATCTAAGCCTTATTACTGCTGAAGCAGGACATCGGCCAAGATGACTCGGTTTGCACCAGCCTGGATAGCGTAGTTCATAGAAGCCTCAGCCATGTAGAAGAGAGACTGGCCATCAGCAGCATGAGTCGGCATTACAGCGACGCCCATGCTCAAGGTGGTAGACAGAATTCCATCGCCGTAGGCAATCTGGAGCTGAGAAATTTCGCTGCGGATCTTTTCTGCACGCTGACGGGTAATCTTCAGATCTGCACCCGGCAGAATTACGCAGAACACGTCGCCATCGTAACGGCAAGGAATGTCTTCGTTACGGATGTAACCCGGCAAGCGCTGTCCCAGTTCCCACAGGAGCTGTTCTACGGCGTGACGACCACGATTCTGCTGGATTTCCTGGGCGGCATCCGGATAAATCATGATGAGGCCGATGGGAGTCTTGTGACGCGTGGCAGCAAAGACTTCGCGGGCCAAGGATTCTTCGGCATAACGACGGTTGAACAAGCCCGTCAAGGAATCGCGGATGCTATTTTGTTCGTAACGGATATTCAAGTTCTGATTTGCAATATACAGGCCGAAGGTTGTAGCAAAGACGCTAACCTTAGCATGCCAATCTTCTGTAGATTCATTATCCGGCAAAACATCGGTCTGGATAGAGAAAATACCGAAATGTTCATCGATTCCTTCAATAGGTGCGCAGAAGGAAATGCCCTGGGGATGGTGGTGCAAGTGGGTACAACCGCCATGAAGATCCGGGTTAGAATAGTCGGAAATAACAATGTCGCCGGCATTAAAGCTGGCACATTCGCCAGGACGGATCACATCGTCACTAATGACCTTGTCACCGAAGGCAATAATCTTATGAAGATCCGTCTGGGTTCCTGCGTACATATAAAGCACACCAGAAGCATTGGGGAACAACTGCGGAAGCAACTTTTCAACAGTCTTAAGTGCTTCGGGGAAAGGACGGTTCTTGAGAATGCACTTGGAATACGCCTTCCAGGCTTCCATGGGGAAACCAACCTTGATAGCCTCATCTGTAGCCTGCTGCAAAGCTTCCTTAGCGGAAATGGCACCCTTCGGCAGACTCGGCATCATAGGTTCCTCAGCAGGAACATTCGGTTCAGCCATGGTAGGAATACTGGAGGACATTTCCAGCTTGGCAGCCTTCAACTCATTCAAGGATTCGTTGAATTCAATTTCAGTGGTTTCAATCTTTCTTTTGCAAAGAGAGTAAAGCACAAAGCCAAGGACAACACCCCAGGCGCCCACAAAAATAAACTTGCCGCCAAGAGAAATGGTTGCCTCGGGGACAAAGTAGGATACCGCCACCCCGGAAATAAAGGCCACAAGCCACAATATAAAGGAAAACATTGTCATGCCCAATAATTTACTTATTTATGAATAAAGTGGCAGAAAATTTTTGTTTAAAGACGACCGTTTCCATAGATTTCTAAATTTACAGCATGACTATTCTCGAAAAGATTGCCCTTGCTCTCCCTGCCGTTGAATCCCCCGCCCGCTACATGGGTGGCGAAGCCAACAGCATCGTCAAAGACCACAGCCAGATGCTCTCCCGCATGGCCTTTGTATTCCCCGACAAGTACGAAATCGGCATGAGCAATAACGGCATTCGAATCCTGTACCACATAGTCAACAAGGAACCGGACCTGCTGTGCGAAGTGAGCTTCGCCCCTTGGGAAGACATGGCCAAGGAAATGGAGAAGTACGACATTCCCCTGTACAGCTACGCCAGTTATACTCCGGTGAAAGATTTTGAAGTGCTGGGCATGTCCCTGCAGACGGAACTGAACTTTACCAACGTGCCCTACGTGCTGGACCTGGCCCGAGTACCCGTCTGGAGCAAGGACCGTCGAGAAGAAGACCCCATTGTGGTGGCCGGCGGGCCTGCCATGGCAAACCCGGAGCCGGTGGCGGACTTCTTTGACGCTTTCCAGATCGGCGACGGCGAAGAACTGATGGTCAAATTCCTCCGCTGTGTAGGCGAGGGCCGCAAGGCAGGTCTCCCCCGCAAGCAGATTCTCGAAAACTTGTCAAAGCTGGACGGCGTATACGTCCCCAGCCTCCGCCCCACGGTAGTCAACGAATACGGAGACATCGTTCCCGCAGAACCCGCCAAGGGCCCCTACGAGAAAACCAATGGCGTACGCCGCCAGTTCATTCCCGTCATGGACCGCAAGAACTACCCCATCAAGAACCTCATCGCCAACATGCAGCTAGTCCATAACCGCTTCAGTGTTGAAGTCATGCGCGGTTGCGCCCAAGGTTGCCGTTTCTGTCAGGCAGGCATCTGGTACCGCCCCTGCCGCGAACTGGATCCGGACGATGTTCTTGAAATTGCCAAGGAAGGCATCAAGGCCACAGGCGAACGCGAACTGGGCCTGCTTTCCCTTTCTACCGCCGACTACAAGCCGGTGGAAGGCCTCACCGACTCCATCATCGACGACCCGTTCTTCGATACCGTGGACGTGAGCCTCCCCTCCATCCGTGTGAACGCATTCGGCGAAACCTTGGCACAGAAGATTTCTGCATTGAAGGGCGGTCGCAGCGCCACCTTCGCCCCCGAAACAGGTTCTGAACGAATCCGCAAGATGATTAACAAGACCATCAGCGACCAGGACATGTACAACGCCGCCGAACACGCTTTCAGCAGTGGCTTCAACAAGATCAAGCTCTACACCATGATCGGCTTCCCCACCGAAAATCTGGAAGACATGGAAGCCTTCTGCCAGCTGATCGAGAACCTGGTGAAGATCGGCCGCAAGTATCTCCGCGGATGTCAAATCGCCGTTTCCATGGGTATCCTGATTCCCAAGTCCTTCACTGGTCTCCAGTGGGCTCCCTTCATGGACAAGGAAACCGCCCTGAAGCACATCCGCTTCGTTCGCGAAAGATTCTTTAGACATCCCAACGTGAAGGTGAACTGGGCCGGCTGGGAAATGAGCCATCTGGAAGCCGTGTATAGCCGCGGCGACCGTCGCCTGGCTCCCGTCATTTACGCCGCCTACAAGAAGGGCCTTACCTTCGAAAGCGACGCCTACCGTTTCAACTACGACGCCTGGCTCCAAGTGTGGGAAGAATGCGGCTACGACACTAGCTGGGTGTACCGCACTCGCGAAAAGGAAGAAGTATTCCCCTGGGACTTCATCCACGCAGGAACCACCAAGCAGTACCTCCGTCGTGAATGGGAAAAGGCTTTCGATCCCAACTCCGCTCCCGTGCCCAACTGCAAGTGGGGTGACTGCCAGAAGTGCGGTATCCCGGGCTTCGGCGCAGAAATCCACCTGGCAGACAACCCGGTGCGCCACGCCGCTCCCAGCCGTACCCCCGAAGAAATCAAGAAGCTGGTGGCAGAACGCCGCCCCAAGCAGAAGGACTGCTTCAGCTACAAGATTACCTTCAAGAAGACCGGTCTCAGCCGCTTCTTACCTCACCACAACATGTTGAGTTTCTTTGAAAGAACCTTCCTGTGCGCAGGTATTCCCATCAAGTTCAGCGAAGGCTTCAGCCCCAAGCCCCGCATCGTAAACATGGGTGCCTTGCCCCTGGGTCTGGAAACCTACTGCGAAATCATCAGCGTGGAATTGCTGAAGCCTCTGGACATTTCCAAGGAAGGCCTGCCGGAAACCATGAAATTGCTTTCCGCACCGTTCCCCCGCGGCATGGAAATCGTGAACATCGAGCCTCTTACAGATAAACTCTCGAAGCACTTCCCCAAGTCCATGATCTACAGCTTCACATACAACGATCTTGATGAGGCCTCCGCCCAGAACATCCGCGAGATGTTCAACGCCAAGTCCCTCCCGGTCATGCTGAACCATCGCGGACAGGAAATCAACCTGAACGAGCACCTGCTGGACCTGCAAATCCAAGGTAAAACTATTCTTACGAAGGTGAAGTGTAACGACCAGGGCGGAACCGCCAGCCCCTTCAATATTTACGCCGGATTGCTTGGAAAAGATTACGATCCCAAGAAAGTGGACGATGAGACCAGGAAATTCCTGATCAAGAAAATCGCCATGGACTTTTAACAAAAAGTTACGTAGCCTAATACAAAAAAAAGATTACACCTAAAGTGGGTGGTTTTAAACTATATTCTGGGCAACAGTTTCATCAAGGAGTAAAAATGAAGAAAATGTTGCTTGCCGCTCTCACGGCTTTCGCCATGTGCTCTTATAGCTATGCACAGGACGACGATGACGAATATGAAGAAGACGAAGCTCCGGCCAAGGTTTCCAAGAAGAAGAAGAAGGCTGTTAGCGAAGACGACGAAGATGAAGACGAAGGCAGCTCCCTGGGCGCAAAGTCTGCAGAAGGCGGTATGCTCGGTCTCGGTCTGGATCTCGTTAGCGCATTTGACGACAATGGTGTTCAGAAGTTCTACGTGACTTTCAGAATGAGCGAAAGCATTGAACTCTCCGCAATCCTCGGTTTCTACCACCACGGCGAAACCACCGGTGACGGCAACGACGAACACAACGACAACTACACCCAGCTTCAGTTGGGCGTTGGTGCAGATGCATTCCTCCTCCAGGAACGTCTCCCCATCTCTGTTGGCGGTGAATTCCTCTTCTCCCACTGGGGTGATGACAACAACCAGCTGGACTTCAACTTCCTCGCTGGCACTCGCGTCAAGCTGGCCAAGGACCTTTACCTGTCTGCAAAGCTCGGTCTCGGCATCAACATCATCATGGATGAAGGCGACGTCTATCCCCATGACGAAGACTGGCGCATCGACTTCGGTCTCGTTACCAGAGCTCAGCTCCACTGGTTCTTCATGTAATCAGGGTCTTGTAGGGAATCTCGTTTCCTAGCAAGAAAAAAAAATTAAAGCCGCTCCGAGAGGGGCGGCTATTTTTTATGGAAACGGAACGCTGAAAAATTGCGTCCCGCCAGTTTTACCTGGGAGAACCGAACCGATTACTCTGCAGGCAGAATAATTTCGATGTGGCTGGTGCTCACGTTCAGGAAGTGGGTACGGAACAGGTCATGTTCGTTCTTGTCGCTCACCTTCACCTGAGTCACGGCAATAAAGTCCTTGTTTTCGCGAATGTAGTCGGTAAGGCGTTCATCGCGGAGGGTGTCAATTTCACCCGTGATAATAAAACTGTCGGTCCAAATTTTAACTAGCATGACTTAAATATAAAGTTTTTTCCAACTTGCAAGAAGATAAACAACATTTTTTTGTTGTTTAATTGGATTTTAAGTGTATTTTAGAAAAGTAATCTTTAGCAAAGGAGTTTTATTATGGCAACGAAAAAGCAGCTCCATCCGGAAATTGGCAAAATGATGTACCATAACGCAGAATTCATGGACAGCGATACCGGCCGTCCTCTCCGCGTTCTCTCTGAATTTTTGGGTCCCCACCAGGTTTTTGAACAGGAAGATGTAAAGAATACCATCGTTTTCTTCGGTTCCGCCCGCACCTTGCCCATGAAGGAAATCCAGAAGCGTCGCAAGGGTTGCAAGAACAAGAAGGAACTGGCTCGCCTGAAGTCCCTGGAACTTGTGGCAGAATACTACGACGCCGCTCGCGAACTGGGTGCAAAGCTAGGTAAGTGGGCCAACAAGCGTAAGGAAGGCTACGCCATCATGACCGGCGGTGGCCCGGGCATCATGGAAGCAGGTAACCGCGGCGCTAACGACATTGGCACCCCCTCTATCGGTCTCAACATCAAGCTGCCCTTTGAACAGCATCCGAACCCCTACATCGACGATGAACTGAATCTTCAGTTCCGCTATTTCTTTGTTCGTAAGTACTGGTTCCTGAAGATGGCCAAGGCCTTGGTGGTGTTCCCCGGTGGTTTCGGCACCCTGGACGAAATGTTCGAAATGCTTACCCTGATCCAGACCAACAAGTACGCCCAGGAAATGCCTGTGGTTGTCTACGGTTCCTCCTTCTGGAAGAAAGTGGTGAACTGGGAATACCTGGCAGAAACCGGTATGATCAACAAGGAAGACCTGGACCTGTTCCACTTCAGTGATTCTGTGGAAGATGCTTACAAGTATATTACAGAAACCATTGAAAAGAACGATTCCAAGTAAGTAAGATGTAAAACCTAAAAAACGACCCTGCTAGCACGGGGTCGTTTTATCTATTTTTGAAGTATGATTCGGAACTTTTTCGCAGAAACATTGGATCGCGTTTCCCGCAACCTGGCCCTCCGTCCTTACTACAGCATGGAGGAGTATCAGCGTTGGTTTGACCAGAATCCGGAATTTCTCCACAATGGATCTGTACGAAAGATTAACCTTACGGAACCTCTAGCACTGGAAGGTACAAACAATCTGTTCAGGGCAAAGACTTGGATTGAAGGCACGAACAAGACGAAGCATCTGGCCGAGCAGGAAATCGTGGTCAAAATCTGCAAGTACTGGGCACCTCCGGGAAAGAACCGCATCCACCGTTTGAACGCACTGCTCAGCGCATTCCAAGATGAAATCCGAATCAACAACTTGATTCACGCCACCAACATCGAAGGCGTGGTACAGGGCATGGGCGGAGGAATCGCCGGCCGCCACCCCTATCTGAAAATGGAATTTATCAAGGGCTGCTCCCTGGACAAAACTTTCCGAACCGACTTGTCGGATTTCGACGTTCTGCAGCGTGTCGCTCAGCTGGCCTACTTGGCAAACACCATCAGCCAGTTCCACTACTACCAGGTGGTACACAAGGATCTTAAGCCCAAGAACCTGCTGCTATGCCAGAATCCGCAGCACAAGAACAACCATAAAATTCTTATATGCGACTTCGGTTACGCCCAGGCAAAAATGCGTGAAACGGTCTCCGAGTACGGCGGATTGATGACCCCCTGCTACAGCGCCCCGGAACAGGCCATCATGGGAGAAAACCTTTCTTCCTCCGTGGACTATTTCAGCTTCGGCATTATTGTTCACGAATACCTGACTGGTAAAAAGCTGTTCCCCAAGAGCATGGACATTTTCGTTGAAGATGGCCACCGCATTACGGACCGTTACCTGGAATACATGAAGACTGGTCGTGAAAACCGTTTCAACGATCCCCGATTCCCGGAACTTACCAAGTGGATTGACCAGCTTACCATCTTTGACAGCTTCGAAAGAATGCATCAGTGCCCCAACTTGTTTGACATGGCTCACAAGCTTCGCGAGCGCGTCAACGCCCAGGGTTTCCGTGATGTAAATACGGATTTCCTTTGGAATCAATTAGGTGAGTACGGACGTCGCTAAAAGTGATTATATTCAAGGCATGTCTGATTCACAAAACGCTTTTAAAAAATTTCTTTTGAACACTAAGGGTCTTTTCAAGAAGGCCAATCGTTATTTGAAAGTTTCTCATTATATTGTTCTGGTTCTTGTTCTAGGGCTAGGCGTTTTCAATGCCGTCACAGCCCTTTCCCCGCAAATGAAGCAGAACAGCCGCGAAAAGAACATCGTCAAGACGTTCAACCAATGGTGGAATGACGATGGTGCGGAACAGTTCCGCGCCGTAGGCCTTGAGCCCACGGAACAAATCAAGTCCGAGGAATTTGAACGCTATCGCGAAAGATACCTGGCACAGAACCCGACCTACATTATCGAGGACCGTGTCCAGGAAATGCGTGCGCAGTTCCGCAACTGGTGGGAAGTCCAGGGCGGCCGCGACGCCTATATGCATGAGCATCAGAACTTCATGCCCACTGAGGCGGACTACCAACGTGAACTTGACAAATGGATTGACAAGTACACCGACAAATTCGTCCGCTACAACATGGCGTTCGTCCCCAAGCAAGGTCGCTATGAGCGATTGCTTACCAGCTGGATGCTCTTCCCCAGCGTTCCCAGCTTCTTGATTTTTGCGGTGTTCTTCTGCTTTGCATTCTATCGTTTGCAGCCTCGCTGGCAGATTTATTTCATCGCAGGTTTTGCAGCATTGCTCGCCATAAGCGGCGGCGTACTGGTGGACATTCTCTGCGGAACAAGTTTCTTTGACCACTACGACGCCGAGCGCTACATGGGTATGAGCCTCGCCCTTTGCTTTATGCTAGGCGCCACCGCATTCGCCCCCCGCAAGGAACTGGCTCCGCAGTGGGTAACAGCAGTTGCAATCGTAGGCCTCTTCCTGGACATGATTGTGAACTGGACTGTCAATCCGGGAATCTTCGGAGCAGTCACCATTCTTTCTCCGGTATGCTTCGGTCTTGGAGCTCTCGCTGGCATCAAGATTGAAACCCGCCGCAAGACAAGGGCTGAAGTTCTTGCCGAAAATCTGGAAAACCGCCTTCGCGCAAATGCAAACAAAAATCCCTTGGCCGAACGTAAGGCAAAAACACGCAGCATGATCGAAGAAGGTTTCAAGGTATTCAAGGAAGGACGAATCGAGAATGCCCAGCACATGCTCAGTCAGGCAATCACATCGCTTCTGCAGGAACACCCCGTGGACTCCGCAGCAGTCATCAACCTGGCACAGAAAATGACTTCCATGTACATTGATTTTTCCAGCAACCAATGGTTGGAATGGGGCCAGATAGCTAAGACGAAAAACGCTCCAGAAGCCGCCATTCTCCTGCTGAAAAAGGGACTCTCCCTGGAGAAGGACGCAAACTTTGCTAGACGCGCCCTGTACGCCCTAGGCGAAACCTGCGTCAACAGCAACATTGAAAAGGAAGACGGCCTCAACAGATTGAGAAAGGTCATTGAAATGAACAGCAACGACATTCTTGCAAAGCAAGCACAACGAATGCTGGAAATGAATTCCGACACCTAGGAATAAATCAAAACTTTTCAAAAAGAGAACCGGCTCCCAGAGGGGGCCGGCTCTTTGTATTTATTGGAAGGAGGCTCTTGTTGTCCTTACGGCTAACGCGCCTGGATATAGCGGCGAATTAATGCACCGGACTTGGAGTATTCCACCACCACAACGCGGGCGGCGGGCATCTTTGCAGGCTTGTATTCGCCAGCGAAAAGCGGACGACCCTGCATATCGAAAATGCGGTAGGTTGCGGGCTGCTCCCTGAGGGAGGCGTGGGCGTCAAAGGCAATACCTTCGGACGCTTCACTGCTGGAGGAAGCAATGGAGCCCGCGCTGCTGGAAGATTCCGCCACGACGCTGGAAGAACTTACAATTGCAGAACTGGAGCTGGCAGGAGCCACTTCACCTTCCACTTCGAAGGTTACGAATTCAGACATCTGGGTCAAGCCGTTTCCATCGGTTACCACAGCCACTGCGGAATATACGCCAGGAGCAAGATCCTTGGCGGTAGCCTGATAGGGCGATGCTGTTGCAGAGCCCACCAGTTCATTGCCTACATAGAAATCCACCTTGGTCACCGCAGCGCCTACTTTTTCTGGCTTAGCAGAAAGCACCACAGAAGAACCATCAGAAATTTTTGCACCAGCAATAGGAGCAGTCATTGCAACCGTTGCAGCCTTGGGACTCATTCCGAAAGCCTGGTTGTATTCAGGCATCTTTCCGTAACGGCCACCCACGCCAGAAATGGAAGGCAGATCATTGGGCAGGCTAGCCACATCACGCTTAGTCCAGCTATAGCTGGGAGTGAACGTTTCCGCCTGGGGAACAGCCTTGATTACTTCAGTCTTATTGTTTCCATCAGTATAACGGTGCTGCTGCGTGGTATTATCGAAAGTGACGCCGCTAAAATACACATAGCCGTTCACGCCCCATTCCGCCAAGTAGCCCTTACCATCCTTGATGTAACTATTCTCGTAGCGCACATAAGCCTTGGCAGTGGAGCTGTGGCCACTGGCTCCGGCGATAAAGTATGAATTCTTATCCACAAACTGGTTGTACACATGAACCTGGGATCCATTAGATTCGCCAGTCACCTTGGGAACTCGACCATAGGTATTGTGCCAGTAGTTGTTGGCATAGGTCAAGTGGGCATCTTCCACCAGGGCCATGTACGGATCCCAACCCCAGCAGTTATATTCATTTCCACCATCCAGGTCCGTATAGCTGATGGTGGCATTGTCCACGAATTCCATGTCCATGCCATCGGAAATCCACTTATAGCTAATATGGTCTGCCCAGAAATTCTTGATATGGTGACTGGCATCGCCGGAAGTTTCCAAGCCATCGCTAGCTTCCACCAAATGGGGATTCACGTCGTAAATGGCTAGGTTGCGGTAAATGTTGTTATGGCCGCCTTCATTCCAGCGGTTGTTCAAGGAGGCGCCGCGCAAGTTTGCGCCACGGCCCATACCGACTAGGCTCTTGTTGCCACGAACTGTAATCCAGTTGTCCCACTTCATTAGGTTTTCGTTTTCCTGGACAATGCGGACTCCAGCCTCAGTTAAATCACTGCAGCTGTTTTCCTTGAAGGTAATTCTATAGAATGCATTTGTCTTACCTGTTATTCTATTGGCTTCTGTACAGGTAGAAGTACACCAGGTGCGCTTCTTGGACTTGGCTTCAGTTACCGCATTTCGCATCTGGCGGAAATCATAGGTTCCTTCCGGAACAAGAATCGTAACCGCATCATTAGACTGCAGATGCTTACGGATAGAAGCAGAATCAGTGGCAATGACAATATTACCCTTGTCGCCGCCGGTAGTCACAGAGCCAAAACCTTCCGCCTTGACGTTAAAGGTAAACAGCAATACCGCCAGAGAATCGCTTTCGCTACTGGTCCAGATCCACTTGGCCTGAGTATTGGGGGCAAAGCCCTTCAATTCACCACCGCTAGGCATCTTGGTATTTGCGTAAGACAGGGTTGTTGCCCCGCCCCATTGGCTTAAATCGCGGCCCTTGTCCTTCCAAGAATTGTTTCCTACAACAGGCTTGGATTTCCATTCGGAACCGCTGTAATACGAACGATCCAGATCGTCAATCTGCACCATGACACCCGGGGCACCCTTACCGTTCACTCCCACAACGGAAATTGCATTTTCGCCAGGCAAGAATGTCATTGGAACGAATCGTACACGGCCGGCTTGATTGTCTTCGGCCAAAAGTGCACCATTATGGTACAGTCTATAACCGCCATCGGCTACGATCCAAATCCCTGGACCGTAGCCGGCGTTATAGGTAACCCCGATGAGCTGGGAACCTATCTTGTCCCCTCCCCCTACATTCACACTCGTTGGAAGTGATACCACTTCAGAAGGAGACAAAGAAGCGTTGGACAGTCCTACGGCAAAAGCCATTGTCACACCTGCAATGAACTTGCCCAACGAGGTTTTTCCCATTACACCATATCCCATGTTTTACCCTATTCCCAGACAACGGGGTTTTCGATCCATTATCCCTTATGGATCGCTCAAAATCTAGGTTTAGAACGTGATATTTGCCACTTTTTTATTCATCCACCCCATTTTATCGTTGTTCACAGACAACGCTAACCAACAAAAAAACACCTCTTTTTTTATACGTTTTTTTACATTTAGGGCATGGTTGAACAGAGAAAACAGAAAAAAGTCTTCGAATACATGGATTACCGTGCATTCTTGAAGGACTATTATAACGCAAAGAAGGAGGCAAATTCGGCCTTTTCCCTGCGTGTTTTCTCGGATAAAATCGGTTTCAAGGCAAAGGACTTCATCAGCCGTGTCATGAACGGCGAAAAGAACCTTTCCACCCAAAGCATTCCCAAGGTGGCCTCCGGCCTTCGCCTGGGCAAGCACGAAACCGAATTCTTTATCAGCCTCGTAGAATTTAACCAAGCCGAGACAACAGAAGAACGAGACGAAGCCTTCCAGAAAATGCAGGCCGTTCTCAAGGTTGTCCGCTTTGCCGAAAAACAGCACCTGCTGGGACACGCCCAGTACATGGTCTATTCTCATCCCCGTCACCTGTTCATCAGAAGCCTTATCGGCATGTTCGGTTTTGACGGCGATTATGCAGCCTTGGCAAAGCAAGTCCACCCCAGCATCACCACCGACGAAGCCAAGCAGTCCGTAAAGCTTCTGGAAGAATGTCAGTTGATCAAGAAGGGTGAAGACGGCAACTACGTTTTAAGCGAAAATGCCATCACCACCGGAGATCGCACCTCCAAACTGGCACTCCGCGGTTACCATCAGAAGTGCCTGAAGATGGGAGCAGACTCCATCGATCGCGATCCGCCCAGCAAGCGCCATATTTCTGGCCTTACCCTGGGAATCAGTCAGGAAGGCTACGACCGCATTGTGGAACGCATCAATGCCTTCCGCAAGGAAATCGCCCTCATCGCAGAAGAGGACGAAGGCAGTGACAAAGTTTTCCAGATGGAATTTGCCCTTTTCCAAGTCGGTGGCAAGAACGACAAGGATTCTAAATAAGAAACTCTCTCATAAAATACGCATCAAAAAAAAGGCCCGCTCTCCACAGCGGGTCTTTTTTCATTTCTTGAGAGTGAACAAGATTTTTACGTCGGATTATCACACTTCTTGAGTTTATCTTCCAATTCCTTAGCAGCCTCTTCATGAGCCTTCTCGGAACGGATTTTGTTATCAAGTATCTTGGCTTCGTATTCAGGACTCATGATTACAGAGCCATCGCTGCAGTTGGCCACCCACTTGTCGTATTCATAAGGCATAGGGGTTCCGTACATGCAAGCCATGTCATCAAGTTCCAGTTCCATTTTTTCAAGGCACCTGATTTTCTCTGCCGAGAATAACTTGGCCTCATCGCTTTTCAGCATGTTCTGAATTTTCAACAACATGTCGGATTCAGCCTTGCTCTGCCCTTGCTGTTCCGGAGTAGTCCAAGACTCAACGTAAGCACCTACGCTTTGGATACCGTTATGAGCATCACAAACACCCATGGCAGTCAGGGCCGCCGCAAGAGAATCACCCCGATTTTCAGAATATTCGGGATATTCATCCTCCTCCGAAGAAGAACTGGACAATTCCGTACTGGAAGAAGACACCCAGTTGACACCATACATTGTTGAGCTCATTGGAGGAATTCTTTCGCTGGAGCTAGAACTTCCAACAGAATTAAGGGGTCGATCCGCAGAGGAACTGGGTTCCACTGACGAACTGGAATCCAGGTCATCCACAGGCGCCGTACCAGAATCATTGCAGCCCACCCAACAGAAGGATGCAGCGGCAAAGAATATTCTTCCCAAATATTTTCTCAAGATCATATTAGACCCTCCTAATTTTGCGATTCCCTACTTAAGGCCGGCTTCTTTTTCCATATCCATAGCATGCTGCAAACGTTTCACATGGCAATACATCAGTTCACCAGACTTTTCATCACGGAGGTGAAGGCTGGAACCTTCGCAGTAGCGCCAGTACTTGCATTTCTTGCAATCGCCAGTGCGAGTCCAGCTGCGGTCACGCATAATCTGGTAACGGTTCTGCCAAACGTCCCACAGGTCATCCTTGTAGATGTTACCCTGGATGTAGTCGCCACGAAGGCTGGGGCAGGCGGAAATATCACCGTTGGCAAGAACGGAGCTGACATTGACACCGGCGCGGCAGAAGAAGGGATAATTGCGGGCTTCCTTTTCGTAACTGCCCAGGAATCCTTCGCAACCATAGTTGACATTGATTCTGCCTTGCATCTTGGTTTCGCGGATAAAGTCAAAGACCTGCTTGAACTCGTTATCCGGCAACTTGAAAATGGGATTGTTGGCGGCGCGTCCCTTGGGGAACACCGTTGCAATACGCCAACGCTTTACGCCAATGGCGGTGAGCAGTTCACGGATTTCCGGAAGTTCCGGAAGGTTTTCGCGGTTGACGCAAGTCATCACATCAAAGGTCAGGCCCGGAGTATTGGCTGCCATCTTGATGGCGCGCAGTGCATTGTCAAAGCTGAATTCAGAACCACGGAAATGGTTATGGCTGTCGTGAAGACCGTCCAAACTGATCGTCAAGCTACGGAGGCCGGCACCAAGCAAGGCCTTGTACTTTTCAGGAGACATGGCAAGAGCATTGGAAACCATGCCCCAGGGATAGCCACGCTTCTTGATTTCCTCACCGCATTCCACAAGGTCCGGGCGCATCAGCGGTTCACCGCCGGTAATCACCACCATAAAATGCTTCGGATCAATATGGGGAGCCAAACCATCAAGCACCTTCATAAAGTCTTCTCGGGGCATGTCAGGAATGGCATCCTTCACGCAGTCGCTACCGCAGTGCAGGCAGTGCAGGTTGCAGCGCAAGGTGCACTCCCAGAAGAAATAAGTCAAAGGATGTGTAGCAACTTCGTTGTGACGGTAGTGGCGATAAAATTCAAGGGCAAGGCGCTTTTTCAAATTCAAATGCATCGTATTTATTCCTGACCAGGGTTTTCATTTGAGACGCTTTCATCACCACAAGTTCCATTGAATACGCAAGGCGGACCATAGAGCGCCGGCTGATCAACAATCATCGAATCGACAACCATTGAATCGTCAGGAACGCTCACGCCGTACAACGGCGCATAAATTGAACTATCTTCAGGATTATAGGGGACTCCGTATTCCGGCATGACTTCACAACCGTTGCCGTCACAGCCACAAGGGCCGCAGCCATACAAAGTCGGAGAATCTTCTACGTTTTCGCAACCCGACCAAAAAATGGCAAAAACCGCCAATAATATTTTTTCCCAGTGTTTTCTAAAAAGCATAATCACTCCTAAACTGAACGAATCTTTTCATCTCAAAATTTAATCCAATTTTATCAAGGCAAATAAAATAGAATTCAAGTTTTTTGCAATTTTTTCGACACATTCTAAAAAATACGTTGTATATGAAACAAATTGTTCTTTATAGAAAAAAAGGCGGTGCACTTTGGCACCACCTTTAATATTCAATCCATACACGAAACAACAGGCGCTAGTTACCCGACGTCACTTTTTTCACGCCCAGGATCCGGCTACCTTCGGAAACACGAACTACCATAACACCCAAATGAGACAGGCGTTCCAGATTCATCGAGAATTCTCCACCATCAAAGAGGCTTCTAGAAATAAGGTTTCCCTGAAGGTCGAAAATATCTACGCGCTTTATCCCTGAAGTACGAGATACAATTTCAAGAACAGAGCCATTCATACTCATTTCAACAGCCTGAGCCAAGGAAACAGCATGTAAGGCACTTGTTACCAAAGAACTTGAACTTTTTGCCATAGCCTCGGAGCTGCTCGAAGGAACAGTCTTAGAACTACTGGAGGACATAACCGTAGCGGCAGAGGACAAGCCAGCAACCGCCGAAGATGAACTTGAGGCAACCTTGCAGGTACTGACCTTTACCCCATTCTTCGTGGTGAAGCAAACCGCATAATCCTCTTCCATAATGCCCTGAAGTTTTACACCCAGATCAGCTCCAGCCCAGGACTTGAACGGGCCATAGGAAGTCACGTTTTGGGAACCAGGGAAAGGGTCATCCTTCAGATTGTTCTCTTCATACGAATAACCATAATAGAAGCCCTTACTGTAAGATTTCACCTTCACATCACCCGCCTCCACCACATCAACACGCTGGTGGCTAGGAACATCGTTCATGGAATCATCATTCCATGCATTCCAGGTGTAATCAATATGCCATATCAGCAAGCCATGTCCCGGCAGCTTTGCATCCCATTTGTCATTGAACTGACGGTTTTCAAGAATATACCATTCATCAGTCTTTCCGGGAACAGGAATCTTGTAAGCCTTATTAGATTCCGCTAACGGCTTCATGGATATCACATCCGAATATGTATCCAAGGTATCATATTTTAGCCAGCCCATGAAATTTCGTTCAAAGGCGCTGTAGTTAGGCGGATTCCTCATACCCCCGTTATACATGCCCGTGGCCATCACATCCCAGGCATGGGCCCCCGGAGCCTGATATTGAGAATTGGAGAAATCATTCTTACAGTCATCCCCATAAACACAGTAGTGGTCCTTCAATCCCATGGTATGGCTGAATTCATGGATAATCGCAGGGAACAGGTTATCCTGTTGGCTCAGGATAAAGTAGGTATTAAACTTTTTTCCACCGCCGGCACTGTACATTCCACCGGTATTGTAGCGAAGCCAATATGCAAAGCCGCCCATGTAATTGGCAGAGCTTTCTCTTCCGGCGTAGAGAACACCAAGGGCATCCACTTCTCCATCGTTGTCGGAATCATAGTCCGCAGCGTTGAAGTTGGGATACTTCACTTTCAAGGAATCAATAGCCTCTCTGACAAGGCTGTACTCATACCCAGCGTAACTGGAAAAAGCATTCGTCACATTCACCCGGTACAAATCAAAGCTGGGAACAAATTTTCCCGAGGACTGGAACGAAAAGTAATCCTGAACCGATCCAGGGTAGGAAGCGCTTGCCCCCTTGTTCAACATAGACCAGAGGGAGGCAGAATCGATATCCGCATTGGACTTGTTGGAGACCATAATCACGGCAAAGCGATTTGTTCCATTAGCATGTGCGCTGGGATTGGGCAGGCGCATCATAGCCGGAAGGTCGCTTGTTGTTTCAGAAAGGTTTGCCCAAGAGGCAGGGCCAGCCTTTTTGTCAGCGGGAATTACCAGTCGGTCCGGATGACGTTTTTGATGACTCTTGAAAGATTTTTTCTTATCCAAACGTTCCAGGAATTTCAGATCCTCAGCACTACGTAGCGTCGGATTTTTAGCCTTGAACTTGGACGCATTTCCGTTCTCATCGGCGTAGTAATATACACCTGCAGAATCCTGAACCACCAAAATACCATCGGTAGTCCGGGTAAAGCGATAGTGTTCATCACCAATGTTTTGAAGGGTCACGAAATCACCCGCGTTATCATAACCGAACGGGGTCGGATTCAGCGGAAAAGCCAATGCGCCCACGGCGCAAAACGGCAAAACAAAGAACGACTTCATTACCCAGCGAATATTCATTCCCAAATCTCCTTGAACCTGAATTTACATTCTTTATTGTGAGATTCAACACACTTCTGGCAAAAGTTACCGGGAAAACCACCCCGATGTTCTCAAATTTTTTGAGTACATCTATTGACGTTCTCAAAATTTTTGGTTAATTTAGGGGGTATGGATAAGTTTGTAGACATCTATCAGTTCACACATTTCCGCAAGTATCTGGAAGAGTACCTGGCCGCCCGCGTCAAGACAGACGCCAAGTTCACCCGTACCGAGATTTGCAACCTGCTGGGCATGGAAAAGTCCCGCAGCTACTTTGCCGATGTTCTCAGAGGCAAGAAGGTAAGCCCCCGCATGGTGGCTAAATTCATTGAAATCCTTGAACTGGACAAGAAAGAGGCAAAATACTTCGAGACCATGGTAAAGGTGGACCAAGCAAAGACCGACGCCATCCGTAAAGCAGCCATGGAAGAACTGCTGCAGATGCATCCGGACCCGAAGTGCATTCTGAATACCGACGCCTACGAGTACTACAATCACTGGTACAACAGCGCCCTGTTTGCCATCCTAGACGCCATGGACGTCGACGACGACTTGACTCCCGTACAAAAGAGGATTTTTCCGAAGGTCACCTTGGGCAAGCTGAAAGAAAGTCTGGACCTTTTGCAGCGTCTAGGCCTTGCCCGCAAGAACGAGGAAGGCTTCTGGAAACCCACCCAGGAATCCATTTCCAGCGGCCCCTACAACAATGCGGAACTGATCAAGCAGTACCAGATGCAGTGCTTTGAACTTTCAAAGCAGGCGCTAATGACTCCGCCCAAGGCTCCGACAATCATGAGCACCCTCACCTTCAGCATTTCCGACGAAGCCTACAGAGAGCTGGAAACCGCCGTTCAGGAATTCAAGGCAAAGGCCCGCCAGATTATTTCACAGGACAAGGATAAGGCCGACGGAGTCTATCAGCTGAATTTGCATATGTTCTCAAATTTGAATCCGGAGGGCAAGTAATGTTTAGACGAGTGACAAAAGACGAGAGACGAGAGAATCACATTTTGGGGAATATTTGTGGTTTCGTTGCCGACATGAGCCTCGCTGGTTTGTGCCTTGCATGCATCGTGGGCTGTTCCGAAAACGGTACTGACACCGCAGGCGTTTTAAGCGAAACGGAATCGGGACAGACCGCAAGCCTGACAGTAAACTTATCCGACATCGGCGAAGGTTCCGCTATCGTCAAAATGGCGCTTACAAGAACTATCGACAACAGAACGACGGTCATCGATTCTGCAATCGTAGACAACAGCCTGCAAGTAACCTTCCCAAAGGTTCCTTACAACGATTTCGGCATTGTTGCCACCGCCTACGACAAGAATGAAAATGTCATTTCCAGCGGCATGATTTCCAGCGAGAGCATTGCCAGGGATAGTTTGTGGACCGACTCGGGATTCGTCATGAATTCTGTCAAGATGAGTCTGCATAAGCCAGCGCTTCTTCAGATTCGAAACGACATTGCCGAACTGAATTTAGGGGACTCCCTTTGCGTTTCAAGAATTCTTTCCTGTGGAGTCTATGATGAAGCGGCCCAGGATGCAGGCCACGTAACCATAGGCACGGTACCTTCCAGCGCATACTACGGTCAAATTGAAATCATCAAAGTCCAAGGCGTTCAAACCAAATCCGTATCATGGTACGTTTCATCCGCAGACACCATCCACGTCACTGATCAAGGTCTTTCCCAGTTTAATGAAGTTCTTGAATTTGCATTACCCAAGGTTTCGTATCTAGACAGCCTTAGCGACAAGACCTTGGATTCCTTACTCGTCCCCTTCAAAAAGAGCAAGACAGATTCTGCAAAAACAGGTGACAGCAAGAATTTCTTCCAGGAGGAGAACTGGAATTTTCTGCCTGACGTGGCCTTCATAACAGACGACGGACTGTTCTACTGGATAACCCTTCCATCCATGGATTCTTCCGTCCAAATTTACCGAAGCTCCACGGAAATTGACAACGGTGAAACCATAGGCACAACCCGCGCCTTTGCATTCTGGCCGTCATTAAACGCTGGCGACACCGCATGGCGTAAAGGCGATATCTTTACAGATAGCAGCTTCGCCCTTAGTTTCTGGGCCACGCTGGACAGCGCCAAAAGCGACACCATTATTTCAGCCATCCAAGGCGACGTAGGTTTTGAAATCCGTCGTTGCGACTCCGATTTCAGCGCCATTTGCACAAAAATTTATAACGGTATGGACACCACCGCCACAGATACCGTTGAATACGGTAAAATCAAACTCTTTGATGGAAAGTTCCATCATTACTCTCTCGCCTTCCACAAGAAGCACTTGAGTATCGTTGTTGACGGAAGCGTCATCCGCAGCACCGACTTGAAGCTTGGCGAAAAATTCTATGAACTGACAGACGTCAAGGTTGGCGCCGAAATAGAAAACTTGTTATTCTATTCTTTCGGCAACTTCATCCGTAAACCCGAAGACAAGGGCTGGGAAAGAATGAACGCCTGGCTGCAGGCCTTCTACGAGCTGCAGAAAGACTCTTTATAGAAAAAGCGGCACTAAAGCCGCTTTTCTTTTTGAAATTTAATTTTGCTATTCCCCAATTACAAACTGCACATATAGGCGCAGCAGCGTGTCGCCCCACAGGTAAATAACGGGAGCGGCAATGGCAAGGAAAGGTCCAAAGGGAATCTGACCCGGAGCGTCGGCGGAATCATCCACAGAAGCCTTTTCTGCAACCTTTTCCTGGATCTTGGCATAAGGAATCATCACGATAATGCCCATAACAGCGGCAATCACAAGAATCATGGCGGCAGATTGCCATCCCATGAGGGCTCCATAACCCGCCAAAAGCTTTACATCCCCAAAGCCCATGGCATCTTTCTTAAACACCTTGCTTGCAATAAAGCCCAAAAGCCAAAGGCCCACGCCTGCGGCAACGGCGCCAATCAGGCTCTGAAGCGGGGTAATCCCCCCAGGGATCAAGGAGATCAGCAAACCGGCCACAATGCCGCCCACGCTCATGGAATCAGGAATTAGTTTGTACTTAAAATCCACTGCACAAACGGGGTAAATGGCCAGCAGAAGCCAGAACATGGCCAAGGCATCGGCCCAAACCGCAGGCTGCAGCACCGGGGCGCTGAAAAGTTCAGGAACCACACCACCGTAATTCACCGCCACCGCAGCAAAAAGGGCCAGCGCACCCAGCAAACCGCACAGGGATTCCCCAATCGGGTATATGATATTCAGGGGCTTATGGCAGCAGGCGGTCTTACCGCGAAGAATAATCCAGCCGATAATAGGCAGATTCAGGTAAATCGGGATACGCTTCTTGCAAAGAGGACAGTGAGAAGGCGGATTTATCAAGGAAATACCGCGTGGCATGCGGTACACAATCACGTTATAAAAGCTGCCAACACAGGCACCAAAAGCAAAAAAAACAATCAACCAATACCAAAGCGGGATTAGTTCCATAAAAAACCTCCGTCAGCGCAACAAATCACACCGAAATCGTAAAGAAAAAGATAAATTATAATATGTAAAATAATGTCCAAATTCTTGGACAATTTGTGGTTTTAATGTTTTGGACGAGGACTATACTATGAAAGTAAAAAGTCTGATTTCGCTGTTTATGGCAACTACAGCCCTGCTATTCCTCGATAGCTGTTCCAGAGAGTCCCCTCTCAAGGAAAATGTGGGCTTGCAGAACAACCATTCCAGGGTTTTCGCCTCCCGCGAACCGTTCAAGGATGCCCAGGCATTTGTGGACTCCATCGCCAACACGCCCGTGGACACAAACCTCACTCCCGACACCCTGACAGTCACCATCAATGACTCCGTCTACCTTATCGGTGTACTTCCCAGATTCGTGGAAAAGGTCTACCTGTTCCAGTGGAACGTGGAAGATGGCGACAGCACTGTCTCCATCAAGGGCGACAACGCAGAACCTTTCGCATGGGCCTATAAGAAACCTGGCGTCTACTACCCCAAATTCATCGCCTTTGACGGCAACAACGCCACGGATACCGCTGGTACCGGCACGAAGCGTCTTTACATCAACGTCATCGATACAAAGCCCGTCCTCAGCGTACCCAAGGACACCTTGTGGACATCCCACGATGGCGATGTCAAGTTCAGCATTTTTGCTGCAGACACCTTCGGCGTCATCAAGAACGTAAAGATCGACCTGGATGCCAGCGGCAAGGATTCCGCCAAGGTATGGGAGTACGAACAGGAAGAAGGCGAAGACTCCCTGTTCATTACCATCAAGAACGACAAGAAATACATTGACTCCCTGGGCAACCAGACTATCTATGTCATTGTGGAAGACGACGACGGCAACGAAGTCATGGATAGCGTCAATATCCATTTCAACAGACTTCCCACCCTCAAGATTGTCTCCCCCACAGACGGTTCCCGTCATAGTGTCAAGGACCGTTTCTACTTCTACTACGAAAGCGAGGACAAGGATAACCCTCAGGACCTGCGCTACTTCATTTACGCACAGACCTCCAAGAACGGCAAGCCGCCTACTAAGGCTTTCACCAACGAAGACCTTATCGCAAAGGCCGTTACAGTCAACATTTTCGAGCCCACCACTGAAGACGGCAGAAACATCATCACCCTGGTAAACGATCCCTCCACAGAACTTACCGGCCGCATCTACTGGGACATGTACGTTACCGACGGCTATGATATCGTCCGCATGGAACGTGTCGCCACAACCGACAGCACCAGCCGTCCCTGGAACTTCTACCTGGGCGACCTGAGCTCCTCCCAAGGAACCTTCTTCGGCGTGGCCAAGTACCAAGGCCGAGACAACCACGCAGGCATCCGTGTGGAATTCAACAATGGAAGCAAGGTATTTGACGGCTTTACCGACGAAAAGGGTAACTACACCATCAAGGCCGACGTGGGCGCCTACGAAGTCCGCGCAAGTTCCGATACCATTCACGAATACGAATACGCATTCCAGTACGACCTGTTCATTGAATCCGGCGCAACCATCAAGGTCGATGACTTGATCCTCGCCGACACCACCTCTCCTACACTGGTCGTCAAGGATTTGGATACCCTGGATGTCCGTAAGATTGAATCCCTGAATATCTACGCTAAGGACCTGGCATCCCGCGTAGACACTGTATTTGCAAAGCTGGACGACAAGAATGCGGATCTCACCTGCATCGTCAGCGAGTACGGCGTTATCGTAAACTGCGGTCTTTCCCTGGATAACCTCCTGGATGGCGACCACGTCCTGACCATTACCGCCAAGGATAAGGTGGGCAACACCAGCGTCAAGAAAAACCCGTTCTACGTAGCCGCCACAAAACTGGCCCTCAACGTAAACGGCGTACAAAAGGACAAGATCGGCAAGAACTCTTCCAACGATCTGGTATTCACTGCTGAAATTACCAACGCCTACCCCGAAGCAGATTCCGTCACCTGGAGCTGGACCATCGAAGACAAGTCCGGAACCGAAAAGGCCAAGGTCACCGACGGCAAGGCCACATTCAAGCTTTCCTACGACGACATCATCAATAACTTCACAAACCCGGATGACCCCAAGCATGCTGAAAACGATTTCACCATGACTGTTTCCTACAACAGCAACGGTGCAGACATCAGCAGCAGCGTCCTGTTCGGCATCCTCAGCGGCAACCCCACTGTAGTGTTTACTGAACCTGGTAACGATGTGAAGGTAACCATCAACGATCCTATTAAGTTCAGCATCGTCACCTACCCTGGCGAGAACAGCAGCACCATGGAAACCACCTGGAATTGCGGCACCAAGCTTTCCAGCGGTTACACCTGCCCGGCCAAGGACGCTACAGAAGGCACCCTGGCATTCAGCACTATCGGCAAGCACGAAATTACCGTTACCGTGAAGGACAACAATAACGATACTGGAACCGACAAGGTAACCATCGAAGTTGTCAGCGACAAGCCGACCATTGCCGCAAGTACCAACGAAAAGAGTAACGAATACAAGATCAACTCCAAGGTCAAGGTAAACCTGGCTGCAAGCGACAAGCAAGGCACCGTGAATGAAATCAAGTGGGGTTGCTCCAACGGCGACAATCTGGAAAGCGTCAAGAGCGACAACTCTATCGCAGTTACCCCGGCAGCGTCTGTTGAAGCCTCCGCAGAAATTACCATGCCCGGTTTCGACACCGACCACTTCCGCTGTCTGTTCCGAGCAATCGACGACGATGGCGAAGAAGGCCGCGACACATTGACCTTCGTTGCGCTGTTGGATCCACCGCAAGTTCATCTGAAAACGAAGGCTGACACCGTCAAGATCAAGTCCGAACAAAAGATCGTGGCAACGGCAACCGACAAGTTAGGCGTAATCACCAAGTACGAAATCGCCTGCGAAGACAAGCTCAGCAACATCACTTCCTGGACAACCATGTCCAAGTCCGACACCATCGTAAAGATGCCGGATTATGCAACCAACTACTACTGCATTGTTCGCGTAACCGACGATGACAAGAACACCGCACTCGACACAGCAACCTACACTGTTCTCGTTGGTAGACCCACCGTCACAGCCAAGGTAAACTATTCGACAGTAACCATCAAGGACACCGTGGAACTGAACGCACACGCCACAGACTCCCTGGGATCCATCGATATGTATGCATGGGGTTGCGGTACAAGTTCCAACAGGAACATAGTCTTCACAGATTCCTCCAGCAAGACTCCCCTGCTGCATAAGGTTATGCCCTCCAAGGAGGACCATAACTACCTGTGCATCATCAGGGTGAGGGACGATGACGGCAACACCGCCAAGGATACCGTCAAGATCGACGTTCTCCAGGGCATGCCTACCGTTACAGTCAAAAATAAGTTCGCAAAAATACAGGAAGGACGAAACATTATATTGGATGCGGAAGCTAGCGACAACAACGGCGTAGCATCCGACGTCGGCGAAATCGTCAAGTACGAATGGAGTTGCGCAATTCCCGAAAAAATCGCCCAAACCTGGAGAGAGGTCGATAAACCTAGATACGACTGGAAGGCCCCGGCACAGAATGACAACCTTATTTGCGTAATCCGCGTAACCGACAACGACGGCAATACGGCCATGGATACCATGAAGGTTGCGTACACTTCTGAATACCCGAGAATCTGGGTAACCAGCGAAAACATCTACATCAACCAGGGCGATAGATTCACCCTCAACGCAACGGTCAACGAAGACATATGGCAGGGCATCGACTGGTTCAACTGGGAATGCTTCAACGCAGAAACCAAGAAGACCATGGAATCCAGCGTACCCAACTACAGCTACAAGGACAACGACAAATCCTTCGAAATTGACAAGGACTCTTCCTATTCTATTCAAGGAAAGGACATGTTCTGCGTAGTTTCCGCCAGAGAAACCGCCACCCAGGAAGTTCTCAAGGATACCACCATTGTGCATATCCTGAGAAGTTTCCCCGTGGGCGTCATTACCGCAGCAGATACAGTCTACCTGTGGAGCGGCGAAGAAGGTCTTCCGGACGAAGCTACAATGTTCTACACCGAGGAATGGGGCGGCAAGTGCTCCAAGCGTGGTGAGTTGAGCGACCCCAGCACCAAGCAGGATTTCCGCTGGCAGTTCAGCAACTACGACGAATCCTTCTGGGTCGGTAATTCCGATGGTAGCCTGGACATGGGCAACGTGGTGTTCAACACCGCCTTCCAGCGCCCCACTAGAGAAGGTTCCATGACCATCCAGCTGGATTACCGTGACAGTAGCATTACCGGCAACGACAACGTTCCGTACGGATTTTATCAGCGTCACAAGGCAGAAACCGTTTCCAAGACAGTCTATTTCAGCAAGGCATGGAAGAACCTGGCTAACGACACCATCGTGGCTTCCGAACCTTCCGGCATTCCCCCGGCATTCACGTTCGTAGGAAGCACCCCTGTTTCCGCCTACCTGTCCGGAAAGAATACTGTCAAGATTTCCACAAACAAGAACGGCACCTGGTCCAGCATCGGTAGCTTTACCACTACCGACTCCGTCGCAAGCATCCAGCTTGCCTCCGACGGCAAGGACCTCTACATCGGCGCCCTGACCACAAAGAACGATTTCATCTTGAAGAAATCCACCAACGGAACATCCGCTCCGGCAGATGTCAATTCTACCAGCGGAATCAAGGCTCCCAAGCTGCTAAGCAGCACGGCAGGAAAGATCGTCCTTGTTCATTACAATTCTTCATACATTTCCGTGAAGACCCTGAAAGACAAGAGCTGGACCAACATGGACCTTGCTAAGCCTAAAACGTTCAGCGGCACCCTCACGGAAATCGATGCAGTCTACACAAGCAAGGGCAATCTCCTTATTGTCTATGTAGGTTCCGACTTCAATTCCTACGCCGTAATGCTCGATGCTAACCTCAACAATAAGATCAACCACACATCGGCCGCGTCCAACATGACAAGTATCAGTATCGATGCTGACGACGACTCCCTCTATATAGCCTACATGGACCGTTCCACAAACAGCAATGGTGCAAAGTTCATTACCGCGTCCATTACGGGCTCCAGTTTTGGCTGGGGAAGCGCCAGGGCTATTTTCGGCAAGGCATACATGTCCTACCATAACAGCATCGCTGTTAGGAACAAGGCCGTGTACATCGCCATCGACTTCACTTACTCCACCAACCTTAATAGAGTCTACCAATCCCAGGTCAACGTATTCCGTTACGAAAAGGGTCAATGGCATGTCCATGGAGAAAACAACCTCCCCTACTTCACGGAAGTCTTCGCCGAGGACAACGGATACAGCCTGAGCGGCATGGCTCCCCAGCTGGCATTTGACAACGGCGGTAAACTCCATGTTTCCATGTACGCAAAGGCAACAGGAACTGGCGCCAATACCAAATACACCGGTCCTATGGTCATGAAATACGTGGCCGACAACTGGACCATCAATTCTACCTGTGAGGATTAATTATGAATATTGAAATTGCAGCCATTTGTGACGCAGCCACTGCCAACGGCATCGGCGGACGCCTTAACATTCTCGGCGCCTTTGACCGCATCTTTGCAAAGTTCCCGCTGGTCATTCCCCAGTGCTCCGCAGCCTTCCGCATCCGCTACCAGCGTGCGGAAGCAGGCGTTCACGAATTGCAGCTCACCATTGAAGATGTCTGCGGCAAGCCCATTGTTCCGCCCATGCAGTCCAAGATTCCTCTGGAACCTGTTGCTCAGGGCTTCGACACCGCTGCAGTGAACCTGGTGCTGAACCTCCAGCGTTTGCAGATCGCCCGTCCGGACAAGTACATCGTACGCCTCGTCGTGGACAAAGAAGAACTCATCAGCCTTCCGCTTTACACTCTGGAAGCTCCGGACCAGCCTATGCCGGGCCAGCCGCAGCAGATTCCTGAAGAAGGCGTCGACGGCAACGCATAATCCGAGTACAAGTTGTACAAACCGAGCGCAACCCGCACCTAGTTTGCGTACAGCTCTCAAAATTAAAAAGCTCCTGGATTTTCCAGGGGCTTTTTTAATGCAAACATTGTTAACGGCAAACAGCCACGCAAAGCGATGCGGAACGGCCTTCGCAATCCAAATCGCCAGCCAAACAGTCACAAGCCACATCGCAGAAATAAACCTGCCGCCCAGACTCAAGACACACCGGAGAATCCAAGACAGAACGCCTCATGGTTCCTTCAAAGAAGTCCCCGCCAACGCACTTGAACAGTGCCTCCTTACGGCACCACAAGCGGAAGAACTCTGCAAAGGCACGTTCCTGCCCCATATCCTTCAAGGCAGCAGCCTCCTGGGCACTAAAAAAGCGATCCGCAATCTTCAACCGATTAGACTTATGGATTTCATAGTCTACGCCAATACGCAAATTTTCATCCCCATAGGCCAGCACGCAAACGTCCCCGGAATGGGTCCAGTTTACGTCAAAATCAATGGCAGGAATCGTCGGCCTAGGATATTCCTCGCTCTGGACAATATCGCCCAAAGAAAGAGCCTTACCAGAAACCTCAGAAAGCACATCCACAATCACCTGGCGGTGATTCACCCCCGTCTTTTTAAAGGATACCAAATGGACAACTCCCAAGGGAGTTTCCACATTGAATCGCTTTAATACAGGCTGGTCTTGCATCAGCGGTAAAGATAATTTCTAGTTTAGGGGTATGCTGAAAAATTCCCGCAAAATACCCCTTGTAACAGGCGCCATGGCCCTCGCCCTGGCTAGCTGCGGGAACATCAATAACAGCTGGGAAGTCAAAGGCGGAGGCTACTTCAAGTACTCCATCAACGGTGGCGAGAAGTACACCATCAACCTGGAACGAGAAGACTGCGAACCTACACAGTACAACCGCCATTATTTCACTTGCAACACCCAGATAGACATGAGCAAGCAGGGGGACCAGTTCGCCCTTATGGTGAACAATCCCTCCACCGGAGGCAAGCTAAAACCCGTTTCCGTGGCATTTGTGAACGGTAAGGAGCAGCGAGTCACCTGGATGCGTCAGAAGTTCTCCATAGAGGCCCCGCTGATCGAAGACAGCAGCTACATTCATTTCGACGAAATCATCAGGGATTCCCTATGGACCGCCAACGTAGAATTCTATTTCAAGGACTGCAGAAGCGGTGATTGCGAAGATGATTTGCCCCCCTTGCACATCAGCGGAAGGCTTCGTTACTGGGTCGCTGTAGAAGATCGATAGGACAATAGCAGTTTTACGTTAAAAGTTCATATTTTTTCTTGATAAAATCCCTTGACAGTCGCCCTAAAACTTTCTATCATTGGGCTACCCTAACGGGATTAACCATTCGGTCGATTAGCTCAGTTGGTTAGAGCGCTACCTTGACATGGTAGAGGTCACAGATTCGAGTTCTGTATCGACCACTGAAAAAAGCCTCGCAGAAATGCGGGGCTTTTTTTGTTATATAGCCCGGACAGAATGATCAGGGCTACACCCTCCCTAAAACCCACCTTTCCCAAACATCGGACTTACATCAAAAAAACGAACCCCTCCATTTCTGGAGGGGTTCTATTCCGCAATTTCACTTAGTGGCGGGCGGAGCCCGCGACACTCGTTTTAATTACTTAGCAGCTTCAACCGGAGCAACTTCTTCTACAGCCGGAACTGCGGGAACGGAGTCAACGACAACGTTTGCAGCGGAATCTGCAGAGAGAGCGACGGTGGAGTCGGCAACAGCAGCCTGAGCTTCAACAGCGGCAGCCGGAGCCGGAGCAGCAGCTTCAACCTTAGCGGCAGGAGCAGCGTCAGCAGCCTTAGGAACCGGAGTACCAAAGAACTGAATCTTGGCAAGGAGAATCATCATACCCCAGGAGAGTACGAGACCAACGAGACCCATCACAACGCCAGTGATTGCCATACCCTTGGTATCGGTGTAACCGGTAGCGTGGGCAAGTGCGTTAGGCGGAGTGGAAATCGGCATGGACATACCGAGAGAAGATGCAAAGGCGACAGAAACCAGGAGAGCGGTAACGCCACCGAGACCCACCAGGTTGTCCTGGCAAGCAATGCCAACTGCGCAAAGAATAGGAACGAGAAGAGTTGCAGTAGAGGTGTGGCTCATGAAGTTTGCCATGAACAAGCAGATGATACCGCAACCGACCATGAGAGCAACCGGAGACCAGCTTGCAAACGGAATGGTCTTGATCAAGTGAGCGGCAAGACCGGTAGCGTTGAGACCAACACCCAGTGCGAAACCACCAGCAACCAGCCACAGAACGTCCCAGCTCATTTCGTTCAGGTCCTTCTTGGTGATAACACCAGTCAGGGCGAACACAGCCATAGGAATCATAGCGATAGCGTTGTCGTTAATGCCATGGACACCCTTACCGGTAACCCACAGGAGAACGCAGAGAACGAAAGTAATGTAAACGATGATTGCCTTGGGGCTGGTGTCGAACTTGCCAGCACCTTCGATGTTCAGGACCATTTCCTTCATCTTGATGGGGTAAATCTTCATGAGGAGAACCCAAGCAACGACCATGAGGATAATAACATAAGGAACACCGAAAGCCATCCACTGACCGAAGGAAACCGGGTTTGCAGCCAGGTCACCGCGGGCGATAGCGTCGTTCAGGGCGCCAAGAGCGATAGCGTTAGGAGGAGTACCGATAGGAGTACCCATACCACCGATGTTTGCACCGAGAGGAATGGCGAGGGCAAAAGCAGCCTTACCGCGGTCATTTTCATCAAACAGCTTCAGAACCGGAGCCAAGATAGCGAGCATCATAGCAGCGGTAGCGGTGTTGCTCATGAACATGGAGAACACTGCAGTGATGAGCATGAGGCCGAGAAGCACGAACTTCGGGTTCTTGCCGAAGGGCTTCAGGAGCACGCGAGCCAGGTTCAAGTCCAGCTTGTACTTGGTAGCTGCAGCAGCCAGGAAGAAACCGCCCAGGAACAGCATGATGATGGGGTTAGCGAAGGTAGCCATCACAGACTTGTGGCTAATCATGGTAACGCCATCAACACGGAACACAGACAGGGAGGAATCAGACATGGTGATGATCATGAGAACGATCACCAGCATGGAGGTGGACCAGATCGGGAAC
Source organism: Fibrobacter sp. (assembly GCA_045599625.1). GTDB lineage: Bacteria > Fibrobacterota > Fibrobacteria > Fibrobacterales > Fibrobacteraceae > Fibrobacter. The sequence goes on from JAZRWJ010000045.1 coordinate 57,012, forward strand.
GGTTGGAGAATCCAGAAAAGAGCAGCCATGACGAATACGCCAATGACGCGGATTTCCAGAGGGTTCAAGACGCCCATGGGGCTTGCAGCATCGAAACCGAGGGATTCGTACGGCAAGAAGAGAGCAACGATTGCGAGAATCGATGCGATAACGAATTTGATGAATTTAGCCTTTGTCATAGTGCGCCCAAATTTAGAATAAAAGACCACCCATGGCAATGTTTTTATTTGCAATTGATAATTCACAATTAAGGAATGATAACGATTAACAATAAATAGCCCGAAATTATGTGAAATTCAACAATTCATCACTTTTGATTATAAATAAATAAGAATTAGTTATAAAAGAAAAAGGCCTCCCGAAGGAAGGCCCTTTTGCGATTTTCGTTCAAAAATAGCGTTTTTCGGCTTATTTTACCAGAATCTTTCCAGCGGCCTGTTGGCTCGCCACACGAACGCGGAGCATATAGAGGCCAGATTTCGGGGCATCCAGGCTTACAGTATTGGAGCCAGCAACAGCCCTTGCCGAGTAGGTGGACTTCACCTTGCCGTCCATATCCAGCACATCCACCACCATACGGGCACCAGCCAGATTTTCCGTAGCGGTAAAGCCCACATTCAGTCGGTTTCCTGCCTGAGCCATACGAAGGCCATTTACCGCGGTCACCAGGTAGAGCTTTTCCTTAGTCACGCGGACCTTCGCCGTAGAACCTGAAGCTTTCAGGCCCACCTGAAGGGTATCGCCAGCCAGGACTTCCGTGGTCTTGCCATCCATAGTCACATACAGATGGTAGCCAAAGCCCGTAATATCTTCCAAGCCTTCAAAGAAAAGCTTGCCCTTTCGATCGGAAGAAGCACTCAGAACCACATCCCATTCAAAATCCAGAGAATCCTTGGAGGAGGCGGGAGCAGCCTTCACAGACTTGGCCAGATACTTCTTGCCAGCCTTGATGGTGAAGTTCACCTGGTCCCCCATGCCAGAAGGCGGTTCGTAGCCTTCAAGGGCTTCGCCTACGCCAAGCACATTCCAGGAGTCCATACGGCCACGATTGTCCGCAAGTACCGCACGGATTGTCCAGTTTTCAGCACTCTTAGCCTTAGCCAAACGCTTCTTTCCTGCCTTGGCTTCTTCGGACGGGAACACCGGAGTGCCATCCAGAACAACTTTTTCCGGTCCATTCACATGAACCCAGATTGCCTCATAAGGATCCACACGACGAACGTCTCCTTCGTAATCGGCTTCATCAATATTCCAGCGGTAGGCATCCAAGGAATCCGGAACAGCAATAGCCCATCCATGAGGATTGCTTACCATGTTCCATCCGCTATAGACGCTATCCATGGTCCACACAACCTTGTTCACTGTATCCGCATAGGAGGACTTCAGCTTCAGAGAGCGACCTTCCAAAGAACTGTACCAGTAACCTCTCGTAGGAGTAACCTTGTCGCTGGGAATGAACTGGAGGTAATGCCAGAACTCGCCCACTTCAGCGGAATCGTTCCACCAGTAGAAAATTTGGTCATCATCCTTGCCAACATCCTTCAATTCCACAGCGTCCAAGGAAACCATCATCCAACGATCCTTGCCGGCACGAATGGAATCAGACACACCAAAGGTCTTTGTAATCGTCACGGAAGAGTCGAGCAGATCACGCAGATCCACCTTCAAGGTGTATTGTCCCGGAGCCAGCGGATAAATTACCGTATTCAAGGAATAAGGAGTCGCATCAATAGCGATGTTCTTCAGGCTGTCATTGATGTCCAGCATGTTTCCGAGATTATCCATCAAGGAGACATTCAAGACTGCACCACGACCAGCCGCAAATTCCGTTGTAGAAAGATCCAGAAGAACAGCAGAACCCCAAGGCTTTATCACAGAATCAACAAAGGCCAAAGGTGTCGTATTCACCATGGTAAATTCACCTTCCAGCACAGAGTAATACAAATTATTGGGAAGCGTATCGCCATTGGCAAACTTCATAATTTTTTCAGTAAACGGGAATGTATTCACTGCCAGATCATTGGAGAAATCAACGTTTGCTGGCTTTCTTGACAAGTCATAGTAGAACGTCATAGAATCCGGCGCCTCGAAACCATCCTTGGCACTGAACTTCAGGATTCGATAATAATCGGGTCCATTATAGACGGTCGGAAGAAGAAGGGACTTACTGTACCCCACATTACGAATTGTTGAATCCTCACTCTCACCAGGATAGACAAGCTTATCTATAATCTGAATATCCGCGCCAACCGCATCAATGACAGTTCGGGTAAACGTACCTTCAACATGAGCTCCAGTCCATTTAGCGCTATCCTGCGAAGAAAGTTTTTCTTCAGCGCAGACTCCCGCAGGAGCCCAGATGGGATAAAGCGTTGAGAAACCAGGAGTCAAAGCTTCTTCGGCTAGGGTCACATTGAAAAATTCGTTAAGACCAAATTTCAAGGTGGAATCATTCAACTTCATGTCCCCAGACTTCCAACCCACCGCACAACCGTCATTTCGGTACAAGTCTCGCACTAGTTCGCTTTCACAGCCTCTTTGACGGTCCGCACAATATTCCAGGGTGTCACCCCAAACATAAACCTTATCATTAAACCTCATCTTTGAGGAAACCACACCGGTAGTATCATCCAGCATGAAGGAAATCAAATAACGGTTCATTTTTGCATACGGCTTGGGAACGAAGATAATTCCCGCCGAACTCATTTTTGCTGCAGCAACTTTAAAGAAACCCGCAAATAAACTATCCAAAGAAACAATACCCGAAGAATCCATGGACACAGACCAGCGAACAATAGAATATCGATCCATGGCATTACGAATCTCGTCTGGACGACCAATGTAGGAGGGCGCGGAATCAAAACTCAAGAAATCAACGTCCAAGAAATCCGCGCATTTGCTCAGGTTTCTATATCCATTAAGACTGTTAGTGCACTTGAACAAAGGGCCTTGATCAAACGGATGAGCGTTCACGTCTACATACCAAACATCCATTTCCATAGGCTTGGATGCGCTATACCCCGGTGCAATGTCGAACTTATACAGGGAACCCCATGCGATAGACCCATCAAACTCCCATTCCTGATTTCTCCTTTCTATTTCGCGTTTGGATTTACCTGTATACCCAAAAGCTGAAACTTCAATGTTGGTGGAATCCCCGTTGCCAGCAACTTGGATCCGCAATTCACGACTAGACTTTTCCCTGTAAATCAAGGTTAAATCAGCAGAGTCTTTACAGTCAGGTCGTACTTCAAAGCTTGCATGCAGAATATTGGCAAAGTTCAAATTTTCGATACTGATATTGTCGATGCTCGGATTCAACGAATCCCCGGAAGCATCCTCGCAAGAAATTTTTATACCATCCAAATCCAGCACACTATACGAATCCCCGGCCATCTTGAAAATTCTAGGAACAAGCCTGGAATCATCATAGTAACTTATCGAATCCACCCTTGCAGGAGAATAAACGTACGTAGAGGAATCCGGAATATCTACTTTTCCTTCCCTCTCCATCAACTTATAAAAAACTTTGATCTTGACATCATTTACAACATCATACACATACTCATCTTTTTCAGCAGATGTGTAAGCTTTGCTCGCGTTAAGAACCGAACCTACTTGATCGAGCCGCAAGGCATAACCATTCTTTACCACATCTTTTTCATAAGCCTGAACAAATTCAACTGGAATTTTGCCATCCCTATCGGTCAATACTAAATACCACGGACTTTTCGGATCCTGATTGTAATACGGCTTAAGATTCGTAAACTTACCCAGCAAGGAATCGGCCGTCTCCGCGGATCCAGAATTCGTAAGCATTTCAATATTTAAAGCAATTTTGTTCAGTGTGCGTATGTTGGTCACATGGGGAAGACCATTATTGGAAGAATCCGTTTCCCAAAAGACATTTAAACCCGTTGACGAGCCATAATGGCCTATTTCATACGCAAACAAACGGGACCTCATATCCTTGTCACTAAGGATCGGGTTCCCCGATGCATTCACGTCAACAGTATTATTCATAAGGAAACCGGTTGCATAAGCCAAATCCGTATTGGGTTTCATCTCACCAACAGAGTTCCTGTAGTTATGATTCCAAGAAAACAGACTAACGTCTTCTCCGTTAACATACCCTGCAGGATATACAACATTAGCATCCGCTGTTCCATAATGATAGTTTCCTCTAATGCGGCCTTCATCATCAGTGTCACCTTCTTTGTGATACAAAGCTCCTACAAGATAACCACAATAAAGAGGGGGATTGGCTTCGGAAAGATTGGCGACTTTTATGCTTCCAATGGAACTTGTTCCAAAAATGCCAACAGACTTTCTCAAAGCAGAAATCAATCCCCAGGCACCGCCGACGGCGCTAGGATTACCGCTTATAGCGCCAGCAACAGGATTATCAGTAACCTTTGTCGCATTAACACTTATCCCGCCGACAACAGAATTACCATATGCTTTCGGAAAAGCCCCATTTTGGTCAACCGTCGCATAGCCAACTAAACCACCTACATTCACATGAACCATTTCCTTGGCAGTCAATTTCACAACGTTCAAAGAGTCCGCATTCACAGCTGTAACTGAAGTATGAGGGGTCACGTGATTGTTTACCAGAAAAGACTCCCTGGAAGAAATATTGAAATGTCCCAAAAGGCCACCAGCATAGACATTTTGCGTATACGGCATGCTAATTTGAACCGCAACATTATTCCTCATAGCGGACATAGAGCTTTCGGTAAAGTTGAGATAGCCGGCCAAGCCTCCCACATAGACGGAGCTGCCTTCGTAGACATCTTTCGCCGTTCCTGTAAGTTCAACATTTTCCAGCACATTATTTTCAAAACGGACATTTTCTGCGTGAGCCACAATACCTGCCACATAATTAGAAATGGCGGCATTTGTTACGCTATTAAGCACAACTTTGGAATTTTTCACTGTAACGTGCGATACGGATCCTTTATCAATGGAATCAGCAACTACGGCACCCATGCTACGTGGTCCCATAATGTTATCATTGTCCACAACGATATAGGCATTTTCAAACACAACATCGCGAATACTTGCATCATCTAAATTCTTAAAGAAACCCGCATAGTGATCTGCCTGTTGACAGAAATTCTTGATGCTGTGGTTCTTTCCGTCAAAATAAAAATGACCGACCGTTTTTGAGTACGATTTGTATTCATCCTTACATGTGCCTTTGGTTTCATCATAACCTGAAAATTCCAAATCCGACAACAAGGTCAAATGAATAGAACTTCTCACTATTCGATTAGAAATAAATTCAATAACAAAATTCCAATCCGTACTATTTTCTTTCGCGACAACACTTTTGCCGCTTGGAATGGAACCATGCAACATTTCCGTTCCATAGTTTACGCTACAAAAAAGATCGAAATTCCAGTCAGCACCATCATCAACCATGCTTGGATTATCTTCGTAGCATTCCAGCCAGAACTGCTTTTTTTCTGCGGCAAACCCCGACACCGCAGCCATCATCAAAACAAAAAATGCGTATAAAATCTTCTTCATAACTTATCTGGAATTTAGATAATTGTAAGAAAATTTTAAAGTGTCAATTTTCGTTTACACAACAAGAAAGGCCCCCGCTTTACGCAGGAGCCTTCCCTTTGAGGAGTCAAGATTTTTGATTACTTCACCAGGACCTTGGAGGAACTCATCTGGGAGCCAACCTTCAGCTGCATGAAGTAAACACCAGCCTTGGGAGCGGCAACGGAGATGGAGTTGCTGCCTGCGGAGGCGGAGAATCTGCCAGAAGCGATCTTCTTGCCCTTCACATCCACCAGAGCGTAGTGAGATGCGGCGCCAGCCAGGTCAGAAGTAGTTTCAAACTGCATCTGGAGATCGCCAGCAACCTTCATAGCGCGGAATCCGCTGATCTGGCTTGCCACGGCGATTGCCTTCGGGGCAGAAGCCACACGGACACCCACCTGCTTGGAGGACTTGGTCAAGGCCACCTTCACAGATTCGCCGGACTGAACTTCAGAAGTAACGCCGTCCACCGTGACGAAGAGGCGGAGGCCTGCAGCCTGCAGATCTTCGACACCTTCGAAGGAAAGCTGACCTTCGCGGGCGCTAGTTGCATTGACGTTCAAGGTCCATTCGTACTCGTCGGCAATAGCCTTCACAGACTTGTTCAAGGCCTTCTTGCCGTCAATCACGGAGAGGTTCACATAGTCGCCCATGCCTGCAGGAGCTTCTTCTCTGGTTTCTGCAGTAGCGCCGGCACCGAGGATATTCCAGTAGTCACTTTTGCCGTTCTTATCGCTAAGCACAGCCATCACAGCCCAGCTCTTGGAAGAAGTCTTGCGCAAGGCAGACTTCAGGAGGCTACGCTTCTTTTCTGCAGAAGTTGCCTGCTGAACTACAAAAGTCGGGGCAGAAGGCATGCGCCAGGTAGTGGACTTCTTAACATTGACCCATACAGCGCCAAACGGTTCGATTTCGGTAACCGGATCATAGCTGCCTTTTTCAGGATCCCACTTCTGGAACACCAGCTTTTCGCCGCTTTCTGCTTCACCCTTGGTCAGGTCAAGGCTCCATGCGCACGGATTAGCCACAAGGTTCCAGCCGCTATAGGCATTCTTCAAGTCCCAAACGATTTCAGAATCCTTGCAGTTTTCCACGTCGCGGAGAACCAGCGGGGTTCCATCGGTAGTACCGTACCAGAAGCCGCGGGTATCTTCAACATCGGCAATCTTTTCGCTGTTGAAAGCCTTGTACTGCCAATAGTCACCCACCGGGTTAGCTTCGTCCCACCAGTAGAGAGTTCCATTCATCTTCTGGGACTTGATGGTAGATACGCCGAACATATTCCAACTATTCTGGGCCACAACGATTTCAGAAGCAACCTTGAACTCGAACTGGTCAGAATCAGAGACGTTGCCATTAACAACATCCAGGGTCACATAGTAGTCGCCGGCCACAGAAAGAGTCACTTCCCAGGAGGAATCCACCTTGGAGACGTTTTCAAATGTCATGACCTTTACCACGGAATCTTCAGAACCAACCCTATGCAAGGTCAAGGTCACTTCGGTCTTTTCAGCGGAATCCAGATCCTTGAGGGAGAATTCCAGTTTGATAGCCTTGGAGTATTCCTGCTGATGAATAGAAGCGATATTGGAAATCAGTTCCTTTTCTGCAACAACCGGTTCAGAAGTAGAATCTTCATTGCCAGAGGTTTCAACAGGCAAGTAGAATGCTACAATCACATCGCTCTTGGTTACAAATTCAGCTCCGGAGCTCCAACCAACAAACTTCTGGCCTTCTCTTTCAACATCCACAGGATAAGTAATCTTATCACCATAGTTCAGCTTCAAAGTATCGCCAAAGAGTTTACCTTCCTTATCCACGAATACGATGGTATAGACAATCTTCTTCTGGTCATATGTAGCACGATAGACATTGCCAACGTATTCATCAGAGTCAACGCTAGTCCAAGCCTTGAAGGTGTATTCATAGACTCCTGTTTCATCAATTTTTTCAGGACCAGCAATTTCCTTACGAACATCCGGATAGGTCACGGTATCAGCTGTATAGAAGTCTCCATTTTCATACAGGTAGGTGTAGTAGGAAACCTGAGCTTCGTACACTGCAACAATTTCCAGATTCTTTGTCACATAAGCCACTGCAGCAGAATCCTTCCAGCCTACGAAATTGTAGCCTGCGGAATCCATTTCAGCAGCCTTAAGAGTGGGGTATGCTACACTGGAGCCATGGTCAACATACACAGGTTCACCAAGGATCTTACCATCTTCGCCGGCACTCTTCTTGAACACAACCTTATACTTGTTAAGGGAGTACTTTGCATAGAGTGTCGTATTGGCAGTAATCGGGGTGGTAGCCACAAAGTCCGTAGTATCCTTACCACTAAGAATTCTCCAACCAGAGCAATGCAGGCTATCCAAAGAGGTAACATTAGTGGTGTCATAAAGTTCTACAGTCTTACCGGACTCTACGCACTTGGATTCGACAACAGACAAATCCATATCGACAAACTTCACTTCAAAGGCTCCAGCAGCGCAGCCCTTTGCACCGGCTTCCACATAGGGCATATCATCGTTCTTTCCTTCCAAGCGGACCCAGCCCATATTCTGCATACTTCCATAAGGCGTTCTGAGGAATTCCAGGAAGTCATCGGTCTTCATATAGCTGGCAAGAACATAGCCATTGTTCTGAGTTGCATCCAGATTTTCTTCGTCACCGTTTCTTACGGTATAAGAAACATTGGGATTTGTCATCCAACCATCAGAAACCTCGGTACCTTTATAAAGTTCACCGGCAGGCTTAGACACAACAGCGTCGTTTGCACCATAGTGATAGTTGGACTTGGCGGTGCAACCCTTGAAGAAGGCTGCAGTACCAATCATGTAGCCAACTTTCTTGTAAGGAGTCACTGTGGAAACAAGAATATCACCATTGACATAAGTTCTTGAAATAGACGGCGAGACATTGTCAGAAGCATAGAGCTTACCGGCAAGACCGCCCACCACCATAGAATCACCAGCAAAGTTTCCGGAAACCTTAATAGAACCCTTAACTTCCGCAAGATCCATTGTTTGGAATTCGCTGCAGTAACCGCAAACACCACCGACCTTGGGAACAATCATTGCATAGACAGGCTTTTCCTTGGAGTTTGTCTTATAATCAATAACATTTTTATTTTCAACCTTTACACTGTTAAAGGAAATAAGGCGACCATTGCCCTGGTACTCGAAACCACGCTGAAGCATACCACCAACAATACCACCGATAATGGTTGTGTTGAGGCTATCTTCCACAGCAATGGAACCCGAGAATACATCCTTGGCAATATTCAAGGCAGAATTGGTAATGCCCGTATTGACGTATCCAGCAATACCACCCACCATAAGGGTGTCGTAAGCGTTAATCGGATTGCCAGAAGTAGAGGTCTTCATATTCATGGCAATATCCATAGAAGAAGAATTGCCCTCGAAGCTACCTTCCTTCTGTGCCAAGCAAGCAGCACCAGCAATACCACCCACAAAGGACTGGACACGCAAGCCTTCTACATCTGCACCGGAGGCCTTGACATTGATAGAACCAGAAGACTTTGCATTGGAAATTGCAAGGAAATCACTGGGGTCGCCAGAGCCATTAGTGCAGGCTCCTTCACCACCGTAACCAACGATACCGCCAGCATAGTAGTAGTAGTTTCCTGTAATCTGCAGAGAATCTACGATTTCCACATCTGCAACACCACCGTCAATAGAAACAGACATACCGGCCACAATGGAATCCAGGCCCACAAGACCACCCACAGCAATGACTCGATCCTGGTCATTCACAGCAGTGACGGCAGCATTAGAGATAGAGCCCTTGAAAGCAGCATTCTTCATTGCAAAATTGCCGCGAACAGGAGAATTATTTTCATAATACACGGCCATTGCGCCAAAGAGACCGCCCATGGAACTACCACCGGAAATTTCAGCAGGAACTTCTTCATCGGTAAGAGTACAACCCCACATAGTGCAATTCGTGGAAACAGACTTATAACCGATCTTAACTCCAGTAATAGATTCACCAGTGGTGCTATACAAGCCAACAGCGCCACCAACAGCAGAGTTATGACCCTTGGCCAAGTCCTTTACCGTTACAGATGCATAAACGTTATCCAGGGAAGGATCCTTCGGATTGTCATTACGGAGAACTACACCCGCAAGGCCACCAAGAAATACGTTATGGTTGGAAACCTTTTCAAAGGAATTGGAACCAGCATAACCGTTGGTAATGGAAACATTGTTAGACACAACAATTTTGGAATTGCTGTTAATGTTTCTCAATGTAGAGGTAGAAAGAAGGCCCACAATGGAACCTGCAATGGGGCCCTGAATATCCACATTGGTTACATTAACGTTGTCGATTGTGCTCAGGCTGGCAACACCAGCGAAAGCACCCATAGGATAGTAGTCGGCACCATCGTTGCTACCACCCACTGCCATACGAACGTTTTCAATAGTCAAGTTGCCGACGTTAGTTCCATCAACAGATTCAAAGAAACCCATTGGGCTGGTCATAGGATCGTTGGAAACATAGCACAGGTTCTTGATTTTCTTGTTATTTCCAGTAATGGCAACACCAGATAGAGAAGGCAAAGCCACGTGATTCTTCACGCACTTACCAACCTCCGTTTTGTCCGTAAATTCGCCAAGATCAATATCGGTAGCGAAAGTCAGGGACGGAGACGAGCCTTCCTTGACACCCTTATGGTTCACCCACTGTTCTTTCAACAGGGTATGCAGTTTTTCAGGGGTTGCCTCTACAGAGCCAAGGCAAGTACCCTCACCATAGGTTCCACCCTTTGTACAAGAAGCAGCTTCTTGATGCAGATACAAAACGTAGCTCACCTTTGTGGCGCCAGGACCACCTGAGGTAACCTTGCTTTCTGCCAAATTGAAGTATTTAGTTCCCGGGGCAGCAAAGGCCATGCCGCAGCTGAGCAGCATGGCAATCTTAACGAAAAGCTGTCGTGTAATCATAAGAACCTCTAATTTCCAAATTTTTACATATTAAAAATATTCACTTTTTTAGGGTTTTTGGCGTGATTTTGGTCAAAATACACTTGTCTGTGACGTATGACAAACTAAGGAAACAGCGTGTTTTTCCGTGTAAAAACACCAATTTTTAGAGTCAGAGGAACCCAAGAATCACGTCCTGGAACAAAAAGCTCCGTACTTTGTGAACTAAATCACAACAACAATTCTCATCACGTTGCATATTCCAAGTTGGAGTATTATATTTGTGTTACAATCAAATTTTTTCAAGGAGTATAACAATGTTCAAGAAGATCCTTTTGGCAGCAGCTGTTCTCGTTTCTGCCGTTTCTGCAATCGAAATCGGCCCGCACATTGGCGGCAACATGACCACCATGTACGGTGACGACGCAGAAAACGTCACTGCTGGCGTAGGTTTCAACGCTGGTGTCGCAGCAAAGTTCGCATTCAAGGACTCCCCGATTTCTATCGTACCGGAAGTTTTGATCGATATGCGCAATAGCGGTTCCGACAAGGACGACAACTACTCTATGACCGAATGGGCTTTGGAAATCCCCGTCATGATCCGTTGCGAACTCCTGGGTCTCTTCTACTTCGAAGCAGGTCCGTCCTTCAACTTCAACCTGGCTACCAGCACCGAAACCAAGGTTCTCGGCAAGGAAGTTTCTGACGATGTAGATAGCGACCTCCTCAACACCTTCGAATTCGGTCTCTCCCTCGGCGTTGGCACCAACATCATCTCCATGCTGGACATCGACTTCCGCGTGAACATGGGCATCACCGACATCTGGGCTGAACAGAAGGTTCTCGGCAAGTCCGTCCAGACTGATGCAGCAAACCTCCAGTTCGCTCTCGGCGTTTCTGTTTGGCTGTTCTAATAGCTTAGTCTAGCTAAAGTTTAAAAAGCCTGTCGCACAAGCGGCGGGCTTTTTTTTGTAAAGATAAAATGAATTGAAAAATGGTCGCGGATTATTAAATTAAAGGCAAAATCTCAAACATTCTCAAGGAGTTTTGGATGTTCAAGAAAATCGCCCTGCTGTTGGTATTTATCGTCACAGCAAGTTTCGCCACCTGGGATTATTACCCCATCCCCAGGGAAGGCATCGGATCTGTAGAAGCCGGTTTCTACTATGACAAGGACCATGACTGGTCACAAATGGGTCTGGAAATGGGCGTCCGAGTCTTCTTTATGAAGAAATTTGAACTTTCCTTACAAGGCTGGGGCTATCAGTTCTGGAATGAACGTGACTGCTACAAGTGCATCAACGGTGGTGATGGCGCCCGCGACCTTACCATTGGTGGCCGATTTGAAGTGGCCCCCATGATTACCGCCTTCCTGGACTTGAACCTCCCCACCGGTAGAACCGAATGGGACGACCACGGCGATGTAACACACCCCCCTTCCAGAAATGAATTTTCCTTCTACCTGGGGGCTCAATTCTCTACCGACACCAAGGTTCCGGGATTCAAGATTGGCTCCGAAGCAGGTTTGCTTTGGGCATTTGAACATGACCACTTTGATCGCGGTCTGGAAGCCCATATGGGTTTCGAAGCTGGCTATACCATTCCGGGAATCGGGCTCACCCCCTACGCCGGTTTCCAGTTCAAGCTCCGTATATTTGAAAGTGAATGGGACGACTACCATGGCCACGATTATGGCTATGATGACAATGGTTCCACCCAATTCAACCTGTGGTTCGGCGGCTCCTTCGACATCACCAAGAACATCTCCGCCAAGATGCAGCTCACCTATCGTCACGAACGTTACAGAGGCCACGACCATTACAACGATTACTACGATTATTGGTATCTCATGATGGACGGTAACGCCTGGGGCATCTACCTGGGCGCAGCTCTCAATTTCTAAAAAAAACGCCACTGAACAGCATTTTTAAGGCGCAACTTCAAAAAAGTTGCGCTTTTTTGTTTTTTATAACCAGTTTTTGTACTTTGTGGCAAATCTGTTAGGAGGATTGATATGATTAAGAAGGTTTTTGCAACCTTAGCACTTGTTGCTTCTGCAAGTTTCGCCCAATGGGACATTTACCCTGTTCCAGAGGATACGAAAGGAGGAGTGAGGCTCAATTCCGAAGCATCTATTTCTTATTCAATCCACGGAAAACACATTTCAACAACGGAACACACAACAAGCTACTCCGCCGATTTCCGATATATCCTCTTGAATTCATTGGAACTATCCATCATGAATCTCGGCATGAATTCCTCGGAGTACAATGAATTTTATGGACCGGACGCAGAATTCTATATCAACGATCCCAGTTTAGGAATCCGCTATCAATTCACGCCGACCATGTCTGTATTTGCAAACACCAACCTGCCCATTTCTCCCATATCTTCATTTGAGCGTAATTGGGAAGCCAACCTAGGCGTGCAATTCGGTAAAGTCTACGAGCATCCAAGCACAATCTCGAAATTTGGTACAGAAGCAGCACTTTCCTTTGGATACGATCATTTCGGCATTGACCTTTCTGGCGAAGTCGCTTTCAACATCATTAACAAGGGACTTGACTTGCTATTGGGCGCCCACCTAGGTGCAGCTTATTTCGATAGGGATTGGTTCAACAAACTCGAATTATACACAGATATTGATGTTGGTTTCGAGACCAAGTTCAGCAAGAACGTCGGATTCACAGGCAAGATTTCCGCAAACCTGAAGAACCTGGACGTTGACCGTGGACTGAAAACAAAGGCAAGTCTTTCCGCATTTTTCAACTTCTAACGAATCAAGACTTTTACATAAGAAAAGGCGCCACTTTCATAGTGACGCCTTTATCTATCCCCCCCTTGCATCATTTAACATCGTAAGCGGGCACAGGCATGGATTCGCCAGCCTTCATTGCCTTATCGAGAGCAGCGGACTTGGCCGGGTCCACCCACCAGTAAACCGGGATGGCATCTTCGCGGTTGAAGTTGTCCAGCACCTTTTCCGGCATGCCGTAACGGTTCCAGTAGAGAATGCGGTGATGGTCGCACTGCCACATCAGAACGTAAGGAACAATTTCAGAAAGGCGGTTGTCCAAGGCCTTCAGGATTTCGTTACGCTTTGCCAAGTCGAATTCAGTCTTCTGCAGGTTGATGAGGCTATCCACTACAGCATCCTGGAGACCGCTCAAGTTGTTGGTTCCCTTCTGCATTGCGGTGGAAGAATGCCAGCTGGCTTCAGGGTCGCGAAGGCGGCCTGCGCCCCAGTTCACCCAGTAAAGGTCAAAGTCCGCATCGTCCAGGCGCTTGCGCAAGGTACTATGGGACATCTGTTCGATGGTTGCCACCACGCCAATCTTCTTCAGGTCTTCCTGGAAGAGAGTCAAATGTCGCAGGTCTTCACTGCTAGTAATAAAGTTGATGGAGAACTGCTTGCCATCCTTTTCAAGAACACCCTGGCCGTTCACCTTGTAACCGGCTTCGGCAAAAAGGGCGCGGGCGGAATCCGGGTTAAACTTGTACATGGTGGCCGTGGGGTTTGTATTGTTGGGCCACAAGTCCGGGTAGTAGCTGTTCTGCAAGAAGTACTGGCCGTACATGTACTTTTCGTTCATGGCTTCGCGGTTCAGCATAAAGTTCAGGGCGCGGCGCACGCGAACATCCTGATACTGGGGCTTACGCAGGTTGATGGCCATGCCCTGGAAACCGATAGGTTCCTTGTTGAAAATACGCTGCTTTACGGCCCAGCCCTTCTGCACGGCATCGAAGTCGGTCTGCTTCATCCAGATGCTGCTGGTGTAAATGGCATAGGCGTTAAAGTCCTGCTTCTTGAAAGCTTCCAGGGCCTTGGTCTGGTCGTTCATAAAGCGGTAGCGGATCTTCTGGAAGTTATACTTTCCGCGATTCCAGTTCTTCTTGAAGCCCCACCAGTCGCCGCGGCGGGCCAGTTCCACATAGCGGTCCTCGCGGAAGGTCTTGATAATGTAGGGGCCAGAAACCACCGGGAAATCATAACGGATCTGATTGAAGTCCTTGCCCTGCCAGGCGTGCTTGGGGAAGGCAAGCATACCGGCGGCTTCCCAGAAGTTGCCCCAGTGGATTTCCTTGGCGGTCATCTTGATGGTGAGACTGTCGATAATTTCCGGGCGGTCGAAACGGCTGAGGCCCACCTTGAAGATGGGAGTCAAGTTCTTCTCGTCCATAATGACGTCGTAGTAGTACTGCACGTCTTCGGCAGTAATGGACTTGCCGTCGCTCCACTTGGCGCGGGGATCCACATGGAAGGTGAAGGTCTTTCCGTCTTCGCCAACAGTCCAACTGTCTGCCAGGATACCCACTTCCTTGTCTTCGGTACTGTGAAGGCTAACTAGCGGTTCGAACATCATGCTCATGAGTTCGGCGGAGAAACTGTTGTAGTCTTCCCACATGTTGAAGGACTTGGGCATGGCGGAACCCCACAGGGTTATGGCACCGCAAGCGCGAGCATCCTTGCCTGCCACCGGGTCAAACTCGCCCGTAGCTTCGGGATCCTGAGGGATAACCGGGCAGTCGGCTTCGGAAACGGAAGCCTTCGAAGAGCCCCCCTTGGAACCGGATTTTTCGTTGCAGGCGGTGAGGCCAAAGGCCAAGGCCGTCACGGCGGCGAGAGTCAGAATATTCTTGTACATCTTCATTTTTCTTCTCTGGGAGATCCCGTTTCATCCCCATCGGGTGAGGACAAGCGACCGGGATGATATTTTAACTTTGCCGGGATAATTAGGGCAATCCCACGTGGCGCTGTTTCTTGGTTTTGGAGTTTGCGGCATCGGCAGGCTTGTCGGCTTCTGCTTCGGCGGCTTCAGCCTTCAGCATTTCCAAGGTCTGGCGGGCAGCATCTTGCTCGGCCTTCTTCTTGTTGGGGCCCGAACCTTGTGCGTAAGTCTTGCCGTTCACGTGAACTTCTGTAGTGAAAATCTTCTGATGCTCCGGACCTTCTTCGGCAACGAGAATGTATTCCGGAACAGTGCGAAGAACTCCCTGGACATATTCCAGCAAGGCGCTCTTGTGGTTCACAAAGTCGGCGGCGCTGATAATCTCGGGAATGCGGGGGAAGTGGAACTTATTCAAAATGGCACGAACTTCCTCCAACCCGCCATCTAGGTACACCGCACCAAGGACAGCCTCGTAGGCGTCGGCCAGAATCGTTTCCATACCGCGACCACCGATGTTGGCCTCGGCCTTTCCCACCTTGATGAATTCGCTCAGGTTCCAGGCCTCGGAGGACTGGGCGCAGGCGTGACCGGAGACAATGGCGCTCTTACGTTTTGACAGATCGCCTTCCGGGTCATCGGGGTACATCTTGTAAAGGTATTCCGTGGTGAGCATGTTCAGCACGGAGTCGCCTAAAAATTCCAGACGTTCGTTGTTGCTTTCGTAGGGCATGTCCTTGCCCATAAGGAAAGAACGGTGGACTAGGGCGTGGGCCAGCAGTTCGGGATCCTTGAACTGGTACCCGAGCTTCGCCTCAAGCCCGTCACCGGACTTCTGGCGAAACCAGAGCTTTAGCACTTTGTGAAGCAGGTTGTTTTTTTCCAATTTCATCTCCTTTGGGGATTGCGGATTGGGCCGCGGTTTTGTTCTAAAGGTAAAATAAAACGGTCCCGGCTTAACACCAGGGACCGCTTTAAATTCCTCAGAATCGAGAAAGGCTAAGGATTAATTATGCCTTCTTGGATTCGATGAAGGCAACAACGTCAGCAACCTTCTGGAACTTTTCTGCATCGCTGTCGAGGATTTCGACTTCGAATTCGTCTTCGAGAGCCATGACGAGTTCGACGCGGTCGAGGGAGTCAGCACCGAGGTCGTTACCGAATTCGGATTCCGGCTTCACATCTTCAGCCTTAACTTCGAGCTTGGCAACGATAACGTCGACAACCTTCTTAAAAATTTCTTCGTTCATTTTGTACTCCATTTGTTGGATTGAGTGTTTGTGTTTAATATAGTAAAATTTAACTAAGCGTTCAAGCCACCGTCAACGCCCAAAACCTGTCCGGTAATGTAGGAAGCGTCGTCAGATGCCAAAAATGCCACTGCCTTAGCCACATCTTCAGGGTTTCCGATGCGCTGCAGGGGGATAGAGGCGGCGTACTTTTCCTTGGTAGCGTCGTCCATCTTGGCTGTCATGTCGGTTCCGATGAAGCCAGGAGCCACTGCATTCACGGTAATGCCGCGGGAAGCGAATTCCATGGCGTTGGACTTGGTCATGCCGATCACGCCAGCCTTGGCACCGGCATAGTTAGCCTGGCCTGCCTGGCCGCGGATAGCGTTGATACTTGTAATGTTGATGATTCGGCCGGCGCGCTTACCCATCATGGTGCGGGCAACGGCGCGGGTGCAAAGGAACACGGAGCGCAGGTTGGTCTGAATGACGGCGTCGAAGTCTTCGTCCTTCATGCGCATCAGAAGACCGTCGCGGGTAATGCCAGCGTTATTCACCAGAATATCCACGGTACCCATGTCGGTAATGATCTGCTTGAACACGTTCTGGACAGTTTCGGAGTTGCCTACGTCGCAGGCATAGCTCTTGACCGAGACCCCAAGTTCGGCGCTCAACTGGTTAGCCAGGTCTTCCTTGACGGAAGTGGAAAGGATGGCAACGTCGGCACCTTCGCGTGCAAGTTCAGTAGCAATGGCAAGACCGATACCGCGGGATGCGCCAGTAACGATTGCCTTCTTACCTGTAAGTTTACCCATAAGTTTGTTCCTTTATAATTGAAAATTGAGAATTGATGATTGATAATTAATTAGCCAGGCGGCGTAGCCGCGATTATTTTAATTGTCAATTTTCAATCATCAATCATCCATTAACTAGCCCTTCAGGGCTGCAAATGCTTCGATGGTTTCGACGGGGGTGACCTTCACGTCGCGGCTGATCTTGCGCATGAGGCCCATGAGCACCTTGCCGGAGCCCACTTCAACACCCTGGGTAACACCAAGGGAGATAGCCTTGTTCATGCAGTCGTTCCAACGGACCGGGGACACCAGCTGGCGAACCAGGAGGTCTGCAATTTCCTTACCGGAAGTCACAGGTTCAGCAATCACGTTAGCGATAACCGGCTTAGCCACATCGTTGAAAGTGGTCTTGGCGATAGCTTCTGCCAAGCCCGGCTGAGCGAACTGCATCAGCGGAGAGTGGAAAGCACCGGACACTGCCAGAGGAATAGCCTTGATACCAGCGGCGCCGCAATCGGCCACCAGCTTGTTCACACCTTCGACGGCACCGGACACCACGATCTGGCCCGGGCAGTTGATGTTAGCCGGAACCACAACACCTGCATCCTTCACGGATTCGCAGAGTTCCAAAATCTTAGCTTCTTCCTGACCCATGATAGCAGCCATAGCACCCGGGTTCTTGGAACCAGCGGAAGCCATGAGTTCGCCACGGGTGCGGACCAGGCGGAGACCGTCGGCGAAGCTGAAGCCGCCAGCGGCATAGATTGCAGAGTATTCACCCAGGGAGTGACCTGCAACGTAGTCAAATTCAAAACCTTCAGACTTCAGGAGTTCCATCACCATTGCGGAAACAGTGAAGAGAGCCGGCTGAGTGTTGTCTGTGCTCTTGAGAACTTCTTCCGGACCTTCTGCCATGAGCTTGGAAAGAGAGAAGCCGAGGATTTCATCAGCTTCCTGCATGATTTTCTTGGCAGGTTCAAAAGTAGAAGCGAGAGTCTGGCCCATACCGACGTACTGTGCGCCCTGGCCAGGGAAAAGAAGAATAGTCTTGGACATTGTTATTTCCTTAGTGTAAACAACGACTTGTAATATACGTCACAAAATTACAAAAATAAAGGGCTGTTTAGGAGGTAACAAGCGAAAAATCAATGATATAAAAAGATGTTCCAAGACTTACGTAGGAAACTCGCGTAACTCGTTGAATATCAACAAGTTGCGAATTCAACAAAAATCAACAAAGTGTTGAAATTGTAAAAAAAAGGAAGTGCGGAGGGGTTGAATTTTTAAATGAAAAAAGACAGGATTGTAGTCCTGTCTTTTTTATGAGATCCCGGGTCGGAGCCCGGGATGACAATGCGTTTCGCCCGGGATGACACTCGGAATAATTAAGCCTGAGGAGCTGCGGGAGCTTCTTCGTCCTTGATTTCAGCAAGACGTGCGTTCACGTTCTTTGCCACACCGAGACGAGCGTACTTAGCAGCAACTTCCACAGCCTTTTCGATAGCCAGAGCATCGGAACGGCCGTGAGCAATGATACCGGTACCATTGAGACCCAGGAGCAGAGCGCCGCCAGTCATACGGTAGTCCCACATGTTGTCGAACTTGCGACCTGCTTCGGAATCAATGTTGCCGAACATCTTGTGATGCATTTCGTAGAAGCCTTCGATCATCTTCAGAATCACATTGCCAGTGAAACCGGAGGTAACTGCCACGTCGGCCTTACCCATGATCAGATCTTCACCTTCGATGTTGCCGATGAAGTTCACGGGAGCGTTCTTCAGGAGCTGGTAAGCTTCCTGGCAAACAGCCGGACCCTTGTGTTCTTCTTCGCCCATGTTCACGAGACCAACCTTCGGCTTTTCGCGACCGAAGTAGGTTTCAGCGAAAGCGGAACCAGCGATAGCGAAGTCAACGAGAACGGATGCGCGCTCGTCGACGTTAGCGCCAGCATCAACAAGAACAATCTGCTTTTCGGCGGTGGGGATCACGCAACCGATAGGCGGACGACCAAACTTTTCAGTGGTCTTGCCAAGAAGCATGAGGCAGCTAGCCATCATTGCGCCGGAGTTACCAGCACTGACGGAAGCATCGACCATACCCTTCTTCTGCAAGGCAACGCAAGTCACCAGGCCAGAGTTGGGCTTCTTCTTGAGGACCATGACAGGATGTTCATCCATGGCAACCGGCTCCGGTGCATCGACAACGGTAATGCCGTTGCCAGTGTAGCCACGCTTGGCAAGACCAGCCTTGACCTCGGCCTCAGGTCCGCACAAAACAACGTGCAGATCAGCATCCTTATTAACGGCGTTAATAGCACCATCAATCACTACGTCGGGGGCAAAATCGCCACCCAGGGCATCCAGAGCAACTTTAACCATGATAGACTTCCTTATACATCAAAAAAGGTAAGCTCCGGGTACACCGGAACTTACCTTAATATACACTAAAAATTAGGCTTCGGCCTTCATGTCGACAACTTCGACACCATTGTAGAAACCGCAAACCGGGCACACGCGGTGCGGACGCTTCACGGAACCGCAATGATCGCAAGTAGCCATAGCGGGCACTTCCATCTTCCAGTGGGTACGACGCTTGTCACGACGAGCGGTGGAAGTTTTTCTTTTAGGTACTGCCATTTTTAACTCCTGTTTTCCATTTTGCTCTTAAGAGCTTTGAGTTTTTCCCAGCGGGGATCCAAGGGCTTTTCGCCATCGGCGTCCTCTTCTGGCTTGTTGTTTGTTACAAAGATAAAATCTTCGTCGGGATTTTTCACGGGTGCTTGCGGTTCTTGCAGTATAATTAGCTCACGAACACACTCGGAAACGTCAACGAAGTACTGCCCCTGGGGGATCTTGAACGCGTAGACGTCGACGTCTTCGTCGTCTAGTTCCTGTTTTTGCACCTGGGTGCGTTCAACTTCGACCACGATTTCAGTGGAGAAGGGTCGGTCAAACGGCTCCAAAGTGCGGGAGCAGGTCAGCGTTTGCACGCCGGAGATCGTACCAGTCACAAGCCACTTGTTGTCGCCTTCGGGGCTAACCAGCACCTGAGCTACCAGATCGCCCTTTAGGTGCAGTTCGTCGAAGATTTCAGGGGCATCGGCATGGGACCAGACCACCTGGCGGTCTTCGGGTTCAGTCAGTGTTTGTGCAATATCGAATCTCAAAGTGGCACAAATTTAGTAAAATCCCGATTTTGAGTCAATATAGGTCCATAATGTTCATAGATTTAGGTCGTTATGAGTGAAAATCGCGAAAATTTCAAGGAATCGGGCAAGGACTGCGCAGACAAGAATCGCGCGGACTGGTGGAAGAAGACCATCGCCTATGAAATCTACCCCAGCAGCTTCCAGGATTCCAACGGCGACGGCATCGGCGACTTGAACGGAATCGCAAGCCGACTATCCTACCTAGAGTCCTTGGGGGTGGGCGCCCTGTGGCTTACCCCGGTATATGCCTCCCCCATGGTGGATAACGGCTACGATGTTTCCGATTTTTACGACATCAACCCCATCTTCGGAACCATGGCCGATATGGAACACCTGATGGAGAATGCGGAACACCACGGCATCAAGATTGTGATGGACCTGGTATTCAACCATACCTCCGACCAATGCAAGTGGTTCCAGGAATCCAAGTCCAGCCGCACAGGCGAGAAGTGCGACTGATACATTTGGAAGGACGGGAAGACCGTCCGGGACGAGGCGACCGGCGAGGAACGTCGGGTCCCGCCCAACAACTGGCGTGGAATTTTCGGAGGCTCGGTGTGGGAGTGGTGCGAAGAGCGCCAGCAGTACTATATGCACACGTTTGCAACCGCACAGCCAGACTTGAACTGGGAATGTGCCGAGGTTCGTCGGGCCCTTTACGATATCGCCAACTTCTGGATTGAGAAGGGCGTTGGCGGGTTCAGGATTGACGCCATCCCCTACATCAAGAAACCCCAGGACTTTGGGGATGGCGTGCCGGACGCGGGCGACGGAATGGCCAGCGTCCACACCATGACTGTAAATACCGACGGCATTCTGGACTTTCTTTACGAATTCAAGAAGAACGTTACCGAAGAGAAGAATGTGTTTACTGTGGCGGAAGCCAATGGCGTAGGTCCTGACGATTTAAAATACTGGGTCGGAGAGCAGGGCGCCTTCGACATGTTGTTCGAATTCGGCCACCTCCACGATGTGGAACTCTGGTGCAAGCCAGGCCCCTTCGGCATCATGGATTTCAAGAAGGCCTTGATTGCAAGCCAGAAGGCAACTGCCACAAACGGCTGGTATCCGGTGTTCTTCGAGAATCACGACAAACCCCGCTGCATCAACAATTACTTCTCTCCCGCCGCAGACCCAGTGCTGGCAGCCAAAGCCATGGGCACATTGATGTTCACTTTGCGAGGAACCCCGTTCCTCTATCAAGGTCAGGAACTGGGCATGACCAACGTGAAGTGGAACTCCATTGACATCTACAACGAAGTGAATTCCAAGGCACAGTACAAGTTCGCCTTGGAAGAAGGATTCACTCCGGAACAGGCACTAGGTTTCGTTCATCAGTTCAGCCGCGATAACGCCCGCACTCCCATGCAGTGGACCGCAGGCGCCAACGCAGGATTCACCAACGGAAATCCTTGGCTTCCCGTAAACGAGAATTTCGGTGCAATCAACGTAGCCACTGAATCCGAACAGGCAGAATCCGTTTTGAGTTGGTATAAGAAACTCATTAAACTCAAGGCCGAAAACAAGCCTCTTATGGAAGGTTCCTTCGAAGCCCTGATTCCGGACCATCCACAGATTTTTGCGTACAGACGTTTGTGGGAAAATCAGTCTTGGATAACCCTGGTCAACATGTCTGAATCCGAGGCTCAATTCGACAAGTCCCTGATTCAAGGATTCACTGTTGAAGCCTCCAGTTATGAAAGCCGAAAATCCAAGGGAAACGACGCACTTCTTGACGGAACATTATTGCCCCTAGAAGCCGTAATTCTCAAGTCTGTTTAGATAAAGTTACACACTTTCAAATTGGTACCGCCGTTTCGCCGATTCCAACTGGCAAGCCTTATGAAATAAGGTAATTTTGCGCTATTGGTGTTTGGTCCAAACGGGAGATACCTATGAATTTTAAGAAGCTTTTTGTCGCAGGCCTCGCTTGCTTCGGTCTTGCTGCGGTAGATTCTTTCGCAGCTCTCAGTACCGATGACTACGTTGAAGCAGCCTGGATGACCACCCGCTTTTATGGTGCACAGCGTTCCGGCGAAGGTCCGAACTGGCTGGCGGATGGCACTAACTATACCAAGAGTTTTACCAAGGATAGCTTCCAGGGTACTAATGTTGCCGGTGGTTGGTTCGACTGCGGTGACCACGTTATGTACGGTCAGTCCCAGGGTTTTGCATCCTATATTCTCGCCCTGTCTTATGCAGAATTCACTGAAGGTTTCTACGACCTCTATACCGGTGACTTCTCCGACTACAAGGCTGCAAAGGACTACACCCGCGCAGGTGGTAAGCCCAACAAGATTCGCGACCTTTTGGAAGAACTTCGCTACGAAGCCGACTTCTGGGTAAAGGCTGCAATCAGTTCCAACGCATTCGTTACCGTGAAGGGTGATGGTAATGCTGACCACACCAAGTGGGTTACTCCGGGTAAGATGAGTACCCTGGGTTCCGGCGAAGGTGGCGAAAGCCGTTCCATTACAGGAAACGCAAACGACAGTTTCACTCCGGGTATGGCCGCAGCAATGCTTGCTGTGATGGCTCGTATCGACCCCGATGAATCTAACCGCACCAAGTATCTTGCTGCTGCAAAGACCGCATATGCCTACTCCAAGGGTCACAGCGGCATCACCAACTCCGCTGGTTTCTACGAATCCTCCTGGTGGAGCGGCAGAACCACTGACGGTGTTTTCCTTGCCGCCCTGGAACTTTACCGTACCACCAAGGACAACACCTACAAGTCCGAAGCAACAAAGTACTTTGACAAGATTGAATTCATGAAGGGTACCGACACCCGCATGAACTACGCCAACGCAGTTCCTCTTTCCGTGGTGATGGGTCAGTGGGTTCTGGATCTTGGCCCCGGTGGACAGTATCGTGACGCATTGTTGCTTCTCGACCACATCTACGACGGCTATGAAAAGAACTCCAACGGCATCTACATGCGCGAAACTGGTGGCGGCGGATCCTTCTCTGTTCGTACTCCGTCTGGTGGTGCATTCCTTTATGCCCTTTACGCCAAGCTTTCTGGCGACAAGGACTACGATTCCGCCATTGAAAAGAACGTTGCCTACTTGCTGGGTGACAACAACAACAAGAAGTCCTATGTGGTTGGCTTTACCCGCAATAGCGCCAAGGCTCCCACCGCTCCGCACCATCGTGGCTACTACGCAAACGAAAACCCGGACATGGACGTGAACTCCGGCTTCAACGTTCCTGAAAAGAACAAGCTGCTGGGCGGCATGATTGCGGGCGCATTCAGCGATGGCAACCACAGCGGTGACAAGTCCCAGTGGAATGTGAACGAAGTCTGCGTCGACTTGAACGCACCTCTGGTTGGCGCCCTGGGCTACATCCTGAGCAAGAAGGCTCCCAAGACAGACGAAGACCTGGGTATCAAGTCCAGCACAAAGCCCGATACCAGCAAGACTGATACGAGCAAGACCGATACCAGCCTCGCTATCAAGTCTATGGCAACCGCACACAGTTTCACTCTGAGCCAGAGCGGCAAGAACTTGTCCATCGTTAACGCAAAGAACGAAGGCTTCAAGGTTCAGGTGTTCGACATGCTGGGCAACAAGGTCCAGGAATTCATCAGCACCGGTAGCAGCGCTAGCATCACCCTGCAGGCCAAGGGCGTCCTCCGCGTGAAGGTGACCTCCGGTCTTCAGCAGAAGATCTACACTGTGAAGGCTCTGTAATCGAGTCTATCACTCGCTACATATATATTAGAGACCCGGTCCACAAGGCCGGGTTTTCTTTTTGTCCGCACTTTGTAGTAAACATTTGTGCAGATTGATTTGAAAATCCAGTGCATTTTTGACGGCCACGGTTTTTGCGACTCGGAAACTTGAACTACATTTGCTGCGGAAAATGTTTTTTGACGTCGTAACATACATAGTCATTGCGCTGCTTGTGGCGTCCGGCCTGTTCTACTTCGGGCTGGTGCTCCGCTTTTTCTTTGTATTGGGAAAAGTGCGTGCTGGCAATAGCGACGTTACCCCCGCTCCCAAGGTAAGTATCCTCATCGCAGCTCGAAACGAGGCGGAAGGAATCCAGGCCTGCCTGGACTCTGTCATGGCTCAGGACTACGTAGGCTTTTGGGAAGTCTGGGTCGCCGACGACCGCAGTGACGACGACACCCCTAAAATTCTTGCGGAGTACGCCGAACGCTACCCGGACAATTTCCACGTTCTTACCATCAAGGAAATTCCTGAAGGGGTCAGCCCGAAAAAGCACGCTTTGAGCAAGATGATCGAAGTCTGCGATGGCGATATCCTTTGCCTTACCGACGCAGACTGCATTGTGAAACCAACCTGGATTTCGGGAACTGTCCGCGAATTTGAGCCGGGCATTGAAATGGTGGCAGGCCACTCCTACATTCCTACCACCCCGGGCAAGGAAAGCGCCCTGATTTTCCTCCAGGCGGTAGAAACCATGATTTACCGCGTGGCAGGCACCGCTGGCATCGCCATGCACCTGCCTCTTACAAGTACAGGAAACAACCTTTCCTACCGAAAGACCTTCTTCAAGAACGTAAACGGTTTTGACAACGTCATCAAGCTGCAAAGCGGCGACGACGACCTGCTGATGCAAAAGCTGGCAAAGGAGCGCCCCTGGGCAATGCGCTACTGCATTACCGAGGAAACTTTCGTGACCACCAGCGGAAAAGACACTTTGAAGGGACTGTGGGAACAGCGCAAGCGCTGGGCCTCCACCACGATCCACTATACCCCGAAAATCGTGTTCGTCCTGTCCATGATTTTCCTGTTCCTTGCCATGCAGTGCATCGCAACAGTCCTTTCTCCCTTCAGTTTTAAAATTTTCATGGCCACAGCCATTGTCTTCGCACTCAAGTGCGTAGGCGACTTCGTTTTAATAGTCCGCGGGCTCAAGGTGTTCAAGCAGCCGCACCTCCTCAAGTGGTGCATTCCTGTAGAACTCCTTATCGCCCCCTT
Organism: Fibrobacter sp.; assembly: GCA_045599625.1. Lineage (GTDB taxonomy): Bacteria > Fibrobacterota > Fibrobacteria > Fibrobacterales > Fibrobacteraceae > Fibrobacter. The sequence goes on from JAZRWJ010000045.1 coordinate 82,364, forward strand.
CACCGTGTTGGCCGTCATTTTTGGCCTGCTCGGCAAATTCAAATGGAAATAACAGATGGCAACAACTAAGGCAACGACAACAAAGTCTAAGACCACCACTGCAAAGGCAACAAAGACTGCAACCAAGACCGCAGCCAAGGCTACCAAGAAAGCCGCCAAGCCCGCCGTGGAAGGCAAGACCCTCATTATCGCAGAAAAGCCCAGCGTCGCCCTGGACCTGGTAAAAGTCCTCGGTCAAAAGTCCTTTACCAAGGGTAACGGAGTCTACGAAAGCGACACCACTATCGTGAGCCACGCCATCGGCCACCTGGTAGAAATCGCCGACCCCAAGGAAATCGACGAACGCTACAAGAAGTGGGAAATGAGTACTCTTCCCATGTTGCCGGAAAAGTTCCCCCTGTCAGCAAACCCCCAGACCAAAAGCCAGCTCAGCATTTTGAGCAAGCTGATCAAGCGCAAGGACGTGACCACCATCGTGAACGCATGCGATGCTGGCCGCGAAGGTGAATTGATTTTCTTCTACATCCTGGACTACGTTCTGAAGGGCAAGTTCACAGGAAAGACCATCAAGCGTCTGTGGATGCAGAGTATGACACCTGCCGCCATCCAGGAAGCATTTGACAATATGCGCGACGGCGCCGACATGGAAAACCTGAAGGCCGCAGCCATTTGCCGTAGTGAAGCCGACTGGCTCATCGGCATGAACGGAAGCCGAGGCCTTACAGCCTACAACAGCTCCATGGGCGGTTTCCAGATTACCCCCTGCGGCCGTGTGCAGACCCCGACCTTAGCCATTATCGTGAACCGCGAAGAAGAGCGCCACCAGTTCGTACCTAAAAAGTTCTGGACTGTGGAAGCGACATTTGATAATGACGGCAGCACCTACGCCGGTAAGTGGTTTACCGCCGAAGGCGACAGCAAGCAGAAGCAGATTTTTGACGAAAAGAAAGTCCAGGACATTCTGAAGAAGTGCAAGGGCAAGACCGGCTCCATCCAGGAGACCACCGCCCCCAGTTTCCAGAAGTGCGGCCCTCTGTACGACTTGACCACCTTGCAGCGAGAAGCCAACAACCGTTTCGGTTTCAGCGCCAAGACCACCCTTTCCATTGCCCAGGCTCTGTACGAACGCCACAAGGCAACCACCTACCCCCGTACCGACAGCAAATGTCTGCCGGAAGACTACGTAGGCCCGGTGAAAACCACCCTGGGTAAGATCACTGGCCCTCTTGCCAGCTTTGCGCAGAACGCCCTGAATAACAACTGGGTGATAAAGACTCCCAAGGTCTTTGATAACTCCAAGATCTCGGACCACTTTGCCATTATCCCCACCGGCGTGATGCCCACGGACCTTTCCGAAGCAGAACAGAAAATCTTTACCATGATCTGCCAGCGCTTTATCGCTGTGTTCTACCCGCCTGCAAAGTACCTGAGTACCACCCGCGTGACCACCGTTGAAAAGGAAACCTTCCTCACCGAAGGTAAGATCCTGGTGGAACCTGGTTTCAAGGCTGTGTACGGCAAGGATAGCGACGACGAATCCAACATTCCGCAGCTGAAGAGCGATAAGGCCAAGACCGTGGAAATCGAAGCCAAGGAAGACTTTACCAAGCCTCCTGCACACTACACCGAAAGCACCCTGCTTTCCATGATGGAAAGTGCCGGTAAGCTGGTGGAAGACGAGGAACTTCGCGACGCCATGAAGGAACGCGGCCTTGGTACTCCTGCTACCCGCGCAGCCATCATCGAAAAACTGGTCACCGACAAGTACGTGGTCCGCGACGGCAAGGATATGATCCCCACTGCCAAGGCTTTCGACTTGATCAAGGTGCTGAAGGCCATGGACATCGAAGCCCTCACCAGCCCGGAACTGACTGGCGAATGGGAATACAAGATGGAGCAGATCGAGAAGGGCAAGGAAACCCGCGAAAGCTTCATGAACGGCATTGTTGAAATGACGAAGACCATGGTGAAAAACATCAAGGGCTTCAAGGAAGAAAGCACTACCGGCGAAGCAAGCTTCAGCCCGGTGAACGGCAAGAAGGTTTTCGAAACCGTTAGCCGCTACACTACCGAAGACGGCATCGTGATTCGCAAGATGATTGGTGGCAAGCGCCTTTCCTCCGAAGAAATCGTGGAACTTCTGACCAACAGAAAGATTGGCCCTATGGCAGGTTTCCGCAGCAAGAAGGGTGCAGAATTCTCCGCCGTGGTCATCATCAACGACCAGAACAAAATTGAATTTGTCTTTGACGATAACCGCGAAGGTGCCGAAATTGAATTGGGCGCACAGGTGGGCGTTTCCCCGCTGGATGGCGCACCTGTTTTCGAAACCCTCACCGGATACGTCAGCGATTCCTATGTGAAGAAGGAACCTAGCGGCCTGCAACTGCCCAAGATTATGCTTGGCAAGGAAATTCCTTTGGAACAGATCCAGAAGATGCTTACCGGCGTAGGCGTCAAGACGGACTTGATCAAGGGTTTCCGCAGCAACAAGACACACCGAACCTTCGACGCCTTCCTTTATGTGGACAAGAGCGGCAAGCTGAAGTTCGACTTCCCGCCCCGCGAATTCAAGCCCAGACGTTGGGGAGCCAAGAAGACTACGGCCAAGAGCGAAGCCGAAGACTACGTTCCGTAATCGAATCGTTTGGCCGTGAATATTCTGAAATTCGTTTCTTTGTGTGTGATGGTAGGTTTCTGCGCAAGCTTCGCGCAGGAATCTGATTCTGTTGTGCTTACAGACCTTTCTGCATTGGAAAATGCCATTGCAGAAGTGAAGCCCGATGCCGGGATAACCAGCACGGACTGCGACGTTTCCCAGAATCCCTACAACCTTCCTTGTGAACTGATGCCCCTTTGGGAAAAGATGAGCATCAAGCAGAAGGCCGCCCAGATGGTGATGGTCTACATGACCCCCGCAGATTTCATGATCAAGAATGAATTCGGCGGAATCCTGGTCATGAAAAACCACCTGAAGAAACTGGAAAGTTTCCAGGAGAACCTGAGTACCGTCAATAGCACCATGGAAATCCCGCCCATTGTCGCCGTAGACCAGGAAGGCGGTTTGGTGAACAGAGCTTCTGCCATTGACCCTAAATGGGAACGCACTCCCAGCGCAAAGGCCATGCGCAAGATGAGCAACGAAAAGGTGGAAAGATACGCCCGCGAAATCGGCGCCGACATGAAGCGTGTGGGCATCAATGTGAACTTGGCTCCGGTTCTTGACCCCTCTAAAGACAGCCGAAACAAGAATTCCTTTATGGAAGAATCCGACCGTTCCTGGGGCGAAGACACTACTAATGCAAACAAAGTAAGATCCTTTGTGGAAGGCATGCGCCAGAGCGGAATCGCCTGCGTATCCAAGCATTTCCCTGGTTACGATTCCTGGACGAACAGCGACCATCAAATTGCCATCAGCGCCACCCCCAAGGCAAAGATTCAGAAGAACGTGGAATTTTTCAAGGCGCTATCCGACGACATTCCCATCACCATGATGAGCAGCGTTCGATTCGTGCGCATTTCCAACAGGCCGGCGGTATTCGAGCCGAAGATTGTGAAGATGGCCCGCGAAATGTCTCCCGAAACCGTGATTCTTACCGACGACTTGTGGGGCGTTTCACTGCGCGCATGGGTCAGCGGAACCGAACGCGTGAAGGGAAAGAACTATCCCGCCAAGGACTTCAAGAAGCTGGTACTTACAGCACTTACCGCAGGCAATGACATGTTCATGATCACCTTCCCCAGGAAGGCTGTGGACATGGTGAACATTTTGGTGAACCTTTCCAAGCAGAGTTCAAAATACAAGCAGCGCGTCGAAGAATCCGCCGCCAGGATTCTGAAGATGAAACATAAAGCCGGGCTTATATGATGCAAAGGGGCTGCGCCCCTTTGCATCTTTTTAAAACATCACTAAGGTTTCAGCTTTAGTAATGTTCTTTACTTCTTTCTGGATTTTTTCTGCGCCCGCTTTTTTCAGGGCAAGTTTCAACAGCTCCGCCGCGGCCATTGCGTCGTCCAGCGCACGATGGTGATGGAAGTCCGGCAACTCAAGAGATGTAATCAAGTTATGCAGACTGTAGCTAGGCAGCCCCGGGAAGAACCTGCGGGAAAGTTTCACCGTACAGAGCCGCGGCGGATCGTACTTAATAGCACAACGCTTCAGTTCTGCACGCATAAACTTGCTATCAAACAGTACATTGTGGGCAACAAAAATTCGTCCCTGGAGAAGTTCCGCAACTTCTTCAGCAACGGCACGGAACTGCGGCTTTCCCGCCACCATCTCATCATTGATGCCCGTTAAGCCCTGAATGAATTCAGGAATAGGCTGGCCAGGATCCACCAAGGTCTGGTAGGTCTTCACCACCTCAAAATCATCTAATAGAACTATTCCGATCTCAATAACGCGACCGGTCTCCGGCTTTCCCCCTGTCGTCTCTAAATCAACAACAGCAAATTTCATTATTTTACCGGTATATCAAATTCCAATGTTTGTCGTCCTGTCTGGCTAACAATGCGGGCCTTCATGACCTTAGCCTTGGGACGAGCGTAAATAGGGACAACCATCAAGTTAGAAACGCCTCGGTCTTCGCTAGCAGTTGCGTGATCATCACTATCGGTCTTTGTAAAAATCGGGTTCTTACCCGTATCGTAAATGGAGTAGGTCAATTCGCGAACGAAGCCCGGCTTGATCTGCTTGGTGGGCACCTGGAAATAAACGATACCTCCCTTAGGCACCTTGCGGAGGCTATCCTTAATTTCTTCTTCAGTAGCAAAGTCCGCTTCCATGGCCATGCGCACATCTTTCTTGATGCGGTCTACACTTTCGTACTTAATGGAAATTTCGTACTTGGCATCTTCCGGAATAGCGCTGGGGCGCACGTCACGAATCTTGGCGTTGTTCTGGTAATATTCCCAGCGGCCGTTGTCGTGAAGGATCACCGTAGAGCCGTTGGACGTGGTGGCAATAATGTCATCCGCAAAAGAACAAACAATCAAAAAAGTAACGAGACAAAGAATTCTTTTCAACATACACACTCCCATTCTTCTTTCCCAAATATAGTCCAAAACCATTCTAAAAAATGGACTCCCTACTATAAAAAGTTTTTTATAATAAGGCGCAAAATCCATTTCCTTTGTAATAAAAATTTACCTCAGCATATCGCAAATTTCAGGGCCGATAACACCGTGCTGAATGGTAGTCATCAACAGCAACTGTTCCAAATCCCCTGCCGGGTCCTTAACCCCAGAGAACGGGAAACCCACCATGCACTGCGCAGATTCCTGAAGCAAGCGTTCCCCCAAGGCAGCATGCAGTGCAAGGCTGGTGTCGATGTACTTCAAGTGAGTCGGCTCTTCCAGCAAGAAGTTCAGCGGAGCCTTCTTGTTCAGCACACGATTGGCGGGGACCATTTCTCCGAACTCATCTTCTACACCCATGTTGGCCACCACAATTCGCGGATTATCCAGAATTGCGGAAACCGCCGCGAGGCTCAAAGCCCCCTTGACTCCTGTTGCAGTCACCACATAGTCCGCAGAGGAAACTACCGCAGAAACAGAAGTGTCGTTCTTGCAATCCACAATTTGCACTTCATTGTTTTCCAGCACATGGCAGAAATCAGAACCCGCATTTCTTCGAGTTGTATCCGTAATTGTGCAGACTTTCATTCCGCGACGGACACCCTGAAGAGCAATGCCACAACCAACCTTTCCACTACCGAACACCACCAGGCTCTTGCCCTCGTAACCCAAGGTATTGAAACCAAGCTGGTCCAAAGCACGGAAGCAACCTTCGCCAGTACCAAGGGTAGTTTCGATTCTTTTCACGATACCGCTATCGGCCACATAAACCGGATAGGGAGACTTTTCATAGAACTGGACACCGGAGCGAGTGAGTTCCACAAAACCCACGTGAGGATTGCAGAAACTGAACTGACCTGCACAATCCAGGATCAAGTCGAAATCATCTTCCACCGCGCCGGACTTTACGTCCCTATCGCTAATGACGGGAACGCCATTTTCCTTGAGCATGTTCACAATGGACGGATCGCAAGGCATGCTGGCACCATCGCCGGCACCTTCAGCCCTACCCACGATGAGTTCAGCACCGCCCGCAATCAAGGCGCGGTACTGCACCAAGGTGTTCCTGAAAATCGGAGTTGCTGCAAGAATCTTCAAGCCTTCAAAAGGTCTAGTTCTCACCCATTCATCAGAGAGTCTGGCCAAGGCAGGGTATTCGCGGGGCTCGTAAGCGTCATTGATGATTTCGTCAAAAAGCATAGCGCAAAGGTAGCAAATTGCACCAACATTGAACTGAGTACAACAATCAATAAGTACACAACCATTTCGTTCATACTATATTTTTTTCCGCTCAACACAAAAGGATTCCCCATGAAACGTATTGTTAAAAAATGGATTGAAACAAGTCTCATCATCCGCATCGTCATAGGTCTTGTACTTGGCGCCATCCTCGGGCTTCTCGCACCCCAATGTACGGGAATCGGAATTTTAGGAACGCTTTTCGTAGGCGCCTTGAAAGGAGCCGCTCCCATCCTGGTTTTTGCTCTGGTGGCAAGTTCCATCGCAGGCGCAGGCGAAGGTATCGGCAGCAGATTCCGCAAGGTAATCCTGCTTTATGTCATTAGCTCTATTGGTGCCGCAGCCTTGGCAGTCATGGGCAGCGAACTGTTCCCTGTCACCATGAAATTGACCGCTACCGCAGCAGAAGGTACCGCTCCCAGCGGAATCGGCGAAGTGCTGACCAACCTGGTAAAGAACTGCGTGCAGAATCCCATCGCAGCTCTGGCCAACGCAAATTATATCGGAATCCTCTTCTGGTCTATCGTATTCGGCTTGGCTCTTAAGAAGCTTCCTGTAGATCACACCGTCACCGTCATTACCGACGCTTCCGCCGCCATTTCCCAAGTCATCCGCTGGATTATCCAGATGGCACCTTTCGGCATCCTTGGCCTGGTGTACTCCTCCGTGGCCGAAAATGGAATGAGCATCTTTGCGGACTACGGAAAGCTCCTGGGCCTGCTGGTGGGCTGTATGCTGGTTGTGGCTTTGGTGCTGAACCCCATCATCGTGGCCATCACCCTCCGCAAGAACCCCTATCCCCTGGTATTCCGCTGCCTTCGCGACAGTGGTGTTACCGCATTCTTCACTCGTAGTTCTGCAGCCAACGTTCCGGTGAACATGGCTCTTTGCGAACGCCTGGGTCTTGAAAAGGATTTCTACTCTGTTTCCATTCCTCTGGGTTGTACCATCAACATGTGCGGCGCCGCTGTGACCATCGCCGTCATGACTCTGGCCGTGGCAAACACCTTGGGCATCCATGTGGACCTTCCCACCGCTTGCATTCTCTGCGTCATGAGTGCCATTGGCGCCTGCGGAACTTCCGGTATCGCTGGCGGTTCCCTGTTCCTTATTCCCATGACCTGCTCTATCCTGGGCATTAGCGGAGACATTTCCATGCAGGCCGTAGCCGTGGGCTTTATCCTGGGCGTGGTACAGGACTCCATGGAAACCGCACTGAACTCCAGTAGCGACGTTATCTTCACCGCCACGGCGGAATATCACCACAGGAAAAAGAACGGTTTGAAGATTTAAGGTCTCGCGCAACGCAAGAAATTGATCATCGCAAAGCCTCCCGATTTCGGGAGGCTTTTCTTATTTGAAAGCGCCTTTTACGATGTCGGGCCGCGCCCCTTAACGGCATTAGGGAAACGCCCCTTGACGGTATTAGAAGCTTTCCCTTGACAATATACCATTCGGTATACTAAATTTATTATACCGTTCGGTATATAATAAAAAAAGGAGAGAGTTATGAAGCCCAACCACATTTACCATGTTTTCCCCCTGGGAGCCCTTAAGTCCGTCGCACAGGATCACACGGGACAATGCACCGGAAATTGTGCCGAAAACTGCACCGGAAATTGCGCCGGTTATAGGAACATCCGCGATTTGACCTCCCTCATTCCCCATTTGCAGGGTCTTCGCGCCGACTCCATTCTCCTGGGCCCTATTTTCAAGAGCGAAACCCACGGCTACGACGTAACGGACATGTACCATCTGGACCCCCGCCTGGGTAATGACGAGGACTTGAAGCAAATGGTCCGGGATTTTCACGACGCAGGCTTTCACGTGTTCTTTGACGCGGTCTGGAACCATTCCTCCAGACATCATTTTGCATACCGCGACCTGCGTGAAAAAGGACGAAACTCTCCCTACGCCGCCTGGTATCGCAACATCCGTTTTGATACGCCCAACCTTTGCAGAGACTCCTTTACGGTAGACTGCTGGGCCGGTTTCCAGGAATTGCCGGCCTTCGATTTGCGGAATCCCGAGGTGGAGCGGGAGCTGATCCATTGCGCGGAATACTGGATGGACGAATTCGGCATTGACGGAATCCGAATTGACGCGGCCCAGGATATGGACCTTGGTTTCTTGAAGCATCTGGCGGATGCTTGCCATAAGAAGCGCGCCGATTTCTGGATGATGGGAGAAGTGGTTTTCGGAGATCCCGCCCGATGGCTGGAGGCAGGACTGAATTCCGTTACCAACTACCAGACTTACAAAGCCCTATGGAGTTCCATTAACGACAAAAACATGTTCGAATTGGCCTACAACCTGAACCAACTTTTCGACGATCGAGGCGGAAAATGCAAAGGCGCAAGGCTACAGCTCTTCAATGAGAATCACGACGTGAACCGCATTTACAGCACCCTGAAAAACAAGGGCGACAATTACGTACAGCATCTGCTGTTCTATACCTTGCCCGGCGTACCCACCATTTATTACGGCGAAGAATACGCCTTCGACGCAAAGAAAGGCGGTTGCGATGACTGGAATTTGCGACCGTCCCTAAGCACCTTGAATCAAAGCAAATGTCCCGCAGGTCAGGAAAACCTTCTTTCCGAAATTCAAAGGCTGGCAGGAATCCGTTTGGACTCCGACGCCCTTCGCGATGGCGGTTACAAGCAGGAACTGGTTCAGTCCAATCAGTTGGCATTCTGGCGCACCCATGAAAATGGCGACGCCCTGGTGCTGGCGAATTTGCAAGATTCTCCCGTGCAGTATGAAATCAACATAAAGACGAAAAACAATCTTTGGCAAGACCTGCTGAACCCCAGTAAAACCTTTACCGCAAAAAACGGCAAGTTAGTAGTGGAAATTCCTGCCAAGTGGGGTTGCATTCTTGTACCCATCGGTACACATTAGGTATATTTGGGCCATGAGTACAAAAGAAGTTCTATTACAGCAGGCATTGAACCTTTTCCGCAAGGAAGGCTACGACGCTACCGGCGTGCAGAAAGTGGCAGACGCCGCAGGCGTAGGCAAGCCCACGCTGTACCATTACTTCGGAAATAAGCGTGGACTTTTGAACGCCCTGCTCACATCCCATCTGGAGAACTTCTGGAAAGATTTTGAAGAGGCCGCCGCCTACGACCACGACATCGTCAAAACTCTAGAACAAGTCGCTCGCGTCTACTTTGAATTCGCTAAGAAGGACTCGGAATTTTACGCCTGGTTCATGAGCGTCGCCAACACTCCCACCGATGGCGACATCCACGACGAAGTCATGCCCCTTTGCCAAAAACAATGGGACGCCTTATCAGAACTTTTCCTCGCCGCCAGCAAGGATCATGGCAACATGAAGGGCCGTCACCAGCGCTACGCCTACACATTCCTAGGCATCATCAACGCCAGCATTCAGGCCCATTTCACCGGCCTTATCAAACTCAATGACAGGGACGTTTTCGACACCTGCCATCAGTTCATGCACGGAATCTTCTCTTAAAATTCAAAGGTCGCACCGACAATGGCGCGACCTTTTTTGTTTTTAATTTTAATTCCTATTACTTATCCACGCTGATGAGCTGTGCGTTTCCACGGCCGGGCAGGGGCTTGAAGATTTTTACCATAGCGGTAAGTTCTTCGCCGAAGGCTTTCATGTTGCAGGTAAACATGTAGTTGGTTCCCGCCACAATCTGGGTGGACACGCTCATGGGAGTGAGTTTTAGGTAGCCGTAATCCTTGGTGGCTTCGGCAAACACAGCCAAGTCTTCTTCCGTGGGCTGGCGAGATTCGCCATATGCGCCTACGAAATTTTTCTCATCGGTTCCGGCGCGAACTGCAGTAATATGCTTTTCAACTTCGCCGGACAAATCTACTTCGGGATTGTTTGCGCGACGATTAGAAATACCGTAGGAAAGCACCACGTTGGCGTTGGGTTCCAACTGCTTCAATTCCTTAGCGCTGGCCAGGCGACCGCCGCTTCCGTAAGTGCAGAAAGGTACAAGCACCTTTCCGCTCAAGTCGTTGGAATCCAGGAAGGTGTACATAGGCGGGGCAAAGAAACCAAACATAATGGGAGCGCCCACATAGAGCGTATCGTAATTGGAAAGATCCTGCTTGGCGTTAGCGAGGGCGGGCCACTTCTTAGATTCTCGCTCAGCACGGACTGCGGCAATGGTGCTGTCGTAAGTGGAAGGATAAGGCGTTACAAGTTGCAGTTCAATGGCATCGACGCCCAGCTGCTTTGCAAATTCTTCGGCCACCTTCTTGGTGGTTCCCGTCTGGGAATAATAAATCACAGCGGTTTTCTGCTCATTGCAAGCGGTCATGCAAGCAGCCACCGCTACGGCACCAAATACACTTAAGAACTTTTTCATAAAACCCTCTGTTCTAATCACTAGACAATATAGGATTTTACTTATCCTTAAGACACGCCAAGCAACTTTTTTAATCCATTCACAACTCGCTCTTCGGTATCGCCATCGTTAGGCAAGCGAAGGCGAAGCATAAACTCGCGAACAGCCAAACGCACAATCCATTCCTCGCGTCCCGTATTTTCTGGGCAGCGAATTAATTCCTCATAGTTGAAAAATTCCTGACCGGCATTGGACTGGGTCATGATTTTCTTGTACTGTTCCTCAAAGAATTCCTTGAAGGTATTCGCTTCAAAGCCCACATTATCAGAAAGGCTCCGCTCCAACTTTTCAGACAGGTGAACAAAAGTCTTTTCCAGGAAATCTTCCTTGGATTCGCATTCCACATCATCAAAGTAATAACTCACTTCCTCGGAATCCACATAGGAAATACACAATCCATTTTGCATATCCCGATAGTAGTAGGCCTTCAGCACCAACTTTCCTTCTTCGGTATAGCTCTTGGCAACATTGTTTTCCCAATGGGTAAAGACGGTGGGAACGCCATCCTCGTCGTAATAGTTGACGGGACCATCCTTGGCCATACCCTTTTCGTAGAACATGCGGGTTCGCAACGTTCCATTTTCATGGTAGGTCAATTCCATGCCATCGGGCAGATCCCCGTTCATATCGATTTCCCTGGACTGCATACCATTCTCATGGTATTCCATCTTCTTGGAAACACACTCTTCCCCATCCACGTACAAATAGACGTTACACTTCAGGCCATCTTCGGACCAGTACTTGGCAAAGCCATCCAGCGTGCCAGCGTTGTAGAACATCTCGGAAGCAACGCGTCCATCCCCGAAGAACGTGCGATAAATTCCGTCATGGCTGGTATTGAACATTCCGAATTCTCGACGAAGACGGTTGTTCTTATCGTAACCGCGGCAACGTCCATTTTCCCAGTATTCGGTGTAATAAATGGAACCATCCGGATTCAGTATGGGAACAAAGCTGTCGATGACACGGCCCTTTCTATAAACATGGCGGCAAAGCCTCTGACCATTTTCATGGAGCAACTCGTGGGGTCCCTCCAACAGACCATCCTGATAAAAGTATGTACCCCGCAAAGCGCCGGATTCATAAAATTCCCGGCCTTCCCCATGGCGCAAGCCTTCCTTCAGGGGACATTCAAAACGCAATTTGCCATTTTCATGATATCGTCTTTCTACATCGCTCATAGGAGCCTCCTCTTTTTGTACACATACAATGTACTTTTGAGAAGGTCCGCCGTGGTCGCCTGTTCAGCGACATCATTTTAGGCCATTTTTGAGGGCGGGTCAATGCTTTTAATTTTGTCTTCTGAAACCCTTCAGGAGCCCCACATTCAAAAAGAACTTGAAATCCATATCGGAATCAAAATTCTTGCTCAGACGAATACCCGCGTCAAAGAACATTCGGGTAATCTTTTTCTTGCTATCGTTATGGGTTGCCTGAGAATCCAGGTCCATGTAGTAGCGCACGCCAAGGTCATCTTCGTAGGTAAAACTCTTCAGATGAAATCCTTCGGTAATAATCTGGGTCACCAGCCTATTCTTGTTCACAACGCCAAGGTTTCCGTTGGCAGTGAGGGGCCAATACACAGAGCCATTGGTTAGAAGCATGGGCACAATTACCGGCCACATAAACTTATGTGCCGATTCTTCATCCGCCGATCGCGAGGCTATTGCATACCATAAAAGGCCGTTAGCGCCCAGAACCAGATCCATCAGGGCATTGTCGGACACGGTTTGAAAATTGCCTGTAAAGGCAACCTGGAACGGCAAGGCTCCAAAGCCCACTTCCAATCCATTCGACACCGAGGGGAAAATCACCACCCTAAAATCCAGGTCAGCCACAGGGTTAAAGGAGGTAAAATTTTGGGCATAGCCGGCAGAAAAACTTACAGCACTGCCACCCTCGTTCAATTTACAAAGGGCGGACGCCGCAAGAATAAGGCATATGCAAAGTATCTTTTTTACCATTCAACCACCTAGGGCTTAATTTCCGGGTGCATCTACCTTGGAATTTACTATTTTTTCGCCGAAAAATATTTAACCGGAGGCTAAAATGGCACTTCAATTCTACAACACCGCATCACGCAAGAAAGAACTGTTTACTCTTCCCGAAGGCGTTCCCGCCGTGCGTATGTACTGTTGTGGCCCTACGGTGTATCACTTCGCCCACATCGGCAACCTCCGCACCTACATTTTCGAAGACTTCTTGGTTCGCACCTTGAACTACTACGGCTACAAGGTGAACCACATCGTGAACATCACCGACGTAGGCCACCTCACTAGCGATGGCGACTCCGGAGACGACAAGATGGAAAAGGGCGCCGCCCGCGAAGGCAAGTCCGTCTGGGATATCGCAAAGTTCTACACCGACGCCTTCATGAACGACTGGCATCGTCTGAACATTCAGGAACCCACCCGCTGGACTCCCGCCACCCAGCACATCCAGGAACAGATTGACTTGGTGAAGACCCTCGAAGAAAAGGGCTTTACCTACCGCACTTCCGACGGCATCTACTTCGATAGCCTCAAGTTCCCCCGTTACGCCGACTTCGCCCGCCTGGACGTGGAAAACCTCCGCAAGGGTAGCCGTATCGACATGGGCGAAAAGCGTGCCGCTACCGACTTCGCTCTCTGGAAGTTCAGCCCCACTGACAAGAAGCGCGCCATGGAATGGGATTCCCCCTGGGGCGTAGGCTTCCCGGGCTGGCATATCGAATGTTCCGCCATGGCCATGAAGTACAACGGCCCGACCCTGGACATTCACTGCGGCGGTACTGACCATATCCGCGTGCACCACACCAACGAAATCGCCCAGAGCGAATGCGCCAATGGCGTAACCTTCAGCCGTTTCTGGATGCACGGTGAATTCCTCCGTACCGCCAGCGAAGAAAAGCTGGAAGACGGCACCACCGCTACCACATTCGGCAAGATGAGCAAGTCCAGCGGCGAATTCCTTACCGTCGACCTCTTGGTAGACCGCGGTTTCAATCCGCTGGACTACCGCTTCTTCGCAGTGGGCAGCCACTACCGCAACTACCTGAACTTCACCTGGGAAGCTCTGGAAGGCGCCAAGGAAGGCCTCAAGAGCCTTCACAAGAAGACCGACGCCCTCATCGGCAAGGCAACCGAAATCAAGAGCGAAGCAGCCAAGGCCTTCCAGGAAGATTTCAAGAACGCTATCGGCGACGATCTGAACATGCCCCGCGCTCTCGGCATCATGAATACCATGCTGAAGTCCGACATCGACGACGGCGAAAAGGCCGCACTTGTCCTGGATATGGACAAGGTATTCGGCCTGAAGCTGGGCGAACCCCGTCAGGACTACAAGAAGAAGCAGGACGAAAACTCCGGCGTTGACGTAGCCAAGGTCGAAGAACTGCTGGCCGCCCGTAAGGAAGCTCGCGCCAACAAGAACTGGGCCGAAAGCGACCGCATCCGCGACGAACTTGCCGCCATGAACATCGTGATCAAGGACAGCAAGGAAGGCACCACCTGGAGCGTCAAGGAATAAGATGGCTAAAGAATTCAAGATGCAAATGAACCTGGCTTCCCGCCTAGACAAGTACTCCCTGAAGCTGCAGCAGCTGATGGTAAAATCCAAGTTCACCCTGAAGGCCATGGAATACGGAGCCACCCACGTGATGCTTCGCGATCTCATGAAGTACGGTGTGGAACTGGACGGCGTTTTCAACAGCGTCGGTGACTTCTGTTTCTCCAGAACAACCCTGCCCCTGGAAGAATACGCCCTGGACATGAGAGTTGATTTTGACGCCGTGAGCCTGAACGCAAGACTCATGAGCATCAGCATTTCCAGCAAGCGTGTCAAGGACGGCAACACCGAAACTGAATACTCCTTCAACTTCGAAAAGGATGCCGACAAGGAAGACTTCGACATGGTCATCCCTTACTTCAAGGTAAAGGAACCGGACGAAGAACAGGACGACCCCAACAAGGTTGAAATGGGAGCCCTCCAGGATGCACTTTCCCAGTTGGAAGGCGGTGGAAAGGGCAAGTTCAAGCGCAAGAAGAAGCGCCCCTTCATCTACTACGATACCTACTTCACTATCGAGTAAATAAGAAAAACGCCCGGCGAAAACCGGGCGGTTTTTGTCGGCCTAGGCTGCTGGTTTTTGCTGTTCTAGGAAAATTAGCGATTACCGAACATACTTTCGTAGAATTCTGCAATCCAATTCGAAGAACAAACATTTTTCTTTTCGACTCCGTCAATTTCTTCGGTTTTACACATGCCAAAAGTACTCTTATGATTTGCTACGCAGAAATCATTAGAACAGGAATCGTTCTCAAAAGAATCTCCGTTCAGAATTTTTGTTAACTCAGAATCACTTTTTCTATACACTCTGTAAAATTTGCCAAATTCAAGCTTCGGCGAGCCAGACCTGGACAATCGAACTGTATCCGCATTCCCCTGCAAGAAAAAGACGATTTGTATTTCTTCCACGAAATCGCCCAGATTATCACATAAGGATCCCACCGCACAATAGTCAATCACGCGACGCTCATATCCCTCTAATGAAGATTCCTTGACGCAATATTCTCCATCACAGAAAACATTGCGTTCAAGATGTTCTCCTTTGGATTTTGGGGAGGAACATATCAGCTCTCCTTTCAAAAAATACCGCACGCTATCAATAGATGCGTCAAGCAATGTGCTCACGGTAATCGAAGAATCGTTCTCTGTGCATACCCTTCCTGACTCTTCGACATAGCATGCAGACATCACCAGAAGAAAAAAGCAAACAACAATTTTTTTCATCGCGAAATCCTATGAACGTTGATTCGTTCTAAATATCATAGGTTCAAACATAGCTATTACAGATGCGCTTTCCAGTGTAACAATTCAAATAGTTAATGCAAGACCTGAGAGAATTCAGAAGTTGCAAAAAATTCCAAAGGGAAAACCGCTCGGAGAAATCCCGGGCGGTTTCGTGTATCGATGGGAGAAAAATAGAATCACTTGTACATATAGACAAGGCCGTTGGGGAACTTCAGTTCCTTCATTCCTGCAGTCTGCACCTGGGCAACAGACTTTACAGCGCCTCCATAGAGAATGGCGTTGCCTTGGTGTTGGGGCTTAAACGCAGCAACGTCAGATCCGTAGAAGTTGCTGTTGGTATAGGTAACAGATGCACACTGAGGAATGTCCGTAGAATAATTGCCAAAGGCCAGGAGCACGCCGCCGGTAATTTCGTAGCCAAGGTCCGTGTCGATAAGGCCGCCAGCCATATTGGAGGAACATCCTCCGCTACCGCCACCGCCGCCGAAACCGCCGCCCCAGCCGCCACCCCAGCCTCCTCCGCCGAAGCCGCCTCCAAAGCCGCCCATGTTTTCATAGCTTTCACCAGTGATTTCAAGAATCAGAACACCTCCAGTCTGCTTGGCAGAACCGTTGGCGTCCAGCACATCGATCATGTTGCCCTTGGCACTGATGTAGTGATAGCCACCGCTAATAACGACATGTCCACTGGATTCGCTAAACGAAGAAAAGCCGCCTGCGTTTGGATCCTTGGGGCCACCGGCAGCATTCCAGCCGTCATCAGTAGCGAAGGTGGAAGTAATACCGCCCTCCGCGAAAATCTTGTAGGATTCAAGACCTTCCTTTGCAGTAACGATATTGATGGTAGAGCCCTTCAGATACAGGGAGGAGTCCGCATGGATACCCTTGCCCTTGGTGGAAATAGAAAGGTCGCCGCCTACCATGGAAACGGTGTAGTTGGAATGCAGGGCGTCATCTTCTGTATTGATTTTGAAGGTACCGCCCTCCACCGTAATGGTGGTATCGGACATGAGGCCCTTGCCGGCAGAAGTAACGTCCAAAATGCCGCCGGAAATTTCAAGACTTTGCTTGCCCTTGATGGCAGATTCCTTGGCCACAACGGTAATTTCGCCATTCTTGATTTTAAGATCGTTGCTGCTGTGAATGGCTCCCTTAAAGTTGCCCTTGACGGTCAGCTTGCCTGCGCCCTTGATGTTCAAATCGTCCTTGGAGTAAATGGCAGCCTTGGCCGTATCCAGTTTGCCCGTCATCTTTTCGAACAAATGATCACCATAACCGTCTTCCACCACATTGACCGTACCCTTTACCAAGTGAAGCACAGTCTTGTCGGCGTTCTTTACCAGGATGGGGGAATTCTGGCTTTTCAAAGTGGCGTTATAAAGATAGATGCCAGTCTTGCCTTCATCCTTGACACCCGGGGTATTTACCACTACCTGGAAATCAGAGGATTCGCCGGTAACATAATAGGCACCGGGGCAAGTAATGGTCGCACTCTTTGATGCAACAGAAACACATCCGTTATTGTTTTCTACAGTAGCCGTTGTTCCAGCAAGTTTCAAGAGCATTTCGGCGCCAGTCAAAGTTCTGGAATCATCCAGGTCAGAATCGTCATCGGCGGAGCCGTTGTTACCGGGATTTACGACGACAGGATTTTCATTACCGGGGTTCTCGTTACCAGGCTGCACGTTGCCAGGATTGTTTTCGCCCGGGATATTCACCCCCGGATTTTCAGCACCGGGAACTTCATCGCCAGGAATTTCCGTTCCTGGGAACTCTGCACCGGGAATATCACCACCCATGGGATTTTCAATATTGGAAGAAGGATCATTAGGTTCCGTAACAGAACCACCTTCGGAACAGGCCACAACGCACAAGGCGGCAGATGCAGCCAGCAGCTTTATCTTTTCTAATCTCATAAACACTCCAATGGCCTTTAATATATATTCTCCGCCTTAAAACCGATTTAATTTTAAACAGACGTTTTGAAAACGTTGTAATTTTAAAGAAATTTTGGCAAATACAAAACTATTTTTTACACATTCGCAATTAAATTTTGACCTATCTTAAATAAAAAGCGCCCCGACACGCAAGTGCCGGGGATCATTTTTTCAGCGTTTTAGCTTAGAAGCTGTAACCGAAGCCTACACCGCCTTGAGGTGTCGATACCACGCCAAAACCACCTTCCGATTTGTAAGTATCAATGGCAGATCTCCTCTTGCCATTCGCAAAATATTCAATAAGGAATCCAACAGCGGCGGCACCAAGACCAATGCAGAACATCACGTCGCGTCCATTATCAAAAATGCCCTCTCCTTTCGCAAACAAGCCATAGCCCAGAGCATAGCCCATAAACGCACCACCCGTGCCAGCAAAAGCATAAGCAGTATAACCTAAAATTGTCGCAGAACCCGCCTTGTCAGCGGCGTCATCATTAGAGGAAATGACGTCTTTTACATCGTCCCACGTTGCAGGAGATCCCCCAATAAAATAATCGTCTGTAAAAAAGCCTTCGTCGTACGAGACGTCACCTTTTGCAGAGGAATCATCATTCTGGCCAAAGCTGAAAGAAATTGCGGCCAAGATAAGGGCAAAAATAATTCTGGTTTTCATTTGTTCTCCTTTTTCCCAAAACCAAAGTAAAGGTACAAAATTCCAGACAAAAAATGCCGGAAGCATAAACTTCCGACATTTCGTTTTCAATTTCTTGAACAACTGGCGCAGTTCAGTGTCTGTGCGACACAAACCGCGCAACCTTAATTAGCCGTTGTACTTCTTGATGATCACGATGCCGTTGTGACCGCCGAAGCCCAGGGAGGCAGAGGCAGCAACGTCCACATTCTGGGAAACGCCCTTGTTCGGGGTGTAATCCAGGTCGCATTCCGGATCCGGGTTTTCCAGGTTGATGGTTGCCGGAACGAAGGAGTTCTTGACAGCCAAGGTGCTGATCATGGCTTCGCAGACGCCAGCGGCGCCAACGCAGTGACCAGTCATGCTCTTGGTGCTAGAGACCTTGATCTTGTAGGCGTGTTCGCCCAAGGCAAGCTTCAACATAGCGGTTTCGGTAACATCGTTCAGGTGGGTAGAAGTACCGTGAGCGTTGTAGTAGTCTATATCGGTAGGTTCAATGCCAGCGTCCTTGATAGCGCGGAGCATAGCCTTGGCGCAACCGCTTCCATCGGGCTTGGGGCTGGTGATGTGGTATGCGTCAGCAGAAGCGCCGTAGCCGGCAAGTTCTGCATAGATCTTGGCGCCGCGGGCCTTGGCGTGTTCCAATTCTTCAAGAATAAGAACTGCGCCACCTTCACCCATGATGAAGCCGGAACGGTCCTTATCGAAGGGGCGGCTAGCCTTTTCCGGACAGTCGTTGAACTTGTCGGTAAGGGCATGCATGCCAGCGAAGGCCTTGATGGAATAGTCGGTCACGCCACTTTCGGAACCACCGGCAAGGCAGACATCCAGACGGCCGGAACGGACAGCATCCAAGGCGACGCCGAGAGCGTCGGTACCAGAAGCGCAAGCTGTTGCAATGGTCCATGCACAACCGGTAATGCCCAGGTTGATGGAAACGTTTGCTGCGCCTTCGTTAGGAATAAGTTCTGCCATGGCGAGAGGAGAAACGCGACGCTTGCCGCCAGCAACATACTGGTTGAAAGTGGAGTCGGTGACGTCAATACCGCCGAGACCGCAACCAGCGATAACGCCAGTGGTGTCTGCATGAAGGTCGTCTTCGCTCAGGTTGGCGTCTGCAACAGCTTCCTTGGATGCTGCCAGCAAGAACTGGGTGAAGCGAGCCATACGGCGTGCTTCCTTGGGGTCGATACCGTGTTCTTCGGGCTTGAAGTCCTTCACTTCGGCAGCGATCTTCACCGGGCAATCGGTGGCGTCGAACAAGGTGATGGGGCCAATGCCGCACTTTTCGTGCTGGATGCCATCCCACAGTTCCTTAACGTTCTTGCCAAGGGGTGTCACAGCACCCATACCGGTAATAACAACGCGTCTTCTAGTCATATTGATCTCGTTAAATGTTTTGATAAAATATAGAAATCCCGACGCACTTACTCGCCGGGATTCCTTTAACTCTATTTCAGATTACTTCTCAGCATCCTTTTCTGCAGAAGAATCAGCGCCTTCGACCGGTGCAGACTTTTCTGCGGCAGCGGCATCAGAGGCAGCCTTGTCGTTGTCACGGATGGTGGCACGACGGATCTTACCGCTGATGGTCTTAGGCAGTTCTTCTACGAAGTCGATGAAGCGGGGGCTCTTGTAGGCAGCGGCCACCTTCTTGGTGAACAGCTGGATTTCCTTAGCCAGTTCCTTGGAGGCTTCGTAACCCTTCTGGAGCACGATGGTTGCCTTCACAGCCTGACCGCGGGTACGGTCCTCTACGCCAGTCACAGCCACTTCAAGAACAGCGGGGTGCTGGTGCAAGACTTCTTCCACTTCGAAGGGGCTAATGCGATAGCCGGAACTCTTGATCAAGTCGTCGGTACGGCCCACAAACCAGAAGTAGCCATCTTCATCACGCCAGGCGGTATCACCAGTATGGTAAACGCCACCTTCAAAAACCTTTTCAGTACGTTCTGCATCGCGGTAGTAACCACCGAACATACCGAAGGGGCGGCCTTCGTCAATCTTGATGATGATTTCGCCGACTTCTTCAGTCTTGCAAGATTCACCTTCACCATTGACGATGTCCATCTTGTAGCCGGGAGCGGGCTTACCCATAGAACCCGGGCGGGGCTCCATCCAGGGGAAGTTGCCGGTAGTCAAAGTCAGTTCGGTCTGGCCATAACCTTCGCGAAGCTTGTGACCAGTCTTTTCAAACCACTTATTGAAAATGTCGGAACTGAGGGCTTCACCTGCGGTAACACAGTAAGTCAGGTTCGACAAATCATATTTGCTAAGATCCTGAAGCAGCAGGGCACGATATGCTGTGGGAGGAGCGCAGAAAGAAGTAATCTTGTAGGTGGCCATTTTTTCCAGGAGCTTACCCGGAATGAACACATTCATATCGTAGGTGAATACAGCGGAACCTGCAATCCACTGGCCGTAGATCTTTCCCCAGAGAGCCTTGGCCCAGCCGGTTTCTGCAACGGTCAGGTGACGGCCACCGTCCACAACATTCTGCCAGTACTTGGCTGTAATGATGTGACCCAGGGGGTAAGTAAAGGTATGAGCCACCATCTTGGGGTTACTGCTGGTACCGCTGGTAAAGTAGACGATCATGATATCGTCGTTCTTGATAGCGTCAGCACCCGAGGGGCGTTCAAATACCGGGGGGCAAATTTCGTAATCATCGTAGAAGCTGATCCAGTTTTGACGGGCCTGGCCCACTGTCACCAGCTTTTCCACAGAATGGCACTTTTCCTGGGCGGATTCTACTTCCTTCTGGAGAGCAGGATCGTCATAGGTAACGACCATCTTTACATCAGCAGCATTGAAGCGGTATTCCAGGTCATGGGACGAAAGCATGTTTGTTGCCGGAATAGCGATGGCGCCAATGCGGTGAAGTGCCAGCAAGAAGAACCAGAATTCGTAGCGACGGCGCAAAATAAGCATAACGCGGTCGCCCTTCTTGATGCCACAGTTTACAAGGAAATTGGCAGTGCGCTGAGATGCCCTGGACAAGTCCTTAAAGGTGAAGATGTGACTTTCATCGTTGTCGTCACACCATACAAGTGCCTCACGTTTCGGTTCGTTCTTTGCATAATCGTCAACGACATCGTATGCAAAGTTGAAATCGTCAGGAATGGTCAATTTAAAATTCTGGTACAAATCCTCGTAGGAATCATACTCAGTGCGAGCAAGGAATTTATTTAAAATCATCTCGTAGACTCTTAAATCGTATTGTTAGAAAAAAACAACTAAAAAAAATTACAGGATCAAAAAAACGTTAGAGGAGAGTAGGATTACAAATCCTTATACATGATGTTTTCACGCATCACTGCTGCATAGCGGACCATGCTCAGCACACGCTTTTCACCAAGATTTCTGAAGTCTTCGTTATGGAACACCAGACGAGGAGTACCAAAGGGACACCAGAAAGCAAGACAAGCAATTGCCATGTAGGAGCCAAGGAGAAGCTTGGGCACTACAGAGAATGTGAACAAGGGAGAACCGATGGTCTTGATTCCCTTACCCTTCTTCTTGTAGATGCAGATCATGTCTTCGTAGTTATCAAACTGTTCGAGAACCTGGGCACGAAGATACTTGTTATCCACCCATACCGGAGGAACAAAGCCAGAAGCCTTGCCAAGACCATGAGCGTTCCAAAGAGCAATGCCGCGATCCAGCAAGGCCTTGGAGAAACGCTTATTCAAGCCAGCAAACTCAGCACCGTTGTGAGACAGCCAAAGAGCCATCTTACCAAACCAGGAACGCTTCACAAAAAGGTCAGCACGATGGCGAGCGCCGTGCAATACGATTTCGTAACCGTCCTTGATAAACTGTTCAATCTGTTCGCAGAAAAATTCTGCTTCAGATTCAGGCACGCCACCAATGGAGGGAACAACTGCGATAGAAATCGGAGAACCGACGGCTTCCGCAATCTTACGAATTTCAACGGAAGCTCTTTTGCAGTTCTTCACATTGAAATTATGATAGCACAAAAGGAATTTCTTCGCCTTGCGCTTACGATTTTCAGCCGATTCCAGATCGGCAATATCCTTATTTATTTCCATAATAATATACCAGTTAAGTTACAATGCACAATATGTTAGTCCGCATACGAGCGGGGTCCTATTAATATAATAATCCACGTTGCGAAATACAAACAAAGAAACTCGCCCCAAGGTACATATATCTATATTTTTGGCATGAAAATACAGACTTTTACGGTAAATTCATTTGGGGTCAACACTTTTGTTCTCTGGAACGACTCCGGCGAGGGAATTCTTATTGATCCTAGCGTTAGTAATTCTGCAGAACAGTCCGCCCTGAGCAAGTTTATTCAAGACTACGGAATCACCGTAAAGCATGTGGTAAATACCCACCTACACTTAGATCATATTCTAGGGAACGCCTTTGTGGAACGAACCTTCGGCGTAAAGGCGGAAGCCCATGAAGAGGACAACTTTTTGTTGGACCTTCAGGAAGAACAAAGCCAAATGTACGGCCTTCCTTTTGAAGAGCCCGCTCCTGAATTAGGAAACTTTTTAGCAGAAGGCGACACCGTCGAAGTCCCGGGAATCAAGCTTCACGTTTTGCACATCGCAGGCCACTCCCCCGGCGGAATCGCCTTGTTCTGCGAAGAACCTGGAGAAGTAATTTTCAACGGAAAACCCGCAGGAAGAACACCTGCATTGCTGTTCTCCGGCGATATTCTGTTCGCAGGAGGACGAGGCCGTTCCGACCTTTTCGGCGGTGACGACAACGCCCTGGTCCATGGCATTAAGAATAAACTAATCACGTTGCCCGCAGACACCATCGTGTTCCCGGGTCACGGGCCGTTTACTACCATAGGCGACGAGCGCAAATGGTACTAAGGGAGGCGACAGCAGCCTCTTCGGGGCGCGTCGGGTGGATTGACGAATACAAGGGATTCGTCCTTTTGATGGTTTGCCTTTTCCATGTGGAGCAGTCCTTCAAAAGCATCGACCTGGGAATGAACTTTCTCAGCGCCATGCGAATGTCTGCCTTCTTCTTTATTTCCGGCGTACTTTTCAGCACCCGCCGCTTCAGCGATTTCAAAAGTTATGCGCTGCATAAAACCAAGGTTCTTCTCCTCCCCTACATCTGGCTTTCCTTGCTGTTCCTGGCCTTGGATCCTGTGGTGTGGAATTTCGATTGGTTTTCCCGCGCCCCAAAGATGACCATCATGAACATCCGCCCCGAAATCCACGGAATAGCAGATTACATCGGGTGGAACCTGGCAAAAATTTTTGTGGCAGGAAAATCCAGCATCGGGTCGGGACCGCTTTGGTTCGTGTTCACGCTGTATTCCATCAGCCTGATGTTCTATGGCGTGCAAAGTATTGCCAAAGCACTTGCACAACCCTTGAGGAGGCGCTTCAGCGGGGGTAGAACCCCCTGCATCATATTAATTTTTGCAATCGCAAGCCTTACCGCCGGCTGGGTTTTAAGCCGCAATCACATCCGTCTGCCCCTTGGCTTCGAGCGCGATTTCACTTGCCACGCCTTCTTCGCCTTGGGATGGCTTTGCAAGGAACCCATCAAAAAATTAGGCAACGTTTCAAGCAAGGCAGGGACTTTGGGCATTTTCCTGGGAACCATCGCAGCCTTCATTCTGTACGCCTTCATTAACGAGGCCACGCCCTGGTTCAGCATCATGAATAACACCCTTGGGAAAAACATATTCCGTTTCGTAGGAAGTTCCATTTTTGGAATCGCAGGCCTTGTGGCAGCCTTCCAGCTCTTTTCAAAATTACCGGACCTTACACCCATTCGCGTCGTCAAAGGAATCCTCAGGAACATTTCACGAAACGCCCTTATCATTCTTGCTGTTCACTGGTGGATTCTGCTGGTGCTGCGAATCGTGTTCAAGGCGGAACTGGATAAACCGGGCATCGCCTACCTAAGCGTTTTAGTAATCGTTGCAGGCGTTGTCACCGCCATTCCTCTTTTCCGAAACAAGCTGTACAAGCTCATCGGCAAGGAAAAAATTTCTGTCAAAGAAAGCCTGAGCATCAAGTAGTATCTTGACCGACTACTGCACAAATTGTATCTTTACAGTATGGCAAGAGCGCGCAAGACAATCACCCCGGATCCGTATGCAAAACCGATAGCAAAAGTTCTCTCCCCCGAGCAGAGCCTTCCGGGAAGATTGCGTCAGTTCCAGGCGCCAACCCGCGCCAACTTTGAACTGGTAAGCCAGTATGGCGCCGCCGGCGACCAGCCCAAGGCCATCGAGCAGATTACCGAGGGTTTCAAGCAGGGGGACCAGTTCCAGACGCTCCTTGGCGTAACCGGTTCCGGCAAGACGTTCACCATGGCAAACGTCATCAAGAACGTGGGTAAGCCTACCCTCATCCTCACCCACAACAAGACCTTGGCCGCCCAGCTCTACCAGGAATTCAAGGCATTCTTTCCGAAAAATGCGGTGGAATATTTCGTCAGCTATTACGACTATTTCCAGCCCGAAGCCTACATTCCCCACACCGATACCTTTATTGAAAAAGACGCAAGCATCAACGACGAAATCGACAAGCTGCGTTTGCGAGCAACGGCAAACCTCCTGACTCGTCGCGACGTAATTATTATCGCGTCCGTCAGCTGTATCTATGGCTTGGGCAGCCCCGCCGAATACTTCGACCTGATGGTCCGAATCAAGAAGGGCGATATCAAGGACCGCGACGATATCCTTCACGACTTGGTGCGAATCCAGTACACCCGCAACGACTTTAGCTTGGAACGCGGCACCTTCCGCGTACACGGCGACGTGATCGAAGTTCACCCCAGCTACGACGAAGACGGCATGCGCATCGAGCTGTTCGGCGACGAGGTGGATCGTCTTGTCCGCTTCAACATTATTACCGGCGAGGTTATCCAGGAACTGGACGAAATGACCATCGCTCCGGCAAAACACTTTGTGACCAAGGAAGAGGGCCGAGCCGGTATTTTGCAGCGCATCCAGCTACAGCTTACAGAACGTTTGGCAGAACTGGACAAGGAAGGCAAGGTCCTGGAATCTGCCCGACTTAGCAGCCGTACCCGCTACGACATGGAAATGCTTCGCGAAACCGGCATGTGCTCCGGCATCGAAAACTATTCCGCCCTTATTGAAGACCGCGCTCCCGGCACACGCCCCTTCACCCTCATCGACTACTTCGGCGACGACTGGCTCTTGATGGTGGACGAATCCCATGTGAGCATTCCCCAGGTCGGCGGCATGGCCGAAGGCGACAAGAGCCGAAAGACCACTTTGGTGAACTACGGTTTCCGCCTGCCCTGCGCTCTGGACAACCGTCCCATGAATTTCAAGGAATTCGAGTACATGTATCCCAAGCAGGTGCTGTTCGTCAGCGCAACTCCCGGGGACTACGAACTTGAAAAGACCGGCGGCGTTGTGGCCGAACAGATCAACCGCCCCACCGGCCTTCTGGATCCGAAAATCGAGATGTTCCCCATCCAGGGACAGATGGACGTTCTCCTCTACCGCATCGACGAAGTTGTCAAGAAGGGCGACCGCGTGCTGGTCACCACCCTTACCAAGAAGATGGCCCAGGACCTGACCGACTATTTTGTGGAAGCGGGTATCAAGGCCAAGTATTTACACAGTGACATTAAGACCTTGGAACGTCACGACCTCATTAAAGGACTGCGCACCGGCGAATTTGACGTGCTGGTAGGTATTAACCTGTTGCGTGAGGGCTTGGACCTGCCCGAAGTAAGCATGGTGGCCATTCTGGACGCCGACAAGGAAGGTTTCCTCCGTAACTACCGCAGCCTCATCCAGACCATGGGCCGTGCCAGCCGTAACGTGAACGGTACCGTACTGCTGTTCGCCGACAACATGACCGACAGCCTCCAAAGGGCTATTGACGAAACCGTCCGTCGCCGCAGCCTCCAGGAAGAATTCAATAAGGAACACGGCATCGCCCCCAAGTCCGTCTCCCGCAAACTGGAAGGGGACCTGGTCATCAACGATCCGCTGCTGGAACTGTGGCGCGGGGAAAAGACGCCCCAGATGCTGGAAGACCCCGATATGGACGAGGAATACCTGCCTCAGGAAAAAGGCGGCTCCAGAACGGCGCCCCTGGGCAAGCAGAAGAAGTCTACCGTCAAGAAACCTCGCAAGCCTGCCGACGAGTCCGCCTCCATCGAGGAACTGGAAGCCCAGATGAAGGCCGCTGCCGCCAAGTTGGACTTCGAAGAGGCCGCCCGACTCCGCGACCTTATCCGCGACATGGGCAAATAAGGGCAAAAACACCCAAAAAAGCGCTTATTTCGCCTTAGTTTTGGGATTTTTACACCCGTGGCTAGTGCTTTTTCAAACATTTTTGTTTATTTTCAACCTCAAAAAACTAAAAGAGAGGATGTTAACTATGAAATCCAATTTCACAAAGACTTTGCTCATGGGCTCCGCAATCGCTATGGGAGCCTTCGGCCTTACCGCATGTGGTGACGACCCCGTAAAGCCCGCCACAGCCGGTGGTGATGCAGAAATTATTCTTGACGAAGCTCCGTCTACCGCTACAGCAGGTGCAACCATCAAGTTCCTGGCAAACATCAAGCTGGACGTAGACAACGCAAGCGCCGACGCCGACCTTGCAATTGACTCCCTCAAGATGGAAATCCAGACCGCAGCAGGTAAGAAGGTCAATACCATTCCGTCTTACACAGAACCGGTCCTTCCGAATGATAAGGTATCCCTCAGCACAATGAATGTTACCGTGAACCTCGGCGACGCAGGCTTCGGTAATCAGTGCGGCGACTTCAACCTCGTCATCAAGATTTTCGCTCATCTTGATGGCAAGAAGAAGACTGCTAACCAGCTCATTCCGTTCACCCGCAATGCAGAACTCTTCTGCCCGGAAACCCCCGCTTCCTCCGCAGGTGGCAACACCTCTACCGAAATCGAAATGGTCGCCTACACTGTCGAAATGTCTACTGACAAGCTCCCGGGCTTGAACCTGGCAACCGGCACTCCTAGCGCAGATCTTACTTCCGACATCATCCTGACCAAGACCTCCGGCGGCGTTATCCTCTCCAGTGGTAACGGTACCTTGTTTGCTCCCATCGCAAACGAAGAAAAGACCCCGAGCAACTACGATGATGACTACGATGTATTCACCTGGCCGGAAGTTGAAAACGGTCGTAACGCTTATGTCAGCGACTTCCTCTACAAGGACATCAACAAGGCCAAGATCAACATTGTTGAAGCCGGTGGCGCTGCTACTGAAATCTTCGTAGCCAAGACCGCAGCCTTCAACGCTGCAACTGGTGACGGTTTCTTCGCATTCGGCGCAGTTGCTGCTTCTGAAGCCCTGAACAAGGACTTCAACGTGACCCTGAAGGTTTACAAGAAGAAGTAATCAGACAGGTCTTGAAAGATCTTTCAAAAGGTTCCCCGATTGGGGAGCCTTTTTTGTTTTATCTGGACGTTCTGTCCTTTGGATTCAACGTTCACTTTTTCTATCTTTAAGCCTGAATTTTAACACGCCCGGAAGGTCCGGGCATAACTGGAGTAAACTATGCTTAAGAAGCTTTCCAACTTCCCTGGTATCAAGGGTCCCGTTGTCACTATCGTGATGGACGGTTATGGTTTCAACCCCAACGAACAGGGCAACGCTATTGCCGCTGCTCGTAAGCCCACTCTGGACGCCTTGTTCGCCAAGTACCCCAACGTTCTTCTGAACGCTCACGGCCGCGCCGTGGGTATGCCCACCAACGAAGACATGGGTAACTCCGAAGTCGGTCATAACGCTATCGGTGCTGGCCAGGTTTACAACCAGGGTGCAGCCCTCGTTCAGGACGCTATCGTTTCTGGCGACATCTTCGGCCGCGACGCCTGGAAGGAAATCTCCGCCAACGTTCGTGAAAAGAACTCCGTTCTTCACTTCATCGGCCTCTTCTCCGACGGTAACGTTCACTCCAACATTTCTCACCTAAAGGCCATGGTGGCCCAGGCCAAGAAGGAATCCGTAAAGACAGTTCGCGTTCACATCCTCCTGGATGGTCGTGACGTTCCGGAAACCTCCGCTCTCGATTACGTCGGCCCGTTCGAACAGTTCCTCGCAGAACTCCGCTCTCCGGAATTCGACGTTTGCATCGCTTCTGGCGGTGGCCGTATGCAGATCACCATGGACCGTTACAACGCTAACTGGAAGATGGTTGAACTTGGCTGGAAGACCCACGTTCTGGGCGAAGGCCGTATGTTCGCTTCCGCTACCGAAGCTATCGAAACCCTCCGCGGCGAAACCAAGGCAATCGACCAGGATCTTCCTCCGTTCGTGATTGCCGCTAACGGCCAGCCTGTTGGCACCATCAACGACGGCGACTCCGTGGTGTTCTTCAACTTCCGTGGCGACCGCGCTATCGAAATCACCCGCGCCTTCGAAGAAGAATCCTTCAATGAATTTGACCGCGTCCGTTTCCCCAAGGTTTGCTACGCCGGCATGCTCCAGTACGATGGCGACCTGAAGCTCCCCAACCGCTTCCTGGTTCCTCCTCCGGCAATCAAGGAAACCTCCGGCGAATGGTTCGCAGAAACTGGCGTTAAGCAGTTCGCCTGCTCCGAAACTCAGAAGTACGGCCACGTGACTTACTTCTGGAATGGTAACCGTTCCAGCAAGTTCGACGGCGAAACTTATCTCGAAATCGAATCCGACGTTGTTCCGTTCGAACAGCGCCCCTGGATGAAGGCTGCAGAAGTTACCGACGCCATGATCGAAGCAATCAAGAGCGGCAAGTACCAGACTCTCCGCTGCAACTACCCCAACGGCGACATGGTGGGCCACACTGGTTCCTTCCGTGCTGCTACCATGGCTATCGAAGCTGTGGACATCGGCCTTGCTCGTCTCCTCCCGGTGATCGATGCAGCCGGCGGTGTTGCAATCATTACCGCTGACCATGGTAACGCCGACGAAATGTACGAAATCGACAAGAAGACCGGCATGCCCAAGGTGAACAAGGATGGTTCCTTCAAGGCTAAGACCAGCCACACCTTGAACAAGGTTCCCTGCATCCTGTACGATAACGTTACCGGCGGCAAGCTCGGTCTCAAGGAAGGCGATTGGGGTCTGTCCAACTTGGCAGCCACCACCGCTAACCTCCTCGGTTTCGAAAAGCATGAGGCTTGGGATGATTCGATGCTCATCGTGAAGTAGTGAACATCAATTATTCGCATCAATCAAATAATTAAAAATGGACTCCTTCGGGAGTCCATTTTTGCTTGCGCCTCCTAAATCCTTTTTTAGAGCTGCAATCCACTAAAGTGGATGCATCTCTAGAAAAAACGATTTCGTTCACGAGTGCTAGTAATTGCAATTGTCATCCCGGACTTGATCCGGGATCTCCCTAAAAAAGGAAGTCCCACAAAGGCTTCTTTTTTTTATATATTTGGTTCACGCTCAACACCTGCCCAGGTGGTGGAATGGTAGACACTGGGGACTTAAAATCCCTTGGGGGCAACCTCGTGCGGGTTCAAGTCCCGCCCCGGGCATTAATTGAGCAAAACTTTCTGAGGTCACCATGATTGATTTCTATCCGAATAGCATTTACTATCCCCGCGAAGCCGTCGAAGAAAAGCTTGCCAAGGGTGAACTGCAGAAGACTGAACAGCACCTCATGGGCTGGACCGAACGCCACCGTGGCGAAATCTGGGACTGCGCCCGTGACGACGCAGACGAACCTACCGACGAAATCCTCCTGGACAACCTCCGCGCATTGCTCCTTTGCAAGGGTTCCCTGCAGCCTGCAGCAGAAATGGGCGACATGATCAAGGAAATCAAGAAGGAAGTCTGGTACCGCAACGAAGAAAAGCACGAAGAGGCCGAAGAAGTCGCCGACGAATGGCGCGCCAAGTACCTGATCAAGTGGCGCGAAGCCCGCATGTTCGAAGCCTTCATCCTTATCGAAAAGCGTTCCGAACAGTTGCTGGCCATCTTGAAGGCAAAATAATTCAAGGGCCCAAAGCCCCGTTGCATTCGCAAAAAAATTAAAGCCCGAGAGTTTTACTCCCGGGTCTTTTTTATTCTGTTTTTACTTCCAGTCTGCCCGCCAAACAATGGGCATCCAGACTTCAAACTTTCCGCTGACACCTCGGGGATATCTCCAGTAGGCACTTATATGCTGAAGGACCAGATTGGTGAAATCCTTGTCGTTATTGTTGCAGAATAGGATTGTGGGCGCTACGGTTCCTAGGGAGTCCACGGTAAGCTTCAAGCCCATGTAGATATCCTTCACCTGGAAACCTCTATGATGCTTCGCAGCGGCCTTCTCATTTTTGAAATGATCCGCAGCCAACCAATGCAAACCTGCGGCGCGGCCTTGCAGGAATCGTTCAAACTGAATTACGTCGCGGCCGGCAGAATTTTCAAGAACATAGATGTCGTCCAGGGAGGGCATGACCATACGACCCGTAAAGGACTTTGTTTCCAATTCCGGTTCAGGCTCTTCCTCCAAAGCCTGCACCAGCAGAGGTCGTTCCGGAGCCTTCAAGAAAATGACAGAGCCGAGAGCAATGAACACCAGCGCCAGCAAAAGCAACGGAAAATTTCGCAGGATCATAGAAACTACTCAATAGCCTTGATGCAAAGCTGCAAGGACTTCTTGTCGTTGAAATAATTCCAGGTAGGTTCAAAGACAACCGACACTGGTTTAGACTTGCCAAGCAGAGCCTTGCTCTTACGAAGACCGAAAGCGATGGCGGGGAATACACGACTGCCCGCTTGGGAAATTTCCATCTGCAAGTGGCCGCCGCGAATTTCCCGCAGGCGGTGCACACGAATGTTGTCTGCGCGGAACGTAGGATACGGGAAGTTCCCGCCAAACGGTTCCAGCTGGTCAAAGAAGTCAAGTACAGAAATCAGCTGCGGTACAGGCGCACCAGGGGCACGGTTGCCCACCGGCATATACTGATTGGCTTCCACCACAAGTTCGTGGAGAGCAACCTGAATATCATAAGGATACTGTTCCGTGGTGATTTCCTCTTCACCGGTATAGCCCTGGGCAATCGCAGATTCTTCAAGACGCTGGCGAAGCTCATCCACCTTGTCTGCTGCGAGGGAGAAGCCGGCGGCGTTTGCATGACCGCCCCAACGGTCGAATAGATCTCTTGACTCGAACAGAGCCTTGTGCCAGTTAAAGCCGGGCACAGCACGGGCACTGGCGTGAGCCATGCCGTCGCATACGGAAAGCACTGATGCCGGACGGTGGAATTCCTGGGCCAGCTTTGCGGCCACGATACCGATGACACCTACGTGCCACTTTTCTCCGGCCACCACAATAACCTTCGGGATGTTTTCCCCATAGACCAGCTTTACCTGTTCCATGGCCATCTCCGTAATTTCCGCTTCCTTCTGCTTGCGACGAGAATTCCAATCCTTCAGTTCAGCCAGCAGGGCATTTGCCTGGGCGCGATTCGGGCTCAGCAAAAGCTTCAATGCCGGGTCCGGACTTTCCATGCGGCCAGGCGCATTCAACAGCGGAGCAATCTTGTACATCACGTCGATGCCGCCCACAGTGCTGTGAGGTTTCATCAAGGAGGAGTACATTTCCTGCAGGCCCGGCCAGCAACTATGCTGCAGGGCGCGCAAACCAATCTTCGTAAAGGCTCTGTTTTCCGGAGTCATCTGGACAAGGTCTGCCAACGTACCGAGGGCCACAAGATCCAGGAACTTCACAGGAGTCTCCATTCCCAGTCGGGAATAAAGAGCACAGAGGAACTTGTAGGAAACACCCACGCCGCACAATTCAGAATTGGGGTAAGTATCCCCTTCCTGGTGCGGGTCCAGCAAAACGTCGCAGCAAGGCAAGCCTTCGCCGGAGGGCTGATGATGGTCGATCACCATGACCGCCATTCCAAGTTCCTTGGCATGAGCAATTTCAGCATTGGCGGTAATGCCCGTATCCACGGTAACAACGTAGCGGGCTCCAGCCTCGTACATTTCATCTACCGCAGAAGAAGACAAGCCGTAACCATCGCCGAAGCGATTCGGCAAACGCCAATCAGAGGGAATACCAATATCTTCAAAGGCCTTGGTCATCAAGGTCACGGCAGTCATGCCGTCAAGATCATAGTCGCCAAAGATGAAAACCTTCTCTCCGGTTTCCTTGACCTTCAGGATCCACTGGACGGCCTCCTCCATTCCAAGCATCAGGAACGGATCAAGAATGTCATCCACACTTCCACAGAGCATATGGTGCGCCTCGGACTGCGTACGGATTCCTCTGGAGACCAGGAAACGGGCCACCAGGTGGGGAATTCGCAGGCCGTGAGCAAGCGCTGAAGCCAAATGTTCGTCTGTAGAACAAAGATCCATTACTTGTAGCCTTCAAAAAGTTTCAGTGCCAGATTCTGGAGACACATGGTTGCAGTCACGCGGCGAGAATCAATGCGGGACATGGTTTCCTGAACGGTCACTAGCGCAAGTTCCAAGGCAGTCGCATCCACCCTGGGGAAATTTTCCAGACCCACATTCAAGGTGGTTTCAGGCAAACGCAAAGAAGCGCCAGCCTTCGCTCTCAGCAAGTCCGCAATCAAGAAGGAAAGAACTTCCAGGAATCGGTTTGCCTCGTAGGCTTCATCCAGGGAGGAGTCCTTCAACTTAAAGAACAAATCCGTGTACTCCTGCAGCAGGGACTTGCGAATAAAATCAACAGCCAGCTTGCACCACTCAGAAGCATGCTGGGCATAGTAGAGGGCCTTGCCCGGAGAACCGACGGCCAGTCCAACAACATCGTCCGTCAGGTTTTCATCGTCAAAGTCTTCACCACCAACCTTCAAGGCCTCGTTACGGACTTCGTCGTCCGTCAGGGGCAAAAGATGCAGGGCCAGACATCTGGAACGGATAGTCTGCAGCATCTTCTCACGGGAGGAGGTAGTCAAAATAAAGTAGGTGTCAGGAGGAACATCTTCCAAAGTCTTCAGGAAGGCGTTGGACGCAGCCTCATTCATTCGGTCCGCTTCCGCAATAATGATCACGCGAATGCGGTCGCCCTTCATGGCGAAACTACCCGTCATGGAGCGGATCAAGTCCACAGAAATAAAGGCACTTGTTCCGAACACGTCCACACGGTAAGGGTTCTTCTGGATTTCCTCGATATAGGATTTCTTGAAGTCCTCCACAGTCTTTGCCGTACTGCCGGCAGAAACTTCATCGGCACTCTTGGCATGGGCTTCCTTCGTATCCATAGGAATCACCCAGTTTTCCGTTACACCGCTATCGGAAGCCATGCGGCAACCAAAGCAATGACCGCAGGGGCGAGCGTTGGGGTTGGAACACATCAAAGCCTTGGCCAATTCCATAGCCAAAGCCTTCTTGCCGATACCAGCAGGACCATCGATCAGAATAGACTGAGGAAAGCGATTTTCACGCAATGCGGACATTAGTCGAATGCGTGCGCGTTCCTGCGAGACCGGGCCATTTAAAGTGTACTGGATCATTTTGTTTTCAACCATTGCAACGGATCGATTGTTTGTGTTCCTTCGCTAACTTGGAAATACAATTTAATTCCATTTAACGAGGCAACATCGCCTACTTCACCAATTTCTTCGCAATTTCGTACTTCTTTGCCTTCCTGAACGCGAATAGACTTCATATGGCCATAAACGGAGTAGGTTCCACCAGCATGTTCAATAATAACAGAGGGGCCACGACCATCAATTTCACCCACCATGACCACAGAACCTGCGGCAGCAGCGCGAATGGCGGCACCACGTTTTCCTCGGATTTCCACACCCAGGTTACGGGTCATAATATGGAGCACAGGATGTTCCTGCAAGCCGTACTGGCTAATGATATCGCCTTCCAGCGGAGTGCACTTGGGACCCTTTACGCTTTCTGCCACAGTGACCTTGGGCTTGGTAACCTTAGGCGGTGGCGGAGGCAACTTCTTGCCCTTTTCCTTGGCGGCCTTCTCGCGGGCCTTACGGGCGGCTTCAGCCTTCTTGGCTTCCTCGATTTCCTTCTTGCGGCGCTCTTCCAACTTCTTGATAAGAGCAAGCATTGTCTTCTGGTTCTGTTCGAATTCCTGCAAGGCGCGGCGCTGCATGTTCTGGTCCTGCTTCAGGGACTTCAGCATCTTTTCCTGACCGGACATCTGAGACACAAGGCCCTTTTCTTCCACAGCCTTCTTGGAACGAAGACTCTTCAGTTCGGACAAATGACTCTGTTCCTGTTGTTTCTTTTCGTCACGTTCCTGTACCAGGCTCTGCAGGTAGTCAATTTCCTCGCGGTCCTGGTAAAGAATGTGATGTACCCAGTAGACTTGTCTTTCCGGATTTCCTTCCTGGGTAATCAGGCTATAGAGAATCTTGGCCTCGCTACTACGGCCATTTACATACAACGTACGAATTCTCTTTTTCATGACCTCCTTACGGTCACCAATCTTTCTGTCCAAGGAATCAATGTCTGCGGCCAACTGGACAAGGGTGCGTTCCAGCAAGGTTTCGTTCTTTGCCAGTTCGTTCAAGTAGGTTCTAGTCTGGTTCAAGTTCTGGTCCAACAGGGAAATGGTGTTCAGCACACCTCTTTCCTCCGTTTCCAGCAAGGCCAATTCCTGACGCTTCTTTGCCAGATCCGACTCCAGCTTCTTCAATGCATTTTTCTGTTCATTGATCTGGGCGTCAGTCTTACTCTTGGGCTTGGAATTGTTAGCCTTTGCAGGAGCCTTCGCCGGAGCAGATTTTGCAGGAGCCTTCGCCGGAGCTTTAGCAGGCGCAGCACTTGCAAGGCCTACGCTTAAAAACAGACTAACCAGCAAGACCCAAAGACGCATGACTAATCCTGTTCATTGCGCTTAATGGTCAAGAAGCCTCGTACCGTACGGAAGCTAAAGTATCCAGACAACGCGGTTACCAGCAAAACGACGGACACAAGAATCAGGCCCAGACCGTTCAGGTTGGCAGCCACAATAGGCAAGGCATCAGCCACAGCCCTAACAATAACGAGCAGCAGCACCACAGAAAGGCCACTGCCAACAAAGCCCTGAATCACACCCTGCAAAACAAAGGGGAACTCAATGAAGAAATGGCTTCCGCCAGCGTACTTCATATTTTCAACCAGCAACTTGCGGGACATCAGGGAAAGTCGAACAGAATTGCAGATAATCAAGGACAAGGTGATCAGCAAAAGGACACTGACACAAATAGGCCAGAAGAGCATCTTGAACTTCCAGGCGGCAATCTTTTCCACCCATTCCACAGGAGCCTGCACTTCTTCAAAGAAACCTTCGTTCACAAGGGCATTCTGAACATCCGCAAGATCGGCAGGGTTCTGGTTTTCTTCACTCAAAGTCACTCGGAAAAACGGAGGAATAGGATTACCTTCCACCAGGTCCAACATTTCCGCAGAGAAATGGCTACGGAAATCTGCAAGGGCGGAATCAGCGTTGATGAACGAAACGGAATCCAGTCTCTTGAAATGTTCCAGACGATTACGAATGACTGCCACGGAATCCTCGCCCACATCTTCTGGCAAGAAAGCCTCGATGGTATAGAGATTCTTTTCGGCAGACAGAACCTTGGTCACACCGCCAAAAACAACGAAAGAGGCGGACAGCAACAGGGAACAAAGGAAAATTGTCACCAACGACGGCAATATAACCGTGCGGTGTTGTTTCATTCCACGGAAAGATTCTGATATTAAATAGCCAAGTTGTCCGAACACGACGATGAATATAACTAAATTTTAAGCAGTTCTTTACGGGTCGACTATGGGAAACATCGTATTAAAGATAACAGCTCTGATCTTCGGCATTGCCCTTTGGTTCTTGGTGATTTCACAGAAGGATTTCCAGCTTAGCCTGGAAGCTCCGTTGCAGTTTGTGAAGCTTCCCGAATCCATGGCCATCGCCTCTAAGCCTCCTCAAACTTTATCCGTCAAGGTGGAAGGCCGTTCCTGGGATTTGATCCGCTTGCAGCATCAGTACAAGAACAAGCAGAACGTTGTTTCCATGATTGTCGACCTCCAGAAGGCAGAGCTTGGAGCCACCCGAATCCATCTGGACAGCAAGAACTTTGTAACACCCAATTTTCCCGACGTGAAGTTCGTGGAACCGGAAAACCAGCTGCTGTTCGTAGACATGGACCTGGATACCCGAATCCACAGGAACGTTCCTATCAAGGCAAACATCCAGTTCAATGCCGCACAGGGTTACCTCCTTGCAGACCAGCCCAAATTCACTCCCGAAGAACTTAAGGTTTCTGGTGCACGCAATGCCCTGACCCGCATTATCGACATTCCCACAGACTCTATCATTTTCGATTCTTTGACCTCTTCCCAGAAATTCAATGTCCCCCTGGATTTCTCTGTTCTCCCCGCTTTCGTAAATCCCAGCGATTCCACAATCCAGGTTTCCGTGAACATCCAAAAGATGGAAAGCAAGACTTTCGAAAATGTTCCTGTAAACCTTATCGGTTTCTACGACAAGACAAAGTACTACCTGGATCCGGAAACCGTTTCTGTTGAAATTACCGGCGGCAAGCAGGCCCTGGATTCCATCTCCGCAAGCAACATTTTGCTGGTACTGGAATACAACCGTTTCGCTATTGAAGATGTGGATAGCTTGCCTCCCACTGTAAAGCTGATTCTGCCCCCGGAAATCAACCGCGACATGGCAATCAAGGCAATCCAAATCAAGCCCGAAAAGATCAAGTTGCAGTACAAGGCTGAACAGCCCAAGCCCGCAGAACAGCCCGCCGTAGCAGTTCCCGTAGCTAACGAGGAGAAGGCACAATGATTTGGTTAGGCATAGAATCCAGTTGCGACGAAACCGCCTGCGCCGTTTTGCAGGACGACCCCGTCAAGGTTCTTTCCAATCCGCTTTATAGCCAGATTGATGAGCACGCCCTCTATGGCGGTGTGGTTCCTGAAATTGCCGCACGCGCCCACTTGCAGAAGATTGCTCCTATTGCAGAAGCCGCCGTCAAGGAAGCAGGCATCCAGATGACAGACATCGATGCCATCGCCTACACTGCAGGCCCCGGCCTTATGGGACCGCTCCTGGTGGGCGCCAGCTTTGCCAAGGGCCTGGCCCGCGACCTGCAGATTCCCGCCTACGGCATGAATCATCTGGAAGGCCATCTTGCGGCAGCCTGGCTCAGCAATCCCGAAATCGAACCGCCCTTCCTGACGCTGACCGTTTCTGGAGGCCACACGGAACTGGTTCTGGAAGAACCCGGCTTTAAGTACACAAGCATTGGCCGTACCCGCGACGACGCCGCAGGCGAAGCCTTCGACAAGTGCGGAAAGCTTCTGGGCCTCAAGTACCCTGCAGGCGCCACCATCAGCCGCCTCGGCGCCAATGGCAACCGCAAGTTTGTAGAATTTCCTCGCGCGCTTAAGTCCCACGACAACTGCGAATTTTCCTTCAGTGGCCTGAAGACCGCGGTTCTGCGCTACACGGAAACTCACGACCCGGAATACATCCAGGCAAACCTGGGCGACATCTGCGCCTCTCTGGAAGACGCCATCGTGGACAGCCTCGTGACCAAGACAATCACCGCCCTCAAGCAGACCAAGATGAAGACTCTCGTGGTCGGTGGCGGCGTTAGCGCAAACGCTTGGCTCCGCACCCGCCTGCAGGACTACTGCTCTAGACACGGAATCAAGTTCTGCATCCCGGATCGCAGCCTCAGCACCGACAATGGCGCCATGATTGCAGCGGCAGCCATCCGTCGCGTTCGCCAGAACATGCTGACCTCTGTTGAAGTGGTAAAGCCCTGGATGCCTTTAGCGCTGTAAAGCCGTTTGTGCTAAGTGGCTCCGGCCCACGAAGACCGTTTGTGTAGAAATTTCGTAATTTAAAGCACAAAGTTTTGCATTTGTTGGGTTTTCTGGTAAATTGAATTTATATTGTGGCTATGGTGTCAAAGATCAAACATATCGCATTGATGATGGTTGCAGGCCTCGCCGTCTGCAGCTGGGCTCAGGATATTGGAAAGCCCGTCAATGATGTAGATGTGTTCCGTCCCGAAAAGCGCGACACCAAAGTGCAGCTGGTGGACTCCACCAAGAACAATTCCGTCACCTTGAACGTGGACATTTTCTCCGACGGCGTGATCGGTTCCTACTACATTCTCTGGGATGCCGTAGACCTTTCCGAAGACATCAAGAAGATGATGACCACCCGCGACTTCGCCCGTGACGAATTCTTTATGCAGAACATTGACCGCGAACAGTTTGAACAGGAACGCCTCTTGCAGTTGTTCGAAGACCGTAAGCGCGAGTACTTCGCCATCTTCCCTGAAGAAGCATTGAAGATGATCGAAGACGAAAAGAAGGACGACTAGTCTAGCACAGGGCTGTCGCACCACAGGCAATGTTCACTCCCGAAAAGAAATTTTCTGATTGGAAAGTCTGCGGATTTAATGGTCAGCAATCCCAGATTTTTGAAACCATCGAAAGTACCCACAGCCTGATGAAAGAACAGGCTCGTTCTGGCCTTGTTGAACCTGGCGCACTCATTGTGGCAAACTGCCAAGTCGCAGGACGAGGCCGACACGAGCGCACTTGGGCCTCCCCCGCAAACAAGAATCTCTATTTCAACTTGCTGCTTCCCTTGGATGGAATTCCGTCAGCAAGCTTTGCACAGATTACCCAAATTGCAGCGCTGACTTTTTCCGAAGTATTCCAGGCTCTTGGTGCAAATGTCACCGTCAAATGGCCTAACGACATCCTGTTCGAAAAGAGCAAGTTCTGCGGCATTCTGGCAGAGATTGTTTTTCTTCCAGGAGCAAAACCTGCATTGAATATGGGTGTGGGAATCAACGTCAATAGCGACGCCTCGGAATATGAATTCCTGGGCCGCGCCGTTACCACCCTGAAAGAAATTACAGGCAAAGCCATCAACCGCGAAATCCTGCTCCGCGCTCTCGTAGCAGCCTTGGAACGAGCCTTAGGTCAATTCAGAGCCTTCGGCATTTCGCCCTGGGTCCAAGCCTGGCGCAAGATGGACAAGTTCATTGGAGCCCGCGGTACAGTGGTGGTAAACAACAACTGCACCGACGAGAACCGCAATAGCGGAGAAGGCTCCATAAAAAAATCAGGATGCATTCTTGACATGCAACCTGATGGAAGTCTTTTGTTCAAGACCGACGACGGCGAGACCATTACGGTCTATTCCGCCGACCTTGAAATTTAAGCCGCGTTCCCGTTTATACCGGGATCTATTTTCGCTTAGCCTTAAAGAACACGCTTCCCACCAGGGAAACTGCAAGCACCACGATCATGGCAGTAAGGCCCATATCCGCAAGGGCCTGGTACTCGCCCACGTTGCCGGTTTCGATCAAGAGCACAATGATAAGTGCAATGATTGCACCCGTTGCACCCATACGTTCAAACATCTTGATCTTATCTTCGTTAGTAAAGGGCATTGACATCGCCTCCCGTAATAATCCAAACTACAAGGCCTATCATCACAAGCACGCTGACGGCTACGTTGGCCAAAAAGAAATCCCTATTCATGGCGTCCAGATCATCGGACTTTCTGAACAAGTGAATGTAGAGAATAGCAGCAGTCATCAATGCGGTCACAGCCCACCAGGCGATTCCCATGTTCCAGATAAAACCGAAGGCCACACAAAGCACCAACATGGCAATGTGGCTCCAAAGGGCAATCTGCAAGGAACGCTTACGGCCAAAGCGGGCAGGCACAGAATGGAGTCCCATCTGACGGTCAATCTCTTCGTCCTGGGTTGCGTAAATAATATCGAAGCCGCCCATCCAGAGCATCAAAATGACCAAGAGGAAAATCGGGAAAATTGCGAACTCGCCACGAATGGCAATCCAGGCGCCCAAAGGGCTCATGCCAATGGCGAAGCCCAGGAACCAGTGGCAAAGCCAGCTAAAGCGTTTCCAGTAGGAATAGGAAAGCAGAAGCAGCCATACAGGCAAGGCCAAGGCGCCAGCCAAGGGTTTCAGCAAAAAGGCACAGGCAACGAACAGGACACCATTTACTGCCAAGAACGCAATCACCGCATTTTTACTCAGGCGACCTGCAGGCAAATGACGTCCGGCGGTGCGAGGATTCTTCGCATCGATATCGGCATCCGCAATTCGATTGAAGCTCATGGCGCTGTTACGGGCAGTCACCATGCAAAGCAAAATCAGCACCACAATGCGGGCGATTTCCGCAGCGGACATTCCACGGAAACCATTGGCAGCAACCCACATGGATCCCAAGGCGAAAGGCATGGCAAACAGCGAGTGGCTGAAGCGAACCATATGTCCAAATTCAAGAATCTTCTTTAGCATAACTTTTCCAATGTCATTGCGAGGAACGAAGTGACGTGGCGATCTAAGCCTTGCCTTCCCACGGTTTAGTAATTTCTACCAGCGAACTGGAAGACACGCCCAAGTGCTTCAGGACCTTCACCACCACCGTGTCCACCAATTCCTCAACGGAAGTGGGCTTGCTATAGAACTGAGGGCTGGCGGCAATCACCACCGCTCCAGCGCGGGTCAAGCGTTCCATGTTTTCCAGGTGGATCAAGTTGTAAGGCATTTCCCGAGGAACAATCACCAAGGGGCGTCTTTCCTTCAAGCACACGTCTGCAGAGCGCACCAGCAGGTTGTCAGAGGTTCCTGCGGCCATTCGGCCTAGAGTTCCCATGGTACAGGGAATCACAGCCATACCTGCATAGTCGGCGCTACCGCTGGCGCATTCCGCAAAAAAGTCATCAATGCTCGGCAGTTCATCGCAGTAGTCGTACAATGCGTTCTGACCTTCAAACGCAACCACCTCACGGCCAGGGGCCGTAATCAAGGCTGTCACAGAATGTCCCAAGCGCTTCAGGTGCATGGCAGTCCGGGTCGCATAAATTGCGCCGCTAGCTCCTGTAACACCGAGAATAAAACGACTCACTGCGAGTCTCCTTAAACCGCGCCGCGCTTACGCAGCAAAACTCTGTAAGCCACGCCCCAGAAACAGGGCTTCACATGAACTAGCTCAAAACCGTTTTCTTCCGCAAGCTTCACGAAGTCTTCCACCGGAAGGAAATTCAGCACGGAATTCACCAGGTATTCGTAGGCGTCGCGCTTGCTAAAGAAGGCGCCCATCACGGGAATGAACAGCGGAGCAAGAACTTTGTAGAACAGCTTGTTGAAAGCATTTCTCGGGGAGAAGAATTCCAAAATCTGCAGGTAGCCGCCGACGCTCAAGACTCGGGCAGATTCCCTCAAGGCGCCCGCGGCATCCGGTACATTGCGCATGCCGAAACCATTCAGCACCACGTCGAAGGTTTCATCGCCGAAAGGCATCTTCATAGCGTCCAACTGCACCGGCGCAGCGCTTGTTTTCTTGCCCTCGGCACCCTTCAGCATACCGTAGGAGAAATCGCCCAGCACAGCCCTTTCCTGCGGGCCATTAAACTTTTCATAAGTGACCGCAAAGTCACCCGTTCCACCACAAAGGTCCAGCAGGCGGCCTCGGGAATCCTTCCCGCCATTTACAAGCTCCCTATGGATTTCCTTGCAGCAAGCCCTGCGCCATCGGATATCCTGAAAGCAACTTAGGGAATGGTTCAAGAAATCGTAGCGCGATGAAATTTCATCGAACATCGCACGGACATAGCTCTTGTCGTTGGGATCTTTTTTGGTAGAACTGGCCATGACCTTAATTTAGAAATATCTTGGTCCTGCAAATAAAAAAGCGCGGGCAGAACCCACGCTTTCATTACCAAACTTTTCAGTTCTTATTGCCGGAACTTTGCAGTGAAGGTTGCTCCTTCGGTAACTTCAACCATACGCGGGTTTTCAATATTACCATCAGACCAACCAACGAACTGAAAACCGGAATTAGCAACTGCGGTCAATTCCATCTTCATTCCGCTGAAGAACTTGCCCTTGTAAGAGGAGCCAGAGCCAGGAAGCTTCACGCCTTCCATAAGGACAGAACCAGAACCGTCAGCAGCGATGGTCATGGAAACACGGCCAGAGACACCGAATTCCTGAGCGTATTCCTTAAGGACTACTTCATCACGTTCGCCAGCCCACTTGATCATATCCTTTCCGGATGCGCTGAAGCCATTGCCGTAAACGTTGCTGTAGTAACGATCCCCCTGCTTGTTCTTTTCCAGGTCACGTTCCACTTCAGAAGATACCAGCGTTGCTGCCATGCGGTTTACAACCGTGGAAACATTACCTTCGTTCACATAGTTATCAAACATTACTGCAGCGTGGTTCAGGAACAAACGCTGGAAATCAGGATTTTCCATCAGCTTCACATACAAGTTGTGGAAGCAATCTGCAGTCTTGTTGTTGAAGCACTTATTGGAACTTTCCGGACGACCACCCTGCTTTACCCACTTGAACATGTTGGTTCCGTTTGCTTCGCCACTGAAACCACCCACGGACCAGTTCCAATCAAAGCCATGGTCAAGGTCATAGACCATGAACTTCCAAGTCTGTTCCGGAGAGCGCCAGGCACGAACGTTATTGTTGGGCCAGTCACCATTGTGGATATACATTTCTGCAATCATATAGTCAGCAAAGTTGCCAACATCCATAATGGTCTTGATTGCAGCGTAACTAGCATTGTTTTCACCGCTGAAGTCGTTATTGACAGCGTACTGCAGCAAAGCCTTGTAGTTAGCAACTGCACCTGCATCACCAGTAACTTCGGTGCTAAGATGCTTAATGATATCCACTGTTCCAGCGTCAATATTGTAGTTGGTTTCTACGTAATGACGGTTGAAACGTTCGCGCATATCATGGATGCCGAAATACTTACCGTTGTAGAACACAACCACCTGACGGCTGCGCTGGTAGTCCACACCGCTACCTTCAAGCAGGGCGCCACCCATAGAATCCTCAAAGTAATCGCTAACAAAACGGTTACCATTATTACGAAGGTTGAAACCCTTGAACTTATGGTGGGTATCCTTACGGGTTTCAAACAACGGATAGTCCAATCGACCAGCCTGGTATTCTTCACGCATAGTGATAGCAACAGACTTCTTGTGTTCAAGACGGCTGTAGTTACCCATCAAGGAAATACCAGCTTCGATTTCAAAGGACTTCTTGGAAGTTTTGCTACCGTCAGCGAAGTATTCCACATGGATGGGGAATTCCACATCATCATACATGCCGGAAGGAGCATCAGCCGGCTTTTCACCATTGGTGGAGCCAGCCTTCGGCTGAATATAGTGCTTATCAAAGAAGCTGGGATCCACAGTAACAGCCACAACAGGCATGTTTACAACTTCATCGATGAAATAGGTGTGGGTCACAATCTTGTTGGTCAGCAAACCTTCCTTGAAGGCTGCGCAACGGAGCACCGTATTCTGGGTAATAGTAATAGCCTGGTTGAATTCCTGGGAGTTCTTGGTAGGTTCGGAACCATCACGAGTACAACGAATCTTCAGACCGTCGCTTGTGCTGGGAGCGTTCAAGACAACCTGGCCGTTGTAGAAACCGCCTTCGGAACCTGAGAAGTTGAATTCAGGAGCCACGCCATCATAGGCCGTAGCTTCGGTGTTAGGTTTTTCCGGAGTGGGCTTTTCAAAGTACTTCCAGGAACCGCCATCCACGATACCCCAGCTCAAGCCGGAGGTAAGTTCAGGATAGTCTACAGTATCACGAATTCCGTAATACGGGTCGATCAAATAGACAGTACCATGATCCTTTTCCAGTTTCCAGTTGGTATGGGGACGACCATGTCCAACAGAACCATCAGCCAAGGTAGTGTTGGCCGGAGATTCCTTTACATCCTTCTTGTCGCAGAATACTGTAACAAAGCCCTTGGGAGCAACCTTCACGTTGCCAAAGAACCACTTTCTTGCATTCTTGCGATTTTCCACAAGGGTATAGCCCTTGAGGTCTGCAGTATCAGCACCAGCGTTGTAAATTTCAATCCACCCCGGATCATTGCCTTCTTCATCAAGCCAGTCCAGGTTCACCGGAGCAATTTCGGTAATTCTCAAGGCGGAATTGCCTACCCAGTGGAGAGTCGTATCCTTAGGCTTATAGAAAGTGTCTACCTTGGTAATAATCTGACCGGTAATCGTATCACGATAGGTAATCGTGTCCTCATAGGTATCCATGGGCTTGCCGGTGTTAGGATCTACAGGAATTTCACCATTGTTATTTCCACCGGAAACCGGAACTTCATCTTCAAGGCAGGCAACCAAGCCCGACAAACAGAAACCCAAACAGCCAAGGGCCGCGATATTAGCGATTTTTTTCAAAGAAATCATTCTACTTCCAAATATCTCGTTAATCAAAAGTTCCCACACTTTTGACATTCATACTATCACCCTACCCTTAAATTTAGAAGATTATTAGAAAAAAAGGAAAAAATGTCGGTAATATTCTATTTACCCTTGACAAGCCGCACATAGTCTACTATATTTGGCTTACCATTTCGGCGCTGTAGCTCAGTTGGTAGAGCAGCGGACTGAAAATCCGCGTGTCGTCAGTTCAACTCTGACCGGTGCCACGAAAGCCTCTAACGAAAGTTAGAGGTTTTTTTGTTTTCTGTACCGAGGTAATTCCAATCGGGCTATTTCTGCAAAATCCGGAAAACAAAAAAGGCGCCGTCTGGCGCCCCTTTCAATTCCTAACGAAGGAACTCGTCCATCGAAACCGCTTCATCTTCGTGGATTTCGCGGTAGCATGCGAACAGTTCATCCCAATGTTCCAGAAGAACGTCCACGATCTCCGGCTGGAACTGGAAGCCGCGCTGCTTAATGAATTCTTCCTTCACGCGATCCTCAGGCCACGGATGCTTGTAGCAGCGCGGGCTGGCCAAGGCGTCAAGGACATCGGCCACGGCGCAGATACGTCCTGCCAGAGGAATATTTTCGCCTGAGAGACCCTGCGGATAGCCCTTGCCATCCCAACGTTCATGATGGGAGC
This sequence comes from Fibrobacter sp., assembly GCA_045599625.1. GTDB lineage: Bacteria > Fibrobacterota > Fibrobacteria > Fibrobacterales > Fibrobacteraceae > Fibrobacter. The sequence goes on from JAZRWJ010000045.1 coordinate 127,347, forward strand.
GGGCTACGCTTGCAGCAAATCGCAGCAATTTGCGTTTAGAATTGCAAAGCATGTTGTAGCCCAGTTCAGAATGGGTCTTCATGATTGCATATTCCTGGTCTGTGAAACGGCCCGGCTTGTTGAGCACAGCATCGGGAATACCGATCTTACCCAAGTCATGCATAGGCGTTGCCAGACGGATGCTTTCCGCCTCTTCTGCCGACAACCCAAGATACTTCGCTAACTTGTACGAAATTTCCGCCACACGCTGAATATGGTCGCCAGTCTCCTGACTACGGTATTCAGACACTTCACCGAGAATATGAATAATCTCGCGCTGGGTGGCTTCAAGTTCCGTTGTAAGCATTGCAGATTCCACAGTCTTTGCGGAATACACTGCAGTAAGCCTCAGGCGCTCCAAGTCTTCCTTGGAGAACACCGCAGAAGAGCCTTTCTTATTGATAGCCTGGAACACACCCATCACAAGTCCCTGGGAATCCATCAGCGGCACCGTCATCACAGAAGTGGTGCGGTACAAGGTCTTCTCATCGCTACGACGGTCAAACCTGGGGTCTTGGTAGGCATCTTCAATCAAAAGGGATTCGCCAGTCTTTACGGAGTAGCCCACAAAGCCTGCCGTCAGAGGAATGCGAAGTTCATCTACACCATGGGCAACCTTGGTCCACAGTTCTCCTTCATCCTCATCCACAAGCCACAAGGAACAGCGGTCAGCAGACACGATGGAACGGCCCAGATCTGCCATCAGGACCAGCAAGTTGTCCATCTTACGTTCTGCCGCAATCTTCGGCATGTAAGAGAACAGAAGCTCCAAGATTTCCTTGGATTCCATGTCTTGTGAACTTGTGTTTACGTTCATACTCCATTAATTTAGATAAACCTTTTTTATTTATGCAACTAGTTGACGAAAAAGGGTAAAAATTGCTATCCTTATCACACTTTTGGAGGAATAGGCTAATTGGTAAGTCAGCGGTCTTGAAAACCGCCGCCGTAAGGCTTGGGGGTTCGAGTCCCTCTTCCTCCGCTCAAAAGGACCTGAAAAGGTCCTTTTTTGCGTTTTTAGGGCACATCCCACTCCATTCGGCTGTCTGCAGCAAAGTCCGCCACCGCCGTGACCGGTTCCTCGTATAAAAGGGTACACACCTTCAACGGCAGAGGAAAGTCCTTCCCCAGCGCCCCTAGACAGGCTCCCGTCGTCGCCCCCGTGGTAAAAACGTCATCCACCACGATCACCGTTCCCTGCCTAGGCATCTCCTTGGGAAGGTTTCTCTCAAAGGCGCCCGCCACATTCAGTTCACGGCTCTCCCTAGAAAGCTTCGTCTGGGATACCACAAACTTCCTTCGCCTAAGCCAACGGCAAACCTTTCCTCCAGTCACTGTCGCAAGGGCCGCAGCAATCTTCTCGGCCTGGTTGTAGCCACGTTCCCGATAACGGGCCCGATGCAAGGGAACAGGCACAAAGAACAACGGCTGAGGCAAATCCTGCAGCATAAGCCCCACCTGGGCACCAACCGCCGCAGAAGAACGCTTCACCAGGTACGTAGCCATCCCGGGAATAGTCTTATACTTCAGCGAGTGGATCAGCCTACGGGTCAGCGGCCGCATCGGATAAAGGCACACGATGTCCTCCCCAGGAAACTGCGCCGCCTTGGATAAGCTATCAAGTTCCGTCCTGCACTCCGGGCATAGCCAAGGATCAAGGCGAGCATTAGGTGTGCCACAACCAAGGCATTCCATGCCAAAAACAAAATTTTCAAAAGTCTGTACAATGTCCATAACAAAAAAACGTGTCCTCTATAGACACGCTTTTTTCAGTCCAAACAGGACCGTGTTTTTCAAAAAAATTAAAGTCGACGGCTGCTCTGGTAACGCAGGCAGAACAAGAAGCCTACCAACACGGAACAAGTCAAGGCGAAGGATCCACCGTAAGACAGGAACGGCAGAGGCAAGCCGGTCACAGGCATCAAGCCAATGGTCATGGCAATGTTCACCAAAATGTGGAACAGGAAAATCGTAGATGCACCCATGACCATCAAGGTCACGAAGGAATCAGAAGTCAGCTTGCAAATGGAGGAGGCTCGCCACAGGAACAAAGCGTAAAGCGTAAGCACCACGGCGCAGCCCGCAAAGCCAAACTGTTCGCCCAACACGCTAAAGATAAAGTCCGTATGTTCTTCGGGCAAGAATGCCAAATTCGTCTGGGTGCCGTTACCGAAGCCCTTACCGTTAAGGCCACCACTACCGATAGCCGTCATGGACTGCAGCACCTGATAACCATCGCCAAGGGGATCGCTCATAGGATCCAGGAAGGTATTCACGCGCTTCTGCTGATGAGGCTCCAGCATGTTCCACACCATAGAGCTTGCATAGCCTGCAAGGATATTGGTAAACAGGAAGAAGGCATTCAGGAACTTAGGCAAACGGCGACGCACAAGGGTAAACACCACAGCGCAAATCAAGAGTCCCCAAAGCACTTCGTACTCAATGGACTGGGAATGGGAGAAAAGAACGGAGCACACCGGGCTCACAATCAGGAACATGTCCGCAACAGTCAGGCCTGCAAAGAAGAACGCCACCATGGTCACCGCAATGAACACCAGTGCGGTACTCAGGTCCGGCTGCTTCAACACCAGAGCAAAGGGCACAATGAACATCACAAAGGGCACGGCGAAAGTCTTTATCTTGAACAAGCTTACCGGATGCTTAGACAACCAATGAGAAATCACAAGCAAGTAAGCAATCTTTGCAAATTCAGAAGGCTGCAGCTTGAATACTCCAAGGTCAATCCAACGACCAGCCCCCTTCACCACGTCACCGGCAAAGAAAAGCACCACCACAAGCAAGACAAGCGACACCAAATAGAACGGTACGGCAACACGCTTCAACCAATCAATGCGTACAAAGATCAAAGCGGAGGCAATGCCCAGACCGCAGAGGAAGTACACAATCTGCTTGAACCAGAAAGTATCGAATACAGGGATTTCATCAGACACCGTGGCAGAGTACACCAAGGTAACGCCACAGGCCATCAAAGTCAACACCAGCAGGATAAAGAACCAGTCGAACTTCAAGGAGTGTGCGACGAACTTTCCAGAGCTCATTGTTCATTCTCCTTTTTTTCAGATTCTGCCGCAGGATTGTTTTCACGTTCCTTGGCCAGTTCCAATTCTTTCTTCGCCTCAAAGAAAGCCATCATGACCTTCTTGGCAATGGGGCCAGACACGGCACCGCCACCACCTGCAGCTTCCATAATGACAGCCACAGCAATTTCCGGGTTGTCCAGAGGAGCGACAGCAGCAAACCATGCGTGAGTCTTTTCGCCCTTCTTCCATTCACCGGAACCAGTCTTTGCACCAACGCGGATACCCGGAATAGCGCCACGCTTACCCGTTCCACCCGGATGGTTCACCACGGAGTCCATGGCATTCATCAGCACGCGGTGAGTTTCCTTCTTCATGTTACCCGGGCGGATAATTTCAGGTTCATAACGGCGAACCACATTGCCCTTGGAATCACGAAGTTCCTTCATGAAATGAGGACGGTATACACCCTTGTTCGTTGCCAGGGAGCCCACAAGAACAGCCTGCTGCAACGGAGTCACAATCTGTCCCTGTCCAATGGACAAGTTCAAAATCAAACCACGGGCCCAACGCCAGCCAAGGCGCTTGTTGCGAGCATTAAAGGAAACTGAGTCCGGAAGCCAGCCAGCCTTTTCGCCAGGGATATCCACTCCAAGAGGAGTTTCGCCCAAACCGAACCGACGACCGAATTCGTTGATACGGGCCATATCGATATCAAGACCAGCCTGATAGAAGAACACGTCGCAAGAGAGGCGGATCGCATTCACCACATTCAAGTTTCCGTGAACGCCCCAGCACTTCTGGTAACGGGAACCATACTGATAGCCACCAGTACAAGACTTGGGATAGTACTTGTGTTCCGAAAGAATACCGCTTTCAAGACCTGCTCCAGCTGTAACAAGCTTGAAGATGGATGCCGGCGGATAAGTTCCGGAAATAGCACGATTTGTCAGCGGACGCATGGAGTCCAAGGCGACCTGAGCCCAGCCCTTGTTACGTTCACGACGCTTCAAGGAGAAAATGTTCGGGTCCAGACGGGGGGAGCTAACCATGGCAAGAATTTCTCCGGTGTTAGGATCAAGTGCAACCAAGGCCCCCTTGGCACTATCCGGAATAGCCTCTTCAGCCACCTTCTGCAAATTCAAGTCAATGGTAGAAACAAGGTGCAAGCCAGGAACAGGTTCAGTGCCTTCAACGCCGGAGACCTGTCCCACTTCACGACCAGAGGCATTCACTTCCACAAGCTTCATACCGTTCTTGCCGCGGAACTCCTTATCGTAACCCTGTTCCAAGCCCTTCTGGCCAACACGGTCACCCTGGGAGTAATCTGCAAATTCAGGAAGCTTCAGCTGTTCTTCAGAAATCTCACTGGTATAGCCCAGCACATGGGAAGCAAGTGTTCCGTAGGGATAGTCGCGACGGGATTCAATCAGCGTCACAACGCCAGGCAGTTCCGCAGAATGTTCTTCAATAATGGCGACCTGTTCCGGCGAGGCGTCTTCCAGCAAACGAATGGGGCGGTTCTTGATCCAGCGAGAACGCTGGAATGCGGTATCCACAGAAAGGGAATCGAAAAGGCGCACCCCGTGAGTATCACGAATCTTCAGCAAGTTGCTGAACACAGAATCGCGAAGATCCCTCTTACGCGGTAGGTTGGAAGCCATCAGCGCAATCTGGTAAGACGGACGATTGCGAACAAGAACTTCCCCGTTACGGTCATAAATGAAGCCGCGTTCCGCAATAAGTTCCACCTTACGAATTCGGTTGTTGTCAGAACGCTGAAGGTTCTCATCGTAATGGGTATACTGCAGGGAGAACAAGCGAAGCAGCAAGATACCAAACAGAAAAACAACGCCTGTCAAGAAAATCAGGACGTGCAAGTTTTTTCTTTGCTGGATCTCGTTTTCTTCTGCGAAGTTAAGCATGTCTCTTCTTCTTGCCAAAATCCAGATAGAAGGCAATGCCACCCATGAACATGGTGTAGATGCATTCAGGCAAAGTCTGGGTCAAGAACATATTGGTTACCACATCCTTGGGAAGGCCTGTGATCCAGAAATAGAACATATCGCAAACAAAGAAACCAAGACCAAGAACACCAACCTTGGCAGGCATGTTCAAAGTCAAGAAACGTTCTTCCAGCTGACCAACCACAAAACCGAGGATAGTCATGGAAATGGTGTTGGCACCAAACCATTCAATGGGAGCATAGATATCCTGGGCGAAACCAGCCAGGAAGCCCCAGAAGCAGCCTGCAGCGGGGCCACGGCGAATTGCCACGGCAACGATGAAGATAATGACAAAGTCAGGACCAACACCGAAGATCTGCAACCATTCAGCAACAGTGACCTGAAGGGCAAAGACCACCACGAACAAAATCAAAACCTTAAGCCATTTCAAACTACTCATCAAGTAACTCCTGAATGACCCAGTCAGGTTCTTTTTCCATCACAAAGACTTCTTCCAAAATAGCGAATTCCTGGAACGGAGCCACATCCATCAAGCGCATCACATCAAGGTCTGCCTTACGGACATTCTTCACGGTTCCCACGGGAATGCCCTTCGGGAAAATACCGCCAAGACCAGAGGTTACCAAAGTATCGCCAACCTGGATACCAGCGTGGGCAGGCACCATTGCAGTCAGCATGTGACCATCCATGGATTCAAGGAAGCCCACGACGCGAGTCCTGCGTTCCATCACAGACAACTTCAAGTTAGGATCCACAAGAAGCTGAACACGGGAGTGAGTCATGGCAGCCTTGGTAATCTTACCCACCAGGCCGTTCATGGAGAACACCGGCATATCTTCGTGCACACCGTGACGTGTACCGCGGTTGATCACCAACGTGGTAAGGAAGCGTCCAGGGTTGTGGCCCACGACGCGAGAAGTCACAATAGGATAGTCCCACTTGTCATCAAAACGGACTAGGGTATGCAGTCTAGCCAGTTCCTGCAGGCCCTCGCGGGCGTGATAGGTTTCCTGACGGAGGCGTGCGTTTTCTTCCTTCAGCTGTTCGTTTTCGTTGGCCATAGAGCGGAAAGTGTTCAACGAAGCAGCAACAAGCTGTGCCGGATAGAAAACCGTGCCCAAGGCCGTGGAAACGATGCTCTGGCGCACGGTTCCAGGAGCCTGACGCATCAGGAGTCCCAACAGCAGAAAAAAGGCAAAAGCGACAACGCCATGCCTTTGAGTAAACAAGTCGACTATAAAGCGGAAAGCCCTAAACATCGATCTGCAAATGTGGGTTAGTTAGAAGAAGCGATCAGGACCGGACGATACTTGTCCAGGTCTTCGAGAATGCGTGCGGCACCCTTACAGACGCTGATCAAAGCTTCGTCAATAACGTTCACGGAAAGACCGGTTTCCTGACGGATACGTTCGTCGAAACCACGGAGCTGAGAACCACCACCAGTCATGATGATGCCCTTGTCATAGATATCAGCAGAGAGTTCCGGCGGAGTGATGCTCAAAGCCTGCTTGACAGCTTCAACGATTGCAGTCACAGGTTCGTTCAAAGCTTCACGAATTTCTGCACTGTTGATGGTCATGGTGCGTGGCATACCGGCGATAAAGTCGTGGCCCTTCACTTCCATGGAAAGTTCTTCTTCCAGAGGTACTGCGGAACCAATCTGCATCTTGATCTGTTCTGCAGTGCTTTCACCAACGCAGAGGTTGTACATGGTGCGGAGGTAACGGACAATAGCTTCGTCCATTTCATCGCCGCCAACGCGTACAGAAGCGTTGCAAACGGAACCGTTCAAAGCGATAACAGCAATATCGGAGGTACCACCGCCAATATCGACGATCATGTTACCAACAGGGTCTTCCACAGGAATGCCCATGCCGATTGCAGCGGCCATAGGTTCGTGAACCAGGTGGACTTCCTTAGCGCCAGCCTGCTTGGCAGCATCGATCACTGCGCGCTTTTCCACTTCGGTAATACCGGAAGGAACACCCACAACAACGCGGGGCTTGACCATCCACAAAGGATAGCGCTGAACCTTTCTAATGAAGGTCTTCAGCAGTTCTTCAACCAGTTCAAAATCAGCGATCACGCCATCGCGCATGGGGCGAACAGCACGGCTTTCACCCGGAGTACGGCCAAGCATCTTCTTTGCTTCGAAACCGATGGCGGAAACACGGTTATTCTTGCTGTCCACAGCGATAACCGTAGGTTCGTTAATTACGATACCCTGACCTGCAACGTGGACCAAAGTGTTTGCAGTGCCAAGATCAATACCAATGTCACAAGAAAAAAGACCAAACAAGGGACTCGTCCTTTTTTGAAAATGAAACTAACCGCAAAAAATATAATTATTTACTACAAACTTGTGTTACTCGGGAATCGTATCTTTACCGAATTTTAATGTTTTCAAATAACGGTCCCAATGACGTCCGTGAACATCGTAACGGTACTTGCGTTTTTCGTGCATGGCAACGTCCTTGAAGATAAAGAAATCTACTTCGGCATAGGCTGCATAAATGCGGGACTCTGCGCCTTCAAACAGGCGGAAATCCTTGACACGGTAGTAGGGTGTATCCAGAATAGCGGCGCGGTCGTTGTTGGACGTACGCATGGTTTCTGCCACCATGAACTTCAAGTCTTCCTGAAGGTAAGGTGTTAATTTGTTTTCAATACGGTCCGTAGATTCAGAACAACCCATCAGGACAAAAAAAGCTGCCAGCAACAAAATTTTCTTCATAGCCATAAGATAAAAAAACTCCGCCAAATACACCACCGAAAAAAAAATTCCTGGACAAGAAAAATAGGATGAAGATAAAGCGAAAAAGAACCGTTATCAAAAGAAAAAAGGACCGCCGTTAGGCAAGTCCTTTATACCCTACGTGAGGGTGGGGTGCCAAGGGGCGGGATACTTCCCGCCCTTTGCATCTTTTTAGAATGAATAAGTAGCGTCGAGGCGAGAGAAGATGCGGCCTTCACCCTGGAACGGGTTGCGGAACAGAACATCTTCAGCAACGGTAACGTCGATCTTCAACTTTTCTTCGATGTTGATACCGAAGCCGAAGCCTACGTGGTCATCGTTGGAACCGTCAGCAAGAGGATTGGTAGAGAAGAAGTTACCATCAGCCTTGCACTTGCCATAGCGATGGTCCGGATACTTGCTGTCCAGGCCAACACCGCGGTTGTTTCTATCAACGTCGCAGCTTGTGTAGAGAATGGACTTCTGACCGCCCACGCGAATCACGAACCAATCCCACCAAATGTTACGTTCGATACCGAAGCTGATCTTGCCACCAATATCGGTACGCTTGTCCCAAATAACGTCTTCCGGATCATCGTCATCATAGCGAGAGTCATAGACCCAGTCGTTCACGGAAGTTTCAAAGAACCAGTCATGAGATCTGGTCTTGTTCCAAACGAAATCAAGGCCCATCCAGAAGAAACCGCGGTCCATAGCAACGTTAATACCGAAGCCAGCCTGTGCATGCTGATCTTCAATACCCGGAGCATTGACGAACTTAGCAGAAGCTGCAGGAATCAATTCACCATCGATTGCGTCGAGGGTAAAGAATGCGCGAGCCTTAGCCAAGAAGGAGAAGTTACCATCGTCAAAGAAGCTGTGGTGTTCCGGACCGTACTGAATACGGGCAAGACCCAAGGACAGTTCGTAAGAGGTACCGCTACCAACCTGGAAGTTCAAGCCACCATCAAGCTGAACGATAGAGGCGAAAGCATCGCTATTGACCTGGTAGGAACCGCTATTTGCATCAAGTTCGCCACCGTCCTGGTGTGCGATGTAGATATGCAAGCCCCAAGCGTCGCCGCTGGTGAAGGTGCCACCCAGGAAGCCATCAAAGTTAGTCACAGTCTGGGGAACAGCAGCCTTGGTCTTATCATCAATCTGAACATAGCCCGGCAGGTAAGCAGCAAGTTCAGAAGTACGACCAAACAAACCACCGATAGTGAAACGCGGATCCGGGTTGTTGTCATCACCGAAAGAGATGGAGAAGATGCCACCAAAGGTCGGATGCATAGGATCCTGATTCTGGCCGACAGCAGGAGATGCATCGGTATAGGAACCAAAACCACCAATCAAATAGTTAGAATACAAGCTGGCATTTGCCGGATTATCGAAAATGCTAACGTCATCCATGATATAAGTGGTATTCTTACCCATAGATTCAACACGAGCAAATGTAGCGAATGCGGAACCAACGCCAAAGACACCAATTGCGGCGCCAACTGCAGCAGCTGTTCTTAAATTCATTTAATGACTCCTCGTAAAAATTCTGATATAAAGTTAGCTTTATTAAATGAAAAACGCAACAAAAATTTAAATAAAATATTTACAAATAAAAAAAGGCCAGACCTTACGGTCTGACCTTTTTCAAGTCTTTTCCGAATATTATTCAGAGAAGGTGAACGGAATCGTCACAGTGGTGTTACCGGACTTAACCTTGCTGAACTTCCAACGGCTAACAGCGGTCTTGATTTCACCATCAAATTCGCCGAAACCAGTGGTAGAGGAAGCAATGGAGATGCTGATAACTTCGCCGCCCGGAGCGATTGTGAACTTCAAGGTAACCTTACCCTGGAAGCCCGGCTTCTTCTTCAGGAACTTGTTATAGATGTGACGGAGACCCGGAGTACGCTGACGGACAACCTTCATGATGTCTGCAGCAGAACGGGAACCACCACCAGCGCCCATATCGATATCACGTTCAGACGGGGTCTTGATGGAGCCCTTAGCCTTAGTAGCGATACCACCGCCACCACCGCCAAGGAGGCCTGCCAGACCGTCACCGATACCACCGGAACCGCCTTCTGCGTAACCTTCGTTAAAGCCACCGTCAGCCTTACCGCGACGACCACCGAGAACAGTCTTACCTGTAGTCTGGAGGCCAGCCACGTCCTTCAGCACCTTGTCGATGTCCTTAGAGAACTTCTGGTTCTTCATGAGGTCATAGGCACCGGCACTTGCGTTCTTGGTCTGAGCGGTCAAGAGCTTAAGCACACCGCGGGTCTGAGGAGCGTTGGGCTGACCCTTACCACGGGGCTTACCACCACCACCAGCCTTCTTACGCGGCTTCTTGGGTTCTTCCTTCTTCTTTTCTTCCTTCTTCTCTTCCTTCTTTTCTTCGATGGTCATAGAAGTAGTCAGATCAGCAGCTGCGGAGTCATCGAACACGACTTCGTCCACAACCTGTTCGTACATGGAAGCCCAAAGGCAGATTGCCAAAGCTACTACGAGAGAGATACCGGCGATAGCACCCATCTTCTTGTCGGATTCCGGCATGAGAGATGCTACTAACGGGTCTACGACAGGAGCTTGCTTTTTAGTCTTTGCCATATATTAGTCCTCCCCGCCGTTCTTTTCCATCACGGCGAATGCAATATTGGTGTAACCGGCAAAGCCACAAGTAGCCATTACCTTATACATTGCATCGTAAGGGATGTTCTTGTCGATCTGCACAACGATGTGGCCGGCTTCGTCAGCGGGGAGACCTGCCTTAAGGGCATGTTCCTGTTCGACAGCGCGACGTTCCTTCAGCACAGAGTCAACCTTGGTCACAAGGAGATCTTCCTGCTTGAGGACATCTTCGGTCGGCACAACCTTAGCATTATCAACGAGCACGTAATTGTTATCAACGATAACCACCAGGGAAACTTCCTTCGGCTGCACACGAGAGGTGGAAACCGGCAGGATCAAGTTTTCAGCCTGAGTCAAGAGCTGACCTTCTGCGTCCATGTTCTTAATCATGAACACCAGAATAATGGTCATCATGTCCATCATGGACGTAATCGAGAACGGGACGTCTTCACCGTATTTACGACTTTTTCTAGCCATGATTAACCTCCCAGCTTAGCAAGATTGATCTTGCTGAAACCGGCTTCTTTAGCACGGTCCATAAGTTGAATGATCTTGTCGAACTGAGTATCGTCGTTTGCAACGATGATGATGTTATCAACGTCATCAAGGTCGATGAACTGAGTGTGGATCTGGATGAGGTCCTTAGCAATCAGGTCATAAGCAGAGAGCGGGTGAATGAGGTTCTTGGCAGCAACATCCGGCTTCAGCTTACGAGCAGAGTTCGGAGTAAGGGTAGCCAAGTCAGCACCTGCGCTGGGCTTCTTGAGAGCAGAAGGCGGGTTCAGGCCCATAGCACCTTCACCAGGAGCCATGAGGAAGTTGTTGTTGCCGTCTACGTATGCAGAGTCGGCAATTGCTTCTTCAGCAGTACCACCATTGGTGTAAACTGCCCAAAGAACGCGACCCGGATCTTCTTCAGATTCTTTGTTGATTGCCCAAAGTTCGATGGTTTCGATTTCATAAAGATACTTTTCTTTATCCATTTCGGCGCCATCTTTGCACTTAGGACCATGACCGCCATCTACTGCAGCCTTCACGTCTTCCGGAGAGTAAGTAACCAACTTAGCATCGGACTTGCAACGGAATGTCCACATTTCCTTGAAGTAGACATTGGGCTGGAAACCACCACGAGCACCGATCACCAGGTAATCACCAGTGATAGCGAGGGAGAGGTTCAGAGCCTGCTGGTCCGGTTCCGGAGGGGTATCGTTGTCCATCTGCATCATGGAACGTTCCGGCAGATTGACTTCAACGATAGCCAGCTTGGAGAAGGCAGCCATAGACAACAGCATAGGAATCAGGATTGTGAACAAGCCCATTGCCGGCAACAGGTCCGGTTCTTCAGGCTTTGCTGGTTTCTTAAGTTGTCTTGACATATTTTAAAACTCCAGTTTAATTGTAATTACCTAAACAATTATGCCAAGGAGTTGATGATCTTGAGGCCCTTTTCTTCCATTTCCTGGATGAGGCGTTCAGAGTTCATGTTGAGGAGACCAACGATAACCAGAAGAGGCACTGCAGAGATAAGGCCCAAGAGAGTGGTACCCATAGCGATAGCAATACCGTCAGAAAGAGCCTTAGCACGTTCGGAAGCAGGCTTGTTAGCAACAGCGTCGAAGGTGAAGATCAGACCGTAAATGGTACCCATAAGTCCGAGCAAGGTAGAGATGGATGCCATAACCTGGATGATGGAAATGTAACGAGTCAGACGGGGAGCTTCGGTCAGGAACACTGCGTCGCAAGCTGCGGACATGGTTTCGCGACCACCGTTACGAGAAGCAACGATTGCAGCCATAACGCGAGCAACCGGGAGCTTGGTGGAGTTAGCGAGGTTGAGAGCCTGATCATACTGCTGAGAAGAGATGAGCTTACCGAAGTCAGCGAGGAACTTTGCACGACCCTTACCGCTCTTGAGCAAGATGTAGACAAAACGTTCAACGGAGAAACCAAGGCCGATCAGGAAGACGACCAAGATGATCCACATGAACTGCCAACCATCGGATTCAGGGCTGAAGGATTGAAGCATTTTAGACATTAGAGTACTCCTTTCATTGAGTGTTTTTTTTGTTGTTTTGATAATCTTCGTTCATATTTATTTTTTTTTGGGCAAATTAGGGGCTCGGAGCGTGTAAAACTTGTTTTACAATAAACCAAGTGCCCTTTTTTGCCTAAATAAATAGGGGAACCCTATGAACTAGGTCCCCCGTAAAATTGTTTTTACCGCTAGTTCATGCCTGCAGCATCATTTGCTGCACCCATGCCAGCATCAACAGCATCAGCCGGAGCCATCTGCTTCTTAAGGTCAGCCAGTTCAGCCTTCAACTTTTCGTTTTCAGCCTTGCCTTCCTTGATGATGTCGCGATAGGTAGCGATCTGTTCTTCCGGAGTCATAACTTCAGACTTGGAGATCTGTTCGATACGAGCCTTAGTCTTGAAGTAAGCCGGGTCGGAGAACAAGGTGGACGGGTCGAACTTTTCGATCTTGGTGTTCAAGGTTTCGTCGTTTTCGTCGAGAGTCTTGAGCAATTCGAACAGCTTAGCAGTCCACTGGTTATCGATACCGTAGTGAGCGGATGCCTTGATACCGGTTGCACACTGCGGCTTAGCCAGTTCCTTAGCACCTTCAGAACGAGTATTCAATTCTTCACGGTAGGCTTCGAGGTCTTCGTGAGCCATTTCGATAGCGTCTTCCTTAACAGCGCCTTCGTATTCTACGTATTCGCGAACGATGGCTGCGGAGTCAGGAAGCGGAGAGTTAGCGAATGCGTCAGCAACTTCGACGAACACTGCGCAACCCTGGTAATACATTTCGATATAGCCTTCTTCTGCTTCGACCACGTCCTTGTTGTAGAAACCCTGGTCACGAGCAAGGTCGATGTTCTTCTGGAAGATCGGACGAGCCTGTTCGTAGTAGCTGGGGAGCTGCTGGACGATACCGATACGTTCTGCGAAGCGTTCGTCTTCCTTCTTACCGTTAAGTTCCTGTTCACGGATCTTAGCAGCCATGGTAACGAACAACATACCCATACGGTTGGTAGCACGGAAGGTCCACTTTTCAGATGCGTAGGTAGCAGACTTAGAGTAGTGACCCATAGCCTTCTGGAGGATGTCAACCAAGGTCTTGATAACCTTAGCCTTGTCCTTATCCTTACCCTTGATGACAATCGGAGTCATCTTATTGTATTCACGTTCGCCGAGGTAGTATGCAGCTTCTGCAGGAACTGCCGGGTCAGCGTTCTTGATCTGAAGACCGAACTTATCGTAGTTCTTCAAGGTTGCGTCGTAGTCGGCGATAGCCTTGTCTTCGTCCTTAAGTTCCATGTAAGCACGAGCGGCACCGATGTAGGCAGCGATCAGCTTTTCCTTATCTTCGTTGTAGCTCTTGATGAAGTTGTGGTATTCCTTAGCAGCGAGGTCCCACTTCTTGCCGTTTGCATAAGCCATCGGAATGGAGAATGCAGCGTCAAGAGCGTAGGTGCTCTTCGGATAGTCACGAACGAGGTCCTTGTTACAACGGATAGCTTCGTCAACCATCTTGGCTTCGTCATAGCTCAAGCATGCGCTATAGAGGAAGGACGGAGTCTTTTCATTCTTCGGGTAACGCTTGTAAGCAATTTCGTAAGTAGTAGCAGCGGTCTTCTTATCCGGGATGGAGTCATACACCTGAGCAGCGAAGCCGATAGCCTGGAAGGCCATGGAGTCCTGCGGGAAGTTGTTGGTGATGAAGAGGAAGGTCTGAGCTGCTTCACGATTGCGCTGTTCGAACACCTTCTTGTTTGCCTTGTTGGCTTCAGCTTCCTTCTTATAGTCGGAAGCGGCACGGAGGACACCCTTGATGGTGAGCGGAGAAGAAGCATACTGCTTCGGGAGCATCATGAAGGTTTCAGCAGCCTTGACATACTGCTTGGAAGTTTCGTAAGCAACTGCAGCTTCGAACACAGCCTTGTCAGCAATGTCGATCTTCGGGTAACGCTTCACGAGAGCCAGGTAAGCCTGAGCACCCTTTTCGTTCTGACCGTTCTTGACGGACTGTTCAGCCATCTGGAAGAGAACGTATGCGATAGCCTTTTCGATTTCAGCAGCCATAGAGTCGTTTCTGGTTGCCTTAACCTGAGAGTACTGCTTGAAGAGCCATTCGAATTCGGTAAGAGCTTCGTCCAGCTGGCTAGATTCCAACAAGGACTGAGCAAGCATACGGCTGATGAGCAAGATGTACTGATGCTGCGGGAACTTCTGCTTCAAGTCGCGGAGCACGCCCACTGCGGTCTTGAACTGCTTTGCATCGTAATGAACGATGGCAGCGTTGTAAGCAAGTTCTGCAGCTTCCTTGTTCTGGCCGAACTTGGCCATGTACTTCTTAACCTGTTCGAAGTAAGCCTTGGTTTCCTGGAGGGAGTAAGCCTTAACGTTATCGTCGCCAGCCTTTTCCTTCTTAGCCTTTTCACGAGACTGGTCCATAGCAAGGACTGCGTTATAAGCAGCTTCTTCCTTCTTCAGGAGAGCTTCGGAGCCCATGGGACGACGGCCGTAACGGGTAGTATCGGTTTCAACGATCCAGTTGAACATCTTGGCAGCGTTAGCATACTGACCCATTTCCTGGTAGACGAGAGCAAGGTTGATATGAACCTTGTATTCATCCCAAGTCGGTTCCTTCTTGTAACGTTCCAAGAACTTTTCGTAAGCCTTGATAGCTTCAGAGTACTGCTTCTTACCGGCTTCCAAGTCACCTTCCTTGGTGAGCTTAGCAGCACGGGCGTGGTGGTACTGCGGAATGTCGAGCATAGCGCCACGGATTGCAGTTTCTGCATTCTTCACAGATTCCGGATACTTCTGGTTCTTCTTGTACCAGGAAGAGTTTCGGTCATAACGCTTCACAACAGTGTAACGATGAGCCTGAGCATCTTCGAACTTCTGCTGGACGATCAAGATTTCGATCATAGCGATATCAGCCAACGGAGCATCGATGTAGTCCGGGTTGATATTCATCAAGCGCTTGAAGGACTGGACAGCTTCTTCGTTACGGTCATGGTCCTTGTTCTTCATACCGATACGGTAGTAGACGGAATCCTTGAACGGAACCTTCTTATCCTTCAAGAAAGCTTCTGCTTCCTGGACACCACCACCTTCCAAGTCAGAGAAGGAAGCAGCCATGAAGTCCATAGCTTCTGCGCGCAAGTCAGCAGGATATTTACCCTTATCAGCACCGATAATGTATTCATAGTACTTGATAGCAGCGGTTTCGTATTCTGCAATGTTATAGTAGGATTCTGCCAAGTGGTACATTGCCAAGGCAGCTTCCTTACCGGTCAAGCTTTCGAAGCCAGTCACCTTCTTGTAGGCGGCGATAGCATCGCGGAACTTACGGTTCATGAAGTGGTATTCAGCAATACGGAGCCAAGCCTTCGGGACAAGACCATTGTCCGGGAAGTTCTTGACAAGGCGATCACGGAGCTTGAATGCCTTTTCATCTTCACCAGAAGCTTCCTGCACAGCAGCAGCCTGGTAAATAACAGTCGGAGTCTTGGATTCCTTCGGATACTTATCAATGTATTCGAGGAAGTAGCCGAGAGACTTCTTATGGTCAGCCTTCGGGAGCTGATCGATGTTGGCGCACTTTGCCGGCTTGTTATCGCGGTCTGCGCACCATGCTACATCTTCTTCGTACTGAGCGTTCTTATCCAAGAACTGCTTTTCTTCCAACTGGAACTGATAGTGACCGAGCTGCTGGAGAGCGGAAGCGCAACGAGCGTTCTGCTTACCCTTACAGTTGTTCACCTGCTTTTCCCACTGGGCGATAGCCTGACGCATACCATCTTCGTCAAGACCACCGGAACGGCAAGCCTGTTCGGCCTGGTTCTTCAAAACCTTATAGGAGCCTGCGCACTGAGTCTTCTCAGGGCCCTTCGGCATAGCCTTACACTTTGCAGCCAACTTCTTGGCTTCGGCTACTTTGTCTTTACAAGGGTCGGACGCTGCAAAGGAATTACCAATCAGCGAGCAAACGATTGCACCAACAAGCATTAATTTTTTCATCTTTCTCTTTCCACCTAATAATTTTAAAAAAGGGGAAGACCCAGAGAATCAAATTCTCCAGGTCTAAGCTTCATTCTTTTATTATTCCAGATCTAAGTCGTCATCCAAAGCGTCGAGTTCTTCAGCAGCCTGAGAACTACCAGCGCCCTGACCCATCTTGGTCTTAACGGTTGCCAAGGTAAAGCCTGCGTCATCAAGGATACGCTTACGGTTGGATTCAAAGCGGTCACTCTGAATTGCCTTGAGGTTGAAGGCAGCGTAACTTTCGATAGCGGCGTTAGCCTTGTCGAAGGACGGCTTCAAAGCTTCACGCTTGCTCTGCACACGCGGAGTGGGGAGCTGGCGAGCGAGGTCCAAAGCCTTGGTCTGGACAGAATCAAATTCATCCTGCATTGCATCGTAAGCCTGGCGAGCACTGTCGCGAGCGGCAACAGAGACAACCGGCTGTTCGGTGCGCTTTTCAGCCTGTTCAAGAGCCTTGACAGCGCCGTTGTAATCCTTCTTCATGAAGTGGCAGTAACCAACCACCAGGTAAGCTTCAGAAACCAGGAAGGATTCCGGAAGGTTCTTGATGATCCACTGAGCCGGCTTCATAGCATCGTCCGGCTTGTTAACCTTAAGGAAGGACCATGCGATACCGAGCATAGCTTCGTCGTAAACCGGGGAGCCAGCCTGAACCTGTGCGTACATCTGAGCTGCAGCACTGATGTCAGCCTTTTCACCAGAGAAGAAGATATGGCCGAGCTTAACCTTAGCGGCATCCTGCAAGTCACGTTCGGACTGGTTGGAAACCGGCTGTTCGGTAATATCGCGGAAGCAGTTTTCAGCTTCGTCCCACTTACCAAGGCGGCTGTAAGCGATACCCATGGTATAGCGAGCGTAGAAGTAGTTGGCGTTACCCGGGAGAATTGCTGCGAGCAGGTCGACAGCTTCCTGGTAGAGGCCCTGTTCAAACTTAATCTGACCTGCAACGTAGTCAGCGTCAGCCTTAACGTCGCTTTCGCCGAACTTCTGAGCAATGTTCTGGTACTTGGACATAGCTTCAGTGTACTTGCCTTCCTTATAGTCGATGTTCATCAACTGGAAGTGGTACTTGGCGCGTTGGTCACTCTGCGGATAGCGCTTGATAGCGTCTTCGTAGACAGACTTTGCAGCCTTGTGCATACGGAGGTTTTCGAAGGACTTTGCCTTATAGAAAGCAGCCTGGTCAACAAGGTGGAATGCGGGGTACTTGGTCTGAACCTTACCGAAGGCATAAGCAGCTTCGAGGAACTGACGGTTCAAGTAGAGACGCATTGCAGCACGGTAGTCGTTTTCAGGTTCGATCTTCAAGCGACGATAACGTTCTTCACCGATCTTTTCTTCACGTGTGTCACCGAAGCGAGAAGTAATCTTCACAGCCCAGATGAAGCCACGATTCTTTCTAGCATAGAGGTCATCGTGAGACATTTCGAGGTCAAGAGCGAGATAACGGAAAATGCTAACATCCTTGACGTTCACAGTAGCACCAGCAACCGGGTAGCCTTCCTTTGTGAAGCGGAGACGGACACCAAGGTGCGGGGAGAGGAAGTAGGTCAAAGTAAGGCTGAATTCCGGATTAACACCGCTACCACCTTCTTCATCGGCATGGAAGATGTCAATGAGGGAGATTTCTGCCTTGGCTTCGAGAGTACGGTTGAGGCCGCGGTAGAAGAAGGAAAGGTTGAGGTTACTCGGGATGTTGTAAGCCTTGGAGCTACCACTACCGAAGAAACCCGGAACAACAAAGGTAAAGCCATCTTCATCAGCAGTGCTGATACCCGGCTGAGCGAGGTTCTGCAAAGCAAGGCCGATCATGAGGTAGCCGTACTTGGAAGAAGAGAGTGCATTGAGGGTAACACCCACGTCTGCACCGAAGGTCAGCTGAGTAGTTTCTTCGAACTGGTTGATGTAGAGGATGGAGAGGTCAACACCCAGGGAGACGAACTGCATCAGGTTGTAAGCATAGCCAACCATGAAGGAGTATTCACCATAGGACTTGCCACCATCAATGGATGCACCGTTTTCGAAGAGAGAGAAGCCCAAAGTGTGCTTGTAATCCCAAGGGTAGGTTACGCTGACGTATTCCTGGCTAGCTTCGCCACTGATGGAGCTGAAGAATGCAGCGCTGACTTCGAGCTGTTCGGTTTCAGCGATGCCTGCCGGGTTGACGTACATTGCGGTGTTGCCACCAAATTCTGCAAACCAGTCGTTCTGCTGATACTTATGCGGAGAATAAGTTGCATCAGCGAACAAAGAAGTGCTAGCGACGGAGAGTCCGAGAACTGCGGTTTTAATAAAATTAGAACGCATCACCTACTCCTTTACTTCATATCCGTGCGGATGAACTCGATACGACGGTTCTGAGCACGACCTTCGGGGGTTTTGTTAGAAGCAACCGGCTTGGTGTCGCCCATACCGTCAGTGACCATACGGCTTTCGTCAATACCCTTTTCGACGAGGAAGTTCTTCACTGCAGCAGCGCGGTCAGCGGAAAGTTGCTTATTCTTGTCTTTGTTACCAACGTTGTCGGTGTGACCAACAATGTTGAAGGTAGCTTCGGTAAAGGTTTCCATGATGTCCACAACCTTCATCAAGGAGATGTAGGAGTCCGGAGTAATGGTAGCCTTACCAGATTCAAAGTTCACACCTTCGAGAACGAAGACCTTCTTAGGCGGCTGCGGAACTTCATCCGGGCAACCATCGTCGTCCTTGTATTCGTTCTGGGTTTCTGCCTGTTCCGGGCAGAGGTCAACACCCTTACAGATGTGAGCGAAATTGGAGAGCATACCCTTGGCTTCTACCCAAGGATCGCAGAGACCATCACGGTCGTTGTCGGCATCCGGGCAACCATCGTCGTCCTGATAGCCATCGAAGTCTTCAGCTTCTTCCGGGCAGTTGTCGAGACCGGTACAAACAGATGCGTACTTGTCTGCAACGCCTTCTTCAGAAACCCAAGGATCGCAAAGGCCATCGCCATCGGTATCCGGATTACGGGTTTCTTCAATAGCTTCATCTTCCTTCACCAGTTCGGTAGCAGTCAAACCGATGTCCATCTTACCCTTACCGCGCTTGAGCATCGGAGAGGTAGACTGGCAGTAGAAGTTCGGCTTGGAAAGAGAAGCGTTCATGAACTTCGGATCCAAGGAGACGTTCGTACGGTTAACCTTGATGAACTGGTTAAACGGATAGTAGTTCTTGTAGATGTTGTTGTATTCCACCTTCGTCTGACCGGCAGCCGGGTCAGCAAACACACCGTAGTAGTGGTTTTCCATGAAGATGTTGTTACGAGCGACCACGTTGGTCGGTCCCTTCAGAGCAAGGCCAGAGTAGCCATTGCGAAGAACAACGTTCTGTTCAATAAATGCATCGAGAGACTTAGCACCCCATGCGAGAATGCCGGACCAGCGGTTGCCGTACACCACGTTGTTGCGGAGATGAGGCAGAGAAATGAATGCGCCGATACCAGTTGCATGGTTGTCCATCACGTAGGTGTGGTGGATGTAGGGAGCAGCGTTTTCGCAAAGAATACCTTCGAGACCGTTTCTCACAGTGAAGTGAGACATTTCGGCGCCAGAAGTACCCATAACGGTCGGACCGCGGCGGCCACCATCGATGATAGTTGTGAGAGGGTCTTCACCCTTAAGCACAACGCCCATGATGAGGGTGATGTTTTCATTGTAGGTGCCACGCTTAACGAAGATGGTATCTCCGGCGTCGGCGTTACCGAGAGCGTCTGCAATCTTGCTGTAATCACCAGGCACATTGATATTCTTGGCCATGGCGGTTCCGGTAAGAAGCATTGCCCCGGCCGTAATTAAGACCAGTTTCTTTAGGGTCATACTGCTACGTTTCTCCAATCATAGAACACTTAAAAATTCTTCAACTTATACGCCACCCAGGTGAGCGACATAAAATCCAAATGGGAATATACCTTCATAAAGGGCTTTAGTCAAACGATTTTCGCAAAAATGGGCAAAAAATGTTGTGATTTTAGCACTTCTGAAGGGATCCGAAGGTTAATCTTCGGAGGCCGGTTCAGCCTTTTCGTCCTCTTTCTTAGCTCCTTGGATAGAAACACGGATTTCCTGGCAGGTCTTCTTGATGTCCTGCAGGATCTTGCGAGCACGAGTTCCGGCAGACTTGTTGCCGCGAGAGAACTTGTCGTATTCGCGCTTGAAATTTTCGACTTCTTGGTCCAGATCGTTCACTAAGCTCATAAGTAAACTCCACTTAAAATATGCAGTATGGAAAATAAATAAAGTTTTTTGAAAAAATTCGCCATTTTGTAAAACAACGTTTACATTTCCATAATATTACAATAAAATCGTACAAATTCACAGTTTATTCACAACGTGATAACCGCCACAGGTTTTCCAAGGCGGCCTTCCCCCTCTCCCCCACGTTTTCCGAGAAATCATTCACGAACATTTTGATGTGGGCTTCCATCACCTTTTTGTCCTCGATCTGAGCCTTTTCATCGATAAAAGGGGTCACCAGTTCGGCACGGCTACGCGCGATAGCCAGGCTCTTCCTGATTTCGGATTCCACCAACGCGATGGTTTCGTCACCCAGGGAGCGACGTGCCACAGAAATGCCAAGAGGAATGGGCGTACCCGTTTCCTGTTCCCAGAAGGCGCCCAGGTCTTGCAACATGTGAAGTCCGTCACGTTTCCAGGTGAAGCGATGTTCGTGAATCGTCACGCCTTGTACGAACTCCTTGGAGAGCAGGCCTTCGTAGACCTGGTTGAACAAGGCGAACTGAAGGTTGGGCTTTCCGCCAAACTTCTTCTGGTACCAGAACTTGAACAGCAAGGCGGCAGTAGTATTGGCACCAGGCAAAAACGTGGAGGAATTTTCATCGAAGGAATCCGCCACAGAAGAAAGCAGCAGAGGACCGCAGCCATAGCCGATGGCGCCACCGCAACCTAGGCAACGATAATCCTTCTCGATGTCCGGATAGACCTGGGCGCTGACCTTTGCCACATCCAGCTTGCCAGCCATGATCCATTCGTTCAAGGTCTGCACATCCGCAAAATGAACATCCCATTCAAAGGGAGAATTCTGGAGGCCATGGACAAGAGCCTCGTAGATGAACGTGTCATTGGGACAGGTGGAAATTCCGAGAGATAGGCGCATTTGAGACTCCAGACTCGAGGCTCGAGATTTTAGAAGCTAGACTACTGAAGAGAGGACCGCACGGAGTTTTTCCAGGGCCTCCCCGATTTTCCATTGGGACTTGTCGCGGGCACCGACATAGTTACTGACCGCGCGAATTTCGTAGGCGGGAACGGCAAATGCCTGGCAGATGGAGAAGCAGGCGGCACCCTCCATGGATTCCACATCGCAATTGAACAAATGAGCGCGGGTAAGGGCTGTGGCCTCGGTTCCGGTACAGCAGTTGACGGAAAGGCCCGAGGCGCCCCGCAGGTTTCGAATCCAGAGGGGAGCGGAAGACACTTCAGAAGCATTATACGTCTTGACGGCGCCAGAGATCCTTGCCCACGGCGTGAAGGAGCCATCGTTCTCTTCGACGCCCAAGTCGCCCACAGTTTCTCGATCCACGCGGGCAACATCACCGACCAGCAGGCCACTGTTCTTGTAGGCGCCACAAATGCCTACCAGGACCACAGAGGAGATTCCCAGCTGTTCCTTTTGGCTAAGGAGGCGCGCCAGATTGGACGAAAACTCAACAAGGCCAACGCCAAGAATTGCGGCGCAGCCTATATTTTTCCCTGCCACGGCAAGGGAAATTACTTTGTCTGTATTGTCTTGGACTGATTCCGGAAGATCTATATCCGGAAACATTTTTGAGAATTCCAACGTTGACGCAAACGCAAACAACGTCATGAGGAATTACTCCAGTCTTTCTACTGCATCGGCAAGGGATTCTTCCAGCTCGTCCACACGGGCAAGCTTGAGATTCCAGGGACGTTCCACTTCACAACGAGCCACAGCTACTGCGGTAGCCTTCACCAGGCATTCCTCGAAGGACAGACCACGGGCATCAGCCAGAAGCCAACCGGCAAAGAAGGAATCACCAGCACCGATATCATTCTTCATCTGAATGGTAGGCGGCTGGATCTGGACACCCTGGAACTTGCCTTCAATAAGCCTAAAGGCACGGACAGGGGCATCTTCGTCGGTCACCACCAGATTCTTGATGGGGAGACGTTCCAGAACTGTAGTAGCGGACATCTTCCAGAACTGAGGGCTACTCATTACCAGAGGAATGCCCATACGTTCGCAAAGCTTGCAGTATTCGGAATGGTTGATCTTAAGAAGTTCCACACCCTTTGCAAGCCAGGCATCGATACCTTCGATAGCATCGACAAAGACCTTCTTGCCAGTGAAATCCAGGGAGTTAATCTGGTCCACGTTGAAACCCTTGGGGAAAGATCCGCAAAGGGCTACACTCTGGGTGGAGCTCCAGTAATCGTTCAGGGTCTGGAGGAAATCCTGATTCTCCACCTCGGTCAGAACCGGGGACGGTTCGATCAATTCCGTAGATTCACCTTCGCTAACGATGGTGGTACAAATACGGGTCGGTTCCTTGATCCAAATAGGAGCCTGCTGAATACCGCATGCAGACAGCTCATCAAAGATGCGGGAGCCATGTTCAGAGCCCAGGAAGTGCATCAGGAGCGGAGTACCACCCAACAGCTGCAGCACACGGCCGCAGTTGATGCCCTTACCGGAAGCATAGGACTCCACCTTGGAAATGCGATGCACTTCGCCAAGGGTGAACTTGTCCAGGAAGAACAAGCGCTGCCATGCCGGATTCAATCCAAGAATGAGAATTTCCTGAGCCATATTACCCCAATCCTTATGGAACTTAGAAGTTCACCTTGAAGAACTTGCGCTTACCCACCTGGATAACCATCTGGTCATCGCCCTTGATTTCAATCTGGGCCTGGGGGTCAGCAAGCTTTTCGCCACCGATCTTCACACCACCGTTCTGGACCATGCGGCGAGCTTCCCCCTTGGAAGCAAAAGCCTTGACTTCCACCAGGAGGTCCAGGGCGCCGTAGGAACCAGCAGCCACAGAGCATTCTGCAGCATCACTGGGGATAGCATTACCGCTATGGACTTCCTTTTCCTTGGCAGCGGCAGCTTCTGCAGCTTCTGCGCCATAGTACTGGGTCACAATGTCCATTGCCAGGCGATGCTTGGCTTCGTTGGGATTCATCTTGCCGGAAGCCACGTCAGCCATCATGGCCTTGATTTCGTCCATGGGGATTTCGGTCAGCAATTCGAACCAGTTTTCCACGATGCTATCAGCCAGGCTGTAGATCTTGTGGTACATAACGTCCGGAGCTTCGTTGAGGCCCACGTAGTTACCGATGGACTTAGACATCTTGACCTTGCCGTCGGTACCCAAAAGGATGGGCATGAAGAGACCGATCTGGGGTTCCATGCCTTCAAAAATCTGAAGGTCGCGACCGCGGAGCACATTGAACTTTTGGTCGGTACCGCCAAGTTCCACGTCGGACTTGATGGCGACGGAATCGTAGCCCTGCATCATGGGGTACATGAATTCATGAAGGCTAATGGGAGTATTTGCGGTGTAGCGGTTGTGGAAGTCTTCGCGTTCCAGCATCTGGGCGACAGTGAACTGGCCCATGAGTTCGGTGACCTTGCTGAAGTCAAGCTTGGAGAACCATTCGCCGTTGTAGTGGATTTCCACCTGGTCGCGGCGGACTACCTTGAAGAACTGTTCCTGGTATTCCTTGGCGTTTTCCAGAACCTGCTCGTGAGTGAGACGGGGACGGGCCTTGTTGCGGCCGCTGGGGTCGCCAATCTGGGCGGTGTAGTCACCGACGATAAGAACCACGGTATGACCCAGGTCCTGGAACTGGCGGAGCTTGCGCATCACAACGGTATGACCGAAATGAACGTCCGGTGCAGTGGGGTCCACGCCCATCTTAATGCGGAGAGGAACGCCTGTCTCGTAAGACTTCTGGAGTTTCTTTTCGAGTTCATCCTGCGGGACGATGTCGATAACGCCGCGCATCAAAATATCAAGCTGTTCTTTAACAGGACGGAATTGCATAATGTTTCCTTTTTTCCAAATGGTTTAAATGAGAGTAGATAGAGACGCCACCTATTCTTCTATTCAAAGCCCATGAGGAAGGAGTGAATTTTCATTTTCGGAAATAAAGATAGCAATTTTGAGAAAGCGGCCTTAGCGGGTAAAGGCGTTCAGGTCGATATTCAGCTGCTTTATCTTATAGGTGAGAATGCGAGGCGTGGTAGAAAGGCTACGGGCGGCAGCGGCCATCTTGCCCTTGGAACTCTTGAGGGCATCGCAGATGATGTCGCGTTCGTAGGCTTCCACCATCAGCTTCAAGTTGCCGGACACCTGGGTGCCGGAGGTTTCCGCTGTCTGCAGCGTGGTAGGAAAGTGATGAGGATAGATGACATCTTCGTCAGTCACGAGAACGGCGCGTTCAATGGCGTTTTCCAGTTCGCGGACGTTACCGGGCCAGGGGTAGCTCATGAGCATGTTGATGGTAGTGCGGGCCAGGCGGCGCACGTTCTTGCCTACGATACGGCAGTAATGTTCCACAAAGTGGTCTGCCAAAAGCACGATGTCCGTCTTGCGGTTATGCAGGGCGGGAACGTAAATAGGAGAAATGTGGAGCTGGTAATAAAGGTCTTCGCGGAAGGTGCCTTCGGTCACCATCTGCTGGAGATTCTTGGTGGTGGCGGCGATGACGCGGACGTTCACCTTCTTGGAAAAACGGGCCCCCACACGTTCCATTTCACCATCCTGCAAAAGGCGTAAAAGTTTCACCTGAAGGTTGGGAGAAAGCTCCGCCACTTCATCCAGAAAGAGAGTTCCACCATCGGCCTGTTCCACACGGCCCGGGGTTTCCGTAAGGACGCCTACCAAGGCGCCACGTTCACTTCCGAAAAGTTCGCGGTCCAGCACAGACTCCGGCATGGAGGCGCAATGGACGCGGATGTAGGGATGAGTGTTGCGGTCGGATCGGTAATGGATGGCTTCTGCCACAAGGCCCTTGCCGGTCCCCACCTCGCCCACGATCAATACGGGAAGAGGATTCTTGGAAACTTGGTCAATCTGGGCGTAGACACGCTGCATTTCGCTGGAGCGACCGATGATATTGTCGGGCTGGAAACGGTCCTTAAGCTCCATGGTCAAACGTTCGTTTTCCGCCTTGAGGATCTCGTTTTCTTCGCGAGCCTGACGGCGCAATTTCACGGCCGCGGCCAGCATCTGGGCAATAATTTCCAGAAGGCGAAGCTTCTCGGGAAGTTGGTCTTCCACAGGATTCTGGACGTCGGCACTCAAGGCGCCAATGACCTCATGTTCCATGATCACAGGAACGCAAAGGAAGGCTCGGTTCTCATCCTTACCACGACCTGTACGGTCAAGGAAGTTGGGATCCTTGCCCACGGAAGGAATGATAATAGGCTTACCGGTTTCTACCACGCGGCCGGTAACGCCTTCACCCACCTTATAGCGACCCTTACGGGCCTGGCGGCTGGAAAGGCCTTCTGCAATTTCAATGGAAATTTCGCCGGTGTGGCGATTATACAAAGTAAGGGTGGCATGCTGCACACCCATGGTAGATTCCAGCACCTCGAGAATGGGATGAGCCACGTTCTCGAAGTCCAGACTCTGGTTCAAAATGGAGCTGATCTTGTAGAGCAGCTCCAATTCTTGAATCTTACTTTGCTGTATTTGTTCCATTTAAGTTAAAAGGAGATCCCGGACCAAGTCCGGGATGACATTAACAGAGGCCCGGGATGACATCTTCAATTACTTGAGGGCTTCCTGGACGAGGGCGCTGACGCGCTTGCCATCGAAACGGCCCTTCACCTTGGGCTGAAGTTCCTTCATGATCTTGCCCATGTCCTTGGGAGAGGAAGCGCCGGTAGCAGCCTTGATTTCGGCAATGAGAGCCTTCACTTCTTCTTCGGTCATTTCGGCAGGCATGTACTTCTTGTAGATAGCGATAACAGCTTCTTCAGCCGGAATCTTGTCTTCGAAGCCACCCTTCTTGAGGATTTCGATAGCTTCCTGCTTCTGCTTAACGCTCTTGGCCAGCACGTCGACGCACATTTCGTCGGAAATGCTTTCGGTAATCTGGGCCGGAGTTGCACCGTTCTTCATAGCTTCGTTCTTGATATCAGAATGAAGAGTGCGGAGAACGCTGAGGGTTTCGGAGTCATGAGCCTTCATAGAGGCCTTGACATCGTCGAGAATTCGAGTAAGCAATGCACTTGCCATATTTTTACTCCTAGGAGATCCCGGCTCGGTGGCCGGGATGACAGCTTACCGGCGGCCGGGATGACAAAGAAAGTCCATAAACACCTAATGAGCCACTAACCGGCGGTTAGCGACTCACAGATCGTAAAAGTTTCGCTTTTGAACTTGTTCGCTAGCTACGCGTAGGCTAGCCAAACAAAGAGCGTCTACATTTCAAGGGCGCAAAGCCCCGAAAATTAGTAGAGACGCTTGCGGTTCTGGTCAGCGATTTCCTTCAAGCGCTTGCGACGAGCAGCAGTTTCGATGCGCTTCTTTTCTTCAGAAGGCTTTTCGAAGCGCTGACGCTTCTTGACATCGGAAATGATGCCGTTCTTTTCGCAAGACTTGGTGAAACGCTTGAGAGCGCGTTCGAAAGGTTCGTTGGACTTAACAATAACGCCGATCACGATAATCCTTTGGTTAAGTTAAAAAATCAAATTTGGATAGCCAAATATATTTATTCCTGTGAGTTCCGTCAAGGGTCATAAAAAAAGACCGGCTTTTTATTGTAATAACTTGCGGAATATCAAAGACTTATGTATATTTTAAATAACTTACAAAGCATCATTTGTATTGATTTTTTTTCAAAAAAAACGGAGATTGGGATGAAATCCTTTTCAGCTTTATCTTTAGGCTCCCTCGCCCTGGCCTGCTCCTTGTTCATGGCCTGTAACGAGGAAGAAGACCTGGTTCCGCAGATGGAACCTGCAAAACCGGCCGTCCAGGCAGCTGCTCCCGCCCCCAAGGCAGAAGCTCCCGCAGCACCCGCAGCCGAAGCAGCAGCACCTGCAGAAGAAGCAAAGGCAGCAGACGAACCGCAGCTCGTTCCCATCCAGTCCCTTTCCGCATCCAAGGATGAATCCGCCAAGGAAGACGCTCCCGCAGCAAAGGCTCCCATTGCCAATGGTGATGGCCAGCTGGACAAGGGCGACTATGTTATCCAGGTGAGCATCCAGGCTTCCAAGAAGGCTGCAGACGCTATTGTAAAGAAATTGGCTGAAAACAACGTGAAGGCATACGTTGCCTCCGTTGAAAACCCCGGCGAACTGGAAGGTACCTACTACCGTATCCGCGTTGGCTACTTCGCAAGCTCCGCAGACGCACAGGCCTACGGCAAGCAGACCTTGAGCCCGCTGAACTATGCTTGGTGGGTCGACAAGACCAAGAACGACGAAGTCGGTAACCCCGGCGGCGAAAGCGGTTCCTACAGCAATAGCGCATCCTACAGCAGCAACACCGCTTCTAACGGTAGCTGGGACGATGACGAAGAAGAGGAAGAAGAAGTCGTAGAAATTCCGGTTTCCAAGTCCGCACCTGCAGCAGCTCCCGCTCCGGAAGCAAAGCCTGCTCCGGCTCCCGCGCCCAAGGCAGAGCCCGCACCGGCACCTGCTCCGGCCTCCGCACCCGCAGCCAAGCCTGCTCCTGCCGCACCGGCAGCTCCTGCAGCACCCGCGGCCCCGGCTCCCGCAGACGACCTGGACGACGACTGGGAATAATAAGTCAAGACTATGAAAAAAGCTCCGTTCCAATGAACGGGGCTTTTTTTATTTGCCAGGCTCTTGGCGAATACTTTCGGGAACTAAATTTCGCCGCGGTCAATCTTATCCTGAAGGGTTTGGCACATATCGTTGAAGTCTTCTTCAACTTCGGCCAGTTCATCAGCAGCACCATAAAGGAACTCGCTGTAATCATCCACGGTAACCTTCAAACCGGAACAGGAAACCTTATAGCTTCCATCCAACCAGTGGGAGGCTTCTTCTTTTTGTCTGCTGCAAGCCCTGTCAGCTTCAGCCTGGGTCGAATAACCATAGATTGAATGGAATGTGATCTTTTCGTCACTGACCACTGTTGCTGTGGAAACATAAGACTGGCCCTGATAAGAGGCGTCCACCTTCACGGTTGTTGCAGTCTTGGTAACTTGGCAGTGAGCCTGAGAAGAGCTTCCCCCAGTACTGCTATCGCCACAGGCTACCAAGCCCAAAGCCATAACCATCATTGCTGCAGAAAGAGCAATTTTCATATTCATTGAATAAGCCTCCTTTTTCCTTGTACTTATCGGTATTTAAAGCTAGAAAATCAATTGCTATATTTGACGGCATGGCTACAAAAAAACCTAAGATTTTCGTTGTCCACCTGGGTTGCTCCAAGAACCAGGTCGACGCAGAACGCCTCGTCGGCGAAATGTTGAACGCCGGTTTCCAGACTACCGAAACCGCCTCCAAGGCAGACTTTATTTTGGTGAACACCTGCGGCTTTATCGAAGCCGCCAAGGAAGAATCCATCAATGCGATTCTCGCCCAGGTAAAGGCCAAGAAGGCTAAGCAGAAGCTTATCGTGGCCGGTTGCCTTAGCAAGCGCTACGCCGAGGAACTGGAAAAGGAAATTCCCGAAGTAGATTACTGGGTTGGCACCTACAAGCCCGGTGAACTCCTGAAGAAGATGGGCATTGACCAGCCCGCAGGTTGCAATCCGGATAAGTTGCCCCGATTGAACTTGGGCGGCCTTCCCCACCATGCCTACCTGAAGATTGCCGAAGGTTGCAACCGCCGTTGCGCCTATTGCGCCATTCCCAATATCCGCGGTCTCCAGAAATCCACTCCCATCGAGGACCTGGTGAAGGAAGCCAAGGAACTGGAAGCCCAGGGCATCAAGGAACTGACCTTGATTGCACAGGACACCACCTACTTCGGCCGCGAAAAGAAGAACAAGAGCGAGACCCTTACCAACTTGCTGAAGGCCATTCTCGCCGAAACCAATATTCCCTGGATCCGCATGCTGTACTGGTACCCCGCATTCATCGATGATGAACTGCTGGACCTTATGGCAAGCGAGCCCCGCCTGGTGAAGTACATCGACATGCCCATCCAGCATAGTAGCGACAGCGTGCTGAAGAACATGCTCCGCAAGTACACCCGCCAGGAACTCCGCGACATTCTCCGCAAGATCCGCACCAAGCTCCCCGATGTTACCCTCCGCACCACAGTGCTGGTAGGTTTCCCCGGTGAAACCCACGAAGACTTCGAAGACCTGATGGACTTGCTTCAGGAAATCAAGTTCGAACATCTGGGCGGCTTCGTGTTCAGCCCCGAAGAAGGCACTCCGGTCATGTCCATGAAGAAGCTTGCTCCTGTGGACGAAAGCGATGCCCGCGCCCGCTTGGACGCCATCACTGAATTCCAGGAAGAACTTGCTGCTCAGTATGCCGAAGATATGATTGGCAAGACTGTTACCGTCATCCTGGACGAAGTGGCAGAAGAAAGCGAATACCATTTCTACGGCCGTACCGAAGGCAATTCCCTGGATACCGACGATATCGTGAAGGTACTGGAAGGCGACGGCGAAGTGGGAACGTTCCGCAAGGCCCTGGTCATTGACGCAGAACCCCACGAGTTGATCGTAAGACTGCTGGAAGACTAATAGAACTTTGTTCTGAAAGAAAAAAGCCGAGGCTTGTGGGCCCCGGCTTTTTCTATGCTCTCGACGCGACTCGAACGCGTGACCTTCTCCTTCGGAGGGAGACACTCTAATCCAACTGAGCTACGAGAGCGGGTTTTCTCAATATAGAAAAAGAGACTGCCAAAGCAGTCTCCTTTAAAATTTTATTCTAAACCTTTGAAGGATTAGCGACCGGCAGCGCCAGAACGGGCTCTTGCCTTTTCACGTTCACGACGACGCTTTTCGGTGTCATCCGGGAAGAGTTCCGGCAGTGCGTAACCGATAGCGATACCGAACACAATACCAGTCTTGCTCATACCTTCCGGGTTAACAACACGGGAAACGTATTCCACTTCAACGTCGGTTTCAGAGTTAGCCTTTTCGCGGAAGCTGGGGTTTTCAGCACCAGTCTTTTCGAGAATCGGAGCATAGTACATACCGATGGAGAACTGCAAGTAGTACCATTCGTTGGTCAAGTAAGAAATCAAGAGGTCAGCCTGGTAACCGTTAACAGAGACCAAGGGACGAACGCCAGTGGCTTCGTTAGGAATAATGTCGTGGTCAAAGTAGACTGTACCGTAAGAGAAGGAAAGACCCAAGTGGAGCGGGTTCTTCGGGAAGAGGTACATGTTCACACCGACCTTGTAGCCGTTGCCGCCTTCCAAGGTAAATTCATCGAAGTCACTGTCAGTACCCTTGGGGAGGAAGCCCACGGAGCCATAGACACCGAAATGAACCGGAATAAGGATTTCAGGGAAGATGTATTCGGCACCGATACCGAAGCTCATACCCATACCAGATTCGCCCATGAAGGAATAACGGGAACCCATACCGATCTGGAGCATCAGACGGTTGCGGAGCCAGTCACGACGACGCAGGGAGTTTGCGTATTCATCCTGACGCTGTTCTTCTTCAAACTTCTTACGTTCCAGCTGTTCCTTACGCTGTGCAGCGGTCAAGCCGGTTCCCTTAAGGTTTTCTTCTTCAGCTTCTTCACCTTCTTCTTCGGAGTCATAGGAACCACCAGACGGAGCAGAAGCCCATTCGTCGTCATCAGAAGATTGTTCTGCAGCAGACGGAGCAGAAACGAAACCATCATCATCTTCGTCGTCCTGAGCCCAGGCCATAAAAGCGGTCAAGCAAACAGTCAAAAGCAATTTTTTAAACATCAAAAGCCTCAGATTATAAAATCTCTAACGGAATATAACTTATTTATGCAAAAAATTCTCAAAATGCAAGTGTAAAATGTTGGTTTATAAGGATTTTCACGTTATTTTGCAGAAATCAGCTTAGCCTTAATAGAACCTAAAGCGATTTCACACTCCATCAACACCGGTATTCTACGCTCATCGTCCGTAAGCCAGATGAAAATCCTACCCTTGGACACAAAAATTCCATCCCCATCAAGCACCGGCTCTACCTTCACCGTGTTCACCTCCCCCAGCACTGTCTTCATTGTTTCACGGCCGTGGGTGATCACCTTCAGTTCATAACGCTTTTTTCCGCTAACAGCGGAGAACTTGGAAGTCTCCCCCACCGTCAAAGGCATGGTTCGAACCAAATAGAAGGCGGACATAATACTATGTTCCATTCCCTTGATGGCCACAACCGTATCGGCAGAACGCTTCACAGTGCGCTTTACCGGGTCGATAAATACTGTGTCGGAAAGCCAGGCCTTATCGCCCTTGCGGTCAAAACGAATGACGGACTTGTTGTGGTAGCTACCTTCATGAAGGGTCTTGCGGAAGACCTCGGTCATAAGGCCCTTGTTGCGGACACGGGTATAGATTGTGTCTGCCACGGGATAAAGCCTTTTGAAAGTACCCTGGTCATGGGCCATGGTATAGAATTCAGTCTTGCCATCGGTAGTCGGCTTGACTTCCAAGGTTGCAGTACCCGCCGTAATGGGTCCCCAGCTCAACTTGAATTCCAACCGTTCTCCCTTCATCCAGGGAGCCTTGACCTCAGGAAGGTTCGGTTCTCCTGCAAAAGCATTCGCTGACAAGACCATAGTCAAAAAAGCCGCCGCAAGGAATGCGGCAAGCTTATTGATTTTTCTGAAAGCAAATGTTCTGCTAAGCAGGTTCACTTCAATCCTTGATTAGCCTTCGATGTCGCCAAGACCCTTGCGGTATTCCACAAGCTTTGCCTTCACGTCGGCGTCGGAGAGAGCAACGATATGGGCGGCTAGGTAGCCGGCGTTCTTGCCGTTACCGATACCCACGGTTGCAACGGGAATGCCACCAGGCATCTGGACGATGGAGTGGAGGGCGTCTACACCGTTCAGGGGACCGCCAGCGCAGGGCAGACCGATCACGGGAAGAATGGTGTGGGCAGCCAGCACGCCCGGAAGAGCGGCGGCGAGACCAGCAACACCGATGATCACCTGGAGACCGCGATCGGCAGCTTCCTTGGCGTACTTTGCAGTAGCGTTGGGAGTGCGGTGTGCGGAGAGAATGTTCAATTCCCACTTGATGCCGAAGCTATCCAGCACGGCGGTGATCTTGTCTACAACTTCCTGGTCGCTCTTGCTACCAGCAACGATGCCGACCTTTGCATTTTCAGTATAGTTAAACATTTTAAAACCTCTTAAATGTGGGCGGAGCTGCGCGGCCTACTTTGCCAAACGGGCCAGGCCCTTCTTACCAATGTCCTTGCGGTAGAACTTGCCTTCGAACTGCACCTTTTCGCAGGCTTCGTAGGCAACGTTCAGTGCGTCCTGCAGAGTGGCGCCATGGCCCACTACGCCGAACACGCGACCGCCATTGGTAACCAGCTTGCCGTCGGCCATCTTGGTACCGGCGTGGAGAACCTGAGCACCGTTCTTTTCGGCTTCTTCAATACCAGTAACTACCTTGCCCTTTTCGTAGGAACCAGGATAGCCGGCACTTGCGAGAACCACGATTGCAGCGGAACCCTTGGGAGCCTTGGGAGCGCCAAGCTTGGCCAGTTCGCCCTTTTCGGCAGCGTCGAACAATGCGAGAACATCGCCATCATAGAGGGGCAGAACAATCTGGCATTCCGGGTCGCCCAGACGGCAGTTGTATTCCACAACCTTCGGGCCCTTGCTGGTTACCATAATGCCCACATAGAGCACGCCAGTGTAGGGCTTGCCTTCGGCAGCCATACCCTTGAGGGTCGGTTCGATAATGGTCTTCTTCACTTCGTCCAGCAGGGCGTCGGTAACAACCGGAGCCGGAGAGTATGCACCCATTCCACCGGTGTTGGGGCCCTTGTCGTCGTCGAAGACGCGCTTGTGGTCCTGAGCGGAAGAGAGAATCACATAATCCTTGCCATCGCAGACCACGAAGATGGAGGCTTCTTCGCCGTCCATGAATTCTTCGATCACCACAGTCTTGCCGGATTCGCCGAACACGGCCTTTTCGCCAAGCATTTCTTCCACAGCGTCGTCAGCTTCCTTGTCGGTCATGCAGACGATGGCACCCTTACCAGCAGCAAGGCCGGAAGCCTTCACCACGATGGGAGCGGGATGTTCGGCCAGGAACTTCTTGGCGGAAGCGAGGTCAGTAAAGGTTTCAAAAGCTGCAGTAGGAACATTGTACTTCTTCATGATGTCCTTGGAGAAAGCCTTGGAGCCTTCCAGAGCAGCAGCACCGGCGGTGGGGCCGAATGCACGGAGACCGCGAGCACGGAATTCGTCAACCACACCGGCGACCAGAGGAATTTCCGGTCCGATGATGGCGAGATCAATATTGTTTGCCACAGCCAGATCTGCAATAGCCTTGGGGTCGGCCACATCAACGGGGATGCACTTGCCGAGATTTGCCATACCAGGATTGCCCGGTGCGCAGATGAGAGAATCGCACATGGGGGACTTCTTAACAGCGAGGGCGATGGCGTGTTCACGACCGCCGCTACCGACTACGAGAATGTTCATACTAGACCTTGGTGGTTAGTGGTTAGTGTTTAGTGGTTAGTGGATGAATACGACACTAACTAATTTTCGGATATAAAGTAGAAAAAAAGCGAATAGGAAATGCAGAAGGGGACACGCAAAGGCTACAAAGCTTTAACCTGTTCCTCAGTGAGATTCTGGTACTTAATGACCTTTTCCAAAGGAATATTGTCACGAAGCATCTCGCGAGCAGCCTGCAACTTCTCAGACAAAGCCTTTTGGCGTTCTTCCTTGCGGCCAATATCTTCGCCATCGGCTTTACCCTGCAGGTACGAGCCTTCTTTTTCGTATGCGAGATCAGTCATGCCGTCGGCCTCCAGAAGAAAAACATCATTAGTGTACGAGGAAAAAGATACATCATTTGCAAACTCCCTGTCAAGGAGACCGCACCTTGTTTTTCTGTTTTACATTTTGTACGTTTAACATATCCGCTGCGAAAGCGGGGTTTATTTACTACATGTCGACTCGTGACTAGCTCAAATATTTCAAGCAGTCGCGGGCCCACGGAATTCGCCCCAACTAGGCCATTCCCTGATTTTTTACATCCACATAAATTCATAGGATAAAGATGAATTTACCTCACGATCCCTTCTGCAGGGGAGTGTTAGCGGATGTCCCGACTTTTCTGGAGTTTATCCGCTACCTTACCACAAAGGATGCAGAACTAAACGACCTCTTCAACCTGCTGGACCAAGCATCATTCAGACGCATGCCCGGCGATTATAGCGACACCGAAAGCAAAGGGTACGCCGACCTGGCGTTTCTTGCAAACGTAAAGCAGGATTTTCAGGAAGACTGTTCCGAGCCCGTACAGTTCGTCGGCTTCCTTGTGGAGCACAAGTCCGCACGGGACAACAATGTTCTGGAACAGCTTCGCCGCTACAACTTTCACCTCATGGTGCAAAAGCTGAAGGACAATGTTTTTAGGGGAATTCCCTCCATCGCCATCATCCTGTACAACGGCAAGGAAAACTGGGATCCGCTTAAGGAACTGTACGCCAATAAGCCCAAGAAACTTCAGCGGCTCATGCTCCCGTTCCAGTGCATTATGCTGGATGTGAACAATGTCTCCGACGAGGAACTGGACGGTTTCAATGCGCGCCTCGCGGCATTCATCGGTTCGCTTAAATATGTTCGTGATCCTGAAAGCAAAAGAGATTTATTCAGGAGAATCATCGAGCGGGTTCTCGAAGAACTTCCAAAACAGGAAGCCCTTGACTTACTGCACCAGATGGATGTATATTTGGGTCATTGGCTTATAGAGAATTTCAAGGAGGCTTTCAGAATGGATTTCGTTCGTCCAAATTACAAGACTGTTGGTGACGCCATCTATGAAGAAGGCGAAAAGCGACGAGCCGAAGAAACCGCCCGCCGAATGCTAGCCCAAAATGAACCTATGGAAAAAATCATCTCATACACAGACCTTTCCAAGGAACAGATCGAAGCGCTCAAGAAATAATTTGTATCGCGTTTAAAAAGAAGGGCATCTGTCTGTGGACAGATGCTTTTTTACTTTATTTGAAAATCAGTTCTTCCCTTTGGCTGCGCCTTAGGGAAGAACTTTGCCGAAGCCCCTGCTAAAGCTAGGGCTTGCTAGTAGCGCTACGCGCCTCTAGTTGAAGGGCGCCAAGGCGCCTACGCTCATGCTCGGACATATAGACAAACAAGTTTGTCTATGCGTCACTCGCTATCGCTTTAGTCCTGGAGACAACGCACCGAGTACCCGTAGTCCTTGTCGTCGGGGTAGACGACCGCGTAGCTGTCGTAGATACCCAGGCGGTAGGCTTTGTTACTACTGAACTCCGTAGAAGTCCAAAAGCGGGTGTAGTTGCCCAAATCGACGAACTTCTTGCCGTCGCTGTCGTAGTCGCCAGCAGGGAGAGCGGAAAAGCCGAAAGCATCGTCGCCATTTATCCAACTGTCGTTACGAATATGTCCGTTAGTGTAGCTTAGCAAGGCGTTAAATTCTTCAGCGCTAGGCAAGTGCCAGCCCTCGGGGCATACGCCCTGCTGGACTCCACTCGGGTTGCAACTATTGCCGTAGGCACAATCCGCATTGTTCATCGCAACTTCCCACGTATACAGGCGACCATAGGTTGCACAATTATTTCCGTCGTTATTATAGCAACCGTGCAATGCATAGGAACTCATACCAGAAACATCGCCCGGGGCATAGTTCAAGTTTTCCGCCATCCAGTTTTTGCCATTGATCCATACCGTCTTATACAACCTGCCGTCGCGGGCATCGCGCATATAGCCGTCTCGACCTTTCTTGACTACACCGTCAATGCAGTACAGTGTTGAGGGGTCAAAAGTCTTGCCTTCACAGCGGTAGTAGAGAATATCGTTGTAGCAAAATTTTTCCTTGCTATACTTCTGCTTACCTTCACACAGAACATAAATGGAGTCTTCTTCGCAGAAGTGTGTCGTTATATCATACGACTTGCCTTCGCAAAGTGCCAGTACGCTATCGGCCGCGGCGTAGCAAAACTCGGTTCTCGGGTCGTAGGACTTACGGGTTCCACACATGTTGTACACATAGCCGCCTAGGCATATCTGCGTGGAGGCATCGTATTCCTCATCGCAGGTAGGCAATTCGTCGAAAACGCTAGAGCTGCTGGAAGCTTCGCCTTGCCCCTCAGAAGAAAGATTTTCCTGCGAACTTGAGGATGTTCCATCCTGGGAGTCACTGGAAACACCGTCTTGTTCCTTTGAGGAACTTGATGAAATAATTTCTTTGAAGGAGGCTCCCCACAATGTTTGGGTCACGGCTCCGCATGAAATAATCACGCCGGTACGCTTTGCATTATTTGCGTCCGTGGTGTCACGCATCACGCAGCTTTTTCCGTCTTCACCATTCTGACCGTTGACACCATCCTTACCATTCGCACCTGCGGGGCCTGTAGCACCGACATCGCCTTTATCACCCTTGTCACCTTTATCGCCTTTTCCTCCATCGACACCGTTATGCAAATAGCCAACGAGCTTGCCGCCACAGATAACAACGAAGTCAGAACTCAGGTCCATTTTTTCGGTGACACAGCTTTCGCCATCTTTTCCATTTGTACCTGCAGGGCCCACTTTACCATTCGCACCGTCTAAGCCGTCTTTACCGTCGGCACCATTTACGCCATTATGCAGATAGCCGACAAAATCATCACCGCAGTAAACAGCAAAACCAGACTCATCGTCCAAGGGAGTAGCCCAACAGCTTTCACCATCGGCACCGTTCAATCCGTCAACGCCGTTCTTACCGTCATCACCGGAGCAAGCAAAGAAGAACGTTGAACAAAGAATCGCTAAACCCATCTTTTTCATATTAAACATCTCCATCAATAAATTTTCTCAGGTTGTAGTAAGGCATTGTTTCTCCAAGCATATTCTTTTGTTTGCTCCAATAGGACCTTACAGCAGCATTTTGAACAACACGATTTTTCCAATAAAGGAGTACATGCTTATCCATGTCAATGATTTCTTTTTCTTCCATCCAGCATAAATGATCAAAGAACACGAGAATCTTGTCCATCGTTATTTCGCGTTCTCGATCCTCGACCGAAAAATCAGGGGCTTTATGATCTATGGAATACAACATTTGACACACTTCTTTGTCTTTGAATAAATCATGCGTCATTGCATAAACAGCCTTGGACTGGTTTATTTGCATGGATTTTTTCCATTGCTTAAACGCAAAGATGGCGCTACCTAAGCCTAGGAAGAATGTCAAAACAGCTGCAGTGGCTGCGACAATATCAGCCACCGATGATGAACAATCAATTATCATCTTTTCTCCTTATGGAATACAGCGAAACACACCTCCTCTGTCAAAGAGAAGGTCGTTGCGCTTGCTTTTGTTGTTTTGAAAAAGGAAATTACGGCATCAATGCCAAAGCCTGAAAATGCGTACCCCCCCCTGCAAGTTTCATGCCAATAGCACGCATTTTAGGCAATGCGTGGAGGCTGGTGAAAATGCTTGTTTTGGAGAGGGTAGTTAGCATAGCGAAAATATAAACTAACGAGGGACGTAGGTCAACCGAACTATGGATAAGAATGCTAGATCCTTCGCTACGCTCAGGATGACACAAAGGGAGATCCCGGCTCGGAGGCCGGGATGACAGGATAAAAGCGGCCGGGATGACATGTGGGAGACGGAGGCCGAAAGTGACCGAGGGGGGCGACGTTCTGGACGGCGCTGCGCGTTATTTCAAGAACAGGGACAGCTTTCCGAAATCAAGGATTGTGATGAACACAAAGAATGAAATGAAGAAGGCTGCGGCAACGTTCTGGATAATCGTCTGGGTCTTGGTAGAAAGGGGTTTCCCGCGGAGTTTTTCGATGCCGAGGAACATGAGGAGGCCACCATCGGTAATGGCCAGCGGCAGCAAGTTCATAACGCCAAGGTTAATGCTGATGAGAGCCAGGAGCATAAGGAATTCCTGGAAGCCTTCCATCCACACGTTACCCATGACAGCCACAATGGAGACAGGACCGGAGAACGCATCCACC
The DNA here is from genome assembly GCA_045599625.1 of Fibrobacter sp. GTDB lineage: Bacteria > Fibrobacterota > Fibrobacteria > Fibrobacterales > Fibrobacteraceae > Fibrobacter. The sequence continues at coordinate 165,937 of JAZRWJ010000045.1, forward strand.
TTCACCTGACCCTTGAACATACGGCCGAAGTAACGGAAGATGCTGGTAGTCATTTTCCAGCTGGTGGCACAAGTCTTTTGCAGAGCTTCGATAGGACCGCGACGGACAAACTTCGTTTCGCGGAACAGCACATAACCCATCTGCACACCGATCATGTATCGTTTCGTTTCTTCGCTATAGACCGGAGTCATGGGAAGGGTCAGCGTATCACCACCACGAATGACAGTCACCTTCACTTCTTCGCCCTTGGATCCATCAATGTTGCGGACAACATCTTCGTAGCGGCCAATGTGCTGGCCATTGATTTCAAAGACAGTATCGTTCTGTAGGAGGCCGGCCTTTTCGGCGGCAGAGCCTGCCATAGGCGGCAAACGGATAATCACACGGTTCTGGGGATAAATGCCGATGTCACCAATACCCATCTTGGTTTCGGTTTCCGTAGAATCCTTGGCAGGAATCACCAGTTCCTCGGGCACCACCGTAATCATGACGGGAGCGCCACCACGATGGACTTCAAGTTCCACATTGGCACCAAGGCTCACGCCGATCTGTTCACGGAAATCATCCCAGCCCTGGGTTTCCTTACCGTTCATGGCAGTGATGGTATCGCCAGGCAAAATGCCCGCCACTTCAGCGGGAGAACCCTTACCCACAAAGCCAATAATCAGTTCCTTGTTGGCAGGTTCCTGGACACCCACCATATAAAGGATTATCAAAAGAATAAAGGCAAAAACAATGTTGATAAAGGGACCTGCAAAAGCAATAGCGGCGCGGGCACCTACGGATTTTCCGGTAAAGTCACGTTCACCTGGTTGCTGGCCATCCTTAAAGGAGTCAGGATTTTCACCGGCCATGGCCACATAACCACCAAAAGGAATGGCAGAAATGCAGTATTCAGTTTCGCCCTTGCGGAAGCGGAGCAACTTCTTGCCGAAGCCCACACTGAAAGTGTTCACTTTCACATTGTTCCACTTGGCCACCAGGAAATGACCCAGTTCATGGATAGTCACCAAAAAACTGAGGCCGATAATGCCCAGCACGAACATCAAAACATTGTCAAGAATAGTTGCCATCAACAGGTAATATAGAAATTCGTTATATGGTAGACAAAAAAGACGACCCAAAGGGTCATCTAAAAGGAGATCCCGGCCTTCGCCGGGATGACATCCACAAATTACTTAATCTGCATGCCCTTCAGGTCGAAGCGTTTGCCAGCCTTTTCCACATAGACCTTCTGGTCTGCGAAGCGGAGGCGGACCTGGTCGGCAGAAGCAGGCTTGCGGCTAGAAACAGCAGGCTTGATTGCCTGGGTACCGACGCCAGCCACTGCGAAACTGGGCTTGTAGCCAGAATTCAAAGCTTCCAAGGCGCCAGCCAGGTATGCAAAGGGAGCATTCCAGTTGATAGCCACTTCGTTGGTTGCATAGCTGCAGTTATTGTCGGTGTAAGAAGTCGCGGCCTGACCAGTTCTGTAATCCTTACATTCCCAGCTTTCGGTACCGATATCTTCACCACCGGGCTGCGGGCCACCTACCAACATACCAGGCACCGGAGCAGAAACGCCGTCGGCGGTACTGGGACGATGATGAGGCTTCTTGGGAGACTTTGCACCATAGCCAGTCAAGAAAGACATGTTCAGCGGGTTCTTACCCAGGAGATAATCCAGGACCTTCTTTGCTGCGGTGTAGTACTTTTCTTCGCCAGTGAGGTAATAGGCATGAAGCAGCCATATGCCCTGGTTTGCGGCCACAGCGTTGGAACCCCAGACGAAATCGTCGCTAGCCATGACTACGCCAAAGCCCTTGGTAGAGCGGGTAGCAAATTCATCGGCCAACTTGGTAATAACACCCTGTGCGGTAGAAGCGTCGGCACCGAATTCGGTTGCGTGAGTTGCAGCACCATAAAGAGCAAGACCGGAGACATCACCCCAGTTGGGAACGTTGCCCTCGCTGTAGTTCTGCTTGTAGGATGCATCGCCGGTGGTAATGAACAATTCAGTACCGGCGAACTGTTTTTCATCACCAAGCCAGTTATCACCGTATTCACCGGTAGAGACACCACTGGGATTTTTATAAGCCTTATCCGGATTCTGGGAACCCCAAGTATAGGCACTCTTTGCAGCAGTCAAGCACTTGTTTGCAAAGGTTGCATCGAAGGGCTGATAGACACGAGCAGCAACAGCCATCACACCAGCAAAGTCAAAGGTAGCAGCAGTACCCTTACCGATCACATAAATGGGGTCGGTATCCTTGGCGGGCATCACGTCGCCCGGGAAGCCAAGAGAAGTAAGCTTATGGAATACGCCTCCATCAGAATCCTGCATGGTCAGCATCCAGTCGAGATTGTACTTGATTTCTGCCAACAGATCCGGCAATGTTCCTTCAGCAGGAATGTTCCACTTGAGGGTCTTGAAATAATCCGGGAAGTGTTCGTACAGAGAAAGCAAAGTGTAGGTGGTAATACCGGAGTTCACAATATAGCGGCCATAGTCACCAGCATCGTACCAACCCTTGGATGTATTGATAGAACCGGATTTTCCAGTGGAGCTATGGAGCTGGGCGGAAGCATTGGTATGGCCTGCGGCACGCTTCCACTGACCAGCATAAGTCTGATCCAATTCCATGGAAGCACGCTGGTAGTAGAACCACTTGATGGATGCCTTGAATACATCTTCAAAAGTCTTGTCTGCAATCTTCAAATCGCTACGAACAACCTGGCCACCCACCTTAACAGAATAGGAGCCTGCGGTCTTGAGATCGGAGAAATCCACCAACTGAACTTGCTGATTAAAAGCATCCCAGGAAGTAGCAGCCTTAGGTGCAACCTTAAGGACGGTTTGACCGGCCTGGTCTACAATTTCCACATCGCCGCCATTGGCGCCTTCCACGGCAAATTCCTTATTATCGGCAGGACGGTAACCAATCTGATTGATATAGGCCGTAGCACCAAATGCTGCGCTTGCGAAAGTCAATGCAGAAATTGCCAGAGGGGCAAACTGCTTGAGACCGAATCTTGAAAACATTCTCATACTCCCTAGTTAAATTTTCACAAATTTAATATACCTCAAATTTACATCAATTCCCATTTTTTTGTAATCATAGCGTTTACATTTGTACCCAACGTGATTTTTCGCAAAAAAAGCCCCTGAGGAATACTCTGGGAGCTAATAGTTTGGATCCTACCGCTGCAACGCACCTCCAGGATGACATGAAAATCCATCCAGGATGACAAGGCGCGAAATACTACTTGATGAGGTCCAGGGTTAGGCGGCGCGCTTCTGCGTCGGCTTCCAGAACCTGATCGAGAGTCAGGTGACCGGTCAAGTTGGGAGCGCCATTGATGATGGTTTCTACATGACGGGGAATATCGGTGAACTTCAGCTTGCCATCCAGGAAACGGTCAACGAGAACTTCGTTGGCGGCGTTCATCATGGCGGGCACAACACCGCCGCGGCGACCGGCTTCAAATGCCAGAGCCAGGCAGCGGAACTTGTTGAAGTCCGGTTCGAAGAAGGTCAGCTGACCGAGAGTGGGCAAATCCAGACGCTTGGTTTCGAGAGGCAGACGTTCCGGCCAAGTGAGGGCCACCTGAATAGGAATACGCATGTCGGGTGCACCCAGCTGAGCCATCAAAGAACCGTCACGGAACTGCACCAGGGAGTGCACCATGGACTGAGGGTGAACCACCACCTTGATCTGTTCGTAAGGAATATGGAACAGGAAGTGGGCTTCAAGAACTTCGAGACCCTTGTTCATCATGGAAGCGGAGTCAATGGTAATCTTACGACCCATGCTCCACACCGGATGATTGAGGGCGTCGGCCACGGTGATGTTTTCGAAACGTTCAATATCCCAAGTGCGGAAAGGGCCGCCGGAAGCGGTGATTTCCAGGCATTCCACTTCCTTGTTGGGGCGATCTGCCAAGCACTGGAAAATGGCGCTGTGTTCGGAATCGATGGGAGTGATGAAAGCCTTGGGATTTTCAGCAAGCTTGTCCCAGATAACGGGGCCAGCCATCACCATAGTTTCCTTGTTGGCGAGAGCCACATGCTTACCGTGTTCAATGGCGGTAATGGTGGGCAAGCAACCTACGGCACCCATGAGAGCGTTGATGATGATGTCGGCCTTAGGGTCGGCGGCCAGTTCGCAGAGGCCTTCCATACCGGAAAGCACCGGCATGTTGAGCATGTCGCTCAGTTCCTTGGCGGCTTCGGGCTTGAACATGCAGACGCGTTCAACGTGGAACTTGCGAACAATTTCTGCAACCTTTTCAACGCTGGAGTTTGCAGCCACGGCGTAGACCTTAAAGAGGTCGGAATGCTGAAGGCAAACATCTACAGTAGAAGTTCCGATGGAACCGGTAGCACCGAGAAGAACGACATTTTTCATTTTTTAATTCCTTTTTTAGATCCCTCGACTGCGTCGCTTCGCGACTCCGCTCGGGATGACATTAAAACAAAGCCCGGGATGACTCGCAAGAGTTAATACCCCTCAGGATTATTCTTCTGGAAGTTCCAGGAATCGCGGCACATGTCCTCGATACCATACTTTGCTTCCCAACCCAGTTCGGCCTTAGCCTTGGCAGGGTTGCAGTAGCAGGTGGCAATGTCACCCGGACGGCGGGGCTTGATGCTATAAGGCACCTTCAAGTTGTTGGCCTTTTCGAAAGCATGGACAACGTCCAGCACAGAATAACCGTGACCTGTACCCAGGTTGTAAATGGCCAAGCCGCACTTACGTTCAATAGCCTGCAGAGCGCAAACATGGCCATTAGCCAAGTCGCAAACGTGAATGTAGTCGCGAACACCGGTTCCATCAGGAGTATCGTAGTCATTACCGAACACACCCAGTTCTGCGCGGCGGCCCACTGCAGTCTGAGTGATGTAAGGCATCAAATTGTTAGGAATGCCATTGGGATTTTCCCCAATGAGACCACTCTGATGGGCTCCAATGGGATTGAAGTAGCGGAGCAGTACCACGTTCCATTCCGGATCGGCCATCTGCAAGTCCATCAGCACCTCTTCCAGCATGGATTTAGTCTTGCCATAGGGATTGGTGCAGTTACCCTTGGGGCATTCTTCCGTAATGGGAATAATGGCCGGGTCGCCGTACACCGTAGCAGAGGAAGAGAAGATGAAATTCTTGCAGTTATGCCTACGCATCACATCCAACAGGACGAAAGTAGCGTTCATGTTGTTTTCATAATACTCCAACGGCTTGGCTACAGATTCGCCCACAGCCTTGAGACCAGCAAAATGAATGCAGGCATCAATGGAATACTCATCAAACACATCGTTCATTGCAACAGCATCGCGAACATCCGCCTTTACAAAAGGAACAGACTTGCCGATAATCTGGGCAACACGACGGAGAGACTCTTCGCTGGAATTGACAAGATTGTCGACCACAACAACAGAGTGGCCAGCCTTATCCAATTCAACAATGGTATGGCTTCCAATATACCCCGCACCACCAGTAAGAAGAATATTCATTTTTTAAACCTTTTTTTCTTTGGCGTAAAAATAAAAAACTTACCACTACAATTGAGCCCTAGCTTCCTTAACAGAAGCCTTGAGACCGTTCAAGAACTGGTTTGCATCTTCACTTTCACCGTGATGCTTCTTGACGCCGATTGCCGGGATGAGCTTATAGCCACCAGTTGCTTCGCGATTAAACCTTTCAAAGTTCATTTCCAGTTTTTCAATGCAGTTACTGATGTTGTTATCCAACTGGGAATCCACCATGATGATGAACTCGTCGCCAGAATAGCGAAGGATGGAACCCCAACTGCCCACGGATTCCCTAAGGATTTCTGCGGTCTGGCACAAGGCCTTGTCTCCTACCCCATGACCGAATTCCTCATTGATCTTTTCAAAGTCGCAGAGGCTGATCATAATTCCGCTAGCCTTGCGCCCCTTTTGTGAATAAAGGAACAATACGTAATCCAGGAAGGACCGATTGAAAAGGCCAGTCAAGTTGTCTCTAAAAACTCGTTCGTTCTGGAGGCTGCTGAACGCACCTGCAATAGCCACGGCAAAGCAGGGAGCCATCAAGGAAACACCGTACCAGAGAGACTGAATAACAGTGGCAATAACGATGGGAACAATATACAGCCAAATGGGGAAGAATCGAATGGAACCGTCACGACGATAGTTCTTGTAGTACAGCATCAGAGAGTTCACCACGATGCCATAGTTGAAAGCAATATAAATCCAGTAGCCGAATTCGCGTTTGTAGATATTGTACTCATTGACACTAAAGATGAAGGGAACAAAAAGGTTGATTCCAAGCATCAGAACCAGCACCACCTTCATCACACGAAGATTCCACTTCTGTGACTGACCCATTTCAATATTAAAGTGCTCGCTCAAAAAAAGAAGCCAACTGTAGGCACAAAGGTAGTTGGACGCATATAACCAGGTGTTGGTAAAGTAGACGAACTGTCTTGCATATTCGTGCTTGTTTCCATCGGCAGCAAATGCAAGAAGATCAGACAAGCAGCAAGAGAAACAAGTGCCAAGCATTGCAATAAGCAACAAGCTTTCCCTGGTCCTTAAACGCAAACGCCACAAATTACCGATAATCATCACCACCACAAGGGTCATGCCGATGATATCGGTACCTAGAGCCATTCGAATATCAACAGTAGATTCCATAAGCCTTCCCGTATCCCATATACGTTTTGAATATATATAAAAAAGGAGGCTTGCGCCTCCTCATTTAAAGCTGGGCTTCCAAATACATTGGACAACGCAGCGATTTTTAGAGCACCTTTTCCATGACGTCCAGCAAGATGTAAAGCATGGGTGCTGCCAGCAGGAAGGAGTCGCAGCGATCCAGAACACCACCGTGGCCCACAAAGAGATTGCCGGAATCCTTGGTACCGCTCCAACGTTTGAGAGCACTCATCAGGAGGTCGCCTGCCTGGCCAGCAACAGCAATCAGGATGCCGAGGACAATACCCTGGGCGAGACTGATATCCACATGGAATGCAGACAAGGCGGAAGAACAGGATGCCCAGTAGGCAACCCAAGCAACTGTAGCAATGGTACCTGCCACAGAACCTTCCCAAGTCTTCTTGGGGCTAATGCTGGGAGCAAAGAGATGGCGACCGAAGGGGCCCTTGCCTGCGGCAAACTTTCCGAAGAAATAAGCCACGGTATCGCAAAGCCACATGGAGGTCATCACCAGGATAAAGGGATAGCAGTTTTCAAGGCCCTGACCGTTACCCATCATGAGAACGTTCACGCCGCCCCAAAGACCTACATACAGCGGAGCGCCAATATGCATCACAAGCCAGGGGAACAAGTTTTCAATATCCACCTTGGAGTAGGCCATGGCGATGTAGAAGAACAAAATTACCACGCAGCACAAGCCCACCACACAGGGCACTGCGGGGAGTCCAAAGAATCCGCCCTTGGAAAGAGCCCATGCCAGGGTCAAGCAGAAGGAGGATGCAAAGGAGAGCATTCTCATGTCCGGGCCCTGGTACATCTTGCGAACCATGCCAGCCCATTCCCAGGCGCCTACGCCACCGAGGAAGCACATCAATGCAATACGGGAAATATCATTAAACCACAGAAGGCCAAACACCAAAGGAATGGCAACAACTGCGGTAATCAAACGCTGTGCTAAATTACTCATGGAGAACCTTCCCAAAGCGGCGTTCGCGAGTCTTGAAGAACTCCACCGCCTTTAAGAATTCTTCCTTGGTGAAGTCGGGCCACAGCGTATCTGTTACATAGAATTCGCTGTAGGCGGCCTGCCAAAGGAGATAGTTGGAAAGTCTGAATTCGCCGCCGGTACGGATAATGAGATCCGGATCGGGAGCGCCCTTCAGATAAAGATTGTTTGCAAACAGGTTTTCATCGATGTCGTCGATCTTGACTTCGCCGGATGCAACCTGGGCGGCAATAGATTTGACTGCGCCTACAATTTCCTGGCGGGCTCCGTAGGAGATTGCCAGGTTCAGCTGCATGCCAGTATTGTTTGCCGTAACGTCAATGGCTTCCTGGAGCTTTGCGCGAGGCTTTTCAGGAATGCGTTCCATGTTACCGATGACCTTGAGCTTCACATTCTTTTCCATAAGGTCCGGAATTTCCTTAATGACCATCTCAATGAGAAGGCCCATCAGGTATTCCACTTCCTTAGTAGGACGGCCCCAATTCTCAGAACTGAACACATACAAAGTCATGTGTTCCAAATTGAGGTTCACACCAACTTCAACAGCATCGATGGTAGCCTGGGTACCTTTGCGGTGTCCCAGGAAACGTTCGAGGCCTCGGCTCTTGGCCCAGCGTCCATTACCATCCATGATAATGGCAACATGTCTCAGTTCATTAGCCACGCGATTCGCCCTAATTAAACCTTGAGGATATCAGCTTCCTTAGCGGCAAGGAGAGCGTCGATCTGAGCGATAGCCTTGTCAGTAGCCTTCTGGATTTCGTCCTGCTGCTTCTTGGCTTCGTCTTCCGGCATTTCCTTGTCCTTCTTGATGGCGTCGTTTGCATCGCGGCGGATGTTGCGGATGGCAACGCGGCCGTCTTCAGCGTGCTTGCGGGCGATCTTTGCAAGTTCCTGACGACGTTCGGTGGTGAGGATCGGGAGAGACACGCGGATGGAGTTACCATCCTTCATAGGAGTCAGACCGATGTTTGCAGCGTAGATAGCCTTTTCGATGAGGTCCACGAGAGTCTTTTCCCACGGAGCAACGAGAAGCATACGAGGTTCCGGAACGGAAACCTTGGCAACCTGGGAAATCGGGGTCGGGGTACCGTAGTAGTCGATACGGATATCGTTAAGGATTGCGGGGGAAGCCTGGCCAGCACGGATCTTGGTGAATTCGCGTTCGGTAGCTTCAACGGCCTTAGCCATCTTTTCAGAATAATCTGCCATAATAAAACCTTTTTTCAATTAACAATGAACCAGTGTACCTAAATTACCTTCAACGGCGGCCTGAGTCAAGCAGCCCTTTTCCATCTTGAACACAAAAATGGGCATATTGTGTTCCATGCACAGAGCCACAGCGGCGGTGTCCATCACCTTAAGACCGCGAGCGATCACTTCGTTATAGGTAATGTCGTCGAAACGTGTGGCGGTAGGATCCTTCATAGGATCTGCAGTGTAGATGCCGTCCACCTTGGTCACCTTCATGATCACATCGCATTCGCTTTCGATTGCGCGAAGAGCAGCACAGCTGTCGGTAGTGAAGAAGGGATTGCCGGTACCTGCGGAGAAGATCACCACGGAGCCAGCGTTCAAGAGCTTGATTGCCTTACGGCGGTCGAAGAATTCGCAGATGGGTTCCATACGGATGGCGCTCATCACTACGCTGTCGATGCCCTGCTTGTCGAGGGCGTCCTGCATAGCCAGTCCATTCATCACGGTACCCAGCATGCCCATGGCATCGCCCTGGGCACGATTCATGCCACCAGCAGATGCGGACACGCCGCGAATCATATTGCCGCCACCAATCACGAGAGCGACCTGGACACCCTGCTTAACGACGTCGGCAATTTCACTTGCCATTTCCGTCAAAATGCCATTGTCAATGCCGTGACCCTTTTCACCAGCAAGGGCTTCGCCACTAAGCTTCAACAGAACACGCTTAAACTTTGCCATAATAAGCTCCAATTACTTAATCGGAATTAATGTAGTAAAAAAATGGCATAAAAAATAGCCGCCCCAAAAGGGACGGCCATTTTCTATTTCGCAAGATCCCTCGACTACGCTTGGGATGACATAAAAGCGAATTAGTTACCGCGTTCGAAGCGGATGAAGTTCACAACCTTCAGGCTGGAGAGACCGAGCTGCTTAGCAACGACTTCCTGGAGGTAGTCCTTGACAGCGAGCTTCTTCGGGTTCTTTTCAGACATGAAGAATTCCTGGTCTTCGAGAACGATTTCCTTGAGGACCTTAGCAACGCGGCCTTCAATCTGACGTTCAACGAATTCGGGCTTGGTAGCCTTACCAGAAGCTTCGATCTGAGCCTTAGCGATTTCGCGTTCCTTTTCGATAGTTTCGGCAGGAACAGCAGCGTCGTTAAGAGCAACCGGAGCAAATGCAGCAGCCTGCATAGCGATGTCCTTAGCAGCAGCCTTGAGAGCAGCTTCGTCGGCAGAGCCTTCGAAAGCGAGTTCAGTGATAACACCGATCTTGCCCTTCATGTGGCTGTAAACACCGAACACGGAGTTTGCGGACTTCTTGAGTTCAGCAAACTTACGGAAGTCGATGTTTTCCTGGATCTTCACGAGAACATCCTGGAGCATGTCGTTGATCTTCTTGCCATCGACAACTGCGTTCTTCAGGTCTTCAACAGAAGAGATAGCCTGAGTTTCCACAGCCTTAACAGCGAGGTCAGCGAGAGCAACGAAGTCTTCGTTGTTAGAAACCGGTTCGGTTTCGCAGGACAGTTCGAAAGCAGCAGCCTTGTCAGCGGTTTCGACGAGATAGATACGGCCTTCCTTAGCAGCCTTGTCTGCGCGCTTTGCAGCAACAGCAGCACCCTGCTTACGGAGGAGTTCAACAGCCTTATCCAGATCACCATCAGTTTCGGTGAGGGCCTTCTTGCACTGCATCATGCCCACGCCAGTCTTCTGACGGAGTTCGTTAACGAGGGAGGCGGTAATAGTTGCCATAATTACTTGCCCTCACCGTTGTCAAACTTCTTGATTTCTTCCTTGGACTTCTTGTCGACAGAGCGCGGAGCAACGTTTGCAGCAATGTAGTCAACAATGAGCTTGATGGACTTCACTGCGTCGTCGTTTGCCGGAATCGGGAAATCAACGAGGGTCGGGTCTACGTTAGTATCGCAGATGCCGATGATAGGAATGTGCAGACGACGAGCTTCAGCAACGGCGATCTTTTCGTGAGCGAGGTCGGTAACGACCAGGAGGCCCGGAAGGTTCACCATTTCGCGGATGCCACCGAACACGTCGAGGAGCTTGGCGCGTTCGCGGGTCTTGTCCAGAACTTCCTTCTTGGAGAGAGCCTGGAAAGTACCGTCCTGTTCCATGGTGTCGATCTTGTCGATCTTCTTGATGGACTTACGGACAGTCTGGAAGTTGGTCATCATACCACCGAGCCAACGGTTGGTCACGGAGAACTGATTGCAGGAAGCAGCAGCGTCGAGAACGCACTGACGAGCAGTCGGCTTGGTACCAACGAAGAGAACGGTCTTACCGGATTCGGAGATCTTCTTTGCAGCTGCAGCAGCGGCTTCGAGGAGGTCGCGGGTCTTGGACAGGTTGAGAACGTAGATGCCGTTCTTTTCAGCCAAGATGTAGGGCTTCATTTTCGGATTCCAGCGCTGAGTCTGGTGACCAAAGTGGGAACCTGCAGCGAGCAGATCTTCAACGGAAGGCAGATTTGCCATAGTATTATTCCTTTTTTTCGGTTGTTACTACCCGGAGTGCGACTAAGTTGCAAAGCACTGTGTGCCACCGAAGCAACTCTCACAAACCGGTGATTGATTAAGCACCTGGACGTTATTGCCCAAGTTGGCGGGAAATATAGTAAAAAAAGAATCTAGACCAAAGGCTTGAGTCCGCAGGAAACAAGAAAAAAGAAAGCCCCCGCATTGCGGGAGCTTCCTGAAATTGCCTTTGCAATTTCCAAACAAACAAAACAAAAAGAGCATTCCTTTCGGAATGCTCTCGAAAAGCTTCGCTTTTCCCAGGCGATGATTAGCGCTTGGAGAACTGGAAGTGCTTACGAGCCTTCTTGCGGCCGAACTTCTTACGTTCAACAGCACGAGCGTCGCGAGTCATGAGGCCTTCCTTCTTGAGAGCCGGCTTCACTTCTGCGTCGTTAGCAACCAGTGCGCGGGAGATGCCGAGACGGACAGCGCCCATCTGGCCAGCGATGCCACCGCCACGAGCGGTAACTTCGACGTCCCATTCTTCTGCGTTGCCGAGGATGGCGAACGGAAGATTTGCAATCATGTTCTGCACTTCAGAGTGGAAGTAATCCTTGAAATCACGACCATTGATAGTGCGCTTGCCGGTACCCGGCTTCAAAATCACAGCAGCGATAGCGTTCTTACGACGGCCAGTGCCACGGTAGATCTTCTTATTCTTTGCGGTAGCGATATAGGTATCCTCCGTTTTACAAGTCTACGACTTCAGGATTCTGTGCTGCGTGCGGATGTTCTGCACCGGCATAGATTTTGAGTTTCTTGATCATCTTGTGACCGAGAGCGCTGTGCGGGAGCATGCCCCAGATAGCGGCTTCGAGCGGTGCGGTCGGGTGCTTAGCCAAGAGATCTGCGAAGTTGATCCAACGTTCACCAGCGATGTGGCCAGTGTAGTGGAAGTATTCCTTCTGCAGGTTCTTGTTGCCAGACACAGCAACCTTTTCAGCGTTGATCACGACCACGAAGTCACCAGTGTCGACGTTCGGGGAGAAGATGGCCTTGTGCTTACCCATGAGGAGACGAGCAACTTCAGTTGCAACGCGACCCATCGGCTTGTTAGCGGCGTCCACAAGCTTCCACTTGCGTTCGACCTTGCTCGGGTTTACCGTAATAGTCTTCATGTAAATCCTTTTGATTAGTTATTCCGGGGCACCCTGCCCCGTGAAATGCTTGGACAAATTTAGTAGGTTTGGGCAAGGGTTTCAAGGTAAAAAAAGTGTATTTTTTCAAAAAAGTCCGTAGTTAACGGGTTTTTAGTTCTATTAATTGATATAGTTATAATAATTAATATAGCAAAATACGCTATTTAACCATCTATTGGCCCCTATCGAGTTCCGATCGCTACGCTCCAGGATGACGCGCACGTAATGCACATGACACACCCACGCACATAAAAAAAACAAATGCCCTAGGACATTCGCCCTAGGACATTTTGTTTGGTGTTTTGGATTAGGTTCTTTTGTCCGTGCTAGACCTTACTTCTGGAGAGTAAAGGACTGCATCTTGCCGCTGAAGCGGTTGCGGAGGCTGTAGACGCCCGGAGCAAACTTTCTTTCACCATGGCGGACAGTTTCGATAGCCATATCGAAGCCATAGCCACTGAGACGACCCAGGAACATACCGTTCATATCGAACAGGTCATAGTGCTGGAGAACATCATCTTCGAACTGGAGGTTCTGTGCAATAGCCTGAGGTTCAGTAACGCCACCAACAGAGGTGTCCTTCTTGGAAGTGTCAGCCGGGGTAACAGACTGAGAAGGATCCTTGATGATTGCGAATTCATCGCCTTCGCCCTTGCGAGAGAAGTTCATGTAGTCGAAGTCGAACCATGCGCCGGTAACAGTGATACGGATGATATGTTGGCCTTCGGTAAGTTCGATATCAGTTTCGACCTTGTTGAAGTCGCCATAGTTTTCATCACCGGAGGCTGCGGCAGGAACAGCGAGGCTCTGAGTTCTATCGACACCATCCACGGAAACCATGAAGCTGGAGGTAGAACCTGCGGCAGCCACTGCAGCGTACATGGTGTACATACCAGACTGCTTGACATCTACAGTGTATTCGTACCAGTTGCCTTCATCGTTATAACCGATGACATTGCCAGTACCGCTCTTGTAGATGTTGACGCCAGTGTCCTTACGATAGTCAGAGTTACCCTTACCGGAGTTAGCAACACTGAAGGAGTTGTTGGAAGTGCCATCTTCATTACGGCCCTTACCCGGAACGTCAAAGTCTTCAGCTTCGATCTTGCCCGGAATAGCCCAAGCCTTGCCACCATACGGGGTCTGCGGTTCCGGATCGATGGGGGTGCCACCACCAAGACCAGTAACGTTCACACCCTTGTTGGACTTCAGGTAGTTTCTCAACCAAGTCATTGCCTTACGATCCTGGCCATTCTTGATAAGGCCGGAGCAACCGCTTGCCTGACCGTTACAGTCGAGCCAGGTACGACCGTAGATGTAGCCCCAAATGGTGATACCGGCTACATAGGGGTCTTCCATCCAGTAGGCGAACTGTTCCTTATAGCACTGTTCCTGAATGTTGTCGTCGGTAGACGGGACGTCGTATTCGGAAATGAAGATAGGAATGTTGTTGGTCTGGCTATGGATTTTTTCCATGGTGGACTTGAAGGTATTGTAGTTCATGCAGTTACCACCGCCACCAGTACCATTGTAGTTACCACCAGTGCTCATCAAGTCATGACCCTGAAGGCCGTAACCGTCGATAGGAGCCTTCGCCTTCTGAAGAGTCTGGATCAGCTTAATACCGCCGTCCACATCCCACTGGATAGTGTTATAGTCGTTATAAATGAGGATTGCATTCGGCCAACGTTCACGAGCCATCTGGAATGCAGTAATCAAGAACTGATAGCTCTGGTTATTATCGCCGCCGAGAGCTTCGATAATCTTGGTGTTCTTGTAGTTGGAGTGATAGCCGTTGCTGGTACGAATAGCTTCGTTAGCCACGTCAATCAAGTCAATTTCCGGATAACGCTTCTTTACAGCATCGAACCATGCAGTAATAGCTTTCTTGGTTTCATCAACGCTCAGGCTCGGCAGCCAGCTAGGATACTGGGAACCCCAAAGGAGGGCGTGGAACTTAAAGAGACCGCCGTTATTCTTTGCCCAGTTATAGGCAGCGTCGCAACCAGCCCAGTTATAGTTACCGCGGGAGCCTTCGATAGAGCCCCACTTACAGCCGTTTTCTGCGGTAGCCTGGTTCCACAGTTCTGTAAACTGATCGTTAGGACCAGGAGCGGTGTTAGACTGAGTAATATTACCCACGAATTTTGCAGCGCCGTCGGCCAAACCCGGGCCTGCAAAAGCCGGTACTGCAAGAGCAGCAGCCAAGGCTACAGAAGAGAGAATTTTTTTCTTTTTCATACATCCATCCTTTTTTGGTTTATCCCATAAACCTTTTTCATAAATCTATCCTCCAAATCGGAATAGTGTTCCCTGAATGTTCTCGGGTTCTATGGATAATTTATCCATACGGCATGAAAAACGTCATTTTTTGGCGTTTTTGAACAAATTTCAGCAATTTCTAGATTTTCTAGACAACAAAAAAAGCCCCTTTTAGGGGCATTTTATCCACGATTTTAGGGGTTTTATCCATAGTCCAGGACGTTTTGTCCATAAAAAACAGCCCCTTTTTTTTCAAAAAGGGACCGTTTTTATGGTTTTTCAAGCTTTTACGCTTACTTTGCGATACGGACTGTCTGGAGGTTGCCAGCAGCCTTGGAGCGGAGGAAGTAAACACCCTTAGCAACGCCTGCGCCATTCTGCTTGACGATTTCGACAGCGGCGTCCATGCCATAGGCGGTAAGACGGCTCACGAAAGCACCATCCATGGTGAAGAGGTCGTAGTCATCGCGGACAGAAGCGTCGAGCTGAACCTTCTGGGCAATGGGCTTGATGGCGGAAGGATCCTTGACGATGGGTTCGTCGTCTTCAGCGTTTTCACCTGCCTTGAAGGTGATGTAGTCGATGTCCATCCAGTCCTTTTCGATGTTGAGGCGGAGGACATGCTTGCCTGCGGTGAGGTTCACATTTGCGGAAACCTTGTTGTAGTCATCGTAGTTGTTTTCACCTTCAGCAGCCTTGGGAACTTCAATGGTCTTGGTGATAGCTTCGCCATCCACGGAGAGGGAGAATGCAGAACCACCTGCGGAAGCTACAGCGGCAAACATGGTGTAGGTACCTGTTGCTGCAACGTCTACGGTGTATTCAAGCCATTCACCAGCCTGGGTGTAACCGAGGATAATGCCGGTTGCCTTCTTGTAAAGGTCAACGCCAGCTGCGTCTGCACGGTAGTCCTTTACGTCACCATGGTTTTCGGAATCCTTTTCGCTGTAGGAAATGTTGCTGTTGCCAGCTTCATCTTTACCTACGCCAGACTTATCGAAGTCTTCCACTTCAACCTTGCCCGGGATAGCGATAGGAGCACCCTTGAACGGTTCCTGCGGAACAGGTT
This sequence comes from Fibrobacter sp., assembly GCA_045599625.1. GTDB lineage: Bacteria > Fibrobacterota > Fibrobacteria > Fibrobacterales > Fibrobacteraceae > Fibrobacter. The sequence continues at coordinate 181,822 of JAZRWJ010000045.1, forward strand.
CAATAGGCTTGCCAGTTTCGTTCTGACCCTTGGCCAAGTTGTTTGCAAAATATTCTTCAAGCCAAACCATTGCCGGACGCTTTCTACCGTCCTTTTCCATGATACCGGTGTTTGCAGCCCAGGTTGCACCGTTAATGTAGCCCCAGATGGTGATACCGCCGATCCACGGGGTTTCCCACATGAACGGAATCTGGTTTGCATAGTCGTTCTTCTGCTTCTGGTCATCAGCTTCGCCGATATCGTATTCGGAGATCAACAGGGGAAGACCTGTTTCGTTATGAATTCTGGTGAGTTTGCTTTCGAAATCAGACTTGCTCATACCCCTACAGTCATGGGCCTGCTGACCATAGAAATCAATAGGAGCACCGTCCTTGATCAAAGTCTGCATCATTTCGATGCCTTCGTTCATCTGCCAAGAAAGGGTGTTATAGTCATTGTAAATGAGCTTTGCATGGGGCCAACGTTCACGGGCCATTTCAAAAGCCTTCTTCACAAAGTTGTAATGGTGCTTACCCTGTGCGTCCACATCATCGCCACCGAGAGCCTGAACGATATAGGTACCGCCGCATTCCGGGTCATCGGTAGAGATGCCTTCTGCACCCTGAGCCGGCTTGCTATAACCGGAGTGATAGTTACCGTTCACCGGGTCACCAGACCAGATTGCTTCGTTAACAACATCAATGTATTCAAGATCCGGGAACTTAGCTGCCACGGCATCGAACCATTCGGTAATGTACTTCAGGGTCTTTTCCTTGGTAATGCCCGGGTTCTTCTTGGTGCAGAGGAAATTGGGTTTCTGGGAGCCCCAAATCAACGCATGGAACTTGAAGGTACGGCCCGGTTCAGCCTTAGCCCACTTATAACCATTTTCGCAGCTATCAAAGCCGTTGAAATTGAATACGCTATTGCCATTGGCATCGGTAGAATGGATAGATCCCCACTTACAACCGTTTTCGTTGGTAATCTGGTTCCAGTAGGTTCCCATATCGGAGCGAATCTGGCTACTGGTTGTAATGTTGCCGAGGAACTTGGCGCCACCATCAGCGAGAGCTGCGTGGGAAACGGAAGCTGCGGCCAAGCCCGCCATTGCGAGAGAAATAATCTTATTCATAAAACATCCTTTTGGGGTATGCCCCATACTTGTCTATTGCTAAAATTATTCAACAAAGTGGCGAATTTACGCTGTTTTTTTTGTTTATCTTGTGGACTTTTTATCCATACGGATTAAGGGAATCTGGCAAAAATAGCCCTTTCTCGTGAGGCCAGCCACAAACAAGAGAGGACATTATTTCAAGTTGGAATAAAAATCAGGGTTGAAGAGGTTTGTCGCACGGATGATACACCGAGTTCATTTTGACTTTCCGCAGAATAACAACCATAATTAGGAACAAGTTATTTTTCCTTGTGTATGGGTAACTACACAAGAGGAAAACATGAACATCAAGCAAATGGCAGCGGCTGCAGCCTTAGCTGCGCTTTCCGTGGGTAATGCAATGGCCAAGGACTATTGGGGCGCAGAACTCTATACAAATGAAGACTACCAGTACGGTCGATTCGAAGCCCGTATGAAGATGGCGGCATCCTCCGGTACAGTTAGCTCCATGTTCTTGTACTATAACGATTCCTACCTGGCAACAAACCCCTGGGTTGAAGTGGACATCGAAATTCTGGGAAAGAACCCGGGATCTTTTCAGTCCAACATCATCACCGGTAACGCAAACGCCAAGGTGACCTCAGAACAGTACCACAATATCAACCCTTCCTCTAGTGAGAACTTCCACGTTTATGCCATGGAATGGACCGACAAATACGTCGCATGGTTCCTGGACGGCAAGGAAGTACGCCGCTCCACCGACCAGGTTAGGGACTTGGTGAAGCGTCAGGACTTGCGTTTCAACATTTGGGCTCCTGTCCCCCGTTTATCCGACTGGGTTGGCAACTTTAACTCCGGCGCCCTCCCCCTCTATCAGTACATTGACTGGGTCAAGGTTTACGACTACGTTCCTGGCCAGGGCAACTACGGTTCCGACAACAATTTCAAACTGAAATATGCTGATGATTTCGACGGCAACAGTCTGCATAGCCGTTGGTCTACCGCAGACTGGACCTTCGACGAAAACAATGTGGATCTGACCCCCAATAACGTGGCAGTGCGTGACGGCTACGCCATCATCGGCCTTACCCGCGCCAACCAGGGCGTTGTGGGCGCAAACATTCCCATGCCCAACGATCCTAACAAGGGTCTGCAGGCAAACCAGACTCCTGCAAGCTCCAGCAGCATCCAGCAACAGGTGAAGTCCTCCAGCAGCAGCGCACCGCAGGCAAAGTCTTCTAGCAGCCGCGCCCAGCAGGTAAAATCCTCTAGCAGCGTACAGGTGCAGCCCGCATTCTCTAGCAGTTCTGCTATCGGCATGGGCCTCCAGCCTGCAGAACAGCGCGCAATCGCCACAGCAGAAATCCAGAATTCCAGCCTGATGCTGAACATTACCTCCGCCGGCGAAGTCAGCGTGGAAGTGATGAGCGCCTTGGGCAAGGTCCTGATGAAGGAAAAGAATTATTATGGCGTCGGCACACACTCCGTTTCCATCGAGAAACTGCCGGCCGGCCAGTACTTCGTGAACGTCAAGCAGGGTTCTTCTAAGCAGACTCTGAAGTTCATGAAGAAGTAGAGACCCAAAAAACACCCAAAAACACCCCCGCGCGGAGTCTGGCAACAGACTCCGTGCTTTTTTATGCACAATGAGTGCTCCGTTATAAACGCACAACCGAAATGGTGCAATCCATTTCGACCGATTTTTGCGTAGCAAACATCGGTGGGGGTCTAGGGGGTATCCCCCTACACCATAAGCTCACTGCCTCAATCGCACAACCGAAATGGTGCAACCCATTTCGACCGATTTTTGCGTAGCAAACATCGGTGGGGGTCTAGGGGGTATCCCCCTACATCACATAAAGAACCTCCCCCGGGATTGGGAGAGGCTCTTTTGTGTATGGGATGTATGTTAAAAATTTTAACGTCGGAAATTACTTCACATGAACCTTGTGGGTGTTTCCGCCATTGAAACCACGGACCATATAGACGCCGTTTGCGAAGCCCGCATTCTTGAGGGAACTGGAGAGTTCCTGTGCAGTGGAGCCTGTGAGCTGGACGCGACCAAGGTGCTTACCGGTAACGGCGAACACATTGAATTCCTGGGATGCGGAGAAATCAAGGTTCAAGGAGCCTGCGAAACCGATAAACTGACTGTCATCATCCTCCTTCTTTTCTTCTTCCTTGCCAGGAATGGGAGAATCGTCTTCGCCATCCTTGCCCTTTACGAAGTTGATATAGTCAATATCCATCCAGCTACCCGTAACAGTAAAGCGCATGAAATGTTCACCCTTAGTCAGGGTGACGTTTGCACTGACCTTATTGTAATCATCGTAGTTATCTTCGCCAGCGGTAGCCTGGGGAACCTTGATGGTATCGGTAATGTCCTTGCCATCCATGGATAGCTTGAAGCTAGAAGTATTATTTGCAGAGGCAACGGCGGCAAACATGGTATAATCACCATCTTCAGCGACGTTCACAGTGTATTCCAGCCATTCGCCAGCCTGGTTATAACCCACCACAATGCGGTCATTGGACTTTGCGTACAAATCGACGCCGGTATCCTTACGGTAGTCGGAATCACCGTGGTTCTCAGAATCATCCTTGTAGGAATCATTGCCCTTGCCCACGCCGGGAACATCAAAATTTTCAGCCTCGATCTTGCCGCCAGGAATAGCCCAGGCCTTGCCACCAAAGGGTTGTTGCGGAACAGGCTTCACTTCAACAGTATCAGTCCAGGAATACTGCATGCGGTCTACACCGGACTGGTTCACAATACTCAAGGTGGTGTTGGCACCGGAACCGGAGCGTTTTGTCATGCTGTACCAGTCTTCGTCACGGAGGCCAACCCAGTAGAAGCTACCCATCTTCCATTGGCGCAGCTGTTCGGACATGCCGCGAATATAAGCCATGAAGTAATTCTTGGGATTGGGATCGTTGTAATCCATGATTTCGTAATGAACGCCAGCCTTGTCGCCCTCGCCCATGGCGCCACCCCATTCGGTTGCCACAGTGCGGTCGGCATACTTGCCCACCTTGCCCTTGAAACTGTTCATCCAGCCCTGTTCGGTGGTAATGCTCATGTTCCAGAAGGTGTATTCGTGCACTGCAAAAAGGCAGCCGTCAAAACGGGAGTCGTCGGCAATATCAGGCACATTCCATGCCAGGCCGGAACCATCCAGCAAAACGTGATCGCGGGGAAGATCCGGATAGCGGGCCAGCCACTTTGCGTACAAGTCACGAAGTTCAGTCTTGCTGTACATGTGGGGTTCGTTAAAGATTTCAAAATAGGCATCGGGATTGCTGCCGTATTCCTTGACAACGGTATCCCACATTTTCCACCAGTCGTCCATATTCTTGGGGCCAGCGGACTGTGCAGGGCCCCAGTAACCGATAAGCATACGGCCATGAGCCAGAATACCATCAATAATGCCCTTGTAGGAACTCCAGGCCTTTAAAGCCGTAGGTTCGTTAATAGGAATACGCAAACTGTTGATGCCCAGTTTTTCTACAAATTGGCTCATGACACGATCAGAAAGGGCGTAGGCGGATTCGTAGGTCATGTTCAAGGACATGCCGGAAAGCACCAGCACATCGGAAACAAAATTATCACGCTTGTCGGCCCAGTTAGTACCACGGAACTGATTCGTGACAGCAAAAGAATTTACAGCAGAGCCTGCGATACAGGCGGCAATAGCGGCAGCGGAAACCGCCTTAGACGCAGCAGAGGCTGCGCCAGAAAACCATTTAAACATACCAATCTCCCTAATAGCAAGGTATCACCTACATCAACACTCCCTTGCTAACCATGAGGAGCCCACCACAGCAACCTCACAAAAAGAAAGATATTTTTAAAAGGGCACCCAAAGGCACCCTTTTATAAAAGTTCCATTGATGTTTTATCAATGGACAAATAAAAGACCCCGGCGCGGAGGCCGGGGTGACAAATTGAGTTAACGCAGAAACGGCAAGTTAGCGGACGTTCACGCGATGCATGTTGTTGGAGCGAACTTCGCGAACCATGTAGACGCCCTTGGCAAAGCCGGCCATCTTCAAGGTGTTTGCCATTTCGCTGGCGGAACCACCGAGGTTCATACGACCCATGAACTTACCGGTTGCGGAGAACACATTGTATTCGCCAACGGATGCAGCGGCAAACTTCACAGAAGAAGCGATTGCTTCGGTCTTACATTCAATGACATTGCCTTCATCATCCTTGCAAATGGGATCCGTATCAATTCCATCAGCAGTGAAGTTGATATAGTCAATATCCATCCAGTCGCCAGTAACGGTGAAGCGCAGGATGTGTTCACCCTTAGTCAGGTTCACCTTGGCTTCGACCTTGTTGTAGTCATCGTAGTTGTCGTCACCGGAGGTAGCCTTGGGAACCTTGATTTCTTCGGTAATGTCTTCGCCATCCATGGAGAGCTTGAAGCCGGAAGTTTCATTTGCAGAAGCCACGGCGGCAAACAGAGTGTATTCGCCCGTTTCAGCAACATTCACGGTGTATTCCAGCCATTCGCCGGCCTGGTTGTAACCCACGATCACGCCGGTAGCCTTCTTGTAAAGGTCTACACCAGTACCCGGGCGGTAATCGCTATCACCATGGTTTTCGGAATCCTTTTCGTTATAGGTGGTATTGCCAGCGCCTACACCGTTAATGTCGAAATCTTCCATTTCGATCTTGCCCGGAATAGCGAGAGCCTTACCCTTGAACGGTTCACGGGGAACGGGCTTCAGAATCAAGCGGAGAAGAACAGAGCCGTGGGCCGGAACTTCTGCGGACACGCTGCTTCTGGGGCCAAGATCCTTCTTCTGCCATGCATCACGGACTTCCACTTCACCGTCGACGCCAATATCCTTGAAGTTGACTTCGATAGTCTGGGTAGTGGTATTGTCATTGAGGAGAGCCACGGCAATATCGCCATTGCGCAAGGGCTTGGTCCAGACCTGCTTACCGTTCACATTGGAAATACGATGTCCCTGAACGCCCAGGGAATCCTGGTTAATGGCGATCATATCCTTATTTAGGTAAAGATCCTTGACCTGGGTGCTCATCTTGCGGACATCGGAGCTGATCATGATGGGGGCAGCCATAATGGACCACATGGTCATCTGGGACTTCTGTTCCTCATAAGTCAGCTTGTTGTTGTCCACTTCAAGCATGTCCGGATCATTCCAGTGACCCGGTCCAGCAACTTCCCAGTACTTGTTGTTCGCATCGATAATTTCATAAACGCCGCGGTACCAGGAGGTAGATCTCCATTCGGGGCCAATGTCGAAAGTGGTACGCCACAAGTTGGCAATTTTCGGCATCCAATCCTTGTATTCCCACATGCAAATACTGAACACGATATCTCGACCGGAATTACGGAGAGCCTTTGACATACGGGTATAATCGTCCTGCTGGTTGGAACCAGGAACAACATCGCAGTTATCGTATTTCCAGTAATCAACGCCCCATTCGGCCAATTTCTTGGCGTCCTGTTCTTCGTGGCCGTAGGAACCACTTTCACTTTCCCAATTGGAATTATAATGATGGCAGGTTCGCTTACCATGGTCACCATAAAGACCGAACTTCAAGCCTTTCTTGTGAACATAATCAGCAATTGCCTTCATGCCGCTGGGGAATGTCTTCGGATTATTCTGAAGGTTGCCCTGGGCATCACGCTTGGTATCCATCCAGTTGTCATCCAGATTCAAGTAGATATAGCCTGCATCGCGAAGGCCAGATTCCACCATGGCATCGGCCACTTCCTGAATTTGCTTTTCGTTAATGTTTTCGTGGAAAACGTTCCAGCTGTTCCAACCCAGAGGCGGCGTAAGCACCAGGCTATCAGGGTGGGCATTTGCCTGAGGGGCAAACATAGCTACACCGGCCACCGCCAACCCAAACATCTTAAGACCAGTTTTTTTCAAACCGAGCATAACATCTCCTTTTATACAACCTGGACTAAAAAATATTCCCGTAAAACACAGAAAGGCATGTCTTGGGCATACCTTCTATGGACTATTTGTCAATGGGGTTAATATGCGGAAAGGCGCAGGGTCTTTTGACGGGTTCCGCTGCGGACCACAGCAATGTAATTTCCGCGGGGAAGCCTTTCAGTAGCGCCAAATTCCACCAAATTGGAGAAATTTTCGCCAATTCCGCGAGAAATACCCACCTGACGGCCGTCCACGTCCAAGAGGCGGACAGTGTAGCTTTCGCCAGCAGGAGCCTTCACCATAAGGGCGATAGAGGCGCGGGACATGGGAACGCGGGCAACTTCCAGGGAATTGACGCGCTGACCGGCAATTGTACCGATGGCGCTGGGGTCACCTTCCAGGGAGAATTTGTCCACATTCATAAGGAAACCGGTGCCGTTGTAGGTAAAGCGCAGGGTCTGTTCGCCGGCAGGAAGCTCAATAGAGGTGGATTCTTCGTACCAGTCGTTCCATCCGTTGGTTTTTGCAGGATCAACGGTAATGGTTCCCAGAGCCTTGCCCGCTTCGTTGGTCACCGTAATAGTGCTTTTTTCTTCGGAACCAGAGGCTACGCGGACCTTCAAGGTGTAGGTGCCAGCAGTAGGAGCCTTGACGAAGTATTCGGACCAGTCGCCGTCCTCAATCCAACCGATGTTAGGTTCACCGGATTCGTCGGGTTCAATGACCACGCCATCCATGGCAACGTAATCTTCAGCTTCAATTGTTGCAGGAAGGGCCACCGCTTCGAAAGGTTCGTTGGTCAATTTCAGGTTACCATCGAATTCGTACTTGCCGCCCGCCATGGTGGTGGTGCTAACAATATTTCCGTTATATTCAACAACCAGGTTATCCTTATTGGTAGAGCTGAGACCGAGATAGGTCAACTTTCCGTTATTCCAAGCCAGGGAATCCACAGTCACGCCGCCGCGGGCCTTGAGACCGGCAACGCTTCCGCTAGACCATTTAGAAGGCAGTGCGGGCAGAACGCGGATTTTGCCACCTTGACTCTGAATGAACATTTCGTTAATGCCAGAGACTGCACCGAAGTTACCATCAATCTGGAACGGCGGATGGGCATCAAAGAGGTTGTTGTAGGTACGATCCGGAGTAAGGAGGTTGCGAACCAGCTTGTAAGCGTGATCGCCATCCTGCAAACGGGCCCACAAGTTGATTTTCCAAGCCAGAGACCAACCGGTAGCATTGTCGCCGCGCTGAGTCAAGGTAGTCTTTGCAGCTTCAGCTTCATCCTTGGTACCATCTACAGAAATCTGGGCACTGGGGAAAAGACCATAAAGGTGAGAAACATGGCGGTGATCGCTCCTGGGATCATCCCAATCCTGGAACCATTCCATCAGCTGGCCATACTTACCAATCTGATTAGGCGGCAGCTTCTTGACAGCGGCTTCAAAATCAGCACGAAGGTCTTCGTCAACGCCAAGAATCTTGGAAGCTTCGATAGCGTTGTTGAAGGCGTCGCGAGCAATCTGGATATCCATAGTGGGGCCAAAGCAGACGTTATATCCGCCGTGGGTATTTTCCGGAGAGTCGCTGGGAGCGGTCACCAAATACTTGTGGCCACTAACAGGTTCTTCCACCATGGTGGTGAGGTAAAATTCCGCAGCACCCTTCATGGTTTCGTAGGCGTCATTCAGGAACTGCTTATCGCCGGTAAATAGGTAATGTTCCCACAGGTGAGTGCTGAGCCAGCCTGCGCCAGAAGGCCATACGCCCCAGGAACCATCCACAGGACCTGTACGGTTCCAAAGGTCGGTGTTATGATGGACAACCCAACCGCGATTCGTTCCCCAGATTTCCTTGGCGCTCTTGGAACCCTGAGTCACGAGAGACTTGATCTTGTCGAAGAGAGGTACGCCACATTCCTGGAGGTTGGCAGATTCCACCATCCAGTAATTCATTTCCAGGTTGATGTTGGTGGTGTACTTACTACCCCAGGAAGGATTCATTTCGTTATTCCAGATGCCCTGAAGGTTAGCGGGCTGGCCGCCCTTGCGGGAGCTGGAAATCATGAGGTAGCGACCGAACTGATAGTAAAGTTCTACGAAAGAAGGGTCGTCGGTGGTGTTAAATGCCTTGACGCGGCTAGAAGTAATGTCGCCTGCATTAGAAGCGGGAGTACCCAAGTTCAGACGCACGCGATTGTACAGTTCCTGATAGTCCTTCAGGTGTGCGGATTTCAGCTGGTCAAAAGTCTTCTTGCTGGCAGCAGTGACAGCAGCTTCGGCGCGTTCGCCAGGATTGCCGGTAACGTTATCAAAGGAAACGAAGTTCGTTCCCGTATTCAAAATGATGTAGGCGGAGTTTGCGCCTTCCACCTTCACGGAGCCGTTACCTGCAGAAACCTTACCGCCGTCAGCCTTGACTACAAAACGAGTCTGGAACTTGATAGAGTTGATGGTGGCATCAAGAGTAAGGCCATCTGAACCTGCATTCTTTACGCTCTTGTTGGTATGAGGGGACGTAAGGGAGGCGCTAAAATTTACCTTGCCACTTGCGTCTGCAGAAATGCGAACCACAATGACATTGTCGGGATAGTTGGCGAAATATTCGCGAGTGTACTTGACTCCGCCAGAGGTATAGGTAGTCTTGGCAATTGCGGTTTCAAGATCCAGTTCACGGCGATAATCTGTACCCGTGTGACCAAAATCCAGAACCAAGTCACCTACAGGCTGGAACTTTGCAATATCATAGGTAGAAAAACTGCCGGTCATATCTTCGGCGGTCTTATAGTCTCCGGAAAAAAGAGCATTACGAATCTGTCCCAGTTTGCTTGCAGAGCCACTCTTATTATTGCTGCCGGGACCGCTGTTCCACACAGTACCTTCGTTAAGGTTTATGACATCCTTGCTCACGCCGCCATAGACCATGCCGCCCATGTAGCCGTTACCGATAGGAAGTGCATTGGTAAATGTGGTACCCGCATCGCCATTGTACCAAAGAACGTGAGAAGTTTCAGGAGCGGCATTTGCAGAAGCCACAAAGGTCGGAGCGCTCAGAGCAACAAAACTCAGGCCCAAACCGAACATCATGTTTTTCAAAATCATAGAGACCTCTTTTTACCCACATTCACAAGCATAAAGATACCCCTTCAAGCCATCAATTCCAACAACGCGAAAGAAAGTCCTATGGACAGTTTGTCAAAGGGCGCGCGTATCCTACAAACCAGTTTTCCCATCAACCCAAAAAAAAGCCACCGGCGAACCGATGACTTTTTTTTCATAATCTTTAGGAAACGGGATTATGAATAGGAGCAACTTTTTTGCTTTATTGCAATTATCTGGTCAGCTTCATGACCTGCTTAATTGCGCCGTTTGCACTACGGATGATATAGGCACCAGGCTGCATACCACGTTCCTGAAGCTGTTCACGAACCTGGTTCAAATCCACGGCGTTCAACTTGGTAAGCATACGGCCCTTGGCGCTGAACACATAGAAGTCCTGTGATTCGCTGACATCCAGATTTACGCGATTACGAATAGGCAGTGCTTCTTCTGTCAATGCGAATCTAATCCAGTCAATGTTGACGTAGGCACCAGTAATCTGAACCTTCAGCACATGCTTACCAGCAGTGACCTGGCCAATCTTTCCATCGATGGTGCCATAGGTATCCCAGTCAGCACCCTTGGGCACAACAACGGTATCCGTTACAGCCTTGCCATCCATGAACAACTGGAAACCACTGCCTTCGAGGCCGCTAGCCACATTGGCACGGAACAGATAGTCGCCGGCAGTCTTTACATCAACAGTAAATTCCAGCCATTCGCCAGTCTGGGTGTAGCCAATTGCCAAGCCTTCACCAGCCTTCACAATGTCGACGCCGTCATCTTCACGATAGAGGCCGCCTTCGTTCTTGGCATCGGAATCATGATAGCTCAAGCCTTCACCACCCTTGTCAAAGTTTTCCATTTCGATGGTGCCCGGGAATACGTTTTCAACAAATGCTTCCTGCTTTACTTCGCCGTATTCAATTTCAGGATACTTCACGTTGGTAATCATGCTGGTTTCCAAGTTGGGGAAACCGATGTTTGCAAGTTCATTAGGATCTTCCATCAGGCCACGAACCGGAGTAATGCGGAACTTGTGCTTGAAGGTATTCTTTGCAAACAGTCTGTACTTATCCAAGGGCTTTGCACCCCAGCTGTTGATGCCACCAAGGCCCATCTGTTGCAGGTCAACACGGAGAGTGATAGCGTTATCACGCTTCAAATCCCAAGGTAGCTTCACGTCGGTCAGCTGTTCCGGAGTGTAATGCAATGTGTTGAATTCCATACGGGGAGAGCCAACAACCATAAGGCCCTTGCCCTGTGCGTTGGTCATCATCATCCACTTCACATCGCTACGCTGGCCAGTTTCACCCACTTCCATGTAGGGAACAAAGAAATCGTCTACGTTAGCCTTGTAAATGCCTGCATAGCTACCTTCACGACGACCCACATAGTTTTCGCTGGGGCCGCGGCCATACCACTGGACCTTTTCAAAGCCGCCAGGAATGGTGAAGAGGGTACCCACATTGGGAATTGCAGGTTGTGCTGCATCCGGGGTAAAGGTGTAATCCACCAGAATATCGCCAGAACCGTAAACGGTATAGCTAAGTTTCATGGTAGAGTAGCCAGCGGAAATACCCAGGTCAAAGTCGAAGCGAGTTTCGTTATCAGAAACCTTGGTGACCTTGGAGCTGTTCACCTTGCGAGTGCTACCGGCCTTGCGCCAGACACCGCTTTCCTTTTCCATGTTGTAGCCCTTATCGTTGTCGGTAGGAGCACGCCAGAAGTTAGGAACGCCGCCTGCGGAAATCAGCTGCACATCTCCCAGCTTGTAATCTTCGATGGTTGCATTTGCTGTATTGATGGTAACGGAGAAATCATTGCCTTCAACAACAGTCTTGCCATTGCCTTCGGAAACCTTGTGCTTGGGCAAGCTGGTGAAATCCAGCTGAGGAACTTTATCTTGACCCAGCTGCACCATGAACTGTTCGTGGGCAATGCTAAAGCCAACGTCGGCCCAATCCTGCTTGTTCTTCAACTGGAAATCAATATCCAGATAGTATTCGGAGCCGGCCTTGAGAGTGGGCTTCTTGAGATCGATGGTGATTTCCTTTTTAGACAAAGGAGCAACATCAAGCTGAGTGCTAGAAAGAGTGCCCTTGGCCACTTCCTTGCCATCTTCCTTCAGGGTCCAAACTGCAGTTGCGTAATCCTTCAGGTTCACAAAGTCAAAACGGTTCTCGATTTCCACAGCGCCCTTTGCGGCACCCTTGTCGCGAACAACTACGTTACGGTACTGGTGCTTGACTTCCCACATTTCGGGCTGCAAGGTACGATCCGGAAGAACCAGGCCGTTGGCGCAGAAGTTATCGTCGTTGGGCTGGTCACCCCAGAGGCCACCGAAATTAAAGTACTTGGTACCATTGCGGCGCAAGCCCTGGTCGATAAAGTCCCAAATGAAACCACCGAAAACGCGGGGGTTGCTGTAGAACGCGTCTACATATTCCTTAAGTTCACCCACGGAGTTTCCCATGGCATGCTCGTATTCGCAAAGCATCCAGGGCTTGTTATTGTTGTTGTAGGTGGCGGCAGTCCAGTCGCTACAATACATGCAGCTCTGAACGTCGGCATTGTTGTTGTCGCCTTCGTAATGCACCGGGCGAGACGGGTCTGCCTGATGGGCATATTCGCGCATGGAGGCAAAAACGTCACCGTATCCGGCCTCGTTACCCAAGGACCAAATAATAATGGAAGCGTGGTTCTTGTCGCGCTGAATCATGGAGCTGATACGTTCCAAGGAAGCGGGGCGCCAGTTGTCATCGCTCTTGGGAACCTTATCGTTTGCACCATGAGTTTCCAAGTTGGTTTCGTCAAGAACGTAAATGCCGTACTTGTCGCAAAGATCGTACATGTACGGATCATTGGGATAATGGGAAGTACGCAAAGCGTTAATGTTAAACTGCTTCATGAGGAACACATCACGTTCCATCATTTCGCGGCTAACTGTATGACCATAATCCGGATCGATTTCATGACGGTCCACACCGCGCAAAATCACAGGCTTGCCGTTCACCAGGAACTGGGTGATGCCCTGGGCATTCTTCTTCAATTCCACCTTCTTAAAGCCAATGCGGTTACTTTCAACCTGAACCGTCTTGCCCGAAGCGTCCTTCAAGGTAAGCACGAAGGTATAGAGGTTCGGAGTTTCGGAAGCCCACAGCTTAACGCCAGAAACGACCTTGCTAAAGGTGACCTTTTCTTCCTTGCCGGCAGCAATGGAAACAGAAGCCTTGTCAGTCACCACGGCGGCGCCAGAGGCGTCGTACACACCCATTTCCAGAGTGTAGGTGCCAGAAGCTGCGGAACTAGTATTCCTTATCCAAATGCTAGGATCCAAGGTTCCGTCGGTGTAGTTGCTTGCCAAGGAAGCGTTAACCTGGAAGTCCTGAATATGGATCTTGGGAGTGGCATAGATGTACACGTCACGCTGGATACCAGACAAACGAATAAAGTCCTGGTCTTCCATCCAGGAACCATCGCACCAGCGGAACACCTGCACGGAGATGTTGTTTTCACCGCTGCGAAGCTTGTCGGTAATATCGAATTCGTGGTCGGTAAAGGAGTTTTCGCTATAGCCAACGAACTTGCCGTTCACCCAAACATAGTAAGCGGATTCCACGCCTTCGAAGTGAAGGCGAATGCGCTTGCCATCCCAATTCTTGGGCACGGTAAAGTTACGACGGTAATGGCCCACCGGGTTAAACTTTGTGGGCGCTGCAGGAGGATTAATCCAGTCGTTCTTGTTCCACGGATAAATCACGTTACTGTAAATGGGATGGTCGTAACCATAAATCTGCCAGTTGCCAGGAACCGGAATATCGTCCCACTTGGAAACGTCATAATTGTCGGCAAAGAAATCATTGTTACGCTGAGCCGGAGCATCCACATGGAAGAACTTCCAGGTGCCAGACAGACTCTGGTACCATTCAGAGGCACGACGATCCATCTTCAAGGCTTCTTCAAGCGTATTGTACGGCATGCTGGTCACATGAGGCGTGAGCACGTTAATGCCAAAAGTCTTAGGATTTCCGTTCCACTCGTTAAAATTCTGAGCCAAGACTCCAGTGGAAAGAGAAAGCGCCGCAGCGGCAGCAAATGCCAATTTATTCGTTTTCATAAAACCATCCTTCCCTATTATCTTATCACCCACCCTAAACTTATTTTCTTAGAAAGTAAAATCACATGGTTCCAAAACAACTTCTATTGACATTTTGTCAAAGATCGAGTGACGAACTAGCGCGACGGCAATGACCGATTTGATAAAAAAAGACACCCCGGGCGGGATTGCCCAGGGTGCCTTCGGGTGTGATGTAGGAAACCTTTTGATTCCTTAACGTTTACGTTACAAAATTACCAAAAGTTCAAATCAAAAAATACACAGACTTAAATAATCCTATGGATAACTTGTCAACGGGCAGTAATTTTGGGCGAATTTCAAGCAATTTCGGCTAAAATCCACCCTCAAAAACTACTTCATCACGTTCATGCGGAACATCTGACTGCCGCGAACAGACTTCACCACGTATACTCCGCTCTGCTTTACAAACTGGCGTGTCTTGGACATCAGTTCATGAGCATCAGAGTAAATGGTTCCAAGAAGTGCACCATTCATGCTGTATACACGGTAGCTCTGAGCGCCTTCGAAGTTCACGTGGTAACGGTCCTGAATCGGCTTGATAGCAAGTTCTTCTTCAGTCAAGGCAAACGTAATCCAGTCAAGATTGCCGTACGTTCCAGTCATCTTCACGCGGAGAACATGTTCACCCTTTTCAATCTTTTCAGTCTTGCCATCGATTTCGGTATAGGTCACCCAATCTTCGCCCTGAGGAATCTTGACGGTGTCTGTTACTGCAGATCCGTCAATGAACAGCTGGAAGCTAGCCTCATTCAAGCCACTTGCCACGCGTGCCCTAAAGAGGTATTCTGCATCGACTACAGCGTTGACAGTGTATTCCAGCCATTCGCCCGGATTGGTGTAACCGATAGCATAGCCCTTACAATCCACAGTGTTCAAGGAGTCTGCGCATTCAAGGCCAACAACATCCACGCCGTCTTCACGATAGACTTTACCTTCGTTGACAAAATCCTTATCGCTATAAGCAACGCCGCTGCCACCCAGATCGTAGTCTTCCAATTCAATCTTACCCGGAAGAGTCATGATAGACTTGAAGGATTCCTGAACAATGGCACCGGAGAAATCAGGCAGAGGAATGCTATTGATTTCCTTGATGGACTTGAAATCCTTTTCGATACCGGCATTATCTGCAGTATTCTGATTCCAGTAATCACCAGACTGGTTAATTGTATTGGAACCGGCCTGATTCTGGCCTACACCACCCTGTGCATTCTTGAACACATTTTCCTTGATGGTAAAGCCGCTGGTGCCTTCATCCAGGTAAATAGGCACATTCCAGTAGTCAGCCCACTTGGAAGTGGAATTATCGTGAATGTAGTTATACTGAATTTCACCGCCGGTACCCTGGTTAGACAAAGTGTAAATCGGACCTGCATCGCAGAGCAAACGAGCAATATGGTGAATTTCGTTCCAGTTCACATGATTATTGGTCATGGCAGTCTGTTGCTTAGTCCAGCCGAAACCAATGGAAATACCGGAGTAGTTCGTGTAGGAAACTTCGTTATGGACAATTTCCACATAGCGGGAATAACCAGCGCCAATACCTACAGCACCCTGATGTTCTGTAGTGACATTATTGACTCGGTTATTCTTGATGGTATCGCGAGTGCTGATTTCATCCTTGTCTGAAGGATTATAAGCTTCGTGAATTTCGGTCAAGGAGTCCTGGGCAAACTTACCGATCATAATACCGGAAGCGCCAATATCAAAGAAAGCGTTGCCCTGAATCATGTCATCGTTAGTGCCAGAGACAAAGTCAAGACCGGTCGCAGCAAGCTGGGAGAATACGCAACCCTGCACCAGGAAATGATGGGCGTTTTCAACGCGGAATGCAGCATCCGGACGCCACAGCAAGAACTTGTTACTGTTCAGCTTTTCCCAGTTTCCACGACCCGGATCAGCCAAGACATCAATATTGAAATTGCCTGCCTGCAAATCCAGGAAGCCTTCATCACTGGGGCGCAGGTAATTGGTATGAGCAAAAATCAAGCCTTCGAAAGCCATGTAGCCCACCTTATTCTTGGTGTCCTTACCCAACACGTTGAACAAGGTATTGATGCGAGGAGCCACCACAACGGCAGAGCCCATGCTTTCGCCTTCGCGGGCCTTGTAGTAAAGCACATGTTCCTTTTCGTCCAGGAACCATTCACCCGGAGCGTCAATAAAATCGTAAGAGTTTTCCAGGTAGAAAGCCTGCTGCTTGGGCGGATTGCTCATGAAAGCGGTGCCCAGCATAGGATAAGCGCGGTGGAAGAGTCGGGTACGTTCCGGATCCTTGGGAATCAACTTGGAAGTACCGCCGTTGTTCTGAATCTTTTCCAGGCGGAGGATGTTTTCAGACCAAGCGATCATCAAGTGGATCTCCACATTGTCTGCATCCTTGATCATCTTCACATCATCGGTAGAAACATCGAAAGCGCGGCCGGTGGAGTCCACCTTGGAAAGGCGCTTGAAATCATGATCCATATCGTTGACCATGTTGGGGTAGCAAGCGCGAATAGCTTTCTTGTTGTTCACATACAGCTGACGGAAACGACCTTCAACACCTTCAGCCTTCCAGATGTTGTTCTTTTCGTCGTGCATGGTCCAGCCGGTAATGGGATATCCGCCGGTAATCAAGGGCTGTTCACCAGGGAAAGCCTTGTAACGCACATAGTGGCCATTCTTACCGCCATCGGCCTCGGTAAAATTAATGGCATTGGTAAGCTGGTAGGTACCTTCGCGAAGGTAAACCGTAATATCGTCGGTCATGGAGCCGTTAATTGCACGGACGGCCTTCTGAGCCTTTTCGATAGTCTTGAAAGGTGCAGCCTTGGTACCTTCGGCGGCATCGCTACCGCTAGGAGATACGTAGAATTCTGTTGCAGCAAAGGAAGCAGAGGCGCATCCCAAAAATGCAGCCAAACCAAAAATGAAACTCTTATTCATATATCATCCTTTTTTTCTACACCCATCACAAAAATATTTTCAGAAGAAAACAAAAAACACCCTAGCAAACACATTCCTATGGACGGATTGTCAATGGCTCTTTTTACAAAACAAAAGACCCCTGCAGCAGAGGTCTTTATGAAGGAGTAGATGAAATTTATCGAGCGGTATTTACCATCATCTTGGCATTCTTGCCACGAATCATGTAGACGCTCTTGCCGAAGCCAGCAGCAGCAAGGCTTGCCTTAATGTCGCCGTTCAGAACTTCGACGCGGCCCAGGAACTTGCCCGTAAGGCCAAAGACTTCGTAAGAGGATTCTGCAGCCGTGGCGAATTTTACCTTGGAGGCAATTGCCTGCGGTTCTTCACAGGATGTAGCATCCGGACAGGGATCTTCTTCGCCGGCCTCCACAAAGTTGAAGTAGTCCACATCGAACCAGTCGCCTGTTGCGGTGAAGCGCAGGATATGCTGGCCTGCCGGCAAGGTAACCTTGGCAGAAACCTTGGCGTATTCGTCGTAGGAACCTTCCGTTGTTGCAGCAGGAACTTCCACATCGCTAGTGATGTCTTCGTCATCGATGGAAAGCTTGAACTTGGAGCCACCTGCAGAAGCCACGGCAGCATACATGGTGTAATCACCAGCCTTGGCAACGTCTACAGTGTATTCCAGCCATTCGCCATTCTGGATGTAGCCCACCACAACGCGTTTGCCTTCTTCGCCCTTCTTGTAGAGATCCACAGAGGGAGCATCTTCAGAACGGAGATCGCTATCGCCATGGTTGTCAGCATCGTTATCCAGGAAGGATTTGTTACCGCGACCTACGCCCGGCTTATCGAATTCTTCAGCCTGGATTGCACCGGGAATTGCGAAAGCCTTGCCATTGAACGGTTCCTGAGGAACTGCGGTCTTTTCGGTTTCAAAGTACCAGTAGTCGAAATCAAAGCCACCAGTCTTTACCACAAAGTAAAGGTCCGCAACGCCGTCGGCACCAGTCACGTCAAAGGAATGTTCTTCCCAGGCGGTGCTTGCAGGAATATCCATGGTAGCAAGGAGAGTTCCGGTTTCGCTGCCCATGTGCAGTTCCATCTTGCCAGCCTTACCGCGTGTCACCACGTTAATGCGGTCCACACCATCGCTCATATCTACAGAGCGAACCTTGGTATAGAAGCCAGAAGTCATGTTGGTCAAGTAAACGCAACCATTCTGAGACTTCACATGTTCAATGATGGTATAACCATTGGCGGTATTCACAGTAATGTTGCCCACCCAAGCCTTGGTTTCGGCTTCTACGCGTTCGTAGGGATCCAGATTCTTGATCGGGGTCTTGACACCGTCATTGGTAGACTTGATGGTAGGAATAGAGCCGTCTGCGTTCCAGGTAAATTCTTCCACTGCGGTAGAACGGCTATAACCACCACCCTTCACGTTCTTCTGGTTATGATAGAAGAAGAAACTACGACCCTTGAAATCAATAAGGCCAGAGTGGTTGGTAAATGCAGTATTGTTACCCTGATCCATAATAACGCCACCCCACTTCCAAGGACCTTCAGGAGAATCACTGGTGGAGTAGGAAATCTTTTCGGGCACACCATGAGATGCGTAAATCATGTACCACTTGTTACCACGCTTGTGAACCCACGGGCCTTCGGTATATACAGAATTAAAGCCATCACTGGTACTCTTGATTTCGCTAGCCAAGCTAATCATGTCTTCGTTCAACTTAGCCCAGTAAAGCTTGGGGTTTCCCCAATAGAGGTATGCCTGGCCGTCATCATCAATCCATACAGTCGGATCGATATAATCCCAGTTGGGACCAGCCAAGTGCTTGCCATTGAGAGCATCCTTGAAAGGGCCTTCGGGACGGTCTGCCACAGCCACGTTAATAGCGCGGCCACCACGGGTAGATTCAACGGTCACATAGTAGTAATACTTGTACTTGCCGCTGGCATCCTTACGACGGATAACCTGTGCAGCCCAGTCGCCATTAGCCTTGGCGCTTCCGTTAAAGTCGGAATGCTGCAAAATCAATTCGCCCATATCCTGCCAGTTCACCATATCAGTAGAGCAGGAAACGCGCCAGCCATGCATGGTAAAGAAGGAACCACCTTCATCGTTACCGGTATAAACGCATACGGTATCACCGAATACAACCGGAGCCGGGTCCGGAGAGTAATATGTCTGGAAAATCGGGTTTTCAGCCATTGCGTTGGGAACAAGACCCAGGCCAAAAGCGGCCGGCAACACCCATTTCAAGAATTTTTTCTTCATCGTTTCCTTTCCCTTTCAATAAAATACAATGCCTTTCAGCAACATTCTAAAGATATTTCCAATTCTTTTTGATGTGAATAGCACAGCAGAAATTGCCATTGACAAGTTATCCATAGGCCCGCGGCAGACATGTTCGTGAATTTTTAGAAAGCGCACAAAAAAGGCTCCCTGACGGAAACCGCAAGGAACCTTTAGGAGGTATGTGTTTATGAATTCTTTTTGGCTACATCACCATTTTACTTGGTAACGGTCACCTTGTGCATTACGCCACCGTGAACAGGCTTTACGATGTACACACCGTTCTTCTTCACGAATGCGCGGGTGGCGTTCACCACTTCGGAACCCGTTGCAGTAAAGCGACCAACCATGTTACCATTCAGGTCAAACACACGGTAAGACTGAGCGCCAGCAACATTCATGTGAATCGGAGCAATCGCCATATTACAGCCGTCACCTTCGCAAGGTTCCGGATCAATAGGAGCGGGGTCCTTGGCATCCTTGCCTTCGGCAAAGTTGAAGTAGTCGATATCAAACCAGTCAGAAGTTGCGGTAAAGCGGATGATGTGTTCGCCAGCAGGCAGGGTCACGTTGGCCTTAACCTTGCTGTAGTCATCAAAGTTCTGTTCTTCGTTGCCTTCTTCCTTCTTGGCTGCAGGAACAGCGATTTCTTCGCCAAGATCCTTACCATCCAGGGAAAGCTTGAAGGTTGCGCCACCATCAGAAGCGACTGCTGCAAACAAAGTATAGTCGCCAGCCTTTGCCACGTTAATGGTGTATTCCAGCCATTCATCCTTCTGAATGTAGCCCACAACAATGCGGTCACCAGATTTCTTGTACAGGTCTACACCGGTTTCTGCGCGGTAGTCGCTATCGCCATGGTTTTCGGAATCCTTATCGCTGTAGGAAGGACCACCCTTGCCCTTACCCGGATCATCGAAGTCTTCAGCTTCGATCTGGCCAGGGATAGCCCAAGGAGTAGCTGTTGCGTTGTGAGCAGTCTGAGGAACAGGTTCTGCGCCAGCGCCTTCCAGATAGATTTCGTCGTTTGCGTCTACGCCAATCTTGAACCAGTCAAAGTCAACAGAACCGCCAGCGGTTTTTGTTGCCCAGTTGAACAGGCCAAAACGGTTACCCACGAACATATGCAAATCAAAGCTCAGGCTTACGTTGGTGCCGATTTTCTTCCAGGTCTTGCCATCTTCGCTGTAGTAGAAGGAGGCAGTACCCTTGTCGATAGGAATGTCAAAATCAACGCGGAGGTAAACCTTGGAACCAGAAAGATTTTCAGAAGCTTCACGCTTTTCGCCATCCTTGGTACCGCTGTACATGACAACCTTGTAGCCGCCATTTTCCTTGGCGATGGCCACCATGCCCTTGTTATCCTGCCAAGCAGCAAGACCAGCAACATCACCATCCTTCATATTGGCGCCGTCCACAAAAGTACGGCCAACGCACTTGGGGCCAAAGGTACGCTGAGTCAGCATATTCTTGACGCTGGTAATGCGGGAATCGGTACGACCGGTAGTAATGCGGAGCTTACCGTCGGCAAGTTTCCACTTGGAGTTATCCGGATTGTGGTTCCACTGCCATTCCAACGGAAGTTCGTCGCCATCGAAATCATCGGAAGTAACCATGCCGTAGCCCGGTTCCACTTCGTTGGGCAAATCCAAAGTTGCAGGGGCGCTCTTAGTGCCGCCAGCAGGTTCCGGCCAGCCATCCTTCCACACGGTGGGAACCAAGTGAGAAATACGGCCAATAGGACCAGAATCGCGGAACAAGAGAGCATACCACTTGCCATCGGGAGTATCAAAGATGCCGCCCTGGGCAACACCATTGCTCTGCAAGAAAATACGGCCAGTAAAGCCGGAGAGCAGGTTCTTGGAACGATAAACCACTTCAGTACGGCAAGCGCCTGCGGGCCAGGAAATAGTGAACAGGTAGTATTCACCATTCACCTTTTCCATGTGGGAGCCTTCCTGCTGCACATAGTAGTTGGTAGTGCCGGTAACAGCGTTAATGCTTACGCCGCCAAGCTTGCCGCTCTTGCCGCCAGCCTTTACGCCAGAAGCATCGTCGTTAAGCTGCACGTAGCTGATCTGATCGCCAGAACCGTAGAAAACCCAAGTAGTACCGTCATCATCAAAGAACAGGGACGGATCATGGTAGAAGGGCAGCTGAATTTCGCTCCAGGGGCCGTTTTCAATATCCTTGGTCTTGTAAAGATGAGTCTTATTAGTGGTATAGGACGGAGTCAGAACGTAGTAATAGCCGTCTTTTTCACGATAACGGATGCTAGAAGCCCAAGAACCCTTACCGTAGGCGTCCTTACCGCCATTCAGGTTCATATTATCGTTATTGGTCAAGGTTTCGTACACGTAGCCAATGGTGCGCCACTGGGCCAAATCTGTACTCTTGAAGATAGGAATACCCGGTGCGTAATGCATGGTGGTGGTCACCATGTAGTAATTGTCCTCCACACGGACAATAGAGGGGTCCGGAGAATCGGACCAAATAACCGGATTATTTACCGTTGCTGCTTCACTAATACCAGGAAGAGCAAGAGCAGTTGCAACAGCCAACAGACCAATAGTCTGCTTGATAATCGAGAGATTTTCTTTATTAATCATACCCATACCATGACCTCTTAAAGGTTACAGGTACAAAAATATTCCCTTATGGGGATTATTTATAGGGTATGGACAGAGTTTCTATGGACAGATTATCCATAGGAAAAAAGCAATTAACGCAGGTTAACCGTAAAGGAAACCGAGTACAATGGCAAGGCCACAGAAAATTGCAATATGCTTGAGTATAGCGATGTTTTCTTTGGTTTTCATGATGGGCTTAAACTACAAATTTGGTTTTTAAAAAGCCATGAATTCCGTCACATTCTTGGATATTTTTGTAAACAAATTCATGATTTTTTCGTCCTTAATACAAACAACATACCTTTGTATGCTTTTTGAAAGTTTCCGTATAAAAAGACAGCCCGATTTCTCGGACTGTCTTTTTGGTTGTGATGTTATGAAAGTTCTACGATTCCGTCATTACTTTTCATTTCGAATGATATAAGTCTTCTTGCCCGGAATACGGACCAGGTACACTCCAGCCTTCTGCATCATTACGGACTTGCTTACGCGATGGCCACGCATGTCGAAGTATTGAGCAGAACCGCTTTCCTGAACCTTGGAAAGCAAGGCGCCAGGGGCAATTGCAGCAGGATCCTCAGGATTTTCAGGGTTCTCCGGTTCCACTTCAGGTTCCTTGATCAGGGAAGCGTCCCTGAATTCAATCCAGTCGATATTCACATAACTACCCACAATCTGCAGTTTCAGCACATGCTTACCTGCAGTGAGGTTTGCCTTGCCCACTTCGATCACCTTGTAGTCGCTCCAGCCTTCGCCTGTTGCGGGTACAGTGTAGTCACCGGCAATTTCCTTGTCATCCATGAACAACTTGAATCCCTTGGTGTCGGCGGAAGTAGCAACATTTGCAGAAATTGCATATTCACCATCGGCTGCCACATTCACAGAGTACTTCAGCCATTCACCTTCCTGGGTGTAGCCAATCACATAGCTCTTGCAGCCTCCATCATTATTGCAGTCAACTCCTTCGATATCCACACCGTCATCGCGATAGGAGCCGCTCTTATTCTCCATATCCATATCGTAGTAGGAGAAACCCTGGCCAGCCTTGTCATAATTTTCTGCTTCCACCTTGCCCGGGATGGCAATTACTTCCTTGTAAGGTTCCAGCGGAACATTGATCGGAGTCAAGTAAACACGATAGGCGTAGTAGGCGTTTTCAATCTTCACCGGGATGGTGACGGACGGACCGTTCAAAGTCACTTCCTTCACAGAAAGGGTATCGGTCTTCGCAACAGCCTTGTCCTTGTTTTCCCATACCACGCGTTCAACGATTGCCTTCATCTTGCCGCCCAAGAAAGAGGGCACCTTTTCGAAAACAACGTCAACGTCACCTAAAGTGTTTCCTCCTAACACCAAACTTGCATAGTTCTGCTTTGCATCTACTGCAGCAAAACCATCAACGCCATCACTCTTGTCGTTAGGCGGGGTTACCTTTGCCATGTAGCCAGACATATCGCCATACCACTTGTACATATGCCAACCACCGCCACGCTGATTCTGTGCGGTCAAGAGGCTGCCCAAGCGACCCGGCAGCGGTACGAACCACCAGGAAATCATTGCACTTTCAACACCATGGCGTTCAAACTTTGCAAGGAACGGAACAGAAACGCCCGGGCATCCTTCCAGTTCATGCTTGCTGGAAGAGTATTCGTTAATGCTGATGGCGCGGGGAGAAATACCAAGCTTCTTTTCGAGGGCACGAAGATTTTCGATTGCTCCCACCAAGCCTTCGGAGCCCCACTGATGCCAGCTAATTACATCGGGAACGCAGTTGTTCTGGACGCAATACTTCAGGAAGTTTTCCATTCTGGTGGAATTGTAGTAAGAGTAGGAAGGTCCAATAATCTTTGCACCCGGATCCAGCTGACGAAGCAAATCGTAGGTGGGCTTCCACATGTCTCTTTCGAAATTGTCAGAACCCTTCCAAGTATCGTTAGGTTCGTTCCAGATTTCGTAACCATCAAAATTCTGGGTGGCAGCAGACTTCTTGTCGTTCACCACAGAAGTCACTTCCTTCTTCCAATGATCCCAGTTCTGATACTTGTACGGCCAACCCGGCAAAATGTCTGCCAAGCGAATCTGCACCTTTGCAGTAGTCTTTGCAAGGCGGGGAGAAATCAAGAAGGCGCCACCAATACCCTGCTGACGACCGGAACCGCTACGGGCCGGAGCCAAGAATACATTCGGCTTAAGGGGAGCAACATCAGCATCCACATTGCTGGGGAGGCTTTCAGTAAAGCCATAAAGAGAGCCGGAGCCCACATGGGTCACCGGGCGAATGCTATCAGTAAGGTCAACTTTCAAGGTAGTGGCAGCAAATGCGCCAGTAGACATGGAGGCCACAGCTGCGGTAGCCAACAGTGTTTTCATTTTGAAATTCATAATCATCCCATCATTCCCGTTTTGCGTTCCGCGTACAACATCGTCGCTGAACCACATCCATAAATTACCTAAGTGAACATGGGATTTACACCCCTCCAAAACATTTACCTTTGCGAAAATCTCAAAAACTACAAAAACCGCAAAAGCCCATTTTTCGCCCAAAATCCAGCAAAAAAACAGCCCGCCGAAGCGAGCTGTCTTATGAAAGAAGCAATTCTTTTACGACTATTTTTCGGTGCGCATCATGATGGTCTTGCCACCCGGAACACGGACCATATAAACGCCCTGGCTCTTGGTTGCGGACTTGCTAATGCGATTACCCTGCATATCGAAGTACTGAGCCTTGGACATATCCATTCCGTTGAAGGACTGAACCCCAAGACGAATTGCACTAGGAACAGAATCCTGAGAGTCACCAACCTTGGTGAATTCCACGTAGTCAATGTCAATCCAGGAATTGGTGATTTCCAGCTTCAGTTCGTGTTCGCCAGCGGTAAGGGTTGCCGTGCCGCCGCTCACTGTGGAGAATTCAGTAAAGCCCTTTCCTTCATTGGCCATTTCAGTACCGATCTGCACATCATCCATGTAGAGAGCAAAGCTACCTGTGCCATTGTCGCCAGCCACCAAAGCGGAAATTTCATATTCGCCGGCTTCCGTGACATTGACAGTGTACTTCATCCAGTCGCCTTTTTCGCAGTAACCCACCACCATGCCCATGTTAGGCTGGTAAATGTCAACATCATCCTTACGGAGGATTCCGCCTTCGTTACCCTTGTTGTTATCGTGATAGGCAACCTCGGCACCACCCTTGTTGTAGTTTTCAGCCTGGACCTTGCCCGGGATTTCAATGACATCTACATAGGGGCCGTATTCTTCAGGAGGTTCGTCGGGAACAACGGAGTTTTCCGGATTCACCAAATCTACAGGAGGAGCGTTGGGGTCGATGGTCTTGTCAATAAGCTTCAGCATTTCGGAAGCGTAACGCTTGCCCAGTTCAATAACACCTTCGCGACCAAAATGGTACGGGTCCTTGCCGTTGCCCTTCAAGCCCTTGGAGGAAGCCAGGCCGAACTTCTTGAAGTTGTTCTTGAGCATGGCGATGCCCGGATTCTTGCTGGAGCAGCAGGCGCCAGATTCCTGGAGCATTTCGCCTGCCACAAAGGGAACATCGTTTTCGTTCAGGCCAAGAGCGTCGATCACGTCCTTGTAAGTCTTGTAAACGGTTCTGCGCCAGTTGTCGTCAACGCCGTCGGATTCGCCCTGATGGAAAATAAAACCCTTGATGACGCCCACCTGCTGGGCCTTCTTGGCAAGTTCCACGATACGTCCCGGAGGATTGTTGTCGTAATCCTTGGGCCAGCCCCAGGACATGATGTCCTTACCATCGCCTTTGAAGTAAGATTCGTACTGATCCTTGTCAAAAGCGCGGATACTGACGGCGCCGATGGCCACGGGAATAATACCCACGGTCACACCCGGCAGGGAATCCACCATGGCGCGGCCAAAGTAGTCTGCAGGAGAAAGCTGTTCAAAGGAGTGGAACATAGGCGGAATAGCCGGATACCATTCGCCGGTCTTGATGGACTGGGTAGTGGAACCCTTACGGCTGCTGGCATTTGCCGTGTGAGAAGCCAGCATAATGAAATTCTTGACCTTGGATTCGTCCTGATCCTCGGACGGAACAATTTCACCGTTACCAGCCATATTGGACTGGCCGTAGGCGATATAAATGTGGAAATTCGGATTAGGAGCGGCATTTGCACTAGCCGCAAACATGGAAAGGCCGAAAGTCATTGCCGCAGCAGCGCAGCCCAGTTTCTTAAACACACCCATTAAATGCTCCTTGAGTTCTTTACAAACTTAAAATTACCCCTTTTTGGGGGTAAAATCGACTATCCAGAGCAAGAACTTATGGACAATATATCAACGCAAAAAAGGCAAAAACCGCAGTTTTCGCCCTAATTTCGCAATTTTCGAGAATTTCGCTTACTTTTCGTTACGGATAACGAAGGTCTTTGCACCCGGAACACGAACCAGGTAGACACCCTGCTTCTGGGCGGCAGCCTTGCTTACGCGATTGCCGTTCATGTCAAAGAACTGGGCATTATCCATGTTCAAAGACTTTACCATCAGCTTCTGGTCAATGGCCTGCGAGCCGGAGCTACTGGATTCGGGATCAGGTGCTACAGAGGAAGAAGATTCCACTTCTGCGCCCACCTTCTTGAATTCCACATAGTCGATATTGACCCAATCCACTTCAATCTGAATCTTAAGGTCATAATCGCCCTTCTTCAAGGTCACCTTGCCGCCGCTAATATCGGAATAGGTATCGTAATCCGGGCCCTTTTCAGAAACCATGGTTTCGCCAATCTTGTCGTTGCCAAGATAGACTGCAATAGCGCCAGTGCCGTTATCGCCAGCCAGACGGCCAATCATTTCGTACTCGCCATCTTCTTCCACGTGTACGGAATACTTCATCCATTCGCCCTTCTGGCAATAGCCCACAGCCATGCCCATGCCGGCCTTGTAAATATCCACGCCGTCACCGCGGTATTCCTGGCCCTGGTTTGTAGCGTCCATATCAGAGTAGGCAACACCGGAACCACCCTTGTTGTAGTCTTCGGCCTGGACCTTGCCAGGTATCTTGAAAACATCACCATAGGGGCCATATTCTTCAGGAGGAATATTGCCAGCGGAACCACCTCCATAAAGCGGCACAACAACCTGGGGGGCATCCGGATCCACTGTCTTGTCGATAAGCTTAAGCATTTCGGTAGCATAGCGCTTACCCATTTCCACGTAACCATCATGGTCAAAATGCAAGCGGTCGCCCTGCATGCCCGTACCCTGGGACTTTGCAACACCGAATTTTGCAAAATACTTGGAGAGGCCATTCACGCGGGTGCTCATACCATGGCAGGCGCCATTGTAAACCATTTCACCAGCAACAAAGGGCAAATCTTCCTTAATGCCCAAATCGTTGCGCATGTCGTTATAAGTCTTCTGGACAATCTGTTCCCAGTTGCTCATGCCACCATCAGTTTCACCCTGATGGAAAATGAAACCCTTGATGACACCCAGTTCCTGAGCCTTCTTGGCCAGGTTGATAATAGCGGCATAGTCGTTACCCTGGGAATCGTAATCCTTAGCCCAGTTGGCAAGCCAGCTCTCAGAAGAGTTCACATAACTCTGCCACTGAGCCTTATCGAAAAGCTTAATGGAGGCGCCACCCACTGCCACAGGAATAATACCGATAGTCACGTTGGGCATTTCCTTGGCCATGGTCTTACCGAAATAGTCTGCAACAGAAAGGCCTTCCTGGCAATGGAACATAGGGGGTACTGCCTTTGCCCACTGGCCCTTGGCAAGCTTGATGCTGGTGCCCCCCTTACGGGAGTTACAGTCAATACCCGACATCATCACAAAGTTATCTACAGGATCGTTGTCACCCGTCTGGATAGGACCTGCGCCAGCCATGTTACTCTGGCCATAGGCAATGTAAATGTGGAAATTCGGATTGGGGGCGGCTTCTACAGAAGGTACCGCCAATAGAGATAAGCCAAAAGCTGTTCCTACTACAGCCATAGACTTGGAAAGATTTTTAATCACACCCATAAATACTCCTTTTTGTATTGCGAATATAAAACTATTCCTTTTTCACCCCAAAAAATGTTTCTTTTATGTAAAAGCGTTGTACAGAAAAAACAATGCAAAACGCATAAAAGACGCCTCCAAACGAAGGCGCCTTTTTGATGTGTTTATGGAAGATTCGAGAGAGAGAATTCCAACATTCTAGAGACTACTTGGTAATGGACAGGCGCATTACGCGTCCAGCGGACTTCACCATGTAAACACCGGAGCGATCCACGATGGAAGCAGCCTTGGAGCGGAGTTCCACCTTGTTGTTTGCACGGACAGAGCCCAGGAATTCACCAGCCAAGTCATAGATTCCAAAGGTAGTGGGAGCGGTAATAGCCTGGAACTGAACTGCACCAATAACCTGGGGATTTTCGGGATCTTCCGGATCAACCGGAGTTTCGCCGTTACCAGTGGTATCCGGTTCCGGATCCGTTGCATCAGCACCCTTCACAAAGGTGAAGTAGTCCACGTCCATCCAGTCGCCAGTAACCAGGAACTTCATCACATGCTTGCCCTTGGTCAGCTTCACGTTGGACTGAATCTTGCCGAATTCCTCGAAGTCGCCTTCAGTTGCAGTCACAGTCTTGGGCACTACGATGGTATCGGTAATAGCCTTGTTATCCATGAAGATCTGGAAGCTTGCGGTACCATTGCTGGAAGCTACATAGGAGAACATGGTATAGTCGCCATCTTCCTTCACGTCGACAGTGTATTCCAGCCATTCGCCAGCCTGGTTGTAACCGATTACGTTGCCAAACTTCTTTTCGTAGATATCAACTGCGGGAGCATCATCTTCGCGATACTTGCTGTTGCCGTGGTTTTCGGAATCATTGTCGGAGAAGGAGGCATTGCTATTGCCGTTTTCGTCCTTGCCGGAACCCGGAATATCGAAGTCTTCAGCCTGAATCTTACCCGGAATTGCCCACGGGGTCTTAGTATCGTTATGAGGTTCCTGCGGAACGACAATCTGGGGACCAACACCAACCAGAGTTACGATACAGTCCTTATTGGAAGCTCCGGATTCCATCTTGATGGTCACAGAACCATTCTTTGCTTCCACTTCGCCTTCGTACTTGGCGTCCTTGGCTTCGGAAGTGGTATACACATGGAAGCTTTCGATAGTGGAATTAGGAACGTTAACGGTTACTGTCTTTTCGTTCTTATAATCACGGTTTACGAGAACCACAATAGTGGAGTCGCCATCGGCGCTCTTGTAAGCAGAGGCAAATACATTTGCTTCGGGCTTAGCAGTTGCACCCACGCGGATTGCACCCGGACGGATGAAGCGGGCAAACTGAGACATAATGTAGCCACGCTTGGAAACCTTACCGATTTCATTGGAAGGAATAGACAGCTTGTTGCCGAAATCCTTTTCCATGATCAAGCCATAGCAACGACGGATATACCACCAGGTGTACTGATTGAAGTTACCCACCACAAGGCCGCGGTGAATTTCATAAGCCACGTCCATAGCGCGGACAGTGTCCATCTTGGCTGCATTAGCCTGGTCACCGGTCACCATCACCTTACGCCAGTAGTTTGCACTGCCCTGGCTTTCGGTGTAGTGTTCGGTCATCCAGCGTTCAACCTTCTTCTGGTCAGCGAGAGAGTACTGGAAGAAGTTATCGCCGGTAGAGGCCACCATGGCGTAGAAGTGTGCGCCCAGAATGTCCCAGTTCTTAAGAGCGTTAGGATCATTCAAAACTTTGTCGTAGAGGCTCTTCTGGTAAGCAAAAGATTCGGTAGAAATCACCTTGGTGCCGTTCTTACGCATCTGATCGGCATAGCCCTTGGTGAAATTGTAAATTTCGTCTGCAGACCAGCAAGCCCATTCACCGCACCAGTCCGGTTCGTTACTGATGGAAATTGCGTACAGGGGAACGCCCTGGTTCTTCATGTATGCGGTAAAGCTATTCAAGTGGTCCACGTACTTCTGGTAGTTGCTGGAAGCCATGTGCTGATTTGCACCAGCATAAGGAGAAGTCCAGGGAGTTGCATAAAGGATGAAGTCGTCGCCAGCATACTTCTTGGCATACTTAGCAGCCTGAACTTCCTTATTGAAGTCATTGGAGCTTGCATATACCGGAATACGGAGGGTATTCAAACCGATCTGGCCATCGCCAGTACCGAAAGCGAGCTTTGCATCGGCTTCAGAGAGGCCGCCGCCACCCTGCCACTGATTGTGAACCATGCCACCGAAACCGCGGATAACCTGATGCTCTTCGCTCAGGTCCACGTTCACAGTGCTAGCATTTGCGGAAATTCCAAAGGTGCCTGCCAATACACAGGCGAAGCCAAGTTTAGAGAACTTGTTTCCAAACATATCATCCCTACATCTTTTCTGGAGAGCACACCACATACCCTCACACTCATAAAGATACCCTAATCTAGGCCCATTATTCCATATAGGAGCATACCTTTCATGGACGAATTATCCATAACGTTTTTTCGTAAAAAACGGCATTTTTAGGCAAATTTCGCCACTTTTTGCAAATTTCGCAAAGAAAAGCAAACAAAAAAGGCACCCCGGAGTCGGGATGCCTTCATTTTGGATGTGTGTTTATGGAGACTTTTAGCGCTACTTTTCGGTAGTTGCAATGAACTGCTTGCTGCTATTGCGGAGCATGTAGGCGCCACGGCTGCAACCAGCTTCGCGGAGAGCCTTGGATGCGGACTGACCAGCAAGATCCACAGTACCCATCAGCTTACCCTGAAGGCTGAACACCTTGAATTCCTGGGTAGCAACGGCGTTGAACTTGACAGAAGCGATAGATGAAGTTTCCTTGTCACCCAGCGGATTATCGTCTTCAGCGTTTTCGCCCTTCACGAAATTGATGTAGTCGATATCGAACCAGTCGCCGGTTGCAGTGAAGCGCAGAACGTGTTCACCCTTGGAGAGTTTCACATTGGCGTTGACCTTGCCGTAGTCATCGAAATTCTGGGCAGTATCGCCTTCAGCCTTTACAGCCTTGGGAACATCCATTTCAGCGATGACCTTTTCATCTACGGAGAGGCTGAAGCTAGAGCCGCCATCAGAGGCAACTGCGGCGAATACAGTGTAATCACCATCTTCGGCAACGCTCACGGTGTATTCCAGCCATTCATCCTTCTGGATGTAACCCACAACAACGCGGTTGTTGGACTTCTTGTACAAATCTACGGAAGGAGCGTCATCCTTACGGTAGTCGCTGTCGCCATGATTTTCGGAATCCTGATCGTAGAAGCTCTTGAGATCGCTACCGCGGCCAGTGCCCGGAACGTCAAAGTCTTCTGCCTGAATGGTACCAGGAATTGCCCACGGAGTATTGGTTGCGTTGAAAGCCTTCTGCGGTTCCGGAGGAGTAGTGCCGCTACCTTCAAAGCCCCAGGCCTTGATGGCCATGGTAGAATCCTGAGAACCCTTGAACACCATGAATACGTAATCAACGATACCAGAAAGGCCGTCGATTTCACACTTATTTTCGGCGAAGGTGTTCTTGGAGCCAGTCTTCTTGAGAGTGCAGGTACCGGCCAAGGCGCCAGTTGCTGAGCCCTTGTGGATTTCAATCTTGTTGTTGTCGGCAGTGCTTGCGGCTTCAACAGTAAAGCCAGTTGCACCCTTGCCGAAATCAACGCCACTTACGCGGATCCAGGATTCCTTGGTAGAGAGCGGCAACAAGAGAGAAGAGGCTACACGACCCGGGGCCCAGTCAGAACGGCTACGGATGCCCTTCTGCTTGGAACTGGTGAGAGCCGGATACCAATCGTACGGATCGAAGTTTTCAATCTGTTCCGGACCTTCCTTGGTAAATGTCAAGGAGTTCATGGAACCGTCTGCAGCGTAGGTAAATTCATCCACGCTTACGCTACGGTGATATGCAGCATTCGGGTTGGGCATACCATCTTCTGCAGGAATCTTTTCCAGACCATCATAGCCATTGGCAATGCGGCGGTCATGGTAAGCCACATACCAATGGCCCTTGAATTCAGCAACACCATGATGGTTGTTATTATTGGCATTGATGTTCTGGCCACCAATGTTGGGATTACCCATGAAGATACCCTTATAGGTATAGGGACCCGTGGGGCTCTTGGACATACCGTAGGCAATGCGCAAATCGGCAGTACTGTAGGACAGATAGTAGTTGTCCTTGTACTTATGGATGTAGGATGCTTCCATGGCCTTGGGGCCGCCAATCTTCAATTCCACCTTGGTCGCGGGATTATAACTCTTCATATCCTTGTCGAGCTTGTAGATATTGAAGATGTTATTGTCGTTATCGCGAGCCGGGCGCTGATCACTGCTACCGCCACCAAAAGTGAAGTAGCCATCGCCATTATCATCAAAGAAGATAGCCGGGTCAAAGCACCAGCCAATGTTGTCGCAGCCAGAGATGGCGCCGCCACCCCAACCAATCAAGCGCTTGCCGCCAGAAAGCGGGTTGGTCCAAGGACCGGCAAGGCTATCAGCACCGATAAGGACAATGCCGCCACCACCGCCATCGGGGAACACGATGTAAAGTCGACCATCGTTAGGATTCTTGGCAATACCAGATGCCCAGATAGCTCCAACGCCATCCACCTTACGGGCGTCGTAAATAATACCGAAGTCAGTCCAGTTCTGCATATCCTTGGTACGGAAGCCATAGAGGGCCTTGATTTCGTAACCATTAGAGTTATAGGGAGCCGGATCATCAGAGTCAGTGATCACATAGAAATATTCATCATCGGCTGCAGCTGCAGGGTCAGCCAAGTAGTGATAAGTGGAAATCGGATTGTAAGCCAAGCCGAAGGTAGCGAGACCAGCGGTAAACGTGGCACCGAGAACTTTCTTGATAAGGTTCATGATATCTCCTTAAGGCAACAATCACACCCAGCCTTTTGTTATGCTCTAAAGATATTTTGAAAAGGCCTTGTTTTTACAGTGCAGGAGCCAAGTTCTATGGACAACTTGTCCATAGGATGTATGACAAAAAGACGGGACTACAGCACAAAAAAAAGCCCTCCCACCAAGGGGAGAGCTTCTTAAAATCACTGAGTTAGAGACTACTCATACAAACCGCGGATACCATAGATCTGTACGTCATCCACATAGAGTTCGTACTTACCCGGATCCTTACGGCCTACGAAGATACCGAAGCGATTGACGTGAGTCTTCACTGCATCCCAACCGATGTTACCACCGATCTTATTGGAATCTGCAGGAGTCAGTGTCTTGGGAGTAACCTTGACCTTGGTCCAGGAGCCGTCCTTGTTCAAGCCCACATGAGCCCAAGCCTTACCGGATTCATAGCCCAGGGAGCTATCGGCAGAATTGTTGTTCACCTGAACATCGAAGGAAATGCTGACCCACATGGAGTCGTCATCCGGATTTTCACCACGAGCCCAGATAATAACGGAATCCAGATCAGAGAAGTCATGGAAGTCATTGAAGTCATGACCCATCATGGTCCAAACATTGTAGGTGGAATCCTTGGAGCAACTCAAGCGTGCCACCTGGCCATACTTGCCACCACCGTCTACGGCAGTGAGCTTGGCTGTGGTATACTTGGAGTTGGACACGGTCCAGCCATAGGCGCCATTTTCAAAGTCATCGATGAAGTAGGGCAAGGTATCCCTTTCAGCAACCGGCTTGTGACCGATGGTCAAGCTGTCAAGAGATTCACCGGCATCGACGCTAACAGAAACTACACCAAAGGTACGGAAATTGTCGTAGACTTCGGTATCGCCGTTATCATCCACATACTCTGTAGTATAGGCGTTGAAACCCACTGCCTTAAAGGAACCGGCGGGGAGAGACTTAAATTCGAAATTGCCCAGAGAGTCGGTTTGAACAAAGTAATCCAGACCGCGGATACCCACTGTAGCAGAGGCGACCCCGGCCGGCAGTATGACCTGACCGCTCATAGAAGCAGTCTCTTCAAGATCCATGGAAACATGGTCGCAGGTCTTCGGAGCAACAGAAATGCGTTCAACGCCCTTTTCTTCGTCGCCACGAACTTCAACCAAGTAATTACCGGGTCTCAGCTTGGGCACGTTCAAACGACCACTATCGTTAGTTTCAGAAGTGAAGATTCCAAGAACGGAATCCTTAAAGTCCTTTTCAAGATATTCGTCGCTATTCTTGACACCAGCAAGGTAGTCGTCGGGGCGAACCAAGACCTTGGCACGAGCTGCAGGCGAACCGTCGGCAAGCTTAATATCCAAAGCAACAGAATTTTCCGTTTCAAACGTAGAAGACGCCTGATCTCCAATCAGGCCACAGCCAGCAAGGAGCGCACTCATCGCGCCTGCGGCCGCCATACCAATTTTACACATCCATTGCTTCATTTATACTCCTTTTCCATCCTCAGTTTCCTTGACGGAGGCCACCCCACCCTTTCGGGCCACAGGATAGAACGCCATGGAAAGCTGCATCACGCGATCAGGGCTCTTGGAGCTATCGACGCGCTTCTGAACCAAACGACGGAATTCACGAAGCATATCACCCAAGTCGTCGAAGCATGCCTGATCAACGGATAAGGTAAGAGTAGAAATATTTCTTTCGTCAACGGGGACGTTATCCAGAGAATCGCTGGCCAAAGAGAGCACTTGTTTCTGGAATTTACGTACTGCGACCTTCTTTTCGGGTCCGCCGGCGGTCAAATGGGCGTCGGTCAGAGCCAAACGACCGGAAGCCATCTTCTTGACGAGGCCAACTTCCAGCAAAGTATCAATAGCTTCCTGGGCCTGGGCTTCGGAAATAGGCGGGCAAATGTCGTGAGCGATCTGCTTGAGGTTCACGACACCACCGTTCAGTTCCAAGTAGGCACGAACAGCCGGGATCCACCAGTTTTCCAGGACCTTCAGTTCGGCAGCCTGGAGGCTATGGCGGTCCACGTCTCTCAGGGAGAGAGCCTTGGCGATAAGTTCTTCACGCTTGCCCTTGTCCTTAGTGACTGCGGCAGTGTAGAGCAGGTCGAAGTATTCAGCTTCACGACCAGTCAAATCCAGAATTTCCTTGGCGGAGGCCAAGGCATGCGCAGGCAGGTGCTGCTTCTTCTGCAGCACGCGATACAAGTAGCTGGAATCCAATCCCAGCTTGTCACCCATCATACGATAGCTGTAGAAAGGCATCTCAGCTTTCTTGCGATCGTAGTAAGACTTCAGGAAGTCGCGGTAATCTGCAATGTCAGAAAAAGTAACCATAATTAATTTACCCAAATTTAACATTTATAAGATAGACTTTGGGTTAACAAAAAGAAACCTTTTCTGAAATTCCCTATGGACGTTTTATCCAAGGGCATTGTGACATCGGTCACAAAACAGGCTTTTTTACGTCAAAAACGCCATTTTTCATGTTTTTCAGGCCTTGAAAACCATGGATATTTTTTGCAAAAACTACTCCACAGCCTTGCCCGAAGTGTATGCCTGCAGGTATTCTTCCAACTCGCGAATGTAAATTCGGCAGATGGTGCTGAGCATAAAATTTTTCTTGGTGATATAGCCAATTTCCATGGTACGGTCATCTTCGCCCTTGGCATCCTTAAAAGGAACCGCCACATAGTCGGAGCCGTTGATTTCTTCGCTGATGATACCGGAGCAAAGGGTGTAACCGTTAAGGCCCACCATCAAATTCAGCATAGTGGCGCGGTCATTGGCCTTGATGGTCTTATTGTACTCGTTGGTACTAAGGATTTCCTCGGCAAAATAATAGTTGCCGCTATCGGTCTGCTCAAAGGAAAGGCAGGGATACTGGGAAAGATCTTCCAGGTTCACCGACTTCTTGTTTGCCAGGGGATGGTTCTTCCACATATAGGCAAAGGCGTGGCAGTCAATGAGCTTGTGGAATTCCAGGTCATGTTCCTTCAGCAAGTAATTAATGTACTTGCGGTTGAAATCGCTAAGGTACAGGATACCGATTTCACTACGAAGGCCAGCCACATCGTCAATAACTTCCTTGGTCTTGGTTTCGCGAAGGGCGAATTCGTAGTCATCAATATTGAACTTCTTTACCATTTCCACAAAGGACTTCACGGCAAAGGAATAGTGCTGGGTAGAAACAGCGAACTTCTTCTTTTTCTGTTCTTCCTTGCTGTAGCGTTCCTGGATGGTTTCGTAATGATGGTACAGTTCATTCGCGTGGGCGATAAATTCTTCACCCTCGGGAGTGAGAGTCACACCACGACTGGAACGGTTGAAAATCATAATGCCGATTTCATCTTCCAAGTCATGGATAGCCGCAGTCAGAGACGGCTGGGAAATAAACAGAGCCTCGGCGGCCTTGTTAAAGGAGCCTACCTTTGCGATTCCGATTGCATAACGAAGTTGCTGAAGCGTCATGTGCAAACCTACTTTTCAATGATGCCAGAAGCCACAATTCCCTGACCGGCATAAAGTACAAGAATCTGTCCGGGAGCTGAGGCAAATTGAGGTTCGTCAAAAGCAACCTTGATGGTACCGCGACCATTTTCTGCACTCAAGTCAAGTTCTGTAATGCGGGCTGTAGTGCCCTTGTGTCCCAAACGGATATGGGCCGTGAGCGGTTGCTTCAGCAGAGGACTATCAGAATCAACCATCAAGTTCAAATCTACGGCAGAAACCTCAGTGCAAGAAAGAACACTGCGAGGTCCAAGAACCACCTGGTTCTTCTTTACATCGATGCTTACGACAAAGTAAGGTTCCGGCAGGCCGCCGATATTCAAGCCCTTACGCTGACCGATGGTGTAATGAATAATGCCGCGATGCTTGCCCAGCACCTTGCCGTTCATATCCACAAAGTCACCAGGAACGTTATCGGAATCATCAAAGAGAACGGTGTAGTCGCCGCATTCCAAAAAGTCCTGGCTTTCCTTCTTGGTGGCAAAATCCACCCAGCCGATTTCTGCAGCCAAGGCCTTCACGTCAGTCTTCTTCATTCCGCCCAAGGGGAAAATCACCGTAGAAAGCTGTTCCGCAGTCAAGCGAGAAAGGAAGTAGGTCTGATCCTTGGAATCATCCAAAGCCGCATAAAGGAAAGGCTTCTTAGGATCTTCAAATTCCAGACGAGCGTAATGACCGGTAGCAAAGTAATCGAACTCCACACCCATGCGGCGTGTGGCTTCTTGCAAAGCACGGAACTTGATGTTCTGATTGCAACGGACGCAAGGATTGGGAGTACGGCCCGCACGATATTCCGCACGGAAATACTCAATCACATGGCGCTTGTATTCTTCAGTAACACTAACAACGTAATGCGGGATTCCCAGGCGATCAGCGACAGTCTTTGCCTGGGCAATATTTTCCTCTTCACCGGGGCCGAAGCAACCTTCGCGGCCTTCCACCTTGGGCATGTTCTTGATGGAGCCATCCCATGTGGCCATGGTAACGCCAACCACTTCGTAGCCCTGCTGCTTTAACAAGTAGGCAGCAAGAGCAGAATCTACACCACCAGAAAGGCCAACGGCCACACGTTTTTTAGAAGAATTTATATTCATACTAAAAATATAGGAAAATATTTATCCTTGTTTTTTCGCCTTGTCGCAAATATCCTTCATCACAAGGCCCGCAATGGTAAAACCAAATATGGCCACCGCATGGGCCATGGTTCCATTATATTTCACCTTATGGAAAGCCGCAGGGCTTCCATCGTCATTGGCCACCGGACCCACGTTTTCCAGAAGTTCTTCGCTGAACACGCACTTGATTTTCTTGGATGGGCGAACATCATACTGTTTGAACTTGTCACGAAGAGAACGAGCCAAAGGGCAACCCTTCACATCCCAGAACTCCGCCACCTGAATTTTGGTGGGGTCCATCTTGAGAGCCGCTCCCATGCTGGAATAAACCTTGGCATGAGTTTTGGTTGCTGCAAGTAGCAAATTCATTTTAGGCGTCAAGCTGTCAATGGCGTCTACAATATAATCGTAATCTTTCAAGTGGAAATCGGCGCTTGTTTCCTTGGTATACAATTCTGCGCGGGCATCGATTTCTGCATCCGGATTGATTTCCAGCAAGCGCTGTTTCAGCACATCCACCTTTACCTGACCTACCGTCTTTGTGGTAGCCATCAGCTGTCGATTCACGTTGGTCACATTCACCACATCGGAATCTACAATGGTCAAGTGAGTAATGCCAGAACGCACCAAGCTTTCGGCGCACCAGCTACCTACACCGCCTACGCCAAAGACGATTACTCGCCTTGACGAAATAAAGTCCATGGTATCATTACCCACGAGACGAATGGTGCGATTGAAAATAGCTGGATTTGCAGTCATATCACAAAGATATAAAACTGATTATTTTACGCCGAGACACATGTCCACAAAGTACTGGTGAATGCGAGTGTCCTCGTTCAATTCCGGATGGAAGGTGATGCCCAGCTGGTTCTTGTAGCGGGCAGCAACAATTCCGCCTTTTACCTCAGCAAGGATTTCCACACCGTCCCCCACTTTTTCAATCAAGGGCGCACGAATGAAAGTCATGGGAACGTTTTTCGAATCCGCGGGGTTCGTCGCGGAATCCGTAATTCCACGGAAGGATTGTTCCGCAAAGAAACTTCCCAACTGACGGCCATAGGCATTTCGCTGGACAGTCACAGGCAAGGTACCGAAATACACATTGCCATCGTTACTCAAGCGTTCCGCCAAGAGAATGAGTCCGGCGCAGGTTCCAAAAACAGGAAGCCCGTCCCGAATCAATTTCAACAGCGGTTCGAACATATCCAAATCCCGCAACAGCTTGCCCTGCACGGTGCTTTCGCCACCAGGGAGAATCAGACCGTCGAAAGGACAATTCGAAGGTCGGTTTGATCCTGCGGGAGCTTCCAGGTCTGACTTCTGTCGGATTTCAAAGGTCTCTACGCCAAGCTTTGTGAGGATCTGTTCGTGTTCAATAAACGCGCCCTGCACAGCAAGCACGCCAATACGGAGCTGCGCAGTTTTGGTGTTGTTCATTACTTACCTCTTTCTGCCATGAGGAGTGCGATTTCCTGTTCGTTGATGCCCACCATGGCTTCGCCCAGATCTTCGGAAAGTTCTGCAATAAGCTTTGCATCCTTGAAGTTGGTCACAGCCTTCACGATGGCCTGAGCGCGCTTCACCGGATTGCCGGACTTGAAAATACCAGAACCAACGAACACGCCCTCGGCACCCAGCTGCATCATGAGAGCAGCGTCTGCGGGGGTAGCCACGCCACCAGCAGCGAAGTTCACCACAGGCAGCTTGCCGTTATCGTGAACATACTTCACCAAAGCATAGGAAACTTGGAGTTCCTTGGCGCGGTTGTACAGTTCGTCTTCGCGCATAGAGGTGAGGCGAGCGATTTCCTGCTGCATCAAGCGCATGTGGCGAACAGCCTGGACAACGTCGCCAGTACCCGGTTCACCCTTGGTACGGATCATGGAAGCACCTTCTTCGATACGACGAAGAGCTTCGCCCAAGTCCTTGGCACCGCAAACGAAGGGAACCTTAAAGTCGCGCTTGTTGATGTGGTAAATATCATCGGCCGGAGAAAGAACTTCACTTTCGTCGATGTAGTCAATTTCAATAGCCTGAAGAATCTGGGCTTCGGCAAAATGACCGATACGGCACTTAGCCATCACCGGAATAGAAACAGCTTCCTGGATGCCCTTGATCATCTTCGGGTCGCTCATACGGCTCACGCCACCAGCAGCACGGATATCAGCAGGAATACGTTCCAGGGCCATGACGGCGCAAGCACCTGCAGCTTCAGCAATCTTTGCCTGCTCCGGAGTGGTCACGTCCATGATGACACCGCCCTTCAGCATCTGGGCAAGATTCTTGTTCAATTCGTAACGTTCCGCAATGTAGTTCTGTTCAGACATATTTTACCTCACTTTTAAAAACAGCACAAAAATACCCTAAAAACTGACCCTTTTAAATATTCAATTTTCTATTATTTTAACAAGACCAGAATAAGACCAGTTTAGGACCAGATAAAATGCTTAGCTACAACATTGAAAACGTAGGCAGTGACACTCTCTACCACTTTCTCTACAAGAGTATCAAGAACGATATTCTGAACGACAAGTTGGAAGCCGAAGAAAAACTGCCCTCCAAGCGTTCCCTAGCAAAACAAATGGGCATCAGCCTCATTACCGTAGAAACAGCCTACAATCAATTGCTGGCCGAAGGCTATATCTACACGGAACCCCGCAAAGGCTATTTCGTATCCAAACTGAAAATCGCCCAGACCGAAACTAAGCCCACCTTCAAGGAATCTCGCGAAGCACGCAACACTCAAAAATTCGATTCTCTGGTCCAGAAATTTCGCAGCGCAAAAATAACCAAGAAACATTTCGTAGACTTTAGCAACAATTTGGGAAATCCTGAAATGTTCCCCTTCAGCACCTGGGCAAAAATCACGCGTCAGGTCCTTTGCGAAAATCAGATGGAACTTCTGGAACGCGCTCCCTACGGAGGCGTATATCCATTGCGCAAGGCCATTGCCGACATGCTCAACGGCTTCCGCAATATGAACGTGGATCCAGAACAGATTATCGTTGGCGCGGGAACAGACTATCTGTATGGACTCATCGTCCAAATTCTGGGATTTAACAAGAAGTACGGCGTAGAAGATCCCGGCTACAGCAAGATTTCAAAAATCTACCGCAAGATGAATGTCACTTGTAACTTCATTCCGCTGGACGACTCCGGCGTCATCATTGATCAGCTGGAAGAAACCTGCACCGACGTCATCCACATCTCCCCCAGTCATCACTACCCCACAGGTATTGTGATGCCCGTAAGCCGCCGTTACGAAATATTAAGCTGGGCCGCCAAATCCAGCAACCGCTACATCGTAGAAGACGATTACGACAGCGAATTCCGCATGACCGGCCGCCCCATCTCCACACTGCAAAACATTGACGTATCAGATAAGGTCATCTACATCAACACCTTCTCCAAGACCCTTACTTCCTCTGCGCGAATCAGCTACATGGTGCTGCCAAAGAGCCTCGCCAAAAAATACAAGGAGGAATTTTCCTTCTACACTTGTACCGTTTCTACCTTGGAGCAGTTGGTGCTAGCAAAGTACATCAGCGACGGCTCCTTCGAAAAGCACATCAACCGCATGCGCAACGCCTACCGCGGCCGCCGCGACACATTGCTCCAAGCCATCCGCAAAAGTAAACTGGCCGCCATCTCCACCATCGCTGAAGAAGACGCCGGCCTCCATTTCATCTTGAAAATAGACACCATCCTTTCCGACGAAGAATTCTGCAAGCAAGCAAACGAAAAAGGCGTTCGCATCGGCGCCCTCTCCGATTACTACACAGAGGCCACCCCTAGCGAGCACCAGTTCATCATCAACTACTCCGATTTGCCCGAAAACAGGATTGCTAAAGCACTGAATGTTTTGTACGAAGTTGCTATGGTAAAATCGTAATTTTTATACATTACTTTCATCTGGAGGAACAATCATGAAACTTGAAGGCGTTGCAAACGTACGCGATCTTGGCGGCATTAAAACCATCAGCGGAAAGACAGTGAAGAGCAATCTGCTTTTCCGTTCCGCAAACTTGTCCAAGGCTTCTGAAAACGATGTGAAGCAGCTTCAGGAAAAGAACCTGAAACTGGTTTGCGACTTGCGTACCGAAACAGAACGTAGCAGCGCCATGGACGTGGAGATTCCCGGCGTAGAAAACATTTGGTTCAACGTTCTCGGCCAACTTCCCCAGAAGCCCGAAGCCGCAGCCTCTGCAGAAATCGGCTTGAACATGGTGAAGGTCATGAACCCCAACACCTTCAGCCCGGAAGTTGCCGTAAAGATGATTGAAATGGTCAAGAGCGGCATTTTCGATGGCATGATGGAAAACGCCTACTTGGGCTTGGTGGCCATGGAACATTCCCAGAAAGAATTCGCCCGCATGTTTGACGCCATCTTGAACACACAAGGCGGCACCATTCTTTGGCACTGCTCGCAGGGCAAGGACCGCGCAGGTCTCGCCGCAGCATTTATCCTGTCCGCATTGGGCGTAGACGAAAAGACTGTCATGGAAGATTTCAACAAGTCCAACGAATCCTATCAGGCCATGATTGACGCAGCTTTGCAATTCGGCAAGTCCCAGAATCTTTCTGAAAAGCATCAAGGTGTTGTCAAGGCGATTCTTGGCGTCAACCCCGATTACCTGCAAAAGGCACTGGACTTTATCAAGGCAAACTTCGGCTCCATGGAAAAGTACATGGAACTAAAGCTGGGCCTTACCGAAGATAAAATCCAGAAGCTGCAGGGATACTACCTGGCTGAATAAATTTAATGATTAGCTTTTTCCGACTCTTCAAATTGTCGGCCCTTGTACCTGCAGGCAGCAAGAAGCCCTGCCTCAAAAAGTAGATAAGTAGGCGCACCCAGAATCAGCTGACTGATAATGTCCGGTGGCGTGAGCAAAGCGGCAAGGACCAGAATGCCCACCACCACATAGGGGCGCGCGTGGCATACAGTTTCGTAATAGACAATGTCGGCACGGATCAGGGCGTACGTTACCAGAGGAAACTGGAACATGCATCCAAAAGCAAGGGAGAGCCAAAGAGCCAGCGTCACAATATTGGAAATGCCAAAGATTGGCTGCAAGGTTTC
Source organism: Fibrobacter sp. (assembly GCA_045599625.1). Classification (GTDB taxonomy): domain Bacteria; phylum Fibrobacterota; class Fibrobacteria; order Fibrobacterales; family Fibrobacteraceae; genus Fibrobacter. The sequence continues at coordinate 224,480 of JAZRWJ010000045.1, forward strand.
GCTTTGGAAACTCATGCCGAACTTTACAATCAGCGGAAAACAAATTCCAAGGCAGAAGACCACACCGGCAATAAATAGCCCGCAAGTCATCCACACGATAGAGCGCACGAACCGCCGTTCATTTTCATAAAGACCCGGCAGCACAAATTTCCATAGGTTTCAGGCGATGCAGGGCGAACAGACAATACAATCCAGAAGGGCTGCAATTTTCAACTGCAGCAAGAAAACTTCCAAAGGAGAGAAGTAATGGAGCGAAGCTCCGCTTTGAGCCACAAGTTCCTCGTTGAACCAGTCCAGAACGTAGGGCGAAACAAGAAAGAGGGGAATAATCCCGATGCCAAGAACCACGAAGGAACGGATTAGCGCTGTACGCAGCGCCTCCAAGTGAGAAACCAAAGTCTGTTCTTGATTAATTTCCGAAGACAAGTTCGAACCTATCTCTAGTCTCTCACTTTTCGTCTTTCTTCGCTTCGGCCTCGCCCACCTTTTCAACGGTCTGTTGCAGGTCGGCAGCTTCTTCCTTCAGTGCGTCCTTTGCCTTCTTGTATTCGTGCTGAGCGCGGCCCAAAGAGCGGGCCAGTTCGGGAATACGCTTGCCACCGAACACAAGCAAAACTACAACAACGATCAAAATAATTTCAGGAATTCCAAGGGACATATTTCCTCCGGGCTATAGCTACAATATACTATACTTCGAGCCATTTGTGCATTAAGTAAGCGAGGCTTTTGCTCGACTATTATCCAATACTTAACCTTTTGAGTTTTTACAGGATGATTACGCCACGAATGATTCTTAGAGATCCCATCGCAACACCAGGAAGACGATTGACGAAAGAAATCTTTTCATCGAGAGAATCTTCGCATTCAATTGTTGTGGCGGAAGCCTGCTGGATCTGGCGAACCCAATCACTAAGGAACCGTTCCAATTTTCGCAATACTTTTTTTGAATTACAGATTTCTTTGGCATTTGGAAATAAGTTATTCAGCAAATAGTTCTGTAGAAAGGTAGCGGTCGCCGGTATCGGGCAGGAGCACCACGATGTTCTTGCCCTTGTTTTCCGTACGCTTTGCCAGTTCCTTGGCGGCCCAGAGAGCGGCACCAGCGGAAATACCCACCAGAACACCTTCGGTCTTGCCGATTTCGCGGGCGCAGTCAAAAGCATCTTCCGCTTCCACAGCGATCACTTCGTCGTAAATCTTGGTGTTCAGAATTTCGGGAACAAAGTTTGCGCCAATACCCTGAAGCTTATGGGCTCCAGCAACGCCCTTGGAAAGCAGCGGAGAAGTAGCCGGTTCCACAGCAATCACCTTCACGTTCGGATTCTTGGACTTGAGATATTCGCCAGTACCGGTGAGAGTGCCGCCAGTACCAACACCAGCAACGAAAATATCCACATTGCCATCGGTGTCTTCCCAGATTTCGGGGCCGGTGGTTTCCACGTGAGCGGCAGGGTTTGCAGGGTTAACAAACTGACCAGCAATAAAGCTGTTAGGAATAGTCTTCAGAAGTTCTTCGGCCTTCTCAATGCAGCCAGCCATACCCTTGGCACCATCGCTCAATACAAGTTCTGCACCATAGGCAGTCATAAGGATTCGACGTTCCATGCTCATGGTGTCGGGCATAACGATAATCAGACGATAGCCACGAGCAGCCGCCACGGAGGCAAGGCCAATGCCGGTGTTGCCGGAGGTGGGTTCGATAATCACAGAATCCTTGGTCAGCTTGCCAGACTTTTCCGCTTCTTCAATCATCTTCTTGGCCACGCGATCCTTCACAGATCCTGCGGGGTTCAAGTACTCCAACTTTGCCAAAAGCTTGGCATCTAGGCTGTTCTTCTTTTCAATGTTGCAAAGTTCCAGAAGAGGGGTATGGCCAATGAGCTGGTCAACGGAAGTATAAATCTTGGACATAGAAAAATCCTGTGGTTTCAAAACTTTGGATAAAAATAAAAAAGCACCGGAACACTGATGAGGCATTCCGGCGACTTTTGCGATGAATAGGTTTACTTCAGGTTTTCCGTATAGAACTTTTCCAGCTTATCCCAGGGAATAAAGTTCTTGTTTTCGCCACCATCGTAAAGGTCCGTATGGTTAGCATCCTTGATGACAAGCAGTTCCTTGTTGGAGGGCACCGGGTTAGCCTTGATTCCCGCAGCGGGATTTCCTTCCACCATGTACTTGTAGGCATCCTTACCGAAATAGAGGGAATGGGCCTTTTCGCCATGCATTACGAGAACAGCGCTGCGGATTTCATTGGTGTAACGGAGGAAGCGTGCGTTTGCATAAGCCTGAGTGCCAATAGCATTCCAGCCGTCATTGGAATTACCAGAACGCTTGTGGTATCCGCGAGGAGTCTTGTAGTAGCCAAAATAATCCTTCACGAACTGGGGTGCATCAGCAGGGAGCGGGTCCACAACGCCACCGGCGCGAAGATGTTTGTCTTCAGCATAATCCTTGGCGCGCTGGGCAGCGATAGCCTGGCGAGCCTTGTAACGAGCCTCTTCGTTATCTTCGGAATCGTAGTAACCGTTTCCGCCCACACGAGTCATGTCGTACATGGTAACTGCTGTAGTTGCCTTGATGCGGGTATCTGCAGCGGCTGCATTCAAGCCGATTCCGCCCCAGCCGCAAATACCGATAATGCCGATGCGGTTGGCGTCCACATTTTCCTGAGCTTCCAGGAAATCAACCGCAGCAAGGAAGTCTTCTGTGTTGATGTCCGGAGATGCTGTACGGCGAGGCATGCCGCCACTTTCGCCTGTAAAGCTGGGGTCAAAGGCAATAGTCAAGAAACCACGTTCAGCCATAGTCTGGGCATAAAGACCGCTGGACTGTTCCTTGATGGCACCGAAAGGACCAGAAACAGCGATGGCAGGGAACTTGCCGTTTGCAGCCAACTTGGCATCCTTAGGAATGTACATGTCGGCAGCCAAGGTAACGCCGAAGTTATTGACGAAGGTGACCTTCTTGTGATCCACCTTTTCGCTCTTGGGGAAAACCTTATCCCATTCCTGGGTCAGTTCCAGTTTTTCAACTTGTTGCATAGTAGTCTCGTTGGCAGAATAGTTAATGGTATTTTTCTGGGCTGCTGCAGATTCACTTGCCTTATCGCAATTTGTCTTGTCGCAGCAAGCGGTGAAAAGTGTGGCGCTCAGCGCAAGGCCGGCAGCAACCTTAAGAGTATTATTGATCATGTTTGTTCCTTATTTTGAAAAAGTGATTTCGACATTGCCGTTTCCCAACGCTTTGGAAAGGCCCGTAGTATCTTTAAGTTTCCCAATGGGGGTATAGCTATAGCCCCCTGCGTCTCCATAGAAAAGGACAAGGCAATCGTTACCATAAAGCATCAAATTTCCTGCAAGGACCTTGTCAAAGTACTTGGCATTTGTGGGGAGTTCTACGCCATAATGGTACTTTTCATTTCCATGAAGTTCATTCATGTCAAGAGTCAGGGGCAATTTCGAAAGGAACGCCTTACCCGTTTCTGAATTCTCGATTATGGCGACAAAGGAAACATCGCCAACCGAGACTTTAATATCGTCGTTGGCTGTCTCACTCGTCTCCATTTTTTCCGTCGTCGGAGCAGATGCCGAACTACAACCCATTAGAAAAAATAGAGCCAGAATTCCAATGAACGATTTCATGGTTAAACTTCCTTGATTTTCCTTGCAGGTACCCCTGCCACCACTGTTCTTGGGGCTACGTTTTTTGTGACCACAGCCCCGGCAGCAACTATGGCTCCAGCGCCAATCCTTACGCCCGGCAAAATAATGGCACCGGCACCAATCCATACATTTTCTTCAATATGAATCGGCTTGAAGACCATATCCCCGCGATGTTCAGGATCGGGATTGTGGTTTATGGTGCAAAGGGTAACATTGTGGCCAATCAAGGCTCCGTCACCAATGTAGATGCCGCCTTGGTCCTGGAACTTGCAGCCAGAATTAATGAACACATTCTCGCCGATAAAGGTATTCTTGCCGCAATCCGTATTGAAAGGCGGAAACATGCCGAAATTCTTGGGCAAATTAATTCCCCAAAGTTCCGAAAGCAGTTGATGGAGTTTTTCAGGCTCGTTGTAAACACCATTGATTTTCGCAGTAATGCGCATGGCATGCTGTGAAAACAGGTGCATTGTCTGGTGAACATCGGAGCCAGCAACCACAGGCTTGCCAGACTCCATATAATTTCGGAACTCTTCTACGGTCATGGCCTAAATTTAGCCGTGAATTCCATAAATAACCAATACTTTGTTTTCATACCGAACTATAACTTTTAGTTATATTTGAAGTATGGAACTACGTCATCTTCGCTATTTTCTCGCCGTTGCCCATGAACAGAACTTTACGGCAGCAGCAAATCTCATATGCGTTTCGCAGCCCGCACTTTCCAAGCAGATCAAAGATCTTGAGGAAGAAATCGGCAAGCCACTTTTTATCCGCGGTTCAAAAATAGTCCAGCTTACAGATGCGGGGCTGTTCCTGAAACAGCGCGCCGAAGATATTCTGGAATTATCCAACAGAACCCTCACAGAATTGAAGGCGGACGAAGCTGAAATTACCGGAGAAATCAATGTGGTCTGCGGCGAAATAGAAGGCGTATCCTTCGTTGCACAGGCAATCAAGAAAATGAATCGTCGCTACCCGAAGGTAAAATTTAACATGACTACTGGCGACGAACAAACTGTACGCTACCAGTTGGACAAAGGCATCGCTGATTTCGGCATGTTTGTGGATTTGACAGTACTTCCGAATTACGAAAGTATTTCCGTACCCATTGCGTCTCCTTGGGGTGTTATGACCTGGAAAGGGAACCGCCTTGCAAAAAAGAAATTCGCCACCCCGAAAGATCTACTGAACATGCCTCTGATTCTTTCGCGACAGATGCGGAACAATAACACACTCGCCACCTGGCTGGGCTACAGCACCGACATGCTAAATGTAGTGGGCACCAACGACATGCTTTACAATGCATCGAAATTGACCGAAGCCGAAGTTGCCAGCGTCATCACCATCGACGGAATCATAAACACGAGAGGCACGAAACTTTGCTTTGTTCCCTTCAAGCCCCTGTTCCCCATCAAAGTTGCCGTTGCCTGGAAAAAGAACCGTATCGCAACCAAGGCCTGCGAAAAGTTCCTGGAAATCCTTCGAGAGATGTAGCGGAAATCTATAAGTCGTGGATTTTTCACAAAAAAGGCCTTGACCTAGAGTTAGCTCTAGGTGTTATATTATGAAGGTCCATAGGAGATTTTATGGGTTACACCATTGGTGAAGTGACGAAGAAAACGGGGCTATCGGTCCATACGTTGCGTTATTATGAAAAGGAAGGCCTGTTGCCTTTCGTAACGAAGAACAGTTCCGGCATTCGTGTATATTCAGACTCAGATTTGCAATGGCTTTCCATGATTGAATGTCTCAAGAAGTCTGGCCTGCAGATCAAGGAAATTCGCCAGTACATCGAATGGTATCGCAAGGGGGATTCCACCCTCAAGCAGCGCCTGGATCTTTTCGTGAAGCGCCGCATCGCATTGGAAGCGGAGATAGAGCGTTTGAATACGGTCATGAACAAGGTCCGTTTTAAGGAAATCCTATACACTGAGGCAGTGAAGTTGGGAAGTCTTGACACCGCCGAACAGCAAAAGAAAATACAACAACTGAAGAAAAAGCTCTTTGATTCGCCGGGTGATTTCGATAAAGTTATGCAGGAAACGGCATAGAGGTTTTTATGAAAAAATTCATCATCGCTTTAATTCTAGGAGTATTTGGAATGGCAACAGCAAATGCAAAGACCGCAGTAGTTTACTTCAGCGCTACCGGCACCACCAAGAAAGTGGCAGAGACAACCGCCAAGGCCGTAGGTGGCGACTTATTCGAAGTGGTACCAGAACAGGCTTACACTTCTGCAGACTTGAATTGGCTGGTTACGACACCGTTATTTTGGCATACCCCATTTGGTGGGGCCTGGCACCCAAAATCATGTACACGTTCGTTGAAAGCCAGAGCTTCGAAAAGAAGAATGTCATTGGCATTTGCACCAGTGGCGGCAGCGGTTTCGGCCAGAGTGGCAAGGACTTGAGTGTTCACGCGAAGGGCGCTATTTACAAGGGCGGCAAGGAATTCAACCAAGGCTCCGAAGCAGAAATCAAGAAGTCCGTGGAAGGACTGCTGAAGTAAAGTTCGTCGCCGAAGGGGTCGCGGGACGTTCTTCGCTACGGAATAAAATGCGCGCAGTAAAAATTCTCATAGACATTGTGATGTACGGCTGTTTCCTGTACCTTATGAGTTACGGGGCTATCCATGATTTGCCGCAACACGGCCGAGTGGGAATTTTTTTGTTCATCTTATTTGTGATTCATCATGTTCTGAATCGCTGGTTTTATAAGACTATTTTGAAAGGCCAGTGGAACGCCCGCCGCATTTTTCTGAACGTCACCGACTGGATTCTTTTCGCCTTGATGATTACCATGGCCATCAGTTCCATTTTTATGAGCGGTCAGGCTTTTGAATGGTCATCCATCGAAACGACGCAAGCCTCACGACAACTTCATCAGGCAAGTTGCTGCTGGGGCTTTATGGTGATGCTCGTTCACCTGGGAATTCATTTAGAAGGCGTTCTGAAAAAGTTGGAGAATCATCGCAACGCATGGCAACGAGTTTTGTTTTTTATCGCCTACATCGCAGCCATTGCAGCAGGTATTCACTGCTTTAAAGAATCTCAGCTTTACGTTTATATGTTCGTTACCGGCGGCTGGAAACTTGCAGCTAGCAGCACAACGGCTGCCGTACTTCAACTACTCGGAATCTCCGCTGGTGTATGCGCGGTGGTACGAGTGGTGAAAAATCAACCTGTGCAAAAAGCGCACAAGTAGGAAAATCAACAGCAACAATTAAGAAACGCTTAATAGTTCAAGGATTTTTTCTTGGCTAAATACTCTATCCACAAAAAGCCACAAACAGTTGTTCTTTTGTCGGGATGAATTTCCTGAATTGAGTTTGTAGGGAAAGCTTACAGACTGCATAAATAAAAAACACCGAAAGGCTAATGGAACCTTTCGGCGCTTTTTTCAACAGAGACAAAAAATTATTCAGCAAACAAAGCGGTAGACAGGTAACGGTCGCCGGTATCCGGGAGCAAAGCCACGATGGTCTTGCCCTTGTTTTCCGGACGCTTTGCCAGTTCCTTGGCAGCCCAGAGAGCAGCACCAGAAGAGATGCCCACCAGCACGCCTTCCTTGTGGCCGATTTCGCGACCGGCTTCGAATGCGGCTTCGTTTTCCACTGCGATGATTTCGTCGTAGACCTTGGTGTTCAAGGTGTCAGGAACGAAACCTGCGCCAATGCCCTGGATCTTGTGAGCGCCAGCAACACCCTTGGAAAGCACCGGAGAGGAAGCGGGTTCCACAGCCACAACCTTCACATTGGGGTTCTTAGACTTCAGATATTCGCCTACACCCGTGACGGTACCACCGGTACCCACACCGGCAACAAAGATATCCACCTTACCGTCGGTGTCTTCCCAGATTTCCGGGCCGGTAGAGGCACGGTGAGTTGCCGGGTTTGCCGGGTTCACGAACTGGCCAGGGATAAAGCTGCCCGGAATTTCTGCAGCCAGTTCGTTGGCACGGGCGATAGCACCCTTCATGCCCTTGGCGCCTTCGGTAAGAACAAGTTCTGCACCGTAGGCCTTGATAATCTGGCGGCGTTCAACGCTCATGGTTTCGGGCATCACGATGATGATGCGATAGCCGCGGGCTGCAGCGACAGAAGCAAGGCCAATGCCAGTGTTACCGGAGGTGGGTTCGATAATCACTGCACCGGGTTTCAGCTTGCCGGACTTTTCAGCGTCATCCAGAATGCCCTTGGCGATACGGTCCTTCACAGAACCTGCGGGGTTGAAATATTCAAGCTTTGCCAGAACCTTTGCACCCAAGTTGTTTGCTGCTTCGATGTGAGTAAGTTCCAGAAGAGGAGTGTGACCAATCAGCTGATCTGCAGAAGTATAAATCTTAGACATTTTGAAATTCCTTATGTATAATTGATGATTGACAATTGAGAATTGATGATTTGATTAATCGCGGCTTCGCCGCCTAACTTTTTAATTATCCATCATCAATTATCAATCCTTAATTAATTAAACCTGTGCCAAAGCCTGTTCCAAATCCGCAATAATGTCATCGATGTGTTCGGTACCGATGGAGAGGCGGATGGTGGACGACGTGATGTGCTGTTCCTTGAATTCTTCTTCGTTCAGTTCGGAATGAGTGGTGGTGTACGGATGAATCACCAGGCTCTTCACGTCGGCAACGTTTGCCAAGAGGCTAAAGATCTTCAGGCTATCAATGAACTTCCAGGCTTCGGCCTGACCGCCCTTGATTTCGAAAGTAAAGATGGAGGCGCCACCCTTGGGGAAATACTTCTTGAAGTTTTCGTGATCCGGATGAGACGGCAGGCTGGGATGGCTAACGGAAGCAACCTTCGGATGCTTAGAAAGGAATTCCACCACCTTCTTGGTGTTTTCTACATGGCGTTCGATACGCAGGGACAAAGTTTCAGTACCCTGGATAAGAGCCCAGGCTGCAAACGGGGAAATTGCAGCGCCCTGATCGCGGAGGAGGATTGCGCGGATGTAGGTCACGAATGCGGCACCCGGAACTGCATCGGCAAAGCTTACGCCGTGGTAGCTCACGTTGGGGTTTGCGATGGTGGGGAATTTGCCAGACTTCCAGTTGGTCTTGCCGGATTCAATGATGATACCGCCGAGAGTTGTGCCGTGACCGCCGATGAACTTGGTAGCAGAATGAACAACTACGTCTGCGCCGTGTTCAATGGGGCGGAACAGGAAGGGAGTACCGAAGGTGTTGTCGACGATAACGGCGAGGCCGTGCTTGTGACCCAGTTCGATAAGAGCGTCGATATCGGAAACGTCAGAGTTGGGGTTACCGAGGGTTTCAAGATAAAGGATCTTGGTGTTTTCCTTGATGGCTGCTTCAACTTCGGCAAGGTTGTGAGTGTCAACGAAAGAGGTGCTTACGCCGAAAGGAGCCAAGGTGTGCTTCAGCAAGTTGTAGGAGCCGCCGTAAATAGTCTTCTGGGCAACCACATGATCGCCAGCCTGAGCGAGAGCTTCAATGGCATAAGTAATGGCTGCAGCACCGGATGCAACGGCCAGAGCCGCGGAACCACCTTCCAGGGCAGCGATACGCTGTTCAAAAACGCCCTGGGTGGAGTTGGTCAAGCGACCGTAAATGTTACCGGCATCGCGAAGGCCGAAACGGTCAGCGGCATGCTGGGAGTTGTGGAAAACGTAAGAGGTGGTTGCGTAAATAGGAACTGCGCGAGAATCGGTTGCGGGGTCTGCGGATTCCTGGCCAACGTGGAGCTGAAGAGTTTCAAAGTGAAGATTCTGAGACATGTGTTATTCCTCCGTACTGGAATGTTTGTCATGATTATTAAAACTTCTAGGCTTGTTTCCTACCATTTTTGTAGGTCTTTCAAACCAACGGCTATAATGTAAAACCATTTCCCCACCTTTCCAATAGGTTTAGTAGGAAAAAGTTATATTTTTTTTCATTAAAGCGGCTTGCTATAGAAATTACTTATAGCAAGACAACGGAGAATTCTATAAAAGCCCCGATTTTAGCCAATCGGAGCCTTATATTCATACTAAAATTGATCTACACAACGTATTTTGAGAAATATTACTTGCTTAAAGCCTTCTGAATAGCCGGTTCCAAATCCTTGCCGGTAACCGCAGGTTCAAAACGGCCCAGCACTTCACCATCGGCACTTACCAGGAACTTAGTAAAGTTCCAGCGGATATCGTTATCCCCGGAGGACTGCTTGTTGGCCTTGGACGCCATGATGGTCACCAGACTCATCAGCGGATGCCTCAGGCTGAACTTCTTCACGCCAGTCTGAGCCTTAAGCCACTGGTAAAGAGGAATAGCATTTTCGCCGTTCACATCAATCTTTTGGAAGCGGGGAAACTTGGTGCTAAAACGTAAAGTGCTGAATTCCTGAATTTCCTCGTCGGAGCCGGGTGCCTGACCGCCGAACTGATTGCAAGGGAAATCCAGAATTTCCAAACCCTGCGGGCCATACTTATCGTAAAGTTCATCCAGGTCGTTGTACTGAGGCGTAAACCCGCACTTGGTAGCAGTATTCACAATCAGCAGCACCTTGCCCCTGAACTGGGAAAGAGAAACATCTTCACCCTTGTTATTCTTCACCGTAAATTGATAAATATCCTGGGACATAAATACTCCTGTGATAAGGCGACCCATTTTTGTTTAAACTCAATATACAAAATATATCGCGCACGATACAATACTAAAAAAGGAGCAATATCATTATTATGCAAGATATTCCATTTGCAAGAGCACTAAAATCTCACCTTTTATATATATTTTCCGAAGTTTCTATGCGTAAAGATCTTGGCGTCAAGCCTTATTTGTATCCCCAGCCCGTGCTGGTTATCGGCACTTACAACGAAGATGGTTCCGCCAACGCAATGGTGGCCGCCTGGGGCAGCGTCAGCGACATGAACCAGATTGCCATCTACGTGGCAAACAGCCACAAGACCATGGACAACATCAAGGCCCGCAAATTCTTTACCGTCAGCATGGCTACCGAAAAAGACATCAAGGCCATTGACTACCTGGGAATCGCCAGCGGCCACAAGGTTGCAGACAAATTCGCAAAATCCGGTCTCACCGCAATCAAGAGCGAACATGTGAATGCCCCGCTCATCGCAGAACTCCCCCTGACTCTGGAATGCCAGTTCGTGAGCTACGCCGAGGAGCCCGAACTTTTGCTGGGCGAAATCGTCAACGTCACCGCCGACGAATCCATCCTGGATGTAAACGGCAAGGTGGATGTGAAAAAGCTGAACCCCATCTGCTACGACACCGCCAATCACGGCTACTACTCCATCGGAGACCGCGTCGGCAACGCCTTCAGCGACGGAAAAGCGATAAAGTAAAGTAGGCGTTCCCGTATCAGTTATTTCAGGAACATGGTCATGTAGTAAGGCAGGGTAACTTTTTTCCCGGCAACTCCCACATTGTTCTCGGAGAGCTTGTAGCAGACATCCACTTCGTATTGTGGATTTTTAAGGACTGTATCCGAAGACTTGGTATTGCCGCTGGTTGCCTTTACCTCGATAAGGGCCGTTTCGCCACCGACCATGGTGACAAAGTCAATTTCTAGCCCGGAATCCTTGTGGAAGTAGAACAGGCGTCGGTCCTGTTTTGAAAAGCAGTCTGCGACGATGTTCTCGAAAATGGCCCCTTTGTAAAAGCCTAGTTCGCCAGACAGAATTTTGAATGCAGCCCCTTCGTCAAGCATGGCGACGAACAAGCCGGAATCCTGCATGTAAAGCTTGAATATATTCTCTACGGAGTTTCCTTCCAGGGGAGCGCTTATGGTCGAGAGGTTCTTGCACTGGTTCACGATTCCACAATCCAAAAGCCACTGGATTGCCGCCTGGTAATGCTCGGAACGCCCTTTCTTTTCTAGCGCCGAATAGACGAACTTCTTGTTTTCCTTCGCAAGTTGCCCAGGAATTGAATCAAACACGCGGTTAATGCGGCTGAGCAAGGTCAAGTCGGTTTCTTCGTTTTCGTTTTCATCCAGATGTTTTCCAAAATCGTCTCGGTACTCCTCAAGAATGTCACGCTGTTCCTGATATACCACATTCATGTCGCCTGTGGCAACGAAGCGGTCCACAACATAGGGCAGGCCGCCTACGCAAATGTATTCCTTGAAATAGCGGAGCATGGCCGCGTGGGTCGCCTCGCTTACCGGGGAGCGACTCTCGTAACAGCCTCTCAGGTAATCAACGACATTCTCGCCTACGCCCTTCGCCCACAGGAATTCCTCGAAGTCCATGGGCTTCATGTAGATGATATGCTCAAAGCCTGTAGGGACTCCCTTGCCCTTTTTTTTGTTGTAGCCCTTGATGCCAAGGAGCGAGCCCGTGCAAATGACATCGAACCGCCCGTCTTCGCAAAAAGGCTTCACGCTCGCCCTTGCGTTTGCACACTCCTGCACCTCATCAAAAACAAGCACCGTCTTGTAAGGTTCCATTCTTGTGCCGGGAAGCATGGCAGAAAGATCCATGATCATCCTGTCGACATTCAGGTCGCCGTCAAAAACCTTCTTGGCGGAATCCCTTTCCTTGAAGTTTACATAGACGACATTTGCGTAATTGTCCTTGGCGAATTGCAGGACGCTGCAGGTCTTGCCGATCTGGCGCATACCCTTGACCACCAGGGCCTTCTTTTTGCCGGTGGAATTTTTCCAGCTTTCAAATGACTTGATAATTTTCCGCTTGAACATGATTTTCCTGTTTTTTACAAATATACACTTTTTAGAGCGAGAATTTGTAACTGGAATACACTTTTTCAAGGGAGTTTTGCAGTTATCATTCACAAATCAGGTGGTTTTCTTTATTCAATTTGACAATCATTTGCAAATTTACTATATTTCAATTTGCGAATGAAATGCAAATTGTAGTTGTACATCCGTTAAAAGGGTGAATTATGGAATACAAAACTCAGGCTCGTCAGCAGATTCTCGATTTTATGGTTACAAATCCCGACCAGATTTTCAAGGCTTCAGAAATTGCGAAAAACTTGTCAGAGATTTCGTTGAGCACCATCTACAGAAACCTCTCCAGGCTCGAGAGCATGGGCATGGTGCAGATCGTGGGTGCCGCCGAGAACAACGAACTGCAGTACCGTTACACGGGCCCGGGCCGTTGCGAAAAAAAGATGCACCTTGTCTGCAAGGAATGCGGAAAATTCTTCCACCTGGACGGTCCCGCCCTCAAGATGCTGCAGCTTTCTGTGCTGCGGATCATGGGCTTTGAACTGGACCAGCAGCAGTCCATGCTGTTTGGGCGCTGCGCAAGTTGCTCCGGAAGGTAAAAAAGATTATCCCACATAAGAGGAATACATGAAAAACAAGAAACCCGTCATCCTCATCACCGGATACCTCGGCTCCGGAAAGACAACGCTCCTAAACAACATCCTCAAGCAGGAAAAAAGAAAAGTCGCCCTCATCGTAAACGACATGGGAAGCATCAATGTGGATGCCGAAATCCTAAAGAAGAACGGCTCGAACGTAACCGAATGCCCGATGTTCGAACTACAGAACGGCTGCATCTGCTGCACCCTCCGCGACGAATTTATCGAGCACGTTGAAAAGATTTCCAAACTGGATTCCGTCGAAGTCGTATTCGTCGAAGCCTCCGGCATCAGCGACCCCGGCGCAGTCAGCGCAAGCTTCCTCGCCTACGAAGAAGACAACCCCGACACCAATGTTTACCTGACATCCATCGTCACGGTCGTTGACGCAGACCGCATTTATCGCGAATTCCTCGGCGACCTCAAGCAGAAAAAGGAACAGCGCGACCGCCTTGCAGACCAGTACGACCTTTCCCAGGAAGAAATCTCGACCCTGATCGTGGACCAGATCGAATTCTGCAACTTCATCGTCATGAACAAGTGCGACCTGCTGAACGAAGAACAGCTAAACGAAGTGGAATCCATCGTGCGAGACTTCCAGCCCCGCGCCCCCATAATCCGCGCCGTCAATAGCGACATCGACATTGACAGCATCATGACCACCGAGCCCTTCAACTACAGCCAGATCGAATCTTCCTCCGCCATCCAGAAAGCGACCGAAAGCCTTCTGCAATCGGACCGCAAGCGCGAAGGCTGCGTCGATGAATACGGGATCTCTTCCTTTGTATTCGAGGCAAGGCAGCCCTTCAACAGGGAACGCTTCACGGATTTCGTCAACAACCGCTATCCTTCGGAACTGATCCGCTCCAAAGGCTACATCTGGTTCTCCGACGCAAGCAACGATGTCCAACTTTTCGAACAGGCCGGCAGAAACTCCTCGGTAATGCCCGTGTCGTACTGGATCGCCGCTATCCGCGAAGACCAGAGGCAGGCCTACCTGGACAACAACCCCGAAGTCCTCGAAAACTGGGACACCCGTTTTGGCGACCGCGAAAATCAAGTCGTCTTCATCGGCAAGGGCTACAACAAGGACGCCATCATCAAGGAACTGGAAAAGTGCCTTGACGAAAAAGCAATAGACTAGTGCAAAAATCCCCGAAGTCTTGAACTTCGGGGATTCTTCTTAAAATTCCACTCGTAACAGGCCGCTGAAATTGCGGCCTTTTTCGGGCATTACGTCTTTCAGCCTAGACAGGTGATTTCGCACATCGGCATCGAAAAGGTTGTCGCATTTAAACACCAGGCTGTACCTTGAAAAGTTCCAGGCCCAATTCATTTCGAGCAGTAGGCCCATCGTAGCGTAGCCGGGCGTTTTCTTTTCGTACTTGTCCACAAAATTTTGCGGGGCCACAAAATCTCCGTAAATTCCTGGCCGAATATTTTTCCAGATGTACGCGATTTCGGCGTGGGTCTTGAACGGCGGAATCTGAGACATGTGTCCCCAGGTTTTATCTTCGTACCAGCCCTTCACATAGCTCAGGCTCAAGAGCCCGTAAAGTCCCTGTTCCACATTGCGCTCGATGGACGCATTCATGCCGAGCATGAGTCCATTGCCTCCCTGCACCTGGTAAATCGGCAAAATCTGGGACCAGTTCGTGTCGCCTGTGGCTCGTGGCACAAGGTAGTTCACAAACCAGGTTCCGTGACCTGCGGCGCGCAAGGTGAACTCGTCTTCGTACATTCTGTATTCCAGTTCCGCACCGTAACCGCTTTCGGCATCCAGCTTGCGGTTTCCCCGTTCATAGGTGTAGGCGGCAAGATGAGGCCCCTGGTTATACAGTTCCTCGATAGAGGGCGCGCGGCTCGTGCGATATACATCAAGCGTCAAAAACTTTCCGACGCCAACCCGCTGCGAAAATTCCGCATCCAAAGAGAGCAAGCCGAATATTCTGTTTTCTATAACGCTCTTGTCTGCAACAACGCTTTCTTTCGGTATCATGTACACGAGTCCTGTTCTTGCAGCGAGGGTGATTTCCATGCCGCTCCAGCCGTTCAACGAACCCAGCGCAAACAGGGATCCTCCGTAGGAATGTGTCGGAGGCGTAAAGACATAGCCACCCATTTCAATGGATTTCATGTCCAGTTCCGCGCCAAAGCGCAATCCGAAAAACTCGCCCCAGTTCCCCAGGGCTTTTTCAACCAGGAGGTTTTCCTCGTTCACGGCAAATTCGGCACCAAGAATATCCTTGCCTTCGAATTCCTTATGATGATACCGGTTTATGCGAAGAACTACATTCAAGGTGTCCTGCGGTTTCGCCTGCGGCAAGTACATTCCCTGGAGTGTCATATTCCGCTTGGTTAGGGAAATATCGACGCCATTTGGGTGGCCTCCAATAAAGCCGCCGGGAATTCCATAATCGGAATTGTAGGAACTGTAGGATCCGCCGATTCTAAAATTTCCAAGGGAATAAGCCGCCCCAATGGAACCGCTTATATTATCGATTTCTGTATTTTTAAGAACGCCCTTGGAAGTCCTCATGTCCTCCATGTTTCTTCTAGCCAAATTTCCACGAATGGCTCCATTCATGACAGGAATGTTGACGCCCACAGCGGTGGCGTATCCCGGAGCGGCCGATTCCGCATAGTTTGTTACAAATCCATTGAACAGTGTATCACCAAAGGGAATATCCTGATGGTCCATCTGGATAACACCTCCTGCCACCGAGAAGGAATTTCTTAAGATGTTCGGTCCGCGAACCACGCGCAGGCTTCGCACCGTAAGAACTTCGGAAGCTACCGCATGGTCTGGGGATGTTGCGCTCAAGTCTCCCGAAATGGAACCGTCTTCTGTAACTTCCACATGGTTTCCGGAAAGTCCCTTGAGTACAGGCCTTGCAGCGGCAGGCCCCATGGAACGCAAAGCCACATCGGGTTCATTCTTGATGGTCTCAGCCATCGTCGTGGACATGTTACGACGGAGCTTTTCGCCGTTCATGTCTTCTTCGGAACGCAGCCCCTCTAAAATGGACTGGCTAGAAATTTCGGCCTGAACAGTAGAGCTTCCCAAATCCTGAACAAATTCCTGGGCCAAAGAAAAATGAAGGAAGCCCCCCAGAAGGAGGCTTCCCGTAGCCCGCAAAAGGCTAGTCTTCATCTTCGTCTTCCTGGAACGGGCAATCCTTTTCGTCGAGGGCAGTGTCAACGACTACGCGGATTTCAGGCGTTCTGGCATCGGCGTGATCGTGATGGTTCACCTTAAGGATCAAGGTAGTTTCACCTTCTTTGACGCCCTTCAGGTGGAAGCCCCAACCGCCTTCCCATTCAATATCCAGGATGGATTCGTCACCGACGCTCCAAGCCAGGGAATGTTCATCATCCTTGGGGCCAGACATTTCCTTTTCGTTTTCATCAAGGAACTTGATGGAAAGATGTTCGCTCAGGCAATTTGCATTGACCTTAAGAGGAGCGATGGAAGTATCGGCCTTGCCGCGGAACACGGAATAGGCAGGGGTAAAGTCGGGCCAGTAAAGGTTCCAGCCTTCCACTTCGAAATGGGCGTGCTGGTCAGAAGATGCGCTGTTGCTATCACCGCAGGCAGCAAGAAGAGAAAGGGCGGAAGCCGCAACTAGGAACTTGATTGTTTTCATTTTAAACCTTTTCGCACTAAAGTGCATAAAATTTGAGATAGACAAAAACCTCCCGCGTACATGCGAGAACAATTTTTTTGTCTGTAATTTGTTAAAGTATTTATTAAACGCGTACGAGCAAGGAGGGCGGCCCTCTGGATTTCGGACGGTCTATGCGAAGAGGCAGAATAAAGAATGCAAATACTCCCTGCAGTACAAAAAGTACCACAAAGGAAATTTCTGCACAGGGCGTAAAATCTACAAAATCAACCCCATCGTGAATCAGCATGCAAATGGCGCAGTCATCATGACATTCACCGTCATCATGATGGTGCTCGCCAATGGCAAGCAGACTAAACGCCAGCAAGAATGCGACGATAGTCATCAGAATTTTTTTGATGGTGGCTGATTTCATCAAGAACTTTTACCAGTGAAGTTTATCCGTCACGATGCGAATGTAGGTCATGCCGTTTTCTTCATAGGTGGTGAACTTTCCAGTCAAGGAAACCTTGCTTCCCACCTTGGGGAACCCATTGGGGTACTTGTGGCCGGTCCATTCGAATTCCAGCCCCTGCTGGCAACAGGCGGCAGCGTCTGCAATCAGGACTGCCGTGTAATAAGTTCCGGTTTCTTCATCTTGCGCTTCTGCGAGGATGCCTTTAATCTTTACGATTTTACCGATGTAGTCTTCGGGCTTTGAAACCATGTGATAGACTTCCGCATAAACCATGGTCTTGCTCAACTTTGTCAAATCCACGTCAATTTTTTGGGCTGCATAAGAGGGCGTCGCTAAAAACGGCATCGTTAAAAACGAAGCCACAAACAGAGCCGTAGAAAGGCCGAGCGTCAAGCCGACTTTTTTAGGCCCACGAGCCAGAAGATGCCAAAGGCTATCATGTCGATGGCTACGATGGTCGCCCCCACAGGAGTTCCTGCGAGAATGGAAATGATGATTCCAGAAGCCGCGCAAACTACGGAGAATATTGCTGAGCATATTGTTACCGCCTTGAAGTTTTTAAAGATTCGCATTGCCGACAGCGCCGGGAAAATCACCAGCGCAGAAATCAGAAGGGAGCCCACCAGATTCATGGCAAGGACAATGATTACCGCAATGATTATGGCAATGAGCAGGTTGTATTTTTTCACCTTGATGCCAATTGCTTCTGCAAAGTTTTCATCGAAGGTGACTGCAAAAATTTTATTGTAGAAGAAAAGAAAAATTCCGACAACGAGAACAGACAAAACAAGGCAAAGCCACACTTCGTATTGCTGCAAAGTCAAAATGGAAGTGGAGCCGAAAAGCGTGCTGCACACATCGCCCGACAAGTTGGCCGATGTAGAAAAGATGTTCATCAAAAGATACCCTATCGCAAGGGAACCCACAGAAATCATGGCAATGGCTGCGTCCCCTTTTATCTTTGCATTCTGCCCAGAACAAAGGAGCAGCACCGCAAAGAAAATAGTCACGGGCAGCACAATCAGCATGTTGTTGGTCAAATGGAAAATTCCGCCAATGGCCATGGCGCCAAAAGCCACATGGCTAATGCCGTCGCCAATATAGGAGTACCTTTTCAAGACCAGGGTCACGCCCAAAAAAGAAGAACACAGGGCAATGAGAACGCCCACAATCAAGGCGTAGCACACAAAGGGATAGCTAAAATAAAGCTGGAGTTTTTCAATCAGTTCAATCAAGATTCAACTCCCCGAAAAATTCGCGTGAAAGGAACTGGGGCTTTTCCCCGATTTTTAAAATATGAGAGCCCATGGACTTCGCGGCAGAAATATCGTGAGTCACCATGACGATTGCCACACCATCCTTTTCGTTCACAGATTTTAGAAGTTCATAAAAGCGTTCCGTCATTGTGGAATCAAGGCCCGCCGTAGGTTCGTCCAAAAGCAAAATGCGACGGGTGGCGCAGAAGGCCCTCGCCAAAAGCACGCGCTGTTGCTGGCCGCCCGAAAGTTCGCGGTAACAGCGTTTCTGCAAATTTTCTATCCCAAACTTTTTCATGCAATCAAGCGCCATCTGCCTTTCTGTTCTATTGAAAAACGGACGCAATCCCGTGCGGGCAATGCATCCGGAAAGAACCACTTCCTTCACGGATGCAGGAAAATCCCGCTGAACAGGAGTTTGCTGAGGAAGATACCCAATGCCACTCTGGTCCGGTTCGCGTTCTACAAACACAGTCCCGCCCATTACAGGATGCTTCCCAAGCAGGGTCCTGACAAGCGTTGACTTGCCCGCACCATTCTTCCCCACGATGCAGAGAAAATCCCCTTCGTTAACAGAGAAGTTCAATGGCGGCGTAACAGATGTTCCGTTAAAACCATAAACCAGATCTTGGCATTGTATTAAAGGCATCTTTCCTCAACTTTTTACTTCAGGGCTTCCTTAAGAACAGCCAGATTGCTTTCCATTAGCGACAGGTAAGTTACACCGTCAGCAACATCCTTGGCGGTCACAGACTGCATGGAATTCAGCGCGAGAATCTTCTGGTCCTTGGCCTTTGAATTCTGGACAATTGTACTTGCGATCTTGCCGTCGGACTTCTCCAAGGTCATGACATTCTTGAGACCCAGGGAATCCACTTTCTTTGCAAGGAATACGATGGTTTCAAAGCTTGCTTCGCTTTCGGCTGAGCAACCAGCAAAGGCGGCAAAATAAGTCAGGCCATAATCGTCGGCGAAATAACGAAACGGAAATCGGTCACCAAACAGTAGGGTCTTGACGCTAGCGCCTTCCACAACCTTCTTGAATTCGCCATCCAATGCGGTAAGCTTCTGGATATAGGCTTCGGCATTTGCCTTGTAGATGCTTGCATGGGCAGGGTCAATTTCAGAAAGCTGCTTTTCGATGACCTGGACTAGGACAACTGTATTGCGCAGAGAAAGCCAGACATGTTCATCATATTCCGGGCCTTCTTCGTGATGATCACCATCATGGTCGTCGCCGTGATGTTCTGCATGATGGTCGCCATCATGATCATCGTCATGGTCGCCATGATGTTCATGTTCGTCGGATTCCATACCTTCCACAAGGACTTCTTCCTTGGCCATGGAACCCAGGGATTCCACAAGGTTAATCACCTTACGCTTTTGACTTGCGGAGTTTTCTAAAGCCTTTTCAACCCATTCGTCGGATTCGCCACCCACATAAATAAACAGGTCGCTGGCAGCAATCTTTACCATGTCATCGGCGGAAGGATTGTAGCTGTGCAAGTCGGTTCCCTTGTCCATCAACAAGGTGACTTCCACATTTTCAGTGGCACCGGCAATGGCACGAACCCAGTCGTATTCCGGGAAAATGGTAGCCACCACCTTGATTTTTGCTTGTGCAGAAGAAGTTGCAGAAGTTTCCTGCTTTTTGGAATCGCAAGCACTCAACATGCAAGCGAAAAATGCCATGGACAAAGCCATGAGAAAAATCTTTTTCATTTGTAGAACCTTTTTTGAAAAAACAAATACACCCCAACATTCATTGGGAGTTTTTTGCGCACAAGGTTCTACGGCTAATTATCTAGGCGAACTTTCCTTGATACCAAAGTAGAGGCGGCAACGGGATTTGCCCACAAGCCCACCGCGGCAAGAACCGCCACAACAGCAAGCACGAGCACCACACTCGGGGCCGCACCAGAACTCAGCTGCTGGACATTCTGTTCCGCTACATAGATGAGAGCGCAAACCGGGCAATCATCGCCGATGCAATCATGATTATATTCCTGCAGCAAGTAGAAATTCGAAAAAAGCGATATTGCCAGGAACAAGATGCAGGCCGCAAGTAGCAAACCGCGCTTACGCCGAACATTTTTTGTAATCGCCTGCATAATCATGATGCAGGTAAATATAGTAAAAAGACCGGTTCCTCACGGAACCGGCCTTCTGTTTTTTCAGCAACTCAGTTTGCAGTCTTCTAGCTTACAGCCACTTGCCAAAGCGGCGGATGTACCAGGTCTTTATCAGCTGGGTCAGCACGCAGTAGCAGCCCAGAATACCGATAAGCCACGGGAAATAGCTGAGGGGCAGCGGGACAAGGCCGATGTATGCGCCGAAGGGGCTGAAAGGAATGGCAACGCCTATAGCCATAATGACCATGGTCATGATCATCAGGGGCTTTGCAGCAGTGCTCTGGAAGAACGGAATGCGACGGGTACGAATCATGTGGACAATGAGTGTCTGGGAAAGCAGTCCTTCGATAAACCATCCGCTCTGGAAAAGGGTCTGGGCTTCGGGAGACTGGCAGCCAAAAACATACCACATCACAAGATAAGTCGCAATATCAAAAATACTGGAAATGGGTCCAATGAAAATCATGAATCTGGATAGATCCGAACTGTCCCACTTGCGGGGCTTCATCAAGAATTCCTTATCCATGCTGTCAAAGGGAATTGCCGTCTGAGAAATATCATAAAGCAAGTTCTGAACAATCAGATGGATCGAAAGCATAGGCAGGAACGGCAGGAATGCAGAAGCCGCAAGAACCGAGAACATGTTCCCGAAATTCGATGAGGCCGTCATCTTGATGTACTTCACGATATTGCCAAAAGTCTCGCGGCCAGAAATCACACCCTGTTCAAGAACCATCAAATCCTTTTCAAGCAAGATGATGTCTGCGCTTTCCTTCGCAATATCCACGGCGGAATCCACAGAAATACCGATATCAGACTGGCGCAATGCAGCGGCATCGTTAATGCCATCTCCCAAAAAGCCCACGGTGTTGTCGGCGTCCTGCAGCAGCTTGATAATTTCAGTTTTCTGGTGAGGTGTAAGCTTTGCAAAGACCTGATTGTAGTTGACCGCAAGAACCTTTTCCTCGTCAGTCATCTTTTCAAATGCAGGACCCGTAATGCAACGCAGTTCCTCGCGACCATTTCCACCAGGAGTCTTCAAGCCCACCTGCTTTGCGATGGTGCGCACAACCGCATCGTTATCGCCGCTCAGCACCTTCACTTCTACGCCGCACTGATTCAACTGTTCAATAGCAGCGGCAGCGGATTCCTTTGGCGGATCCAAAAAAGCCAGGTATCCAATAAGGACCATTTCCTGTTCATCATCCACAGAAAATTCACCGGCCTTTTCAACGAAGGACTTCTGGGCCACGGCAAGAACACGCATGCCGTTGTGATTCATCTCGTGGACAATGTTCATGGCCATGGTACGCATATTGCCCGTCATGGGAATAATCCGGCCATCCAATTCGCAGTGGGAGCAAATGCTGATCATTTCTTCCACGGCGCCCTTGGTAATAATCTGACGCTTGCCCTGACGATCCTCCACCACCACAGACATTCTGCGGCGAGTAAAGTCAAAGGGAATCTCGTCCACCTTCTGGTAATCTTCCACAAGAACATCCAAAGGCTTGCCCAGCTCATTCACATGCTCCACAATGGCCTTGTCCATCAGGTTCTTGATACCCGTAGAAAAATAGCTGTTAAAGAAAGCATGGCGCAAAATGCGGCGGGCCTTGTCTTCCTTGCCATCGGCATTGATGTAACGAACCAGTTCCACCTTGTCCCGGGTCAAGGTTCCCGTCTTGTCGGTGCACAGAATGTTCATGGCCCCAAAATTCTGGATGGCATTCAGGTCCTTCACAATCACCTTCTTCTTGGACATGCGAACAGCACCCTTCGCCAAGTTCGCCGTCACAATCATGGGGAGCATTTCAGGCGTCAACCCCACCGCAATGGAAACCGCGAAAATAAATGCTTCGAACCAGTCACCCTTTGTAATTCCGTTCACAAGGAACACAAAAGGAACCATCACCAGCATAAAACGAATCAGGAGCAACGAAACCTTCGAAATGCCCTTGTCAAAGGCAGTCTCCGCCCTATGCCCCGCAATGGACTTCGCGATAGTGCCCAGGTAAGTTGAATTACCCGTGGCATACACAATGCCGATAGCTGTACCGCTCACCACGTTGGAACCCATGAAGGCAAGATTCTGCAAGTCGATTACAGAACCGTTGCCGTCCTCGTTATCGGTGCGGGTGCGTAAATCTGGCACCTTCTCGATGCTGTCGCTTTCCCCCGTCAAACTGGACTGGCTAACGAAAAAATCCTTGGCACCCACGATGCGCAAATCCGCAGGAATCATGTCGCCTGCAGAAAGCCACACCAAATCACCAGGCACCAACTCCTCCACAGGAATCTCGCCACCACCCGGACGCTCCGCATAGCAAGTATTCGTCACCATCTTCAAAAGCGCATCGCTGCTGCGCCCTGCCTTCAGCTCCTGAGCAAAACGCAAAATGGCAGAGAACAGCACCATGGTCGTGATGATGATAATCGTCGTCCAGTCCTGTTCCCCCTGCTCCGCCATCAGCACGTCAATCACAAACGAAATAATCACAAGAATCGTAAGGATTCCAATGAACGGATTGATGAACGCCGAAATAAAAAGCTTCGTAGGGTTCGTCCGCTTTTCATGCTCAATGACATTCTTGCCATACTTCTTTTGACGGTGAGCCACCACCTCGGCAGAAAGCCCCTGCTTCGAAGCCTTCAGCTTATCATAAACCTGCTCCAAAGATACGTGGGAAACATAGCGGGCATATTCGCTATTGTACACGGCCCTCTTCACAGGCGACTTGCGAAATCTGAAAAGTTTCTTCATCGTGTCCTTCCTTTTTTGGGATTGAATTTTGGACAGGACAAAGATAGAGTGGAACCACAAAAATTCCCCTTATAGAACAATTAAGGATTCATTAGAAAATCCTTTAACATTTTTCTAATGAAATTCTAATTGAAATTGGAAGGCAGGCAATGGGAAAATGTCTTATATTTTAGGGGGAATACTTTTATGCAATCTATCCTTGTTGTCGAAGACGATTTGCGGTTAGCAACACTCTTGCGCTCAGGCATTGAAGAAGCCGGTTACAGCGTTCTTTTGGCATACGACGGGGAAATGGCTCTGCGTCTTATTCAAAACGGAAACGTGAGTCTTGTAGTCAGCGATATCATTTTACCGGGCATAAGCGGGATTGAACTTTGCAAGAAAATCCGGAGCGTAAAGCCGGAGACCGCAATCCTGATACTTACGGCGCTAGGCACTACCGACGACAAGCTGGAAGGTTTTGATGCAGGCGCAGATGATTATATGACCAAGCCCTTTGATTTCAGGGAACTTCTGGTGCGAATCAGTGTTCTTTTGAAAAGGCGTGGGGCGAGTGTCCTGCCCGCAAATGATACCGCAAACATTTTGCAGTATGGCGAACTGAAGCTGGATTTGGACAAGCAGGAATGCTACAGGTGTGAAAAGCTGATCAAGCTCACGCCACGGGAATTTTCGCTTCTGCGTTTCCTGATGGAAAATGCGGAACGCGTTGTGAGCCGTTCCGAAATCCAGCGGAAAGTCTGGAACATTGATTTTGATACCGGCACAAATTTCATTGATGTGTATATCAATTATCTTCGCCGAAAAATCGACCACGATTTCAACACAAAACTGATCCATACCAAGCCTGGCTTTGGATTTATCTTGAGCCATGAACAATAAGCGTTTTTTACTGACACTAAAATACACCTTGTTCATGTCGGCGGTTCTCATCACGAGTCTAATCGTCATCTTTTTTGTGAGCGAACATTCCCGCCACAACGCCTTCAGAAACACGCTGCGTTCCGAGGCCATCACCAAGGCGAACCTTTTTCTCGAAAACCGAGTGGACGCCGAAACCATGCAGCACATTTACCTGAATAACACCCAGTTCATTAACGAGGTGGAAGTCGCTGTATATACCACGGATTTCGAGATGCTCTATCACGATGCGGCCCAACACGACATCGTCAAGGAATCCAGAGAAATTATTGACGAGATCAAGCGCCGCGGCGAAATGGACATCAGCGTTGCTGGCGGCTATCAGGCTATCGGAATTTTGTACAAGGATAAATTCGTCGTGACCGCGGCTGCCCTTGACGGCTATGGTCAGGACAACATGCGGGCCTTACGCAACACCCTCATAACCATTTTCGTGATTTCCATCTTGTTCATGTTCGCCATCGGATACCTGCTGGCTAATGTTACCATACGCCCCATCGAACGAGCCCTCAGTTCACAAAAGATGTTCGTGAGCAATGTTTCCCATGAACTCCGCACACCGTTAGCCGCCATCATGGGGGAACTGGGGCTTGCCTTGCAAAAGGAACGTACTCCCGCCGATTACCAGATGCGACTGGAGCGGGCCCTGTCCGATTCCCATAGAATGTCAGACACCATCATCGGACTTTTGAATATGGCCCGGGCCGAATATGATGCCACCCAAATCAAGATGGAATCAATCCGCATCGACGAATTGCTGATGGACGTGCGTGACCAATTGCTGCGGGCCAAGCCGGAATATAGCATCAACATTTCTTTCGCCGACGCACCCAATAACGACGAGCAGCTTTGCACATACGCCAATCGCTACTTGCTTAGCCTTGCCATTAGAAACTTGATCGAAAACAACTGCAAGTACTCTCAAAACAAAACTTCCAACATCAAGATTCATTTTGACGGCGGCCTTGCCGTGGATTTTGCAGACACAGGCATGGGAATGAACGCCACCGAGCAGAAAAATCTATTCCGCATGTTCTACCGCGGCACAAGCCACAAGGAAAGCGGTCACGGCATCGGCATGGCCCTGGTCCAGCGCATTCTCGTGCTGCACAAGGCTAGCATCGACGTCCTTTCCAAAGAAGGCCACGGCACCACATTTACGGTGAAGTTCTAAGACTTCATAAATTCGCTTGGGGTCAGCCCCGTCACGTTCTTGAACAGTCTTGTAAAATGGTGTGGGTAGCTGAAGCCCAGCAATTGTGCGGTCTCGCCGATGGAAAGGCCCTTCATCAAAAAATTCTTGCTCTGGTTAATGACGAAGGAATGGATGTAACCGATGGCGCTGCCGCCGGTGGCCTTGTGGACCAAATCGCCAAAATAGCGCGGGGAGTAGGCCAGTTCCCGGGCGCAGTAAGCCACCGAAGGCACACCATGAATTTTCTGTTTTTCGTCGCGGTAATATTTTTCCAGGAGCGTATGGAACCGCTTTAAGATATCGTTATCGCCGTCGTTTCCGTTTGCACTCTGGCGCAAGTAAGCCCGCTTGCAATATTCAAGAATCAAATGAAGATACGACTGCACAATGCTTCTGAGGGGCGCGCCGTCTTCGTGCTGCTGCAGCTCGGAACGCAACTGCGACGCCAGCTGGGTAATGGCCTGCCACTCCGCAGGATCAATCTGCAAGGAATCCGAAAAAAAGTAGGAGAAGAACTCGTAATCCTTCATCTGCTTCTCCAGGGACGAATCCTCCAAAAGTTCCGGCGACCAGAGCACCGCCCAGCCACTCAGCGCAAAGCCATTGCCACCTTCCTTGGAACCGCCAAGCTGCCCCGGCGCCACCGCAATAATGGAAGAGCCGCTGGCCTGAATCGTCTTGGTGCCGTAAACCAGGGACTTGGGAAATTCCCGCTGGATGAACAGCCCATACACGCCATAATTGTTCATGCTGTGGGGAATGGGCGCAATCTCGTCAAAATGGATCACGCTAATGAGGGGGTGAATCTCCGGAGCACTCACATGACGGGCAAAAACATTGGGATTATCGACTTTGAGAATTTTCATTCTATACCATTTTTACGTCCTGAATATAGGAAAAACGGTTATAAAATCAAACTTTTATATATAAAATCTGCGCTTTTGGTAGAAAATCATTTGTTTTGGGTAGTGAATTAAAACTAGTCTTTTGGTAAATTCATAATCATGAAAAACGTTCTTACCGTTCAGCAGCAGGACATGGCCATTATCGCCTGCCTGGAAGCCAAGGGCGACTTGGCAAAACTTAGCAAGGCAATCGACAAGGGTCTGGATGACGGCCTCACCGTAAGCCAGGTGAAGGAAGCCCTTTCCCAGCTTTATGCCTACACCGGTTTCCCGCGCTCCCTGAATGCCCTGGGAACTTTGCAGAAGTACAAGCAAGGCACTCTCCACATGGTGAAGCACCTGGACCTGATTGACACGGATCCGCTGAACCCGCTAATGAACATCAGCTCTGAGATTGCGGATAAGTAGATTCATCTTCGCAAACGATTCTCATGCCATTGAACGCAGACTGGATTGCGGTCATATCAGCATAGCTTCTGAAGTTCTCAATCAAAGGAACAAACAAGATGCATGTGTGAATTAACATTACATAGCTCTTGAAGTCCATTTGGCCAATGACCCATTCCAAAAGTTCGCTTTTATCGGCAGGGCTTCCTACACCGATTTTACACGCAATCCAACCGGGACCAAAATTTTCCAGGACCGATTTCACACCATTGTGTCCACCATGATTCTCGGACATCTTTTTGACCCGAATGCATCCCGGTTCCAAGTGAATATCGTCATAAAAGACAATCAGCTGTTCTGGATTTTCAATTCCCAACTTCTTAGAAAGTTCCGGCAAGACGGAGCCCGCAGAATTCATCCCTGTTAACGGATAGCACAGATAGTCAACGCACTTTTCCCCGTCAACAGAGTGTTCATATGCATACAAATCGTACTGTCCTTCTACATGTTCTACGAGGGTCGTTTTAAACTTGATACGAAAAGCATCAAGAACTTTACAGCCCATTTGATGTCTTGTATTTCTGTATTTCAATTCGGGATTACCGAGACCAAAAAATAGCTTGGAATTTTTCATAATCGTTCCTTTTTTAAATAAGTCTGAACATCTGGTTTAGCACCAGACCTTCGTTGTTTAAGTTGTCTGTGATTCTTGAGGAAAATTGCCGAAATAGATTTTGCTCGTAAAAGCTCATTAATTTCGGATGATTTTCACATTCCAGAAATACGATGGTTCCGCCCACAAGGTTTTGGGCTTGCTGAATCGTGCTTATGGCAATGTTCAACAAGTGCGAACCGGGAATCTGCAGTTCCTTCGCAATGCGAAAGTTCTTTCCCAGCTGAGCAATGAGATACCCGCTGGCGCTATACTCTTTTGTATTTGCATCGTACTTGCTGATACGCTCAACTACCTTTTGGGCGGTTTTGCTAAGAACTTCGCTACGGAACGTGACCGGCTTTACTGCAAGAGCGAAATAGCCGACAAGATGCTTGTCACCATCATAAACGCAATAGCTCACAGACTGTTTCTTTCGTGAAAAAGAAATGGAATTATTGAGCAAGAAGCGTTCTACATCTGCATTGGGACCACACGAAAATGAACCAAAATCCTTGTAGATTTGGTCATCCGGTAGAAGATTTTTGCCTTTTGCGTCTAAATATTGTTTGAGATTGATGACGGTATAATTACTACCCATTACGTCCTTGCTTTGACATAAAAGCAAGGATTTCCTTGGGGTCCGTCACAAATCTTGCGATTTGGGGAATGGGTTTCTGGGCGTCGCGTTCGGCGGCTTCGAGCTGATCAGCGAACCGCTGAGTGCTTTCGGCGTCAAACACGAAATTGTGCGTAATGCTAGAGGTTGCCATATTTCTCCCTGACTTTGTGCCTTTGGTGCCCTACGTTGATCATCAGGGGCCGGCCTCCCCATAGGGTTCCTGTCGCCAGGTCATAAACTAAGGCGACGACGTCAAGCAGAGAGTTTTACTTGCCCCACGCATGGGGATTACTCTTTCGTCCATAAATATACAAATAAACAAATCGAAAAACCAGCCCCTTAAAAGGCTGGTCTTGTTTTTGAAATTCAAATTGTAGTTTTTAAAAAGTCACCTTGATTTCAGTTCCCGAGCCGACAATGGATTTTAGATCTATTGTGGCCTTGTGGACTTCGGCAATATGCTTTACGATGGCAAGGCCTAGGCCTGTTCCGCCTGTTTCCTTGGAGCGGCTTTTATCCACACGATAGAAGCGTTCAAATACACGAGGCAGGCTTTCTTCGGGAATGCCAATTCCTGTGTCCTTGACGGTAATCGCGCGAGGTTCCACCAGAATATTTACGCGGCCACCCGGCTCCGTATAACGAATGGCGTTATCTACCAGGTTGTAGACCATTTCAAAAACCAGCTTGGAATTACCCTTGATATCAGCAGAGGGATCACCATCCAACGAAAGTTGAATGTTTTTCTTGTTGGCATTGAGGGTCAGTTCCTCGAGACAGCTGCTGGAAATTTTCCACAGTTCCACATTTTCGCTAAGGTCAAGGGTAGAACCAGCAGGTTCGTCCAGCTTTGAAAGGGTCATGATGTCGTTGGCGATAGAAAGCAGGCGGTTCGCTTCCTTATGGATCTTGGTGGCAAATACCTTCACGTCTTCCGGCTTGGCAATGTCATTCTCGATGAGTTCCGCATAGCCCGAAATGGAGGTCAACGGAGTCTTCAATTCATGAGAGGCGTTGGCGGTGAACTCGTCCTTCATGCGGGAGGTTTTCTGCTTTTCTTCGGAGAGCTGTTCGATGGTCACCTGCAATTCGCGGTTCTGCTTCTGGATGGTCTTTACCAGCGGGGCGATTTCCTTGTAGGTACTTTCATCATCCATAAGTTCGGGCATCCCCAGGTTTTCTGCAAGCTTTTGCACCGGACGGATGAACGCCTTGCTGAGGCCGATAGCAATCAGAATCGAAACGATGACAATAGCCGCCAGAAGCGCAATCAGGTACGGCGTAGCCTTGGAAAAAGCCTGCTGCAAGCTAGCCTGCCGCACGCCTAAACGAAGGACATATCCATCTGAAAGTTTTTTCGCGAAATAGAAAACCTTTGCATTCAGCGTAACGGAATAGCGCAGATTTTCTCCGGAGCCCTTTTCATAAGCATCGTTAATTTCAGGACGGGCCTTGTGGTTTTCCATCTTGGCCAATTCATGATCGCTTTCGTAAACCACAGTTCCTTCAGAATCCACCAGCGTAATACGCAAGCTATCGCTGGCAAAGCTAGACAATAGCTGTGCCTTGGTTATTCCGCCCAAGGAATCTTGCGACGGCAGTAGCGATTCATAAGCCACTTCCACAAGATGAGATTTTTCTTGCAAAGACGCCTTGAGTTGCGTGGCCATTTCATCTTCAAAAACCTTCGACGTAAAATACACGGCAAAGAGCGCAGCCAGAACGCCCACATAAATCAAGCTATATCGGATGCGGTCTTTCATTGTGCCTTGTAGCCTACGTTACGGATGGTTTGGATCAGCGAACCTTGCTCGCCCAGCTTTTGACGAAGCGTCTTGATGTGCATATCCACAGTGCGGGTATCCATATCAAAATCAATGCCCCAGATTTTTTCAAGAATCTGCTGTCTGGAATAGACAAGGCCCGGGTGACCTATCAGGAGTTTCAGAAGTTCGTATTCCTTGTAGGTCAGCTCGACAGCGTTGCCATCTACGGAAACTTCCCTACGGCTGTCGTCCATCTGAATGGCCCCGAGGGTATAAACCTTGGCAGCTTCCGCTTCACTGCGGATACTTCCGGAGCGGCGCAGCAACGCACGCACGCGGGAAATAAATTCCAGAATGCCAAAGGGCTTTGCGATGTAGTCATCTGCGCCCAAGTCAAGTCCCTTCACCTTATCCAGCTCGGAACTTTTTGCAGTGAGCATAATGACCGGCACATCCTTGGTGC
Organism: Fibrobacter sp.; assembly: GCA_045599625.1. Lineage (GTDB taxonomy): Bacteria > Fibrobacterota > Fibrobacteria > Fibrobacterales > Fibrobacteraceae > Fibrobacter. The sequence goes on from JAZRWJ010000045.1 coordinate 254,596, forward strand.
TTTCCTGAGAACGCAGGCGCTTCAAAATACTCAGGCCATCTTCACCAGGGAGCATAATGTCAAGAATGAACATTTCAGGAATTTCTTCCTTGACTCGAACGTCCATGGATTTTGCGCAGTCAAAGGCTTCCACATCGAAGCCTCCGCTCTTTAGAGCGTAGCATTCCATCTCACGGATTTCTGCATCATCTTCAACAATGTAAATCATGATCAAAATCTAAAATTAAATGGTGGACGATTCTTTCTCTGTAAGGAATTTCTTGCTGGACTTTGCGAAAGAAGACACGGAATCCAACAAGGCCCAGGATTCATAGAGAACGGTCAGATAAAGAATTTCGGTACGGATGTTCGAAGGATCACCCTTGAGCATCTCCTCCTTACGTTCCATAAGGATTTTCTTACCCAGTTCATGGAGGTTATCGCGGACCTTGTCAATCTTGTAGAAATCCATTTCCTTTACCATGTCCGCAGTCTCGTCGATGCGCATCTGGACATCTCGGGCAAAGCGAAGCAGCTTCTTGCGTTTTTCATTGCACAGCGGAGTAAAGTCGTTATCCACATGGCTCTTGCAGGGCGCGCTAATTTGCTGCAAGCTGAACAAGGTATCGCCCATAAAATCGTTTGCCTGATACAGGAAGAAGTTCTTAATGACCATGTCTTCCTTAGCCAGGCGTTCCGTACAAAGGGAACCGTGGCGACGGTTACGTTCAATATGCTTCTTTAAAATCTTCACCTGCTTGTGAACGGAACGGAGCTGCCCAAGATCTTCACGGAGCAATCCGTTCACAATCTGGCTGTAACAATCAGCACTCCAATGGAGCATTTCCGCCCATTCCTCGCGATTGTAATTCTGAATCAAAGGATACACCTTTGTCTCGGGGCTTGCTTCCAGAATTTTTTCAAAACGTTCCGTAGTCTTGTCCTTTGCCGATTCCTTGTACTTAAGGTTGGAACGAACCAGGATCATGATTACAACGGCAACCAAGATAAAGATAACAGGGAAACCGCCGAAGTGCAGTGCAAGGGCGACAACAAAGGCGCTGGCGAAGGCAGCAAACGCTGTCAGGAACCAGCCACCTATTACGGAGAGCACTCCGGTAATACGGTAAACCGCAGTTTCCCTGCTCCACGCACGATCCGCAAGGGATGTACCCATTGCAACCATGAACGTGACGTAGGTCGTAGAAAGAGGAAGCTTAAGAGAAGTGCCAAGAGCAATCAAGGAACTTGCAAGCATCAGGTTGACACTGGCTCGCAGCAAGTCAAAGGCGGCATCGTCTTCTTCGAGAACAATTTCCTTTGTATCAAAGCGCTTGCCGATTACGCGAGACAATCCGCTAGGAATTCGGGCCGACACAAACTTGACAGTGGCATGGGTTCCGCGAACAAGGGCGCGGGCCACAGGATTCGTACCAAAAATTTCGTCCGTAGAATTTTGAGAGGCAAGGTTCACCGAAGTCTTTACCACCTTGTGGGACTTCTTCGAAAATGTCAGCGCAAGCACCATCACAATACCAGCGGCCATCAGCAAATACCACTGCCCCGGTTCAGACTCCATCAAGAAACCCATATTAAAATCCGCAGGATTTCCGCCGCCTGCAATCAAGTGCTGCACCGAAGAAAGGCTGGTAAGAGGAACACCCACAAAGTTCACCAAGTCGTTACCCGCAAAGGCAAGAGCCAGGGAGAACGTGCCAAAGCCGATAATTACCTTCAGCACATTCACGCCCACCGCATGAAGAATATGGGAAATCACAAAGAAGCCCGCAAACATTCCAAGCAACAGCAAGCCCTCATTTTCACCCAGGAACTGCTTGTATTCCGGGCCAACAAAACTCATGTTCTTGAGACCCTTAATAAGAATGAAGTAGAAAATGGAAGTCAGGGACACGCCCCCAAAAATTCCAATGAAAATTTTCAGGTTCTTTTTGTAGCCGAAGGAGAAAATCAGTCGAGCAACATACTGCACCACCGTACCTACCGTAAAGGCGATAGCCACAGAAACAAAGATGCCCATAATCACAGACAGCGCCTTGCTGGTGTTGATTAGGTCACCCATGGCATAACCGCTATCTCCAAGAATCTTGATGCTGGAAATTGCAACAGATGCGCCCAGAAGTTCAAACACCATGGACACCGTGGTAGATGTAGGCATTCCAAGGGAATTGAAAATATCCAACAAGATCACATCCGTAAGCATCACCGCCGCAAACACGCACATCAGTTCCGAAAACACGAAATGCTCCGGCATAAAAATCCCGTGGCGGGCAATATCCATCATGCCATTAGAGAACGTGGCGCCCACAAACACGCCAACCGCGGCAAAAACCAAAAGCGTCTTGAATTTAAAAGCCCTGCTACCCACAGCAGAGCTGAGAAAGTTAACCGCATCGTTGGAAACGCCAACGAACAAGTCGAAAATGGCAAGCATCAAAAGCATCGCCACGAGAATGATATAGAAAGTAGTCATAAAGAACCTCTGGCCCTAAAGTAAAAAGCCCCGCTCAAAGCCACAAGGCCAAAGAACAGGGCTTAGCGAAGGTTTTATTTTCACCTTACAAAACCTTTACCTGACTTTACACGGATTTTACTTTACTAGACCATTCTCGACTTTTGGGCACTACCCCGGCTCCCTATAGTATAGACGACGAATCATATTCTTTTTTGATTTTGTTTTGTAAAATATTTTTCCAACCCTTGCCAACTTTCTGAAAATCACCTACATTACTGCCCGACGTACTTCTCTATCTAATGGAGAAGTGCGTCTTTTTTTATTCCGTTTTTTTGGGGTAAAGAAGACGCCTCTGTTAAAGATTAACGTTGGAGGTGTAAATGAATGACGTTGAAAAAAAGATAATCGTTGTGAGAAATCAACAGGTTATTGTTGATTCGGATGTAGCAACACTATATGGTGTATCAACAAAGGAAATTAACCAGGCTGTAAAAAACAATCCGGAAAAATTCCCTGATGGTTATATATTCCCGCTTACTTTTCAAGAAAAATGTGAGGTGGTCAAAAATTTTGACCACCTCCAGAAACTTAAATTCAGTAAAGTTCTTCCAATGGCTTTTACTGAAAGAGGACTTTATATGCTTGCAACTATATTGAAAGGTAAGAATGCTGTAAAGACAACTTTGGAAATTGTAGACACATTTGTTAAAATTAGGGAATTATCTAGAACAGTTATGGAAATCCCGAAGGAACCTGATGAAGTAAAGCAACAATCCCTGATGAAGAAAGGTGGTGAGTTGATTTCGGAATTGATTGGTTCCGGAATGGAAACTTCAGAAGCTGAAACCGAGATTGAATTAAACTTTGCGATGTTAAAAATCAGACATAAAGTCAAAAAGAAGGTTTGACAATTTGAATTTATGAAGGCCTTTGGGAACTCATAAGCGAAGATTAGAAAAGCCTTGACCGCAAAACGATCAAGGCCCCCAGTCAACTTTGGTTCAGCTCACTTACTTTTCATCCAGTTTGTCGTTGATGTAGCCCATCAGATTGACGCCGTTGTGGACTCCGGAATCCGAGAAAATCACCCAGTTGGCCACGTTTACCGTGTGGTCGCCAATGCGTTCCAGGTACTTTGTAATCATGAACAGGTCCATGGCATAGACGCTGTTTTTCTCGTTGCTCTTGATCATGGAAATCAGTCGGAACTTCGCCTGGTAAAAAAGGGAGTCCACCGCATCATCGCTGTCGCAAACGCAGTATGCCAAATCCACATTCTGGTTGACAACTGCCTTGACGCTATTACGGAGCATCACCTTTACCGCATCGGTCATCTGCGAAATTTCCGGAATGGAATTGACGTCGCAATCCTTCGAAAGCTGCAGGCAGATTTCCGCAATGTCTGCGGCCTGGTCCCCAATGCGTTCCAAGTCCGAGACCATCTTCAGCGCGGCCGAGATAAAACGCAGGTCCTTTGCTACAGGCTGCTGGCGCATCAGCAAGTTAATGCACTGGCGTTCAATTTCCTTCATTTCTTGGTCGATATCCTTGTCGAACTCGATGGTCTTTGCCGCAAGATCCATATCGCGATCCAGGAGAGCCCTGACTGACCTTGCCAAGGCATATTCCACATTGTTTCCCATGTCAATCAGGGATTGATTCAAAATTTCCAATTTGTTCAGGTAGGTTTCTCGCATTAGCCGAATCTCCCGGTAATATATTCTTCTGTTTTCTTGTTCTTGGGCATGCCAAAAATCTGGCCCGTTTCGCCATACTCAATGATTTCGCCCAACAGGAAAAATGCAGTCCTGTCAGAGATTCGGGCGGCCTGCTGCATATTGTGCGTCACCATGACGATGGTGTACTTTTCGCGGAGTTCCATGGCCAGCTCTTCAATCTTTGAAGTGGAAATGGGGTCCAAGGCGCTGGTGGGTTCATCCATCAGCAAGACTTCGGGATTTACAGCCAAGGCGCGGGCAATGCAAAGGCGTTGCTGCTGACCACCTGAGAGACCGAGGGCACTCTTTTTCAAGCGATCCTTCAGTTCATCCCAGATGGCAGCGCGCCGTAGGGACTTTTCGACGATTTCGTCCAATTCCTGCCTGGAATGAATTCCATGGGTACGGGGACCGTAGGCGATGTTATCATAAACGCTCATGGGGAACGGATTGGGCTTCTGAAAAACCATGCCTACGCGGCGACGCAAAACGTTCACGTCCATCTTGCCATAGACATCTTCGCCATCCAGCAAAAACTTGCCATTGATTTTGCAGCCTTCCACAAGGTCGTTCATGCGGTTGATGGATTTTAGCAGCGTAGATTTTCCACAGCCGCTGGGGCCGATAAATGCGGTAATCTGACCCGCTTCAATATCCAAGTTGATATTCTTTAAAGCGTGAAAGTTTCCGTAATACAAATTGACATCTTTGATATTAATCTTATCCATTTTTTGCACCTACTTTTTTCGAAAGTTTTGCGGTACACCAGTTAATGAGAAGTACGACCAGCAGCAATATGAATGCCGTTGCGTAAGCCTTGTCCGTATGGAGGCCTTCGCGGGAAAGTTCATACATGTGAATGGCTAGTGTTCTTCCTGACGAAAGAGGGGATTGCGGGAGATTTGCCACAGTGCCTGCGGTATAGATGAGAGCCGCGGTTTCGCCAACGATTCGACCGATGGCAAGAATGATGCCCGAAAGAATTCCGGGAACAGCGGCAGGCAACACAATCTTAAACACCGTGCGGACCTTACCAGCGCCAAGGCCGAAACTTCCCTCACGGAAAGAATCCGGAACTGACATAAGCGCTTCTTCCGTAGTTCTTAAAATCAGGGGAAGCACCATGATGGCAACCGTCAACGCACCAGCCACCAGACTATAGCCCAGCTTAAGGTAAGTCACAAAGAAGATCATGCCAAAAAGGCCGTAAACAATGGAGGGAATTCCAGACAAAGTTTCTGCGGTCAAGCGGATGGCTGACACAAACTTGTTCCCGCGTTTTGCGTATTCCACCAGGTATATTGCGGAACACACGCCAAGAGGAATGGCAACAACCATGGCCATCACCATGACGATTATTGTGTTTACAACCGAGGGCATCATGGACACGTTCTCGGAATTATAAGTCAGGGAGAAAAAGTCCAGCGAAAGATTCGGAACGCCATTCCAAACAATGTATCCAATCAAGTAAAGGAGCGAAAGAACAGTCAAAACGGCTGCGCCCCACACCATTATTCGAAGGCATATAGAAAGGGGATCATTTTTTGTTAAGCCCTTCATGTGGAACTCCTCCTTTTAAGAATGGAGAACAGTGCATTGATCATGAGGACAAACACGAACAGCACAACACCTGTTGCAATCAAGGCTTCGCGATGCAAATCCGCAGCGTAGCCCATTTCAAGCACAATGTTTGCGGTTAAAGTTCGCACTCCGTCAAGAACGCCACCTGGGATTCGCGCCTGGTTACCAGCCACAAGAATGACCGCCATGGTTTCGCCAACGGCACGGCCAATGCCAAGAACGATGGCAGCCATGATACCCGACTTTGCAGCCGGCAAAGTGGCAAAGAAAACACTTCGTTCGTGAGTTGCGCCAAGAGCCAGCGCACCTTCGTAGTAGCTATTGGGAACCGCGCGTATGGCCGCCTCGGAAACTCCAATCACCGTAGGCAAAATCATCAGCCCAAGCAACAAGGAGGCGGTCAGGATGCTAGATCCACTGCCACCAAAATTCATACGGATAAACGGCACCAGAACAACAAGGCCAAAAAATCCGTAAACTACAGACGGAATGCCCGCCAAAATATCTACGCAAGGTTTCAAGAACTTGTAAAAAGACTTGGGGCAAAAACGAGCCATAAAAATGGCTGTCAGAACACCAATGGAAATGCCGATAAGAATGGCCCCGCCAGTTACATAAAGGCTTCCCAAAATCATCGGCAAAATGCCAAATTCCGCAGGGGAATCCGTAGGCGACCAATGAGTACCACAGAAGAACTGGAAGAATCCAATTTCTTTCATGGCGGGAATGCCGTTGGCCAACAGAAACACGCAAATCAGCGCAACTGCAATAACAGAAGCCAAAGCGGCGCAAAAGAAAGCACCACCAAAGAACTTCTCTTTCAAGGAGCTATTCAAGGAAAGCCTCCCAAGACTTAGCTTCCCCGGTAAAGATGGACTTTACTTCCAAAAGCTTCAAGTCCTTTACCGGATTTTTCTGATTTACGATGACCGCAATGCCATCCATTGCAATTGTCTTAAACTTCAAGGCTGAAAGTTCACTATCTTTCAATGCGCGAGATGCCATGCCCAAATCGCAGGAGCCTTCCTTGGCGGCAAGCATACCAGAAGAAGAATCGTTGGTCTGGATTTCGATGACCACATCTTTATTCAAGGCCATGTAAGCTTCCTTCAGCTTTTCCATCACCGGAGAAACGGAACTGGAGCCAGCAATCACAAGCTTGCCCTTGAGAGCCTGGCTTTCATAATCCTTGGGATTTTCTGCTACAGATACAAAGCCGTTCTTTTCGATAATGGCGGAGCCCTGCTTACTTGCGATAAAATCCAGGAAATCATTCAGCAAAAGATTGTCGGTAGTTTTATAGGCCACATTGAAAGGTCTTGCGATTTTGTAAGAGCCTTCACGAACGGTTTCAACACTTACAGGCACACCTTCGATAGTTACCGCCTTCACAGAGGAATTCAGGGAACCAAAGGAAATGTAACCGATGGCATATTCGTTACCAGCCACATTGCTCATGACCGCCTGGGTTCCGTCAATGACAAGAGCGTCCGCAGAAGTCATGTCCTTCTTCTTGCCGTTTTCCTTCACCAGAATTCCGGTCAGTTCCACAAAGGCGTCGCGGGTACCGGAGCCCTGTTCGCGGCTGATGACAGAAATATCGCGCTTGGGATTGAATTCACCAGACTGGCCGCAGCCCACCAGAATTCCTGCGGAGAGGATTGCTGCAGAAATCGTTGCAGCGCAAGTACTAAAAATCTTTTTCATTTTTCTTTTTCCTTAGTTAAAGTTCACACTGACGCGGGATGCAACACCCACATCGCTTACCTTTTCGTCGCTATACACGCCAAACTGAACCTTGGTCTTGCCAACATTCTTTACAAGAGTCAAAGCCCAGCCAAGATCATCGGCATCCGGCTGCTTGCTGGAAAGCTGATCGCGATCCTTGATGTATTCTACTTCGGCATACAGGTGATCAAAAATCGGAGCAGGAATTTCTACGCCCACGTAGAACGGCATGTAGGATTCACCCGGTTTCAAGTAGCCATCCTGCGTATTCACATAGTTGGCGGCATTCACATTTACGTCGTCATCTTCGCTTGTTGTGAGGAATGCCAATTCACCGTAAACACGGAACTTCTTTGCAATCTCGTAGCTTGCCTTTGCGGCTGCGCGATGAGTGGTGTAAGTGGTATTCTGAATATTGTCCAGGGCATTCACGCGGTAAGCCAAGTTCAATGTCAGCGGGAAGCTGAACTTCAAATCTTCCTCAATGCGGAGGTAACCCGTATTCCACTTGCTATCGGTTGTTGCAAGCATCACGTTCAACTGAGAAATACCAAAGCCCCAGCCAAGTTCCACACCGTTCAAGGCCTTATCGCTACTTTCAAGGCCGCGGCTGGTGAGAGGCACATCGATATAAGTTCCGAAGAAACTGGATTCGGACCAGTTGGTTTTCCAGTGACCGAATTTCAAGTTCAACTTGTTGCCTTCACCAAGAGCCCACTTGTAATTTGCCCAGTAAAGATCCGCAGAAATTTTGTCGTAAGCCTTGCCGTCAATAGTGTTGCCAAATTCCGGTGCAAAAATACGCAACATCACCTGACCATCAAGATTTTCAGACTTGTACTGCGCACCCACATTGGCGCGGAACCAGAAGCTGGAAAGGTTGTTGTCGCTATCTTCGAAAACCTTGGAAGCCTGCGTCTGAACGTTTGCCTTCAGCGAAATATTTTCGAGGGCGTTCTCGGCAGCGGTGGAATCAATTGCGCCAAACGCAATCAGTGCGGCCGGCAGGATCGTTTTCTTAAAGTTCATACAAACTCCTATGTTGTGGGATTTTCAAAATCGAAAGTTCCCTAATGAACTGCGCCTAAATTAAAAACCGCCTGTAAAACATGAGTTCACAGGCGGTAAAGAGTTTGTAAAGGGGTTTAAAAAGCTATGTATTTTTCAACGCAAGAACTTCAGATTCTGTAAGTTTAGAGGCTTGCGCAATTTCTGAAATGGTTAGTTTCCCAAGAGCGAGCATAGCCTTTGCAATACTTTCCTTAGTCTCTTTCACTCCCTGCAGGTAGGAACCCTGCTTTTCGTAAAGCATGTCAGTCATGTTATCTACCTCCAGGAGTAAAAGTTCATCGGTGTACCCTACAAAAGATACATCTTTTGCGAAGTCCTCGTCAAGGAGATTTCCTGCTTTTTCTTCGTCGAAATACTTAGACAGTTTTTCTTACCTTAATATATTTCATGGTCAAAATTTGACAAAAAAATTATATTCTACCTTTCTTAAAATTTTCCACCTGACCCATTACCTGGTCAAAAACTTCCTGCGAGTATGTCGGCGGATATTCATTCTTGATCAAGCAAATCTTGATATCTTGGGCAAGTTTTTTACGAACATTGCTGTTGTTAAGCCAATCCGCAAATGAAGACTGCGTGTCAATAATTTCCTTAATTTTCTTTGCCAGACTCTTGCATTTTTCATTGCCATTGGGGCCGTCTTCACCATACACAAAATTATGTTTATCTCGCATGGCGATAAGAATATCGTAAAAAGCTTTTTCTTCAAAGGTAAGGCCCATTTTACGGAAGCTTTCCTTATCTTCTCCGAGTTGCTTAAGCAGTTCAATTGCTCGTGCCGTTGCACTTTTGATGATTTCGTCGATAGTTTCGCTCTGGGTTTCAGTCGCTTCATCATCGTTCAAGAAACTGCGGCGCTTGTGATATTCTTCTAGTGTCTTTTTCAGAAGTTCTTCAAACTTTTCTGCCGCAATCTTATTTACCTGCTTGTAGTCATGAATAGCCTTACGCAACATCTTCACTAGAACTTCTAAGCGGGTGGCAGGCAAGCGAACACCTTCTAATCTTTCAATAAAAGAGTCGTCAAAAATATCTTCTTCAACACCGGCATCCAAAATGTCAACCACGGCATTGCATTTCAGCGCTTCTTCCACCATTTTAGCAACAACACGGTTCATACTTTCTGTGTCATGCTGTGATTCAGAAGTCTTACGAAGAAATCCCGCTACCGCCATAAAACACTGACTTAAGGTAAGCTGGTTTGCAGACATCTGCCCCGAAGGCTGACAAATGTCATAAGCTGCACGCAAACGTTTTACGTGACTCAGGAAAAAGGATTTTGGAGAAACCTTTGAAACTGCAGTTTCCTTTACAACATTCAAATCCTTATTCAAGGTCTGTATAAATTCCGCAGCATTTGAAAGACATTCTAATCGAACAAGAGGCTTGACTTCTTCATTAATAAATGGAGTCAAGTCAAATCCATTAAAGAGTTCCTTGATAATTTCAAGTTCAACAATCAATGCTTCCATCGCTTGCTGAACATCATCTTCGCTAGGTCCAAAATTTTCTCCACCAAAGCGTTTCATAGCATCCATCATTTGATCATGAATGCCAATGTAGTCTATGATGTAACCATACTCCTTACCAGAGTATTTTCGATTTACTCGGCTTATAGTTTGAATCAGCGTATGTTTTTGCAGCGGTTTATCATTATAAAGGTATGCTAGGCAGGGCACATCGAATCCCGTAATCCACATATCCACAACAAGAACTATACGGAAATTTGACTTTTCCTTCTTGAATGCATCTTCCAGCTGTTTACGATGTTCGTCGGTTCCCAGGTAGTCGTACATTTCCTTGTCATCATTCTTACCGCGAGTTGCAACCATAGCAATTCGCGGAACCTCAGGAAGGGTGCGCAATTCATCTTCAGTTAACTGGGTGTCTCCAGATTCCTTGCGATTAACAAACCAATCAGGACGATGATTCTTGATTTTCATCAAAAGTTTATAACCGATTTCTCGCTTACTGCATACAATCATTGCCTTTTGAATAATATCCGGCTTGTTGTTGCATGAATTTTCGTAATGGGCAATAATGTCTAAAGCCAGTCGATTTAAGCGTTCTCCATCTGCAAGAATCACTTCCATTTTAGACATGGCCTTTTTACTTTTGGCAATGTCTTCTTCCGTTGCGCCCTCATCGGCACATTGTTTATAATATTCGTCAATCTTTTTGAGCTGTTCCTCGTCTAAGGTGACTTTTGCCATGCGAGGAACATATTTTATTGGCACTGTAATTTCATCATCGACAGCCTGCTGCATATTGTAGCTATCGATGATTTTCCCAAAGACCTGAATTGTTTCATCAATGGGCGTTCCTGTAAAGCCAACAAATGTTGCATTAGGAAAAGCTGCTCGCAAATGCTCCGCATAAGGCTTTGAAACAAAAGCACCGATTTCATCATTTTCTGAAATCTTTTTTGATTTTACCTTAAGGGTTTTATTCAAGTGAATCTGCGTACGGTGAGCTTCGTCGCTAAAGCAAATAATATTTCCTCGTTCTGAAAGCAGTCCTATATCTTCGCAGAATTTTTGTATGGTGCAAATGAAAAATCCTCCCGAAGAACGGGCCGATAACTCATTTTTTAGTTCCTTGCGATCGGCGATAATTTTTGCAGCACCTAGCGAAAGGAAATCTTCTGAACGCAAGAAGAGTTTTCCTGCCTGTGTCTGCAATTCATCGCGGTCAACAATCATGACGATTGTTGGAGAGCCTTCGTTTGTTTTGAGTTCTGGACAACGAATGGCAAGTTGGCGGGCAAGAAAGGCCATTGTATAGGTTTTTCCACAACCTGTAGCACCGAAGTAAGTTCCGCCCTTGCCGTCTCCACCTTTGATGTGACTTGCAGAAACAACACTTTCACGAAGTTTGCGTGTTGCAAAGAACTGCGGATAACGGCAAACAACTTCCTCTTCCTTTTCATAACCTTCATCGGGAAAGTAAACATAGTCCCGAAGAATTTCAAGGAAGCGGCTGGGTTCGTAAACGCCTGCGACAATGGTCTTTACCTCATCAACGCCGACTTTTGCAACATGGTCTTCGTTGTTTACTTTTTTCCAGGCGTAGTAATGTTCGTAGGGAGTATATGTTGTGCCAAGGCGTGTTTTTACGCCATCACTTATGCAAGAGAGCGGGCAGAAGCGAAGTAAATGCGGAATATCTCGGCGATAGCGCTTATGTATCTGATCGTATGCGTCTGCAATAGTCGTATTTTCATTTGCTGGATTTTTCAGTTCAAAAATACAGAGCGGAATTCCATTCACAAAAAGGAGCACATCGGGAATCCGAACATCATCTTTATTGCCATACCCCACTTCAAACTGGTTGACCACACGAAATTTATTCTTTCGTGGACTGTCGAAATTAATGTATTCAACATCAAAAGGTGTATCATCCCGATAAATGCGAAAGCCATCTCGAACTAACTTTGTTGTGTTTCGCAAAATGTCGAAGGTTGACTGGCCAGGCACATGCTTGAGTTTTTCAATAATATCACTAACTTCGGAATCATTCAACGAAAGGCGTTCCAGATACCCTTTTAGGTCGTCTTCTATAATGATTTCTCGGTTTTGGCGATGAATTTCGCTGCCATGGGTATATTCCCAACCTTGATCTTTCAACAGATCAATGAGAGCTTCTTCAAAATCAGATTCGTAAAACAGACCCATATAAAAAACCTTTTAGGCAGAGTGTGCAGCCATCTGAACCAATGCCGGGCAAATCTTTTTCAATTCTTCTTTTGCTTCACTTGCGATTCGTTTTGCTTCGGCGAGACCTTTATAGACGGCAACAATGGCTTTTTGAATTTCTATTGGAGGAAGGGGGATCTGGACGCGTTGCATTTCTGAAAAATCAAAAGTCTCTCGAGCACTGCCCCACGAATTAAATCTTGTATAACGATCAAACTCGGGCCTATTAAAAAGTAGGTATAGATATTCGGATAATAGATTTTCTTTAACCTTAAAAATTGTTGAAATAGAAGAAACTAAATATCTGTTTTCCGATTCATTTAAAGCTAAAGATATTTTATCCCCTCGTCGGGATGTATCCGACACATAAGCAAATCCTTTGGGAGGGACAATTTTATACGAGGTCAAAGCGACCCCATCCATATTAGCCTTCGTCTCAATAAACTTTTTTTCTGTTGATATTCCAACAACTTCGTCAACATCCAATTCACCATTGGAATTTCGTTCGTCGCATTCTTGGATGTATGGGCCAAGAGCTTTCATGGGATATTTTTTCTTCAAATCGACCACATAAGCATTGCAGGCGTTTTGGAGAGGTTCTATTAAGGCTTCGTTGGTTTCGATAAGATTTTTCAGGCCCTTATATGCAGCCACTACGGACTTTTGCACTTCAATATCCGGCAACGGAATTTGAATATCAAGAAAACATTTTTCAGGAAGATTTCCTCGAACTGATGAATCCGTGAAAAACCAAGTTAAACGACCAAATTCTGGCCTTGTAAGAAGAACACTTAGATAATACGGGTTCAAATTCTCTTCTTTTTTACTTTTAACCTTAAAAGTGTAATATGCAGGAGAAACTGCAATTTTTTCAAAACGATCATTATACGCAACAGGAATTTTTATATCACGACCAATATGCATAAAATTACACGCATAACAGTTCAATGGTACAATTTTATATTTACTCGTATCAATACCAGACATATCTGCTACAGTAGGTATAAATCCAATTTCAGTATTAATGCCACGAACATCAATGTCTAAAGTATTCTCAACACGAATATCAACTTCTTCGATATAATCCCCAAGGCGAACCATCGGAACTTTGTTCTTGTTACATTTCATAGCCAAGTTCCTTGAAGGCTTTTTCAAGAGCCTTTTCATTTGCCTTTTGGCTCTTCAAAAGTTCAGCCATCTTCATGCTGGAAGCCTGCATCACTTTCTTGTAATTGACATTGCTATCGCGATCTACAAATTCAATATAACGGCTTGGCACAAGGCTCCAGTTATTTTCCTTATTTCCAATTTCATCGATGCCCACACTGCGATAAAGCTCAGGCTCTGCATAGTTCAATCCATCGGTTCCTTCGCTTTGCCACTTGTGATAAATTTCTGCAGCACGAGTCACCTGGTCTGCAACCAGTTTGACCTTTTTCTTTTGCTCCTTGCTTACAGCATTTTCGGTCCATTGGCGCAAATCCATAAAGAGGATTTCTTTTTCACGGTTGCGCAACTTGCGACCATGCCATTTTCCACCCTTCTTGTTCTGATTCAAAATCCAAAGGGTTACGCTGATGTCTGTTGTGTAGAACAACTCTCTCGGCAAGACAACAATGGCTTCAATCTTGTCGTTTTCAATCAGTTTCTGTCGAATTGCAACAGCGTCGTCATCACCCAACGCCCCGTTTGCTAACAGAAATCCACCAACACCCTTTGTCGGATTCAATTTACTCAACATGTGCAAAATCCATGCGTAATTGGCATTGCTTTCTGGCGGTGTCTGGTAGCCTGCCCAGCGAGCATCATCTCGCAAATCTTCTTCGTACCAACTTTTCAAATTGAAGGGTGGATTCGCCATGATGTAATCAAAGGTCAAACCCTTGTGCTGGTCATTTGTAAATGTAGATGCATTCTTTTCGCCAAGATGATAGCTGATGTTACGAACTGCCAAGTTCATCTTTGCAAGTCTAAATGTAGCCGGGTCGCTTTCCTGACCATAGACATTCACATGAGAAATATCGCCCTGCTTTGATTCTACATATTTTGCGCATTGAACAAACATTCCTCCTGAGCCACAGCAAGGATCATAAAGAGTTCCGTCAAAAGGTTCTACAAAAGCGGCAATCAATTCCACAGCATCATGCGGAGTGTAAAATTCGCCATCTTCCTTTGTTGCATTAATGGCAAAGGAACGGAGAAAGTATTCATAAACGCGTCCAATCAAATCTTTCTCTTCACCAAATTTTTTGTGGCTGATTTTATCCACTTCATCCACAACTTTTTTGATTACGCTAGATTCCAGATTCAACTGGGTAAACAAGCCCTGTTGGGTGCAACCCTTGAGGGCTTTGCTGCAAGAGTCTATGGCGGACAGAGCATCATCCAATTTGCTATTGAGCTTTGCCGGTTCTACCGACAGAAGATAATTCCACCTGGCTTCCTTGGGCAAGAAGTAAGCCCCCACAAAGGAACTGTCGTCGGTAAGGAAAGCATTAAGGATTTCCGGGTTATTTACATCAAGTCCCTGAGCCGCAAGATTCTCTTTAATATTTGCAGCAGCATCGTCAAACTTTTCACCAATAAAACGCAAAAAGACAAGGGTCAAAAGCAAGTCTCGCTTATCATTTAGAGAAGCGTTACCTCGCAGATAATCGCGACAGTTGAAGAGAATCTGTTCCAGGCTGAGGGTTTCATTCGCCTTTGACTTTTTTTGTTTTGCTGCCATATAAAAACCTATGTAGTAACCTCACGGTCATTCACTCTACATAGGCGAAAAGGATCCACGGATCTTGAAAACAAAAAAGGCGTGGAGTCGAGTGCGCTTTACCAGCTCAGGTAACGACCAAGTAACCCACGGAACAAACGCAAACGACCCACGCCCCTACTGGGACGTGAGCAGTTGCTATACATGTTCCGTTTAGAAATTTTGGTCGTTTTCGAGCCGGAATGCAGAGCAAGTCTCAAAATCTAGCGCTCAACCCACGCACCGCAGGCTCGAGGGCCATTGGTCGCAGAAGGAGCTATGTACCCCAAATATAGGTAAATAAACGAAAAATAGGTCATTGGTGGAAAATCCGTAAAAGTTCCCATTTTGGATACTTTTCTTATCCTTTTTGGAGACAAAATTCCTACATCTTGTGCCACATCGCTATCTTGAACTACCATATCTTGTGTTTTTCATTTGACAAGGCGGCTTAGATTGTGTATATTTTAATCATTAACATACTAAACGGGCTTTTTTTTTGATGAAGTCCATCGATTTGCGGCAAAGTTTTGGCTTTTTCATGCGTGTAATGCCAAATGAGGAATAAAATCCCCAACATTGTAGCAACGAGGGTTCGTTAAAAAGTTGGTCTAAACCAGCTTCACCTAGAAGTTGCTATTCATAGGACCAGGAAACCTTTGGGTTAGCAACTTTTAAGGTGAAGCATCACCTTAAAAGGAGCTGCCAATGGCAATTTCTTGTCTTATCGGTATGGAGGCTCAAAATGGGTCTTCGTGACGGCGTAAAATCAGGGCATACCTACGTACTGCCAGAACTTCCTCCAAAATACAGCTTTCTGTACGAGAATCTTCCGCCAAAATATCTCCAAACAGAACTCGCTTTGGAACAAGTCCTTTCAAGCAACTCGACTGATTTGGAGCGGACCGAATCTCCTCCTAGTCCACCGTCCCAATACCCCAAGGCTGTTTTAAACGCCTTAGAGAACACTGGGCTCTTTGAACCAAACCTTGTAAATCATATATTTGAAGGAGAGGTTAAAGAAAAATGGAAAAGTAAGGGTAATGGACGACGAAAACTAGTCGTAGAAGCAACCGGATTTCATTCTGAATGTATAGAAAATCATGCAGGACAAATCATTGAAGGAACTAGATCCAAACCAGACTCCCATGGGGTTTATACAGGAGAAGTAACCGTCAACGGTGTTGCTAAACGAAAGCCGGGTCTATCCACCTTTTATCCAAGAGACTGGACGCCTCAACAGATTGTAAATGCGGTCAACGAGGCATACCGAAGCAAGAAAAAAGTTGGAGAAAGAGAATACGAAGGTCAATCCAACGGAATTAAAATCAAAATGTGGATAGGTCCTAACGGAAAAATCGCATCAGCATTTCCAATAAAGGAAGAATAACCATGAAATATGAAACCAAAATTATCTACAAGGACGGCAAACCCTTTGAAATGGTTTTCGAATTCGAAAACTTAAGCAACAGCGGAGTCTTGCAGATGTTTCTTGGAGAAGTTTCCAATTTTCCTGAGCACATCAAGGAACAAATAAGCAGCGTCCTTAATGGCAAGGAAGAATTGGTTGAGTGTAACGGCAACTGCTGTTCCTGGGACTTTGAACCGGAAGACTCTGATATATGGGATATGTTCGACGACAACGACGAAACAAACCATATCGTTGTAAAAACCAAGGATCTGCGCACCTTAATTGATGAATGGCTTGAAGCAAGGAAAAAATTCAAGGAATCCATCGATTAATAGAAAAAGCTGCAGAGAAAACCTCTGCAGCTTCACCTAGAATATTGCTATTCATAGGACCAGGAATTCTTAAAATAGCAACTTCTAGATAAAAAGAAAAGTGAACATTTGTGACCATAAGGAGTTGCCATGCAATACCTCTATTCTAGTTGTGCCCAAATTTTGCATAAAAACGCAAATTTCAAGGAAAACAACTTTCCGGCACGTATACAATCTTTTTCGCAATCTCTCTATAATCCCGATTATGGAGCCTTTATCCACTTTTTTGAAGAAGAAAAAGACTGTTCGGCTTACAAGAATTCTCTAGACCACAACATAGATCATCTACGGCAATTCAAGGGCGTATTTTCTCTAGACAACAGTATCGAATGGTGTGCGCCATTAAAGGACCAAAAGAAAGCCAATGGTCTGAATATTGAAAGTCTGAAGTACTTTCAACAGCAAGGCATAGCTTGCATTAGGAATGTTAGGTTTGGAGACAAAAGGTCATATCCATTCTGTTTTTCCGAAATTACCGAGGGAGCAACACTGATAATAGGTTCTCATGGTACACAAAGAAGAAAGGATTATAAAATCGTACTTATCGCTGGGGCATGCTCTCTCGTTGAGTCCAAAAAGCCCGACTTGCTATTGGTCTATGGAAAGGTTCCCCAAATGCTCATTGACACATGCATTAGCACAGAAACATCACTAATTCGTTATCCAAGTCAGTGCGAGATTGCACACATACGCAGAAATAAGATTGTGAAATAATCAGTGTTGTTCAAGAAAAAAATGTCAAAACCAGAACCAAACAGGCATACCCTCAGAGTTAGCGAATTCCAGCGCCTCTATGACTTTCTTTATTGCTTCCTTCTGAAAATCTTTCTTGCAATATTGCTCAAAGTCGCGAGCCATATTCAACGCGTCTGCAACGAATTCTTGCCTCAAAACGCAATCTTCACTTAAATCAATGAATACATCGAATTTTTCGCTGTAGTCAAAGAACAATGTGTTCATCAACGCACAAGCCTGAGTTTCGGTAAGCGACCATTCCTTAAAATTGCCTGTATCAGGATCACCGTTTTGGCCCATATCAACTTCTAAGACTTGCTTGTTCAAGGGAACATACATATAGTGCAAACTTTCTTCAGATTTTCGCATAATCACATTTCCTCTCTTTTTAAAATTCTAAAGTGAGTCGCCTCGTTAAACAGGCTGTGTGTTCGGCCCTGCTTTTTCCTTTTTCATTAATATAATTTCTTGCATCATTGCCGTTAATGTCCAAAAAACGTTCCTTGCCTCGTTTTGATGTATCTTCCAGTCGGCAATATCCGCCTATAAACATTTTGGAAACAGAGTGTACTCCGGAAGAAATATCGTGGATTTGCGAAATCTTTGACGATGTTGCCAGAAAATGTAAAAAAGAGCATGGAGGTAGATATAGAGTTCGCCGAAGCAGAAATCATTGACTAAAGCTTTCTGCGAAGGAATATTTTAATCGCCTTTTCTCGAATGGTGCATTTTTAGATTGCACAACTGTCGAACATTTACCACGATAGAGTTGCCTGAGCCAGTTGCGTTTATTGGCATACCACATGATTCTATCGTCGCAATAGGCACCTATGGTTGTTGTAAAACGAAAGATGAAAAAAAGACTGATGCATTTAGGTGTAGTAGAGATGATAAAAAATCTTCATCCGAAAATTGTGTTTGTGGAGGTTCTTGCGTTAGGGATGGAAGCCGGCCACGGTTCGGACTCGCGGAGCGAGGCTGAACGGACGGGGAGCGGAGCGAGCCGATAACGCGACAGCCCGACCCCGGCGGCGGTTCCCTTTTGTGGCACCTGTAAGCCGGGGGAACGCCCCAAAAATTTAAAACAACTTGTTGTTTGACAAGGTTTTCTCACAAAACAACTCGTTGTTTGATGAATGAGCGCGGGCAGTCCCGTTCATCATCCCGAAAACGCCCTAATTCGTCATCATGGATTCTGGCAGGAACCCTTGCTGATACAGCGTATAGATCAGGCTCACCATCAGCGGGCTCCCTGCGAATTTCAGGTAGTACTTTCGGGCGCCTTCGGATACGGGGGCTATAAGGCCGGCATCCAGCATGGCGCGGATGTTTCTGGACCTCGCAAAAGTATTAGCCCACACGCAAGCCAAGTCTGAAGCCTGGAAGATTGGTTTTTCGAGGGCAACTTGCAGCGCTAAAAGCGTATCCTTGTCGATGATTCCCTTGCGCGATGCATCCCGAAGAACAGGCTCCAGAATATTTTGCCTAACGTAGTTTACATCTGTCAGTTTTTCGGTTTTTTGCAATTCGTCTAGCAGCCCCTGCAGCACAAACTGGCACCACTGTACCTGCGCCTCGTTGTTCTTGGAGTCTGCCACCTTCAACATTTCGTAGTACTTGTTGCGATTGGAGCAGAACACCGCCGTAGGGTTAAACAGCCTAGACTGGCGAACATCAAAAAGCCGCACAATCATGGCATAAGTCAAGAGCCTTGCCGTTCTTCCGTTGCCGTTACGGAACGGATGAATCCAGACAAACTGATGATGGGCTACGGAAACCTTCAGCAGATCATATTGCTGTTCGCAATCCCTGTTGATGAACTTTACAAGTTCGCGCATCAGCGCCGGAACATCGTCTGCATCAGGAGGCTCATGATTCGACCCCACAATGGAAATGGAAACGTCGCGGTAGCTGCCTGCGTTGGGGTCGCCTTCGTGAACCAGCCCCTCTACGGCCATTTTTTGCAACTCGCAAATGAAATGTTCGTCTATGGGGTCGGAGCTTTCCTCGATAAACTGCAAAGCCTTTTCCAAGTTGCCGATTTCGGCGAAACCCTCCCTATCCCTGATTTCGGCAGGCAGGCTCTCTCTCGTGATGTAGTCCAGAACCGTGGTGTTATTCCCTTCGATTCTCGAAGATCCGATTGCCTCCAAGAGCTGAAAACTGCGCTGCAGCTGGAAGAACCACTCCCTGGGTGTAGTACCAGAAAGAGAAATGCCCCTAAGGCGCTCCAGCTTGAACAGGAGCGTCGTAACAGGCGAGCCAAAGCTCACCACAGGCATCGTCAGTTCTTCAACAAGATCTTCCATAGCATCAATCCATCTTTTGCAAAAAGATTAACAAACAATTGCACCAAAGCAAGCCTTACAATTGCAAAATTCAATGAATTTTTATCATTTTCGTTAATTTTAGTAAATATAATATATAAAAATTTTATACAAACAATTGCGTTTGAACTGAAAAAGAATTGACTTTTTCTAGAGAAATGGAAATGCGCTTGCGCCACGCCCAAAAACACAAAAACCGCCTGTAAAACATGAGTTCACAGGCGGTAAAGAGTTTGTAAAGGGTTTAACGCAGCTTGTTTTTAGCCGTTCGCTTCCTGAATAAAGACATCCTGGGCGCATACGCGAGGACCGTCACCGGCGACAGCGATGTACTTGCCGGTAGGAAGCATCATGCGGGCCTTGGTGTTGTCGGCCATCATCACATCTACGATGTGCTGCAAGCGCTTGACAATTTCAGGAGTCTTGATGGGAGTCAAGATTTCCACGCGGCATTCCGTATTGCGGGTCATCATGTCTGCAGAGCCGATGAAGTATTTGCGACTTGCCTTCTTGCCGAAGATGTAGATGCGGGAATGTTCCAGGAACTGTCCCACAATGCTACGCACATGAATGTTTTCTGTCAAACCTTCGATTCCCGGCAGCAGGCAGCAAATACCGCGGATAATCAGTTCCACCTGAACACCGGCCTTGCTTGCTTCCACCAGTTTATTGATGACATCCACATCGGTCAAGGAATTCATCTTGATCAGAATAAATCCATCGGCACCCTTGGCGATTTCACCATCCATCAAGTGCAGGATTCCCGACTTCAACCCCGTGGGCGCAACCAGCAGCTTCGAATACTTTCCATCCTGATTACCAATGGAAACGTTCTTGAAAAACTCAACGGCATCCTTACCGATTTGAGGATCGGCGGTGATGTAGGAAAGGTCCGTATAAAGTTTGCTGGTCTTTTCGTTATAATTGCCAGTTCCGATTTGAGTAATGTGCTGGATTTTTCCGCCAACTCGCTTTGTAATCAGACAAATCTTGCTGTGAACCTTGTAGCCTTCCAGGCCATACAGCACGCGGCATCCAGCATCTTCAAGGCGTTCGGACCAGTCGATATTATTCTGTTCATCGAAGCGGGCGCGAAGTTCAATCAGAGTCGTCACCTCAACGCCATTTTCAGCAGCACGGCAAAGGTAATCCACCAACTTGGCGCGGCTTGCCAAACGATAGATGGTAATCTTGATGGAAATGGTATTGGGGTCTTCTGCCGCTTCCTTGACCAACTGCAGGAACGGATCCATTTTTTCGTAGGGGTAGAACAGCAGCAAATCCTTTGCAGCCACCTGCTTGCTGATGGGCAAATTCGTACTAATCGTTTTTGAATCTGCGGGAGCAAAGGGATGGTAAGAAAGTTTTGTCACCAGTTCGCGAGGGAGCATATCCCCGAAGCTGTAGGGAAATTTCATCTTCAAGGGAGCAGAGGTAATGAAAATCTGCTTTTTGTCCGCATTCAATTTTTGCAGAATAAACTTTTCCAAATCACTGCTCAAGGGCCTTACCGCTTCTACACGGGTAATGGAACTCAGGCGGCGTTTCTTGAGGATCGTTCTCATCTGGTTTCTAAAATCTTCAGAACCGTCAGACTCCTCGTCTGTTGTCAAGTCGCCATTGCGGGTGACGCAAACGATATTTCTATCGCTGATTTTGTACATGGAGAAAATGGTAGGCGCAAATTCAAGAATCAGGTCTTCCGTAAATACGAAGCGCTTGGAATCTTCTCCCGTAGGCATAATTTCGGGAAGTGTGGTGGGCACGGGCACAATGCCGATCCGGTTGGATTTTGCCCCCTTCAGCGTCACGAAAATGTAGGGAATCTTCGTCTGCAAATTAGGCGTCGGGTGGCGAGCATCTACAATCTGCGGAGACAGCAGCGGCAAAACGGAATTGTTGAAAACGCCAAACAGGAATTTCTTTTCCTGCTTGGAGCAATCCTTGTAATAGGAGAATTCAACGCCGTTCTTTGCAAGTTCCTTATTCAGAAGCTCAAAAGTTTTATCCTTGCGCTTGTAAAGTCTTGCGGTTTCCTTAAAGATGGCATCCAGCTGTTCGCGGGGAGTCATCTTGCTCTTATTATCGCGCCAGTCCTTTTTCTCTGCGGCAAGTTCAAAAAGAATGCCCACACGAATCATATAGAACTCGTCCAGATTCGACGTGAAAATGGACGCAAACTTCAAGCGCTCCAGCAGAGGAACGGTTTCGTCGTTAGCCTCGTCCAGCACGCGTTCGTTAAAGCGAAGCCAGGAAAGTTCGCGGTTTTGTGTGCAACAGGTTTTTACCGTATTTACGTTTTTCATATTGCCTCCTTTTGCATCTGAGATACAAAGTAACCTTCACGAACACCGTACTTGCAAACAAGAATATCCTTGCAATCAAAGTACTTCGCGATGGTTTTTAAAATCACCATGCCCGGAACAAGGGTGTGGATTCGGTGTGGGGCCACCTTCAAGATCACATCCAGGCAAGCTTTCTTTTCTTCCTTGAAATGTTCCAGAATATTTTTCAAATCCTTGTAGGAAATATTTTCGCCATTCCCATTGAATAGGGAACGATGAAGTTTTCCGATATTGCGAACACTGCCTCCTACGCCGCAAAGGGTAAGACCTCGTGCGGAATCCGGCAACTTGACACCATCCAACATTTCCAACACGTCTCTACGAATCCGGTTCTGTTCCATCTTCGTGGGGATAATGCGGGAAACGTATTTTTCATAACAATTCAAGGATCCTATGGGCATCGAACAGGACTTGACGACCTTCTGATTCTTGAAATAGACCAGTTCCGTGCTAGCGCCCCCGATATCAACCAGCAAACCATCATTCACCTTAAAGCCCTGCCTTGCCCCGGCATAGCTAAACGCAGCCTCATCGTTGCCGCTTAGAATTTCAATCTTGAAACCAACTTCCTTTTGCACCCGATTTACCACATCGCGGGCATTGCTAATCAAGCGAAGGCTTGCCGTAGCAATGGGCATCACCGACGTGACGCTGTAAGTTTTGCATACTTCCTTGAAGTCCTGCAAAACGGAAATCAACTTTTCAATTCCTTCTTCCTGCAAATTGTACTTGCGATTTACATCAGAAGCCTTGCGGTCTACATAGGCGGCGAGGCCCGCAACATTGCGTTTTTTGGCAACGAGTTTAAAGGAATGACCCTGAACCTGGTAAATACAGAGTCGGATTGTATTAGAACCGATATCGATAATAGCGTATTTTTTCATAGTGCATTATATCTAAAAACGCACTGTAAAAACCCACCTGTCGCCAAGTAACAGGTGGGTAATACCTTTGTAAAGGATATGTGAAATTTAATTACAAACCGCAGTTCCAGTCTTTCTCATCGGGGATAATCCCTTGAGCACAGGACTCATTTCTTAAGAACTGTTCCAGCTTTACGCCCTCTAGGTAACCGCGAATGATACTATCCAGTTCCTTCCAGACAGGGAGCGTAACGCAGACGGGAGCGCGTTCGCACTGGTTGACATCATCGTCAAGGCAGGCCACAGGCGCCACAGAGGTTTCCGTCAACGAAAGAATATCCCATACACTGCAATCAGCAGGAGTCACCTTCAGCTTGTAGCCGCCGCCCTTACCGCGGGCGCCTTCCAGAAGCTTACTACGAACCAAGGTTCCCAAAATACCTTCAAGGTACTTTTCAGAAATCTTCTGACGCGCAGACAGTTCCTGCAGTTTCACGTAATTGTCACGGCCATTCTTAGCCAGGTCAATCATCACACGCAAAGCATAGCGACCTTTAGTAGAAATTCTCATAGGGACGCACCAAAAGGTTATTCGTTACCCAGGTATTCCACAGCAAAAATCAAGGTAGAGCCAGCAGGAATGGGGCCTGCAGCGCGGTTACCGTAACCGATTCCCGGCGGAACAATCAAGATTCTCTTTTCACCCGGAAGCATACCCTGAACGCCAAGTTCCCAACCGCGAATCACACGGCCACCACCCAGCGGGAAGCTGAATACCTGGCCACGATCACGGGAGCTATCAAACTTGTAACCGTTGGTGAGCCAACCGGTGTAATGAACCACAGCCTTGTCACCCTTCTGGGCAGGTTCGCCTTCGCCCTGCTTAATAACAGCGTAGCGCAAACCTTCGGCACCATTTTCAAAGGTTAGGGCGGTTGTATCCGGGAAGAAATCCATAGCGGCAGCCACAGCTTCATCCACTTCGGAAGAAATCAATTCAACCTTAAAGACCAAGGTAGAGTTGGAAGGAATCATGGAATAGGCGGTCGCACCATAGCCCATGTTGGGAGAAACTCGAAGCCAGCGGACGCCACCTTCACGCATGCCATCAAGGCCCTGTTCCCAGCCCTTGATCATCTTGCCTGCGCCCATCACAACCTGGAGAGGCTTGCCCATATCCTTGGAGCTACCGAACTTACGGCCAGAAAGGAGCCAACCAGTGTAGTGGACCTTGAGTACAGAGCCAACAACGGCGGGCTTTCCGTTACCAGCCTTTTCATCGTACACCTTCAAACCCTTGGCAGCATCCTTCCACTTCAGACCTTCAACACTCTTGGGGAAAGCATCCGGTTCCATAGGCTTTTCTGCAGCCACAAGTTCCACTTCAAAGTAAAGGTCGGAATAGGCAGGAATACCTTCCAGGGAATTTTCACCATAGGCCATCTGGTAAGGCACGTAAAGCTTACGGACTTCGCCAACCTTCATGCCCATAAGGCCCTTTTCCCAGCCGGGAATCACCATGCCCACACCGATAGTGAATTCCAGCGGTTCGCCACCAGCGTAGGAATCAGCAAAGGGAGCATTTTCAGCCGGTTCTTCAGATTCACCTGCAGCAGCAGAATCAGCCACAGTAACGGTGTCAACTTTTGTCAATTCAGCTTTTTTTGTGCTATCCTGATAGAGGAAGCCCTTATAATGAACTTTAATTAGTTGTCCTGCACGGATCGGATCACCGGAGCCATCCTTAACCGTTTCCACTTTAAAAGGAACGGCGAAACAACTCACACTCATCAACAGAACAAGAAAAAACTTTAATTTAGACATAATATCTCCTGTCCCACAAAATAGAAAATGCTAGTTTTTTAGAGTACGGGTTTTACCCAAAACGGAATTGAATATGCTATCAGTAATCATAGTTATCGCAATTATAGTCCTGTCGATCATCCTCGCCGCCATCGGTGCCTATGTGGTCATCCACAGTTCCGACGAAAAAGACGAGCCCAAGAAGGTTATCGACGTGTCCGGCCAATACGCTGTAGTGGTTCGCCCCGCCCGCGAATCCCTGGAAGCGGTCAAGCCCTCCGACGCATCCCTGCGCTCCTGGCTTGAAACCCAGAACATGACTCCCGAACAGAGGGAAGCTCTGATTGCCCAATGGCACCAGACCATGGAAGAAACCATCAGGACAATCGACGAAGGCGACCGCAACGGTACCGCCACCTACCGCATCGTTCTCGGCCCCAAGGGCAGGAACTACTGCAAGTTCGTCAACGAAGAGAATTTCATTACCCGCGAGCAGATCCGCAACCATGCCGAGATTCTGCCGCCCTATGTTTTGGGCTGTGACTGCAAGCTCTTGCCGAAGCAGCCTTGGGAAAACCCCAGCAAATCCGGCTGGAAGGCTGTTGTCCCGTCTCACGGAAGCAGCTATGATGTACCGGACTGGAGGCACCTTGCGTAAATCCCTACTCTCCGCTCTTTTGCTTGCACCTGCTCTGACTTTCGCTGCAGGTTCCGCTATTATCACACTTGAAATGCCCGTTGGCGCACGTCAGCTGGGTATGGGCGAAGCGGGCGCTGCTCTTGCAGACGACGCTACCGCCATGTTCTACAACCCGGCAGGTCTCGCCTTCGGTCCTCTGGCCGACGAATGGAAGATGAGCTACCCTGCCGACGCCAAGAGCGCCCCCTACTTCACTCGTATGGCATCCCGTTCCAAGAACGGCTTTTTCAGCAAGAGTGAACTTTGGGCAGGTACCGCTGAAGGTATCCTGAAGTTCGACGGCGAAGAATGGATCAACTACTATTCCGTCACCTTGCAGGGCAACGCCAAGGTCCGCGACGCAGTCAAGGTCTATGTAGGTTCCGAACGTGGACTGGACGAATACGTCCGTCAGGTGAAGGCATTCAACGAAATCAAGAACGCCGAAGACGAAAAGCACGTTGTGGAAGTGAAGATGCCCTGGAACCTGGTGGTCAAGGACACCATCACCGCAGTCCTTTACGAAAGCCGCACCGAAAAGCTTTGGGTCGGTACCCCCAAGTCCCTCTTCCGTTTCGACGGCAAGGGCTGGAAGAGCTACGAATCCGAACTGGGCAACCACAGAATTACCGCATTGGTTAGCCAGGGTGCATCCATCTGGATCGGTACCGACGATGGTTTGTTAGTCTACCGCAACGGCCAGTTCGAACAAAAAGGTAAGGTTCTCCCCAGCCAGAAGATTAACGCCCTCGCCTGGTCCGATAGCCGCAAGGAACTTTTCGTTGCAGCCGACGGTGCAGGTATCGCACGTCTCGTCCCCAAGAAGTCTGTGAACGACAAGGACCGCTGGAGCCTGTTCACCGAAGAAGACGGCGTTATGGATCTTAAGCCTACCGCATTGGCAGTGGACAGTTCCGGCCACGTATGGGCAGCACACGAAGGCGGCCTCAGCCACTTCAATCTCCGCAAGTGGGAACAGATTCAGTTCGCCAACAACCACGTAAACGACGTTTCCGTGGACCAGAAGGGCGGCATCTGGATTGCAACCGACAAGGGCGTGTGGCGCCACCTGCCGGACTACGCAACCGCCAGCGGCCGTAAGGCAGAACTTGAACGCGGCACCGCAGAACAAGAAGGCAGCGTCAAGAAGGACGACGAATGGGTTCACTACCATTCTGGCAACGGTCTCTCCGTGAACAAGGTCTGGGCCGTGATTCCTCAGGGTAACGACGTTTGGTTCAGTACCGCCAACGGTATGGAACAGTTCAAGGACGCCGACTATCAGCTGACCGCTTTCTATGAAAAGCTCTTGCCTGTTTTGAATATCCCCGACTTGTACCACCTCTACGGCGGCATGACCATCCCGCTGAACGACTGGGGTACCTTGGGCGCATTCGTGAACTTCGTCAGCTTCGGTTCCACTGTGGCTTCCGCAGATATTGACGCCGACGACCTGGTGGCCTACAACAGTTCTGAAATCGTCGGTGGCGTCAGCTACGGCACCCGATTCCCTGGCGACTGGGGCCTGGGCCTCTCCATCAAGTTCTTCTATTCCGACCTTAGCTCTGGCTCTGGCGCAGGAGAAGAAGAAGCAACCACCTTCGGTTACGCATTCGATATCGGCGTGTTGAAGAAGAACTTGATCATTCCCAAGTTGAACTTTGCCGCTGCCCTTTTGAACATTGGTCCTAGCGTCTACTACGTGGACAAGACCATCGAAGACCCGATTCCCTTGACCTGGCGTTTGGGCCTTGCCTACGAGATTTTCTCCCTGGCAGACTACAAGCTTACTGTTGCAGCAGACTATAATCGTGAAGTGGTCTACGACGACGAACACGGAAGTCCGGAACCCTTCTACATCGCTTGCTGGAAGTCCCTGATTAACCCGGAACGCGGCGGCGACGGATTCTTTGAACAGCTCAAGAATTCTGTTATGCAGGGTGTGTTTAACGTGGGCTTGGAATTCATCTATTCCAACACCATTGCACTTCGCGCAGGTTACTTGCACGACCAGACCGGTAAGCGTAACGAAGTTGACTTCGGCTTCGGCTTTATGCTCAGCGACATGCTTCAGTTCGACTTCGCCACCATCAAGGATGTGGGTGACAACGACGGCGTTCGCGACGGCCAGATGCGCTTCGGAATGCTGTTCAAATTTTAAATAAGACGCGAGGGGCAGAGCCCCATGCATCTTATAGACCCCTCGAATTATTCAACCCTTTCAAAAATAACGAGGGCGCGTTCCTGGGTACTATTGGGAATGGAATAGAAGTGTTTCTCCAGCAACTTGTATCCATAATCTTCAGGATGAAGTGTTTTCAGTTCATCTGCAGCAGCAGGACCCTTCATAAAGAATACGCGACCGCCAATCTTCAATGAATTCTGCAGGCGGGGGAAAGTTTTTTCCATCAATTCAAAGGCACGGCTGATAACGCCATCCACAGGAATGGTCATACTGTGGCTGGTCACCTTATGGCCAAACACATCAATATTTTCCAAGCCCAATTTCTCAATGACCATGTTCAAGAAGTTAATACGGTTGGGGCGAGGTTCACACAAGGTCAAGTTGATTTTCGGGTTCACGATCTTCAGGGGAATTCCCGGGAAACCCGCGCCACTGCCCACGTCAATCATGCGGGCCGGCCACTTTTCAACGAAGGCGTTGATCAAGGTACAGTCGGCATAGTGACGTTCCACCATGGTCTCAAAAGCGTTCAGGCGAGTCAAATCCTGATCGTCGTTGTTAGCACGAATCAGCTGGTGGTATTCCCAAATCTGCTTCAGGGTATCTTCCTGAAGTTCCACACCATAATAATGCAGAAGCTTATCCAGGCCAGCCAGAGACGGAGTCACTCGCTTGCCGTTGAACAGCGGGAAGTCTGTACGGGGAGCCTTCATGTGAGGCACAAAGGCACTGCCCAAGGCGTCTGCACCGCGAGCAGGCATACGAGAAGGAGCTTTACCCCAGGAACCCTTATTGGGCTTTTTAGACCAGTTTGAATTTGCCATAGCCCAAAGTTAGAAATCCTCAAAAAAATTTAAAGATAGAGGTTCATTCCTACCCAAAAAGAACGTGTATAAAACGAGGTACCCCAAATGCGTTTTATACTCGTTTTCATCTTCAGCTTATTTTGCCTTGCCACAAGTTCATTCGCCGCCATTTCCACCCTGACCGAATCCCAAGTTTTTGAATGGTGGGATGACGGAATCATTTCTGCGGAGGAAGCCCAGGAAATGTTGGACCTTTTGCAGGAGGACAACGTCCACGAAGCCTGTATCCTGGCGGAAATCTACGCCTTGGAAACCTGCGAAGCCACGATGGAAAAACCAGAGAAAATTTCGAAAAAAAGAGGCAAGAAAAAAGAGCCCGCAGCAAAAAAATCCGTAAGCGGGCACCTTTCATGGAAAGCCCAGACAGATTCCCTAGGCCTATTGGAAAAATCAAATTTGAATTTTCAACTGAGCTTCTACCGATTCAATTTGCGCCTAGGCACCCAAGAACTTTTGACATACAAGAACAAGAATGCCGAGGCATACTTCGGGCAAATTTCCACCAAGGAATTTCATAGTCATATTCCGTTGGATACCTTATGGGGAACCGCACTGTTCTATCCCATAAAACATTTCAGAATTGGCGCAGCGCTTGATACAGCAAAGAACTTTCAAGGTTCCATCAGTTACTCTGCCGGCAAGGCATTTGATGCAACTGCAGCCTACTGGGTTTCTCCTCGGCAGCAATCCATCTCACTACAGGCAAAGTCCAGCTGGGGAGAAATTTCAACATGGCAACTCACCACCCCAAGAGCAAGCTTTTCGCCTCTCATAAAAATGGAATTGCACAACAAGGAACAAAGCGACAAGCAAACTCTTTCATGGAAAACCGTAGCCTATATTCATGGAGATTTCGTTCCGTCTCAATCCCACTTAAGCAAGACCTTGCTGAAATACAAATTCTGGGGATCGCAAAATTTCAACTTCGAATTTTCAGATTCCTGGAACAGTAAAATTTCTGCAAATTCAAGAGTCGCAATTCCCTTAGACGCCGACACCGCCAGCACAAAAATCAAGTTGAGTGCAGAATCTGGGCCGTCATTTTTTCGAGGTCTGTTCAGTGTCTCTTGCACCGATGCAGAGAACGGTTGCACACAAACTAACCTGAGAGCAAAATTTTCATCGCAGCCATCCCAATTTTTTGCAGGACACTTTACCATGCAGACACAACTTACCCGGGAAAAAGGGTTCTCTCTCCCCCGCTGGGAACTGGGAACCACCTATCAACCGGAAACTCAAAATTCAGCCAAACTTTCTCTGGTATTCCCCAAGGGGACCCCAAAAAATCACATACAAATTCGCGAAGAAATGAATCTGGCGACCCAAACCTACCCCAAAATCCGCTGCAGCCTAGCCTCCACTCTTGAAAAGAAGGCCGAAACCCGGTTACACCCCGTACACGGGTTTTTACAGATAAATTTGCTTTTTTAAGCAAAAAAAGGCACTTGTTTACCAAAGTAACCAAGATTTATACGATTTTTTTGCTTAGTCCAAGCTGGAATATGTACTTTATAGGTACCCAAACACTCCCAGACGCCATTAGGTTACCTCCTTTACCTGATGGCGTCGTTTTTTTATGGTGGCAAGACGCCCCTGATTTTTATATTTGAGACATGTTTATTCCTGCCCTCATTGGAGCCATTTTCTTTATTCCGTCCGTTGCATTGAACATTGCCCTGGCCCTCGGTGCGCCGCTGGGCATGTATGCCATGAACGGCCGCCATCGTGTCGTTCCTCAGGAAATTCGTCGCGCATTTATCGTACCCATCATTATGCAGTTTGTTTCCCTGTGGTTCTTGCTGACCGCAGGAAATGTTCTGCCCGAGGCTGCCAGCAATCTTCTGCCCCGAATTATCACCACGATTTTCACCTTCTTCTTTTCGCTGTACATGACCTTCTACATGGCAACGGTTCTTTTCAGCACCAGCCGCAAGGAAAAAACGGTCATGGGATTTTTCGCAATTGTCACTGCTGCCTGCTACTGGGCAACCGCCTTCGGGACGCTGAATTATTAGGCGCGGGACTCGAGGTGTTCGAGGCCCCAGTAAAGAGTTTTAAATGATGGACGACAAACAGAAGGAATCGACACGGCAGCCCGAGGGCGAGAAACCGCCGAAGCATAATTACCAGGTGGACCTGGATTACATTATCCGCGGGTTACAAAAACGTGGCGAAACGCCCACACTGCTCTTGCACGCCTGTTGCGCCCCTTGCAGCAGCCACAGCATCGAATACCTTTCCCAATTTTTCAAGATTACGGTTTTCTACTACAACCCGAATATTTCTCCCGACGAGGAGTATCGCCATCGCGTTGCAGAAATCAAGCGCTTTGTAGCGGAGTTCCCCACGAAAAATCCGGTGACGCTGATTGAAGGCCCTTACGAACCCAAGAAGTTCTACGAGTTCGTCCGCGGCCTTGAAAACGAGCCGGAAGGCGGTAAGCGTTGCCGCAAATGTTTTGAAATGCGCCTGGCAGAAAGCGCCCGCATCGCTGCGGAATTGAGCGCTGACTTCGTTACAACCACTCTCACCATCAGCCCCATGAAGGACGCCCAAGTCCTCAATGAAGTGATGGAAGAACAATGTCAGAAATACGGCGTGAAGCGTCTGCCCACGGACCTGAAAAAGAAGGGCGGCTTCAAGCGTTCCACCGAGCTTTCGGAACAGTACCATCTGTACCGTCAAAACTTCTGCGGCTGTGTATTCTCCCAGCGGGAAGCCAGAGAGCGTGAGGCGCGGACCGCAGCAAAAGTTGCCGCAACGCAATCTGAAACTGTCGCAGAAAATTAAAGCAAATAGCTGACGCCGGCAAAGCCCGACCAGACCATATCCTTTACGCCGCTGCCCTGGAGGTTAACGGCCCCAGCCCTAACGCTCCAATGTTCATCCAAGCGGTAACCAACGGTGGTGTACATGGTAAAAATCGAAGGCGTCGCGGAAAGATCGTTATTTTCCAGATCCACATCATACATACTTGCAGAAACTTCTAGACTTATTGAGCCAAAATAAAGAGACGTATATAAGCCCAATAAAGAAGTTCCAGCCGAATGTGAGGTACCCGCGACATCATAAACATCCGGCAAAAGACCAAGAAGGGATTCATATTCAATTCCCTCATGCTCGTAATCACGGAAATTATTCCAAACGCCTGCGGAAACACCAATTTCAAAATGTTTCGTATTCAATCCTAAAGACGCAAAACCATATACGCCGCTATTAAAGCCTAAACCAAGACTCCAAAGTAACGGCCCCGCGCTACCCAGAACTTCTGCGCTTCCATTTACATAGCTGTATTCAAATTCATATTCCAAATTCACTTTACTTGACGCATTGTGCTCATCCATCAATTCTCGGCATCTAGAGCCACACCAGTCTGCCAATTCATTATAAATACCGTGAACTTTTTGCGTCGTAGAAGGAGCAGCGTTCACTCCTCCAGAAAAACGATACTTGTGCCCCGACGTAAAATGTTCTCCAGCACCGCGCATTTCTGGAGCGGGATTCACCTCTATCTTCGCCTTGGAAAGGTGCTCTGCAGCAACAACACAACCGCTAAGCATAAATGCGGCAGTCAAGAAAAAAGCAAATAAAACAAGTGTGTGGAACTTCATTATTCTTCCTCCAACCATCCACAAACCTAGCTTATTTTACATACAAAACGCGTTCATTCATCGTGAAAATTTAGGGGTTCGTCGTAAATTTCGCAGCAGAACCGTCAGCGAAAATCATTTGCAATACGCAATCCCTAAAGGTTGTTATTTTAAAAGTTTTTCACGCAGCGAACGGAAGATCCCAGACCATCTATTTCCACACTTTCTAAATCCACATCATCACGTTTGTTTGACAATCTCGCCAAATAGGCATTATCGCCGCTTGGACTGGACGACCAAAAATACGAACTTCCATAATCAAGACCACCGGCATTGTCAAATACCATTCTCTCAGTTTCACTCGCTTCAAAAAATGCGCCTGCAGGTAACACCGAAAATCCAACACCATCTACACCATTACTAGACTCCCATATCGCCGTAGTTTTCAACTTTGCTCCAGCTCCGATATAGTACCAGAAATTTTCATGGTCTTCTACACTTGATGCTACTGAGGTCAATAAAATTTTCCATTCATCATTGTCCGGCAAATGCCACCCTTCTGGACAAGCCTCCAAAGCAGCATTCCACAAATACAAACGGCCATACATAGCACACGAATCCGCAACATTATCGTAGCAGAAACTGGACGAATCCAGCAAGATAGAAGATGCCCTGCTAGCATAATTCAGATTCTCAGCCATCCAAATTTGATTTCCAATTTTTACAGTTTTATACACTTGTCCATCGCGTTCATCCGTCATTTCATCATAGTCAACATTAGGATTTAAATAGTTCCACACCATCTTCTTTTCTTTATTAAGATCCATCAGCTGCTTTACGCACTTTCCAAATTCCTCTTCGTTTCCGCGAGAGTAACGGGTCATCACATCAGGAGTTGCATCCGAATAATGCAAGCCATCCGCATTCTCCGCCTTGCACATTTCAGAAGTCACATTCAAGGTACTGAAATATTCCAGGTGACATTTTGCAGCGCCATTAGAAAGAGTCAGCGATAAATAATCATCAAAGGAATGAACAGAATCTATTTTCAGTTCATAGGTCACACCCTTATAAGTAAAGGTTTCGCTTCGATTATCCTGCTTAAGAATCGCCACTCCGTAGCGACCAGGATCAACGGCGTGTTCATCGTAAATGAGATCCGCATAAATATCCATACTGGAATCTTCAAGACTTTCATAGAACATCCACATAAAGAGGGATTGCATATAGTTGAAGTTCTCTTTTTCCAGCACACGGATTTCAATGGAACCTTCGCCAAAATTCCAGTACACGGTATAGGCAGAACGACTTAATTGCAGCCAAATTCCCTGAAGCTTTCCTGGCTCGCCGCCAACGAATTTAAGAACCGTAACATTGCCATAATAATCTGGTTCTTCATTCAAGGCGGTAAGAGTTAAAGTGTCGCCTACAAAGCTATAGCGGAATTCACCGCCATCAAGCTTGGATATATAATTCAGGTCGTCAACCCACTGGTAAGTCTCACCCTGCTTGACACAGCCCGATTCCTGAACGAGGCTAATGAAAATTACACCTGTTTTTGTGGTTTCGGAACTTTCCTTCACTTCGTAGGAGCCCTGCGCATAAGTGCGTGCCACGGCAAACTCCTTCTGCAGATTTACGCCCGAGTCATCTATAGTTCCTGCCACAGGCGGATCCGATGTAAAACCGGAACAGCCGCAAAGAACAAGGACCGTCGCAAACACAATCCCAAGAATTTTATTAGGCAAATTACTTCTCATCATTCTCCTCCAGTTTCCGTGTCAGGGGAAACATCTGTAAATTGATTCGATAAACCCGATCGTAATCCTTGACTTCCGATACAATGGATTCTATTCTCTTGCGAAACTCCGCCATTTCCTTTGCCACTCGCTCGTAGGCCGTGCGGTCCAGGCCCATGGTAATTCCAGATATGTTTCGTTCCGTACCGTCGAATTCATCCAGGGCATCGGCAGCCAGGCGGGCGAACTGCTTTTGCATGGAACGTACCGCCACACTGATGGCAGCCTTGTGATCTGCATTGTCAACAGGATTGATGCCAACGTCGGCCTGTTCGTAAGTCACGCGTCCTTCACTTTCCATTCGACGCAGAAGTCCCATCTGGACCATTTGATCCAGAGAATAACGCACATCGGCGGCAGGCACCGACGGGCATAAGGCGCGAGCCATTTCCAGAGGCTTTGCCCCCGGCATAATGGGAGCCAACTCACGTAAGGTGGGATTGATCCAGTTGGAAAAATAGCTGTAGGCTTCTCCACCTAGAATGCGGACCTTGTTGGCATCTGCAATGCGCTGCATCTCGGCGTAGGCGGTCTGTTTTTTCTCGACGGATTCAGCATCACAGAATTCCACCATACGGCAGAAATAATCCTGCTGAAAACCGGTCAGCCCCATGGCCTTGGCAACACTTTCTGCACCAGCCTTACGCAAGCGGGTCTTGCCGTCACACACCAGCTTCAAATATCCCGACGACGCAAAACCGGAGAGCTTGGAAAATTCACGCCACGTAAAAGCGGAAGTTCTCTTACGCTCTTCGTAGAACTCCTGCATATACACGCGATAATCAAGATATTCGACAATGGGTTTCATTAGAACCAGTAACCTATACCCAACTGGAACTTCAATAATTTGTAGTAAGAGCCGTAGGGTTCGGAATAATCCATAAAATCAAACACAACATTTCCATCACCATCAAATTCTTGTACTGGGATAAAGTAACTATCCGCAAACTTGTCTGCATCAATTAAATCGTTCACGCGGAAAAGCACACGAAAATCAATGAACAGGCCCGATTTAAATTGATGCCCAACACCCATAGCAACATTCACCCCAAAGCGGCTTTCCTCATCGCGATTTCGGTAAGATTCATCCCTCCACCCATCATCCTCATTTTCGATTGTTCCAAGCAACAGGTCAAATACAACGCCCGCTTCAAGAAACAGAATGCGAGGAATCCTCCACTGCAAAAGTACGGGAACATTCAGCAAGAAAGCTTGATTATATTCCCAATGTCCTCTACCACAGTAACAACTTCCTTCACATTTGTCATAAGCGTCCTGCTCTTCACCGGCATCGTATTCAAGAACATCTCCCGCAAGAGCTTCTATATAAACAAAGAAAATCCTATAGTCCAAACCCACGCCGGAATGCAAGTAAAGATTTTCCGTCAAGCCGTACGCCACATCAAAAGACAACGAACCCCAAGGGCCACCATTGGAAGGGTAATAATCCTTTTCGGAATCCGTGATGACATACATGAGACCTGCACCAAGGCGGGTCCCAAATTCCAACTTGTCAAAAATACTTGATGAATTATTGCCCTCGGCAAATGCATTCAAGGGAATGAGCATCACCGCCAGCATGATCATCAGTTTACGCATAAAAGGTCCTCCTAACACTCAAAAAATAGATTACGGGTCGGTCACGCGCAATATATCTAAGAAACAAAAACTTTCATTTTTACACAATTTTAACGCAATTTTTAAGAATTTTCGTATTTTCCAAAATTCCATGAAACAAAATGTTTCTTGAAAGAACAAAAAAGCCCCGCGTTTTCTGCGAGGCATTTTGCTAAAATCAGCTTTTAATAATTTTGACTCCCTACAGTTCATCAATCTGTTTCTGCAAATCCAATAGGCGACACCATATTTGCCAAGGAATCAAAGTAAAACTTTGCTGCATTTCTCAAACTCCACCAACTTGGTGGAGTTTTGCAGGATACCATATCCAAATTTTTATATATTGAAGAACATGAGTGAAAGCACCCAGATTATCTATATGCAGACAAGGCTCGTTCGGCTGATGTCCGAAGAAACAGGAGCGTCTATTGCTGCAGTAGCAACCCAGTTCAAGGAACAGGGTGTTTTTCACTATATCAAGCGAATGTGGGACTTGTTCCATATTGAAAGCGACCAGGCGGTTCTTGAAGACATAAGGCAATACCTCAAGTCAAAGGGCGTGTAAAATGCTTGATTTGAATCAGCGAACCATTCTGTATCACGGAAGTTTTTGCGAAGTATCTTCACCTGACTTGTCCAAGTGCGCCAAGTATAAGGATTTCGGTCAAGGTTTCTACCTCACAACTGACAAGGAACAAGCGAAATCCTTTGCAAAGATTTCTACAAGAAAAGCGCAGGAATCTGGAGTAATTCCAACCCAGCAGAATTTTGGAGTAGTGTCTTCCTTTGAGTACATACCGACCAATCTCCGAACCCAAATCTTTTCAACGGCCGATGCCGACTGGCTACATTGCATTGTCGCTCATCGAAAAAAAGGTCTTTTCAATTCCCTTGTTCAGGATTTTGAAAAATACGATATCATCGGTGGCAAGATTGCAAACGACGCAACAAACATCACAATAACCACCTACATGACAGGAACCTTCGGAGATGTCGGTTCTCAACAGGCAGATGAAATATGCATACGCCTGTTACTCCCCAAACGATTAAAGGACCAGTACTGCTTTAGAACAACAGTCGCATTACAGCAACTTGCATTTATCAAAAGCGAGCGTTTATGGCTGTGACAAAAGAACAAATTCAGGCCGCAATGGAACTTTTGACGACTATGGTTGTCGAGTCCATTTCCAAGGAAGACCATCTTGATGCAGCCGACGTTTTACCCGATTTTTTGAATTCCAAAACCGGGAAAATGCTCTTTGATGAAAGTCTCAAGCTATGGTGCGAAGGCCCCTCGCACATCGAGGAACTGTATAGAGCCGAGCTACAGAAAGTTCTCGGTTAAAAAAATACTTCAAAGAATCTATTTCTCGTAACCGACAGCGTGGTTCAGCATGGGGATCTGCTTGGCGTTAAGCTTTAAAAGCTTCTGCAGGCCGGGCACATCCATGGAGGCGCGGACGCGGGTGTCGATCTTTGCGCCGGCGCAGTAGATGCTGATGTTCTGGGAGACGATGCCTGCGTCATAGGCGCCGGTCACGCGCTGGTCTTCTGCGGAACCGCGAGTGAACTTGGAGACGTCACTGACCAACAGGATGATTACCGGAGTCTTCATGCGTTCCGTGAAGAGGCCGCGATGGTCCCCTTCCACAGCCAGATTCATGGCGTGGGCCTTGGGATCGTACTTGTAGGCGGCCTGCGTCGTAAAGACATAAAGTTCCACGTCCTGCTGGTTCAGGGCAGAAGGAGCCGTGCGGTCGCCAGATTCCGGGCGGTTGATGCCGTTGGCGGCCCACAGGATATTTCCGATTTCCTTGAAGGAAACAACCTTCTCGGTGAAGCTCTTGGCAGACTTGCGATTCTGCAGAGCATCCATCACGTCCATGTTCACAGCCTTGGGCGGAGCGTCAAACTTGATGGTCTTTGCAAGTTCCGGCTTTGCGGTGGCGAAGGCGAAAGTGCAGCAGGCCAATGCGAGGGCGAGAATAGTTTTCAGTTTCATATGATATTCCTTTTTAGATCCTTCGACTTCGCTCAGGATGACACGATTAAACAATTTACTTCAATAATTTACGAACGTTTTCCAAGCGGTTCAGCGCCTCAATCAAGGTTTCGTCCTTCTTGGCGAAATGGAATCGCACCAGATGGTTCACAGGTTCACGGAAGAAGCTGGAGCCAGGCACTGCGGCGACGCCCACCTTCTTTGCCAAATCCATACAGAAAAGTTCATCGGGACGAACCGCGCCAGAACCCGTCATACCAATTCCAGAAACGGCGCCGAACTCGCCCGCAGCCATGCGGCGGTCATAACCAAATTCGGAAATGTCCATCATCACGAAATAGGTGCCCTGAGGTTCTGTAAACTTGAAGCCCAGATTGCGAAGGCCGTCGGTAAACAGCTGCTTCATGTGGGTGTAATGATTCTGCAATTCAGCGTAATATTCGTCGCCGAAATTCATGGCGGTGACAGCCACTTCCTGCATGGTAGAAGAGGCGCCCACCACCGTAAAGTCGTGAACCTTCTTGATGCGTTCCATGATGGGCTCCGGAGCCAGCACATAACCCAAGCGCCAGCCCGTAATGGAATAACTCTTGCTCAAGCTGGAACATTCGATGGTGCGTTCACGCATGCCGGGAAGCGTTGCCATGTAGGTATGAACGTTGGGCGCAAAGATGATGTGTTCGTACACTTCATCCGTAATCACGTACAAGTCGTACTTGATGGCAAGATCCGCAATCACCTTCAGTTCGTCACGGGTAAAAACCTTACCGCTGGGGTTCGAAGGATTGCAAAGCACCAACGCCTTCACACCAGGCTGCTTCATGGCATCTTCAAGAACGTTTGCATCAAAAGAAAAATCAATGGGCGAAAGCGGAACGTAAATGGGCGTGGCCCCGCTCAAAATGGTGTCCGCCGTATAATTCTCGTAGAAGGGCGAGAAAATCACCACCTTGTCGCCGGGATTGCAGACGGACATCATGGTAATCATCATAGCCTCGGTACTGCCGCAGGTAATGACAATTTCCTTTTCAGGGTCGTAACGCAGCCCGCTGAAATGTTCCTGCTTGCGGCACACCGCTTCACGGAAATTCTTTGCGCCGATGGTCAGCGCATACTGATGAGGGCCAGTCTTTGCCACTTCTGCCAGGCGGTTCTGCAATTCCACCGGCGGATCAAAATCCGGAAAACCCTGAGAAAGATTGATGGCCCCGCAGCCGTTGGCAACGCGGGTCATGTAACGGATGACAGATTCAGTAAAATGGTTGGTGCGATCGCTTAAAGGTTTCATAATAGTAAAAGTAATAATCCATTTTCCCTTTTTCAAGAAAACGGAAGAACCCACCCCTTTCAGGGTGGGTTCTAAGTTGTGTGAAAAAAAATTATGCCAAAGACTTTATAGCAAACAGGCACTGACCGGAGCGAACTTCGGAACCCTGCTTGCCAAAGACCTGGGTGATAACGCCATCTTCGTCGGCGACCACCGGGATTTCGGTCTTCATACTTTCCAGAATCGCGAGGGTGTCGCCAGCCTTGAACTTTGCGCCCACTTCAGAAACAACCAGTTTCCAGAGGGAGCCTGCCACCGGGCTGTACACGCCTTCTTCGCCATCGGCCAAGGTGACTTCTGCTGCGGGGGCGGCATCGGCACTATGGCTTTCGAAAGTGAACTGGCCATTTGCAATCCAACGCTGTTTTTCTTCTTCAAAGGCATTCTTGCGCTTGGTTTCAAATGCTTCGATAGAAGTAGCGTTATCGGCTAGGAACTTTTCGTATTCGGTGATGTCGAAGGAACTTTCCTCAATCTTCACATGGAACTTTCCGGCGATAAAGTCCTTACGCATCTGCAGAAGTTCATCGGCGCCCACTTCGTAGTACTTGACCACGTCAAAGAAACGGAGCAGGTAAGGCAAAGTGAAGTCACTTGTTTTCTTGAAGCGGTTCCACATCTGCACGGTGCGACCGACGAACTGGTAGCCGCCGGGGCCTTCCATGCCGTAGACGCACATGTATGCGCCACCGATACCTACCGCGTTTTCCGGAGTCCAGGTACGGGCCGGATTGTACTTGGTGGTGACCAGGCGATGGCGAGGATCCAGCGGAGTTGCCACAGGAGCGCCCAGGTAAACGTCGCCGAGACCCATAACCAGATAATCTGCGTTCAGCACAATGTCCTTCACATCGGATATGGCATCCAGACCGTTGACGCGGCGGATAAATTCGATGTTGTTGGGGCAGCACCAGGGAGCGCCGGGGCGAACGGTGGTGACGTACTTTTCAATAGCCACGCGAGTCTGCGGGTCGTCCCAGGAAAGGGGCAGATAAACGGTACGGGTAGGAACCTTGGAGACCTTATTCTTCTTTAGGTGTTCTGCAAGGTCAGAGAGCTTTGCAAGCATTTCGCCCTGACGGATCTTCGTAATATCGTAATGAATCTGGATAGAGCGAATACCCGGAGTAACGTCAATCACTACATCGCCCAGCTGTTCCTTGACGGCGAGCATCCAGGCGTGTGCGGTAAAGCGGAGACGAAGGTCGATAATGGCAGGGCCAAATTCCACCAGCACATAGTTGTCGCCATCGGCACGAACAACGATGTGTTCCATTTCGCTTTCCTTGTGGAATTCCGCAATAATGGGCGTTACCACAGGAGCGGCAACGAGAGCAGGAATTGCAGTGGATGCAGAAGCCACGTTAGCGAGGTTCGCTTCTCGAGCCAGGCGAATTTCTTCGGCCTTTTCTGCAGTCAGCGGGATGAACTTTACATGGTCACCGCTACGGAGCTGGCCCATCTTCCAGAGTTCAGAAGAAACGATGGTGACGGGGCAAGCAAAACCACCGAGGCTGGGACCATCCACACCCAAGATAATGGGCATGTCGCCGGTAAAGTCAACAGTACCTACAGCGTAGGCGTTGTCGTGCAAGTTAGACGGATGAAGGCCTGCTTCACCACCATCGGGGCGAGCCCACTTCGGCTGAGGTCCAACGAGACGGATACCGGTTCTAGAGGAGTTGTAATGGACTTCCCAGTTGGCAGCAAAGAATTCGTCGATGTCTTCCTGAGTCAAATAGTCGGGTGCGCCATGGGGGCCATACATCACGCCGATTTCCCACTGGGTGGTAATCTGCGGGAGGGCTGCTTCTGTGGGAACCATAGGTTCCGTTGCAATGGCGTTACCGATGTGGAGGATATCGCCTGCAGCAAGGGCACGACCGCCGTGGCCGCCGAAACCGCCCAAGGTAAAGGTAGACTTACTTCCCAGATAATCGGGAACATCGATACCACCGCGAATGGCCAAGTAGGCTCGCTGACCCATTTTGGTAATGCCGAACTTCAGAACGTCGCCGTCATGAACTTCCACAGGAGTGTTCTTGGGGCATGCCGCACCATTCAACTTTGCCGGGAAATCACCGCCCACCCATGCGATTACGGTATCGGTATGGAAAGCGAGGGAGCATCCGGAAAGAGTCATTTCGATGCCGGCAGCGTCTTCAGCGTTACCCACAATCTTGTTTGCCAGGCGGAAGCTGTAGTTATCCATAGGACCGCTAGGAGGAATACCTACATCCCACAGCTTCAAACGACCCGGATAATCCTGGACTGTAGTCTGGAGGCCCGGAGCCAGAACTTCGAAGATCTTGTTTTCGTACTTGTAGTCGTTCAGAATCCAGGTAGAAACCTTGCCTGTAATAAAGGCATCCATTTCAAGTACATCCTGAAGGAGCTTGATGTTGGTTTCGAAACCGCAGAGCTTAACCTGCTTCAGAACTTCGCGGGCCTTGGCGATGTTGTCATCGCGATCGTCGCCTGCAACAATCACCTTAGCAAGCAGAGGATCGTAGAAGGCGCTGACTTCGGTACCGCGGGAAACCCAAGTGTCTACGCGGATGCCTTCGGGGAACGAAACTTCTGTAAGGAGGCCACTGGAGGGGCGATAGTTCTTACCCGGATCTTCTGCGTAAACGCGGAATTCCATGGCATGGCCCTTCGGCGTAAACTTTGCACCGATTTCGAAGGGGCGGCTCCCTGCAGCCTGTTCAATCATCCAACGAACAAGATCGACGCCAAATACGGTTTCGGTAACACCATGTTCCACCTGCAAGCGGGTATTCACTTCCAGGAAGTAGAACTTGTCATCCTTGGCGTCGTAGATAAATTCTACGGTACCTGCGGAACGGTAAGAAACACCCTGAGTCAAACGCAATGCAGAAGCATGCAAAGCCTTGCGAGTTTCTTCGGGAAGGCAAGGAGCCGGAGTTTCTTCCACCACTTTCTGGTTACGACGCTGCACAGAGCAATCACGTTCGCCAAGAACAACAGCATTGCCTTCACCATCGCCAAAAATCTGAACTTCAACATGGCGGCCGCGTTCTACATACTTTTCAACAAAGAGGCCTGCATTCTTGAAGTTGTTTTCGCTAAGGCGCTTGATACGATCATAGCTTTCGCGAAGTTCTTCTTCGCTGTGGCAAATGGACATACCGATGCCGCCACCGCCTGCAGTGCTCTTCAGCATTACAGGGTAGCCAATCTTGCCTGCACCAGATGCAGCTTCTTCTACGTTATTCAAAAGACCAGTGCCCGGAACCAGAGGTACACCAAATTCTTCGGCCAGTTCCTTACTGCGATGCTTCAGGCCAAATTCCACCAACTGCTTAGGAGTTGGGCCAATAAAGGCAACGCCGTTTTCTTCCAAGGTCTTTGCAAATTCAGCATTTTCACTTAAGAAGCCATAACCCGGATGCACAGCTTCGGCACCGGTCTGCTTAATGGCCGCAAGAATGGCGTCTACATTCAGGTAGCTGTCCTTGGCGGCAGCTGGTCCAACACGGACAGCCTCGTCAGCCATCAACACGTGAGCGGCAGTTTCATCGGGATCGGAGTAAACCGCAACAGACTTGACGCCCATTTCCTTAAGAGAACGAATGACACGGCAGGCAATTTCGCCACGGTTCGCAATCAATACTTTCTTAAACATATTTCTGTTCCTTTTTCAGTCACGCGTTTTTTTTTGCGTCCTAATTCGGAACCCGCCTTGCATCCATTCAAATGCCGCGGAATTTCCACACAACAATTTTGAAGCTTTACAGCTTACTTCCCTGCCATCATGCAAAGCATCCGGGAAAGAACGCCATTCGGATTTTCCAATTCCGCAAGAATCGAAAAATGGTTATGGCCCTCTAGCAGGGAAAAGGTTCCCGGTATACGTTCCGCAGCTCTTAGAGTTGCAAATTCAAGACTCTGGCGCCTCAGTTCAGGAAGTTCTTCACTACCGCAAACAATGCACATGGGCTTATTCACAAGCCTAGCCCTCATAGGACTCAAAGTCAAAATTTCTTCAGGCGTAAGCATCAGCTTTTCATTCAGGTAACTTCTGGAAATCGGTTCCAGATCGTAAATGCCACTAATGGCAAGCGCCCCCTGCACCCCCGTTTCATCAAGAACAGAAGCACAAAGATGCCCTCCCGCCGACCAACCCGAAACAAAAATGCGATTTGCATCAAATCCAAGTTCATCGGCTCGGGAACGCAGCACCTTGATTGCTGTACGGACTTCGTAAACGATTCCCGTCAAGGTCATCTCGGGAGCTAGCGTATAGCCAACATTTGCAACATTAAATCCGTTGGCCAAAGGACCCGCTGCAAGAAATCGGAACGTTTCCTTACAACGCATCTGCCAATAACCACCGTGAATGAAAACAAATAGCGGAGCCATCCTGTTGCCACAGCTAAAAAAGTCAAACTTGTTTCGTGGACGTTCTCCGTAAGCAATATCAATGGTTGCAGCGTATGGGCGGGCCATCGCATCGCTACGTTCATCAAAACCCTTCAACTGAATGGCGCTATCGGCAACGGCATTGGTATTGTCGTAACCGGCGTCCAATTCGGCCTGGGTAAATTCACGGTAAACAAGTTCGCTCATTTTACACCCTACTTGTCAAACACTACCATACGAATGGGAGTGGGGTTATAGTCATTGCAAGGGTTGTTCAGCTGGGAGCAATCCGAAAGCAAGAACAGGATATCCATATCCACGCGCATCTCGATATACTTGCCCGGTCCAGAAATGCCATCGGCAAATTCCAGGCGGCCAGCGTCATCCAGAATCACCTTGGTAAAGAAATTCAGGTTGCAAGTCTGATCGCGCTTGCTCATGCCGAAGTTTTCCAGAGTGCGCACGAAGGTATCGCGGCAGCTGTGCATATAGCGGGTCTTATCCGTATAGCGAACGCAGTTACCTTCTGCAGAGCAGCCACTGCCAAGAGTGTCGTGTTCGCCGCAGGTGTCCGCAATCACCGTCAGCATGGGATTGTTGCGGTTACTGCGAATCACCGTACCCAATTCAATCATGGTGTTGGCCTGGGCGGTAATGGTGTTGTTGGCGTTATAGCGTTCAGTCTTGTCGTGCTGATTATAAATTTGCACGTCGCCGGACTGGTTTCCGCAAACGTCGATCATGCGAAGAATCTGTCCCTTCTTCAGAGGCAGCATGTAGCCGTCACCCGCATTCACCGTCACATCGAAGACAGC
Organism: Fibrobacter sp.; assembly: GCA_045599625.1. Lineage (GTDB taxonomy): Bacteria > Fibrobacterota > Fibrobacteria > Fibrobacterales > Fibrobacteraceae > Fibrobacter. Next base: position 298,708 of record JAZRWJ010000045.1, read on the forward strand.
GTCTTCAATCTTGCGGGAACTTTCAAGAAGTTTGGAATTCATAAAACTTTTCTCCGAAAATTATGCATCCCACACAATCATGCGGACAGGGGTCGGATCGTAAGCATTGCAGGGATTGTTCAGCTGCGGGCAGTTACTTACTACAGCCAAAACATCCATTTCCGCACGCATTTCCACATACTTACCCGGACTAGAAATGCCGTCGGCAAAGTTCAGGTTACCCTGTTCATCAAAAGGCACATACATGAAAAAGTTCAAGTTATTCACCTGGTCGCGCTTATCCAGATTTTCAGTTTCCAGAAGAACCTTCAAGAAAGATTCGCGGCAAGCATGCATATAGCGTTTGTCTAATGCGTAGCGGCAAGTATTGCTTTCGCAGGAGCAGGCAGAACCCAAAGTATCGTGGTCACCGCAAGTATCAGCAACCACTGTAAGCATGGGATTGTCATCGTTGGAATAAAGCTTGGTGCCAACGCCCACGAGGCAGTTTGCCTGACGCTGAACAGTCTGCTGCACGCTATAACGTTCAGAAGGATCGTTAGCGTTGATGAACAGAGTATCAACAGCCTGATTTCCCTTCAGGTCCAGAATACGGAAAGTCTGACCTTTCTTAATCAGGTGAAGCCAACCTGCACCAGCCGGCACATCTTCTACATAAACGGCATCTTCTTCTTTCAAGGAGCTTTCAAGATATTTCGTATACATTTCCAAATTCTCCTAAATAATTAGAGGTTGTAGTCGGCAGTGTTAATGTAGCCGCGACCATTTTCCGGACACCAGGTAAAGCAAGGATCATCCGCAGTGGATTCGTCGCAAGTCAAAAGTTCCACCTTAACGGGCTTGCGCAAATATTCCTTAGTCGGGTTCAGAGGATGCATGCCGGTATCAATCACTACGAGGGTATCCATTTCTGCACGGAGTTCCACGTAGTCGCCAGCCTTGGAATTATTTTCAACAAAAGTCATCTTACCATCGGAAGTCACCACAACCTTGCTGAAGAAGTTTACCAGTTCAGTAAAGTCGCGCTTGGTCATGCCATGCTTACCGATTTCAACCAGCAGGGAATCGTAACCGTTGCGGAAGAAGTCGTTGTGGGCAGCCTGATAGGACTTTTCGCCAAAACGTTCCTTGATGAGACTTGCGTGGGTGCAGCCGCACAGAGGATCGTGCCAGCCAACGGTATCTTCGACAACACTGAGGAGGATGCGGCCCATGTCGCTATAAAGGCAGCAGTTCTTGGCGATGCGACAGATGTGCTGGATTTTAAGGGTATCGCCCAGGTTAAAGCGTTCAGTGAAGTTCTTGGCGTTGTAGCACATGATGCTAGCGTTTGCGCCACCTTCAATATCGGTAAGGCGGATTTTCTGGCCCTTCTTTACGATGCGGGAATAGTTCCAGCCGCCAGCAATTACTTGTTCACACAGTACTTTAGATTCAGACATTTTTAACTCCATTTTTTGAATTTTTTGCGACCGCTACTTCTTTGCGATCATGTTTACAATCTTGAATTCTTCTTCCGGTTCTTCCATCAATTTGGGCGGATGGATCAGCTCCTCGATATGCTTGCGTTTTTCAATAAATTCCGGCAGCAAGAAGCTATCCTTATTACGGGGACGCGGAACAGAATGAACATCCACCATTTCCTTGACCTTGCCCGGATTTGCCTGCAGAGTCAAGATTCTATCAGACAGGAAAACGGCTTCATCAAGATCGTGAGTTACGAAAATGATGGTGATGTCGATATTCTTCCACACTTCCAGCAGATACTTCTGCATCTGGGAACGAGTCTGAGCGTCCAAGGCACCAAAAGGTTCGTCCATCAAGAGTACGCGAGGCTGGGGAGCCAAGGCGCGGGCAATGGCCACACGCTGCTGCATACCACCGGAAAGCTGCTTGGGGAAATAATTGCCATACTTTTCCAGGCCAACAATCTGTAGCCACTGTTCAGCAATTTCTTCCGCTTCGCTTCCGTAGCCGATGGATTCAAGTCCGAACATCACGTTCCTTTTTACGGACATCCAGGGGAACAAAGTGTACTTCTGGAAAACCATGCCGCGTTCCGCGCTGGTTCCTTTCACCTTCTTTCCATCTAGGTAGAATTCACCGCCCGTTGCCGTTTCAAGACCAGCCGCAATTCGAATCAGCGTAGACTTGCCGCAACCCGAAGGGCCAATAATGGAAAGGAATTCACGACGACGAACACCGAAGGAAACGTCATCCAGAACGCGGTGGGTTCCAGAGCCGTTAGTTTCCTCGAAGTCCTTTACGATGTGGCGGGCTTCCAGAATAATGTCTTCAGCGGGAGAGATAATTTTAGAGTCTGCCATTGTAACGTTCCTTCAAAGCTTTTTCTTCTGCGGTCAGGCGGAAGCTGAACACATCATCCTTAGATCCGATAACCTGCTTGATCTTGGTACCCATACCAATGCGACCATTTTCCCAGGCAAAGAACTTTTTGCCCAACCACGCGAGAATCAGATCGCATCCAAGGCCAATAATTCCAAGAATCACGATGGCAGCATAGACGTTATCGAAATTACGATACTTGGCCTGCTGATTGATAAACCAGGTAATGCCGGAACTTGTTCCTACGACTTCTGCCACAATCAGGTAAGTCCATGCCCAGCCCAAAAGAATTCGCATATCCTTGTACATCTTGGGAGCAATTTCCGGGAGAATCACCTTAAAGAGGATTCTCTTGGGAGACGATCCCAAAGTACGTGCAGCTTCGATCAGGGCTCCATCAGCGCGACGGGTGGTTGCGCAAATCATGGGCACCTGTTGGAAGAACGTACCGATAATAATGATGGCTATTTTCGGAGCATCATTAATACCAAGAATTGCTACCGCCAGGGCACCAAAAACAGGTGCCGGGAAATAGCGGAAGAATTCAATGAAAGGTCCCGTCAGTTTTTCAAAGAAAGGAATGGAACCGGATAGCATTCCAAGAGGCACGCCTACAAGGCTGGAAAGGAGGAATGCCAGGAATACAATTTTTACGGAATGGAGTATGCTCTGGTAGAACCATACATCCCCATCACGCTTAGGTTCCGTGGCAAACGCCGTAACCAAGGCTTTCGCCACCTGGTGAGGGGCAGGCAAATAGGCAGGATTTGCACGAACGCCAGTCATTGGTTTTGCGCCGGATTCAACAAGATTCTTGTTTTCTTCATCAAAGTTGGCGCGTTCAATTTCGTCACCCGGCATACAAAACATACTGTCGCCCGCATCCACCACACGCATCAGCGGGTGATAAATAAAGGGAACATAGCTCACGACGCTCCAAGTCGCCAGGGGAATCACGAAAGAAAGAATGGCCAAAGCCATAGTCCATTTCTTTCCAACCGTCTTTTGAATTCCAATAGGATTTGTCATTTTGTCCACACAACGATTAGATTTGCGGGGCGAACCCCGCGATTTTTATTTACTTGCCCTTGTTAAAGTCTTCAGTGAACTTGGGCATAATGAAGCGGTTCACATCAACGTTCTTGTCATAGACCTTGTTGTCTACGAAGAACTTGTCGATGATCTTGCTAGAACCGTAGATAGAGCTGTAGCCTTCGCCCTTCTTGAAGTACTTTGCAGATTCACTCAGGCGCAGGAACTTGGTACCATTCATGAACTTGGAGTACTGAGCTTCAGAAATACCCACGCGAGCAGCGAGAATCTTTACGGCCTCATCCTTGTTGGCAGGGTCGTTGAGATAGGCAACAACGTCATCCCATGCAGCCACAACCTTTTCCCATTCGGCCTTGTTCTTCATCAAGGATTCCTGAGAAACAACGAGAAGGTCATAGATGATGCCCGGTTCGTTGGCACTGGTGTAAAGCTCCTTACTACCCTTTACCTTTTCAAGAGCATTCACAGAATGGGGAACCCAGGCAACCACAGCAGATACTTCACCGGATTCCAGAGTCTGTACAGCCTGATGGGTAGGCATATTCACCAAAGTCACATCAGAAGACTTCAGACCGTTCTTGGTAAGAGCATTAATCAAGAGAGCATGAGAAAGGCAGCCAATTTCGACACCCACCTTCTTACCCTTCAAATCCTTGATGGAGTTGATTCCCGGAGCACCGATAATCTTATCGTTACCATTGCTGTAGTCATTAATCAGGATTGTCACGTTACGAGCGCCAGTAGCGTTAAGCACCATGGCATCACCGTTGGCTACGCCAACAGCATCCACCTTCTTGGCGGCAAATGCATCCATGGACGGACCATAATCAAACCATTCCAGCTTGACATTTACGTCATGCTTCTTAAAAAAGCCCTTCTTATCGGCAATTTCCCAGGCAGTCCAGCCCGGCCAATCGCTATAGGCAATCTTAAGAACCGGCTTTTGGGCATAGACGCAAGCAACCAAGGCCAACACGCCAGCAGCGACAAATTTTGTAATATTCATTTTTAACCTCATAGAAAAATGTTTTTCCGAGGGTCATTTTGCAAAAAACGTGCCAAAAATCGTAAAATCACCATTTTTTACAAAATTCACCACATTTACAATTTCATGTCATTTCCGTAAGTTTTTTGAAATTTACAACTTTGTAAAAAGACTTTATAAAGTTCTTTTACTATTACACATTTCGTAAATATTTTTGTTATCTTATAAAGCATGAATACATCGGTAAAACAGCTGAATATCGTCAAAGTAAAACGGCTCATCCTCCAATACGGTTCCGTCACGAAACCGGAGGTGGCCGAAAAAACAGGCTTGAGCGTAGTTACTTGCGGCACCATACTGAACGAACTTACCGCCAACGGAACCATCGTCGAAAAGCAATTAATGCTTTCTAACGGCGGTCGCCCAGCAATGAGTTACCAATACAACACGGATTCCGGAAACATCCTTTGTGCCTTCGTCTACACCGAAAATAATGAATGTTTCTTGCGTTACCAGATCCTCGACATTCTAGGAAACATCAAGGACGTAGGCGTCTCCCTAGAGAAAAAATTTCATGTAAAAACACTTACGGAACACATCAAAGGTATCTGCAAAAAAGAATTGAATGTCAAGGTCATTACCTTGGGATTTCAAGGCTGCATCAACAACGGGATTGTCGAATACTCCGACATTACCGAGCTTAGCGGAGTCAATCTAGCCCAGATAATTCAGGAAGAAACCGGAATCACCACACTAGTGGAAAACGACATGAACACCGTCACCTTAGGCTACTCCAAAAAGAACAGCGACGAAAAAAATGTGGCAATGCTGTTCTTCCCCAAGGGACAAACACCTGCAGGCGGCTTCATTGTTGACGGAAACATTCTTCGCGGCACATCAAACCTCGCCGGGGAACTTTCCTTCTTCCCCTTCGGTTTCGACAAGAAAATGCAGCAGGCCGCCTTTAGCAACGTAAAGAAGGCTCTCCCCGTCGTAAACCAGCTTGTCATCGCCACCACCGTATTTATGGATCCTGCAGTAATCGTTATTACCGGCGGTCTGGCAGGGGAATTAAGCGAACGAGAAATCACCTCCTACTTGAAAAAGACCTTAAATCGAAACCAGCTTCCTAAAATCGAGATTCGCCCCATGGTAGAAGCCGAGTACATAGCCGGTCTCTACAATATTGGAGCCAACTATCTTGTAGAAGCTTAAAAAAATCAAAAATTTTTCGTAGAACCCATTGCCAATCTTCCCGAAAGGATGTACTTTATAAAAGTATTTTACAAAGTGCGTTAACAAACATAGCCGAGACGCCGGTCCTAGAACTGCTGCCAGCTCTGATTGAAACTCAAGAGGAACTTATGGCATCTCTGGATCTTAGAATTTCTAGTCTTCTCCACGCCTACGAAGCAGGAGAAACAACTCCCCGCGAAATCATTTGCAAAGTCTGCAAGGCCATCGAAGAAGCCCCTAGCCAGATTTGGATTGCAAAGACCTCTAAGGACCAGCTGGAAAAATACTTGTCCCACCTGGAAGCCTCCCTTAAAGACGGAAAAATCCCAGCGGACAAACCCTTGTTTGGAATCCCCTTTGCTGTAAAAGACAATATTGACTGCGAAGGAATGGAAAGCACTTCTGCATGTCCCGCCTACGCCTACATGCCCGAAAAATCCGCCTTTACTGTACAGCGTCTTATTGACGCCGGTGCAATTCCTGTAGGCAAGACCAACATGGACCAGTTCGCCACAGGACTTGTGGGCGTACGTTCTCCCTACGGAAGCATTCCAAACAAATACGCCCCCGAATATATTTCGGGCGGTAGCAGTAGCGGTTCCGCAGCAAGTCTCGCCTACAGACTTTGCAGTTTTTCCCTAGGTACAGATACCGCTGGATCCGGCCGCGTCCCCGCCGCCTTCAATAAACTTGTAGGCGTTAAGCCGACCCGCGGTTTGCTAAGCGCCAGCGGAGTCATTCCCGCCTGCAAGAGCTTGGACTGCGTCAGCATATTCGCATTGAATAACGAAGACGCCCGATACGTACTGAACATCGCCGCTGCAGAAGACAGCGAAGATCCCTATTCCAGATGCGCCCCCTGGGTAAAGGGAGTCGCCTCCCGCCTCCCCGAAAAATGGACCTTTGGCGTTCCCGAAGAAAGCGAACTGCAATTCTTTGGCAACGAAGGTTACAAGGCAGCCTTCTACCGCGCTGTGGAAGCCTTTGAAAAAGCAGGCGGTACCAAAGTCACAATCCACTTCACCCCATTCCTGGAAGCCGCAAGACTTCTGTACGAAGGCCCGTGGGTATTCGAACGTTATGACGCCGTAGGAAAATTCATCGACGAACATCCCGATGAGATATTCCCTGTGACAAAGGCCATCATCAGCCCTAAAAGTACTCCCCATCCTTCCGAAGTATTCGCAGGATTCCACGCCCTACAGGCAAGGAAGAAAATTGCGGACAAGGAATTCGACAAGGTCGACATCTTACTGACGCCAACTGCAGGCACCATCTACAAGACCGAAGAAGTAAATGCAGACCCCATCAAGTTGAATTCCAATCTTGGTTACTACACCAACTACATGAATCTGCTGGATTATTCTGCACTGGCAATTCCCGCAGGACTTGCTTCAAGTACGGACCCCAACGCACCTCTCCTGCCCTTTGGCGTAACCATCGTAGGACGAGCCTTCGACGATTTCAAGCTTTTGGACGTTGCAAACAAGGTTTCGCCCCTGCTTTCTGAAAAAATCACTTTGGCCGTATGTGGCGCCCACCTGAAGGGTGAACCGTTGCACTACCAGCTACAAAATTCAGAATTTTTAGGAGCGGCAAAAACCGCACCCGAATACAAGATGTTCGCATTCAAGGATGGCAGTATTCAAAAGCCTGCCATGGTTAGCGAAACAAAGGGTCACAGCTTCTATGTAGAACTTTACGCCATGAGCCCTTCAGAATTCGGCAATTTTGTCGCCAACATTCCCTCCCCTCTTGGCATCGGGAAAATCAAACTTTCCAACGGAAGAATGGTATCAGGATTCATGGGAGACACTTCCATCCTGTCAAAAATTTCTTCTGATGACGTTTGCGATATCTCCGAATATGGAGACTGGCGCAAGTATATCCACAAATAACCACACGAAATTCCTTGTTGATAAAAACAAGCCTAGGGATTTGACCCTAGGCTTTCTATATGTGGATTTTTTTGATTGTCGAAGCAGTTCGAAAAAAAAAGGTAGCGTTACTTCTCGTAACCGACGGCGTTGTTCAGCATGGGAATCTGCTTGGCGTTAAGTTTCAGCAGTTTCTGCAGGCCAGGGCGGCGATAACTAAAGATTTGAAGTTCATATTTTGTTCCTTTTTTTAAAGTCTGTAGGTTCATTCCTTTTCGTTTTTACTTCTTGGATTTTGCGGAATTGACCGTGTAGACACCCGCCACAATCAAGGCAATAGCCAATGCGTGGTTAACCCCGAAAATGGCAAGTCCGGTTAACACAGAAACGATGGTAGATGTTATAGGCTGAACGTAATTGTACATGGCAACCACCGTGGGGCGCAAAGCCTTCTGGGCCTTCGCAACAAGAATGTAAGCGATAAATGTTCCACCCAAAACAACGAAACTAGTTTCTAGCCAAGTCAACACACTAATGTCACTAAAAGGAATCTGCATCACCCCGCCCAAGGTAAAGGGCGCAATCATGATGGTAGAAAAAGTGAACATCCATTTCATGCTGGTGATGACGCTGTACTTGCCCACAAGATTCTTGAAGAACGCAAGATAAATAGCAAAGCTGCATTGGGATGTGAAGCAGAGCAGGTCCCCCACAATGTTGCCGGCCTTGGCATTGTTGGCGGCAGCACTTCCCATAATCAACATTACCGCACCCGACACGCCAACGACGATTCCTAGAACTTTCTTGGCAGTAATTTTTTCGTGAAGGAAGATGGCGGAAAAAATCAAGGCCACAATGGGAAGGCTCGTAGTTACGATAGACGTATTGATGGGCGAAGTAATGGACAAGCCTACAGTAAAGCAGCATTGGTTGCAAACAATGGCAAAAAGGCCTGCAGCCGCGAACTTAAAAACATCCTTTGCAGGGACTTTTTCTTTTATAAAAATGGAGGCCAGCCAGAAACTGACGGCGGCACCAGCCACTCTGAAGAACACCATGTCCAGGCCGCTAATGCCATGCAGCATGGCGTCCTTGCCGATAGGAGCCATCAAACCCCAGATGGCGGCGGCAAGAAATCCAGAAAGATGTCCAAAAAGATTTGTTTTATCACCTGCACCATTCTGCATATAATCAAACCATCACACGAATCAAAATCATATACACCGCGGTTCCCACCGCCATGGAAAGGAACAGCTGACGGCGCCACAAATGCATGAGAACTACGGCGGCAATGCCCAAAATTTCAGGAATGCCATGAGAGCCTTCAAGCCACTGCACGTCCTTAAGGCAATACACCACCAGCATTCCAAAAACAGCAAGGGGCAAGGCCTTGCCCAAGTACTGGATGTATTTTGGCGTAGGCTTTCCTGCAGGGAAAACAAGGAAGGGCAAGGCGCGGGTCATAAACGTAATCACCGCAAGAATTATGATGGTAATAATCTGCTGCTGGGAAGTCATTTGCGGACCTCCTCAAAATAACTAGGTTCCAGCTTTTTGCGGAACGCGGTCAGCATCAGAAGAATTCCAATCATAGCAGGAATCACGAAGTACTGCGACCCCACAACAAACAGGCTGATCGCAGTACAACCAATTCCAATCCACGCCGGACGCAGTTCCTTTTCCTTCAGGAACTGATCCATAAAGATGGCAGTAAACATAGCGGTTACAACAAACTCAAGACCATGAATATCGAACTTTAGGAATGAACCAAACATGTAACCCATGAAGCCGCCTGTAATCCAATAGGAATAATCCAGGAAACTGACCAACAGCATTTCTATTGCCGTAGCTTCACGAGCATTGTAGTTCACCGCGAAAGTTTCATCCGTAAGCCAGAAAATCAAGAAAGGTTTTCGCCAGCCCATGCCCTTGTAACGATCCAGCATGGAGACGCCATAGAACAAATGACGGGCACCCACCACAAGGGCCATGCTTGCCGCCGCCAGCGGATTGAAATTTGCGGCCAACATTCCCAGACCCAAGAATTCTGCAGAACCGCTAAAGATGAACACCGCCATGCTCAGCGGATACCAATAGCTAAATCCCATGGACTCTGCAAGCACACCATAGGTAATGCCCAGAAACCAGTACCCTGTAAGCACAGGGAGGGAAAGTTTAAATGCCTTCTTTAAAGAATTTCCAAAGCTATTTTGAACGACAGCATTCATTACGCAGGGCAATATAGAATTTTTCTAAATTTGCCCGCAGGATGGATAGGCTTGAATTATTACGAGACGGAAAGGCGATAAATGGTCGTCAGATGCTGCTTTTAATCGGACAGCTAAGCCTTCCTGTAATTCTTGCACAAAGCGCCTCCATCATCATGTCCTACGTGGACGCCGCCATGGTGGGGCACTTGGGATCCAAGGAAGCGGCGGCCATCGGACTGGTGGCATCTTGTACATGGCTAGTGGGCAGTTTATGCTTTTCCGTCAACGCAGGCTTTACTGTACAGATTGCACACGCCATTGGCGCTAAACGTGAATTCCGTGCGAGAAACCTGGTCAAGGTTGGTTTACTTTTTGGACTTGTCTTCAGTCTGATTCTTATGGGCCTTGGAACATTCATGTCCGACAAAGTTCCAGCCCTGTTGGGAGCCAATGCAGAAATCCATCAGGATGCAGCCACCTACTTTATGATCATCATGCTGGGTCTGCCGGGAATGCAGCTGAACAGCATGGCGGCCGGCATGCTACAATGCAGTGGCAACATGAAATTGCCCAGCACGTTACAAATCCTTTCCTGCTTTCTAAATGTTGCGGCAAACTTCCTCTTGATTTTTGAAACGAGAGAGGTGAGCCTTGCCGGATTTAGCATTACGGTTCCCGGTGCGGGCCTCGGAGTAGTTGGCGCGGGTCTAGGCACAATCCTTACGACTTATTTCATCGCCTCTTTAATGCTTTTCTTCTTGCTTTGCAAAAGCAAAAGCTTACACCTTCGCGCCAAGGAAAAAATTTATTTCTCCATCAAGCAACTAAAAAAGGCCTACAAGATTTCTTGGCCCATCGGGCTGGAGCAATTGGTGATGTACAGCGCCCAAATCATGCTCATAACTTTTGTGGCACCCCTAGGGACAATCTCTATTGCGGCCCACTCCTTCGCCATTACCATCGAAAGCCTGTGTTACATGCCAGGTTACGGAATCGGATCTGCGGCAACCACCTTAATCGGGCAAAGTATCGGCGCCAAACGTAGGGATCTCACCCGAAAACTGGCGTTCCTTACCACAGGCGTGGGCATGCTGGTCATGACATGCACCGGCATACTCATGTACATTTTCGCCCCGGAACTGATTGGATTCTTTACGGTCGATGAAGACATTCGCGCATTAGGAACCGCAATTCTCCGAATTGAAGCTATCGCGGAACCTCTCTACGCTGCATCCATCGTAGCAAACGGAGTCTTCCGCGGTGCAGGCAGCACTTTCGCCCCCAGCATGATGAACTTACTCAGCATGTGGGTGGTTCGCATTCCCCTGGCAGCATTTCTCGTATCAGGTCACGGCTTGCAAGGCGCTTGGATGGCCATGTGCTTCGAACTTTGCTTTAGGGGATTCATCTACATCATCCATCTTTGCCGCAAGGGATGGATTCCGGCGCACTAGCTTATTTTTGCAACTCTCGACTTTTTCTATCTTATAAATTATGTACGATCCTCGATTTTTACCTATCTGCAAAGAAGACCTGGACGAACTTGGTTGGGATTACGTTGATGTTATTGTCATCAGCGCGGACTGTTATGTGGACCACCCCAGTTTTGGTCACGCCGTGGTGGCAAGGCTTTTTGAGCACGAGGGCTTGAGGGTCGCTATTTTGCCGCAGCCAAACTGGCGCGACGACCTTCGCGATTTCAAGAAGTTGGGTAAGCCCCGTCTGTTCTTCGCCATCAGTAGCGGTATGGACAGTATGGTGAACCATTACACCGCCGGCAAGCGCCTCCGTCATGACGACGCCTTTACCGCTGGCAACAAGGCAGGTTTCCGTCCGGATTACGCCACCTACACTTACGCGAAGATTGTGAAGATGCTTTACCCCGATGTACCGCTTTTGATTGGCGGTCTGGAAAGCAGCCTTCGCCGCGTTACCCATTACGATTACTGGAGCGATAGACTGAAGCCCAGCATTTTGGCTGAAACGGAAGCGGACATTCTGGTGTACGGCATGGGCGAAAAGCCCCTGAAAGAAATTGTACGACTTTTGAAGAAGGGTGTACCCTTCAGCAGCCTAAAGAACATCCCCCAGACGGCGGTTCTTGTGGACAAGGGCGATTTACCAGTTCCGGGCAAGCACAAGGAACAGGGCACCACCTGGGAGGATTTGCGCCTGCCCAGCCACGAAGAATGCGTGGCCGAAAAAAAAACACAGATTCAGAGTTACAACAAGGTAGACATTGAATGCAACAAGATGTTCCAACGCCGCATCCTGCAAGATGTAGGCGACAAGACTGTTGTAATCAACCCAGCTTATCCGCCCATGGAATACGGCGAACTGGACGAAAGTTTTGAATATCCTTATGCACGAGCACCCCATCCCCGCTACAAGAAGCGCGGAGATGTTCCTGCATTCGAGATGATCAAGTACAGCATCAACACCCACCGCGGTTGTTTCGGTGGATGTAGCTTCTGCGCCATTAACGCACAGCAGGGTAAGTTTATCGCTAGCCGTAGCCGCGAAAGCATTTTGCGTGAAGTGGAAATCGTTACCCAGATGGAAGGTTTCGCAGGAACCATTACAGACCTGGGCGGCCCCAGCGCCAACATGTACAAGATGCGCGGCAGGGATCGTAGCCGCTGTTCCAAGTGCGCACGCCCCAGCTGCTGTACCCCAACCATTTGCGACAACATGAATACAAGTCACCGCGAACTGATTGACTTGTACCGCGAAGTCCGTAACCATCCCAAGGTAAAGCACTTGTTCATTGGCAGCGGTGTCCGTTACGACTTGCTCCTGCAAGAAAACTGCGACGAAAACATCAAGAAGGAACACGAGGAATACGCCCGCGAACTGATTGACTATCACGTCAGCGGCCGCTTGAAGGTGGCCCCGGAACATACGGTGGAAGCGGTTCTGAAACTGATTCGCAAGCCCAGCTTTACGCTGTTCCACAAGTTCAAGGAATTCTTTGACGCAGAATGCCAGCGCATCGGCAAAAAGCAGCAATTGATTCCATACTTCATCAGTAGCCATCCGGGCTGTACTGAAGCCGACATGGCGGAACTTGCCCTAGAAACAAAGCAGTTGGGATTCCAGCTGGAACAGGTTCAGGACTTTACGCCCACGCCCATGACCATTGCGACGGAAATGTTCTATGCCGAAATGAAGCCGGATGGAACACCGTTATATGTGGCAAAGACTCCGGAGCAGAAGAAGAGCCAGAAGCAGTTCTTCTTCTGGTACATTCCCGAAAACCGCCCCCAGATTCGCGCCACACTGGAACGATTGAAGCTGGGTAAGATCGGACGTCTGCTGCTTTCCCGTACCGCCATCGCCGAGGGCAAAAATTACAGCCCCAGCAAGGAGCGTGAAAAGAATCCGGAATTCCGCGAACGCGATTTGCAGAAGCGCGCTGAACGCAGCATGATTACAGTTGTCCCGAAGAAAACAGGCGAAAAAGGCCGCTGGGAAAATTCCGCCCGCCGCGAACGTCGTCAAGCAGAATTCGGCGACAAGACCTGGACTCCGAAATACGAACGCAACGAGGAGCAACGCCAGGAAGGACGCCGCGATGACAGAGACTTCCGTCGCGATAACAATCGCCGCGACTTCCAGAACCGCGATTCCCGTCGAGACGACCGTCGTTTTGATGAACGCAAGTCCTTCCACCGTGACAACGACCGTCGTGATTTCCACAGCGACCGCCGCGGGGGCGCCCCGCAAGGCAATCGTGGAAACGGGAACGATCGCAAGCCTCGAAACGAGTCGCCGGTACAGTTCAGTTCTCGCCGTCGCGGCCGCTAACATCACAAGCCCATGAAATCCGTTTTTGCATACCAAGACTACCGAGCCTTCCTTCAAGACTACTTTGACGAAATGAAAGGCCGCAAATTGCTGTCTTGGCGCATCTTCGCCAAGCAGGCAGGTTTCACCTCGCCGTCTTACTTGAAGCTCGTGTGTCAGGGCAAGACCAACTTAAGCAGTGCCGGCATCAACCAGGTCGCAGCCGCTCTTGATTTGAAAAGTGTTGAACTGGACTACTTCAAGATTCTGGCAAATTTCAACCAATCCAAGAACCCGGAAGAGAAGAAAAAATATTTGATGCAAATGGGAGACCTTGCACAAAGTAAAAAGGTCAAGGTGCTCAACGAGATTATGTACGCCTTTTTCTCATCCTGGCTAAACCCGGTTGTACGCGAACTGGCTCCACACATTACCAGTACGAAACCTAGCGAAATCGCACGACGATTCGTCTTGGAAGTAAGCCCAGAAGAAGTCAAGGAAACACTCCAGTTCCTTACCAAAAACAAGTTCCTTGTTAAAAATTCTGATGGTCGTTATGAACAGGTAGACAGAGTTCTCGCATCACAGAATCGAGACATCACGGCTACCGTATTGCGCTCCTTCCACCGACAAATGAGTGATCTTGCAGTAGAATCCCTGGAAAAGGGGAACATTGACGAGCGACACTTTTCAGAACTTTTTATAGATGTTTCCAAGGAAGGATACCACAAGATCGTCAACGAAATTATGGAATTCCGCAGAAAGATTATGGATATCGCAGCCCAGGATCAAGGGCTAGAGAGAATCTATAGCATGAACATCCAACTTTTCCCGCTGACACACAAGAACACGAGTTATCCAAAGCAGAGAAAGCAGAAAAATAAAACCAAGGAAGAGTCAGCTTAAGTCTACAATGAAACCAATTCTCGAATACCAAGATTACCGAGCTCTTATTCAAGACTATTACGATGAAATGAAAAGTCGTAACTTGTTGTCTTGGCGAATCTTCGCCAAGCAGGCTGGATTCTCTTCGCCATCTTACTTAAAACTTGTATGCCAAGGCAAAGCCAATTTAAGCAGTGCGGGCATTGAACAAGTCGGGGGCGCCATAGGTCTCCAGGGTATCGAGATGGAATACTTCAGAATACTGGTAAACCTTAACCAGGCAAAGCTTGCCAGCGAAAAAAAACTTTATCTATCCCAAATGGAAAAGTTCGCTCACGAGCACCAGATTGAGATTTTAGGGGATCCCATGTTCACCTATTTCACATCCTGGCTGAACCCCGTAATGCGAGAGCTAGCACCAGACATTTCAAGTACCAAGCCTAGCGAAATCGCCCGTAGATTTATTTTTCCAGTCGACATAAACGAAATCAAAAATTCACTTCAATTTCTTGTAAAAAATGGTTTTTTAACCAAGACTTCAGATGGTCACTATGAACAAGCCGAGAAAGTAGTCTCTTCTCGTAGCAAGGATGTCGCATCTGCGGCCCTACGCGAACTCCATAGGCAAATCGGCACACTCGCCCTGGAATCCCTAGACACCATTCCAATCAACGAACGAAATTTTTCCGAATTGATCCTTGGCATTTCAAAGGACGGGTACGAAAAAATCGTTCAGGAGCTTGCAGATTTTCGCAAGAAAATCTTGGACATTGCCGTTCAGGATCAAGGACTGGAAAGAGTCTATAGCTTTAACTTTCAGCTTTTTCCTCTAACTCGTAAAAACACCAGCAACCCGAAAAAGAAATCAAGAAAAAAGACAGGCCCCAATTCTCATTCACAAGCATCTCAACCCTCCGACGAAAAATGATGTACCAGAAATTCATACCCGCAACTTTATTGATCCTTACGTTCTTCTTGAGTGCATGTACCGGTGGCGGCACAGAAGGCACTAACGGACTAGCCATTTCCGACAAAAAAATTTCTGGCGTTTCTCAAAAGGGTCCCTTTGTAAAAGGATCCAAGGTTACAGTACTTGAACTTGGCGAAAACCTTGTCCAGACAGGACGCGCCTTCCGTAGCAGCATTTCCAATGCCGGTGAATTTTCCATCCCCAGCATCAGCCTGGAAAGTAAATATGCCATCCTTGAAGTGACCGGATTCTATTGGAACGAAATTACCGGCAAGCAATCCAATAGCCAGATTACATTGAACGCCATTGCCGACCTTTCCGACCGCGAAAACGTGAACATAAACCTACTCACACAGTTGGAGTACGAACGCGTCAACTACCTTATTGAGAACAAGAAAATGAGTGTCAGGGACGCCAAAGCTCAGGCCAAGAAAGAAATTATTAAGGCTTTCCATGGTTCCGAAAACGTTGATGACCTGGAAGATCTGAACATCTTCGGCACCACCGAAGGCGACGCTATGCTTTTGGCCATTTCCGCCCTAGTTCAAGGCGATAATAACGAAGCGAAACTAACCGAACTCTTGGCAGACCTCGCGACAGACCTGCAGGACGACGGCATTATCGACGATTCCACCTACCTGGTTGGCATCGCCGACTACGCCAGCACCCGCCTGGCAGTATCCTCTGTACGCAACAATGTCTTGAGCTGGAACATCTCCGACACCGTTCCCAATTTCGAAAAATTTATCAACAATTTCTGGGCAACGGAATACAAGCTAGGTTCTTGCAGCAATGAAAACGAAGGCGAGATCAAGAAGAACGGCAACAAATACAGTGTCTACGCAAACACGAACTACACCTGCAAAAATGGGGAATGGAAAATTGCATTCTTCAATCCCGACATTGAATACGGAACCCTCAAGGATTCCCGCGACGGAAAAATCTATCGTACCGTGAAAATCGGCGAACAAGTCTGGATGGCGGAAAATTTGAATTTTGCATCTGATGAAGAAAACGGAAACAGCTACTGCTACGATGATATAGAAAGCTATTGCGACACTTACGGAAGACTCTACACCTACCCCGCCGCAGCAGTGGCCTGCCCAAAAGATTGGCACCTGCCCACCAATGAGGAATGGCTGGAACTGATTGACTACATAGGAGGTCTGGAAGGCGCCGCCAAGGCTCTCAGAGCCAAGGGGGCATGGAGTCTCAGGGACTACCCGGAAACCGCCGAGGATGAAGACAAGTTCGGATTCTCCGCACTCCCTGCAGGCGTCTACTATTTTGGTGCATTCGGAAAATCCGCCTGGTTCTCCTCATCCACCTTGCTTTCGGAACATAGCGACGCCATCCGCAATATAGGCGTTGAAAACGCCGATGCTGCCATCAACGGAAACGCCATGTTTTCCACGGCAATCTCGGTTCGCTGCATAAAAGACTAAGTCTCGTTTTACACAAATTTCACCCTTGAGCATCAATCAAGGGCATTTTTTTGTTTTTTTTATCATTTTTGTTGAGAATTTCGTAAAAATCTCAACATCAGCTTATTATTTTTATCAAAAACCATCGTATTTTCTTTTTTTATGTTCTATTTTTTTTTCACGTTTTAAGTAAAGGAATGTTAACATGAAAAAGATTGTCCTTCTCCCCCTTATCGCAGCTTCCACTCTCGTTTTCAATGGCTGCGCTCTGGTTAGAACCGTCAACACCGAAAAAATCAACGACATTAGTCACAAGGAATCCGCAGAAATTCATGCCTACGGCGGCGAACGCACCGAAATTCTCGGCACCGTATTTTTCAAGCAGGACGGCGCTTGCTCCGAAGTTGATTTCATGAAATTCGTCACCACCAAGATTCCTAACGCACAGGACCTCATCCGCGTACGCATGGAACACCACAAGGACACCAAGGGCGACAAGGTCACCGAATACTGCAAGTACTCCGGCCTCGCCATCGCATACAAGGACATCTCTGTTGAAGAAACCGCAAAGTGGAAAGCTCTCTACTCCGGTACCACCGCAACAGCATCCGAATCCACAAACTCCACCGCAGGCATGAATGCGGTCCAGTTCGCTCCGATCAATGCAAACGTCCAGTTCGTTCCGGCAAACGGCTCCACCCCCTCCGCCTCTGCACAAATCCAGCCTGTTGTAGCAAGCGAACCGGAAGAAAGCTCCAGCCCCCTCAACTTCCTGAGCCGCTAATCTGTTAACACTTCGGAAAAACCTCTACTCTTACAGGACTTAACTCCATGTATAAAAAAATCATAGCAACACTCCTCCTTGGAATCGCAAGCTCTTTCGCAGCTTCCTGGAGTTATTTTCCTGTCAAGGGAGAAGGATTTGCCGCCCGAGCAGCCTATATTATGGAATATGGCGACTGGATGTCCCAAGGCATTGCAGCGGATGCACGTTTCACCCTAAATTCAAAATGGGAATTTTCCGTACGCAATATCGGCCTTCAGCTTATTTCCAGCGACGGGTACAACGCTCTTCATCAGGAAGAGGTTGACGAAAGCGGCATGCTTCGCAACATGATCTTGGGAGCAAAGCGAAATCTCGGTCAAAAGACCAGCGTCTATATCGACATCGCACTGCCCCTAGGTTCCATCGGAACAGAGGAATACCAAGACGCCATGGCAATTGATGTGGGCGCACAAAGAGGCATTATCCTTGGAGAGGATTTTTCCTGGACAACCGAGCTTGGTTACACTTTACCGTTTTCAGACTACACCGGAATGATTATCCATGCGGCAACTGAAGCAGACCTTTCCATCGGAGGCAACCTTATCGCCTTCGCCGGTTACGAATACCGCATCCAGCTTTCCGGCTACGCTTCCGGTTCCGCAGCCTATAAGATTTTTGGCGGAGCAAGCATCGCCATTAACGAACGGATGAGTATCGAGGAGGAAGTCACTTTCACGTCCACAGATCTAAAGAGTTTCCAAAAGGGTTTTGATTACAACTATCGTTATGTAGAGGAAGAATACGGCGAGGAAGGTGACGACACCTCCATCATGGTCCTTAAACTTTCCACCTACATCAAGTATTCCTTCTAAGGAAATTGCCTCATGAAAAAATTCCTTATTGGATTGGCATTAAATTCTTTCTTCGTCGGGAACGCCTTTGCGGAAGATTTATGGAAAGATATACAGCCCCTTTCAAATGACTGGGGAACTCTGCCCAACGATTGGGGAACTCTTCCCGACGATTGGGGAACCTTGTCCAAAGACTGGGGTTCACTTCCTAACGATTGGGTGGCACCATCAAAAGATGAAACAAAATGGGAAAGCTCACCCCAGCAAGAATATCCGAACACTGTAGCCGAAACTTCCGCCCCTGTCGCAGAAGAACCGACACAAGCAACTACCGCTGAAGACACTTCCGCGGAAATTCAAGCCACGAATAATGCAGAAGAACCGGCAACGGTCTCGAATGAACCCGTCGCAATTGAAAGTCCAGTAGAGACCGCCATTGAAGAGCCTCCCGAGGAAATGCAAACCGCAGAAGAGGTTGCAGCAGAGGTACCTATTGCGGAAGCAACGACAGATTCGACAATTGAATCCGTAGCGGAGCCCGGCGCAGAAAGCACCACAGAAACCGCTGCGGTAGATAGCACAAGAACAGAAAAGCCCGTTCCGCAGCCAGCGACTGTAGCAACTGCTGCCGAGACTGCCATCGCTGGCGACCACAACTGGGTAGAAACCAAGCAGGAAGCCGCATCTGAAGCAGCCAAGGAAGCAACCGTTGAATCTTCAGGAAAGAAGATCCACTGGGTTCCCGTATCCATCAGCGCAGGTATCGCTCTGGCCGGAGGCGCCTTGGCATACTATTTCGATGACCAGGCAAAAAAAGCAACCCAAATCATCCCCACAAACCATGCCGAATACCAGAAAGGCTATGACGACGCAGGCAAGAATCAGTTGATGCGAACCATTTCCATTGGCGTCGCTGCTCTCGGTCTCGTAGGCATCGGCGTTTCATTCATTTTCTAAGGAGCGACCATGAAAAAGTACTTGTCTTTTTTGCCCATGATTGCGCTCATGGCCTGCACCGATTACCAGGCCGACTGGGAAAACACTTTTGGGCCGTACGACCAGATGTGGCAAGCACAGGAAGCACTGTTGTCTTCTAGTTCAATGACAATTCCATTAAGTAGCAGCGAATTCATCCCCTTAAGCAGCGAAACCGTTCCATCCGAGCCCACTTGTACAGAAGGACTCGTTGTCAACAACGAAGTACAGGGTTGCATCGTCAGTTTTATCTGTTCTGATAATATTTGGGTTGAATTTGACCGAAAGTGCACTTCGCAGATTTCCTCATCCAGTGCAGCACCGTCCAAGCCTAGTTCATCAAGTGCGACACCGATCAAGTCCAGTTCGTCCAGTGCAACCCCGGTCAAGCCTAGCTCGTCTAGCACAGCTGTAGTTACAGCAAGGAAGATTTTAGACTACGACTTCAATAGAGTCGAATCTACCTCCGGCTGGACCTTGACGGCTTACGACGAAACACGAGGCTCCGTAAGTCTTGTCAAAAACAATGACAGTGCGTATGTGTTGCAATTCTACCCAATGGACATCATGGAAGAAGAATGGTGGCTGCAAGCAACCTACCCTGTAAATTTGCAATATGGTAGAGCCTATCGAATTCACGTTAGCGCTTACCCCTATGGCAAGGGAGACTCATTCTACATAGGTATCCAGAATCAAAAATACGAAACCATAACCGGTGACAACGTAAATCTTGATACCAGCCTAGATGTTTACAGCCAATGGCTTTCGGCAAGATTATCGTTTTGCGGCAGCAGCACCGACAAGCACAATCTCGTCATTAATGGTGGAAAGGGAAATATGAACGGCTTCGCTATTCAATGGGTTACGATTGAAGAAACAGGCGGAACTTGCCCCTAAATTCTGGACTACGCCCTGTCAAGCATTGACAGTGTCTCTTTTGATTTTGGAGATATAAAATGAGAATTAATTTACCAAAGGTATTCGTAATTACATCAGCCCTAGTGACATTTTTGACGGGGTGTGGAGAACAAACCAGCGAGGCGCCCCTCACTACAAACATGGAAATATACGACAGCATGGCTCTGCTTCCAACTTGCGAGGCGAATAATGCCGGCAAGATGGTTTTTATCTCTGATCTCGCCGCAGTATACTACTGTGCCAACGGAGCATGGGCGCCTCTTTCTGGAAAGAATGGTGCCGATGGCAAAGGCTGTACCGCGGCTCCAGTAGATGAAGGTTTCACCATCGTGTGCGGCGGCAAGCTGATCGGCACACTCTACAACGGCACAAACGGTATTGACGGCATTAACGGCGAAAACGGTAAAGACGGCAGAGACGGTACCGGCTGCGAAGCAATTCCTGTAGAAAACGGTTTCAAGATTCTTTGCGAAGGCCAGCTGGCAGGAGTTCTTCTAAACGGAACCAATGGTAAGGACGGTGTCGACGGAATAAACGGCACTAACGGAACCAACGGCAGGGATGGTATTGATGGAAGAGACGGTGTCGATGGTAGAGATGGCGTTGATGGCACTAACGGAAAGGATGGTGTAAACGGAAAAGACGGAGTCGACGGTAAGGACGGTACTAGTTGCAACATTGTTGAAATTCCAACCGGTTACAACATATACTGCGGTGGCGTTCTTTCGGGAACGTTGGTCAATGGTATTGACGGTAAGGACGGGATTGATGGCAAAGATGGTATTAACGGTCAAGACGGTACCAACGGCGTAGACGGCAAAGATGGAACAAACGGCATCGATGGTAAGGACGGAGTTAACGGAAAAGACGGTGTCGATGGTAAAGACGGTGCAAGCTGCTACGCAGAAGAAGCCGTCAACGGATTCACCATCTTCTGTGGCGATGAAGTTGTCGGTATTCTTTTGAATGGCATTGACGGAAAAGACGGCAAGGACGGTGTCGATGGTAAAGACGGAACTAACGGTAAAGACGGTATCAACGGCAAAGATGGTGCCAGTTGTTCTGCAGAAGAGGCCGAAAACGGGTTCAACATCATTTGCGGTGATCAAGTTGTTGGATTCGTAAGAAACGGTGCCGACGGCAAAGATGGTGAAAATGGTAAAGACGGAGCCGACGGCAAAGACGGAAAAGATGGTGAAAATGGTAAGGATGGAGAAAACGGGAAAGATGGTACAAGCTGTACCGCAGAATACATTGAAAACGGCTACAACATCGTCTGTGGTGGCGAATACGTTGGAGTACTGCTCAATGGTAGAGACGGCGAAAATGGGAAAGATGGTAAAGATGGTAAAGATGGTGAAGACGGTGAAGACGGCAAACCCGGCATCATTGACCTGTCCAATCTCACCGAGGAACAAATTGACGAACTTATCGCTAGCCTAACCATGTTTGACGTTTTCGCTCTCGGAGAATGCAACGACGAAAGAGAAAACGATGTTTTATATATGCCCATTTGGAACAGAATACATTCAGAACGACAGGATTTTTGGATTTGTTCCGGTAATGCATGGAGAAAATCCTATGAATTCGAATATTGCCGTCAGGATTGGATTTACAATAGAGAAGAACTTGGAGAATGCGGATCCGCAAACGAGGGAAAAATTGTACATACATCCCTTGGATCATATCCTTGCGGCGCCAAGAATTACTGGCAATGCTCTTCTGGCGAATGGCATTCCACCTCTAAGGACGAATTCTGTTCAATTTATGTTGTCCAAGACCCTGATTTTGGAACATGCAACAGCAGCAACTTAAACCAGTTGCAATACAAGTATACATATGACGAATGCTTCGGATGGAACGCATTCTGGAAATGCACCGATAATGGCTGGGTTCTCGAAGATGGCGATACCTTCTGCCAGGGAAATTCCTTTATTATCAAAGATATAGGAGCTTGCACTCAAGACAATCTTGACGAAAAGCAGTATTATGATTTGTCGTATTCCGATTACGATGCCTGTTATGACCGCAGATACTGGAAATGTACCGATGAAGGTTGGACACCTATAGGTTACACCGAGTTCATGGAATTTGACAAAACATCTCTTGGTGAATGTTCCGATGCAAACGAAAATGAATTTAAGTTCAAGGAAATCTGCAATAACGCCTACGAAAATTACTGTTTCAGCTTCTGGAAATGTTCTGATAGCGACTGGAACGCTGTTGATGAAGATGAGTACATTCTCTCTTTTGCAGACTGCGCAAAGGACGGATCTATCCAAGACTATGGAAACGGATACATCTGTTATGAAGGAAATCAATATCGCACACCCAACACCATTGAGTATACTTTTGGACATGGATGCACCTCTTATAACCAAGGTCAAGAGATAACCTACGAAGGCAGCACATTCAAATGCAAAGGAAGTTCATGGAGGCTGGAATCCATTATCGGTTCAGTCAAAGATAGCCAAGGCCACAGCTACACCACAGCTACCATTGGAAACCAAACCTGGATGACAGAGAACCTTTCATACACAGATACAGAAAGAACACCAAACCTTATTGGATCCTACTACAGCATGGATGATAAACTACACGAAAACGTTCCTGTTTTCTTCCCTACATCAGAGGACGATTCAAGATCGGGTGTACTTTACTCCTGGATGGCGGCCAACAATATCAAGGTAGATGTAAACAACTCCGATGAAGAGCTTATAAACGATCCGCAGGGAATCTGTCCGGACGGTTGGCACATTCCATCACGTAGTGAATGGCAAACGCTCATTGATTTCGTCAAAAACATTGTTCAAGATGAGAGCATACTTTACAGCGCTTTGAGAGCAGAGGATGACGACGGTTTCGATCTTGTAAATTTCAAGGGGTATCGCACAAGCTGGTATAGCGAATACGAAGATATATACAACAATCCAGAATCAATGATTTTCTGGACCAGCGAAAAATACAATGACAAGCAAGCCTACTATTTCGGACTAGGATTCGACGCTCTTTACGCAGACGATGCTGACGGCGGCGATGGCGTTGAAAGAATTGACAGTTACTACAAGATGAAGGGATTCAGCGTTCGATGCCTGAAAGATTCAAACTAATCTCTTTATAAAGCGTAAAAAAGCCCGCGAAACGAATCGCGGGTTTTTCTAATAATGGTATTTGGAACAAGTGACCCTAGCGCCTACCCGTTCTTTGCAAGAACGCTCCACCACTCTCCAGATGTTCTCTCCTGAGTCACGGAGAAGCCGGCTTCTTCAAACCACTTAATGATGTAGTCGCGTTCTGTTGCCAGCTGGCCAGAGATAATCAGTTCGCCACCTTCAGCAAGCAGATCCTCGATATCGTCGCGGAGAGGCCACAGTTCGCTGCGGATCATGTTGCAGAGAATCACATCAAACTTGGTGTTGTCCTTGAATGCATCCAGGAAACCCAACACGCAGTCGCTACCATCAAAGCCGTTGCGTTCAAAGTTTTCAGCAATGCAGGGAATGGTCAGCGGATCGATTTCAGTACCCACCGCAAGCTTTGCGCCACGACGCTTTGCAAACATGGCCAAAATGCCAGTACCGGTACCGATATCAAGAACAGACTTATCCTTGAAATCCACAAATTCCATTAAGTGAGCACAACTGCTGGTGGTGTCATGTTCGCCAGTACCAAAGGCAGTCTTTGCCTCCAATTCCAAAACCACAGTCTCGGAATCTTCCGGGGTGAATTCAACCCAAGGCGGACGCACCACCAAGTGAGGGCTCACGGCAACTGGCTGGGCACGGTCACGCCACCACTTGTCCCAATCCTTGGCAGGTTCTTCAGTCACTTCAAAATGATACTGAGGGAACTGAGCTACGATGCTATCGCGTTCTTCCTTGTCTCCAGTGTAAAAGCAGAAGTCCGTACGGCCTTCTTCCACCGGATCCAATTCTTCCAAAGTTGCAACACCAGCTTCAAAAAGCAGGTAGCTTGCAATTTCAAATTCTTCTTCAGGGCAATAGCCCTGGGCCTTATACCATGTATCAATTTTCTGCATAGAATAAATTTAATAAATCCAATTCTCAAGCCTCGCGCAGGCTGCCTAAAATCGTTTGATAAATGGACCGCAAAAGAATTAAGAAAGAATGAAAGAAAAGCATCTAGCTTTTCTAATCCTTTATACAGCGAATAGACATATATTTTTCTTTATTTCCATCAGCATAACCGGCATCAAATAATTCTTCATTTACGATATACAGTATTATAGCATATTTTGCACGTTCACCAAATTTCGAGTCTTTGTCTAAGGTTGTCCAAAATCTAGATTGGTACTCATTGATAATGCCATTATTGGAATAACTTTCCTCATAAACAGGTATGGCAGAAAATCCCACATCATCTGTCGCCGGGGCTTCAGCAACCCATGCATTCATAGACTTAAGTTTCATGTTTGCTTCAAACCATATTCCCTTATCAAAATTATTGAGTAGCACGACAAACTCGTCTTTTTCCGGCACATGCCATCCATTAGGGCAAATTCCTTGATGAGGAACGACCTTGTCTTCATAGAAAAAAAGATTATTGTACGAAGCATCAAAATTCATTGCAGCGGCCCATGTATAAAGGCGACCATAAACTTCGCAGGAATCCTTTGCACATATAGAGGCGACCTGATCATCGGCATTGCCACCAATAGTCGCCAAATTAAGATTTTCGGCAAACCATGTTTGATCGCCAATCACAACTGTTTTGTATCGCTGGCCATCACGTTCATCTACAATCTCATCATAAGCAATTGACGGATTCAGATATTTCCAATTAGGCTTTTCTCCCACATAGGGCACATAAGATTCTTTGTTTTCAGACACACCAGAAGAGGAAAGTACGTCATCAGCAACAGAAGATGAAGACACATTTTCAGTCCCTGAGCTGAGCGGAGAATCCTCCGGAGAAACAGGATCGTTTTCTAAACCATTTGAACATGCCGTCAACACAAACATTGTAAACGACAAAAACAATAAGAACTTTTGCATTTCTAAAACCTCCAAACCAAATATAGATTACAAGAAAGGCGAATTTAAGTCGCCAAGTAAATTTGTTTAACTTGCCTAGAAATATACTCTAATGGGGTGAGAAATCCAAGTCGTTTTCTCGGCCGATTGTTCAATTTCCACTCAATCCACTTGACCTCATCTCTCGTCAGGTCCTCAAATGAGGTTCCCTTTGGCAGGTACTGGCGAATCAGACCGTTCATATTTTCGTTTGCACCTCGTTCCCACGAGTGGTAAGGGTGGGCAAAGTAATAACCGACATCCAACTTTTGGGCTATCCGAACATGATCGGCGAACTCCTTTCCGTTGTCGGAAGTGACCGTGTGTAGCAGCCTCTTGTAGGGCGAAAAGGCCGCTATCAGAGTATCTGCCAGGGCGGTTGCATCCTTTGTCGGTAGAGGCTCCAGGATGCAAAGCATGGACATTCTGTCGTTGGCGGTGAGCAGATTCCCCTTATGAAGAGCTCCGTTGATCAAGTCTATTTCAAAATCGCCGAAGCGACTTTTTTCGTCGACTATCGCCGGACGCAGGTCTATGGGCACCTGTCCCATAATGGAGCCTCTTCCATCCTTTGCAGGACCCCGCTCTCGATATTTCTTGTCCCCATGCCTAAGGTGTGGCTTGAATTCGTCTCTGCCTTTGATATGGCGGTATATCGTTGGAACACTTGGAGTTTTCTTACCCTCCACGATCAAAGGGAAATTGAAACAGAATTGAAAAAAGCCAGGAAGAACCTGGCCTAGTGTCAGCTACCCATTTTTAGGACTGGTTTAAAGTATACAAAATCACCCAGTTCTTGCCAACCGATATTCCATTGGAGCAAGGTTGTTTTGTATGAAAGATACGATCCGTTGAACCGTTCGATATAGCTGTTCTGAGTCGGGCATCCGGGCTGCGTATACAAAATTTCGATTCCGTTTCCCTCGCCCCAGTTCTGGAACTCGTGCGAGATAAATTCGGGTCCATTGTCGCAGCGAATGTTGTTCGGCTTACCGTTCTCCCAGATTATTTCCTCCATGAATCTAATCAGGCGAGACGCCGGTATGGAATGAGCGACTTTCTGTGCCAC
>JAZRWJ010000046.1:0-286144 GCA_045599625.1 Fibrobacter sp.
AGGAACTCAGGAACTACATCGAGTATTACAACAATAAACGGATAAAGTCGCGTCTAAAAGGAATGAGCCCGGTACAATACCGGACTCATTACGCTGTTTTATCCTAACTTTAAACTGTCCAACTTTTTGGGGTCAGTTCAGAACGGTGGACTTTTCTTTTTTAATTCGTTTCGTTGAACTAAGCGACAATCGATTTTCCGATTATTTCGCCTGGGCTTTTTTCTTGGCGCGGCGAGCCTTCAGTTCCACAACAATAGGCCTTATGATTACAGCCAGATTCATTGCGGTACCGATGAAAATTAAGATGGTGGCCGCATTGTAACCAATGCCAGGTTTAATACTGAGCAACGGAATTCCCATGTTGGCAATCAGTTCGGTCACCTTTGCGTAGAACGCGCCCATGGCTACCATAGTCAGCATGCCCATGGCGATTGAGCCAAGGGGAGTAAGCCAGGCAAACACTGCAGCTAAAAACGCACCAATTAAAAGCGCGTAAAGAGCGGGCATCGGTTCCAACTGAGGAAAATGAGGCATCGTAGCACGGAACTTTTCAACAGCGGCGGGATTGCCCGTTTCAATCTTCTTCAACATGCCCAAGGCAGGTTCCTGCAGGGCATTTTCAAGATCCAAGCCAGAAGCCAATTCATAAACATTGGGAGAAGCAATCACCTTGTCGTCATTGCAGGAAACATTGGCTAGAGGCATAAGCAAGGCAACAATGATCAGCAAATACGGAAGAGCCGTAATACGCTTGAACAGGCGCAGAGCCTTGGATTCTTCATTTTCAATTTTTGTTTTTTCGCTCATTATTTTTCCTCAAAGACACTTCGCGGGAAAGCGCAGCGGAAACCAATTCCATCAGACCAGTAGCGAGGATCTTCATCATCGTAATCAGTCAGGTTAAGATACTTTTCCTTATCCTTCCAGGAACCGCCCTTGTAGATCTTGTGAGAGCCAAACATGGCGCCAGTCGGATTGGAGGATTCCACATAAATGGAGAACATAAAGTACTTATCCTTGGTCCATTCAGCAACGTTACCGGACATATCGTAAATGCCCCATTCGTTAGGCTTTCTGCTTGCTACCGGCTGCGGACCATAGTTCGGATGCTTCTTGCCGAAACTATAGGAATTGTCGCGATAGATGGCATAGAGGCTTGCATTGGGTTCTTCATCCAAATTCCAGAGAGAACCTTCGTTGTTATCGGCGCGGCCGGCAAATTCCCACTGGGCTTCAGTCGGCAGATCACCACCGATAGCCTGGCAAAATTCGCGGGCATCATACCAGTTGATGTTGTGGACCGGCTTCTGTGCATCGGAATAAGTAGACTTGTCCATTCGACGCTTAGAGTCTTCGAGGCGGTCCATAACTTCCTGGTAGAAAATTTGAGTCACTTCGGTAGTGTGGATTGCAAACGGAGAAATGGAAACCACACGGCCCTTATAACGGAAGGAACCGGAATCAATCAAGGCCACAGTACCACGAGCAGCATCTTCTACAATGCGCGGGGGCTTTACTGTAGCAAAGGGATTATCGTCATCATCATCGTCATCAACGACGGCCCTGTTTACAACTTCAACTACAGGCTTTTCCTCCACAGAAGGAGTTTCAACGGTCGGCTTTTCTTCAACCGCAGTTTCTGCGGCCGGCTTCGCGGTGTCGACAACTACGGAATCAATGATCGTGGTATCAGCAACAGCGGTTTCAGCGACTACAGAGTCTGCATAGACTTTTTCCGCATCCACAGAATCCACGGCAACCGGAGCTTCTACAACAGCAACAGAATCCACCGGTACAGGAACAACGGCAGCGGAGTCTGTTGCAACAGGGGGCACAATTGCAGAGTCTACAGCGACAGGGGCGGCAGCAGAAGTATCAGCAACAGCAGCGGTATCTCTGTTCAGCCATTCTATAACCTCAGGCTGTTCAGCAATATAGGCCGGCAGCTTAAATTCACCTTCACAAACGAAGGTTTCGTCGTCAATAATCAGGTTCAATTTGCTGTAACGGTACTGATAACGATTTACAGAACCATCTTCCTTATGGACCCAAACCGGCTTGTTATTTTCCAAAGTGATGTGGGCATAGACAGTTTCGGAAGCATCGAGAATAGCGTACAAGGTATCGGGAACTATACCTACAACATTACCAACCCAAGTAACATCAAAGCGTTCAAATTCCTTGCCTAATCTCAAACGGATTGCGGAAACTCTCTTTTCTTCAGAGTCCGGAACTGCTTCAAGAACCGGTTCAATCTTTTCAGGAACCATTGTTCCAGAAATAGACAAAGCCTGCAAGCTATCCAGTTTCTGACGAAGAGCCACATTAATGTCGCCGACAACGCCCAGCTTATTTCCAAGCCAGAGGTTCTTAGATTCATCACGACGAACATTGTACTGCTTTACGTAAGCCACATATTCTTCCGCGGTGTCTGCAACATTCAGTTCTTCTGCGGTTTTCAGTTTCGGGTAAGTATTTGCAAAAGCATTGGAATCCAACAGGGAAATAACCGGCTGAACTTCATTATAGAACTGGTCAAACAAAACTTCAGTTTCTTCCAAGCTCTGAACATTTGCAACAGCATCCATAGTCAGAGTAGTAGAAACGCTAGCAAGGGAATCCTTTTCAAAAACAACCATCTGAGGTTGAATCGTGACAGAACCTGCAAGGGGAACATTTACGGCCTCTGCATAAGGGAAGTATCCCGGAGCCATAAAATCAAAGGCGTACATTCCCGGTTTCACCGGATAAATCTTGCTGACTTTACGCTTCAGGCGCTTAGTCATGGAATTCACCTGCAGGTCAACAACGGAGGTATCGATATTGATCACGCTGGGGCGATCAGATTCCTTAAGCATTTCCCAACGGCCATTCTTCCTGAAGAACAAGGTTGCAATACGGGAAGAATAGATGTATTCCTTATCGAAGTAGATATCGGTTTCATCCTGGAAAGCCTTGTACATCTGAGAACCGTAGAATCGCATATAGAGGACTTCGGCAGGCTTCAAGTAGTTTTCCTTCATACTGAAGGCATGGAGCTTTCCAAACTTTTCCTCATCCATCTGGCCCACATACCAATGGAATTCCTTCGGGCCCTTCTTGTGTCGCAGGTAGAAGGTATGAGCGTGAAGCGGCAATTCCGGCATAACGGAAACAGAGTTCAAGCCCTCGTTAATGATTGCCAAATTGGGATTCTTCTCCAGAAGGAGTCCATCCTTATACTGGTCCGGTGCAATTTGAAATAAGCGGTCACCATCGGCAAAAACAAATGCCGGTACAAGCATCAAACAAAAAAGCAAACGGTTTAGGGACATAATATCTCCTATATGCAACAAACAAGGAGACGCAAAGCGCTCCTTTTGCTTACAAAGATAATATTAAAACTAGACATTGCTACCCATTTGGAGCAAATGTCCACCATTTCCGCCGCCAACAGGGCCAAGTTCCACCTTCCATTCGGCAAGTCGAATAATGTCCGGATGATGTTCAATGACAATCACCGTGTTGCCACGAGCGGAAAGTTTGCGCAACTGGTTCCAAAGGGTCTGAATATCCTTCAGGTGCAAGCCTGTGGTAGGTTCGTCCAGAAGGTAAACCATTTCCGGAGCGTTCTTTCGGGCAAGTTCTGCTGCCAATTTCAAGCGCTGGTTTTCGCCGCCGCTCAAGGTGGTCACCGGCTGTCCCAACTTCACGTAAGGCAGACCTACGTCGCGGAGGGCTTCCAACTTGGGCAAGATCTTGGGCTGGTCCTTGAAGAATTCGCAGGCTTCCGCCACACGCATATCCAATACGTCGGCGATGTTCTTGCCCTTGAAAGTCACCGTCAGGGTTTCCTGATTGTAGCGCTTGCCTCCGCAGGCGTCACAGACTTCCCACACATCGGAAAGGAAGTGCATTTCTACAGAAACTGCACCACGGCCTTCGCAGGCGGCGCAGCGGCCACGGGCCAAGTTATAGCTGAAGCGACCGTAGTCAAAGCCCTTGACCTTGGACTGTTCCAGCTTGGCAAACAGCTTACGGATATCGTCAAAGACGCCGGTAAAGCTGGCAGGAGTACTGCGGGGCGTTCCAGAAATAGGGCTCTGGTCCACCAGCAAGACTTCGCCGGATTGTTTCTTTTTACCGCGGGCCTGGAACTTGCGCTTCAGAGCCGGATAGACTTCGTCCATGACCATGGAGCTCTTGCCGGAACCGGAAACGCCGCAAACCACGCTGATAGCGCCCTTGGGGAACTTGACGGAAATGTTCTTCAGGTTGTTCTTGGAGAGATTCTTGAATTCGTAGAATTCCGTATCTTCCGTAATGGGTTTCGCCTCGATCTGGTTGGCAATAGGATTGCTTCGGGTCAGGTACTTCACCGTTTCACTTCGAGGGAACTGCTGAAGCGCATACGGTTTCGCCAGGGCGGCCGGGGAGCCTTCGGCTACAACCTCGCCGCCGAATTCTCCGGCGGCGGGGCCCAAATCGATGATATGGTCGGCCGCCTCCATCATCTTCATGTCATGTTCCACAACCACCAGGGTATTGCCCAAATCTCGCAGGCGGTACAATGTATCCAAAAGCTTTGCCGTATCGCTTTCGTGCAAACCTACGGTGGGTTCATCCAAAACATAGAGCACGCCTTCCAAGCCACTGCCGATCTGGCTAGCCAAACGAATGCGCTGGGATTCGCCACCGCTCAAGGTATCGCCGGAACGGTCTAGCCCGATGTAACCCAAGCCCACACTCTTCAAGAAATCCAGGCGACCAATAATTTCACGAAGCAACGGTTCAGCCACCTTGGCCTTCCCCGCCCCATTCTTCTCGCCGTCAAAGTTCACGTTGGCAAACCAGTCGCGGGCATCGTCGATGCTCATGTGGTGAACATCCATAATGTTCATGCCGGCGCGAGCCTTTTCGCCGGGCTCGCCACCACCAATTCGCACTGCCAAATACTCAGGTTTCAAGCGTTCACCCTTACAGGCGGGACAAATTTTTCCATCCTTAAAGTGACCCAGGCCAAGGCAAGTTTCGCAAGCGCCCCAATGGGTATTGAAACTGAAGTGCTTCGGATTCAAGGCGCTGTCCATGTACCAGCCGCATTCTGGGCAGCCAGGCTTTTCGCTGGCAGACAAACGTTCATGACCTTCGGAATCCAGGAACAGAATTCCATTGCCATCGCGGTAGGCGCGTTCAAAGGCTTCCACTAGGCGGGCGCGGTTTTCTTCCTTCACCACCACCTGGTCAACCACAGCCAGCACCTGCTTTTCGCGGGTAGGCAACTTGGGCAACGGCAGTTCCACCAGTTTATCGCCCATATAGACCTTGCGGTAGCCCTTTTCCGTCAGGATCTTGGAAAGCTTGAGAATGTCCTTCACTTCGAAAGGAGCCAGCACCGTTACCATCTTGTTCAAGTCGCGGTCAAAGGCAAGCTGCATCAAGTCGCCGGCGGCGTAAGAATCCACAGGCTTACCGCAATGCAGGCAGTGGGGCGTACCCACTCGGGACCAGAAAATACGGAAGTAGTCGTAGATTTCAGTCAGCGTCGCCACAGTACTGCGGGGGCTCTTGCTGGCAGACTTCTGGTCAATTGCAATTGCAGGAGCCAGACCCGTAATAGAATCAATGCTACCACGATCAGGTCGGCCTAGGAAACGGCGAGCGTAGGTGCTCAATGTTTCCACAAAGCGCCTCTGGCCTTCGCTAAATAAGGTATGGAAAGCAAGGCTACTCTTACCGGAACCGGAAACGCCTGTGACCACAGTCAGCTTGTGGCGAGGAATGGTGACGTCAATATTCTTCAGGTTGTGCTTGCGGGCACCGCGAACTTCAATATCCAAGGACGGGCCATCGCTATTCTTCTTCATGGCCGCGGCCATCTGGGCAGATGTGGCGTCGTAACGGGCCTTGTTCTCTGCAAGGCTTCCCATCAGTTTCGTCATGGGCTTGTAGCCGTTCTTCGCCCTTTCCAGAATGGGAGCCAGGTAGCGTCCGGTTTCGGATTTCTTGCACTTGGCAATCTGCTCGGGTGTGCCCGCGGCAATCACGCGGCCCCCGTGGACGCCGGCGTCGGGGCCCAGGTCCACAATCCAGTCGGCGCACTTGATCACATCCAGATTATGCTCGATGATAACGATACTGTTACCCAGGATACGCAAACGATTCAGGCAGTCCATGAGTTTGCGAATATCCTCAAAGTGCAAACCTGTGGTAGGTTCGTCCAGCAAGTACAAGGTCTTGCCTGTGCCCGGGCGCCGCAATTCAGAAGCAATCTTGATTCGTTGGGCTTCGCCACCGCTCAAGGTGGTAGAAGGCTGGCCCAAAGTCAAGTAGCCAAGGCCTACTTCGCAAAGCAAATTCAAGGGCTGGGCAATCTTGGAAATGTCCTTAAAGAATTCGGCAGCCTCGCTGATGCTCATGTCCAGAATTTCAGAAACATTCTTTCCCTTAAAGTAGACTTCGCGGGTAGCGTCATTAAAGCGCTTGCCGTTACAAACTTCACATGTGACCTGCACACTGGGCAAAATGTGCATATCGATTTCCTTGACACCGGCACCTTCGCAAGCGTCGCATCGACCGCCCTTCACATTGAAGCTGAAACGACTCTTGGTATAGCCACGAATCTTACTTTCTTCCATGCCCGCAAATAGGTCACGGATATCGTCCCAAATCTTGGTGTAGGTGGCAGGATTACTGCGGGGAGTGCGGCCAATAGGCGTCTGGTCAATTTCAATGACCTTGTCAATATTCTCAATGCCTTCCAAGTGGTCAAACTTGCCCACCGGTTCTTCAGAATTGAAGAAAATGCGGGCCAGTTCCTTACGGAGAATCTGGTTCACCAAGGTACTCTTACCGGAGCCGGAAACGCCTGTCACCACAGTCAAGGCGCCATCCAGAGGAATTTCCACATCAATGTTCTTCAAGTTGTTTTCGGCAGCGCCGCAAATCTTGATCTTGGGAGTATCCTTGTCAATCTTCTTTCGCTTTGCAGGAACCTCGATCGCCTTGCGACCGCTCAAGTAGGCGCCAGTCAAAGAATCCTTATTCTTCTCCAGTTGATCCACCGTACCTGCGGCAATAATGCCTCCGCCTTCAACGCCAGCACCGGGGCCCACGTCAATCACGTAATCCGCATGGCGCATGGTGTCTTCGTCGTGTTCCACCACAATGAGGCTGTTTCCCTGGGCGCGCAAGTGATCCAGCATTCCCAACAGCTTATCGTTATCGCGGGGATGCAAACCAATGCTGGGTTCATCCATCACGTAAAGCACACCCTGAAGGCCAGCGCCCACTGCACTAGCCAAGCGAATACGCTGCGCCTCGCCACCACTCAACGTGGATGCCTTTCGGGAAATATTCAGGTAGCCAAGTCCCACCGCATTCAAGAAACTCAGGCGGCCTCGGATTTCCTTCAAAATCTCGCGGCCGATGCGCATTTCCTTTTCAGAAAGCTTCAGGCTATTGAAAAATTCCACAGACTTTTCCACAGACCATTCCGTCATTTCCGTCAGGTTATGACCATGGAAATCCACTGCGTTTGCAGTACGGTTAATGCGGGAGCCCTTACATTCGGGGCAGACGCCAATCTGCATGAACTTTCGGAAGTGGAAAATGTGCCACATATCCCACAGTTCCTGAATAATGTCAATGACACCTCGTTCGCTACCACTAGGTGTACCATAAAGAATGGCATGCTGCTGGGCAGGCTTCAACTTGTTCCAGGGAGTATCAAAACTAAACTTCATTTCGTTAGCGATGGTACGCAAATTGCGCCAGCCATAATCGCTAAACAGCAAGGTTCCCGTCGCATCCTTCTTCTGTACCGCCAAGGCACCCTGTTTCAAGGACAATGTCTTATCAGGAATGATCAAGTCAATATCGAATTCGCAGCTTTCGCCCATACCCTTACAAACAGGGCAACGGCCCTTGGGATCGTTAAAGCTGAAGAATCGGGGTTCCAGTTCCGGAATAGAAACGCCACACTTGGGGCAAGCCAGCAAGGTACCCTGCAGGCGGTATTCCCCATCGCCAAACAGGAAGCTTACCAACTTTCCGTCGGTCAACTTCAGCGCACCTTCCAAGGCTTCGCGAAGGCGGCTCATATTCTTGCGTTCCAAAGTCAAACGGTCAATGACCGCTTCGATGGTATGCTTCTCGTAACGCACCAACTGGGGAACTTCATCAATGCGATAAATTTCGTCATCCACTCGGGCGCGGACAAACCCCGATTCCTTCAGGTCTGCCAATTCCTTACGGTATTCACCTTTACGTTCCTGAACGATAGGCGCCATCACCGTCACCTGACGAGGCACCCCATTGATTTCGCCATCACCGGCATAAAGGTTGTCTACAATCTGGTCTACCGTCTGGGCCTGAATCACACGGCCGCATTCCGGGCAGTGAGGCACGCCAAGGCGGGCGAACAGCAAACGGTAATGGTCCAAAATTTCCACCACCGTACCCACCGTACTGCGGGGATTGCGGTTCACCGTCTTCTGGTCAATGGAAATGGTGGGAGAAATACCGCGGACACTTTCCACTTCCGGATGTTTCATACGGCCAATGAACTGGCGGGCATATGCCGAAAGGGATTCCACAAAGCGGCGCTGGCCTTCCTGGAAAACCGTATCGAAGGCAAGGCTGGATTTACCGGAACCGGAAACACCAGTAACAACAACAATGGAGTCACGGGGAATGTTCAGGCTAACATGGCGCAGGTTATGCTCGTGGGCGTCGCGAATATCAATGGACTTTGTCATAGTTCAAATATAGTGAACATTTGAATACTTTTCAACTTCTTTTCCAGGATCTCGCGCCGTTTTACCACCATTCGCGATACAAACCTTTTTCTTCATCAAAAAATTTCCTATGATTGTATAAAACGATTTTATTTGAACCACAAAAGGATTTTTTCCCATGAAAAACTGTCTCATTTCTATCCTCGTCTTGACTTCAGCTTTTCAACTTATTTCATGCAACGACGCCAAGAAAGAAGAACCCACCACTGTGAGTTTCGATGAAACCAACATTATCTTTTCCGACATCATCCCTGCCGTGACCGATAGTTTCTCTATTGAAGTCCCTGCCAATGTAGTCGTCCAAAAGAACAGTGGCAGTGCCTCCAATTCTGTCTACGCGCTCTATGATCCTTCCGGCAAAAAAATGATGTCTGTTTACATCGGTGCCAGCCCTTTAACCTTGAATCGTTTTGGGAAAATCCATCCTTCAAGACCCGGCACACTGTATTCTGTAGGAAAGAAGGAAATCACCCCTAACAACAAGCCTCCTCGCATGATCCACATGCTTTCCCTCAGTTCCAAGAGCACCCAAACATTTATGGAGTTTAACTATTCCAAAGATTACGCCTATACCGAAGTAGTTGAGAAAATCATTTCTTCCGCAAAGTTCATCTACAAGCAGGACTAATTATTTCGGGGGTATAGCTCAGTTGGTAGAGCGGCAGGTTCGCAATCTGTAGGTCAGGAGTTCGACTCTCCCTACCTCCATAAAAAGGACGGTCTCACAGCCGTCCTTTTTGCTTTAAAATTCCCATTTATACCCAGCTTTCAACTCCGTCAGTATGTTTCCCTTGGAGAAAATATTCTTGTAGTAGCCAGGCAGGTTATAACCTTTATAAATTTGTTCCAAACCCAGGTAAACCATTCCATAGTTCGGTTTCCAGAAGGCGGTCACTCCCCAGTTACAAACAAATTTTTGGATTTTCTCATAATCCGAATCAGGCCCATCAACCACAAATCCATAAAACAAGTTCAACTTAGCTTCCGCAGAAATATTGTTACGGAACCTATAGAAAATCTTTGAACGAAGAATCGGACCAAGCCACTTACCATAGTACCTGGAAATAGGAACCTCGATTGAATCCATAAGTTCATCAATACGGTTTTCCCAATACAAGGAGTCTATTGCATTCTCATCCCAGACAGGGCACTGGTCCCCATATTTTTCCATACAGTAAGCAACCGTTACAGGCATGTAAGTCCAGCCTTCTCCCGTCTTGCATTCTTCTCTAGAATCGCTGGTAGAACAAATCTTGTCAGCCTTTTGCTTTAGGACTTTCTGGAAATCCGAAAGGTACTTCTTGTAATTGGAAACGTAATCCGCCTCGAAGCGCAGCCCCAGGTAAGCCGATCCATTCAAACCATAAGTGGACGTTCTGTTCCAGGATGCAAACAGCGCATAAGACCTCGGCCCTTCCGTATCCACGTAGGCCCAGGCCGCCGCGCCAAGACGATCCTTCCCCTTTCTATAGAATTCCTTTTGCAGCCAGCCATAGAATGTCGCAGACACATCTTCACCTTCGGCAAAGTTCAAGTCTACTCCTGCATTTAGCATAAGGCTCTGACCAACTAGGGAATACTCCGCACCCAAGGCCAACGTCCAGTCATTGGTATCCAGCGCTGGCATATTGTCGTTCAACAAGAACCAGTCGCCAGTAAGCCCAATTCCAAAAGAATGAATCCAATTTCCTGAGGAATAGTCCAGAAAAGGAGTCAACGACAAGTATGCGTCACCACCATACTCGCCACCGTTTTTACCCCCCATTTCATCATAGCGTAGACCGTAAAATCCAACATCCCCCAATAAACGAAAAGACAACGCCCCATTGGCGCTATCTTCCTTAACGCCTAGAGCGTCATAGTAGCTTTTTAAAATTTCCTGAAGTTCTGCGGTATAGGGGCCAGGCAAGGCAACAGCATCCTCAAAAGCCTTGACGGCAGAAGTCACATCCCCCGCCTCTTCGGCCTTCATCGCACGAAAATATGCCTCCTCCTGGGTTTCAGCCCAGAGAAGAGAGGATAGCAATAGAAGAACTACTGCAATCCGGTGCATTTAGCGGGAGTTGTGATCCCCTTCATTTGGACGGGGATTCTGGAAACCTCGCGGACCCATAGGACCCATAGGACCCATAGGGGCCATAGGCATCATCGGGTGAGCACCAGGCTTGTCGTAATTTTTCTGGTGGTCGCGAGAATTATTGGGCATTCCCCCTTCGAAGCGAGGACGTTTTTCCTTGTTCTTGGAAACTTCCTTACGGATTGAGTTTTTTTCTGCAGCGGAACTAGCGCGCAAATCCGAGAGGATCTGCTCACGAGCTTGACGACGTTCAGCACGGAGTCGCTGCCAATCTTCGCTTTCCTTTGCACCGAGAGCAGGAGCATCCTTGGATACAGCAGCTCTTTCAGCAGGGGTCGGGATAGAAGATTCGGGACGATCCAAAGGCTGGGCGACAACCGCAGTTGCCGTCAACATCAAGAAAATCGATATGAAACCAATCTTTTTCATTTTCGTCTTCATGCCTTTACTTTTGCAAATTCCGTGCCAACTATCCGTTTAGGCGTTAAAATAGACAATTTCATCTATTTTCGGGTAATTTTTTTCTTAATATAAAAAAACAACTTCCTGCTAGAATTGAATTTTTCGGGAATTTGAACCCCAACGGGACAAATCACCCCGAAAAAAAACACCCAAACGAACAATCTCCCTAGTTCTTGAAATCTTCCTTCTTCATATCCAGGCGCTCCATGATCTCGCGGAGAACCTTTCTATCGATGCCCAGAATCGTGGCAGCCAACGTCAAGTTGGCATTGCTGTCCTTCAGTGCGCGAGCAATAACATCCCGTTCAACGGCCTCGCGAGCTTCCTTCAAGGTGCGGGGCGATTCCTTGGCTTGCGCCTGGACGTCACCTAGGCCAAGATCCTCAGGCTGGATCACCCCATGGACAGCCATTACCAAAGCCTTCTGGATTTTATTTTCCAGTTCACGGACATTGCCCGGCCAGTGATAGCCCAGCAAAGCCTTTTCCGTATTGCGACTCATACGGCACTTACCGCGGCCATATTCTGCGCCATACCTTGTCAAAAATTCTTCTGCCAGCAGCACCACATCCTGACCACGCTCCCTAAGGGCCGGCAAAACCATGGGCATTACTTGCAATCTGAAGTACAAATCTTCCCTGAAACGCTTTTCCTTTACAGCCGCTTCCAGATCCACATGGGTTGCGGAAATCACTCGGACATTCACCGGAATTTCGCGATTATCACCAACACGGGTAATGTGCTTTTCCTGAAGAACGCGCAAAAGCTTCACCTGCATGTTCATGGGCAATTCCCCAATTTCATCCAGGAAAATGGTTCCACCATCAGCCTCTTCAAAGAATCCCTTACGGTTTTCAATAGCGCCAGTAAAGGATCCCTTGGCATGACCGAACAAAAGGGACTCCATCAAATTTTCGGGAATAGCGCCGCAATTCACCGCCACAAAAGGCTTGTCAGCACGGGGACTATGGTTATGAATATACCTGGCAAAGACTTCCTTGCCCGTACCGGTTTCACCACGGATAATCACAGGCATGGGTAGAGGCGCTAGCTTGTCTGCAAGGACAACTAAGTCAGCCATGACCGCAGAGGAGTAAACGATACCGTCCTTACGTACAACGTTTTTCAAAACATCCAAGGAGGCCTTGTCGCGGAGGCGATCGTAAACTGCAAAGGCAAATTTTTCGCAGACAGCCACAAAGGAATCAAACAGCTGGACATCTTCCTCTGTGAACGGTTCTTCTCGGGCGGCACGCTGCAGGTACAGGTAACCCGCCTCAGATTCAGTCGTTCTGAAGGGAGAGACCATAATACTGGTCAGCTGGTTCTGCACAATGGACTTGGACAAGTCCGCAGAGTCATCATCCAGCTGATTCCAAATCACAGCCTTTTTTTCCGACTTGGCCTTACGCACTGCAGAAATGGAAATGGAGACCGATTCCGGATTGCTCAAATGCAGCGGCGTTTCGCCGGCAATGTCCAGCACTGCGGCGTCGGCACGAAGAACACTTTTGGCGACTTCAAGAATCTTCGGAAACAAGGTTTCCGGCTGATCCTCATCCAAAAGAGTCTTTACCACATCCAGCATCTTTTCTGTGGCAAGCATTGTTTCCGTCTTCAAGGTCACCTCAATCAATAAAATTCTATTCCGAAGCAGGAGTGGGCAGGTCCTGCAGCATATTCCTTATTTGCAAGGAATCCGCCACAACCGGCTCTTGGGCTGAATCCGGAGATTCCACATCCAAGCTTCTAGACTGTTTTAGCAGCATTTCCCCTGTAGCATCAATATCAGAACCTCTTGTTCCGAGAATAAGCAACAGGGCTACACACAATATAAGTATGCAAATCACAAGAGGAAGGATTTTACGATGGCACTTTGTCTGCAAAGGGTTCGAAATCACGTACGGCAAATCACACTTTTCCAAAGGCGGGACTTTTGTTCCCGTTTTTGGCAATATTTCCAGCTGTAGGAATTTCTGGGAGGCGCTTGCCAAGGTGACATTTCCCCCGGAAACCTTATCCAGAGCGATTTCCAGAATTTCGTCTAGTTCGTCAAGATCCTCAACACGGTCCTCAGGATCCGTAGCCAGCATTTCGTTCCACAAAGGTTGCAAAGCACCTAGACATTCCGGAGTCATCCAGCTGTTCAAATACAGTTTTTTTGAAATATCCTCACTGCCAACAGCCATGATTTTTGCTGCATAATCCTCATACCCATCGGCAACGACAAGGTCCTCCCCTGTAATCCAGCGGTAAAGCAGCAAGCCCAAGCTAAACATGTCGCTTTTTTCCGAGGGTTGCTTTCCCTGGAAGCGTTCAGGAGCCGCGTAGGCCAACGCCCCGGGGCCAACAATGCCGAAATCAATCAGCACAGGCTGCAGTTCCCAAGAGCCTTCTTTTTCCACCGCGGTAAAAATCACATTAGACGGACTCAAATCCCCATGGGAAACATCCACCTTTCTTAAACGGGACAAGGCATTGGCAACATAGCGAAGAGCCTGCAGCGCCACCGGCACAGGAACCTTCTGTAGGTTACCTGAAGGAACTCCGTCTATAAAATCGTAAAGCAAGAAGGCGGAACCATCCCGTTCGCCAGCCTGTACCACCCTATAAATTCCGGAAATATGGGTATTTTCCAGAGTAGAAAGAACATCGTCATCAAAGGAAACACCGGATCTGTACCATTTCAGCACATAATCCTTGCCATCGGCAGAAACCTTGTAAATTGAGGATTCGCCACCAGAATGCAGCAAATAGCAGCCTGCCACAGAATCAAGCACAGACTGCATCATAACTCTTCCGATAGGACTTTTGCCTTGAGAGAATCTTCCGCCACCTTCGTCCAATGAGCAAGCGCCCTATCCTTAGGCAGAGCCTCGTGACCCATGGACCAGATATCCCAAGCGGATTCAACATCCCCCTCTTCCCAATAAATGTTACCCAAATTCAAGTAGGCGGAGGCAAACTTCGGTTCCTTGGTCACCACATACACAAAGATGTTCTTGGCTTCTTCAGTATGACCCTGCTTGCCAAGAATCAAAGCCTTCAAATTGTAGCTAAAGAAATTCAGGCTATCCAGCTGGATGGACTTGTCCAGCAAGGGAAGCACATTGGCCTTGCGATGCTGTTCCATGGTAGCCTTGGCCAGGTAGAACAAGCAAGTGGAATAGTTGGCATCAATTTTTCCGGAACTATCCACACGGGAAAGAATTTCGAACTCCTGGGCAGTGCGTTCCCACAACTTGAAAGTGGGGCCATTCAGCTTTTCTTCGTTTTCTGCAACTGCGTAATAGGAAAGAGCCAAACCGTAGCGGGCATCTCGATGAGCCGGCTGCTGATCCAGGGCCTTGTTGAAATTCGCAATGGCGCGGTCATAGTCCCCGATTCGAAGGGCGTCATTTCCGCGGGCCACATCATCGTCTACACAAGCACAAAGACAAACCACGGCAGCGACAGCCATGATTTTCAAAACAAAATCAACGATTTTGGGGGATTTTCTATCCCAAATGCTCATATATTCCACAAAATAACTAAAAATTTCCGTTTTTATAAAAAATTCCGATTTTCAAGCAAAAAAAGAAATCCCCGCCTAAGGGCGAGGATTCCTGAAATCGATTTCTTAAAGTAATCAAGAATTACTTTTCAATTTCGCGCTGAGCAACAACGTTGCCTTCCATGTCGAGAGCACGGACAACGTTTTCATCACGCTGGAGGGTCAGGCTAGCCTTTTCGCCCTTAGCGGTGGTGATTTCAACGGACATAGAACCATCAGCATTCTTGACAGCTGCGATTTCGTTGCCCTGAGCGTCCTTTTCATAGTAGGAGTCGCCAGCAGCGAGCGGATTGGAACCAGTCCAGAATTCAACAGTGTTGAGAACGAGGTAGTCGATCAGGCCGAGGCAGAACGGATAGACACCGAAAACGCTCAGACCGAAGTGAACGATGGAGTTGAGCCACTTGTTACCAAGAGTACCGTTCCACTTGTGGAGCTTGTTGAAGCAAGCGTTAGAGCCATAGCAGCCGGTGAGAACGATCATGCTTGCGCAAGCGAGAGTGATGATAGCTTTTTTCATTTGTTATACTCCTTAAGGATTGAGTTGTCGCGTTTACGACGGCTTGAAATATAATTAAAAAAAAAGTTTGTCAACAAGATTTCGCTATAAAATTTCAAGTCTTTTGATAGACGTCACACAGGCAGGAGACAACCTAAATCGGGCTAACTCCTTAATTTTCAACCATTTAAAGCAGCTATATCCACTAACGGATTTGATTTTTTGACGTATTTCCACGCTATACAAAAAAATTCTTACAGAAGGCCTGTCCTTCATCGTCCCGGCACCGACAAACCCCTCGCCGCATACCTGCACAGAAAAGCAGTCAAACATATTCCTTTCCAGTGAATCCTCGGCCGTTTCCCCATCCTCGATTTCAAATGTGGGAAACTCCCAAGAACCTTCGTAAAACATTCCTGCGGACCTTCGACAGACCAGCACTCGCCCCTTGTGGGCAACAATCCCCGAAACAGCTAGCAAAGCCCCCTCTCCTTCATTTTTTTTGATATTTCGCAATATTTTTTGTTAAATTACAAAATACGAGCAATTCCAGGCCAGAGGTGTATCCTGGAAGTTTTAGTGGAGTATAAAATGTTGGGTAAACTGAAAATTTCCATCCTCGCAACGGCACTCGCCGCAACCGCAGCTTTGGCAACACACAAGCCATTGACAGTATGGATTATGCCCAACGGAGCCTCTCCCCAGGAAAAGCTCCAGCAGCGCTTGGATCTTTACACCAAGAAAACCGGTATTCCCACACAGGTTCAGGTTCTGGACTGGGGTGAAGCGTGGGACCGCATCAACAACGCCCTTAACGGACTCCAGGAAGCACCGGACGTACTTCAGCTGGGTACAACCTGGGTTCCCTTCTTTGCATCCCGCAACAAGATCAAGCCTTTAAACCAGTGGTCCAAGGAAATCAAGTCGGATCGTTTCGTTCCTGTCAGCTGGAATACAGTCCTCGTAGACGGCGACACCAATATCTACGCACTTCCTTGGTTTATCGATATTCGCCCCGTTCTTGCCAACAAGAGAATTCTTAAGAGAAATGGCATCACCGCAGAATCCCTCACTACCTACAGAGGTTTCGTCGATGCGGTCAAGAAAATCGAACACGCCAAGGAAACCTTGGAAGACGGCACCTTGATTCACGGCTATGCCTTCCCCGGCAAGAGCGACTGGAACATTCCCCACAACTTCGCCCCCTGGGTGTGGAGTAACGGCGGAAGCTTCATCAAGAAAGACGAAAACGGCAAATGGCACGCCAACATCCTTTCCGAAGAAACCATTTTGGGCATCGCCAGTTACCTCCACTTCGTGGTAGACACATTGGTACATCCGGAAGTTCTCCAGACAAACACCGCCCAGGTAGTCCAGCAGTTCAATAACGGCGAACTGGCTTTCATCGTAAACACTTCCGAAATCATCATGCAGACCCGCATTGACGACACCAAGGGAGGTCTTTCCAACGCCCGTATCGGTAAAGACAGCGTCATGGTCGTTCCCATTCCCAGTGGTTCTGCAGGAAGCGTAAGCTTCATCGGCGGAAGCAACCTCGCCATTCCCGCTTCCAACAACCGTCCCGAAGCCAAGGACCTGATGCTCTTCCTGGTCAATGACGAAAACCAGGATGCCTACACCAAGCAAATCGGTTTGCTCCCCACCTCCAGAAATGTTCTTGCAAACTGGGCTCAAGACGAAGATTACGCTAAGCTTGTAAAAGCATTGGAAACAGGTCGAACCTATCCCAACATTCCTGAATGGGGCACCATCGAACAGCTTCTGGTTGCTATGTTCAGCACCGTCTGGGAAATGATGGAAATCCAGACCCTGTATTCCGAAGATAGGCTGTACGATATTTTCAAGCAGTACACCTTGGACATCAACAAGGCTCTGAACCACCCCTCCACAAACATCATGACCTTGGCTGAATTCCAGTCTGTGTGGAAGGAAGTTTTCCATAGCAAGATTCACAATCACGGCGAAAAATCCACCATAGATACAACTAGCAACGATAAAGACGACATTGTAAACAGCAACCTGTCCAAGGCACCATTTGTATTTGTATTCATGGTTGTCCTCGGGTTCCTGTTCAACTTCCGCAGGAAGCGTAAGCAATAATTTTTCTCTCGGTAGCGTATGAAGGATTCCGTTTTTTTAAGATTCACCCGAAGCATCATAGTCAAGTCCATCTTGATATTGACCGTAGTCATGTCTGCGGTGGTTTTGGGCGGTATCTTTCTATACACTGAAAAGCAAACCTCACTTATGCTGGAATGGAGTTTCAACAACAACGCCTCCCAGCTTAGCCAGATTGCAGCCACAGCAAACAACGAAATGAAGCAGTTCGGCGACAGGCTCTCCCTGTTGGCAAAGACTTCCGAAGTCCAAAGC
This sequence comes from Fibrobacter sp., assembly GCA_045599625.1. Classification (GTDB taxonomy): domain Bacteria; phylum Fibrobacterota; class Fibrobacteria; order Fibrobacterales; family Fibrobacteraceae; genus Fibrobacter. The sequence continues at coordinate 17,763 of JAZRWJ010000046.1, forward strand.
ATGGACCCCACCATTGCAGCAAGCTACCTGAAGAGCTACAACGTTTCCACCCTGTTCATTTCCGGCGAAACAATCTCCATCTACGACCGCGAGAACAAGTTCCTGTGCGACAATTCCATGGTGGGCATTCCCAGCGAATCCCGTTATCCTATTGAATTCAGCCGCATTACTCCGCATCGTCCCTATATTTCTCCTTGGTACAGAGGTTCTAACGAATCTGCACCGGAGCGAGTCTTCGGCATTAACGTAAGTAGCCGAAACTACGGCGGCGACGGAAGCATTGTGGCAACATTCTCCCTCCGCAGACTTTGGAAGAACTTCAACGACTACAAAATCGGTAAGAACGGTTTCCTGGTGGCAGTCAATACCATGGGCGAAATCCTTTACCATCCGGACTTGAAGCGGTGGCTTACCGGCACTCATAAGATTTCCGAAATCGGTCTAGAAGGAATCGAACCTAGAAACTTCGACACCAAGGTCCCCAAGTTCATCAAGCTTTCTGACGGCAATTACTACCTAGTCAATTACACCTACGATTACAACTACGACTTCGGTATTTTCGCCTTCCAGCCAAAGAGCGAAATCGACGGTCTTGCCGCCTCCGTCAAGCAGAGTAGCATCATCGTCTTCATCGCCGCATTCATCGCTATTATAGGCATTGCCCTTTGGATGTTCATGATACTGGGCCTCCCCCTGGATCGCCTCACCAACCACATCCGTAAAATCAGCGACGGGAACCTGGACGTGGCACAGATTCCCGTAGGTACCCGTAAGGATGAAATCGGCACCCTGTCCAGGGCGTTCAACGCTATGCACAGTACCATTCAGCGACAGCTGAAGGAACTGGAAGAACACCGCAACATGTTGGAACAGGAAGTGAAGGACCGTACCAAGGAATTGGAACTGGCCAACAAGAAGCTGGACTTGATTTCCAGGACCGACGAACTGACAGGCCTGCCCAACCGTCGCGACATGAACGAAACTATCGCAAACGAAATTGGAAGAAGCCAGCGCACCCACAAGCCCTTCAGCTTCATCTTTATTGACATCGACCACTTCAAGTCCATTAACGACACCTACGGCCACGCCTGCGGCGACGTAGTGCTGAAGTCCGTTGCTCAGACCGTCCGTAGCCTCCTCCGCAAGTACGACGTGTTTGCACGTTACGGTGGCGAAGAATTCCTGACCCTGCTACCTGAAACCGATCTGGATGGCGCAGCAGTGGTTGCAGAACGTTTCCGCAAGAAGATTGAACGTATGACCGTCCATTACGGCGACTACACCATCAACGTTACGGTAACACTGGGCGTAGCCAAGTTTGACGAACGTCTTGGAGCCGACCGCAGTATCCAGCAGGCAGACAAGGCTCTGTACCAGGGTAAGGAAAGCGGCCGTAACCAGGTTGTCATCTGGAAGCCGGAATGGACCACAGAAACCGATTACGAAATGGCAGCAATTGAAATGGCCGAGGCAAAGAAAATGTCCGACACCCAGGCCATGAAAGCCATTGAACAGGCGGAACAGATCATCAACGTAGACTTTGGCGACGACGACGATAAGTAGTCCGCCGGCTTGATTTTCCTTTAGATCAAGAAGCTTAGATTAAAAACAAAAAAGCCCGATGCGTAATGCACCGGGCTTTTTTTATCGGGATGACTGAATTCGAATCAGCGACCTCTTGAACCCCATTCAAGCGCTCTACCAGGCTGAGCTACATCCCGAGGTCTTGTTAAAAGAGTAGACCAAAGTTAGTTAATATTTCACTTTTTGCAAGGCAAACCGCCAAAAAAAGTCAAATTTTAACCTCTTTTTACTTCCAATAGCCGATAACCAGCACTTCCGGAGTGGCCTTGGGGAACTTTTTGCTCTTGAAGGAGACAATCTTGCGGATGCTCTGCTGCTTCTGTTCCCAGCCTTCACGACTGAGACCCTTGGTTGAGAGTGTTACCTTGAGGGCAGGAATCTTGCCACCTTCGGTAACCTTGCCGTTTTCGTCTACCTTCACCTTCACGTTCTTGGTCTTGATGGTGAAGTCCTTGGCGGATTCGTCTGCTAGGGTCAAATCCGGACGGGCCTTCTTGTCTGTTTCCCAGACGTAGTAGGTCCATTCGCGGGATTCGCCTGCGGAGTAGAAGCCTGCATCGAACATCTTTTCGCTGAAGAAGAAAGGAGCCTTGACGGAACCTTCCATGGCGGCGGTGTAAGGTTTGCCATCGGTGCCTACGAGAACCACAGTGGGGCTCACCGGACCTTCCATACCAGAGAAGTCCATATCGAATTCGATGACCACCGCGTTCTTGGGCTGAATGGATGTGGGATACTTGAAGTTGGACATGCCGATGCCCTGTCCCATCACGGTTTCCAGCTTGATTTCCTTGCCAGAAACGTTGGCTCCCTTCAAAACAAAATGCTTTACATCGCCCTGGTTCACTTCACCAATCTGGTAAATGGCAGGGGTAAACAAAATAGCGTCGGCAGCGAATGCCTGGGTTGCGAGGGCCGTTGCAAAAACGGATGCGCAAAGAACTGCGCGAGAGTTAAAAATTTTCTTCATGGCTTGAATATACAAACTTTATATAAGTTGAGCAAATCTATTTAGGATAAGGTTGAGCAAATTTGAATGAAGCGGCGCAGATTACGCCTTGGTGTAAATCACCACGAAGCTTTTGCCTTTTACGATATCCTTGATCTGGATATTTTCAAAGCCGGCCTCTCGACCAAAATCCATCAGTTGCTCTGGTTCAAACTTCTTGAAACCCTTCTTGGTGTAGGAAAGTTTATCCAGCCATTCCTTGGTGTAGACCACGTTATAGAAAGCGGCTCCAGGTTTTAGCACGCGACGAATTTCGGAAAGACCTTTTACGGTATCAGACCAGAAATAAATGGTATTGATGGAAGAGACGGCTGCGAAGGTTTCGTTTTCAAAGGGAAGGGCACAGCAGTCCCCCACTTGCAAATGGAGATGTCCGTTGCTAGCGGCTGTTGCATTGCGGCGTGTGGCCTGATCCATCATGTCTTGGGAGATGTCGATGCCGTACAAATCTGCCTTCGTTTTCTTGTACAGAAGCTGCAAAAGATAGCCGTTGCCGTAGCCAATATCCAGCACCTTTTCACCAGGCCGAACATCCATCAAAGCCACGGTATTCTTGTACATGGCATTGTTGATGACGTTCATGACGACGCAGCAGACCTTCCCCACGAAACCGCGGGGATTCCCGAACTGGGAGCCTATATATTCAGAAAACCTAGACATCGTTGAGATTTTTTGCGTAAATTTGAAATTTCCCATATAGAACTGCGGCACATTCAAGAATGAACCGCGTTCACGATTTCCCCAAGGGATTCAAGATCCACAAAGTCCACAACCTGGTTGTAAGTTTCGATCATAGCCTGGACTTCCGCATTTTTCTTTTCCTCCGGCAAGCCCTTCGCCTTCTTGACCAGCAAGGCCATCATCACCTTATGTTTCAGCCCGAGTTTGGAATAGTCGATGTCACCTCTCAAATGGAAAAGCGACGCTGCTTCAAAAACATCCTTCGGCAACTGGCGAGACATTCCCTGTTCAATGTTCTGAACATTCTCCGGATCCAGGGGATCAGCAAGGCCCACCGTCGCAATGAAAATTTTCTTGCCTGTGCAGGACGACAACTTTGCAAAAGTTTTCTTCATGCCAAGAACGCCACCTGCATAAAGAGCCCCAACGTAAACTATGGTTTTGTAAGCGTTGATATTTTGTACGTCCTCAAAACAGGCCACATCAATGTTCAGCCTTTTTCCCAGTTCGACTGCGTATTTCTTTGCAGTTCCATGCAGTGAGCCGTACACAATAATCTTCATAATTTTTCCGATAGGGTGGCGATTGTATCTTAAATCAATTTGCAACTTCGTTGCATCGACAACTGGAGCCATCAATTTAGTAAATTTGGTTGCATGAATTTTGATGCAACGATATTGACTCCTGCCACAGAACTGAAAGAATTATTGGCCAGCAAGGAACTGTTCATTTTTGATTTGGACGGGACCATGTTCAATTCTCTGGGGGACTTGGCTCCTGCAGTGAATTACGCCTTGAAGGTGTTTGGCGTTCAGCAGATTTCCAAGGATAATGTTAGAAGTTGCATCGGGAACGGATCCCGCAATCTTATTCGCAGGTCTATTGCCTCGGGCCTTATGTTTGCCGCAGGAAAGACTGCCGGCGAGCCCATTGCAAACAAGGAGGATGCTTCTGGCAACAAGTGTGCAGAACATCTGGACGTCCGCAATAAGGAGGCTGTCACCGCGGTGTTAGAAAGTGCAGGCTTCGACGAAGCAAAAATTGACGAAGTGCTGAAAACTTACTCCGGTTATTACTGGGAACACTGTACCGAAGATACGGAGCCTTACGAAGGCGTACTGGAATTTATTGACTGGATTTGTAGCAGCGAAAGTCACGGCGAAGGACAAAATGGCGGGCAACCCGCAAGTAAGAAAATCGCCGCCATGCTGACCAACAAGCCCGTGGCACCGGCAAAGAAGATTTTGGAAAAATTTGGACTGCTGAGCGGAGCAAACGCCGCTAGCCACTGTGCGGAAAGTAGCCACACCGCCGACAAGATTTCTTACTACCTTTGCGGCGACACCACACCGGAACGCAAACCCGGTCCTGGCGGCATTTATGCTATTTTGGAGAAGCTGGTCGTGGCCCCGGAAAAGGCGGTAATGATCGGTGACGACACCCCGGATGTGATGGCCGCCAAGAACGCAGGCATTGACAGCATCATCTGCCTGGAAGGTTTCGGCCGTCCCGAAAATCTTTTGCCCCTGGAGCCCCGCTATACCATTAGGCACATCAAGGACTTGCTGAAGCTGGTATAATAGGCCGCTCAGCCCTATTTATCCGACGATTCCGAAAATTCAAACGGAATGGTCACGGAGGAGGTTCCGTCGGATTTTTCAAATTTCCAACGACTTACAGCCGTCTTTATTTCTGCGTCAAATTCTTTGAATTCCGTTGTGGAAGATTTGACGGAAACCTTGCTTACTGAGCCATCAGGAACAATAGATAGCGTCATAACAATTGTTCCTTCAAAGCCAAGTTTCTTTTTCAGGAACTTATTATAGAGATGGCGCAATCCAGGAGTACGCTGCTTGATGACAAGCAACAACGAGTTTCCTTCAAGAGAACTGCCCGGAGCGATTTCCAAATCCGACAGATCAAGTATTTTTACAGAGCCATTAGCCTTCGTGGGGATAAATTCCGCTCCACTTCCATAAAGCGTACCTGCAAGATGATCGTACATTCCTCTATAGCTGTCTTCAGTTCTTTGCTTTATGTACTCTTTCGTTTTAAAAGGGTTTTACAGCACTGGTTCAGATTCAGTTTTTATTTCAGAACTGGTTTTCGAGTTTGTTTCTTGAGAGCTCTTTTCCTCACGAGTTTCGCTACAACCAGCCCACAGGGCGGCTGCAGTCATAAGGGCAAAACGGCCTAAGCATTTGTAGAAGAAACGAGCCATGTCTATAATATAAGAAAGTCCGAGCGGTGAGGGCCGCGGTCTACCGCAAAAAGGTTTTTACAAGGGTTTCCACTTCCTTGCGATCCAGCGGGATGCCGTCGCACTCCATAGTAAGAATCAGATTCTTGCCAGGAATAAAATCGTTCTTGCTGTAGGTGCGCAATTTCATCACCGTTTTCATCGAGTAGTCCGAATCATCCATACGTCCTAAATGCTCCCACAAAAACTCCTGACGAGTCCGGAGATTCACGCAGGTGAAATCGGGATAGACCGGAATCAGCTTGCCGCCCGCGGCCTTCATTTGCTGAGGGAGCTCGTACTTGTAAGGAATGTTGTTTTTCGCGAGGATATCTGCAATAATCATCTCCGACTTGGAGCGCACCCGTTCCCCGCGGCTAGTGAGAAATTCCGGCTCCCCCTCCCGAAAAGATTTGCCCTTGTAAGGCAGCGCAAGCCAGCGAACCGCATACTGTTCATCAGAAAATTGCACCGGCAACACAAACTGACGACGATTTTTATGAAGTCGTTCAAAAACTTTGAGTGCATCACATTTGGCATACTCTTGCATGAATTTTTCAATCAGAGAAAGCTGCCTTTCCAGTTCCTTCAGCAAGGCTCCGTCATAATCCTTCTGGGCAAGCCTCTTAATGAACTTTATCTTTTCCTTCGGGATATAAACACCATTGGAATCCGATGACGGAGAAACATGGTAGCAATGCCATTGTTTTCCATGCATGGCAACTCGCAAACGGCCAACAGGCGCATTCGCCAAAGATTTTCGTTTTTCAATGATTACAGCAAGTAGCTTCTCTGCTCTACTTTGCATTTCCGGCAAAAACTGATCCGGAGACAGGTTTTCAATCTGGTTCATAAAGCCTCTTAGGTTTTATGTCCATATATCAACGTAGGCACACTCGTGTCTAATCGAAAAACGTACAAATTTCAATGCTGAAAAAGTAATTTTTTGAACAAGCAACGGGCATTTTTAGGAAAACAGGGTACTAAACAACTAATGAGCACAACTTTGGTACCCCAAAAATTAGTTTATACAAAACCAAATTGAACTATTTGGGCATCACCGAGGTACCAATATCCTACCACCACCAAATTTAGTGCCCTACACCCATGCAGAAACACACCCCTAACAACAAATTTCAGCTAATTTGTCTGTAATCCAGGGTACCAAATGGGTAATCAAAAGCGTTTTAGTACCCCATTTCGACCAAAACGTCTCTTCAATTTCAACTTTCAAACCCAATGGAGCCCGTTTATCACGAAAAGCGCCTTACCAGCCACACCCGCAATAACCCTCATCCTAAAATTTTCTAAATTTTGCCCCGAAAAAGAACTTTTATATACCCGCGCACATGAAAAAATATTACTTGGCCACTTACGGCTGCCAGATGAACGAGTACGACTCCGCCCTCATTGCCCAGAAGCTGGACATGGAAGGCTGCATGGAAACAGGCGACATTACCGAAGCCGATTTCATTATCGTCAACACCTGCTCCGTTCGCGAAAAGGCAGAAGACACTGCATTCGCCAACATCAGCAAGTACCGCAAGCTGAAGAAAGCCAACCCGGACTTGAAGGTGGTGGTTTGCGGTTGCATGGCCAAGAACCGCGGCCCGGAAATTCTCAAGCGACTGAAGGTCGTGAACTACGTGGTGGGTCCGGACCAGTATAAGAATATTCCCGAGTTGTTGCTGGCAGGCCCCGAAAGCCCCCTGCACAAGACTCACCACCGCATGTTCCTGGACGAAGACATCACCCAGAACTACATCGGCGATTACGCCAAGGTGAAGCACGACTTCAGCACCTTCGTTACCATCCAGCGTGGATGCAACAAGCGCTGCAGCTACTGCATTGTGCCCTACCTCCGCGGCCCAGAAAAGTACCGCGACATGAATGACGTATTGGCCGAAGTCCAGAAGGCTGCAGACAAGGGCATCACCGAAGTTATGCTGCTGGGTCAGACGGTGAACGCCTACAAGAACGGCGACAACAATTTTGCAGACCTGCTCACCCGCGTATCCGAGATTGGCGGCATTCAGCGTATCCGCTTTACCAGCCCTCATCCGAGGCACTACACCAACGAACTGATTGACGTACTGCTGAACAATCCCAAGGTTTGCCACTACGCCCACATTCCTATCCAGAGCGGAAGCGATGCCATCTTGAAGAAGATGCGTCGCCAGCACAACATGGAACAGTACATGAGCGTCATCGAGCAGCTCCGCAGCAAGGACCCGCTGTACGGCATTTCCACCGACGTGATCTGCGGATTCGTTGGCGAAACCGACGCCGACTTCGAAGACACCATGAAGGCCTTTGAAGCCTGCCAGTTCGACAGCGCCTTCATGTTCATCTACAGCCCCCGCAAGGGAACCGAATCCTACAAGGAAACGGAAACTCTGACTGCCGAAGAAAAATTGGCACGTCACACCCGCCTGGTGGCGCTGCAGAACGAGATTACCGCCAAGCGTAACCAACTCATGATCGGCCGCACCGAAACCCTCCTTGTGGAGGGAAGCTCCAGCCGTGACGAAAGCGAACTGATGGGCAAGACCGACAACTTCAAGAAGGTCATATTCAAGCCCACCCGCATCGTAAAGCCTGGCGACTACGTGAAGGTAAAGATTGACGACATGAAGGGCTGGACCCTTCGCGGCACTTTGTTAGACGATTAGGTTTTGTTGGATTAAATTTGATAGATTAAGACTTTGGGAGAAATAAAGTTGAAAACTAAACTCGCAGTTCTTTTGTCTACAATGATGGCTGTTTGCGCAAACGCCCAGGCAGCAAAGACCATGGCCGACGCACAGAAGGCCTACGTTGCCGGCAACTGGAAGGAAGCAGCAACAGCCTATGCAGCAGTTTGCCCCAAGGAACCTCAGGATAAGCAGGCTGAATGCTGGCTCTGGAACGTTCTCGCACTTTCCCAGACTGGCGAAGCCAAGTCCTTCAAGGAAGCAGGCAAGCGCTTGGATAGTTTGATCCAGGTTGTCAATCCGCAGTTGTCACTCTACTCTGACCTGCTCATGACCAGCGCACAGTTCCGCCTTTACCTGGGCAAGTACGACAAGGCCGCAGAGCATTTGATTCAAGCAATTGAAACGGCACACCCCCACCAGTACGTTGTGCTGCAGAAGGTTTGCCAGGCAGTGAAGACAAAGTTCCATTCCGACGATCTTGCTGAACGTTGCGAAAGCTTGAAGAATCCGCCGGTGGAACAAACCGCTCCCGTACAGGCAACTTCCGAAGCACCCGCTGCACCGGCAGCAACTTCTACCGCAACCGAAAAGTCTACTGCAGCCGCCCCGGCAGAGCAGCCCCAGGCTGCACCTGCTGCTCAGCCCGCAGAAACTCCCGCAGTTCAGCCGGCAGCTCCTGCACAGACTGCCCAGCAAGCTGCTGAACCGAAGGCAGAACCTGCAAAAGTTGAACCCGTCAGCAGCGCAAGCAGTGCCGCACCGGCACCGGCGGTACAGCCTGCAGCTACTCAGCCCGCAACACAGCCTGCTGCCGCACAGCCCACCCCCCAGGCTGCAGCAAAGACAGAACCGGCACCGCAACCCACCAAGCCTGCAACCGCAGCCGCACCGGCAGCTACCGCAGAATACTGGGTTTTACAGTTGGGTGCATTTGGCGTCAAGGATAACGCTACCCTGCTCGTTTCTACCCTCAAGAAGCGCAAGATTCAAGCCAACATCGTAGAACAACTGCGCGGGGAAAGAACCCTCTACTTAGTCCAAACCGGCCATTTCGCAACCAAGGACGAAGCCGTGGACTACGGAGCAAAGCAACTTGCCCCCTTAAAAGTGGAGTTTCAGCCCCTTTTTAAGAAATAATTTTACATAAAAGGGCTTTTTTTTAACGTTTTCACCTACAAAAAAACGAAAACTGTTCTATATTTGATGCAACCCCAGCCGGGGTGGTGAAATTGGTAGACGCGCCGGACTCAAAATCCGGTAGAGGTGACTCTGTGAGGGTTCGATTCCCTCCCCCGGCATTAAAGGAAGAAGGAAAATAATGATGTTGAATTGGCGTAAATCCATTGCGGCTGTACTCCTTTGCGGGTCCTTCGTGTTCGCCCAGTTTGACGATGAAACTTCCTCCGAAAGCTATTCCTACGGTGCAGATGAAACTGCCGAAGAAACCGTTGGCGAAGCAACTGCTTCCGACGACGAATGGAAGGGCTTTAATTACGAAGAATTGGGTCTTACTCAATGGGAATTCCAGCAAGCAAAGCAAGAAGGTATCTCTCGCGACAAGTTGACTCGACTTGTTGAATTGGGAGTTCGTCCTTCCGAATACATTCAGAAGCCCTGGGAAAAGATGGGTGTTTCTGAAGAAGAATGGCTTGGCAAGCGTTCCAAGGGTCTTGAAGACGCCGATATCGACCGTTCCTACCGCAACCGTAGCGGCAACCAGGATCTCGCCTACCTCTCCCTCTTGGTACCTTCCCTCTATCAGTGGAAGACCGAAAACTCCACCAAGGCAATTTGGATGGATGCTCTTTGGGTAGCAAGCGTTGGCGCAACAGTTTATCTCGCAGCTTCCGGTGAAACTTACTGGTGGTACGGCTTGCTCGCTGTAGCTGGCGCACACATCTGGTCCTTCGCTGACGCATTCTTTGGTTCTCAGTGGGACAGCAATCCGGACGCAAACCGTTTCAGCTACGGTGTTATTCCGTCTCCTGCTAGCGACAACGCAAGCATGGGCGTTACCGGCTTCTTTAACGTAAAGTTCTAAGCTCAAAGATGCAGCTGGAATTACTTAAAAGCAAAATCCATCGTGCAACAGTAACTGACGCGAACCTCAACTACGAAGGTTCTATTACAATCGCTCGCGATTTGATGGATGCTGCAGGAATCCTTCCTTTTGAAAAAGTCGGCGTTCTTGACGTGAACAATGGATCTCGTCTGGATACCTATGTTATCGAAGGTCCTGCAAAGTCTGGTGTCATCTGCCTCAATGGTGCCGCCGCTCGACTGGTTCAGCCCGGCGACTTGGTCATCATCGTTGCCTACGCAACCATGAGCGAAGAAGAAGCCAAGACCTGGAAGCCCACGGTCATCCACGTCAACGGCAAGAACGAAATCGTCTAATCCAAGACGGACCCCAGAACAAACCGAATTTAATGGCGTTGGCATTGGCTGACGCCTTTTCTATATTCCAAGCATGCGCCTTTGGCCCCTGGTCCTATTCACACTTTTCGCGTTTTCTTTATCCTTCGGAACAACTCCCAAGGATTCTTCCCTAGTGCGAAACCAAGCCAAGGACGCAGCCAATTTCGACGAAGATACTGTCTACGTAGTCTACGAAAACGGCATTCCCTGGAACCGCGAACATTTCAATCCCAATCGTCTGTATAGACACGAAACCTTCGACCCCGCCCTGAAAGCCGCTTACACTTATTCACTCAATTTTGTGGGTGGCAGTTTCGGAACATTCGCTTCACAAAGTTTCATGGCCCATCTGGCCTACGAATTTTCTCCGAATCTCCATCTCTATGCGGATCTTGGAATCTGGATGCCCATGTACTCCAATCCCAAGTTTGGAATTCCTATGGCCAAGGAAGACGTTCAACAAGGCCGCACCCAATTTATCCTTCCCGACATTGAGCTGGTATACAAGCCCTCGGAAAAGACTAGTTTCCGCATCATGTTCATCAACGAAAGAGACGCAATCAAGGCTTATGGGCCTAGAAGATACTACAACGGGCATTGCGATTCCTGGAGAAATTCTATCTTTTGCCCGTGAAGATGCGACTAATCATTTGCCTTATTTTTCTCATTGTATTTGCCGGTTGCGAGGAAGAAAAATCGCAGCCCCAAAAGGTGCAGGAAATCAAGCGTACCTACAAGGGTGACGTGGAGCTTTTGAATAGTTGCGGTATGCCCGGTGCAGCCGCCAAGATGAAGGTGTATCTCAGAGACAATGGTTTCGACGTCGTCAATACAAGAAACGATATCGTACAAAACTACGAACAAACCATCCTTGTCCTTAGAAATCCCGAATGGGAAGGTGCACAAGCCTTGGCCAAGGCCCTCAAGACAGACAACGTCATGACAGTTGTCAGTAAGAGAGCTCTGGTGGACGCATCCGTGTATATTGGAAAAGATTTAAAACAAATAGTAGAACCCGAACAGGGAGAATAAAATGACAACTAAGAAGCTAGACTTGCCGGAATCTATCCAGCTTGGCGCAAGCATTCTGTTCGAGCTCCGCGCTCAGGACATCCAGCTTATCGACCTTCGCGGCATCAAGGACGTAACCGATTACTTCCTGATTGCAACTTGCGAAAGCGAAGCTCAGATGCAGGCTATCTTGAACGAACTCCACAAGGAATTCAAGTCCAACAAGATTCCTACCGTTGGTGTTGAATACAAGGAAGGCGTTCGCTGGGCCGTATTCGATGCAGGTCTCGACCTGATGGTCCACCTCTTCGAAGAAGAAAAGCGTGCAGAAATTTCCCTCGACCGTCTCTATGCTGACGGCAAGATTGAAGAACTTAACGAAGCGGACTTCGTCAAGAAGACCGAAACCAAGAAGAGCGACGACAATGAACTCGTTTGAGCAAGAAATCGCAAGCGCATTGGAAGCTACTGGCAGCTTTACTGCCGAAGCAGCTCTCAAGCTTATCTCCGTGCCGCCTGATACCACTCACGGCAACTTTACCATCCCCTGCTTCTCCCTTGCAAAGACTCTCCGCAAGGCTCCGAAGATTATCGCCGAAGAATTGGCCGCACAGGTCAAGCTTCCTTCCGGCCTGTCCAAGGTTGAAGCTGTCAATGGTTACCTGAACTTCTTTATCGACCGTGGCTTCTTGGCCAAGTCCACCTTGGAAGAAATCGACGCCAAGGGTTTGAACTATGGTCACCAGGAATCCAACGGCAAGGTGGTCTGCATAGACTTCAGCTCCCCCAACATCGGTAAGGAACTGGCATTCCATCACCTCCGTTCTACCATGATCGGTAACTCCCTGAGCCGCATCTACAAGGCTGCAGGTTACAAGGTGGAAAGAATCAACCACCTGGGTGACTGGGGTACCGCATTCGGTAAGCTCATCGTCATGTACCTCCGCGAAAAGCTCCCCACCGACCAGGCAACTTTGGATGCCCTGACCGTTAAGGAACTGAACATTCTTTACGCCGCCTTCTCCAAGGCTAGCAAGGAAGAGCCGGGTCTGGAAGATGAAGCACGCGCTGCATTTACCAAGCTTGAAAAGGGCGACGAATTCTACCGCACCCTTTGGACCGCATTCCGCGCCGCCACCTTGAAGGAACTGATGCGCATCTACGATATGATGGGCGTCGGCTTCGACCACTACACTGGCGAATCCTTCTTCGAAGACAAGATTCCCGCAATTCTCGATGAACTGCGCGAAAAGAATTTGATGATCAAGTCCAACGAACTTGACGTGGTGATGCTGGACGAATTCGATTTGAATCCCTGCCTCATCCGCAAGAGCGATGGCTCTACCTTGTACGCAACTCGCGACCTGGCAGCTGCAGACTACCGCATGAAGGAATACAACTTCGACAAGTGCCTCTATGTGGTTGACCTGGGCCAGGCTCTCCACTTCAAGCAGGTGTTCCATGTGCTGAAGAAGATGGGCCGCGACTGGTACACCAACATGTACCACATTCCCTTTGGTGTGATCCTCCAGCTGGTGGACGGCAAGTGGGAAAAGGGCAAGACCCGTACTGGTACCGCAAGCCTTCTCCGCGATGTTATTGATGCCGCACAGAAGAAGATTCTGGAGTTCATCGATGCCAAGAATCCGGAACTGGAAAACAAGGAACTGATCGCTCGCCAGATCGGTATCAGCGCCCTGACCTTCAACGACCTGAAGAACAGCCGTGTGAAGGACGTCCGTTTCGACTGGGATGCAGTGATGAGCTTCGAAGGCGACACTGGTCCTTATGTCCAGAACGCCCACGTCCGTCTCTGCAGCATTATGCGCAAGGCTGGCTACACTGTTAAGTTGTCTGAAATTGACTATGCTCAGCTTAGCGATGACGCAGCCTACAGCCTCATCAACCTTCTTTCCAAGAAGGGTGAAAAGATTCTCGGTGCTGTCGCCGGTGACGAACCCAGCGTTCTCGCCCAGTACGCATTGGAAATCGCAGAAGCCGCACACAAGTTCATCCACGAAGACCGCGTTCTCGGTTCCGCCGAAGAAAAGTCCCGTCTGTTCCTGGTACAGTCTACCCAGATCGTCCTGGAAAACGTGCTTGACCTCCTCGGCCTCTTCCCGATCCGTCAGATGTAAGCAAGCCGAGAGCTGCGTGAACTAGCAAGCTTGTTCACATTGCCGAGACGCAGCAAATGCACTGCGAAGCAGTGCCAATGTAATATAGGGGTAGGGGCCCCCTGAGCAGGGAGTTTACTCCCGCTCAGACATGAGAAAAAGTCCGTTCGTCAGAGCGGACTTTTGTGAGTGGGGAGTCCAGAGGGGCGGCAGCCCCTTTGCGTCATTAATCTCCGTTGATGCAGCGGACAGAGTAAGCATTGGTCTTGCTGGGCACCAGCTGACGGACCATCTGGTCGCTCATTCGTCCCATGGACCAGAGCCAAATGGTTTCGTTACGGCCATTCTGTGCAGACCAGAAACCGGCATATTCGCCCATGTCTTCGTAACGGACAGTGGACTTACCAATTACCTTACGATAACCGGAGGAGAAAATGGAGAAACCATATTCGTCGGTACCGCCACCGCCCTGCCAACCAGTGGTAGCCTTCATCTTCTTGGCAAAGGCCTCACACTTGTCAACGCCATCGTAGCAGTGAGTAAGACCAGTCAGCAAGTCGTGCCATTCGCGGTCACGGGGCAAGTGCCAGCCTGCCGGGCAAGCCTTGCGGGCACCTTCCAGGTCATAGAGGCGGCCACTGCGCATACAGTAGGAGTCCTTGTCTTCGTAGCACCAGGAATGGCCCTCTGCATTGTAGTTTGCGTTCTGTGCAAACCATTCACGGCCTTCAACCTTAATGGTACGGTAAACCTGACCATCGCGAGGATCCTTGAAGAAACCGGAAACTTCACGAAGAGCGGCGCGGTGTTCCTGTTCAGCCTTACGGAATTCAGCCACCTGCTTACGCTGATACTTTTCACGACCTTCCAGTTCAGAAGCCCATGCAGCCTGAGCCATGGGATTGGTAAACTTGATCTTGAGATCGCTCAGAGCGTAAAGATCGTCGCCGCAAGCCAGGTCAACACCAGCGATGTTGATGATGTACTGAGCTTCTTCCTTATGCTTACCCTTGCCGGAAGTAAAGGTACGGGGCTTATCGAAATAGGAAATCCAAGCTTCCTTGGTACCGTTACAATCGCCTTCGAAATCAGTCTTTTCAATTCTATCGATAGGAACGGTCATATTTCCGGCAACGGAGAATGCAAACAAACTATCGTTAACCTTGAAGGACACCGGCTGAACATTCTGATAATGAGTGTACTTGCCAAGACGGATATTGCCCTCGATTTTTGCAGAGGTGTAGTCACCTTCGCCTTCAGCCTTATAGATTGCATCCCAGGTTTTCGGCGGAATTGCAAGCGAGCTAACCGCAGCCAAACCGAGAATCGCAACAAGAGTCTTTTTGAAATTCATTTTTGATCTCATCCTAAATTTAAGACAAGGTCAAAATTAGCTTATTTCACCCCTGGATTAAAGTATTTTTTTGGTAACCTTGGATAATTCCGTTGTAGTAATTACATAACCCGCCAAAGCCCTCCAAAATGGGGATATTCCCTATCTAATGTTGTAAATTTTGCTAGTTTTCACAGCATGGCTATTACACGTTACATTTTGCAGATTCATTGCCCCGACCAAAAGGGCCTTATTGCCGGTACTACTCAAGTTCTCGCCAAGGCTGGCGCCAATATCGTTGACTTGCAGCAGCATACCGCCAAGGATATCGAAACCTTCTTCCTCCGTGCTGTTTTCGAAGCTGATTCCGACAACATTGAAGAAGTCCGCAAGCACTTGGAAACTTTGGAAGGTCACCTCCAGCTGAACTGGAAACTTTTCGACACCACCAAGGTGGAACGTGTGGCCATTTTCGTTTCCAAGACCGACCACTGCCTCTATGACCTGCTCCTGAAGCATCGCGATGGCGACCTGCCCTGCGAATTCAGCTGCATCGTGGGCAACCACACCGATCTCGCTGCAGTAGGTGGTTCCTTCGGCGTTCCGTTCTACTACGTTCCGTCCAATCCGGACAAGAGCATCCCGGAAAACCGTTTCCGCGAAATCATTGCTGAAACCAAGACCGACACCGTGGTTCTGGCCCGCTACATGCAGATTCTTTCTGCTGCGTTCACCGAAGAATTCAAGTACCGCGTCATCAACATTCACCACGGCTTCCTTCCCGCCTTCAAGGGTGCAAAGCCCTACCACCAGGCATGGAACAAGGGCGTGAAGATTATCGGCGCAACCGCCCACTTCGCCACCGAAGATTTGGACCAGGGGCCCATCATCGCCCAGGATATCCAGCGCGTTCCCGAAACCGCCAGCATCAACGAACTTGTTGAACTGGGTAAGGACATCGAAAAGCGTACCCTGTCCCAGGCTCTGAAGCTTTGGCTGGAACACCGCGTATTCGTTTACGGCGGTCGTACCTTTATTCTCTAGGAGACAATTATGTCTGACGAAATGAAAAATGAAATTCCTGAAGTAGAAGCACCCATTACTGAACTGGATGTTGCAACTGCTGTTACTCCCGAGCCCGAAAAGCCCGCTGCACCCCAGCAGGATCCGTCTGTAACTCAGCCCCAGGTTATCATCCAGAAGGAACGTGGTTTTGCCCATTATGTCGGCTTTGCCATTATCTTTGTCCTGTGCGTCTGCTTCTACTTTGCACCGGGTATTGCCCTGACCTACGCTCTTAACCTGGTTCCCGGCGTAAGCCTGGTCGGCATGACCTCCTGGATTATCAGCGCAATTTTCAGCGTCGTGGTCTGGTTGATTTTCAAGTTGAAGATCAAGGGATTCAAGAAGTCCTTCCGTTTCTATATCGGAGCTTGCGTGCTGGTAGTCGCCATCTTGATTGCCGCAGAAGTCCTGACAGAACAGACCAACGTATTCCCCGATATTTTCGCCATGCTGACTGGCGGTCTCATCTAATTTTGAGGTTTTAAAATGACTAAGACTGACGCATTCGTTAATTTTCTCGTAGAATCCGGTGCCCTGAAGTTCGGTGACTTCGTTACCAAGAGCGGCCGCAATACTCCTTACTTTATCAACACTGGAGAATTCCGTACCGGCGCATCTCTTTCCAAGCTGGCTGAATTCTACGCCGCAGCATTCGTTGAACACTTTGATGGCAAGGCTACCAACCTTTACGGTCCGGCCTACAAGGGCATTCCCCTGTGCGCAGCCACAGCCATGAAGCTTTCCGACGTGTACGCCAAGAACCTCACCTTCACTTACAACCGTAAGGAAGCAAAGGACCATGGCGAAGGCGGTTCCCTGGTGGGTTACAAGTATGCAGAAAAGACCAACGTGGTCATCATCGAAGACGTGATTACCGCAGGCACCAGCGTCAACGAAACCCTGCAGATTCTTAAGAACATTGAAAATGCAAACGTGATCGGCCTTCTGATTTCCGTGGACCGCAAGGAACGTCTCGACAACGGCAAGTCCGCACTGCAGACTGTTCAGGAAGAATACGGCATTGAAGCCCACTCCATCGTGAACATCAATGACATCATCGCCTTCCTGGAAAAGGAAGAGAACCGCAAGGCAATCAACGCACCAGAAGGCATCCTGGAAAAAGTCTACGCCTACCGCGAACAGTGGGGCGCCAAGTAAGCACACCCCGTGCTTCATAGGCGGAGGGTTCCTTGGGAGGCTTCGTTAAACATCTGACGATGCTGATAGTTTCGGCGCTACTTGTTATGGGTTGCGCCGATTCTTACCAATGGAGCAAAAAACATCCCGACTACAAGCAAGCTCCTTATGGCGAGCTTGCCGTGGTCGGAGTCCAGAACGCATTTGTCCTGACTCGTTCTGGTTGGTTTTCCAAGCGTTTGAATGTCAGTTCCGACAGCATCCAGATTTTGGGCACCCAGTTCTGCGCCCAGGCTATGCTGAACGAATTTAAGGGCGCATACAGCAAGCTTAACATTCTCCCGGAATCTGCACTAGCTGACGCTCCTGAAGAAAGTCAGAAGCTGGACGACCGCATTTTCATGAAGGGAAAGCTTCCGGAACAAGGCGTAGTCGTTAAGGATAGCGCAGGAAACGCTCCTCCCAGAATCCTGATTATCCACGAAGTCATCGTCGGCACAGATCTGAATCGCGAAAGCTTCTTCGACTACGCCCTGATTCACAACGAAAGTCCTGAACGCACTGCAGCAAAGAACATCAGCGCCATCGTGTCCTACACTCTTTGGGACAACGAAAAGCAGCGTCCCCTCTTCAGCGCCGTAGACGAAATCCAGCACCCGGTCCTGTTAATGACATGGAACGATTTGGAAACTCTAGTTCGTCTGGCAGTTTCTGAAATCCGCAAGAACTTGTACATGGGGGCAAAATGAAGTCCATCAAGTCCCTGATTCTGTTCTTGCTCCTATTCCTGGCAACGGCAACCACCACGGTTTCCGCCAACGACATTTTCTTTAACTCTAAGTGGACCCTTTGGGAAAACGCAGACATTCTCATCTGGACAAACGACAAGGAACTTCCCATTGATCCTCGTGAGTTCTGCCTTTCTCTTCGCAGAAACAACACAGGAATCGGAGAACCCAAGTGCCGCACCATCGGTGAATGGGAACGTGACTCCATCGCGGTCCGATACGCCACCTGGCTTGGCTACAATATGGAACCGGGACTAACCTCCAATTATTTGAAGGCTCGTCATCCCTCCATGAGCGCCAAGATTCAGGAACTTGAAGATAAAATCGTCATGTACGTTGCAGACAAGGGAAACGTTCTGCAAATCGCCATTTTTGACGAAACTTCCTCCGAGCCAAGGGCCGCAGGCACCGTACAAAAGAAAGCCGACAAAGTCGCCCTTGGCGACGACATCGCAAGCACATTCTTTGACCGCAAGACTTCACGTCGTCTCAGTAAGGAAGAACGTCAGAAGAAGCTGACCGAGCCCGACGAATACTACAAGGAAGTTCCCAATGTTCGCGCATGGGGAGGACTTTCCATCGGTTACGCTCAGGCCCAGGTTCCGCTGACCCCTTACAACTGGTACCACAGACACGTGGAAAGCAAGGTCCGTAACTATCGAATTACCCGCGACTCCGTCAGCCTTTGGAATTTCATTGACGACTCCACGCCCCTATTTACTTTGTACGCAGGCGCCATCTGGTACGGATTCATCGGCGGCGAAATTTTCTACCGCTACAGCAATCACGCCGTAAAGACCGACGAAAGGGATACAGTCTACGAGGAATTGGACCACTGGGAATTCGGTCAGCACGAAATCGGTTTGAACGTCATGTTCTCCACCACGTTCTCCCCCATCAAATTGATGGATATTCACCTGTTCGGTTTCCTTGGATTCCAATACAGTTTCTATGTCGAAGATATCGCCGTAAAGAAAGATGTGGAATATCCCTCAAAGGCCTACAAGGCTCGCGTAAAGTTTGAAGACGTCTATAAGGGCGCGCTATTCGGTGGCGGAAGCCAGTTCGTATTCGCCAAGCATTACGGTTTCAGTATCCGCACAGGTATTTCCAGCCGAGGCAAGAGCGTATACACGGAACCTTCTCCCGACGCAGGCATTGAGCCCACAATTATCGGCGCAATGACTGTAGACTGGTTTATCAATTTCGGTCTTGAATATCACTGGGATTTGTAAACGCTGAGCATGATGCGCTCCATTATTTTTCTACATTACCGCGCATTATGAGTGAAAATCAAGAAGTTAAAGAAGAAAAGGTCAATCCGTTTTTGACCCCCATCAATATTATCGAGCCCGAAAATAAGCTCCCCGACTATACTTTTGACATGTTGCCAGCCGAACAGAAGGCCATCCTGACTAAGCACGGCTGGACCGACCTGATGCCTGTCCAGCGCAAGACCATGCCCTATATGCTTGCCGCCCGCGATATGCTGGTGCAATCCAAGACTGGTTCGGGCAAGACCGGCGCCTACGTTCTCCCCCTTTTGCAGGTCATCGTTCGTGACCACCTGTTCCCCCAGGCATTGATTTTGGTGCCCACCCGCGAATTGGCAATCCAGGTGCAGGACGAAGTGCAGAAACTTTCCGAAGGTACCGGCATCAAGTCCGTGGCAATTTTCGGCGGTGTTTCCTATGAACCTCAGCTGAAGGCCCTTAAGGAAGGCGTACATATTATCGTTGCCACCCCGGGTCGTTTGATGGACCATGTGCAGCGCGGTAACGTAGACTTTTTGGATGTTCGCGACTTGGTTTTGGACGAAGCCGACGAAATGCTTTCCATGGGTTTCTATCCCGACATGCAGAAAATCCGCAAGTACCTGCCCAAGCAGTTGGCTTGCACCATGTTCAGCGCTACCATTCCCCAGACCGTGAAGGCTTTGGCTCGTGAATTCCAGCGTCCCTCTGCAGAATTCCTTTCCCTGTCCTACGACAAGGTTATTGCAAACAACCTGGAACATCGCTGGTACTCCTGCGACGTGATGGACAAGGATTCCATGACCATCAAGGTTCTGGAATACGAAAATCCCGAAAGTTGCATGATTTTCTGCAACAAGAAGTGCGACGTGAGCTACCTGGAACAGGTGCTTTCCGGCTACGGTTTTAATGTGGGCGCCCTCAGTGGTGACGTTTCCCAGAACCTTCGCGAAAAGACCTTGAACGCCTTCCGCGACAAGAAGCTCCGCATCTTGATTTGTACCGACGTTGCCGCCCGAGGCATTGACGTGGACCACGTGACTCACGTTATCGTCTACGACCATCCGGACGATCACGAAGTCTACGTCCACCGCAGTGGACGTACGGCCCGTGCAGGCCGTAGCGGCGTCTGCATCTCCCTCATTACGCCGGTGGAAGAAATCGAAATCAAGAAGACCGCCGCAGACTTCGGCATCAACTTCATCAAGCAGGAACCGCTGACCAACGAAGCCATCGCTAAGAAGGTGGGCGAACGCACCAAGAAGCAACTGGAAGAAGTCCGCAACCGCTTTGGCGGCCAGAAGGCAAAGGAACGCATCAGCCACTTCATTCCGCTGGCAAAGGAATTGGCCAACGGTAGCCAGGACGACCAGATGCTCCTCGCCTACCTGCTGGACAGGTACGTCTGGAAGAAAAATTGACAATTGATAATGGATAATTGACAATGAAAATAATCGCGGCTACGCCGCCTTACCATATAATCTTCAATTTTCAATCGTCAATTATCAATTAAAAAAGCGCCGGAGGCGCAAAATAATATGGCTAAGATTAAAGTTAAGAACGCAAGAGAAATTGAGCTCATTCGCGACGCAGGCGCCCTGGCTGCAGAAACCCTGATCCGCGCAGGCGAAATGTGCAAACCCGGTGTCTGCACTCTGGAAATCGATGAATTCATCGGCGACTATACCCGCCAGCACAAGGGTATTTCCGCCTGTAAGGGTTACCACGGCTACCCCCGTTACGCATGCATCAGCATCAACGAAGTGATTTGCCACGGCATCCCCGACGCCAAGACCATCCTTAAGGAAGGCGACATCGTCAATATCGATATCACTACCATCCTGCAGGGTTACCACGGCGACACCTCCGCTATGTTCGTCGTTGGCAAGACCAGCAAGATTGCACAGGAACTGGTGGACACCGCCAAGTTCGCCATGGAAGAAGGCATCCGCGCCGCAGGCGAACAGGGTGCCCGTTGGTACGATATCGGTAACGCCATCCAGGACGTTGCCGACGAACACGGCTTTAGCGTTGTGCAGGACTACTGTGGTCACGGCATCGGCCGCGGCTTCCACGAAGACCCGCTGGTTTTCCATTTCCGCAACAGCGAATATCCCTACTTCATCGAAGTGGGCAACGTATTCACCGTGGAACCCATGCTGAACGTTGGCAAGCCCGGCACCAAGACTTTGTCTGACGGCTGGACCGCAGTGACCCGCGACGGTTCCTTGAGCGCCCAGTGGGAACACACTGTTGTGAAGACCAAGGAAGGCATCGAAATTCTCACCCTGCCCCGCTAATCCAAGACTTTTCATTTTACGTAAACAAGTATGTCCATCCTAACGAACTTTCGCGACAAGGCGGTAGAGAAATTCGTCCGGAACCACGAGCTGGTAAAAAAGTTCGGCGAAGTCCAGACCGTTTCCATTGATTCCGAAAAGGGAACCATTGATACCGCCGTGCTGCTCCATGGGGAAATCGCCCCCATCAAGTTCCGCGGTTACTACTTCTTTGACGACACCGACAAAGGTACCGACATTGTCATCCGCAAAATCACCTGCGAAAGACAGTGGATCGACACCGCCCTGGATTACTGGTTAGGCGATAAGACCTTACGGTACACCATACCAGGACTTGCCGGCGGAATTGCAAAGATTTTGTTTTAGTATATTTCAAGCATACCTCTTATGGTATGCTTTTTTATTGGAGTTTATATGGAACAGAAAGAAAATGTCACTGCAGATAAGTTGAAGGAAAAGGTTACAAGCATTCTTTTTGACCTGCTGACCGACATTCCAGAATCTCTCTACGGCCAGAACAACGACCCCGATGAAAAAGTGATCAACCTGACCCGTCAGGCCGCCTTCAAGGCCTCCACCGTCAGCGCCACCCTTTCTATTCCCGCAGGTGTCACCGGCATTCTCACATCCATCCCGGATATCGCCGCTGTCTGGCGCATTCAGGCCCAGCTGGTTTCTGACATCGCCGCCACCTACGGTAAGCTTGCCATGCTCAGCCGCGAAGCAATGGTCTGGTGCTTGTTCCGCCACAGCGCCGCCTCCCTCCTTCGCGACGTAGCCGTCCGTACCGGCAGCCGCATTATCATCCAGAAACTTTCCATGAGCGCCCTCCAGAAATTGTTGCAAAAATTGGGGCTCAAGATTTCCAGGAAATTGTTGAGCAAGGTGGTCCTCCGAGCCATCCCCGCCATCGGCGCCCTGGGTAACGGAGCCTACACCTATTACGACACCACCGAAGTGGGCAAGACCGCGGCCGCATACTTCAAGGCTCTTTCCGACCAGGTACCTGACATTCGCGAAGCAGAAGTCGTACCTCCCGAAGAAGCCGAAAAATAACGCTCTTATATATAATAGGAGGGGGTGTTTTTCCCTTTTTTAGGGGTAAACGGCCCATTTCCCCGTTTTTACCCCCCTATTCCCCCCTCGCCCTTGAACCTCCCATAAATTTTTCTATCTTTGGGCGCAACTCAAATAAACATCAACTCCATTTGTGGAATAAAATATGAAAAACATTACTACCCACAGAAATATTGGTATTTCTGCTCACATCGACTCTGGTAAGACCACTCTTACCGAACGTATCCTCTACTACACCAAGCGTATTCACGCTATCCACGAAGTTCGTGGTAAGGACGGCGTCGGTGCCACGATGGACTCCATGGAACTCGAACGCGAACGCGGCATCACCATTCAGTCTGCTGCTACCTTCGCAAGCTGGACCCACACTAAGTCTGGCGAAGCTGACACCATCAACATCATCGATACCCCGGGGCACGTGGACTTCACTATCGAAGTTGAACGTTCTCTCCGTGTGCTTGATGGTGCAATCCTCGTTCTTACCGGCGTAGAAGGCGTTCAGTCTCAGTCTATTACCGTTGACCGCCAGATGAAGCGCTACCATGTGCCTCGCGTCGTGTTCGTCAACAAGTGCGACCGTTCCGGTGCAAATCCGCTCCGCGTTGCTGTTATGCTCAAGGAAAAGCTGAACCACAAGCCCTGCGTTATGCAGATTCCTATCGGTCTCGAAGACCAACTGAAGGGCGTGGTTGACCTCGTCGAAATGAAAGCCTACTACTTCGAAGGCGCAAATGGCGACGACATGATCGAAAAGGAAATCCCGGCCGAACTCGTTGACCAGGCTAACGAATACCGTGAAAAGCTCGTTGACTGCTGCGCAGACTACAACGACGAAATCATGGAACTTGCTATGGAAGGCAAGTACGGCGTTGACGAAATCGACAAGGCTCTCATCAAGAAGACCATCCGCGAAGCTTGCATTAGCCTCGAAATCACTCCGGTGTTCATGGGTTCCGCTCATAAGAACATTGGTATCCAGAAGCTCCTCGACGGTGTTGTGGACTACCTCCCGAACCCGCAGGAAGTTGAAAACAAGGCTCTCGACCTGAACAACGACGAAGCTGAAGTTGTCCTCAAGTCCGAAGATAACGAACCGATGGTTTCCTACGCATTTAAGCTGGTTAACGACCGCTATGGTCAGCTGACCTACATCCGCGTCTACCAGGGTGTTATCAAGAAGGGTGACATGATCACCAACATCGCTACTGGCAAGAAGGTTTCCGTTGGCCGTCTCGTTCGTATGCACGCTGACGAAATGGTGGATATCACCGAAGCTGGTGCAGGCGACATCGTTGCTCTGTTCGGTATTGACTGCGCATCCGGTACTACCTTTACCGATGGCAAGAACAACTACAACATGACCTCCATGCACGTTCCTAACCCGGTTATCGAATTGGTGATCGAAGCTAAGAACCGTGACGACCTGGACAACATGTCCAAGGCTCTGAACCGCTTCACTAAGGAAGACCCGACCTTCCAGGTTGAAGTTAACAAGGAATCTGGCGAAACCATCATCAAGGGTATGGGCGAACTTCACCTTGACGTTTACATCGAACGTATGCGTCGTGAATACAAGGTTGACGTCCAGACTGGTGCTCCGCAGGTTGCATACCGCGAAACCATTACTCGCGCTTCCAAGTTCGACTACACCCACAAGAAGCAGACTGGTGGTTCCGGTCAGTACGCTAAGGTCGTCGGCGAAATGCGTCCGATGGCTGTCGAAGGCGACTCCGAAAAGGTTTACAACTTCGTTAACTCCGTCGTTGGCGGCCGTATTCCTAAGGAATACATCCCGTCCTGCGATAAGGGCTTCCAGAGCTGCATGGCTGCAGGTTCCTTGATCGGCTTCCCGGTCGTTGGTATTGAAATGGACGTCCAGGATGGTGCTTTCCACCCGGTTGACTCTTCTGATATGGCCTTCCAGGTTGCTGCTCGTATGGCTTTCCGCGAAGCATTCGCTAAGGCTGGCGCACAGATCCTCGAACCGATCATGAAGGTTGAAATCCAGACCCCGACCGAATTCCAGGGTTCCGTTGTTGGTAACGTTTCTCAGCGTCGTGGTACCATCGTTGGTACAAACGAAGAACTGGGCATGACCACCATCACCGCTGAAGTTCCGCTGTCTGAAATGTTCGGTTACGCAACTGACCTGCGTTCTATGACTCAGGGTAAGGCTGAATTCACCATGGAATTTGCAAAGTACCTCCCGGTTCCGCGCAACATCCAGGAAGAACTCATCAAGAAGTACGGCGACAAGGCTGGCGCCCGCGCTTAATTTTTGAGTTCAACTCAGAATTAAAAGAGTCCCGCGATTTCTCGCGGGACTTTTTTTGCTTCGACGGACACAACACAAGGAGGCTTCGCCACACACCAAACAAAAGCGAAGGCCTCCCATAAAAAAGGATTCCGCGGGACAAGCTCGCGGAATCCAGTGGAATTAGAAGAGAACAAGTGTGCTTCCTACCTAATCTACTCCGCGGTTAGAGGCCGGCATCCCGTCTCGAAAACCAGAATAGGTTGGAAGCACGTTATGAATATACATCACACTTTTTCGCAAAAAACATCTTTTATTCGAAATCACTGCTCCACAAAGAAACATTCCAACATGGATTATGTACATTGAGAGTAGGTTAGAATACATCTTAACGGTTAGGAGATTCGTTATGCACACAAACGTGCCAACTAAAAAGTCATGGTTTGCGACGGCCTTAACAACAGTCACCACGGCAGTGTCATTGGTCGCCTGTAGTGAAGGCGGGGAGCCATGCGACGGTATCGACGACACAGAGCATATGTTCCTACCAACTTCCATAAAGAATTTTGGCGACTTTAAAATTGGCACAAAATTTCATTACAAGCATAGCGACGGCTACCAGTTTGACATGACCGTTATCAGTGACACCATCGCCACAACAAATGTCATCAAAGGAATGTGCAGAGCAGGGACAGCCGAAGTTCGCGAAATTCGAATGAAGTCAGACTACCCCATTTCTTATGCAGAAATCAATCTTTTAGCAGACGGGAAAGTCGACATTACCTTCGACCGTGGGTATTATTTAGGTTATTTGCCCACGGATTCCTCAGATTATATCGCTTCGGTCATGGCAGATTCCGTGGAGATAAACGACATTGTCTACAAGGACGTTTATCTGTTTGGATACGACGAAGAATTTGATACCATTCCAGATCTTTACCTATCCCCCACCAAGGGAATCTTGAAAGTCAATTTTGAAAACGGCGAAGTTTCCCTCATGGAAAAGTCCGACAATGTATCCAAGGAGGACGACCATGAATAAGCTTTGCAAAATCATCCTTGGCCTTGCAGCAATCTTTGTCATTTCCTGCTCATACTACGATACAAACCTGACGGAGCCCTACGACGTTTTCATAGTAAAGCAGCCGGGCGCCAACAAAGACGGGCGTTACTCCGTAAAGGACTCCGTCTACTTTAATGACAACGTTGGCATTGGCGATACCATTTATCAAGACAATAACTACACCGTAGATGACAACGTTTATTACAATTTTACCGGAGGGCGAAACCGCATCTGGTTATCTGTTCTTTTACAAATCAACGAGAACAACGGATATGTCCGAATGTACTGCAATGCCATGAGGGAATACGAGGAAGTCAACGTTCAGCTTTCCTCTGACGTCAAGTCAAAAAATTCCGACGGTTACGTGGTGGATTACAAGGAGTCCATTGATGTAGACGGAGTCTCTTACAACCACATCTTGATTATTGATGCATCTGACGCCAAAAAATCTTCTTGCAATTTCAACCGGCTCTATTTCGCTCGAGACGAGGGCCTTATCCGCATGGACATCAACGAAGACATCAGCCTGACGAGACAAGGTGACAAATAAGCCTTAAGCCTTTTTCGTTCTGGCCTTGGCTTCCCGCCACAATTCCTGGAGAC
Source organism: Fibrobacter sp. (assembly GCA_045599625.1). Classification (GTDB taxonomy): domain Bacteria; phylum Fibrobacterota; class Fibrobacteria; order Fibrobacterales; family Fibrobacteraceae; genus Fibrobacter. The sequence goes on from JAZRWJ010000046.1 coordinate 44,391, forward strand.
GTTCCGGCGTCTCCTCTTTCATTTCCTTGCCTTCATCACGGGCAAGCTCTTCTACCACGCGGAAACGTTTCTCGAACTTGCTATTGGCACGCTCCAAGGCGAGAGCCGCGTTGAACCCGCAGTGGCGGGCCACGTTTACCAAGCTGAAAAGAATATCGCCGAATTCATCTTCCATACGATCAATATTCTTATTTTCTTCCGTAACCGCTTGCATTTCAGCACGAAATTCAGTAAATTCTTCTACGGCCTTGTTGAACACAGGTTCAGCCTCGATCCAGTCAAAGCCAACCTTGGCGGCGCGACGCTGAATTTCCTGGGCTCGGGCCAGCGTCGGCATGCTCTTGCTTACTTTATCCATAGCGGACTTGCCCGCCATTTGTAGATTATTCTTTTCTGCGGCCTTGATACTTTCCCAACGGCTACGCAAACCGTTCGGATTGCTTGTGTCGAGGAACTCCTTTTCGTTTTCGACCTTGACGTCGCCAAATACGTGAGGATGACGTCGGATCATTTTCTCGCAGATTCCCTGCACCACATCGTCGATAGAGAAATCATTGTTTTCCTTTGCGACCTGTGAGTGGAATACCACCTGGAAGAGCACATCTCCCAGTTCCTCGGCCATGTGAACCTTGTCGTTTGCCTGGGCGGCATCGATGTATTCGTGGGACTCCTCGACTAGATAGGGCAACAAGGACTGATGAGTCTGTTGTCTGTCCCAGGGGCAGCCTTCCGGAGAACGGAGGGTAGCCATGATTTTCACGAGATCTTCAAAGGAATATTTCATATGGTTAAAAATAGCAACACAAAGGCATCTAACGAAATCAAGGAAATGAGACCCGAGGAATTTCCTCTGTCACTAAAGGATTCCATTCTGCGTCCCAAGCGTCTGTTCTATCGAGGGTCCCTTCCTCCAGAGAAGGCCATCGGAATAGCCATGGTAGGCACCAGGCGCCCCGGTAGCAACGCACGGGAACTGTGCCGAAGGCTGGTGGAATCCCTCAAGGGAACAAACGCTGTAGTGGTTTCCGGACTGGCCCAAGGCATCGATAGCTACTGCCACGAGGCCGCCCTTGACGCAGGCGTGAAGACGATTGCAGTCATCGCACAGGGGCTGGAGGCAAGGCTGCCTGGATCGCAGGCTGAATTGGCCCGTAGAATCGTTTCTGAGGGCAGTTGTATCGTTACCGAGTACGAGGGAGACTTTCCGTCGTACAAGGGCACCTTCCCCGCCAGAAACCGAATTATCAGCGGATTGAGCCAAGCCACGGTCCTTGTTCAAAGCAAAAACAAGGGTGGAGCCCTTATTACCGCAGATTACACCTTACAGGAGGGCAAGTTGCTCCTGGCGGTACCCGGGGACTTTGACAGCGAGGTCGCCAGCGGTCCAAACCTCTACCTGGACCAGGGGAAAGCCAACCCCGTTTTCACGCCGGAGAGCCTCCGTATAGCCGCGGGATTTCAGTTAATTGAGGCCCCGCAAGCCAGCCTCCAACAGCTGGAACTATTCGGTTGCAACCTTTCGGAGGAAGCCAAGGTGTTCTTCAAACAATTCAACGGCTTCCGGAAGACTTTTTCGGACCTTCAGAAAGAATCTAACTTTAAGACAGGCAACATTTTAGCTATATTAACAGAACTAGAGATTGCAGGTCTTGTACAAACACAGGACAACTACCAATTCTATTTCAACGGGTCGGATTAACGTGAGTAAAAGCTTGTTATTCTATGCAGGGGCTGTTATCATCGCAATCATTGCGATGGTTTCTCAGGTATTCTTCGGCAAGAACAGCCTGAGCCAGCAGCGATACGTTGCGCACGACATCGCCACCTTGCAGGCCAAAATCGACTCTCTGGAAAAGATCATTGAGGTCCGAAACGTTCAGATCGAACGCCTCAAGACAGATTCCCTGTATAAGGCTGAAATTCTCCGTACCCGATATGGCATGAGCCAGAAGGACGAGAAAGTCTTCCAATTGGTTGAATAATAAGATGTAGGGGGTTCCACCCCCTAGACCCCCAACGATGTTTGCTGCGCAAAACTATAAGGGCAAGGGAACTGGACATTGGCAAGGAGGGACTCCGCGAAGCGGGTGACCGAGACTTTGTCGAGGGAGCGTCCCGACGGCTAATGGCCCTGCCCTTCGCCCATTATAAACGAGACGGATTATGCAGGTATTTGATAAAAAAAGGCCGATTCACAATGTGGGAATCGGTCGTTTTTTCGTGTATTAAGCGGAGTATTATCGACGCATGGCGATAAAGTTGATGCCCACGCTATAGCCCTTCATTTCACGCAGAGAACCGCGCAGGAAAAAATCCGTATTGTCCACAGGATAATTGTGGTAGTCCACATGAAGTTCTGCACCTAAATCAATGTGGCGAGTGACAGACCAGACATTTCCCAGCTTAAGACTATAGTCGAGACGGCACTCGTCATTCAGGTAGTAACGATCGGGAGCTTCCACATAATACCAATCCAAGCCGAATTCAAGTCCCACAAAGGCGTTCTTCAAAGCAGAGGTTCTACTAAAGGGGAACACCTGCGCACCAACGTGAATATTGAAATTGGTGTAGTCTATATCTTCTTCACCACGATCGCTGTCGATGTACGCATTGCCTCCGCCAATGGCATAGTCCATGCCAACGTAGACATCGGCACGTCTCTTGATATTAAGACCCACGTCAAAGCCAAAGGATGCAGCATTGCTTTCTGCATTGGCGTTCTTCTTATAAGCCGGCGTCATATTGCCTTCAACGTAATTGTTCACGTAACCGACACTAGCCTGAAGGAACAGACTATTGTGGTTGTAAGCATCGTCGGTAACAGATTCTATTTGTGCCGGGGTTGCGCTTGCCTGTTGGCTAGCAGTATTGTCTGCCTGGGCAAAAGCGGTCTGAGTAAGTGCAGCAATAGATGCGGCAAAAATTGCGAGTGATTTTTTCATATTTCCTCCAAACGTTACGGAAAAGATACAAAAAAAGCTCTACATAGACGTACAAAACGACATTTTTTTATAAAACCGTCAAAATATCCGGCGAAAACAGGCAAAAATATCCATAACTAGACGTAAGGGGTTCCTCTCCCTAGACCCCCTTCGATGTTTGCTGCGCAAAAATCGATCGAAATGGCTTTGCCATTTCGGTTTTAGAATTGTGAGACTTCGGTTTTAAAGTTGTAAAATGTTTTTACTAGACGCACTTTTGGGAACACACAACTGTCTGCGTGAGCGAAGGAGCTGGGCATTAGTAAGGAGGGACTCCGCGAAGCGGGTGACCGAGACATTGTCGAGGGAGCGTCCCGACGGCTAATGGCCCAGCCCGTAGCGCGAGCAGACTACAACATTAAGCCATTTTAGATGCGTCGGTATGTCCGGCCTTCTCCACCTTACCTGCGAAATAGCTGTACGCCGCCGGCACAATAAAGAGCGTCATAAACGTAGCGAACGTCAAACCGCCGGCAATAGCAATACCCATAGCCATGCGGCTAGGCGTGCCGGTCATAATGAGCGGCACAGCGCCCAATACCGTAGAAAGGCTCGTCATCAAGATTGGGCGGAAGCGGCGTTCCGCCGCTTGCCTAGCCGCTTCCAGCTTTGAACATCCGGTAGCGGCAGCAATCTGATTTGCAAATTCCACAATCAAGATACCGTTCTTCGTCACCAAGGCAATCAAAAGAATCAACGCAATTTCACTGAAGATGTTCAAGGTCTGTCCCGTAAGGAACAGGCAAGCCAGCGCACCAGCCAAGGCCAGAGGCACCGTAAAGAAAATCACCAGAGGAGCGCGGAAGCTTTCAAACTGGCCTGCAAGAACCAGGAAGATCAAAGCCAGCGCCAGCAAGAACACAATGTACAAGCCGGAGGAACTTTCCTCGAATTCCTTGGACGCACCACTCAAAGTAGTGCTTACATTGGGATATTCCTTCAGGAGGCCGTGGGCAATGCGACGCATTTCTTCCACGCCGTCGCCGACCGTCTTTCCGGGAACCAAGCCCGCCTGAATCGTAGCAGCGCTAAAGCGGTTATAACGCGGAAGCGACGGCGATGCAGAACGTTCCACATAAGTCACAAAGTTATCGACACTGACAGCCTCGCCCTTGCGGTTCTTCACAGTAAGCAAGGAAAGATTCTGAGGTGTTGCACGATACTGGTAACCTACAGCACCCACCACATCGTACTGGCGGCCTTCCTTGTAGTATTCACCATAGCTCATGTCACTGATGCTCAGCTGAATAGCCTGGGCTATGTCATTCACAGACACCCCTTCTTCATTAGCCTTGTCACGCAGAATTTCAATATGGAGTTCCGGCTTGGTAAACTTCAGGTTCGTATTCACCACGCTGAACACCGGACTCTTGCTAGCCTCTTCCATGAACTTGGGAACCAAGGTACGCAACACTTCGATAGAACCTGCCTGCAACACAAACTGAACCGGCAAGCCGCCGCGCTGAGTACTGATACTCTGGGGTTCAAACACCATCACGCGCAAGTCAGGGTATTCATTACCCAGAATCTGGATGGCGTGGGCAATTTCACTCTGGGGGCGACGTGCCGTCTTGTCGTCATTCAAGGACAAGCGAATTCTGGAGTTGCCTGCGTTCCATGCACCAGCCTGAACTTCCTTGTATTCACCGCTATCCAGGATCGTCATCACTTCATCCACGAAGGCATCGGCCATACGCTTGGTGCGAGTAAGGGTCACGCCTTCAGGCATGTTCACGTTCACCATCACAGAGCCGGAGTCTTCCGTAGGCGCCATTTCAGAACTCATATTGTTGAAGCAGAAATAAGCCGCAATCAAAAGGCCTGCCACAATCGGGAACAACAGGAAACGCAACTTCAAGAAGCCGCCCAAAAGCACCGCATAAATCTTATTCAAGCCATTGAAGAAGGGTTCCGTAAAGTTATAGAAGCGGCCCTTCTTCTGCCTGCGCAAGAACTTGGAGCAAAGCATGGGGGAAAGAGTCAAAGCGCACAAAGTAGAAAGGAACACCGTTCCAATCATCACCGCCACGAATTCGCGGAACAAGAGACCCGTGGTACCACCCAAGGCAAGCACCGGAACAAACACGGACATCAAAACCACGGAAGTAGCAATCACGGCAAAGAAGATTTCATTGGTACCCGCCACAGCAGCCTGCTTGGGAGTCATACCCTTTTCAATCTTGTCGTAAATGTTTTCCACAATCACAATGGCGTCATCCACCACAAGGCCGATGGCCAGCACCATAGCCAAAAGGGTCAGCACATTGATACTGAAGCCGCAAAGGTAAAGCACAAAGAAGCTACCGATCACAGCCACCGGCACCACCACCATGGGGATAATGGTTGTACGGCCCTGACGGAGGAAGGCAAAGATAATGGCAATCACCAAAAGGAATGCAACAAAGATGGTCTCCACCACTTCCTTGATGGATGCGCGAATGTTGATGGAGGTGTCGCGACCATAAAGCATGTCCACGCCTTCGGGAAGTTCACGGCGAATGTCCTCCACGCGCTTGTAGAATTCATCAGCGATGTTCACGTGGTTACTACCAGGCTGGGCAACCAGTGCGCAAGTAATGGTGTTCTTACCGTTACGACGGAAGCCCTTACGGGTATCCATAGGTTCGTAATGAATCGTTGCAACATCGGACACATGAATCACGGTGCCGTCGGCAGCAGTCTTCACTGCAATTCTGCCAAAGGCTTCAGGATCGGGAATACGGCCCAAGGTACGGATAGAAAGAGTAGTCTCGGAACCTTCGATGGAACCAGAAGGAAGTTCCAGGTTGCCGCGCTTCAGGGCGGCACTCATTTCACTTCCGGTAACGCCCATGGCCTGCATACGGATGGGGTCGATCCACAAACGAACCACCGGCTGCTTTTCACCCCAGATCATCACTTCGGAAACGCCATTGATGGTCTGCAGACGTTCCTTCACGTGGTTTCGAGCCAGCTCAGAAACTTCCATAGGGTCAAGTTTATCGCTGACCAAGCTGATCATCAAGATGGGGTCAGAGTCGGAATCGCTCTTGTTGACGGTAGGTTCGTCCACGTCATCGGGCAAACGGCGACGCACACGGCTCACGCGGTCACGGATATCGTTGGCGGCCGCTTCAAGGTCCATGCCCGTTTCGAATTCTGCACTAATGTAGGAGAATCCATCGGAACTAGTAGATGTAAGAGCCTTGATACCCGGAGCACTATTGATGGACGATTCAAGAATTTCAGTCACTTCCGCTTCCACCACGGCAGCGTTTGCGCCCGGGTAAGAAGTACGGACCTGAATCAAGGGATAGTCAACGTTGGGGTATTCACGAATACCCAAGTTGCTCATGCCAAAGGCGCCAAGCAACAAGATGACCAACGCCATCACAGTCATAAGGACTGGGCGACGAACTGAAAGGTTAGCGACACTCATCAGTTCACCTCCAATCAGTTGATTTCGTAATCGGTATTGTTACGGATTTCGCGGATACGAATTGATGAACCCTGACGGATGCTGATCAAGCCGGAAGTAATAACGGTATCGCCATCGCTAAGGCCAGAGACAACGTCCACGGCAATAGGCGTACGGAGACCTGTTTCCACACGGACCATCTGAGCCTTGCCATCCTTGGCGATAAACACGTAGGCGCCATCCTTATCCAAAGTCAGAGCTTCTGCGGGAATAGGAATGGACTTGGCGCGACCGGAGGAAAGTTCCACACTGACCTTGGCATAGCTACCAGCCAGCAATTCGCCGTTGGCGTTATCCACAGCCACCATGATCTGGCGGGTACGGCTACTTTCAGAAATAGTGGCGTCCAGAGCCTTCACCTTTCCGGTTCTGTTAATGCCACGTTCTTCGTCACGAAGATCAATGGGATCGCCCACCTTCAGGTTGGCGGCATAACGCTGGGGCAATGCAAATCTAGCCTTCAGCTGCTTTACTTCGCTAAGGGTTGCAATGGAGGAACCTGTGGTCATCCAGGCGCCAACAGAAACATTCACAAAGCCAAGCTTACCGCTAAAGGGAGCGCGAACTTCAGTCTTTGCAATCTGAGCCTTGATCAGTTCAATACTTGCATCGGCGGACTTCAAACTGGCTTCTGCAGCTTCCAGGTCTGCCTGGGTAGCGGCATTCTTTTCGACGAGACCGGCAGTACGATCCTTCTTCTGCTTAGCCAGTTGCTGATTGGATTCAGCCTGTTTCAGCTGGGCCTTCAATTCAGAATCATCGATCTTGGCCAGCAAAGTACCCTTAGAGACGTTGGCACCATCCTTGGCCATCAGCTTGACCAGACGGCCACTGGTTGCTGCGGTCAGTTCCACGCTATTCATGGCTTCCAAGGTTGCCATGGTCTGAAAACTCTTATTGGCTTCATGGGACTGAGCAATGTAACCTTCAACGGCAAAAGTTTTACCCTTACCACCAAAGCCACCAGGACCACCCTTTCCCGGGCCACCAGGGCCCTTGCCTGCACCAGGCGCACCCTGAGAACCATCACCGCCACAAGCGGCGAACATAGCAGAAAGAGCTACGACAAACAAGCAAAAAGTCTTTTTCATATCCATCCGAGGATAAATGTTGAAGTCAACCTATACCAAATCTTCATTTAGATGCTTGAAGTTCGGAAAAGGTTGCAAGGTCATGTTACCCAAACACAGCCTAGAACTTCACGTTCAGAAGCAAGCCACTGCCGTCTTCAAAGAATTGCGGAACAAATTCCATTCGTTCTGTAAAAGCCTTTGAAGATGTAGCACGGTAAATTCTGATAGAATTCAGCATAGAAACCACACGGTTCAAGACCAAGGCGCCCATAGAAGCCTGGAAAATGATTCGGCTAATGCGGAAATGCCTTAAGCGGCTCTTGTATTCCTCAATGTGTTCCGTAGTCTCCGGATTATCACTGCTACCCCAATCCCACTGGATATCAGCAGCCAATTCAGAATCAATTTCCTTGCCTGCACGAATCATGGACTGGTTGTAATCTTCATCCATATCGGGAGAGGAATTCTGGCCATCAATACCACCGCGACTACGGTAATCGCCCACCGTATTCAGCAGGGAAAGCTTTCTGCTTTTGCTGGTAAGACCCGCATGACTAACGGCATAGTTTTGGGCGGAGGCAAGAAAACGTTCGCCAATGAAATAACTACCGATAGTAGTCATCCACAAGGCAGCATCGGTCCACACAAAGGGGCGGACAAACTTCTGTTCGCCAAGGTAGAGTTCACCCATACCCGGCAAGAGGGCAGATGCACCTACAGCCTTCCACCAGCTTTTACTGGAATTCTTGGATACGCTTTCATCCACCGAAACCACTACCTGGGAATAGGCAGTGACTGCAGCAAACAAAAGGACCAAGACGAGTCTCATTAGAAACCCCAGCTAGCTTGAACGTTTACGCCAAGACCGTCAATCAAGGTGAAGCCACCATCCAAATGGATGTGGTCATACCAAGACAAGTCTTCCTGGTACAAAGTCTTGTTGTGGGCATTGGCAGTGAGAGCCGCATCCACAGCAGAAACAATGTGGTTCAAAATCAAGCCACCGAAGAACCAAGCCTGCATGTCAGCATAGTCATTGGCCTTACCGCGAAGAGAACGATATTCGTCCCTATGCTTGGAATCACCAAGAGGCACCACAGATGCGTTGGGATCTTCGAGGTCCAGCTTCGTAGTAGTGTTAGAGACATCGTCCCAACCAAGCACATAGTTCTTGTCAGCGATCAGGGAATATACCTCGTTGGCGTTATCAAACTTGATATTATCCATTTCATCGCCAAGGCGCCAACCAGAGGGCTTGTTCACAAAGTCATTCTTGTATTCAGCATCGCCGCTGAAGAGGTAATCGCGACTGTAACATCCACGGGCGGTTGCGTTTCCATAGATGGCTTCGCAGAAGCTTTCGCGGGAACCCATGTAACGGTTACGGAAGGTTGCCGTATTCTGACCACCATCGGCATCCAGCAATTCACGCATACCGCGTTCGTACTTGCCAATGGAATAATGTTCCTTGGCGTAATCCTTGTACTTCTTTACCTGTTTGCCGTACTTGTGGACGGAATAGTAGTACCAGCCGCTCCAAAGACCGGCTTCAAGAGCCAAGTAGACTGCACCGCGAATCGTTGTAAACTTGGAACCGCCAGTATAGAGCTGACCTGCACCAGGCACAACCAGGGACATAAACAGAGCCTTACGGGGATCCTTGTACTTGCCCTTGATTTCATCCATGCCGTGGACCTTGGAAACCTTGACCGGGCCAAGCAAGTCACGACGGTTCAGGGAACTGGAAGAAGGAACCGTAGAAGGTTCAGAAGAAGAACTGGATTCTGCGACGGCTTCAGAAGAGGAAGATTCGATTACAGGCATAGCAGCGTCTTGGGCAGCAAGAAGCTGGTCCTGGATGTCCATCAGGGAATCCTGGGCGCGCATAGCGGAGTCCTTCGGAAGTTCTGCCTGGCGAATGGAATCCTGGATTCGAGCCTGTTCCGTGGCCTGTCTCATGTATTCCTGTCTTTCGGCATTCACCCTGGCCATCTCGCGAGCATAATGTTCTTCGGGAGATAGAGAGCTGGAGCTTTCTGCAACGGAAGAGGAACTTACCGCGACAGAGCTAGAGGATACTGCGGCGGAACTGGAGGATGCCACAACAGAGCTTGAAGAAACTGCAGCTGAACTAGAGGATACTACAACAGAACTGGAAGACGCGGCTTCAGCGGCTGCGGCTTCTTCTTCAAATTCGGCAAAAAGGTCTCGGGGCTGGGCAAAAGCCTGCGTTACGAGAAACCCGGCCATGCAGGCCACAATAGACTTAAGGGCAAACTTATGCATACAAGTACAAAATAGAAAAAAAGAACCGCCCCGATGGGGACGGTTCCAAAGTTATCAGCGATAACAGAATTAGCTAATCCGAAGATTATGCCTTTTCTGCAACCACCCAAACCTTAACCTGTGCTTCAACGTCGCTGAAGACCTTGATAGTCACAGTGTATACGCCAAGCTGCTTGATGGGTTCAGCAAGTTCAACCTGAGCGCGAGTGATCTTAACACCCTGCTTGGTGATTGCGTCAGCGATGTCGGATGCGGATACAGAACCGTACAGACGTTCGCCTTCAACAACGCGGCGTTCCATGTTCACAGAAATCTGAGAGAGCTTTGCAGCGACGTCGCCAGCAGCTGCCAATTCCTTCTGGAAAGCAGCTTCAACAGCAGCGCGGTTGTTCTTGATTTCTTCAACAGCTTCCTTAGTTGCACGAACAGCGAGCTTACGCGGGAAGAGGTAGTTATTTGCATAACCGTTCTTAACCTTCACGACGTCAAGCATCTTGCCGAGGTGGGGGACGTTGGCCTTAAGAATAATTTCCATAGTCTAGTTCCTCCAATTAGCGAATGCTGTCCGAAACGAACGGGAGAATAGCCATCTGACGAGCACGCTTGATAGCTTCGTTCAGCATACGCTGATACTTAGCGGAGGTGCCAGAGATGCGGCGAGGAATGATCTTGCCACGTTCAGAGATGAAGCGACGGAGAGTCTTTTCATCCTTGTAGTCAATGAACTGAACGTTGTTTTCAGTGAACCAGCAAGTCTTCTTGCGACGAATACGGGTTGCCTGCTTCTTATCTTCAAAAGCCATGATTAAGCCTCCCCTTCTTCTTCTGCGTCAACCGGAACGATTTCTTCGGTAGACTGAGCCATGTCTGCATTGTAAACGATTTCAGTCATCGGATAATCAGCGAGGGTCATCCAACGGAGAACGTTTTCATTGAGCTTGAGAGCTGCTTCCATAGCGGCAACAGTTGCAACTTCTGCCTTGTAGTAGAAGATAACATAGAAGCCGTGCTGGCGCTTGTTGATAGAATAAGCGAGCTTGCGCTTGCCCCAATCATCGCGACGAACAATTTCGCCACCCTTAGTGATGTTAGCGGCGATGGTCTCGATTTCAGCCTTGATGGCGTCGTCAGAGATCATAGCGTCGATGATCACCATAGTTTCGTACTGTCTCATAATGAGATCCCTTTGGTCTTTCGCCCAGGTTACCACCATTGGCCCCGGGAGGGTTCCGATAAAAATCGGTGCACCAAATATAGAAAAGGGATAATTTTTGTCAAACCTAGGGGGCTAGTCCTAGGTAAAAATGTCATTTTTCAGCCCTAAATTGCGATTTGGAGACCCACAATTCCGTGCAGAGACCAGTTCCCCACCCCGCGGTTGAAGTACCTCTGGACGCCAAATTCGGCAGAAATCCAGATGGAACGGAGATTTTCCCTACCCCAAGGCCAGAATTCCTGCATGTCGATAGCAATACCGGGGGTAATGGACAGGAGGGCCGAGTTGGAGAAACTGTACTCAAACAAGGCACTGCCAGTCAGACCGAAATAGCGAGTCGGCTTCCAACCGAAACCGCCACCTACACCAATGGAGAAACCATCCAGGGAGAACATTTTTTCGCACTCGGTCAGTTCGCGTTCGGTGGTGTCGGGAGTAGAAGCCGTTGAGTCGCCACTGATGATGTCGTCAAAATCGTCCTTTACCTGGCTGCGAAATTCCGAAATGCTGGTAGTTTCAAAGCCAAAGACCGGTTCCGCATAAATGTCAAAGTTTGTCCATGTTTTATGGAATCGGGCGTCAATACGGAAACGTTGGTACATAAGCATGGAGGACTTGTCCAGGTTGCCGCCGAAGTAACGCACATCGCCACCGCCGCTGATCCAGTCCGTATAGAAGAATTCCACCTGAGCCTGCCAGATGCCCATGCAGTCGCAATCTACCGTGGGGTCGAAGACGCCTGCCGCAATACCTACGGAAAGGCCCTTACCTGTGTATGACGTCTGACGCGGAAGAGGAATGTTCTTCTGTATTTCCACAACTACAGGTTTTTCAACATCGAGAGAGTCGACCGTGGTCAAGGAATCTACAGCAGCCAATGTGTCGACCGTGGTCAAGGAATCGGCGACCTTCGAGGAATCGGCCCATTCAACGTATTCGCCGAGAGGGGCCAGGGAATCATTGACCAAACCAATGTTTTCCCTTACGGCAGTCTCCGGGTCGTCGTATTCATCCGGCATTTCACATATAATATGCGCAGAGTTCGGCCAATTGGAATTACCGTCCGGATTATTTGCTGTGTCCGAAGTTTGTGCGGAGCCAACCGATTGCTGGAGCGAATCAGTTGCTTGCTGAACAGAACTATCCTGCTGCAGGTTAGAGCCGTCTGTTTGTAGGTTGGAACCATCTGTTTGCAGGTTAGAACCGTCCGCCGCTTCAGCAGCGAAGGCCCCCATGGCAAGCAAAAGTACAAACAGGATCGGCTTCATTTCTGAATTAATTATAATAAATCCATTTACTTACGGGTCGCAGCCTCGGCAGCTTTTCGAATCATCGGGGCGTATTTTCCCGAGGGGTCCACCGTTTCCAGCAGCTCTATCTGGAGATTTTCGATAGCAACTGCGTCTTGTACCTCGTTGAACCTGGCATCATAAAAAAGCAGGGCACGCCCCTGTCCGCGGTTAAAATCTTCGAAGATCAGTTGGGACGAAAAATGCTCATGATAAAAACTTGTCATGTATACAGGTTCAAAGGCCGCAGACGCCTGATTCAGCTTTTGGATAATATCCTTCTGCTTTTCGGTCAGGGGCTGCCACTGGCAGGAATCCGGATGAACCTCCGGGAAGTAACCGAACTTGTAACCAATGGAATCTTTCTTGACGAAGAATCTCACCTCCACATTGCCGTTCTCTATATGGAACTCGGTGTGAATTTCATAATCAATATGAAATTTATTTTCTGAAGGTTTCAAATCAAAATGGCTGACCACGCCCCAACAATCAATAACGCGTTCTCCAAAGTAAAGGGCGTTCCCGACAAAAGATACAGCAAACAAGGCGGGAACCGTAAGCCAGTGAATCCAGTTCTTGGGTTGAAGATGCAAGCCCCAGAAGGCGCATCCAAGGAAAAGCCCCAACAGCAGAAGACCATACAAAAGACAAGTGCTAGAGGCGCTTTCGGACCACAGGATTCTAAAACCTTCCTGGGCCAAACCACCCAGGAAGTAAATCAGTAGGGCGCCCCAAAGTACCGCCCACAAAGGCTTGGGGAAAACGTTCTTGAACAGTACCGCAAACATCAAGGAAAGCAGGCAAGGAACAAAGACATCCTTTAGAGTTTCAGACAAAAACCAGCCCGGCTCCGAGACCACGCATTCCCAAAGGTAGGACAAGTAATTCGAAAGGTTAGATTGAATCATTTTTGCCTTAATTTAATCAACCTCAATATACACAAAAGCCCTCGGCGACGTGCCGGGGGCTTTTGTAAAAATGCTTTTAGAACATCTTATTAAGTCTGCTTCGATTGCCGCGGGGCTTCGCCCCTCGCAATGACAGTTGGGATTAGTAAGTACCCAGCAAGGAGCGGACCTTGTCCATCATAGCCTTGGACTTGACGCGAGCCTTCTCTTTGCCATAGGCGAGAATCTTGTCGATTTCTTCGGTATGAGCCAGAAGGTCGAAGTACTTTTCGCGAGCGGCACCCAGATGTTCTTCAAGAACGTTCTGCAGTTCCTGCTTGGCGTGGCCCCAGCCCATGCCGCCTGCGCGGTAGCGGGCAGCCAGAGCTTCGGTCTGCTCCGGAGTTGCAAAAAGCTTGTACAGCTTGAACACGTTGCAGGTATCCGGATCCTTAGGTTCTTCGATACCCTGGGAGTTAGTCACGATCTTGCCCAGACGCTTCTTCAAAGCCTTGGAATCCAGGAAGATGTCGATGTAGTTGTCGTAGGACTTACTCATCTTACGGCCATCGAGACCCGGGATCACGCCGGTGGATTCCTGGAAAACCGGTTCAGGAATGGTGAACACATCTTCGCCAAAATGCTTGTTGAACTTGATAGCGATATCGCGGGCAAATTCCACATGCTGCTTCTGGTCCTTGCCAACGGGAACGATGTCTGCGTTGAACATGAGGATGTCTGCATCCATGAGGCAGGGGTAGCAGTAAAGACCCATGTTCACGTTTGCATCCACGTCTTCGCCGGCGGCTTCGTTCTTTGCAACCTTGTCCTTATAGGCGTGGGCGCGGTTCATGAAGCCCTTGGGAGTAAAGCAGCTGAGAGCCCAGCTCAGTTCAAAGATTTCGGGAATGTCGCTCTGCTTGTAGAACAGGGTTTCTTCCGGATTCAGGCCCAGAGCCAGCCAAGTGGCAGCAACCTTGTAGATGTTGTCGCGCATTTCGGCACCGTTCTGCACGGTGGTCAAAGCGTGATAGTCTGCAATGAAGTAGACTGCATCGTAAGTCTTAGTAAGTTCGAGAGCCGGGCGGATTGCGCCCACATAGTTGCCGAGGTGCGGAGTGCCAGTCGGCTTGATACCGGTAAGAGAAATCTTTTTCATGGGTGCAAATTTAGGAAAAAAACTATCTGGTCAAATTCCATTACTGCATTTATTATTAAATTTTGCCCCAATGATTCAAGACGAAAAGTACATATTGGTGGATAGTGAGGAATCGCTGACAGGTCTTTTGCAAGATCTGGAAAACTATGACATGGCAGCCGTAGACACTGAAGCAGACTCCATGTACCACTACACCACTCGTCTTTGCCTGATCCAGATTACCATCGGCGAACACCACTACATTGTGGACCCGCTGTGCGGTCTGGATCTTGCCCCGTTGTTCCAGGCCCGCGCTATGCAGACCTTGATTTTCCACGGAGCAGACTACGACCTTAGACTTTTGTGGCAGACCTACGGTTTTGCCCCCAAGCACATTTTCGATACCATGCTTGCGGCCAAGATCCTGGGCGAACCCCACCTTGGCCTTGCAGACCTGGTCCGCGAATACTTCGGTGACGAACTGAAGAAGGAAAACCAGCGTGCAGACTGGACCACCAGACCCTTGCCCCTGGAAATGTGCGAATACGCCATCCACGACACTTTCTACCTCCACGAACTTTGCGCCATCCTGGCAGAAAAGCTCCAGGCAGCAGGCCGCATGAGCTGGCTTACGGAACAGTGCGACGCCCTGATCGAACATGCCAAGAACCCGGCTCCGGCCAAGAAGGACCCCTGGCGTATTACCGGCAGCAACATTTTCAGCCCCTGCTCCCTGAACATTTTGAAGTTCCTGTGGGAATGGCGCGAAAAGCAGGCCGAGGAACTGGACCGTCCGCCCTACAAGGTAATGCCCTCTGAACTGATGCTGGCAATCGTTCGCCACGCTCAGCAGACCTTCCCCGAAGTGGATGTGGAAAAGCTGCCCCGCCTCCCCCGCAATTTCAGGGAAGACCGTCTGGACTCCTTCGTTCAGATGATGACGGACGCCATGTCCGTTCCTGAGTCTGACTGGCCCGCACGTTTGCCCAAGGCTCCCCCTCCGCCCATTGTACCCAACTCGGACCTGCTGTCTGTGCTGAAGCAATGGCGTGATGACAAGGCAGCCACCTTGAACATCGATGCAGCGCTCCTTGCCAACAAGGCTCAGCTCATTTGGCTTGCCGCCCCGGGAACCATGCCCTGGGAAACACGCTACGAAGAAGCCAAACTGCAGAACTGGCAACGAACCATCTGGACCGAGATCTTGCAAGAAAACCTGCCCAATGCCAAGCGCGTTGGCGACCCGGACTAGTTGGCCTGGACATTTTGGTGACAGCCCGCAAAACTTAAACGCCGGCATTTAATATGGAATACATTTTACCTATCGTTCTTCTCTTTGTGGTTCTCGCCTCGAGACCGTTCTATGACAAGCTCTTCAAAAAGACTGAAGAGGGTGACGAGCTGATCAAGAATCCCTGGTTTGAGATACATGCTATCCCTGGTTACGCACCGGCTAGACAGATTGCCGCATTCTACCCCTTGAAGGGCGAGCCCAACATTATGCCAATCCTGGAACAGCTTTGCGAAGAAGGACGACTGCTCCTCCCCCGCTGCACTGGCGAAACCACCATGGAATTTTTCCTGATCAAGAACCTCCGCAAGGATTTGGTAAAAGGTCATTTTGGAATTATGGAACCCCGCGAAGGTTTGGAACCTTTCCAGGGCGACATCAACGTCTTTTTGGTGCCCGGCACAAAGTTCAATTTGGACGGCAAGCGCCAAGGACACGGAAAGGGTTACTACGACAGATTTTTGGCAAAGTATCCTGAAGCCTACAAGGCAGGAATTGCCACCCCCAAGCAGATTTCCAAGGAACCTCTGGAACAGAAAGAAACTGACATCCAGATGAACCAGGTGATTGTCTGCAGGGAAAGATATTAAACTAAAGGAAGTGCACTATGGCATTTGACAACAACAGAAAATTCGGCCGCGCCCCCCGTCAGAATTACAGAGTCCGCGAAGACAATGAATTCCGTCCGCAGAATCGCGAAGGTTCCAGCGACGAACGCCGCGACTTCCGCCCCCGTGAAGACCGTCCCCAAGGCGAGTTCCGCCCTCGCGAAGGTTTCCGCCCCAAGCCCCGTTTCGAACAGCGCCCCCAGGACACATCCCGCGCCATCCAGGACGGTATCGTTCCTGCTGTAGGTGACGCAGACGCCGCACCTCAGGTCGCCGTGGGCGGCATCAAGGAAGTGACCGAACTTCTGACCAAGAGCCCCATGCAGGTTCACCGCGTACTCTTTATGCACCAGTCCGGCAACCCCAAGCTCTATGAACTGCAAAAGCTGGCCAAGCGCGTCCACGTTCATGTGCAGCAGGTGGACTCCAAGATCCTGAACAGCTACGCCACCCCGAATCACGGCGTAGTCGCCTTGATAAACGAAAAGGAATTGCTGGTTTGGGAAGACGTCCGTGAAGAATTCTTCCAGGCAATTGACAAGGGCGAACGCAAGCTTATTGCCGTAGCTACCAACATTGAAGACCCCCGCAACCTGGGTGCATGTATCCGTAGCTCCCTGGCTCTGGGTGTGGACATTTTGCTGCTCCCTGCCAAGGGCATGTGCGGCATTACTCCCAGCGTGGCACGTACTTCCGCAGGCGCCCTGGAAAAGATGCGCATCTGCCGTCCCAACAATCTGGAAGCAGCTGTTGGCGAACTGAAGATGGCCGGCTACCAGATCCTGGGTCTGGATGCAGACACCGAAACCAATCTGGCTGACTTCAAGTTTAGCGACCAGGCCGTGATTGCCGTGGGTGGCGAAGACGTTGGTCTCCCGCCCTTCATCAAGAAGCAGTGCGACGCAGTGCTCCGCATCCCCATGATGCCGGAAGCACATTCCTACAACGCTTCTGTGGCACTGTCCCTGGGCCTGTACGAATACGCAAGACTTAGAATCAAATAGCAGCTCAATTAAATCTGCATAGATTGCCACGTCACTACGTTCCTCGCAATGACATAAGGCAAAAAAATTGGCGACCGAAAGGCCGCCTTTTTTATTTTAGTTCTCCGGGAACAAATCCGGATGCTGTTCCATCTCGTCCAGTTGAAGTTGATGTAACACGGCGCGGCCCTCGATCAGGCTCTGCTGCACATCAATCAAGCGCTGGTTTATTGACCCACGGAACTTGATATCCATACAACGCTTTGACATCACAAAGGGGCCATCCACCAAGATATCCGCAAAACTCAGCAGTTCCAGCATCTCAGGCTTTTCATCCTTCATGGCCATGAGGCGTTCGAAGGTGAACCCTGTGAAGATGACCAGGTTCAAGCCACGTTCCTTGATTTCACGAGCGAGGGGAACCAGTGAAGAAGCCTGGAACATGGGATCGCCACCGCTAAGGGTGACGCCGTCCAGGAGAGGGTTTTCCTCGATCATTTCAAGAAGTTCCTTGAGAGAAACGAAGTGACCGCCGTTAAAGTCGTGGGTCTGGGGATTATGGCACCCGGGGCAATGATGGGAACAGCCTTGGGTGAAAATAGAAAAGCGGATGCCCGGGCCGTCCACAAAGGATTCCGGCTCTACACCCGCTATTCGCAGGCGCATAGATTCGAGACCTTCCGCTGCAGGAAATTCTTCCTCGCGGTCAACGTCTTCTACGAATTCGCTATCTCGGTTCATCTATGCGTCAGTCAGATTTATTTCAAACAAATTAGTTTTCGCTGCAGTCACAACCGTGCTTAACGCGGTCGTTCACTTCAGCAAGCTTTGCATTGTTGAAACGGTCCACTGTACCAACCAGGTAACCAGTGATACGACGGATACGTTCGAAGCCAACACCTTCGCCGTACTGGGACTTTTCCTTATCGGACATTATATACTCCTTGAATATTTACTTATACTGAGAAAAAATTTTTTGACCAACTGAGTCCACAAAACTAGCGGATGCCCAGGAATGCCGGCATACCGGGGAACTTCTTGCGAAGTTCTTCAATCTTCTGCGGTTCAATGGAATGGCCTTCCTTACGACCGCAACGAGGACAAACATCATTGATCACGCCAACATAGCCGCAGACCGGGTCACGGTCAACCGGGTGGTTGATGGAGCCGTAGCCGATGCCGGACTTAGCCATAAAGCGAACGATCTTTTCGAATGCGTCCAGGTTCTGGGTCGGATCGCCGTCCATTTCGATGTAGCTGATGTGACCAGCGTTGGTCAGTGCATGGTACGGAGCTTCCAATTCAATCTTCTTGAAAGCGGAAATCTTGAAGTACACCGGAACGTGGAAGGAGTTGGTGTAGTAATCGCGGTCGGTAACGCCCGGAATAATGCCAAACTTCTTCTTATCCATACGGAGGAAGCGACCGGAAAGGCCTTCTGCCGGAGTTGCAAACAGGGAGAAGTTCAGGTTCAAGCGCTTGGATTCGTTGTCGCAGAAATCGCGCATGTGCTGCAGGATTTCCTGGCCCAGCTTGTGGGACGTTTCGGACTCGCCATGGTGCTTGCCGGTAAGGGCCACCAGGGTTTCTGCAAGGCCGATGAAACCGATGGAAAGGGTGCCGTCCTTAAGGACATCGCGAACTTCGTCGTTCCAGCCCAACTTCTCGGAACCAATCCAGATACCCTGTCCCATAAGGAAGGGAAAATTCTTGACGCGCTTGCGGCTCTGGACTTCCATACGTTCCAACAGCTGATCACGGACGAGAGCCAGCATACGGTCTAGTTCCTTGTAGAACAAGTCGATGGACTTCATCTTGAGTGCAATGCGAGGAAGATTGATGGTGGTAAAACTCAAGTTGCCACGACCAAAAGTGATCTCGTTTTCGGGACGTGCGGTATTACCAATCACGCGGGTACGGCAGCCCATGTAGGCAATTTCAGTTTCGGGACGACCCGGCTTGTAGTAAGCAGCATTGTACGGTGCATCCATGAAGCTGAAGTTGGGGAACAGGCGCTTTGCAGAAACGCGGCAGGCCAACTTGAACAAATCGTAGTTGGGATCGCCCGGATTGAGGCTTACGCCATCCTTTACGCGGAAAATCTGGATCGGGAAGATTGCAGTTTCGCCACCGCCCAAGCCTTCTTCGGTAGTGAGAAGAAGATTCTTCATGACCATGCGGGCTTCGGGATCGGTGCACATACCATAGTTGATGCTGGAGAACGGAGTCTGGGCACCGGCGCGGCTGTGCATGGAGTTCAGGTTGTGAACGAAAGCTTCCATTGCCTGGAAGGTAGCCTTGTCCGTTTCTTCGTAAGCCTGCTTTTCAGCAAACTTCTGAGCACCCATGACGATTTCAGTAGAGAAAGTCTTGGAAAGTTCGCGGGCTTCGGTCTGGACGAACTTTTCGTTGGGAACGAGAGTTGCAACCATGCCCATTTCGAGCATTTCTTCGTGAAGCTTCTTGACGACGGGGCGGAGTTCTTCTTCTTCCTTGCCGGTGAGAAGAATCAAGGCCTTCACCATGTTGTTCAGGTAAGCCTTGCGGTAGGTGATGCGAACACCGTCGGCCATGGCGTAGTCAAAGTTAGGAACAGCCTGACCACCGTGCTGATCGTTCTGGTTGGACTGGATAGCGATGGCAGCGAGAGCTGCGTAGCTGCGGATGTCCTTCGGTTCACGGAGATGGCCGTGACCGGTGTTGAAGCCGTTCTTGAAAAGCTTGATCAAGTCGATCTGGCAGCAGGTCATGGTGAGGGCGTAGAAGTCCAAGTCATGAATATGGATATCGCCTTCGGAATGAGCGCGGCTGTGTTCCGGCTTCAGCATCATCATGGTGTAGAAGTGCTTTGCGGATTCGGAACCATACTTGAGCATGGTACCCATGGCGGTGTCGCCATCGATGTTTGCATTTTCGCGCTTCAGGTCAGATTCCTTGGCGGAGCTGAAAGTAATGTCGCGGAGGGTGTGCATGAGACGAGTGTTCACTTCACGAACACGGGTACGTTCTGCACGATACAAGATGTAGCTCTTGGCGGTGTCGCCGTAACCAGCTTCGGTAAGAGCCTTTTCAACAGCATCCTGAATGTCTTCAATAGCAGGCTTGGTCTTGCCTTCTGCTTCAAGGCGGCCCACTGCGTAAGCAGCAACTTTGAGAGCAGTACTGTTCAGAACATCTTCACCACCAAGGAGGTCCAGCTGAGACTGTGAAGCCTTAATTTGTTCTTCAAGTTCACCGGAGGCACGGAAAGCCTTAACAATGGCATCAGCAATCTTTTCGATGTTGAACGGCATTTCTCTGCCGTCACGCTTCTTAACAGTAAAGATCATCACCAATCCTAAAAATTTGTACGTCAGGCCGTAAAAAACAGGGATTTTTACTAATTCTGACGAAAAAAGTTCAATTTTCTATTTCCACTACATCTTGTGTCCTCTAGTTATCCCCAACCACAAGATATGCGATACAAGATAACAAAAAGCTTACTTTTTTTGGGGATTTTTTCAAAAAAAAATTTTTTTCTTTTGAGATTTACACTGGCTTTACAATTCTTACCGCCTTCTTACTTTTTTGTGTCATAAAAGCACTACAGGCTGCAAAAAGAAGGTCATTTTCGTAAGTCATTATGCTTTAAGAACTTAGGTTTTTGTCCACTTTTCTAGTCGGATTTAGAATACCCGCAAAGTCCCCAGGACACCCCTCAAAAACAAAAAATGGCCCCAACCGGAGCCAAATTTTGTAAAACGAACGATGTGATGCAAATCACACTCTCGAAAGCGGGAACCACAACATATTGTGGTTGTAATACAATATATAGTTCTACTTCAGTTCAACCCAAAGACGGACATTGGCGCTGATTTCCACCGAGTCAGCAATAGAAGATACGTCCGCGGCAATCACGTCCACACTGTTCATGGCTGCAAGAACGGCACCCTTACGGCGAGCACCACCCATGGCATAGACGCCTTCACCTTCGCTACCGATAAAGAGGACCTGGCCCAAGTTGCGGCCAGCGCCAGCGGCAAAGTGAGAAGCCTTGTCCATTCCATCCTTGACGGCAGCCTCGATAATGATACCCTGCAGGGAATCCTGGTTCTTCAAGGTTGCCTGGGTAGGATAGATTTCAATGTCCGGTTCTGCAGACAAGAGCTGAGACAACATGGCAGCATCCTTGCGGGAATCCTGTTTCACAACAAAATTCTGAGTAGCCACATAACCAACCAGGGAGCGGGTTCCCTTTTCGTAGACCCATTCCTTAGTCAAGGAAACACTATTCTGTTCCACGTTGGATTCTTCAATATCCAAGGACTTCACCACATCAAAGATCTTGGCGCGACGTTCGCCCAGTTTCTTGTAGACCGCGTCCTTATCGGCATCGCGAAGTTCCAAGGAGAACGTAGATACGAACTGGTTTGCTTCAAACTTCTGGGACTTGTGGCCCGTGAGTTCAATCTTGGGAATAGAGTTTAAATCATTGTATGTTGCCTGCGTACGATTACAGCAGTCGCAACCAACAAGGTTGAGAGAGGCAACCAGCAATGCGGACAGAACAAATTTCTTTTTCATAAATACTCCAATTAAAATCGAACCAACTCCACTCCCATAAACCTACTTATTTTATTTCTTGGAAACAAGTTTTGTAACCAAGGAAATCAAAACCGCCACGATAATGGTGGTGGACATACTGATAAAGGGCATCCAGGGCCAGCTGAAGATTCCACCGAGAACCGCAGGAACACCAAACACAGGAATACCCTGCACGAGAACCAGGCTACCCATACCGCAAAGCACAGCAACCACCACAGTCCAGGGGCGAACATTCTTGATAAAGAATGCCAACAGGAACATGCCAAGGAGAGGACCAGTGAAAAGGCCGGTAAAGAAGAGGGCATTCTTCAAAAGGCTTCCCTGCTGTGTCGCAGCAAACAGAGCGCCGAACACACCCAAAACTCCCCAGAACACGGTCCAGAGCTTTGCACGCTTGAGGCCACCCATGCCTTCGTCTTCCTTGAAGCCCAGAATATCCTTTTCCATGGTGTTGCTAAGAGAGTTGATGGCGCCGGAAAGAGAACTCATGGCTGCGGCACAAATGGCTGCAACAATAAGGCCGGTAATACCTACGGGAAGGCCGTTCACAATGAAGTGAGGGAACACGTCATTCTGTCCAATACCTTCGGGAAGAGAAGCGGCCTTTGCCATCTGGTAGTAGACGTAAAGGGCGGCACCCACCCAATAGAAGAGAATCGAAACAATAACGCCAAGAACCATGGAGAGAACGCTGGAACGGTTGGCAGCCTTCACATCCTTACAGCTCAGATAGCGCTGAACAAACTGCTGGTCACAACCGCGAATAGCGATTTCAAGAATGGCGTAGGCAAAGCCTGCGGAGATCAAGGTACGTGCATTGGAAATATCGAAGGAGGCGTCCCACCATTTGGTCTTGCCCGCTTCAGAAGCCATGTTAGCCATTTCACTGAAGCCGCCTACGGAATTGGCAATCAGAATCAAAACCAGGGCGCCACCGCCGAAGAACACAATAAACTGCATCACGTCGGTCCAGATTACCGCCTTGATACCACCGAACCATGTGTAGAAAATGGCAACCGCCGCAGAAACAATAATGGCGTAGCGCAAGTCCACATGCAGGATCTGAGCCAGCACAAGAGACGGCGCATAAAGTAGAATACCCGTACGGAGCAACAAGTGCAAGCAGTAGAACATCGCAGCCAGTCGCCTTACGCCTCGGGAGTACCTTACTTCAAAAAGTTCGTAGGCGCTGTTGATGCCCGCATTTCGGAACCTAGGGATAAATACAAAACCCACCACAAAAATGCTGAGGAAGGCGCCAATCTGGAACATGAGGAAAGTCATGTTGTCACCGTACACATCCGCAGGCGCCCCCAAGAAGGTAGTGGCACTGACGGAAGTGGCAATCAGGCTAATGCCTACGGCAACCCAGGGCATGGAGCCACCGCCCAGCATGTACTCCTTAAGATTCTTGTTGCCGCGGGAAACCCACAGGCCAATGAACAGGGATACCAGCAGGTAAGCTACAAGAACAATCCAGTCAATTACAGTAAACATAGGTACCTATAAAAAGAGCCCAGACCGAAATGGCCGGGCTCCTGTTCGTTGAAAGTTTTAAGCTTCGGGAGCCGCAGGTTCGGAAGATTCTTCCTCGAAACGAACCACTTGGTTACGGCCACCTTCCTTGGCGCGGTAGAGAGCCTGGTCTGCATTATTCACGGCCTTCTTCATATCGTGGAAGTCCGGAGTAACCAGGAACGCACCGATACTTACGGTAACGCGAAGCGGTTCTGCCTGCTTGACATCGAACACAAGCTTCTGCACAGCCTTGCGGATACGTTCTGCAGTTTCCAGCATGCCTTCTGCAGTGGTCTCAATAAGGCCAACCACAAATTCTTCACCACCGTAACGAGCCACAATGTCGATTTCCTTACGGATTTCACCACTGATGGTATCGGCAATACCCTTGATCACCACATCACCAATGGGATGGCCGTAAGTATCGTTCACATGCTTGAAGTGGTCGATGTCCATCATCAAGACGCCGATATTGTACTTCTTTCTGTTAGCACGAATCTTTTCGGTACGGAGACTTTCGTGGAGAGTACGATGATTGATAAGACCGGTAAGGCCATCACGCATAGCAAGGTCGCGACCATGTTCGAACTGACGGGCGCGATCGTAAGCAAAGCCAGCCACGCTGGCAAAGGCCTTCAGCAGTTCCTTTTCGTGATCGGTATAAGGCATAGCGCTGCCGTTTTCCAAGCAGATAGCCATTTCCGCTTCCGTTGCATCCGGTTCCGTAGCAACAGGCATCACAAACAGCTGGCGCAAATTCAAGTTACGCTTTTCATTATCGTTCAAACGAGGAACGTAATCGTTGAATCCCTGGGAGAAGCTACGTTCCACAGGACGGTTGCGCATCAAGGCAAGCACGAAGATGCCCTTGTCAGACAGGGTAAATCTCTTTTCTGCAAACTGGTCGGCATCCACACCATCGCAGTACACGACACGACCCGTACCTTCCTTCACCTTGTTCATGGCAAGAATGGTCAGACGATCGTAAGCCACGTTATCCTTCACGTAGTTGATGATCTGCTGGTAGATAGCCTTCACAGTCATGGTCTGGAAGAACTTACGCTGATAGTTGTAAAGACCACTGTACTGCTGCAGAGCAATATGCTTCTGAGCAGAGAAGAAGCCCTTGCAATCCAACATGCTGATGCTGCCTGCAATATAATGCAAGGCGCGGGCAATCTGGTCATTAAAGGCATTGGGATAGACAGAGTCCATCACCAAGGCACCTACGCGGGCACCGTTATAGTTCAGAATAGGAACGGCGACCACAGACTTGATGGGCGTAGAATCCGCATAGTACATCAAGCTCTTGTTGCTAGTCAAGTCACCTTCCAAAAGTCGGTTCACATTGGGGCGGAAAAGCTGACTAATCAGACCGCTGTTTTCAGAAATACGGACAGCCGGATTAATGGACATTTCCTTGTCGTTCACAAAGTTTCGCACGCCCCAATCCTTGGGGCTATTCAACTGGGTGAAGACAACCACAGAGTTCACGTGGGGCACGGTAATCTTCATGGCACGCATCATATTCTGCATGCCCGTATTGATATCGGCATTGGCTCGAGCCCAGATCTGGCTTACCTTCAGAGCGGCTTCCGGTTCATTGAACATGCCGTTTTCGTTACGGAATTCAGAACGAAGGTCCGGGGAAACCAACGGAACCTGGCTGGTGTTGCGCTTGCCCATGGAGATAATCGGCAAGGAGGAAGTAGGCTGCTGGCTATTGGGGCCTGCCAAACGGGGACGATTCAACCAACCCAGCACAAAGGCCACGATGGCAAAGGGTATCAGGAACAGGAGCATCCCACCCTGGAATGCAAGGCCCAAAAGCAAGCCTGATACGACAAACAAGAGTTCAGAAACAGTCATACAATCCCACTGAGAACTGTTTAAAGGCGGAACGAACGATACAACATCACTGTCGCAACCCCACCATATATGAAGTGACTTATCCAAGCCGCCCAAAATGGAGTTAGTGCCCCGTTCTCACCCATTTTTAATCCGATACGTTCAAGAATATAATAGCTAAAAACAATCAACAGGCCAATGCCGAACTTCTGAGAAAGGCCTCCAGAACGGCTATACCTGTGACAAAGGGCGGCACCAATCAACAGAACAATCAAATTCATCCAGTGAGCGGACCTTTTGAAGTGCAAAGCTGTCTCCATAAGCTTGGAATCTTCACCGGAACGCTTCAAAACCTCGATTCGCTTCATGACCATCTTGGAGTCCATTTCGTCGGAAACCTGACGCTCGTTAATTAGGTCATCGGGATGGGTGGACACCTTTCCACAGGCCTTTTCCTGGGTAATGCGGAACACATCCACGGAACCGTCCCTTTGGAAAAGACGGTGGAACCCTCGTTCAAACTGCCAGCAGCCTTCCCCAGTGCTATCGTTGGTGGAAACCCAGCGGACAAGCTTTGCATCATAGCGTTCCGTCAAGCGGCCCTGATCACGCAACAAAAGGACTACGTCACGGCCAATTTTACTCTTGCCGGAATAGAATCTAAAGAACCAACTGGCCTTTTCGTTTTCAATAAAGGTAAAGTCCTGCTTTTCCTTGACGCGGGGATTCTTCTTTTTCTGGGCATTGGTTTCCATGATTTCCAAACGCTTGTGGTTTGCATCAGGAAGCCACAATTCACTCATTTCGTAGGAGCCCAGGGAAACAAGGACACCAAAGAAGAAAATGGGAAGCAAGGTTTTCAGCGGGCTTTGGCCAGAGCTCTGCATGGCAGACATTTCCAGATGGCGGGCCATGTTACCCACAGAAGCCAGAACACCAATAAACAAGGCCACCGGAGTAATCAGGTAAATCATGTAAGGAAGATAGCAGACGTAATAATCCACCGCATCCTTTACATCGCGGGCAAGCCAGGTCTTGATATTACCAACAAAGTCAATGACCACGAACATAAAGATCGCGCCAAGCAAGACAATGAGGAACATCTTCAGGAAGTTCCAGATAAGGTATCGGGTAAACTTCATCCGAACCTCCTGGTAAGTCGCTTAAAGACGCGGCCGAAAAACCCCTTGATTGCACGAATTGCACGGAAGAACTTGGAGTCTCCGGAGAACCTGTCGCGGACCATGGCGATGGTTATGAAAATGCCAAATATCCCGATAATGATGTTGGACGCCCACATGGCAAGGTAGGGACTCAACAGCAGTCGGTCTGCCAGGTTTTCGCCACCGATAAGGCAAATCCAGTAAATCACGAAGAAAGCCAAGCTGTACAAGATACCCGTTCCGATACCACCCTTACGGGCCATGATTCCCAGAGGAGCACCGATAAGAATGAAGATGAAACAGGCGAACGCCGTACTGAACTTTTTCTGGATTTCCACAGTGTACTGGGCCTCACGTTTCAGTTCAGCCTCCATACGTCCATAGAAGCGTTCCGTGGTACGAAGCGCGGAAATTTCCTGGATACGAACTTTTTGCAGAGACCTGCGGCGCTGGATAGAATCCAGTTCAGGAACAGATTCCACCTTTTCCGGCAAAATGGTATCACCCGCCATATTTGAGCGCAAGGCAACCAAGGTATTCAAACGTTTTTCTATGGCAGAGACCCTGTACTCCTCGTACTTCTTCTGGGCATCATCCACCACTTCCTGCATCATCTCGATAGTCATTTCGCGGTCGCTGCGGTAGTTGCGGCTGCGGCGTTCAAGACGGTCATCCACGTTCTTCATAGCCAGATCCTGGGAGAAGAAACGGATGCGGAAATAGTTTTCCGGATTGTCCGCATCGATCATATGGTTTTCACCACTACGAAGACGGAGCATCAAGGTTGCGCCATTGTCGGCATATTCCATGGAGGCGCTATCCGCGTAGACAATTCGCGGAGAGCCCTTCTTTTCCATTTCAAAAATCTGGATGCCGTAAAGAGTTCCCGAACTAGGGTCAATTCTGCTTACCCAAAGCTGAACATCGGGGAACTGCGTAATCAGTCGCCCCGCATCAATGAAAGCGTGAGGCTTCTTGCGGGAGACTGCACTCATCAATTCTACGGAACGGTGGTTCGCCTCGGGAAGGACCCAGTTGTTGAACACCACCATCAGAACCGTAATCAGCATGGAAACAATCAGCACCGGGCGCATCAAGGAAAGGGGCGATACACCGGCCGCCTTGCAAGCCGTTATTTCCTGGTCACCAGAAAGTCGACCAAAAGCCATGAGGCTTGCCACCAGCACAGCCATAGGAATGGAAAGCGAAAGCATCCAAGCCAGGTTCAGCACAAAGATTTCAAGGACGGTAGAAGTGGGCAAACCCTTGGACAACACATTATCCAGAATTTTCACCAAAAAATCCACTACAAAGAGAAAGGTAATGCCCAAAAGGGCCGCGAGAAACGGGGCAATTAGCTCTTTCAATACGTAGCGGACTAAAATCATTTTTCTAAACAGACAATTTTTTCTACTTTACGAATGTAAAAGTAAGAATTAACAAAAGAAAAAAAATGATGCAGACCAAAAAGATACCCCTGTTGCTCGCCTTTTCCCTGTTTGCCGCAATCCTCTCCGGTTGCGCCAATAAGCCGCAGGAAAAGATGAAGTTCACGGAATGGTGCAAGGCCCGTTACGAATTTGCAGAAGACCTGTACAAGAAGGGCAAGTATGGCCGTACTGTGGAAAAGCTGGAAGAAATTCTCGCTACCTGCGCAGGTACCGGTTATCTGGAACAGACTCAGTTCCTTTTGGCTGAAAGTTATTTTAATCAGGAAGACTGGATCGAAGCCCGCGGCGAATACGGCAGCTTCATCATCAACTTCCCGGGTTCCGCATTTGTAGAAACTGCTGAATTCCGCAAGGCTATTTCCTCCTTCAACATGGAATACCGTGTGGCCCGCGATGAAGCCAACACCACCATCGCCATGAAGGACTTTGAACGTTACCTTTCCAACCATCCGGATTCCCCGCTCCGCGACTCTATCGACTACTACCGCGGCCTCCTGGTGGAACGTATGGCAGAAAAGGAATTCCAGACTGCAAGACTTTACCTCCGCATGGAAAAGCCCCAGGCCGCCGTCATTTACTTCAAGGAATTCCTGGACGTCTACCCCAATTCAAAGCGCCATACCGAAGCCCTGTTCATGATTGCCCAGGCATACAACGAACTGGATCAGTTTGAATCTGCCAAGAACTACCTGCAGATTGCCAAGAGCGAAGCCAAGGAAGACGATAAGGAAATCCAGAAGCAGATCGCCAAGGTCGAACAGAAGATTGAAAAGTCCGAATTGGCTTACGAAAAGCGCTTGAAGAAGGACTCCGAAAAGAAGCGTATCCAGAAAGAAGAAAAGGATCTGCAAAACTAGTCTTGCAGAGTATGCATGATGACCTTTCGCAAAGTTCTCATCTGTGTCGCTGCAATCGTGAGCCTCACGCTCAACGTTTCTGCAGCGGAAGACAAGGTTGAACACGACAGGTCCAGACTTTCCGTTTTTGTACAACCCTCTGTTTCCTTCCTGGATTTTGAAAACCGAAAGTATTTCCAGAACGCCGTAGACACCATCTACCAAAGTTTCAGGGAAAACGCCCTTACCGAAAGTGAATCCTTGAATGTGGCAAAGCAGGATTTCCAGAAAGTGAATTTCTGCTTCCCCATTTCCGCAGGCATCCAATACCAGGTCGCCCAGGATCACTTCATCAGCGCAGGCATCGGCTTTATCTACGACAACGAATCCGTCGTTTTGACCGACCGCAAGAACCGCGCACACAATTACAGCTACACCATCCAGGGTGTCCCCGTATTTTTGGAATACAGGCTTGCCATTCCCAAGAATTTCATGGCCATGTCCAACGCAAGCCTCTTCAGCATTGCGGCCCGCTGGTACTGGGTTCTTCCGGGAACGGAAATCTACACCACCTGGGGAATGCTGGAAGCAAAGACTCCCATTACGGGCGCAGGCTTCGGCGTGAGCCTCGGTTACCTGGTGGCCAGCTGGAAGGATTTTAATATCTACGGTGACATCGGATTCAGTTCTATTTCCGTTGAATCGGACAAGAAGTTTTCTTCCATCGTTCCGGACGGTCCTGAAGAAAAGGCCAAGTGGAACGTGGGCGGTTTACAGATGCAAGTACGCGTAAGCTTTGGCCTTTGGAACAATCCCAAGACCGAAGAGGATGACGACGACAAGGATACCGCAGGAAAGAAGCTTACCCCCAAGGAATTGAGGGATGCAAAGAAGAAGAAGGCTGCAGAAGAAGCGGCCAAGACGGACGTAGGCACCGCCGAAATTAAGAAAGACGAAGACGTTGAAAAAACCGAAAACGTAGCGACTGATCAAGACGCCACAAAAACTGAAAGCGTTGCAAAAACCGCGCCGGAGGAATAATGAGCCTCTTGCCGGGAGAACCGCTGCACTACGCAGAAACCCACTTCAAGTTTAAACTTCCCTGGTCATTGCTGTACAGGCCGTGGCCGGAAATCCTGGTGGACGCGCCTTTCCAATTTGTTCCTGGCGTAAAGCCTATGCTGTGGATTGTGGTGCGAGACGCCCATAGATTTCCTACGACAATTGAGTGCGTTGAGATAACAGTTGAAGGCGCCGGGAACGAAGAACTGGCTGCGAAAATCGTTGGGGAGTCGGGTGCGAAAAATGTTGTGGGAACGTCCGCGAAAATCGTGCCGTTGGGAATTGAGGCCGCAGAACAGTTCGCATTCTATCCTGTGGAAATCGGGAAACTGGAACCAGGCCGCTACAAGATTCACTGCAAGATTACCGCAAGCCGAGAAATCAAGGGAAAGAAAAAGACCCGCACATTCACTCGTTGGAATTTCCCGGAAATGGAACCGAGGCCTTTGCAGATCCATGTGCTGAAGGAAATGCCGCCCATGGCTCCAGGATTTGTAGCTGGAGAAATGCACTGCCATACCCATTATTCCGCAGACCACGTGGAACATGGAGCCACCCCTGCGGTTTTCCAGCAGGCAGCCAAGGCCGTGGGACTTGACTTTGTCAGCTGTACAGATCACGCCTACGATTTTGCGTACACCACCGAGGACTACACCAAGGAAGCGGAATCACCTCTGCCTCGTTTTGAAACCTTGCGCAAGGAAGCGAAGGAACTGAATGATGCAGAAGAGGATTGCGCCGATTTGAGCCGCGCCGATTTGAACCGCGCCGGCGCCATGCCGCTGATTCTCGTAGGCGAAGAAGTTTCCGCGGGCAATTCCAAGGGCGAGAACGTCCACATGACCGTGATGGATGCAGACGGCTATTTACCTGGCCTCGGCGACTGCGGAAGAAACTGGCTGGACAACAAGCCCACCTTCAAGATCGAGAAGATTTTGCAGATGACGGGCTCACATTGCTTTGCGGCTCACCCCCATCAGCAGATGGGTTTGCTGGAGAAGTTCATCTTCCGCCGCGGTTACTGGGAATCCAAGGATTTGCACGCAAACGACAAACATCCCATTCGCGGAATCCAGTTCTGGAACGGCCTGCGAGACGAAGGATTCAAGCTGGGTCGTGAATGGTGGATTCAGGAACTGGGCAAGGAAAACTACGTTCTGCCTATTGGCGGAAACGATGCCCACGGTGACTTGAACGACACCACTGCGGTAGATTTACCGCTGTTCACATTGAAGCACAGCCGTCACCATGTTTTTGGAAATGTTAGAACCGCGGTGAAGTTGCCAGACGCCGCCAGAGCAGCATTGACTGCAGAAACGTTGCGTCAGGCTTTCGCAGGGGACAACTGCTATATCACCGACGGTCCCGCCCTGTGGTGGGAACGTGTCGCGGACTCTGCTGAGGGACGCCCCGAAGGGGCGGTGGCATTCCATGCCCGCAGTAACGATGACTGCGGAAGCGGCTTCAGGTATTTCCGCATTTACGGGCGGCGCCGTTTACTCAACGGCAAGCTCGCCCCACGGGAAGAGCTACACCTGGCAAGCCAGGTGGCCGCCCGCCCCGCCACAGACATTACCGTGGACTTCGAGGACTTCGCCTACCTTCGCGCAGAATGCGAAACCGCCACAGGCAAATTCGCCCTGACCTCCGCTGCAGCAAATCCCAGGAAATAAAGCTTTCCAAAAAGCATAAAAAAACTCCGCTTTTTCGCGGAGCTTTTCAATCGTCTCGTTTCCTTTCAAGAACTCTCTATCAGAGGATTCTTTAGGAATGTTGAATATTCCGGCAAGAAAAAACCGCCAGTCCGGGAAAGAGGAAACCGCAATTCCGACATTTAGGAAACCGTTTCGATAGATCTATTTTTATGCTCAATTCAGAATGTTGGGGCCGCGCGGGATTCTTAAGCTTGTTCGCGCGAGCCATTCGCAAACAAGCATATCCAAAGGCACAATGTATATGCGAATGCGAGATGCTGGTCTTATCCAGCCATAAGTAAATCACTAAATGTGAGTTGACCGCGTTTTCAGAGAAGCGGTTTCCAATTGACCGGTACACCGGTTTCCATTACTCCGGTCGCATGGTGTATTTTGCTCCGGTATATTCAAAAATAGTTTGTTCTTTCAAGTACGCACTGTCATCCTGCTCATAGTACCGATGACCGGAGGTTCTCTACTGAAGTACGACCGACGCGGTCTCACTAGCGCGGTTACCGAGAGTAAAAGTGACCCACCGGCGAAGCCGGTGGTTCTTCATATACGGGCGTAGCCCTACAATACTAGCGGCGTGCAAGGGCACGCACGTCGTTCTGCCACCTGCAAGGGTC
The DNA here is from genome assembly GCA_045599625.1 of Fibrobacter sp. Lineage (GTDB taxonomy): Bacteria > Fibrobacterota > Fibrobacteria > Fibrobacterales > Fibrobacteraceae > Fibrobacter. The sequence goes on from JAZRWJ010000046.1 coordinate 76,385, forward strand.
CTTACTAGGCCGCCCGTAAACGGGCACTACTTACCAAACATTGATTGTTGTTCTCCTAGTTTGTCTTCTTCCAACTGTTGTCGGATATACGCCTTGATTCTGTCTGCGTTTTTCCCAGCCGTGTCAACATAGTAACCTCGGCACCAAAACACCCGATTTCTGTACTTATTCTGCAATTCCGGGATTGTGTCATACAATTCCAGACTGCTCTTTCCCTTCAAATATCCCATAAAACTCGAAACGGAGAGTTTCGGCGGTATGGCAACCAACATGTGTATGTGATCGGGACAGACCTCGGCTTCTATTATTTCCACATCCTTCCATTCACAAAGTTTGCGGAGAATCCGACCAACAAGTTCTCTTTTCTGATTGTACAGAATCTTCCTTCTGAACTTGGGTGCGAACACAATATGATACTTACAATTCCATGTAGTATGGGCTGTTGATTTATTTCTATCATTCATCTTATATCCTTTGGTTTTATTGTGATGCAGTTGGCAGACCGCATTTCAATATTAATCAAAGGATTTCTTTTTTTCATGACCGCCAGAAGGCTTTTACGGAACTACCGGCGTAGCCGGTAGTTTTCTGATATACAAAAAAAACTCCGTTTTCAACGGAGTTTTTCAATACCTAATTCGATTTAAGTAGTCCTTCAAGTACGCACTGTTATCCAGCGCACAGCGTCGATGACCGGAGGTTCTCTACTGACGAACAATCGGTGCGGTTATTATTCAGCCAGGAACTTCTTAGCCTTGTCAGCAACGGACTGGTTGTCGCCGTAAACCACCAGGAGACGTTCAGCAGTCTTCTTAGCCTTGTCGTCAGCACCGAGCTGCTTGTAAACCAGAGTCAGCTTCCACATTGCATCGGCGACAGACGGAACTTCGTCCACCGGTTCATCCTTCTGGTAGCGGTCTTCCTTGTCACCAGTGCGCTTTGCAAATTCGCCAACGAACTTTTCAAGCAGACCAGCGGCAGCGGAGTAGTCACCCTTTTCCATCTTCACAGCAGCAAGGCCATGCATTGCAGCGGAGCGAACCAGAGCAACGGAACCTGCATTGTCCAAGGACTTCTGGAACAAGGCTGCAGCAGCGTCAAATTCGCCAGCTTCGTACTTGATGTTTGCGGCATACAGGGCAGCCTTAGCAAGGCCCACTCCGCTCAACTTGCCAGAGTTAATCTTAGATTCAAATTCAACCAGAGCGCTATCCTTTTCGCCGGCATAAAGCATAGTCATGCCCGGACCAAGGAGTTCAGCCTGTTCTGCAGCTGCAGCCTTCTGGTAGTCCTTGTACTGGACCACGCCAACCACGATGGCGATGACAATTACCAGTGCAGCAACAACCTTGGAGCCGTGTGCAACAAAAAATGCCTTCATTTCAGAATTATTGGTATTGGTTTCGTTAGCCATGATAAACGTCCATATTAAAATTTTGTGCCCCAATCATAGCAAAAAAAAGGGGTCTTGTCAGCCGGTCTTGACAAATCACACCCTCATTTCTACCTTTGCACCCACTATGCCACTCTAGCTCAGCTGGTAGAGCAGCTGATTCGTAATCAGCAGGTCGGCAGTTCAAGTCTGCTGGGTGGCTCGACGAAAAAGACTCGGTTTTCACCGAGCCTTTTTTCTTTTTTATTGCCTTGCAGCCAGTTCCTCGGGAGTTCTTGCCAGAATGTCCCAGTCACCACGCTTAATGATCTTGTAGGCGTAGCCCTGTTCGGTAAGGAACAGCTGACGGTTCATGGCGAATTCCTGCTCCTTGGAATCCTGGGTCACGATACTGTAGAAGTGTGCTGCACCGCCATCTTGTTTCGGGCGAAGCACTCGACCAAGGCGCTGGGCTTCTTCCTGACGGCTACCGAAGGTACCGGAAATCTGAATCAGCACGTTTGCATCCGGAAGGTCGATAGCAAAGTTACCCACCTTGGAAACCATGAGGTTCTTCAATTCGCCACTGCGGAAGGCGGCATAAAGTTTGTCACGTTCCTTGTTGGGAGTCTTACCGGTAATCAGAGGAATTTCCAGAACCTTGGAAAGATTCTCCAGCTGTTCAATGTACTGGCCGATAATCAGAACGCGATCGTCCGGCTTGTCGTAGTACTTGAGCAAACGCTGCACGATGTCGGTCTTTTCGGGATTGGTGCTAGCCAAGGTAATCTTGTCGCGGACAGGAGCCAAGGCATACTTCATCTTCAGTTCCGATTCCATAGGAATGCGGATTTCGTTACAGTCTGCAGAAGCAATCCAACCCTGGGCTTCCAGAATGCGCCAAGGGATGTCGTACTTCTTCGGGCCAATCAAGCTGAACACTTCTGTTTCCTTGTGGTCTTCACGAACCAAGGTAGCAGTAAGGCCTAGGCGGCGAGTAGCCTGCATTTCGGTACTCAAGCGGAACACCGGTGCGGGCAGCAAGTGAACTTCGTCGTAAATCATCAGGCCCCACTTCTGCTGGCTGAACAGCGGGAAGTTGGCCAGTTCCTTCTTGACTTCGGCTTCCGTACCCTCTTCCAGGTCGATTTCAGACAAAGTCTCGTTAGGATTCTCGGACTTCTTGGCGCGCTTGCGCTGGGTCAAAATCTGGTAGGTTGCCACAGTGACCGGACCGATTTCCTTCACTTCACCGGAGTATTCCTTCACCATGTCGGGAGTAAGGTCCGTCTTGTCGCAAATTTCGCGAATCCACTGGCGAGAAGCGGAAATGTTGGGCGTGAGGATCAAAGTCTTGGTCTGGACAAGAGCCATAGTGGCAATGCCAATCACAGTCTTACCGGAACCGCAGGGCAGCACGATAACGCCGGAGCCACCCTTTTCAGAACCGGAGGCATAGAACACCTGGGCTGCTTCCTTCTGGTAGTCGCGGAGCTTGAATTCCTTGCCGCTAAGCATGGTTTCGCGGAGATGAATGGGCAGAGGATCGCCCACGATATAACCGGCCAGGTCTTCCACCGGGAAGCCCGCATTGGTCAGAGCCATCTTCAAGTGACCGCGGCGTTCCGGGTCCACAATGGCGTGGGTATCGTCAATAAATTCCTTGACGAAGGGTTCCACTTCCTTCAGCTTGCAGATTTCCGTGAACATGTACTTGTCATCGGATTCCACAATCAGGTTACCGTTGTCGTCCTTCTTCATGCGGAGAAGGCCGTAGCGGTTCATATAGTCTTCCACTTCTGTGATGACAGTCTGAGGAATGGGATAACGGCTCTGGGCGTCCAGACGTTCCAAAACTTCCTTGGCGCGCAGACCGGTAGCGGCAGCGTTCCAAAGGCTCAGGGGGCTGATCTTGTAAGTGTGAAGATGTTCGGGACTTTTCACCAGTTCGGTGAAGGGTGCAATCGCATCGCGAGCTGCTTCGTAGGTGGGAGCATCCACTTCCACCATAATTTCCATGTTACTCTGAACAATAATAGCGCCATTCGGATTCATAGGGCGCCAAATTTAATAAAAACCAAGGGATACGGCAAGATAGGCTTTTCAGCGCATTTTTAGTATCACAACCCCCGTTTTTATTATATCTTTATATTGTAAAAAATAGAGGTTTTTTTGAGCCAGTTGAATATTAACGGGAAGACCGAATCTCTCTGTATTTTCGGTAATCCTATTGGACATAGTAAATCGCCTTTGATGCACAACGCCCTTTTTGAGGCTTTGGGTATTAATGCGGTGTATCACCCCCACGCTCCGGAGCCCGAAAACCTGGCCGACGCCATCAAGGGTTTCAGGGTTCTCAAGTACCGCGGAGCAAATGTCACCATTCCTTACAAGACCCCGGTCATGGAACTGGTAGACGAGCTTTCTGACATTTCAAAGTTCACCGACAGCGTGAACACCCTTTACTGGAAGGACGGTATTGTGGGCGGCACCCTCTGCGGCACCACAACCGACCCCTACGGATGCATCCGTAATCTGGAAGAGTTCGGTGTTCATCCCGAAAACACCACTGTGGCCCTGTTGGGAAACGGCGGTGCAGCCAAGGCTATCGCCTACACCCTGGTAGAACGTCAGAACCAGCTTACCATTGTTTGCCGCGCCAAGGAAAAAGGTCAGGCACTGGCAGATGGTTTGAACAAGGCTTTCGCCGGAAAGGCTCCTACCGTACAGGTGGTGACCTTCGCTGAATTCGCCAAGGTATCTGCGAATATCAAATTGATCATCAACGCAACTTCTGTGGGCATGACTCCTAACGTAGACGAATCCCCCCTTACCGAAGCGGATTTGACTCCGGGTCAGTCTGTATGCGACATCGTGTACACCCCCCGCATGACAAAGCTTCTGCAGATGGCCGAAGCCAAAGGTTGCAAAATTGTCACCGGCGAAGGAATGCTGGTGCACCAGGGTATTGAAAGTTTCCGCAAATGGTTCCCCGAGGAAACCAAGAACAAGACTAACGACGAACTCGCCGCTATTATGCGCAAAGGAATGCAAGGTTAATTATGAATAAGCACATCTTTTTCACAGGATTCATGGCCAGCGGTAAGTCCCGCACCGGTCGCGCCCTTGCAGAACGTTTGAACCGTCCCTATGTGGACACCGACGCAGTCATCGTTGAACGCGCAGGCAAGACCATCAGCGAAATTTTTGAACAGGACGGCGAAGCTAAGTTCCGCGAAATGGAACGTGAGGTGGTCGCCGAGTTTGCGGCCAAGGCCGAGCCCCACATCATTTCTCTTGGCGGTGGCGCTCTCACCCAGCCCGCAAACCTGAAGATCATCCGCGAGAACGGAACCATCATCCGCCTGTGGGCAAAGCCCGAAGTTCTTTCCGAACGCATCGGCCGCAAGAACACCCGTCCCTTGCTGGCTAACCTCAGTGACGAGGAACGCCTTGCAAAGATCAAGCAGATGCTGAAGGACCGCGAACCTAACTACGCCAACGCAGACTTCAGCGTAGAAAGTTCCAACGAGTTCTCCGAAGACCACGTTATCGAAAAGATCTTGCACATTCTCAAGTTCTGGGAAAACCATGCCCTGGACGTTCTGCCCAGCAGTGGCGGTAAGTACCCCATCTTCATCGGCAAGAACATTATCCAGCATGTGGGCGCTTTGCTTGAATGCCTCAAGCTCTCCCCCAGCCATGAATTTTTGGTCTGCACAGATACCAACATCGCCAAGGCTCAGAACCGCACCTTGTTTGAACTGAAGAACCAGGCAGGCCGTTGCCCCATCTTCAAGTTCCAGGCCGGCGAACGTAACAAGACCTTGCACAACTTGAACCAGCTGTACAGCTTCATGCTGCACCGTGGCTACACCCGTAAGAGCTGCCTGTTGCAGTTCAGTGGCGGCGTTGTAGGCGACATGGCAGGCTTTGGCGCAGCCACCTACCAGCGCGGCATTCCCTTTATCCAGTTCCCCACCACCCTCCTTTCCATGGTAGACAGTTCCGTGGGCGGCAAGGTGGCAGTGAACCACCCCGAAGGCAAGAACATGATCGGTGCATTCTACCAGCCTCATGCAGTAGTTGTAGACGTAGACGTACTCAGCACCTTGCCCGAAACCGAATACCTGGCAGGCCTTGCCGAAATCGTGAAGTACGGCGTTATCTATGACGAAGAATTCTTCCGCTACATGGAAGAACATGTGGAGCAAATCAAGAACCACGACCTGGAAGTCCTCAAGCACCTGATCTACCGCAGCTGCGCCATCAAGGCAGAAGTGGTGGGCATCGACGAAAAGGAAGCAGGACTTCGTGCCATTCTGAACTACGGCCACACCTTCGGTCATGCTATTGAAAATTTGACCCACTACGAAATGTTCACTCACGGCATCGCCGTTTCTCTCGGTATGCGCGTGGCCGCCCGCGCAGCAGTTCTCCTGAACAAGATGACTGCAGAAGCAGAAGCCCGTCAGAACAAGTTGCTGGACGACCTTGGATTCCCCAAGACCTACGACATCGACGTGGAAGCCGCATGGGACGCCATGGCCGTGGACAAGAAGGCAGAAAAGGGTACACGAGTTTATATTCTCCCCACCAAGATCGGTGCGGTGGAAAAGGTCTGCAACATCGACAAGAACATTGTTGCAGAATCTTGGAAGGCTATCAAATAAGAGGTTTATATGAGTATTCTAGTTACCGGTGGTACGGGCGCATTAGGGTTCCATATTCTCTCCAGTCTGAAAGGTACGTCTCACGACCTTTACAGCTTCAGTGATGAACAGCCCCAGCCCTGGCAAAAGGTTGACGGCGTTCAGTACTTGAACGGAGACCTGTTGAATTTCAAGGACGTGATGGAAATGCTCCAGACCGTCAGCCCCACCCACATTTATCATCTGGCTAGCCAGTCTTCTGTGGGTATCAGCTACAAGAAGCCTTACGAAACTTTGAACATCAACCTGCTTGGCACCCAGAACCTTCTGGAAGCAGTGCGCCAGGCATGCCCCAAGGCAAAGGTGATGCTTCTCAGTTCCAGCGAAATCTACGGCCGTACCGACCGCAACCTGACCTACCTGCACAAGGAATCTGACCGTCCCAATCCGCTGACTCCCTACGCAACCTCCAAGGCTTGCATGGAACTTCTGGGCAACCAGTTCCGTAACGCACACGGCTTGCACATTGTGTTTGTCCGTCCGTTCTACTTTACTGGTCCCCACCATAGCCGCCGTTTCGTGATTCCTTCCATCGCTTATCAGCTGGTGAAGATCAAGCACTACGGTACCGAACCGGTGATCTATTCCGGAAGCTTGGATGTAAGCCGCGATATCGTGGACGTTCGCGACGTGGCCCGCGGCATGATTCAACTTTTGAATCAAGCTGAATCCGGCGAAACCTACAACATCTGCTGTGGCAAGTCCTACACCATCCGCGAAGTCGTGGAGATGATGGTGGACATCGCCGATGTAAATGTGGACTTCCGTTTTGACCCGGGTTATGAACGCCGTAACGAAATTCCTCTGCTTATCGGCGATCCCACAAAGGTCATGGACACTGGTTGGAAGCCCATGATCAGCATGGAAGACAGCCTTACCGACTTGTTCAACGAAATGGTTCTGCGCCGCCGCATCGAATTGAAGATGGGTATGGGCAAAGATCTCAGACTCTAATATTTCGTAGATTAAGAGGATGATCAAGAACATCTACATATCTATTCTGGCAGTCCTTGCTTTCGTAGGCACGGCGTTTGCCGCAGATGTTTCCGCCCCCAAGGGAGATGTCCGCAGTACCACAGTAAACGACTTCATGCCTCACCCGAATTCCGCCAAGGAATTCAACGAAAACTGGAACTACCAATTCGTATTCGACAACGGCACCAGGGCTTTCGTGGGCTACTCCACGCTCTATGTTCCTAGTTCCGGCAAGAAGGTGGCATGCGAAATGTCCTTCTGGAATTTCAAGGGCAAGAGCTACACCATAGGCCGTCAGTATCCTCCCGAACGCCTCGTGGTCGACAAGGCCAAGGCTACCTTGGATATCAAGGGCGAATACAAGATGGAAGGCAAACCGGGCAAGGGACACCACGTTTACTTCACGGCAGAAAAGGACGCCAAGTTCTTCCTGGACTTGACCTTTGATTCCGCCGAACAGGGCAAGGTTCCTGGTGACGGTATCTGGACCATTGGCAAGGAAAAGTTTGGTCAGTACATTCACATTCCCTATGGTCGAGTTTCTGGCAGAATCGCCTACAACGACGACACTTTGACTGTGAAGGGCTACGCCTACATGGACCAGGTTTGGCAAACCGTTCAGGCAACAGACTTAGCCGCACGAGTAATCAACTTCAGTTCCAACGCAAGAAGTCCGCTTTACGCAGGCCGTATGTTCATCACTCCCGAAGGCAAGTACGCAGGCTACACACTCTATAACGGTGGCGAAGGCTACAAAGTCGCCATGCCCAAGGAAATCAAGGACGGCGAACAAGTTTATACAGGAAAAAAATTCTCCAAGAGTGATTTGGAAATCTCTTGGAAAGATGAATCTATCCCCGCACTGAAATTCAATACCGCAAAGCCTTTCCAGAAGGCAAGTTTCCTGGACAAGATCGATAGCTGGTTCGCAAAGAAGGCAATCAAAATTGCCACTGGCGGAGAAATCATGTTCTACCGCGGACGCAGCGAAGGAAGTAGCGGAAAGAAAATCGACTGGTGTGTTACTGGAGTTAAGGATTAATGACAAAGTTTCGTCCGTGCATCGACCTGCATGATGGAAAGGTCAAACAGATTGTGGGCAGTTCCCTGAGTGATTCAGGTGCAGGCCTCAAGACCAATTTTGAAACGGACCGTTCTCCCGCATGGTTCGCTGAACTTTATAAGAAAGATGGCATTACCGGCGGTCACGTGATTATGCTTGGCAAAGGTAACGAAGCCGCAGCAAAGGCCGCCCTCGCCGCCTACCCTAACGGCCTGCAGATCGGCGGTGGCATCAATGCCGAGAACGCCAAGGAATATCTGGACGCAGGTGCAAGCCATGTGATTGTGACCAGTTGGATTTTCCCGGAAGGAAAGCTAGATCGCGAACGCCTCGCCACCCTGGTAAGCATCGTAGGCAAGGAACATTTGGTTCTGGATCTCAGCTGCAAGCGCACCGGCGTTGACGCTGATGGCAAGCCCACTTGGAATATTGCCACCAACCGCTGGCAAACTTTGATCGACATCCAGATTACCCCGGCAACGCTCCGAGACCTGGCAGAAAGCTGCGACGAATTCTTGATTCACGCTGCAGACGTGGAAGGAAAGCAGCAGGGCATGGACGACGAATTGATTCGTTTCCTGGCAGAAAACAGCCCAATTCCTGTAACCTACGCTGGCGGAGCCAAGTCTCTTGAAGATTTGGAACACTGCAAAGAAATTTCTAACGGAAAGATTGACCTCACCATCGGAAGTGCATTGGACCTTTTCGGTGGCAAAGGAGTGAAGTACGATGACTGCGTCAAATTCAACCAAGCTTAAGGCCACCGATCAGCTGGACACCCGTCCGGGTATTTTTGGCCGTACAGTCACCAGCACTTTCCGCAAAAGTTTTGGCATCAAGCACAAGCCTCCAGGAAACATTCGTACCTGCTGGATTCCACCTATTGTTTTTGGCTCAGCCATCATCAATATTCCGAAACTGTTGAAGCTCCGTTTCTTTTTGAAGAAGGAGCGTAAGGCACGCCTTGCAAAAGATCCTAACGACATTAGTGTTCTTTACTACTCCGACAATCTGGATGAAACTAACGGCATCGCAAACAACCTTCGCAACGTGATTCCTTACATGCGTGCCCACGGCTTGAAGGCAGGCCTTATGGGAAGCGCATTCAACACCCGTCCCTGCGGCGTTGTGGAAAATGGCTACTGCATTTTGCTGCCCCGTATGTTCAGCATGGAACAGCTGGGCTACGCCAACAGCGAACTGGCAATTCCCCGCGTAAGCCCGGTGCTCCGTTTGCTGAAGCGTTACCCCGTGGATATCATTGAACTTGAAACCCCCAGCCCTGGCGCATGGCTAATTGCTATCTGCGGAAAAATTGTGGGAATCAAGGTCATGAGCCATTACCGCACCGACGTTCCCCAGTACACAAGAACTCTGGTGAAAGCCAAGTGGATGCATTTCTATGTGCTGAAATTGATGCAGATTTTCTACTGGATGGCACGTCCGGTAATCAGTCCCTGCGACGACTATTCCAACGCCCTCATTAACGAATTGAAGGTGCCGGAAAATCAAGTACGCTTGATGCCCCGTGGCCTCCCGCTGGAACGTTTCCAAGCATCTATGCGTGGACAGGGAACTTGGGAAAAGTTCGGTTGCACCCGTGAACAGCGTCCGGTGCGTTTCTCTTTCATCGGACGAATTTCCAAGGAAAAGAATCTGGAATTCCTGAACCGTGTCTGGAAGAAATTTGCAGCTAAGCATAACGACGTAGAATTAATGTACGTTGGTTATGGCTGGTATCTTGACGAAATCAAGGCTGAATTTGCAAAGAGCGACGTAAAGGACAGCGTCAATTTCGCAGGCGAACAAGGCGGCGAAACCTTGGCAGGTCTCTACGCCGACTCCGACTTTTTCCTGTTCCCCAGCACTACGGATACCTTCGGTAACGTGGTTGTGGAAGCCATGTCTACAGGCACTCCTGCCATCGTCAGCAACTATGGCGGCCCCCGCAATATTGTGGATAGCGAAAAGCACGGAAAGATTCTGCCCATCGATGAAGAAAAATGGTTGCAGGCTCTGGAAGATTGCCGCAAGATGAAATTGGAAAATGCAGAAGCATACGAACAGATGCGCAAGGATTGTCAGATCCGTAGCACCCGTTACACTCTGGAAAATTCCAGCAAGGCTCAGTTTGAATACTTCCGTCAGGTAGCCAAGGACTTCTACAAGGTCTAATGGATCTCAAGAAACTTCGAGACTGGTTTTCAAAGAACGCCGCAGCTCTGCCGTGGCGTCCTCTTGATTTAAATGCGCCCCGAAATCCTTACGCGGTTTGGATCAGCGAAACCATGTTGCAACAGACCCAGGTTTCAACCGTCAAGGACTATTTCATCCGATGGATGAATCATTTTCCTGATATTGCAACCTTGGCCAAGGCGACGGAAGAAGAAGTTTTCAAGTACTGGCAAGGACTAGGTTATTATAGCCGCGCCCGCAACATTCTGAAGACTGCGCAAATCGCCGTCAACGGACTGCCCGCCACCCGCAAGGAACTGGAAGCGCTTCCCGGCATTGGAGCATACACTGCGGGCGCGATTCTCAGCCTCGCCTATCATAAGCCCGAAGCTATTCTGGACGGCAACCTGGTGCGAATCTTTTCAAGATTCCACGCCCTGGACTTTCTCCCTACAGAAAACGCAAAGGCCTCGGAAACCTACTGGAATTTTGCCAAGGAAGTAGCCGATTCCCCAAAGGCTTACATGCATAACGAAGCCCTGATGGAATTGGGCAGAACCGTTTGCAAAATCAAGAATCCGGAATGTGAAAAATGTCCTCTCCGCGGGCATTGCAAGGCATTTGCAGCAGGCTCCACCAGCCAATTCCCACCAGCAAAAAAACACATTCAAAAGGATTGGTACGGAACCGTACTCATCATCGAAAGCAAGGACCACAAGATTCTTGCCATTCATGGTGGACAAAAATTTTTCAACAACCAGTTCGCCCTCCCCCATTTTGAAACGGTCAAAGGCGCCATTGCAGGCCTGCCCGCGGCTGCAGAAAATTTGATTAACGCTGACCAGATTGCAAGCCAGCAAGAAACAGGCAAAACAAAGCACAACATTACCGTGCACAAAATCAGCTGCGACGTTATTCACATCCGCATGGCAACTCCGGCCAACAAGACCTTCGTCAACCATGCCGATTTTCAGTGGATAGAAAAAGCGAAGGCCACAGAGACCTTCGCCAACAGCTTTAGTTTAAAAGCATTAGAAACTCTTTCGAGCGGTACAGACAAATCTTAAGCGATCGTAGTTGCCGTTGGGAACTTCAACCACTTCGTTTGCAAGAACATGAAGCAAGGTTCCCGCGAAGGTAATTCCCTGTTTCGGGAAGTTCTGCTCAAAGGTAACGTCCCAATACCAATCGCCCTTTACAACCAAGGGATCAATGCTACGCAAGTTCCACTTGGCATCGCTACGGTACTTCACGGAATGAGAAATTCTGAAGGTCTTGTTGATCAGCCAGTCTCCAGTAAAGGCAACAAAATATTCTGCCGGAGTCACTTCCAATTTTTTGGTCAAGCCGCTAATTCGTTCAAAGCCAACCATGGCATTAAACTTGAACATATCTTGATACCAGGCATTCAACCAAATTTCTCCGGTAACGCCCTTTATCCAGGAATCAATTCTGTCTACATTACCATAGCGGAAGAAATAATTTTTCTCATTCACAAAGCCTTCGACATCAAAGGTTTCCGCGCCATATTCAGCCCAGAAGCTTCCTTTACCACCATAGTTCAAGCTAGCCACGGTATCGTTAAACACGGCGTATCCCTGAACAAGGGTCATCTGGCCGTCCGCAACCAAATTGATTTCGTGTTCGCCCAGGAATTCCTTGGTATCAGCTAACGGATTCAAACGAGTTCCAGAAATATTCTTCACACCAACCATGGCGCCCATAGTCTTTGGCGTGGGAATTTCAAACTGCACGCTGTCCTGAATAAGCCAGTCACGTTCATTGATACCGAACATCAAATCGGCAGTCAATCGACGCAAAGGTTGGAATCGCAGTTCCACAAAAGGCCAGAACACGCGATCTTCCTCAAGTTCAGTATAGACCGTACCGGAATCGCTTACGCCTCGGAAAGCAAGACCTGCAGAAATCTGGAGCATACCCTGCTTGCACAATTCATCACACTGGTAATAAATGGAGCCATTCACTTCCTGACGCGCGCCACGTTCTTTCTTGGAAACATCAGTGTATTCTGCATCTTCATAAGCAAGAGTTACAGAAACATTCTTCACGTCGGCACGGGCCTCAATTCGGGGCATGAAGTGAGTCGGAATCCAGCGGGAGGACGCTGTATAAGTCCACAGATATTCTTCACCTGCAACGATGGAAGCATTCACCAAGGAATTGGTATAACCTACACCGGCATAGGCTGTGCTGAACAAGGGATAATTTTCGCCAAAGTGGGCAAAACTACCATCCACCATTTTCTTTCTGTAGGAGTACATCTTCTCAGAAAAATGGTCATCCTGGAATAAACGGGCCGTTACCCAGAAACCCTTATAAGACGGAGTCGTGACTCCTACTTCCAAGAACGGAGTTCTATTGGCGGGGTTAGCACCTTCGCCAGGAAGCAAGTTCTGGTAAATCAAATCCCCCAGTTCATTACCCGTCTTTAACCAAACCGACGGATCCATGGGAGTCCAGGAAGGTGTTCCAGACATTCGGTTGAACAGCAGACGATCACGTAATTTTGCAGGAGTCCACAATTCACTTTCAGAATAGGTACCGCCGGCGCCAAGAATTCTATCGAAGGCGTATGTAGGGCCACCAATAAGGAAAGTTCCGTCACCGCGAACTTCATATTCCATACCTTCAACTTCTGCGTCAACAGTTGCAAAGGCAGGCATAGTCAAGGCTGCGGCCAAAGAGAAAATCAAGAAGGATTTTTTCATTACCAGATCCTCCTTTCAATATAGAAGCCTGCAGTAATCATGTCGGAGCGTTTGGGCAAGGTCCAAAGTTCTTCCCAAACAAAATTCATGCCCACACGGTAATTACCAATATTTCTGAACGGCACATTCAATCGAACAAACCAACCAAATTCCGTTTCATTATCGCCAAGGGTTCCACCAAGGTCGTTACCAAAATCCAAGGTTTCGCCATCCTTGACTTCGGCTCGGGTAAAGTTGCAGGTAAAGCCCGCACCCAGAACAATGGGACTGATTTGCTTCAGTTTCCAATCCAGGCCAACCTTGCCAGAAAACTGATTGACTCCATTAAACTTGGTTTTTGCAACAGGCTTGAAGTAGGAGTAGTTGAAAGTCATAAAGCCGTCTGCATTTTCCCAATAGGCATAGCGAATTCCAACGCCGCCATAGAGAGCATTTTCCACAGCATCATACAAGTCTCCCCAAGGGTAGATTTCACCACCTTCGATGGAAACAGAGAAATGGGAAAAGGCATAGTCTTCGGGCTGAGCCTGCGCCGTAGAATCGGTCTGGGCCAGCGCGGAAGCCACAAAGGCCAAGGAGGCGATGAGTATGGTTTTCAACTTATTCATAGCAAAACCTGTTATGCTTTTTTGCGAACCAGGGCCTGAGCAAAGAATCCGTCAAAACGGGAATCCTTATTGCCGGGAAGCACAGCATTCCCCGCCTTCTCGAATTCCGGATGAGCCTTCAGGAACTTGGAAATCACCTGCGTGGTCTCCACGGGATCCGGGCTGCAGGTAGCGTACACAATGCGGGCGTCCGCAGTATCCTTCAAGCGGGTCACTGCAGATTCCAAAATCTTGTACTGCAATTCAGAAAGTTCCTTGATAGATTCCAGAGACAGACGGTAGATTGCTTCCGGACGGCGGGCAATCACACCCATGTTGCTGCAGGGAACATCCAGCAGGATGCGGTCGAAGTACGTGCCGGCACCCAGGCTGGAATCGTCCAGCTTAAGAACGTCAACGCAGGCGGTACGGATATTGAGGAGTCCCAGACGTTCTGCCAAATCCAGCATCTTGTCCAAGCGATTCTCAGAAACGTCGCTGGCGTAAATATCCAAAGAAGAATCCATTTCAGCCATCAGGGCGGACTTGCCACCAGGAGCGGCACAGGCATCCCACACGCGTAAATCCGGCTTCAGGTCCAGCAGTTTCACCACTTCGTAAGCGGAAGGATTCTGCAGACTGAATTCGCCATTGGCAAAGGAATCGGATTCCAGCACGGCCTTCAGTTTTGCTTCCGCAGGAACCTGAATGTAGCGGTCATACAAGATGGACGCATTTTCAAAACCCAGCTTTTGGGCAAGCTTGGGAGCGGAAGTCTTCTTAAGGTTCACGCGCAGCCATTCCGCCGGACGCTCCAAAGTTCGCTTCGCCAATGCTTCCGCGGTATCAGCCCCATACACGTCAAACCAACGACGCACCAGCCATTCGGGCACAGAATTTTCCACCGAAATACGGCGTACGCGCTGGGGCGGCATCTGGGGAACACCGGCCTTCTTGGCAGCACCCAGCACACCATTCACCAGGCGGGCAGCACCGTCGCCAAAGCCCACCAGTTTTGCAAGATTTGCACTGGTACTGATGGCGGCGTAATCCGGCACGTTCATAAAGAACATCTGGAAAAGTCCCATCTCCATAATCATCTGGAGTTCCAGAAGGGGCATCTTTTTTGTCAAAGTCTTGATGAAATATTCAAGGTAAAGATGGCGACGGCAGACGCCCAATGCAATTTCCATGGCAAAGGGAGAAAGTCCGCTATCCTTGATGAAAGCCCCCTCGTCTACCCACTGCATCAAGACGCGATAGGCATCGCGACGTTCCTTAAGCTGATCCTTGACTTCGTTCTGCATCAAACAACCAATTGTTAATTGCCAAAGGCGAGATTATCGTGATTCTGGATGCCACGCATAAAGTCAGCTACCGGCATAGGCTTCTTGCCTTCTGCCTGAATTTCAATCACTTCCAGAAGGCCTTCACCAGTGCCTACATAAAAACGTTTGTCCTTGAAGGCGACTGCGCCCGGAGCCAGGCTGGGGCCGTTTGCGGGAGTGTCGGTGACGCGGAGGTAAACCATGCGGCCACCCAGCTTGCCATATCCACCGGGCCACGGATTGAAAGCGCGGATGCGGTTGTGAATCACACGAGCCGGCAGGTTGAAGTCAATGAGACCTTCTTCCTTCTTCAGTTTGGGAGCACCAGAAGCCTGGGCGTGATCCTGAGTCAAATCCTTTTCAGTACCGGTAATAAGCTGGTTGATGGCATCGTCCAAAGCTTCGCAGCCGGGAGCAACCATCTTTTCCAGCAAGGAAGCGGTAGTGTCCTGATGGTCGATGATAATTTCACGTTGGGCAAGAATGGGACCGTGGTCCATCTTTTCATCCAGACGGAAAACGGTAACACCCGTAGAAGGCAGGCCGTCGGCAATAGCACGCTGCACAGGAGCGGCACCGCGGTACTTAGGCAACATACTGCCGTGAACGTTTACGGCACCGAACTTGGCAACACCAAGAATGTTCTTGGGCAGAATGGAGTAAGCCACCACCACAAAGAGGTCTGCGCCAAAGGCGCGGAGTTCTTCTTCAAATTCCGGAGCCTTCAAATCAGTAGGCTGCAAAACCGGCAGGCCATATTCCAGAGCCAGGCTCTTTACCGGCGGAGGAGTCAGCACGCGGCCACGACCAGCGGGGCGATCCGGCTGAGTTACAACACCAACTACATCAGCGAAGTCACTTTCTTTCAAGTGCTTCAAGAAACAAGCCGCAAATTCCGGCGTACCCATAAATACAATTTTCATGAAGGACAATGTAGTAAACAGTGGTTAGTGGTTAGTGGTTAGTTATTTAAAAGTTCCCGCAAAAATACTGTTTACTAACCACTGTGTACTAATCACTAATTTTCTATCTTTTCCCCCGCTATGAGAATTCCTTTACAGATAGCAGTAATTTTCGCCATTTGCCTCGTCGGCGAATTTCTGAACCGAGTGGTGGGCATTCCCATTCCCGGTAATATTCTCGGTATGGTTCTGCTTCTCGTATTACTTTGTACTAAAATTCTCAAGCCGGAACAGATTTCCGGTGTTTCCAGTTTCTTCCTGAATCATCTGGCGCTTTTCTTCTTGCCGCCAAGCATCGCCATTATGACTGTTGGCGACGACATTCTCAGCCAGTGGCCCACCCTACTCATTCTTTGCATTGTGCTGACCCTCATCACCTTGGCAGCCACCGGCCTTACCACACAGTTTCTCATTGGCCGTCAAGAAAAGCGACAGAACATCGAGCTGCTTGAAGATGACGAAATGAAGCAAGCCACCAGGGGGAAGAAATGAACACCATCATTAACTCGCCCCTGTTCGGAATTTTCCTGACCCTGGCCGCCTTCGAAGCGGGCGTGGCCCTGAACAAGAAATTCAAGAAATCCATTCTGAACCCGCTGCTTATCGGTTTGATTCTAATTGTGGGTTTCCTCATGATTACAGGCATCAGCTACGACAGTTACAAGATTGGCGGCGACTACGTTTCCGTCATGCTTGGCCCCGCCACTGTGGTTTTGGCTGTTCCCCTGTACCGCCAACTTTCCAACTTGAAAAAGCACTGGTTCGCCATCCTTACCGGTATTGCGGTGGGTAGCCTCACTTCCATTATTTGCGTAGTGGCAACATCAAAACTGGTAGGCCTCAGCGAAACCTTGATGCTTTCCTTGGTGCCCAAATCCATTACCATCCCCATGGGTTCCGTAGTTTCCGCACAGATCAGCGGCATTCCCAGCATTACCATTATTTCCATCGTGATTACGGGAATTACCGGTGCCGTCACCGCTTCCGTAGTTTGCAAGTTCTTCCACATTAAGCACAAGGTTGCCCAAGGTATCGCCATTGGTACAGCAAGCCATGCCCTAGGCACCACTCGCGCCATGGAAATCGGAGAAATCCAAGGCGCCATGAGTTCCCTAGCTATCGGCATCGCCGGCATCTTTACCGCCGTTGTCGCTCCGTTGCTGTTGAAGTTAATCGGGTAACCACCCGTTTATTCGATTAAGCCTTCCCCACGAGAATTTCGGAAATCACACTTTCGCCATCCGGCAAATTGCAGAGTTTCTTCAGGTCATCTTCATAGAAGAAATGTTGATCGCGTACCGTCTTGTTCAGGATTCGTCCAGACAAGTTCAGCGATTGCAGAATATATCCTGCATTCAAGTTCAAATAGCGATAGGCACGCTCGCCTAGCAGGTTGCAGGCTTCCTTCAGGTCGGCAGTAAGTACCACCGCAAAGGCCGCATTCTCCACACTTTCGGGAGCGGCATGGCACTTCATAAGTTTCTTCATCATCACCTGGCCGGACTGCATGTAGATGGACTTGCGTACAGGCACATAGCGGTACACACCAGGGTACACAAACATCACATCAAAAGTCACAATCCAGATTTTCAAAAGTCCTGCGCCGAACAAATTGATCGGGCCCAGTTCCAGCCAACGCAACATGCTGGAAAAATCATCCAGGTCCATGTTGAACTTTCTAAAGGGCACACATTTCAAATTTGCAGGACCAAGATCCGGCAACGCACTCAAATAGCTGTCAGAGCCGTACTTTGCAGGAGTCAAGGGAAATTCATCTCCAGGCAAAGCCTGAGAAACCAAACGACGCACGCGAATGCACTTACTTAAATCTTCAATAGTTTCCGCACGATTCTGGTGCATAAAGCGTGAGGGATAACGGCGGGCATCCGCCACCATATCCGATTCACTTCGGTTGGAATAGGCGGATTCGCCAACACCATCGTCCACGGAATCATAAGCCACTTCGCTGTACTCGGGGAATACCGCCAGGCAGGCCAAGGGAACCTCTGTGGCACCCAGCTTCAGGACATTCGCAATTTCATCGTCCACAAAGCCGCCCAAGGGGAAAGCCTTGCCGCCCTTGCGTTTTACATCCAGCAAAACGCTTCCCACGCAGGCGCCCACATCGCGCTGCACCTGGGAATAGGCCGATTCCTTGAAACGCCAGACAGCGCGCTCCAAAATGCCGGTAAAAATATACAGCACCGGAGTCTGTGAAACGAAGTCTTTATCAGGGAACGCGGCAGCCAGAGATTTCATTTCATCCTTGCCGCCAATTTTTACCAACTGGCCGGCCGTGTCCAGCGCGGAACTTGAACCCGACGCAGCACTTTCTGCCACATAAGCATAAATCCCATCGGGAATCTTGCGGCCTCTCAAAACCACATAGACTCCCACGGGCTTCAAACCATCACCAGAAACATACCCATAGCCGGGCACTTGATCCGCCTGCAAATTCTGGCGAACGCAACCCGCATACCGGCGATCTGCAACCTTCTGTCTTTCCCAGTGCAGCACAATAGGATCCGCTACAGCCTTTGCAGCGTACTTTACCGATTCGTGGTAGGTTTCCGAGTAAAAATTCATGGGATACTCTTAATATAGAAGAAATCAGCGTGATACGGACAACACTCTTTTGGACTTTTCAGCGAAAAACCTTGTATTTTCACGATTTTTTGAGTTTATTTTGTGGAAAAACAAAAGGAAAGGACGTATGAATAAAAAATCCCTACTCGCACTTTCTACTGCAGCAACCTTCGCCCTATTCGCAAGCGCTTGTAGCAGTGACGACAAGCCCTCCAACCCCTCTAATTCCGACAATCCGGGCATCGAAAATCCGGAAGATCCTAATGCAGGAACTCCCAACGATCCCACCGCAACACCCAACGATTCTACCAATGTGAATCCCGGTGAAGAAATTCCCTCCGTGATTGAAGAATTCACCCCCAAGGGCATTCTCATTGATGACTTTGAAGACGGCGATGGCGAAACCGCACAGGGTAATGGTTGGTTCACTTACGACGACCAAACCAATGGCGGCGCTTCTGTCATCGAAACTGCCGTTAGCGAAGAAGGCTACCCCGTTGCTGTTAAGGGCGGCTACAACTCCAATTACGGCTTCCAGGTAACCTACACCTTGGACAAGGGTGATTATGCATACGATCCGTATGTGGCCCTGGGCGTTGCTATCAGCGCAGAAGACTTCTCCAAGATTGGCGGTATCCACTACTGCTATAAGGGAGCAAAGCATTCCGTTCGCGTAGAAACATCCGACGTGACTGACTTCGATGTTCACGGCACTCAAATGACTGCATCCACTGCCGCTTGGAAGTGCGTTGACGTCAAGTTCCGCGACCTGGCTCAGGAAGGCTGGGGCGCATACGTCCCCTTCAACAAGGAAAACATCAACCAGATTAGTTTCCACATCAAGGGTGGCACAAAGGTAACCTCAGGCTCCTTGATTATCGACAACTTTGCATTCCTTGATGAAGATGCTCTGCCCGCAGACGTTGCAGACTTGACCATCAGTGCCCCCCTCATTCCGACAGTTACCATTGGCGACATTGCTATCAGCAACCCGCTGCAGGAAAAGGCAATGAAGTACCTGAACAAGGGCGTCAACTTTACCAACTGGCTTGAAAATGCCGATGGTAAGTTCAAGAAGTTCGAATTCGGCGAAGAAGACATCAAGCTTCTTTCCGGCTACGGTTTCAAGAGCCTCCGCTTGCCCATCGACCTGGACCTCTATGTAACCAACAAGAAGGATTTCCTTGCTGGCAAGGCAACCGAACTCACTTTCGATGACGACACCTTGTTCCTGGTTCTCGATTCCTTCGACAAGTGGACCAAGGAAAACAACATGTCCTTCGTGATTGACTACCACGAATACGACAACAGCTACAACGTCACCTCCGCAAAGGATTCCATCTACATCAAGATGATGGCCGGCGTGTGGAAGCATGTTGCAGAACACTTCGCCACCAGCGAACGCGAAGACATCTTCTTCGAACTGCTGAACGAACCGGACATGAGTAACGGGAAGGTAACTGCAGCTCAGTGGACTGTCGCAGCACAGGCCATGATTGACGCCATCCGTGAAGTGGACAAGAAGCACACTATCCTCTTCGGTGATGCACAGTGGTACTCCATGACACTTCTTGCCAAGCGTACCCCGTTCACTGACGACAACATCATCTACGTCATCCACACTTACGAACCCTTCGTATTCACCCATCAGGGCGGTTCCTGGACTGACTACGCTGCAGTCAAGAACATTCCGTTCCCCTACGATCCGGCAAAGTGGTCTGAATATTCTGCTGACTTCGGTGTTACCGCAGCCAACAAGAGCAAGGTTCTCGGCGCTATCAAGCAGTACTACAAAACCGGCAGTAAGGAAGCCATTCTCGAAGCTGTCGCCAAGGCAAAGGCTTGGGCTGTTACGAACAACGTTCCGGTGATTATCAACGAATTCGGCGCCCTCCGCGACAAGTCTGACGCAAAGTCCGTGCTGAACTACTACAAGGCCATGGCAGAAATCTGCGACACCTTGCAGATTCCTTGGACCCATTGGGGTTACACCGGCGGATTCTCCGTTGTGGATAGCGAAGGCAAGATCTACGAAGGTCTGGCTGAAGCTATGATGCTGGACAAATAAGTTCAATCGTAGCGAAACCATCGCGCAATAGAATTATGCCGTCTCCATTAGGAGGCGGCATTTTTGTATTTTATAGAAGAACTAAGATATTTTGGATAGAATTTTGAAGAACTTGAAAAAGATACTCGCCGCGACAATTTTAAGTGCCTCCGCGGCACTTGCTGTCCAGTTTTATGGAAACCAAAGCGATGTCCGTTGGAAAACCGCCGGAACAGATCATTTCCAGTTTCACTATCCAGCAGAATATACTAGCCACGCCTCTAAAGTTTCCGCCTACGCCGAAGCCGTCTACGACAGCGTCGTAAGCCGTTACAAGCCCCTACCGAGTCGAGTTAATGTTACCCTGAGTAACGCCCTGTACAGTAACGGTAGCGCCGTCCCCAGCGAAAACGCACTGAACCTGTGGCTCACCAACTGGGACTTTAAAATCCGTAGTAGCCATGGCTGGCTCTCCGACGTGGTAACCCACGAATTTAGCCACCTGGTCAGTATCGAAAGCGGAAGCAAAGTTCGCCCCAATATCTACGGCGTGCAATTCAGCTATTCCGACTACTACAACGAACCCATTACCAACGACTTCATGTCGCTGATTCCGTTTACCTTGCAGCCGCTCTGGCTTGCCGAAGGTACTGCCCAATACGAATCTAGCCGTATGGGTTTCGACGGATGGGATACCCACCGCGATATGCTGCTCCGTGTGGCAGCACTGAACGACAGTCTGCTTTCCTTGGAATACATGCACGATTTCTCGGACAATTCCTTGTTCGCAGAACTGGGCCCCTATACCCAAGGTTTCGCCCTGGTGCGTTATATTGACAAGCACTACGGTGAAGATGCCGTTCCTAAAATTTGGAAGAACCTGGGCAAGCTCAACAGAATGACATTGGATGGAGCCATCAAGGACGTTCTTGGAATCAGCGAGCAGGAACTTTACGACAACTGGAAAAAGGAAATTACCGAACAGTACAAGGCCCAGAAAGATTCTCTAGGCGAACTGGTAGAAGGAACCAAGCTTACCGAAAACGCCTTCTGGCAGGATTTCCCCGTTGTTGCAGGCAAGCACCTGTATGGCGTTTCAAACTTCGGTGGTCCCTGGTTTGACGGCAGCGTCTTCAAGATGCCCCTGGAACCGGACACTGTCAAGGCAGATTCCGTCGCCAAAGCTGATTCCGTTGCAACGGATAGTGCCAAGGTTGATATCGGAGACGCCATCATTGAAAGTTCCGACGACGACAGCACCACCACCATCAATATCGACGATTACGCCAGGTGCGGTTTCAAGGCAAAGAAGCCCTGGTTCGACAAGGGCATTGACGTCTTTGACGATCCGGAGCAAGGACCTGTCCTCGCCTACATCAGCTACCAGAACCGTGATAAGGACGGACATGCCCACTTCGATGTAGCCGTCAGCGACACCAACAAGAACCAGACAACAATTACCTACCTTGTGGATGCGGTCTACCCCACCATCGACAAGCAGGGAACTACGGTTGCATTCGTCCGTCGCGAGCCCTACAGCACCCGATTCGCCCTGAGTAAGGTACCCTTCCCGAAGAACATCAAGGATTACGTTTCTGAGGATCCCGTCGATATTTTCGTTCCGGATTCCCAATACAACTACTACAACATCTATAGTCCGAAATTCAGCCCCGATGGAAAGCGAATCGCCTTCGGTTTCTTTGACAACAAAGTGCGCGGCATTGCCGTTATTGATGCCGACGGAAAGAACTTCAAGGTTGTAAGCAATACTGAATTCGATGAACGAGACGTAAACTGGATCGACGACGACAAGGTTATTTTCGCCAGCAACCGGAACGGCATTTTCAACCTGATAGAGAAGAGCTTGACCTCCGGAGTGGAACATCCCCTGACCAACGTGGTGGGCGGCGCCTTCACTCCTGTACTGAATGGCGACACCATTTTCTATACCAACTACGACAAGGACGGTTTCTCCCTCTACAAGCTGGCCTACAGCACCTTTATGCCGGCAAAGGCCGACACCGCCATTAGCATTACTGAAAGAGACAGCGTCGTCCAGATTGCAGACACCACCTGGAACAACTGCTCCGCAGAAAGCCCGAAGGATTCCTTATTCGAAAAGAAGGTGGCTATATCCAACGATTCTGCCGCAGCGGACAGCGCCCTGCTCATTCAAAAGGACTGCGTCACCGCGCCCTCCATCGCACTCCGCGACAGCATCATCAAGGTGCAGGACACCGTCCGTACCATTACCCAGCAGGAAGGCTCCAAGGAAATCGTCCTGAAGGGAACCCCGCTGAAGCGCGTGGAAAAGCAAATCGAATTGCAGGACCTGGAATTTGCCGGCATCGAGCAAAACTACAAGCCCATTCCCACCGTCCCCTTATTCGTCCCGATGATCGCTCTTGCGGAAAGCGCTCCGGACCTTACCGTGTTCGGCGACGGCCAGATGAAAGTAAAGGCGGGCCTTGCAGTCATCCTCAGCGATCCTCTGAAGAAGAACACCTTGCAATTAGGACTGCTCCTTGAATTAGGTAGCGGCCTGTTCGAACATGTAGACGGATTCTTCCCCGGTGCAGAAAAGGAATTCTTCGTTTCCTGGGAAAACCGCAGTACTCCCCTGGACCTCGGACTTTCCTATTCCTACGCCAACTACACCAGCCGCGACACCGTCCGCTATGAAGACGTGAAGGCTTACGGCGGAGACAGCCTGGGCATTAACAGCTACGCCGTGTCTACCCAGTCCATTGTGGCAAATGCAGGCTACAGTATTTTCAAGTCCATTGATACCTTGATGGTTGCCGGCGGTTACAACTGGTCGGACTTCAACCTTTACGAAGACTACTTCAGCTGGACCTACCAGAAGCAGATTGTCGCCATGGCAGCCTTCGGAGTCTACGGTGAACATAGCGAAGACGACATTAGCGGATCTGGCAACGGAGCATCCCTCTATTACCAATACTCCAATAACTACCTTTACCGTCCGGGAACCTTCGCAGAAAGCTTTACGGTTACAAGCAGCGGAAAAATCAAGCCCAACTACAGAAACTTCAACATCCACGAAGTTGGCCTGAATCTCTACGGCACCTTGCAAAGTCCTTGGACTGGCGCACGTCTGGCTGCAGGCGGTAAGATCAGCGGAATTCTCCATTGGAACACCGACGCCAAGGAAGACACGCTGGATTCCTATTACTTCAAGCCCTTGCTCTTGGAAGGTTACCCGTACCTCCGTAGTTCCGAAGACTATACATCATCCGGAACTAGAACCGCCATGGCCGAAGTTCATTACTTGTTCCCCATTTATGATGACTGGCGCAAGCATGCCTGGATATTCAGCACGCGCAGTTTCTACTTCGATGTATTCGCACAGATTGGTGCCGCATGGAACGGGGACTGGATCAACACAGACAATTGGACAGACCATCGTTTCTGGGATCGCAGCGTAGGCTTAAGCTTCCGTATGAGCAACAAGATATTCTATAGCGTTCCACTGGACATTTCTCTGACATTTGCCAGGGGCCTCAGCCGTATTGGCGAGAACGCAGACTTGAGCGGTGGATACAAGGTCAAGCCCATCGATGTGCCGCTGTTACCGGATTGCGTATCCCCCACACGAATCCGATTCGCCATTGGAATGGGCTTTAATAACAACTGGCAGTAACTAGTTGCAAGGGGCTTTGCCCCTTGGAACCCCGCCCAATGTTTGCTATGCAAAAATTGGGCCGAAAACCCCAGAGGCGTTTTCGGTTTATAACGCGTGAGAATCAATTGCTAATGCGATTGCAAGAAGCGTTTTCGGTTTATAACGCAAGAGAATCAATTGCTATTGCGCAAGGGGCAGGAGCACCCTGCATCATTATTTCTTTATTTCGCCGGGGAGAAGCTGGCCGGGGCTTGTGCGGCGGGCAGCATCACCGGTAAAGTTCGGATTGAAGGTCTTTATCTTGGCGCTCTTCATTTCTGCCTGAATGTCATTCATATGCATTTCCCACTGACGCATGGCCTCGTCCAGTTCAGCACGGGCATTCAGCATCAGTTCCTTCAGCTGCATCAATTCAAGCATCTTGTCGCGCTTCATAATCCACAGTTCTTCTTCCTCGGGCATACGCTCGATGTTGAACAGCAGATTCAAGTATTCATTTTCCGCCTTCACATAGGCCTTGTAGGTTTCCTCGTAAACCAGGTGACGATCATCCACCAAAGTCTGCTGGGCTGACGGGTGAGATGTACATCCCATCAAGGCAAGTCCCGCCAGGCAGGCAAATGCAGCAACAGAAAACTTCATGAATTACTCTTCGCCTTCGCCAGGCTTCTTGACGGTAAACAGACGTTCCAAAAGAATATGGCTCTTGAAGGTCACCGTATCCTTGGTCGTGGGGTTCACCATGGTGTGGACTCCCTTCTTGACTTCGCGTTCCTGGCAAGGAATACCAGAATCAACATCAATGGCTACGCCAAATTCAGTATCGTACTCTGCGGACAAGCCAGAATTATAGGCCTGGTACTTTTCAGGAATAATCTTGCTATTTACGTGCTGTTCCCAAATGTAGTAGGGGAAGCTTTCCTTTTCGTGCAGATAGACGTTGTACCAAAGGCAATGTCTCTTGTCCAAGCTCTGGAAGCCCTTGGTCACCACAGAATCCACCTGAATCAAAGCGAAGTTCAGGCGACCGCGGTCCTTGAGCAACTGGGTAATGTCAGCACGTTCAGGAACGGTACCGGTAATCAAGTGGTCCATTTCCCAGCGGTGCTTTTCAGCACGAGCCAAATGAGGTTTGTAATCCGGATTCAACAGCTGATCACGCCAACGCTTGGGCATGGGAATCTTATTGACCAAAGTGTCATAGCCTTCGTTCAAGCCTTCAATATTGGTGACGCTACGGTCCACAGCAGAAAGCTTTACCTCATCGACACGCCAAGCCAATTCAGAAGGCATGAAGTTCTTCAGGTAGCCCTGGGAGGCATCAATGCTGTACTTACGATTGACCTTGATGGTATCGCCAGCCTTGGAATAGTTCAAGGTTCCAAACGTCTTGGTAATGGTACCCATACGTTCTTCTCCTTCCATATCGTAGGTAGCGATAAAGCTCTGCACGCAGATATCCACATCCACGGGAGCCTTCAAATCATAACTGATGGTTACATCAGAATCATTACAGCCACAAAGAGCAAAGGCGGCACAAAGGCCAAAAAGACTTTTCAATTTCATAGATTAGCGATTCTTGACCAAGGTGATTTCTTTCTGAGCAATGATTCTGCCATCGGTGCTGAATTCCACGACTACAGAACCCGGCTGCTTCTGACGGCTAAGTTCGCGAGCAGTCATAAGGCCACCGTGCTTGGATTTGCCCTGCAAAGTATAGGAATCCATCTTTTCGGTCACAGAAATTTCATGGGACCAGATTTCCTTGCCCTTGCTTGCCAAGGTTCCTTCAAAGAAGGATGTCTTCAACTTGGTAAAGTCAAAGTTGCGGCCATACTTCAGCTGGACAATCATCTGGTCGGCCAAGTCAAATTCGCTGGTAGTATCAGCAACAACGCGGGAAGCGGAGTTCCAATCACGGCCACAAGAAATGGTGGGTTCCTGGGAAGTACAGCCAGCAATAAAGCCACAAAGTGCTATAGAAGCGACAATCAAAAGCTTTTTCATTTTAACCTCTTAGAACCAGAAGCGGAGACCTACGCGGAAATAGAATTCCGGGAATTCCCAGGAAACATCATCATCGTCGTAGCCACCCGGTCTTGCAGCGCCATTGTAAGCATAGTAGTCATCCCAACCGTAATAATGGAATTCGATTACCGGGTTCAATTCAATATACATTTGGAGCGGAATCACAGGGAATTCCCACTGGAAGCCACCGGTCACACCAGCACGAATAGCAAAGCCCGTTTCATCGCGCCACCAGTCGTGTTCATAATGGTCATTTCTCCAGTAGCTGTGCCAGTATTCCTGATTCCAAAGGCCGATACCACCGGTGGGACCAACATAGAAGCCCATACGGCCCAGTTCCTTGGGGTTGTTCAGGTAGAAGTTCCAGAAGTAACCGATGTAAGCACCAAACTCATTATCATCGTCACTGAGATACATGTGCGCATAAATATCCAAGGTAATGTCGTTACCCAGGCGCAGCATGAAATCAAGACCAGCATGTTCACCAGGGTTACCTGCCTGGATCCAGCCACCTGCAGCCATTTCCTTAGAAGAGCTTCCCGACTGGCCGGAAGAGGAAGAAGATTTGGATTTTTTTGCGGATGCAGCCATGGGCAACATCAAGCAGAGAATGAGAGAGATTAGCACTTTTTTCATCATGCCAACCAATATAAAAAAACTAGCGGGAAAGAATAGCCATCATTTCCATGTGGGGGGTCTGCGGGTAGAAAGCGAATGCTTCGGCAGACTTCATTGTAAACCCAAATTCCCTTAATTTCGCAAAATCGCGGGCAAGTGTAACGGGATCACAGGAAACGTAAATCATTTTTTTCACGGAGCTTTTTGCAATGGCATCCAGCGCTGTGGGAGGAAGTCCTGTACGGGGCGGGTCCACGATCAAAGTAGCCGGAATCTCCACCACATTTTCTGCCAGCCAATCTTCTGCTGGGGCGGACACGTTTTCTACGGCTACGATAGAGCCACCCGATGTTGCAGATAAATTAACCTTTGCATGTTTCAAGCAGCCGTCGTCTCGTTCCACCGTGGTAACGCGTTTGAACTTATCCTGGAGGAGGGCAGCAAAAAAGCCCACACCGCTAAACAGGTCAATAAGCCATTCATCACTGGCCTCGCCACTTTGAATGCCTTCATCTACAGCCTTTCGAACGGCATCTACAAGTTCCGGGAGCAGGCCCAAGTTGCTTTGGAAAAAGACGGAGGCATCTGACTCGATAGAACGGCCTCCAATTTCCACAACGCTTACCGCATTCTTCTGGAATTCAGAAGCAGGCATGTCTTCGTAGTAATAGCTGACCTGACCATTGCCGTTATCAAAGATGTTCAGTTCACGAGCCTTCAAGTTCTTGGCAGGGCCTTTCAAAAATTCATTCAGTCCCTTGGTAAGAACGGGGCAGTTTTCAAAGACCACCGCATGATTAGATTCCTGTTCACGGAAGCCATAGCGGGATCCTTCTTCGCGGCTACCGCAGAACACCACGCGGGCGCGATTGCGATAGTTCCAAGGATTTCCCGTATGGACCTTGAAGTCCACCGGCAGTTCCGCATGGGCCAGGCGTCTGAAATTTTCGCGCTCCACCTGGGCCAGGTATTCCGCCTGTTTAGTGGAATCCAAATGTTGCAGGGAGCAGCCTCCGCAGCGACCATACAGCGGGCACTTGGGCTTGACACGGTCAGGGCTAGCCTCCACCACTTCAAGTACGCGCCCGCGGGTAAAATCCTTTTTCTGGAAAGTCAGAAGAACCTTGCAGAGTTCGCCAGGCAGGGCTCCAGCCACAAAGCAGACACGACCATCAGCCAAGCGGCCCATACCTTCGCCACCCTGCACCATCTTGTCGATGCGAAGTTCTACGAATCGTGATTCGTCTGCGCCACGTTTCGGCGCCGCACCGCGATTGGGTCCACCGAAGCAGCGACCAGGCCTGCCACGTCCATTGGAATTTCTACGAAAATCTGCCATAAAAATTTAAAATCAGGATTCTAGCGTTTAATCGTAGGTACGCTAGCCAAAAGTTTCTGGGTGTATTCGTGTTGCGGATTCACAAGAACCTTGTCCGCCTCGCCACGTTCCACCACCTTGCCAAAGTACATCACCAGTACGTCATCGCTCAAGGCGCGCACCACCTGCATGTCGTGGCTAATGAACAGCAAGCTGATTCCAAGTTCATTGCGCAAGTCATCCAGCAAATGCAAAATCTGGGCCTGCACAGAAACGTCCAGGGCACTGGTCACTTCGTCGCACAAAAGAACCTTGGGTTCCACCATCAGGCTACGTGCGATACACAGGCGCTGACGCTGCCCGCCGGAGAATTCATGTGGGAACTTGTCCAACGCACCCGCAGGAATGGACACGCGGTCCAACAGCTTCTGGGCCCGTTCCCGCGCTTCGTCAAAGCTAACGCCTCGGGCCACCACAGGCGCCGTCAGAATTTCAACGATGGTCTGTCGCGGATTCAAGCTGCTAAACGGGTCCTGGAAAATCATCTGGACCAAATTGCGAATCTTGCGAACCGAAGCCCCGTCCTTAAAGTCAATCTTTTCGCCAAGTAACTTGTAAGAGTCAAAATCAGCCTGCACCAAGCCCACCAGCGACTTCACCAGCGTGGATTTTCCGCAACCAGATTCCCCCACAATAGAGAGGATCTTCCCCTGGGGCAAAGTAAAGGACACATTGTCTACGGCAGTAAAGTGGTTCTTGACCTTGCCAAGAACACCTCCGCGAATGGGGAACTTCACCGTAAGGTTTTCCACCTCAAGGGCCGGCGCGGTATTAAGCGCAGAACTTGGCGCGGAACTAGGCATCGACTTCCCCATCCAGGCTGGCCAAGGCTTCCTGAACGTTCTTTTCAGTCTTCAACAAAACCTGTCTACAGGTACGGAGCAATTCTGTAGCCTCCTGAACCTGTCCGGCAAGTTCATCAATCTCCATTTCGGAATTATCAATACGTTCCAAAATGTTTTCTAGGCGCTCCATAGCGTTTTTATATTCAAAGTTTTCCTGACTCATGCCTTTGAATATAGTAGATTTACCTTCGTGAGTTTTGGAAGAACAAGGATTTTTAAGCTTTTACGCCTAAGCATCGCCCTAACCCTGGGCGGTCTCTTTGTGGCATGTCTGGATATCCCCGCGACTCCGGACACCGAACGCAAAATCGAATCCATCAAGGTTCACGTCCTTCAAAACGGGTCTGTGGATTCTACCCTGCTGAAAATAAATCCCAATGATTCCGCCACCATGGTCGCTGTTGTCCGCCCAGATTCCCTGGAAGAGGACCTTCAGTTCTACTGGCTCGGCGATGACGACAACCTGATGGGCTCCGGTAAGGAATATCCTATTCCCCTCGAAGAATCCAGTAATCCGCCTAAAGCGCTTCTTGTGAAGGACAAGGAAGGCAACACCAGGACCATTTCAATTTCCACGATTACAAATACCGCACCAACCCTGGGGAAAGGAACCGTTCCCATGGATGGCGACACCCTGGTTGCAACAAACGGTGCCCCCATTCTATTCCAATGGACATCTACAGATTCCCGTGACGACGAGCTTACCCACATTCTGCAAATCGACAAAGAAAGCTACAATGTGGGCCCCCTCACCAAGATTTATCAGTCCGGCTTTACCCCCGGCGAACATAAGTTCCGTGTCATCGTCACAGACTCCTACGGAGATTCAGACACCTTGTCCTCCTGGGTTCAATTCTTCGTAAAAGACCCAGAAAAGGAGGACGAATGATCAAGCGTCTTGGAATTTTCGCTTTCTTGTGTTCCGTCCTTTTCCTGACGGTAATTTCCGGCTGCACCAGTGCCGACGATGTCATTTTTAACGAAACTGAAAGTCCGGACTACATCAGCGTCCAGGCATTTGTCGCACACACCATGGATTCCAGCTCAACCTCTTCGAAGGCGGACACGATCAATCCTGGCGACTCCCTCATATTCCTGACTTATGTGTACCCATCCAAATCTATTCGTAGCAAGAACTACTACTGGACCATGGACGGTTACACATTCTCCTTTGAGTACAATTTCAAAAGAGCTGTCTACGACCCCGGAAGACACGAAATCAATTTCGTTTTCATCGACTACTTCGGAGACACCCTGACAGATACGGTGTACCTGTGTGTGGGATCCCGGCCAATTTTGGATACGAATAACTTTATTCCTGCCAAGGGAATGCAGAAAATCGATCCCAACACATTCATCAACTTCACATGGAACGTCACTGATCCCGACAAGATGTGGAACATGGCACATCATTTCATTTTGAAAGAAGCCGAAGGTTCCAGCGAACATCCCAAGGTTCTTGTGGACACCGTATTGAACCAAGCCTACTTCTCCTACCTCAACGGATTCTCTCCCCTTTCCCACTATGAATGGGAAGTTTACACCACCAACGAGCTTGGACAAGTTTCAGAGGATACCATCCGCGGAAACATCAGTACCAAAGGCGTTTCCGGAGAAAATGCCGCATACGGATTTATTTCCCATACTTCTACAGATAAGAGCCTGCCCATCCATCAGCGTCTTATAAATTCCTTCGGCGGCATCGTTTATGACGAAATCCACGACAACTCCAAGGGAACTGCATTTTCCTTAAAGCCCATTTCCGAAGGAAGCTACACCTTGATTTCCTCTATTGATGGTTATCCGGACTTCTCCATAGATACAACCCGTTTTTCCATCTCCGGAAACGAAGTTCTTCTTTTGGATACCATCAAGTTGGTTGATGCAGTGCCTCCTCAAATTTCTGCATTCGATGGAAGCGACACCCTGACATACGCAGACACCCTGAAGGTTTTCCTCCAAGACCAGGGAGGAAACGTTGTAAATACCCGCATCAGAATTCAGTTTGAATCCAAAAGCATTTCCGATTTCCATTTGTCCAACGATACTCTGTCCATTTATATTCCCGAGCTCAAGACATCCTGGACATACAAGATTATCTCAATCAGCGCATTGGATCAAAGCGGAAATAGGAACACAAAGAATCTTTATATAACACCGGCAACAACCCTTACGGAGGTGTTCAGTGAATAAGATCTTATTTTCTGTAACACTCCTAATCTGCCTGTTCATGGGATTCTTCTTCAGTTCCTGTGGCAACGACCATCTCGCCACAAACATTCCCATGATGCACGCCTTTATTATTGCCGCACCGGACAAATACTCCGGCAACCTGGCCACCATCCCGGCACAGGATATTATTTACGCCGAGCAGAACCAAAGCGTTAAATTGTACGCTGGAGTCATCATTGACGGAGAGCAGTATTTCGGAGAAGACATTACCCCCTTCTACAGGAGAATGGTTTGGGACATCGACGGAGAAACATTCAACGCCAGCAATCTCAAGTATACCCTAAGAAAAACTGGACACCAGAAGGGATCCTTGACTTTGGTGGACTACCTAGATGACACCACCCATCTAAACTTCGACATCTACGTAAACACGCCGAACAATATTGATCTGGTATTCCCCTACAACGGCTACAACCAGGCTGATCCAGAGAACGCACAGACTTTGCCCATGATGTGGGACATTACCGGCATTGACGAATGGGAATCCACAAGATGCAAAATCTACCTGAGCAAGGACCCCTACGCACTTTGGGACACCAAGATTGCAGATGTGGACTGCTTCGATGACGTTGCCATCCAAGAGGCTTTGGTTGAAGATCTAGCCAAAGCTAAGGACTCCTCATACACATTCTACTGGGCAGTAAAGGCCCAGATTACCAGCATTTTCCAGGATACATCAAACGTTTCCTCAAGTGTTTTCAGTTTCTCCACTAAAATCACCAATCCCGTTCCCACTTTGAAATTCTCCTACCGATACGAAGATTATCACGATCCGGAAAAGATCTATTCCGAAGTCCAGTTGGTCAATGCTGCAGGAATCACGATTTCCACAGATACCCTTTATGGTTCCTACTACATCTATTCTAAAAAGATTGATGCGCAAACCGGCCTTAAGATTTTCATTCGTCCCTACAACAGAAAAGAATACAAGCCAGAATCATTGACCGTGGATATTCCTGCGAATACGGTTACGAATCTTGAACGAGTAACGCTGAAAGACATGACTGCCCCACAAGTTGCTCCGGCTATCTATGCATTTAAACAAAACGAAGGCATGGGAATGCGCGTGTACGATGACGGTTCCGGCGTAAAGACAAGTTCTATTACGGTAATTAGAGATCATATCGATACCATTCCTTACATGTCCATGACTCCAGGCATTCTCATCAACAAGGATGGCAACGGAAATGCACTGTGCTACACCGAATGTTTATTACATGTTTATGGTGAAGATTATGCAGGCAATAGCCTACCCGATGTAGATTGGAAATTGAACTACAGAAACGACTCCATCTTTGTAACCGGGCCGTTTGTACACGAGGGGAACTAGCATGAAAAAGATTCTGTTTCTTCTCCTGATTTTTACTGGAATCGCCTTGTGCCAGGAACAGCCAAAGTTCTTGCACGTGTCCACAATTCCTAGCTACGCGGACATCTACATCAACCAGCAACATCCAAACCACGTAAAGAATCCCCAGGCAACTTCTCCGGAATTCATTCCTGTTACTAGCGAAAATTCCCAAGACAATGAAATTTTGATTTCTCTTTTCAAGCCCGAATTCGTAGACACAACCATTAGAGTCAAGCTTTCCGACAAGGACACCTCTTACCTGATCGTGTCCCTCCGTCCGAGCTATGACAAGGTTCTCCAGGAAGAGCAGGAAAAGATTCTCAAGAAACGTTACAACAGAAACTTCGGCAAAAAAATGATGCTTGGGTCAGCCATTCCTTTTGCCATGAGTGCGATTTCTGCAGCCGTTACCTACTACCATATTGGAAAAGCAGAAGACGCAAAAAAGAAAATTCAGAATTCCCTCCTCGGAGACAATACTAGCGTAAGCAAAACCCAGGAGAAATTCAACAAGCATCGAGACAGTGCAGACACAGGGAAAACTCTTGCCAACATAGGCCTAAGTCTCGGAGCATCTCTTCTTGCTGTGGGTATCATATTACAATTCTAGGTTGCATATGAAAAAGTTTCTTCTCCCATTCATGTTTTTCGCTTTAGCGGTTTATGCAGAAACCCTTCAGGGTACCCGCGCCAACGTGGTGCTGGTTTCTGGAGCAAAGCAAACCGCACAGTTTCTCGGCATCCAGCAGGATACCGTAAGTCTTGGCGGCATGATCCAAGGCAAGTTCACTGTCATCAAGATTGCAAAGAACCGTTTCAAGAGCATTGTGGACGACAATGGAAACGACTTGCTGAACACGACGGCGACAGTTGACAGCACTACAGCAACTGCAGATAGCGCAGCAACAGATTCTTCCATTACCGCAAGCGACTCTACCATCGCAGCGACAGACTCTAGCACCGCAACCGCTGATTCCGTAAACCCGCAGATTCCTGTAGAAACAATCCTTCACTCCGTTGACGGAAAGCATATCTATGTCGCACTGGAGCGCCGCACCATCGATTCCGCATTGGCAAACCAGATGAATACTCTGGTCATTCGCCTGCTTCAAGAAGCCGGCACCCCCGTTACTTTCGCCAAGCGCACTGATTTCGGTTACTGCAGGGAAACCGCCTGCATCAAGGATTCCCTGGCCCACTACGGCGCAGCCTCCATCTACACCGGAAGCATTATTGCCGCCAAGACCTCCGACTCCGTGACAATCCAGATGGTTCATTACGACCTCCTGGACTCCAGCAAGAAGGAACCTAAAACCGTTTCCATGAATTTGTCTACAATGGCAGCATTCAGCGATGCAATGTCCAATGACAAGTTGAAGAATTTTGCTTTGCAACTGCAAGGGAAAGAACCTCCCAAGACCAAGCAGAAAAAGAGCTACATCCACGTAGAAACAGACCCCGAAGGCGTAACAATTGCTACCGCATCCCAAGGCGAAATCTGTCGTTCTCCCTGTACCTTCGTAACACAGGACTCCGGAAAGGTTACGCTTTACGCCTACTGGAACGTGAATCAGCAACTCTGGGGTGCCCGCAACGTCATCAACCCCGTTCCCTTCGACACCACGAAGATTTCGCTGAAGTTGAAGCAGATGCGCCCCGAACTCCGCATTACCACGATTCCTAGCAACGCAGAAATTTTCGCAGGCTCCGAGCCCATCACATTCAAGTCCAAGCCCATCGGCAAGACTCCCAACAAGTATCCTATTTACGAACCCGGTCCTGTTACGGTTCAGCTCCGCAAGGAAGGTTACCGCGACACCACCATTACCACCTTCGTTCCTCCAGACAACCTGACCGACATCAGCGTTGAACTTCAGCAGATTACCGACGCTGAAGAATTAAGCAAGCAGGAAGAATGGATCAAGAAGAACAAGATTCACAAAATCGGTCTCACCCTCGCAGGCTCCTCCATCGGACCGATTCTTGTTGGCGGATTGTTCACCTACCTGGCTAGCCAGGACTATGATGAAGCTGAGAAAATCAAGAATGAACTGAGCCGACCCGCCACTTCCGGAGGCGAGCATTTCCAGCAGAAAATCAAGGAAAACCACGACTTGGTGGACAAGGGAAAACGTAAAATGGCCATCGGTGGCACCCTCATCGGGGCCGGCATCGTGATCCTTGGCGTTGGTTTAGTACTGACCTTCTAAAATAAACCTGAAAAAGTCGCAAAAACAGTAATTTTGACGATGTTGTAAATTTCACTTTTAAGAAAGAAAATCTAAATTTACACCGATGCGTAGACTATTACTTACATTGTCTCTTTTAGCTGCCGCTGCAACTACCCAGGCTGCCGATTACGAACGTTCGAATTGGCGTCAGCAGTTGTACTTCCAGGCAGAACCCGCTTTTTTGAATTTCAAGGGCTCCGTTAGCGATTCCAGAATCGTCATGGACGACATCAACAAGGACGTATTCACCGTTCCTATGTCTGTCGGCTACCTCTGGTCTCCCTTGATTACCCCCGGCTGGAAGGCCGACATTCCGTTCACCATTTGGTTGGGTTTGGAAGTCAACTCCATCCAGTTCGGCACCATCGAAGATAATCCCAAGTACACAACGGATAAGGGTCCCAACTTCGCCCGCGACGACGAAGAACTCAGCTTCATGACCTACGCTCCGTCCGTGATGGCCGGTTTCTCCGTGAACTTGGTTGGTGGTTTGGACTTTAGAGCCTTGGGAGGCTTTGGTCTCCACTTCTTCTCCTTCTACGACGATTACAACGGAAACGTCAAGCAGTACTCCGACTTCGTCTATACAGCCTTCGCTTCCGGCGCTTTGGAATATCGCATCACCGAAGTGTTCCAGGACGTAGACCTGAAGGTCGGCCTGAACGTTCGTAAGGAATTCCTTGCTTACGAAAACATCAAGGCTCGTAATAAGGACCAGAATGAAGTTCCGTCCCCCTATTCCGGTTTGACCTTCGACAAGATTGAATACAAGTGGCCTGTACGCGTCGGCCTCGAAGTATCTCTTGACTTTGGCCGCGAAAGCCGCCGTGATCGTAAGATGCGTTTCAAGCTCCATGACCGTGACGCAGTGCTCCGCGAAAACAGCGAAGTCAAGGACACCTTGTCCGACTGGGACTGCATGGCTATTGAACGCGACTACCGTTTCTACCTGGACGAAGATGGCCAGCTGCCTGACATGAGCGAAGCTTACACTCGTACTCAGTTCGCCGACGTTCTTGAAAGCTACCTCGCCTTCTGCCACCCGGCAGACTTGGCAACCAAGGAACAGCTTTACGCAACCTTGGATAGCGGTAAGGTTGAATTGAAGGAATACCAGGTCCGCCAGGAAGATTCTCGTTTCGATCAGGTCATGGCATCCAACGACCCGGAAATGCTCGAAATGTTCCTCCAGTACTACCCGGATTCTCCGCGCCGTGCTGAAGTTGAGAACAAACTAAAATCCCTGGGCGAATACGACAAGTTCCGCGCCATCCAGGCACAGAACACCTTCAAGGCCTACCTCTCTTACCTGAACGACAATCCCAACGGTGCTTTCCGTGACGAAGCCGAAGCAGGTATCTTTGAACTGGTCAAGGCTGGTAACCGCACCAAGGACTACGAAATCTACCTGAAGCGTTTCCCCAACGGTAAGTATGTCGACGAAGCTCGCGCAGCTTTGAACGCATCCAAGCAGGAAACCTCCATCATCGAATATCAGACCGGCGAAACCTACAACACCGATCCTGAACCGGAACAGTCTTCTTACGAAGAACCCGCTGAAGAACCGGAAGAAGAGGAAGTTGAAGAAGTAGCTCCGGCCAAGTCCAAGAAGGGCAAGAAAGCTGCAAAGAAGCCTGTTAAAAAGGCAAAGAAGGCAGCAAAGAAGCCCGCTAAGAAAAAGAAGAAATAAGACTTCGCGCAAACTTGGAAAAATTTAAAAGTGCAGCCGACCATCGGTTGCACTTTTTCCTTTTTAAGTGCCTCCTCAGTTTTTTATATTTGGCCCTATGATTTACGATCTTATCATCGATTGGTACAACGCCCATCTGAGCTATGGTACCGTAGCCCTGCTGATGACTGTGGAAAGTTCCTTTATTCCTTTCCCGTCCGAACTTGTGGTTCCTCCTGCCGCCTACAAGGCCCTGCAACCGGATTCCGGATTGAACATCGGCCTGATTGTCGTTGCCGCCACCATTGGCGCCATGATTGGAGCATTCATCAACTACTATTTGGCAAAGTTCCTGGGCCGCCCCCTCATCGTCAAGTTCGTAGACAGCCGAATGGGTCATTTCTTCTTACTGGATTCCCAGAAGGTGGAAAAGGCAGAACAGTTCTTCCGCGACCACGGCGCAGTTTCCACATTGGTGGGACGATTCATCCCCGTCATTCGTCAGCTGATTTCCATTCCCGCAGGCCTTGCTGAAATGAAGTTGGCCCCCTTCGCCATCTTCACCGCCATCGGCGCTGTCATTTGGAACATCATCCTTGCAGTACTGGGCTACGTCGCACACGGCCAGAAGGACATGATCCAGCAATACAGCCACGAGCTATCCCTGGGCCTGGTGGTGCTTGGAGTACTGTTCGTCGGTTACATGGTCTGGCAGGCAGTCAAGCCTAAGAAGAAGTAATTTTCATCTCTGTTTCGTCTCAACGGGTTCATTTTTACTGCAGCCAGTTCATTTTGTAGGCTAGCGGCTAGTTGGCTCGTTATTTAGCCTACAATTTTCCAGACAAAGTATCGTTCTTGACATGACTGAATAAAAAAAATGTAGGCTAGACCTCGCTGAGCAAAAGGTTTAGCCTACAAAATTTTAAAGACACTCAAGCGCTTTCGTAATTGTGCGAAAATTTTTGTAGGCTATTTGGCAACGATTCACCAATCTAGCCTACAATTTTGCAAAAAGACAATTACTTAGCGACTGCTTCGAAAGCCTTAGCCAGCTTTGCCATGGCTTCGTCAACTTCAGCAGCGCTGACGTTGAGGCAGGGCAGCATACGGAGCACGTTACCCTTGGCAGAGAGCACCATGAGCTTTTCTGCGCGGGCGGCAGCAACCACGTTGCCCACCGGCATGGATTCGTCCAGAGCGAGGCCAACGATCAGACCTTCGCCACGGATTTCCTTGATGAAGCTGTACTTGGCCTTGATGTCAGCCAGTGCGGCGCGGATCTGTGCGCCCCTTTCTGCAACATTCTTCAGCAGGGCCGGTTCAGAAACCTGGTTCACAACAGCGAGACCTGCAGCGCAAGCGATGGGGTTACCACCGAAAGTAGTACCATGGTCGCCGGCCTTCAGTTCGTCAGCAATCTTCTGGCGGAGCAGAACGCCACCCAGCGGGAGGCCGCCACCGATACCCTTAGCGAGGGTCACCAGGTCCGGATTCAAGCCGTACTTTTCAAAGCCAAGGAAAGTTCCCAGACGGCCGCAACCAGCCTGAACTTCGTCAACGATCACCAATACACCGAATTCCTTCTGGAGGCTGTTGATGGTTTCGACCATTTCTGCGGACAGGGTCATGACACCGCCTTCGGCTGCCAGAGATTCCAGCATGATGGCGCAGGTGTCCTTGTTGACTTCGGCCTTGAGGGCAGCGCAGTCATTCCAAGTCACATGAACGAAGTCGCCCGGCATGTTGCCGAAGCCCTGACGCAGAGCCGGCTGACCGGTTGCAGAAAGAGCAGCGAAAGTTCTGCCGTGGAAGCTGTTGACGAAGGTAATGATCTTCTGCCTGTTGGCTTCACCCTTGCGATCGAAATACTTACGTGCAAACTTGATGGCACCTTCGTTAGCTTCGGTACCGGAGTTGCAGAAGAAGGCCTTGTCAAAGCCAGTGATTTCCAAAAGCTTCTTGCCCAGTTCAACCTGGGGCATGTTCACATAAAGGTTGGAGATGTGGTTGAAGCAATCCATCTGCTTTACCACAGCTTCCTTGATGGCCTTGTTCTGGTGGCCCAGGGCATTTACAGCAATACCTGCAACGAAGTCCAGATACTTGTCACCCTTGGAGTCAAAGAGGTAAGAGCCATCGCCCTTTACGATTTCAATGTCAGCCTTGCCATAAAGCGGGGCAATGACGTTCTTGTCTTGTTCAATAAAACTCATTTTTTAAAATTCCTTTTCCCTAGATTCTTCGACTACGCACCTTCGGTGCTTCGCTCAGAATGACGCGGGAATATTCCTTGAACTACTTCTGAATAGTTCCGTAATTGTGTTCGCCGTTGATTTGCTTGATGAAGGATTCGGCGTCCTTCCAGCCTACGATATGAATGCTCTTGAGGCCTCGTCGGATAGACTTGAAGCTTTCGCGGACCTTGGGAATCATACCACCGCTGATAACGCCTTCTTCAATGAGCTTTTCGGCATCACTTTCGGAAAGTTCAGGAATAACATTCTTATCGCCGTCCATGACGCCCGGAACATCGCTCACCAGCACGAACTGATCAGCCTGAAGTGCCACAGCAAGTTCGCTTGCAGCAGTGTCAGCATTCACGTTCCAGCTAACGCCTACGCCGTTTTCGTCGGGACCGTAAGAAATGGGGCTAACTACAGGAACCCAGCCGGCAGCCCAAAGGTCTTCCACAATCTTCTGGTTCACCTTCTTGACTTCGCCCACAAGACCCAGGTCTACCTTGCCCTGCTTCTTGACCACTTCGAACAGCTTGCCATCCACACCGGAAAGACCGATGGAGTTCACGCCGTTGTTCAGGAGCATGCGGACCAGTTTCTTGTTCACGTGACCGGAGAGGGTCATTTCGACCATCTTCATAATGCCGGGTGTAGTTACTCGGAGGCCATCAATAAAAGTGGGCTGTTCTCGCAGCAGGGAAATGTTTTCGTTAATGTCCTTGCCACCACCGTGTACAACGGCGACCTGGCAGCCCATAGCCGGAAGCTTGGAAACTGCTGCCACAAAATCGGCCAACTTGGCTTCGTCAATAGCCAGGCTGCCACCAATTTTTACGACCACTTTTTTCATTTTTTGTGATGTCCTCACTAAGTTTAAGCTTATAACCGCCGCAGGCACCTCCTGCAATAAAAACAAGCCACAAGCTTCATTCAGTTGAGGAAAATTTAGAAAAACATTGTGGCTACTCAATACTTTTTTTTGTTATATTTAACCTAGACACAATTAAATCTAACCCCAAAGAGGTACAAAATGGCAATTACTAAGGTTTGGCTCGACGAATCTTCCGACGAATGCGTTTCCTGCGGCGCTTGCGAAGCTACTTGCGACGCTGTCTTCTCCGTTCCTGAAAAGATGCAGGTTAAGGAAGGCGTTGATTTCTCCGCTTACGAAGCTGACATTAAGGACGCTGCTGGCAACTGCCCCGCTGGCGTTATTAAGTTCGAAGAAGCTTAATCTAATGCAAAGGCGGGCTCGCGCCCTCCTCTGGACTCCTCCCCTAGATCCGGGGAGGTTTCTTTTTTGGCAATGTTGTGAATTGAAAAAGGCCTCCCGCAGGGGAGGTCTTTTTTATGCTGTTCAAAACTTCAGGAAGGCTTACTTTGCGGCGGACTTCTGCTGCTCGTACACTGCCTTGATCCACTTGGCGTCTCGCACAACGCTTTCAATTCGGATTTCATCCAAGGCGCCATTCCAGGTATCAGCGTCAACACCACTGCCACCAACGCGCACAGGAATCATCTTGGCGCCCGCGTAGGCAGACGCAAACATGGGAGCCTCGCCTACCAGTTCGCCATTGACGTACATAGCGTAAGAACCCATCTTGCAAGTCAATACCAGGTGAACCCATTCGCCAACAGGAATTTCAGATTCATCTACAAGTTCTGCAAAATTCATGAAGTTGGGAGCACCATGCATCAATCCGATTTTGCCCTTGTCATAACGCCACTGAATCTTGAAGGTGGAATCTCCGCGTTCAGAAGCAAGTACCTGTCGATTGCCATTAGCGCCTTCCCACTTGGTCCACAGGGACATGGTAAAGTCGCCATAGGTCAAGTCCACAGAGTCAACGCTCATAAACTGACCCGCATTCAAAGTCACGCCATTACCGAACAAACCGGTCGAATCGGCCACAGACTTTGCTACAGAGAAGTTCTTGTTCAAAACCTGGGCATCGCCAACAAAATGAATCTTGGAAAGAACTCCGTCGTACTTCTGACCCTGATCAAAAGGAATCAGGTTTGCTGCATACTCAGCACTTTCAAAGACCTTGAAGGTAAGTTCAGTGACACTACTGTCTACACCAGCCACGCGAACCCAAAGCAGAGCTTCGGTATCATTCCAGTATTCGATTTCAGAGGGGAACAGTTCCCACTTGTCGTTATTCACTACAACGATATTGGAGAGATTTACATCGCTTGCGAATCCCTTGGTTTCAATCTTGATGGGGAACAGGAATCCTACCAGGCTTCCAACATTCTGAGGAACATTCACAGTCGCCAGAGCAGAAGGCAGGGAATCCGTTTCAGGAAGTTCCGTAATGGTAGTCCAGTGTTCAGACTTGGGGTTACGAATCTGAATATCATCATAACCTTCGCCCACATAGTAGCGAACATCCTGCACAGCAAGCCAGCTTGCATCACCATCCACAAAGACCAGTTCCGGAAGAACATAAATTTCCTTGGAACCAGTGGTGGTGAATTCAACACGGGCATTGTAAGTAGAGCTATCCTCGTAGGCAAGAGTTACGTCTCCCGGAGGCATGTCGTAGAAGATAAAGTAGCCATCGCCATCCAATTCCGTGGAAGCGGTACTACCCACAACACGCATACTACCGGTGTTACGTCCAGCAATATGGCTGGAGTACATTCTACGCTTGCCAATAGAAATATTACGGGTGGTCTGGTCCACGTTTTCAGTGGAAGCCAAGCCGCAGTCCTCACCGGAGGATGCGAACAGCACCACCTTGGAATCCTTCTTAACCGTCAAGGAATACTCACCCTGTTCATTAGCCTGGGCTACTACAGAGTCAGCAATTTTATTCTGATCCCAGCTATCATAGTAAGCCACGACGCGGGCGCTAGGAACAGCAGCACCATCGCTATCTACAACGATACCGGCAATGGAGTTTCCAATATCAGTGACACCACCTGCATTTTGCGGATTTTCAGAACAGGCAGTCAAGCCGGCGAAGCCTACCGTCAGCATAGACAGGGCGCCGCCCAAAGAAATAAACTTTCTAAAGGAAATCATTTTTCGGCCTCCTTTGAAAATTTCTTGCTCATGGGGAATGCAACCATCATCAATTCGTAAACACGTTCCACGTTGGAGTCGTTTGCAGCTCGGGCAATAATCTTCTTTCGAGCTTCTTCCAGAACCTCAACAGCATAATTATACGAACTTTCGCTAATAGCAAGAGTAGTAAATGTGGCAAAGCGTTCCGTTTTAGATTTGTTTTCCACAGCGCCAATAGCATGCTGAACATATTCGCGACGGATTTGGCGCAATGCCATAGGCGGAATTGCAGAAGCGTCCAGCATCTGGGATGTTTCTTCAAAACGTACAGAGCCTTTTCCGGAACCTTCGCTGGGAACTTCACGAATCAAGCCCCATTCCACAAGATTCTTTATAGCTTCGCGAGCTTCTTCCGTAGTAATCTGCGGATCAAGGGAACGAGCCAAAGTCATGTAGTCCCCGTTCCAGTCAGAACTTACAGCCAGTTCACGAATAATCGGGTAGTACCACTTGGAGAAATAAAGCTGTTCCCTGGCACCTAGGTGTGTAAATTCGATCTGCTTTCGGATCTGGACAATCTGGCCCCAGGCGTTTTCACGTTCATTCACCTGCTGGGCCTGGTTGTACTGCACCAGGGCTTCGAAGTAAGATTTCTGCAAGGGTTCAAATTCCATGGCCCTTGCAATCTTCTCGATAGACTTTTGAGTTAAGTTAAAACGGCCTCGAATCACATTCAGGCAGTAGGAAGAGCTACTAAATCCGGCCTTCGCAGCAAAAAAACGATGGCTGAACACAGCCCTCATCTTCTTCTGTTCCTCAAAATAATCCTGGAGGAACTTACGAAAGTCATCGTAATCGTACAAATGTTCTAACGCAGCACTCATACTACCCAAAATAAATAATTTTTACACACCTAGCAACATACTAAATCATGTTTTGCGGGCTGTGTGAGAAATGTCAATAAAATTTTTACACAAAAACCCGTATCGGAAAGACCCTATCGGGACAAAAAATCCCATAAAAAAGCCCCTCGGCAATAAACCGAAGGGCCAATGATTGGATAAATGCTTCTTATTTCTGAACGAAGGTCAGCGGGAAAATAACCGTGTAGCGGCCCTGTTCAGAATCAGGGAATTTCCAGCGGGCAATGGAATTCTTGAGAGTCAAATCGAAGGATGCAGAACCCGTGCTGGTTTCATCTACGAAAATTCTGAAAATATCGCCACCCGGGTCTACCGTAACATTCAAAGTCAGCTTGCCGGCAATTGCGGAGTCCGATTTCAAAGCCTTGTTATAAATGTTATGCACCAGGGTAGAACGCTTTTCCAGGAACTTCAGCAAGGTCGGTGCACCACCAACAATCTTGCCCTGCACAATAACGTCCTTTTCGGAAGGAAGAACGATGTGGGGATCCTGCTGGCTCACGGGAGAAACTGCAGCGCTATCAC
Source organism: Fibrobacter sp. (assembly GCA_045599625.1). Classification (GTDB taxonomy): domain Bacteria; phylum Fibrobacterota; class Fibrobacteria; order Fibrobacterales; family Fibrobacteraceae; genus Fibrobacter. The sequence goes on from JAZRWJ010000046.1 coordinate 119,614, forward strand.
TCACAGAATCCACCTGGTCAGCCACTTCAGGATGCAGAGACTTCACAAAAGTCAAGGTCAGGGAAACCGTATAATGGCCCTGATCTGTCTTCGGGAATTTCTGCTTTGCCAGAGAGTTCTTAATTTCCGTATTGAATTCAGGATACTTCGTAGTAGAAGAAATTTCGGTAATATTCTTCACGTCACCGCACACGTCCACGGTAATATCCAAATTGATATCGCCTTCAAATCCGTGTCTATAAGCGAAGTACTTCTTGTAGATGTAATTGAAGCCAGCCTGACGTTCGTCCAGGAAGGTCATCACGGCAGGAAGACCGCCTTCCACTTCCTTTCCGTGGAGGGTAACTTCACTTTCCTTCGGCAGGACAACGCCACCATCAAAATTTTCAGGAGTATTGGCCGCAGCGAGCTTTCGCTGGTCCACAAAAGCAGCCGGGGCCGCGGTAGCCTTCTGCTTCGGCTTCTGTTCAAGAGGATCATTGCCACAGGCAATAAGTGTTGCGGAAACAAGTCCCGTGCATAGAGCAAGGACATAAGCGCACTTTTTCACTTTAGCTTTCATACCCATCCACTTTTTTGTATTTGCACATCTTGTGCCAACGCACTCATACAACCGAGACCAAATATAAGTAGTGTTTACAGAGGCTTCAAGATTTGGAACAGCCGTCAAATTTTAAACGTGATACATTTCACTTTTTGTATACAAGAAAAGACCTCCCCGAATTCGGAGAGGCCCTTTCATATTCTTCGCTCTAGACGAATCGCAGATTAGCGCATGCCCTTGGCCAGGCCCTTCAGGAGAGCACTCATCTTGGCGGGCTGAGCATTACCCGGCTTTTTCTGCTGGTTATTGCCCTTGCCTGCAATCTGAGCCTTGAGATCGGCGATGGTTGCATGACCCTGGAGGCTACCGCGGTTCTGTTCGCGATTGCCGTTGCGGTTGTCACGGCCACCGAAATGACCCTGACCGCGGGGACCACCCACGCGCTGACCGCGAGGACCGCTAGCACCTGCGCCAGCTACACCATCCACCTGTTCGGTCTTCATGGAGAGGCTAATGCGCTTCTGGCCAGCATCCACTGCCATCACGCGGACCTTCACGATATCGCCCACAGTAAGAACGGTCTTGGCATCTTCAACGAACTTGTCGCTGATTTCGGAAACGTGTACGAGACCATCCTGATGAACACCGATGTCCACGAAGGCACCGAAGTTTGCAACGTTGGTCACCACGCCTTCCATCCAGCTACCGGTAATGAGGTCGTTGATGGTTTGGATCTTGTCGTCAAACTTTGCGTAACGGAATTCCTTACGGGGGTCGCGGCTGGGCTTCTGAAGTTCGTTCAGGATATCCTGCAAGGTTTCCTTACCCACTTCGTCGGAAAGGAATTCATCCAGCTTGATGCCCTTGACGGCTTCGGCGTTACCAACCATTTCCTTGACGGAAACGCCAACCTTTTCGGCCATCTTTTCGACGAGGGCGTAGTTTTCCGGATGGACAGCGGAGTCGTCCAGCGGATTTTCTGCACCCGGGATGCGCATGAAGCCTGCGGCCTGTTCGAAGGCCTTGGGGCCGAAGCCCTTCACCTTCTTCAAATCTTCACGGCTAGCGTAGGCGCCGTTTTCTTCACGGTGTTTGACGATAGCTTCGGAAAGGGTGTTGCTGAGGCCTGCCACATGGGACAGGAGCGGAGCACTGGCGCTGTTCACGTCCACGCCCACCTTGTTCACGCAGGATTCCACCACTTCGTCCAAACGCTTCTTCAATTCGCGCTGGTTCACATCGTGCTGGTACTGACCCACGCCGATAGACTGAGGATCAACCTTCACAAGTTCTGCCAGAGGATCCTGCAAGCGGCGGCCAATGGAAATAGCGCCACGGGTAGTCACGTCTTCCTTGGGGAATTCCTGGATAGCGATCATACTTGCGCTGTAAACGGAAGCGCCTGCTTCGGAAACGATAACGCGGGGCGGAACCTTGCCCTTGAACTTTGCAGCCATTTCGGAGCAGAAGGCGTCGGTTTCGCGGCTTGCGGTACCGTTACCAATAGCAATCAAGTCAATCTTGTACTTGTCGATAAGCTGCATCAGGTAAACTGCAGAAGCAGCCTTGTCGTTCCACGGTTCATGAGGCTTGATAATGCCGTGGTCCATGAACTTACCATTTTCATCGAGAACGGCAACCTTACAACCGGTACGGAAACCCGGGTCGAGGGCGAGCACAGCCTTGTGGCCTGCGGGAGCGGCCAGCAGCACATCCTGGAGGTTCTTGGAGAACACCTTGAAGGCTTCTTCTTCGGCAGCATCCTTGAGAATCAAACGGACTTCGCTTTCCATGCTGGGCTGGAGCAAACGTTCCCATGCATCCTGGCACATAGCTTCCAGGTACGGGGTCCAAGTGGTCTTGCCCTTGATGATCTGAGCCTTGAGATAACCTACCAGTTCTTCACTGGGAACTTCAATGGTCAGGCGGAGAACCTTTTCCTTTTCGCCACGACGGAGAGCCAGCATACGGTGGCTGGGAATCTTGGAAACAGGTTCGCTAAAGTCGTAGTAGTCCTTGAACTTGGTTTCTTCTTTTTCAAAGTCCTTCTTGACCTTGGAAATCATGACACCCTGCTTTTCAATAGCAGCGCGGAGGTACTGACGGAACTGGGCATTGTCAGCCACTTCTTCAGCCAGAATATCGCAAGCACCCTTCAAAGCAGCACGAGGATCGGCCAAGCCCTTTTCTTCGGAAAGGTAAATAAGGGCAATCTGTTCGGCGGTGTTGCCGGTTTCTTCCTGAGCCCACATGAGGCGAGCCAACGGTTCCAGACCAAGTTCCTTGGCGATGGTAGCACGGGTACGCTTCTTGGGCTTGTAGGGTGCGTAAATGTCTTCAAGAGCAGTCTTGTCCTTGCAGGCTTCGATCTGAGCCTTCAGTTCCGGAGTGAGCTTGCCCTGTTCTTCAATACTCTTAAGGATAGTTTCCTTACGGTCGGTCAATTCCTGCAAATAGTCGCGGCGGTGGCTGATGTCGCGGAGTTCAATTTCGTTCAAGGTACCGGTCTGATCCTTACGGTAACGGGCAATAAAGGGGATGGTACCACCCTGGTCCATCAATTCAAGTGCCTTGGAGACACGCCATACTTCGAGGTTCAGTTCTTCAGCAATAATTGCGGAAAAGTCCATAATTCTAATTCCAATTTTATAGGGTCTTAAAGCCCTGGTTAACAACACACCCCCTCTCGGGAGTAAGGGGAATATAACAATAATTGATATCAGAAAAATGACACTAAAGTGTCAAAAAATCATTTACAAAAAAGATCCCGGCTCGGTGGCCGGGATGACATTTTAGCGAGGTCGGGACCTCGATTTCCGTAACTCGTTGGATATCAACGAATTAAAGGATATCTCGGAGCAAGTCCGGGATGACACATAAGGGTTTAGCGGCCCTTGTACATATTTTCGTAGTACTGAGCGTAATCGCCGCTGGTGATGTTGTCCAGCCATTCCTGGTTGTCCAAATACCACTTCACGGTCTTCTCGATGCCTTCCTCGAACTGGAGGGAAGGTTCCCAGCCGAGCTCGCGCTGCAACTTACTACTATCAATGGCGTAGCGGGCATCGTGGCCAAGACGGTCGGTGACGTAGGTAATCAAATCCATGTCTTCGCCGACCGCACGGCCAAGGAGCTTATCCACAGTCTTGATGACCACCTTGATAATATCGATGTTCTTCCATTCATTGAAACCGCCGATGTTGTAAGTTTCGGCAATCTTACCGTTGTGGAAGATAACGTCGATAGCGCGGGCATGGTCTTCAACAAAGAGCCAGTCGCGAACATTTTCGCCCTTGCCGTAAACCGGCAGCGGCTTCTTGTGACGAATGTTGTTGATGAACAGCGGAATCAACTTTTCCGGGAACTGGTACGGGCCGTAGTTGTTGGAGCAGTTGGTCACGATGGTGGGCATGCCGTAGGTGTCGTGGAAGGCGCGGACGAAATGGTCGGAGCCAGCCTTACTTGCAGAATACGGGCTATGCGGAGTATACTTGGTGGTTTCGTAGAAGAAATCGTCACCGTAGGCCAGGTGATGTTCAGAGCTGGAGGCGGTGGTAATGAACGGCGGTTCAATACCTTCCGGGTGGTTCATCTTGAGGGCGCCATAGACTTCGTCGGTAGAAATATGGTAGAAGCGCTTGCCTTCGTACTTCTCGGGCAGGGATTCCCAATAAAGCTTTGCGGCCTGGAGCAGAGCCAGGGTACCCATGACGTTGGTGCGGGCGAAAGTGAACGGATCCTTGATGGAACGGTCCACATGACTTTCTGCGGCCAGGTGAATAATACCGTCGATCTTTTCGTCCTGCATCAACTTGTAGAAGGCGTCAAAGTCGCAAATGTCCATCTTCACGAACTTGTAGTTGGGCTTGTCCTCGATATCCTTCAGGTTGGCCAGGTTGCCTGCATAGGTCAGCTTGTCCAAGTTGATGATATTGTATTCCGGATACTTGTTCACAAACAAGCGAACCACATGACTGCCAATAAAGCCGGCACCGCCAGTAATAACGATATTCTTCTTACTCATGGCGACAATTATAACAAAACCAAGAGTCCCATATAATAGGACATTTAGTTTATCGTGTCCGAAAATCACAAACCACAGCTAGCAAAAGTTGCACATTAGAGCACGATTCGGTAAGAAAATCGTAATGATTTTGCAAAATCGACCATATTTCAGAACAAATTACCAGAAATTCTGGCCACCGGTTGTTTTTAATATCTATCTTCGTAAAGATTTTGCAATAAAACACTATAGGTGGAATATGAAGAAAACAAACAACACTCTCATGAAGGGAGCTGCAATCGCGCTGGCTACTTTGATGGCAGCCGGTTCCGCTTCCGCACAGAATGGCATGGGCGGTGGTCGCGACGGTATGCACCAGATCGACGCTCATACCCTCGGTCAGTGGCATGTGTCCTTCGGCGTTGGTGCCACAGGCTCTGCAGATAGCTGGACTCTCGCTGGCGGTGGTGTCATGTACACCGAAGAAGGCAAGGCTATTCCCTTAAACGAAACTGCCTACTCTGCAGATATTGGAGCCAACTTCGCTATCGGTCTTACCAACTGGTTGGACGCTGGTATTAACGTTCCCCTCCACTTTGACTCCGGTACCGACGCCGAAAACTATATCGGCAACAGTTCCTTGGCTGGTGTAGGTATTGGTGATATCGAACTCTGGGGCAAGCTCCGCTTCCTCGGTGGTAACAAGTCTATCTTCACCTCCGCCCTCTTCCTCCAGTTCTACATTCCGACTGGTAACGAAGAAGTGGGTATGCGTCCCCGTCACTCCTGGTACCTGGACGAAAAGACCATGGCCTACAGTTCTGGCTACGCAGCACTGGCTGGCGGCTTGATCTTCAGCTTGGACTTTACTCGATTCAACATTCCTGTTCGTTGGAATGGCCAGATCAGCTATCTCCACTCCTTCGACGACAATCCGTCTAGCTCCCTGCTTTACAGCACCGGTGTGAACGTGGTTCCCTTCCGCTCTCTGGACTTCTTCCTGGAATTCTCCGGCGAAATGCGTCTTGACAGCGATCCGTTCTACATCGAACCGATCATGGACCCCATGCTCATTACCCCGGGCGTCCGTTTCCACCTGAACGACAACATGGACCTGGCCCTCGGCATCGAAATGGCTCCGCGTATGTTCAGAAACCTGACCTTCGATTTCAAGAAGGAAATGGATTACGGCGAAGACTTCATCATTACCAAGGTTGATGACCAGGATCGTGAAACCAAGTACCGCTACGCAGCATCTCCGCTGCTGGCAGCATCCGCAGCCCTCACCTGGCGCTTCGGTGGCGACGAACGTATCAACGGCATCAATGTGGACTCCTTGGTCCGCGTCCGTTCCGAAATCCTGGCTAAGGCAAAGGTTGACTCCATCATGCGTAACATGAAGGCCGACACCATTACCGTCTCCAAGATCGATACCGTGAACAAGGTTGATACCGTTTCTGTTTCCAAGGTTGACACCATTGCCAAGGTTGATACCATTTCCAAGGTTGATACCCTGACCCGCGTCGACACCCTCAAGATTGTTGACTCTGCAGAAATTGCAAAGAACCAGGCCAAGATGGATTCCATCGCAGCTGCAGCAGCTCAGGACAAGGCTAAGGCAGACTCTATCGCAGCAGCATCCGCACAGGATAAGGCTAAGATGGACTCCATTGCTAACGAAGCCGCAAAGAACAAGGCTCAGATGGATTCTCTCGCAAGACTCTCCGGCGACGATGACAAGGACGGCGTTCCCAACATGGTAGACAAGTGCCCCGATACTCCGGCTGGCATCAAGGTCGGCGCTGACGGTTGCGAAGTTGATACTGATGGCGACGGCGTTACCGACTCCAAGGACAAGTGCCCGGATTCTCACGCAGGCGCTCCGGTTGACGAAGAAGGCTGCGAACTTGACGAAGACGAAGACGGCGTTGTTGACGCTCTCGACAAGTGCTTGCACACCTTGAGCGACGTCAATGTTGACGACAAGGGCTGCCCCACCAATAAGGATGAAGACCTTGACAAGCTCAAGAGCCAGATCACCTTCAAGAAGGGTACCGCCAAGATCAACAAGAAGTCCAACAAGGCAATGGACAAGATTACCAAGTTGATGATCGCTCGCCCGAATCTCCGCATCGAAATCCAGGGTCACTGCGACGAAAAGAAGACTGCAGAAGACAACCAGGAAATGTCCGTGCTCCGCGCACAGGCTGTGGTTGACTACCTCGTAGGCAAGGGCGTTCCCTCCAAGTACGTCCGTGCAGCAGGCTTCGGCGACACCCAGCTCCTGGTCCAGCCCAAGATGGACAAGAAGGGCCGTAAGGCAAAGACCAACCCGAAGAACAACCGCGTTGAATTTGCTCCTCATGTAAAGAAGCCGAAGAAGAAGGACGCTCCCGCAGAAGCAGCAGCTGCACAGGCTGCCGCTCCTCAGGCTGAAACCCAGGTAGCTCCGGCTCCTGCAGCCGCTCCGGCACCCGCAGCAGCACCCGCAGAAGCACCGGCCGCTCCCGCAAAGGAAGCTCCGAAGGCTGAACAGAAGGCTGCCCCGGCAGCTAAGCCTGCACAGGCAAGCGGCTTCAAGGCTGACGCAGCACCTGCCAAGAAGTAATCCGCACTGCAAAAGCTGCGCCTAGGCGCAGCAACGCCATTACGAAAAAGGACGTCTCTATGAGACGTCCTTTTTTTGCACCTCGAAATTGGAGACTGCAGAGGAATATGCGCTGGTGTTAAACAGTTTCCCACTTCTGGGATTTTGCAGAAACCGCGGCGGCCTGCATCATGGCAAGGCCTTCCAGCGAAGTCTTGATGCCGCAAACATACTTACTGGTAAAACTTCCTGTGGCGAAATACTGTTCCAGGCAATCTGCAATGTCGCGGTAATAGTTTGCAAAAGCTTCAATGAAACCAGCAGGGTGGCCAGCCTTGAAACGGTTGTAGCGGGGCAAGTTCGCAATCTTCACATCGCCCGTACGGTCGCTAAGGCATACACGGCCATGAAGGTCGCAAGTCTTCAGAGTTTCAGGTTCCAGCTGGAACCATTCCGCACTGCCTTCGCTACCGAACACTCGGATGCGCAGACCATTGCGGTTACCAAGCGCCGTCTTGCTGAACCAGATCTGAGCACGCACATTGTTGGTATACTGAACCAAAGCGCCTACATTATCCACAATCTGGGGGAACAATCCGAATGTGGCTTCATCTGCCACAATGCGGGTGGGGCGTTCGCCAGTCAGGAAATACATCATATTGTGCAGATGGCTACCCAAGTCTAAGGAAATCTTCGGGATCACCGTATCCTTCAGGCGCCAGGCCTGAGGTTTCGGCGGTTCGTTGTTGGCACCCAGGCGAAGAAAACCTTCCTGGGGCATTTCCACCTGGACCTGCTGGATTTTGCCCAGCTTACCATCTTCAATCAATTGCTTTAATTCACGGACCATGGGATAGCCCGTGTAATTGTACGTGGTGCAGAAGAAGCCCTTGGTCTCGGCAACGGCAGCAGCAATAGCTTCGCCTTCGGCAACGCTTGTAGCCAGAGACTTTTCACAAATCACCGGGAAACCAGCTCGCAACGCAGCCACCACGATTTCTTCGTGATAGTCGGTGGGAGCCAAAACAACAACGGCATCCAACTTGCCTTTTTCGGACTGCAGCAACTGACGGTAATCGTCGTAAACTCGGTCGGGAGCAACACCCCAAACTTCTGCAGTCCGCTTATTAATATCAGCGTGAGTACTGAATGCACCAGCCACCAGCTTAAAGCAGCCATCCATCTGGCTTGCCGCTTTATGAACTTCACCAATGGCCGAATTGATTCCGCCGCCAATAAAAGCAATGTTGTAAGGCTTTTTCTGCATAGTTTGAATATAATCTTTTTTATTTGAAGCGAACCTTGATATATTCCGACATCTTCGCTGTTTTTTCAGTCATTTCTTCTACAGAATCGAACTGCATAAAGACAATTCCCGCCTTGTAATAGAGCGGATCCGCAACCTGTTCGCCTTCCTTGAACCACAGGAATTTTTCCACAACGTTCTCTTGTATTTCCGGGGCGAAATCAACTCCGGCAACGACGCCCGTGCGGTCCGTCATGATACAGTGACGAAGAAAGTTTGACAGCGGCTGAGCTTGAACCATTCCGAGCAACGTCGAGGAATCTACGCCAGTCTCTGCAGCAACCAGCATTTTCGGGTAATTCACGCCAGTGGCGTACTTCACGAACTTGATGTACAAATCTCCAGGAGGCCTGCGGCAGATTTCAATAATCACAGGAATGCCATCGTCACGTTCAATGTACTGAATGTGCAGAATGCCATCCACCAAATGCAAGTGAGCAGCGATGCGTTCGCTGTACTCCACCAGAAGTTGCAACCCGCAGGCACTTGTGGTGCTAGGCGTGTTAGCGCCACTAACCATGTACTTATTCAGATAATACTGTTCATTGTCTGCGAAGTAGAAAGCCACCTTGCCTTCTTTCAAGAAACAGCTAAAGCCGTGATTCGTCCCGATGACAAATTCTTCAACCACCACATGGTCTTCGCGGGTGCGGGAAACTGCGTCGGCGTAAGCGGCCAAGGCTTCGTCCACGTTATTCACACGATGGATGCCCTTGCCTCCGGTCAAGTCCACAGGTTTTACAATCAGCGGAAACTGCAGTGGGCAGAAATTCTTTTGTTCGAAAGACGCGGCAGCGCAACCGGAGTTGGGAGCGATTCCAATAACCGATTTGAATTCCTCTACACTTCGCACGACTCTTGCACGAGGCGTAGGAATACGCAGTCTTTCCGCAAGAGCGCGATACTTATCCTTATGATGAATCTGCAAGCTGGTTTCAAAACTATCATGACCAGGCAAGCCCAGTTTTTCACAAACATAAACCGTACTGAGCAAGGCAAAATCATTACAACCAGAACAAACGGCACTCACGTTTTCTGCGCGAGCCAATTCCAGCATAGCATCCTTGTCACTGAAATCTGCAAACACATTCTTGTCTGCGTAAGGATGTCCTAAGCCTTCGCGAGCATTACCCGTGGTAATCACAAAGTAGCCCAATTCTTGGGCCGCCTGGATTAAGGGAATTTCAGCGTGACTGCCACCCAATAGTAATAAACGTTTTTGTTCCATAACATAGCACTCAGCAGGATCACAACCTACTTGAAAAATTCTTCCACCTTGTCACAGACAAAGTCCAGGTCATCCTGAGGCAGCCCGTAGAACATAGGCAAACGCAACAAACGATTGCTTTCTGCCGTAGTAAACTTGTCCTCGCCATGGAACTGGCCAAAGCGCTTTCCCGCAGGAGCATTATGCAGCGGCACGTAGTGGAACACCGCCAATATTTCATTCTTCACCAAGTGAGCAATCATCTTGGTGCGACCATCCAAATCCGGCATCTTGATATAGAACATGTGGGCATTGTGCTTGCAATGTTCCGGCACCTTAGGCAGTTCAATCAAGCCCCGCTTTTCAAGGCTAGACAAGCGATCACGATAGGCATTCCAGCTAGCCATGCGGTTATCATAAATCTTATCAGCCTGTTCCAATTCCGCATACAAGTAGGCAGCATTCAATTCGCTGGGCAAGTAGCTGGAACCCAATTCCACCCAAGTGTACTTATCCACTTCACCGCGATGGAACTGACAACGGTTGGTACCCTTCTCTCGGATGATTTCTGCATGGTCTGCAAACTTGGGGTCGCGAATGAGCAGCGCACCTCCCTCGCCCATGCTGTAGTTCTTGGTTTCGTGATAACTGTAGCAACCAAAATCACCCAAGGCACCTAAGGAACGCCCCTTGTAAGTGGCCATCATTCCCTGGGCAGCATCCTCCACCACAAACAAATTATGGCGTTTGGCAATCTCGTTGATTTCATCCATTTCACAAGCCACACCTGCGTAATGCACCGGCACAATGGCTCGTGTCTTGGGCGTAATAGCGGCTTCAATCAACTTTTCGTCCAAGTTCATGGTGTCCGGACGAATATCCACAAACACACACTTGGCACCCCGCATGGCAAAAGCATCTGCGGTGGAAACAAATGTAAAAGACGGCATGATTACTTCGTCGCCAGGCTTGATATCGCAAAGCAACGCAGCCATTTCCAGAGCATGGGTACAGCTGGTGGTCAGCAAAGCCTTCGCCGTTCCCGTATGTTTCTTGAGCCAGGCATGGCATTTTTGGTTGAATTGGCCATCGCCACAAATACGTCCGCTTTCTACAGCGGCACGAACATAATCAATCTCAGGACCAACAAAAGGAGGCTTGTTAAAAGGAATTCTCATACACACCTTAATTCAAAACAACATAGGGAGTCCAGCGTTTATAGAAACGTTCCTGGAACTTCACGGGAGACAAAATCGGCTCGTGATCACCCTGGACAATAAAACGTACATCAGGATGCTTGCGAGCCAAGTCAGCCACAATGCGCAAAGTTCCCATCAGACGTTCCGTATAAACAGAATCATTTTCATCGGAGGAACCCTTGTAGACTCCACCCAAGCCTTCCAGCGGGAACTTGGTATCCCGAGTAGTCCAAGCGATAAACTTACGAGGTGCGGAACCTTCTGCAACAGAATCACCCACTGTGCCACCCGAGAGCAGTGAATCCAACACCTTGGCCATTTCGCTGTCGGTGCGGGTTTCGTGCCAGAACACATTCTTGAAACCTACGTTACGGATATACTTGTAACGCCATTGTTCCGTACTGTCGCCACCAAAGAGGAATGAAGTTTCAAAACCAGCATCACTAAAAACACAAGGCATAAAAGTGGTATCCCGGCGACGAGTTGCGGAGTCGCGAACCATTCCATAAACCAGGTTTTCACGTTCTGCAGTGCGGGTACGGCTATACATGCGGCTGTTGGCCCCGACGATTTTCTTACCAGAGGAATCCGCGGCAATCATTTTTCCAAATACAACCAGCTCTTCCTGAAAGCGTTTTTCATCCAGAGGAATGCCCCAGCTTTCCACCAAGACCAGCACATTGCTGCGAGTGGTGTCCACAAGATCCTTTGTCACCGAGGGATCATCCACAACCATATAACGGCTTGTAAAATCATCCGACAGCACCTTACGCTCCACAGGCTTGGGAGCCGTGCGATCCAAGTAATCAATCACCGGGAACTGAACCAAAGGCTGAGCCGCATACTGGTTATAGGCAGCCAAATGCGCAACCAATGCAACAAACAAAATCAAGTTGATCGTAGGGAAAGTAAAAGAAGACACCTTCCACATCATGGCTACGGCAAGGCCACAAGTGGCAACCGGCACAATAGCACGCCAGCCCATATCCCAACCCTTGATCGCCATCAAGTTGGAAAGATCCAGGAACGCGACAATCAACATGACCGCAGCAATTACCGCCATCGGCACAAAGCGCCATTTCTTGCCAAGTCCCTTGACCCAGGCAAATAACAAAAGTAATGCGAATTCTTCAAACCCAAACAAACCGCGCACAATATCCTGCCCCTTCTCGAAAGTCAACAAGAAAGGCGCAATAGTAATCAGCGCGCTGGCGACCAATGGATAAAGTAATCGCATCATACGGGTTAAATGTAAATTAATATCAACCAAAAATGGGATTTCTTTTTATATTCCCTACTATGAGCGAGCAAAATAACGCCACATTGATTTCCTTTGTCATTCCCTGCTATCGAAGCCAGGGAACCATCGAAACCGTAGTCAACGAAATCCGCGACACAATCGCCGCGCAGAACCGTGCAACAAGTTCTTCTGTCATCCCGGGCTACGACCCGGGATCTCCTTGCTACGATTACGAAATCATCCTGGTCAACGACTGCAGCCCCGATGGCGTTTGGAACGTTATCAAGAATCTGGCCGCAGTCGACACCAAAATCAAGGGCTTTTGCCTCGCCAAGAATTTCGGCCAGCACTGCGCCCTAATGGCTGGCTACGGCCAAGCCTCCGGCGATTACGTGGTAAGCCTGGATGACGACGGCCAGACTCCCGCCAGCGAAACCTTCAAGCTGGTAAACAAGTTGGAAGAAGGCTTTGATGTGGTGTACGGCTACTACGCCCACAAAAAGGAGCATCTGTTCCGCCGATTCGGTAGCTGGACCAACAAGAAAATGGCAGAAGCAATTATCGGCCAGCCCAAGACTTTGCAGACCACCAGTTTCTTCATCATGAGAAAATTCATCGTCGAAGAAATTGTCCGCTACAACCACCCCTTCGCCTACATCAGCGGCCTGGTATTCCGCGCCACCAAAAATCTCGGTAATGTTGAAGTAGAACATCGCTTACGTTTGGAAGGCACCTCCGGCTACACCATCGCAGGCCTCATTCGTCTTTGGATTAACGGTTTCACAGCCTTTAGCGTAAAGCCCCTCCGCGTGGCCACCTTCATCGGTTTTATCTGCGCCATCATCGGCGTCGTTGCAGGCGGTTTCGTGGTTTACCAAAAATTGATGCGTCCGGAAATTCCCGTGGGCTATACCAGCCTTTTGGCCAGTATGCTTTTTATCGGCGGCATGATCATGCTGCTCCTTGGCCTCATTGGCGAGTACATCGGTCGAATCTACATCAGCATCAATCAGAGTCCGCAGTACGTCATCCGAGAGAAGGTATGATTCGCAAGAACCTAGCCATAGCTCTTGCCATTAACTTTTTCTTTTTGGCCCTATGCCTTGTCTTTGGCGACCTGAAATTCGGCGCCATTGATGACTACTTTATGGCTGCGGTTCTGACCGGCGCCCACGGCACCGATTACAACCCTCACCTGCTTTTTGTTAACGCACTTTACGGTTACGCATTACTCCCACTGTACAAGCTGTTCCCAACTGTTGGCTGGTATTACATCGGTGAAATGTTCAGTGTTTTCCTGAGTTTTACCACCATCAGCTATATCATTATTAAGAAGATGGGCAAGCAGTGGGGTACGCTTATTGCAACCGTATTCGTAGCCCTGTTTGCTAGCGACTTTTACTTGGTTGTGCAATTTACCCAATGCGCCAGCCTCCTTAGCGCCACCGGCATGCTCGTCTTCGTCTCCGCCGTCTGCGCCCCCACTGTCATTGCGAGCGAAGCGAAGCAATCGAAGCGGGCTCTTCTCAAAACAGCCCTCCCCTTCATCTACGCCCTTTTCCTCCTTCTCTGGGGCTCTATCATGCGTTGGCAGGCCTTCCTCATGGGCATGCCATTCTTCTGCATCGGTCTCCTATTCCTTATCAAACAATGCTGGGTCCGCAAAGTACCGACCATTATTTCCCTCGCCGTAATGTTCATCACCGCCTTCGGCCTGCAGCATTGGGACCGCAGCCTTTACGACACCCCGGAATACAAGCCTTACATGGAAATCCAGGGTCCTCGCGCAACCCTTGGCGACGGTAGCAACTACAACGAGAACGCCACCTACGAAGACGTAGAAGAAATGGGCCTATCCGGCAGAGACTACCACATACTTACCGAGTGGACCTTCTACGACACCGAAGCTTTTTCCAAAGACAGCCTACAGGCCTACGTCAACGTTATCAACCAATATAGAGACAAAAACGAAAAGCGTGAAATCCCTGCACAACTGCTAAAAGCCCTAGGTCATTCCCTTGTTATGCCCATGTTCTGGACCTGGTTCTTCGCCTGCCTCCTTATCTTGGGAACAAACAAAAAGAAATTCCCGTACCTATGGGCAACGCTAGGTTCCACATTTTTCCTAATGACCATGCTATTGGCTCAAAACCGTTTGGTCTACCGCGTGGAAAGCGGTTTCTGGCTTTACTCCGCCTTATTAGCCATACCCCTGTGGAATCAAATCAAGAGCGAAAAACTGAATCGAATTTTCAATAGCAAAACAATCTACGCAATTCTCGGCATTATCGCCTTCGCCAACATTTTCACCTACGCCTCTTCTGGCGACATGGTTCGCGACCCCAGTAGCGGCAAAACAAGAACCTTGACCATCGAAGACTCCACCGACTACAAGCAAGTCTTTGACTACATCGACAGCAACCAAAACAAGATGTTTCTGCTGAGCATGAACGCCTATATGCGCTTTAGCCACCATAAGATGCCGCCCTACAAGGCGGAACCCATTGGCAGCTATCGCAACACAATCAGCTTTGGTTATTGGACTCCCTACCTGCCCGAAATCACCCGGACCTTGGCAGAGTATGGCATCACAAACCCCATGCGCCAAGTCGTGGACAGCAACGTCATTACCATTAACGAGCCAAAGCTTGCCGACCTTCTGCTCCGCCACTATTACGGCAGCGATTCCCTGGGCAATGCAACCGGCGACACTATCCTAGTCGACACCCTCCGCACCTTTGGCGAAATAAATTTCTACAAATACAGGCTGGTACACAAATGAGCGAAATGAATAGCGAAAAATGGACCACCGAAATCAAGCCCAAGTCTAGCCTGCTAAGCGTAGACTTCAAGGAACTTTGGCAGTACCGCGACCTTTACAGAATGTTCGTCAAGCGCGACATCGTAACCTGGTACAAGCAGACCATCCTCGGTCCCCTCTGGTTCTTTATCCAGCCCATCATGACCACCATAATGTTCATGGTGGTGTTCGGCGGCATCGCTAAGATAAGTACCGACGGTTTGCCACAGCCCCTGTTTTACCTGGCTGGCATTTGCCTTTGGCAGTACTTTGCCGAATCCCTGAACCAGACCAGCAAAACCTTCATCGATAACGCCAACGTTTTCGGCAAGGTCTACTTCCCACGCCTGGTAGTGCCTATGGCCACCGTCACCAGCAACCTTGTGCGCCTGGCAATTCAAATGGGCCTATTCCTGATTGTATTCGCCTACTACATGATTTTTACCAGTGCACCGGTGCACCCCAACATTTACGCCCTTTTGACCCCAGTACTTATTTTGATTCTGGCAGGCCTGGCCCTTGGTTTCGGCATCCTCTTCAGCAGCCTTACCACCAAGTACCGCGACCTTGCATTCCTCCTCAGCTTTATTGTGCAGCTGTGGATGTACGCCACCCCCGTCATCTACCCCATGAGCACAATTACCGACCCCCGCCTCAAAATGCTGATGCAGGCCAACCCCCTCTCCAGCATCATGGAAACCTTCAAGTTCGGCATGCTGGGCGTCGGCGAATTCAGTTGGTGTGCACTAGGCTACAGCGCTGCCTTCGCCGCAATTCTACTGGCATTGGGCATTATTGTATTCAATAGGATTCAGAAGACCTTTATGGATACGGTGTAGTTTAGTTACACAGACAAAACACAAGGTTCATTATAGCCTGGAATCAAAGAATCGTGCGTAATGAACTTAAAGGTTTGTTCTTTTGCAACATCGCACGTACTGACGAGGGCAATTTTTCACCATCGTCTAATGCCCATAGAATTATGTGAGTATCAAGAAGGTATCGCATTAAGCCCCCTCGAACAACTTCGCAATTTCATCATTATCGGAATCAATATCGTAGCCATCAGCCACCAACTTTTGATGTCGACAAATCCCTATTTTGCAAGCTGTGCGAGGAGATTCACTTGATTTATAGCTTAAACGGTCCAAAATTTCAACAAAGAACGCCAAGTCCGCATCAGACATGACGCCGACCTTCTGAATGACTTGTTCTTTTAAAGAGGACATACTTTCAATATACATTTTCTTTTTCCTTTCCGTTTTACAGGCATAAACAAAAACGGCTTGACTGCGGTTTGACTGCGGATGGTCATAAACACGGAAAGTATACAGTGTCACTTGTCAAGTAGTATTTCCACGTTCCCCCAAATCCACTCCCCAGTCACCCCTGACCAAATCGGGGTCTAGATTTTTTACTACATTCCCGGACATGGCTAGCGCCGCGAGGACCCCTACCTCAAGCCTCCTTCAACAGCATGTCCATCAGAGGGTGGTAAAGGTCCTTGAATTCAAGTGTCGCTACTGTTGCCACCCTATTCCCGGCATCTTTGCTGGAGGGGCCACAGTGGTACAGAATCTCATTTTCCTCGTTATAGTCGATAAAGACATAACGATCATGGAAAATTCCCATAGCAGACCTTACAGAAAGCGTCAGATCGGGCCTGGCAGCCCTAAAATCTGCAAGAATAGCCTCCGTCAATACCTGGCGACCCCACTGGTCACTGAAAATCATAATTTCAAGGCCTTCCGGCACACCTCGCAGCAAGTCAAGAGTCTTTACACACACATACTCATCGATAACATAGATAGACTTCTTTGCAAGAGCGTAAATCTGCGTATATGCAATGTCCGCCTCAAGTTTTTGACCATTCATGATCAAGTAATGCTTGTAGGTATTCGGGTCAATGAAATTGTCCATGACCTTTTGCAAATCATCTTGCATGGAGAACACTGTATTGGACAAATTTCCAAGATCTTGACGAACCAGACCTATTTCCCGAGTATTCAAAGCAGTCTGAGCACCCAGTTGGGCAAGCCCATCCGCACCAAGCAACTGCTGGTTTTCGGCAACAATGTAGTCCTTCATGTCCTTGAAAAGACGAACGATCGCAATACTTTGCTTAGTAGCCAAATCACCTTTTAGGACTGTCATGAGCATGTAAACGCCCTGCTCGGTAAAAGCGTAGGGATTGGTTTTCGAAAACCTGCCTTGTTCTAGGGTCAAAAATTTTGACCCTAGAATTTTTCGGTATTCTTCTCTACCAAGCTGAAAACGAAAATCCTCTGGAAATTTTTCTGCATTATTCTTAACCTGCTGATTAAAAGCCTTTACAGAATACCCATAAATTTCCGCCAGATCGGCGTCAAGCATAACCTTTACACCGCGGATGGTGTAAACCTTGCTCTTCAGCAAATTCTCGTCTACGAGAGAAAACTCGGCACTATTGCCGGCAACCACATTCTTTTTCATGAATTATTCTACGGGATTCCCGAAATCCCATGCTCTACGCATGCTGCCGAGGGGCCGATTCCCCTCAGAGGTCCTGCGGAAATGCGATTGCACGTTCCAGCGACACATGGCAGAGAGTTAATCACCTCTCCAATTTCAGCTAAGAGGATTAATTCTCACGACAACAAAGATACACAAACGTTCACTACTTGTCAAGATTTTTTGCGTTCCCCGGCAAGCCGGGGCGAGTTCTCGCGTTATAAAATTTTCGCAAACATCTAGCCAGAACATCTTACACGAAAATTTTTCCGTTCAGCCTCGCTTCACGAGTCCGAATGGCTTCGCCACTTCGATCCCTAACGCGAATTTCATAAAACAAAAACCGACGATAAAATAACCCTCAGCAAACACTGTCAAGGCAGAACAGGCAACTTCAGCACCTTCTCAATCAGTTCGTGATAGACTTCAGGGTATTCAATGTCGTCTATCGTTGTCACGCGCTTTCCCGCATCTTTGCTTGAAGCACCACAATGGAACATTTTCTCATTTTCCGTTCCATAATCCAGCACAATGTAGCGATCATGGAATATACCGCCTGCAGGCCTCCGCTCAATATCCACATCAGGCCTAGCAGCCTTGAAGTCGTCGATCATTGCTTGTGTCAACACGCATCCATTCCGTTGGTCACTAAAAATCGTAATCTTCACGTTTTGCGCGACACTACGCAGCAAGTCCAGCGTTTTCACACCAACATAGTCATCAAACACAAAAATTGACTTCTGAGCCATGCCATAAATTTGCGTGTAGGCGACATCGGCTTCCAACTTTTGTCCATTCAGAATCAAGTGGTGCTTATAGGTAGATGGATCGTGAAAAAACTCCATGACCTTGCCCAAGGATTCCTGGGTTTCATTCTTAAAAACATTAAAATCGGAGCGGATTTCAGCGATTTCCTTTGAATTTTGAGCTGTCAAAGCAGCAATCTGAACACAATTAGAACAACCTAGTAACTGCTGATTTTCGGCAGCAATGTAATCCTTCATGTCCTTGAAAAGACGGATTATTGCTTTACTTTGCAGCGTTGCAAGACTACCTCTAAGAACAGTCATGAGCATGTAAATACCCTGTTCAGTAAAGACAAAAGGAAGTTTTCTAGTCCCACCCCAACTTGATGTCCGATTTTTGGACATCAAGTTTACGTTTTTTATCGAGGAATATTCACTTTCAGTCAGTTGAAATCGAAAATCAGAATCAAATTTTTCGATATTGTTTTTTACTTGTTCATTGAACTTCCGAGTACTATACCCGTAAATTTCCGCCAGATCGGCGTCAAGCATCACCTTTACACCGCGGATGGTGTAAACCTTGTTCTTCAGCAAATTCTCGTCAATGAGGACAATTTCTTTCGTTTTCTCGGCAACATTGGCCGGAACAGCACTATTCCCCGCAACAGGGGTATCCTTCTTCTTCATAACATATCCTTTCCGTTTTACAGGCATAAACAAAAACGGATTTACTTTGGTTAGACTGCACAAATATACACTAGTTTTAAAAATTTGACAAGACACCTGCAATAAATTTTTCACGTTCCCCCAAATCCTCCAACCTGTCATCCCGGCCTTGAGCCGGGATCTCCTTTTTTTACTACATTCCCACAATAACAACCCGCGCCTCTCTCGTCACTCGTCTGTAGGTGCGAAGCACCGTTCTTTCGTCTATTATGGCTTCCGCAATCGAATTCGAGAACATCAGCAAGCAGTACCGCCTGGGCTTGGTAAGCACAGGCACGCTCAGCCACGACCTCAATCGATTCTGGCAGACCAAGATCTTGCGCCGCGAGGACCCCTACCTCAAAGTGGGCGAAACCAACGACCGCGCAAGCAAAGGTAAGAGCGACTACGTGTGGGCCCTGAAGGACATCAACTTCAAGGTGGAACAGGGCGACGTCGTGGGCATCATCGGCCGCAACGGCGCAGGCAAAAGCACGCTCCTCAAGCTGCTCTCCCGCGTAACCGCCCCCACCACGGGCATCATCCGCGCCAAGGGCCGCATCGCAAGCCTGCTGGAAGTGGGCACCGGCTTCCACCCCGAAATGACCGGCCGCGAGAACATCTACATGAACGGCGCCATCATGGGCATGACCCGCGCCGAAATCTCCCGCAAGCTCGACGAGATCGTAGACTTCAGCGGTTGCGAACGCTACCTCGACACCCCCGTCAAGCGCTACTCCAGCGGCATGACCGTCCGCCTGGGCTTCGCCATCGCCGCCCACCTGGAACCCGAAATCCTCGTGGTGGATGAAGTGCTGGCCGTAGGCGACGCCGAATTCCAGAAGAAAGCCATCGGCAAAATGCAGGACGTAAGCAAAGGCGAAGGCAGAACAGTGCTGTTTGTGAGCCATAATATGGGTGCCGTCAGGAATCTTTGCAAAACGGGAATCGTGCTGAATCAAGGACAAGTTGCATTTAGCGGAAGTGCGGAAGATGCCGTAGATTTTTACACCAATAGTAACATAATCAACCAGCATGCATCACATGCCGTTATTGACCGAAAGAAAATAAAGTCTAATAACACGCTTGAATTAGAGTATCTTGATATTGAAATGCTGAATGACGTGGACAACATGTCCAACGAAGAACCAATAAAATTAAAGTTGCATTTTAGAAGAAACAACAAAAGCATACGTAAATGTCAATTTGGCATGGCGATAAACAATGCTAGCGGTGAAGAAATTGGCGTAAATTTTTCAGAAGAAGTGAATCTGCCTAGTGATGGCTCCGAGTTTATAGCTCTTATTGATTTTTACAATCATCAGTTAGCGAAAGGCGAATACAGTATGGTATTTAGCATCTGTCAAAATGATAAAATCGCGGGAGAGCGAACCTTTGATGTTGTTTATAACATCATCTCATTTGAAGTAAATTTCGTTGATGAAGCTCACCAAAAGCCATTCCTATCTTGGCCCAAAAAATGCAGTTTAGCATACACTCCTAGTAAAGTTATTTTACAAGTTCCTTAAAATATGATCCATAGTATTCAAAAAAAACTTCAACGCAATCGTCTTATCATCAAAGTTTATTCCATTTTTTCTTGGAACAAAATAATTCCCGCAATCAAACAATTTCTGTTTGATTTAAAGATGAAAAAAAACGATTTTATTTTTTCATTGCCTAAATCAAAAACAAAATTTTTTCTTCCGAATTACAAGCAAGATTTCATTCAAAACAGCATAACAAAAACAAAAAAATATTTTGAATATGATAATTTAGATTACATAACAAACAAATGGAAACAAGGAACCATCGGTAAGTCCATTTTCAACAGCATTGTTTTAGATATCGGAACAAACATAGGAAATCACACGCTTTTCTATCTTTTGGAAAATAAAGCTTCTAAAGTTTACTGTTTTGAGCCAGCACAAACAACTTTCAGCATTTTAGAAAAAAACATCAAAATAAACAATATCGAAGAAAAAGTTTCTCTTTTCAATGTTGGTGTCGGACAAAAAAAAGGACACGCAATCATTTCAAATTATGATCCCCACAATATTGGAGGGACTACAATAGAAAGTAACGAAGATGGAGAGATTAGCATCATCGCAATAGATGATGAAATAACATTCCCTTCAAAAATTGCTTTAGTTAAAGTTGATGTAGAGGGATTTGAGCTTAACGTAATAAAAGGAATGATCAAAACACTAAGTGATCACAAGCCATACATAACCATTGAAATTCGTGACAAAAACTTTCATGAAATTCATTCAATGTTAAAATCAATCGGATATACCTACATTGAACTTGAAGAGCATAAATCTTTCAGAGATTATAATGACTACCTGTTTTTTATTGAGTAAACAATCTATTTCCAAGAAAAACATTATGACAAGAAATATATTGTCTTTCTCTTTGTGATTTCATAGCACAACTTATGATCAAGATTTATCAAGTAATGTCAAATCCGTATGGTGCTCCTAACCCATTTGTTTACGCGTTAATGGACGGAATAAATGCTTTGCATAATGATATAAAATGGGAATGGGGATATGAAAAATTTTGGACAAATCAAATTTTCAATTATGATATCATTTTATTTCACTGGCCAGACGCCTTATTACTAGACAAGATTCATTCTTTTGATGAATTTGAACAAAAATTGATTGCAATAAAATCACACAATATAAAAATTGTCAGTTTCGTTCATAACATAGAACCTCACTATTGCATAGATCAAGCAAGAATCAAATGCTATGAGTTTGTTTATTCATCTGCAGACGAACTTCTTCATATGGGTAAAGTCAGCATAGACATAATGAAAGCAAAATATCCCAAATCAAAAAATATCTACATAGCCCCTCATTACACATACGATCAAATATACAAGACGCAGTACACAAAAAAAAGAGCCCTAGCTAAACTAGGTTTAAATCCAAAATTTAAATATATTCTCGCCTTCGGCGCTTTCAGAGATGAAGAAGAACGAACTTTAGTATTCAATCTGGCCCAGGATTTAAAACAACTTGACAGCAACATTATAATTCTCGCTCCATCTTACATTGATCTTCCTCCAACAAAGATTGGGTTCAACCTCAAAAAAAGGTATCTACAATACCAACTAAAATATAAACATCACATTATTTGCAATGGTGGCTCTATCAACACAGTAGCAGACACACTGTTGCCATATTATTATGCAGCTGCAGACATCTGCTTAATTCACAGGAAAAAAATTCTGAATTCAGGAAACGTACCAATGGCCTTTCTTATGAATAAAGTGGTTACAGGTCCAAATGTTGGCAATGTTGGAGAAATACTGAAGGAAACGGCCAACCCCGTCTTCAACCCCCAAGAAAGGAAAAGTATTTACAACTCCGTTCTAAAAGCATTTGATTTAGCAACAGAGAAAAAAGGGCAGCAAAATCATGATTATGCGATGAGCCATTTTTCAACAGAAATTTTCTGTCAAAATCTGTACAAAGAGTTCATTCATTTAATCAGCAAAACAATCAAAGACAATTAACATTTCAAAGAAATTACAGGGTAAAACAATCATGTTCAGCATCAATTGTCTTGAAATTACCGCAACAAAATCTCAATGGAAAGAAAATAAATCCATTTATAAGAATCTACTATCTGACGACGATTTCGCGTCTCTAACAACCGACAATACATCTGTTAACAAAAGATTTCTTTTTAACGATTTCTATAAAGAAGAAAATGGTTGTTTAGTTCCAAACACCAATCGTTTTTTACCAGACAATTTCTTCGGAGAAAACATAAACATTCAAGCCATTGTCGGGAAGAATGGAAGCGGCAAAAGTACCCTGATGGACCTAATGTACATGGCCATTAATAATTTCTGCTACATGTTCGAAAGAGGACACAAAAGGGAAAGACCTGGAGCTACAGAACTTTATTTCGTACCAGGCTTATACCTAAATCTCTTATTTCAGCAAAGCAAAAGACTATACGTATTAAACATTTCTAACGATTGTGTAGAACTAAAGAGTCAAGCAAATACAACCTCCATATTCAACGCCAGCCTTTATAAGTTTGACAGTAAAAATCAGCCCCCCCCCAAAGAAATCAAAGACGCAGAAATAGCAAGCATTGTTGAATATTTCTTTTACACAATCGTTTCAAATTATTCAATGCAATCGTTTGTTGACACTAATTATCGTCTTCCAATATACCGATATATAGATGAAAAAGACTCACAAAAAGAAAACATTGAAGAAAAATACATTAATCATGACCGGATTGACGATTTTAAAAGAAGTTGGATTTCTCCAATTTTCCACAAAAACGATGGATACGTAAGATCTATAGTTTTGAACCCCTACAGAGATCATGGGGTAATAGACTTAGCAAATGAATACGAACTATCAAAAGACCGAGTCTGCTCCCTTTTCATACAAAAAAGAGAAAGCCTACTTCATCCATATACGTTCAGTCACTTAAAAATTCAGTTTCACACACCTAACAGCATTTTCGATAAATGGCAGGAAAACTATCTTAAAAGTTTATTTCCCGAACAAAAAAAGAAAATATCATTAAAATCCGAAACCTTTGTAAAGTCAATATTTGATGAAAAAATTTCAAAAACAATAATTGAAAAATTCCACATAAATATTGACAAAGACAACCTTCTTGCCAAATATTCAATGGCATACATACAGCTAAAATTACACAAGATAGCGAACAAATACCGTGAATACAACAAATTTAAAAATACGCTAAATTTAAAATATTTATCTCATGAGACAAAAAAAGAAGGAAAAAAGATTTTAAACATTGATCGTATTTGGTTCAACGCTAACGATGGTGTGGAAGAACTTCTAGACAAAATCTTGTCAGATTATTCCCATATTACAAAAAAGATAAGGCGTACAGTAAACTTTCTCGCTTTAGATAACGGCAAAATTCCGAACAATGGAATATTAAATTATCATAATTTTTTAGAAAAATTTAAAAACACATCTGTATTTTACCAAAAAGGAAATTCTATTTCCGCGCAAGTAATAGACGATTGTTTACCGCCCCCCTTTTTTGAATGGGATATGTTTCTAAATAAGTATGATGAAAATAACGAAATACTAAAAGTAAAGAAAGACCATCTAGGGAATGTGTATATAAAAACAACAAATCAGCACTACCTGAAAAACGGGAAGTCAATCAGTGCAGAAAAAGTTCCTAACCTTGAAATACAATATAATCAACTTAGTTCCGGCGAAATACAATTTCTACAGGTCATATCAATCCACATTTATCATTTGATGAATTTAACGTCAATCCGTTCAAAAGAAAATCGTCCCAAATACAACCACATCAATTTGGTCTTTGACGAACTTGAAATATGTTTTCATCCTGAAATGCAACGGCAATTTTTAAAAAAATTCATTTCAATTCTCACTGATTTAAAAATAAATCAAAACAACTTTATAAACATTTTTCTTATCACCCACTCTCCGTTCATCTTATCCGACATTCCCGCTTGCAATGTACTTTTTTTGAAGGATGGGCAAACAGTCAAAAATAACAGATACAAAACTTTTGGAGCCAACATAAGTGACTTATGCAAAGATTCTTTCTTTTTGGAAAACGGTTTTGTAGGAGACCTTGCAAAAGAGAAAACAAATGCCCTTGCTAAGTTTTTAGCAACAAAACGAAAAAAAGACAAGACATGGAATAAAGAGTCCGCCCGCAATTTTATCAAGAATATTATAGGAGAAACAATCGTACAAAATTGTTTAGCGACCTTATTCTCGGTTAAATACGGAGAAGAAGTATGATCAGGATTCTCTACAACGACACCCAACTAGCGTTTGACAATTATTTTCGCGAAGTTTGCAAATACCACAAAGCAAATACTATAAATAAATTAAAAGATATAAAAGCACATATCAATCCCGATCCAACATGTAGAGATTATACACAATACGTTGATGTACTTATAAACAGATATGACGACATCCTAAAGTTAAAAAAAGATGAATTTGATTCTTTCAAAAATCAACATTTAAATTTCTGCAACATTAACTTTTCAAGTTCTTCATGGATTGATCCAAACAACATTGGTGGATACAAAGGATCTTTTTATCAAAATATTGTCGAAGCAATGAATTATGAACTCATACGCGACAAAGAGTATGCGGAAGCAATAAGATTTTTAGGCATTCGTACTTGCGTATATTGCAATGCAGAATACATGCCCATTATAAAAATTACTAAAAGAAGTCATAGATGCCGCTTTGAAGCAGATCACTATTGGTCCAAAGATAAATACCCGTTTTTATGTATATCTTTTTACAATCTTTTGCCAAGTTGCGCGTTTTGTAATCGTTCAAAAAGCAACAATGTAAGCGATTTTTACTTATACACAAACGACGCTAACGAAATTGAACCGTTCCGATTTAAACTTGACGAGCAATCCATTATAAATTACGAACATAGTTTAAAAGCAGACGAACTCAACATTATATTTGAAGGAACTTCTCCCTTAAAACAAAATCACGAAGACCGATTCCACATTTCAGACATATATAAATCATTTAAAGACGAAGCCGAAGAAATCGTCTGGAAAGCCAAAACCATAAATTCCTCATATGCAGCAAATCTAAAAGCATCTTTTCAATCTGTTTTTAAAAATCTAGGAGAAAGTGAAATCCGTTTTTTATACGGATTTTATGAAAAAACAAAGGACGTTCACAAAAGACCCTTAACAAAAATGAAACAAGATATAGCCAAACAATTAAAAATACTGAAATAAGCCCCCTATTGCCTACGCCCTTCAATCATTGTATATTTCCATTGAAGAACAACCATTCCCGAAATTCAAAAACAGCCTACAAAAGATGTCATTATGACTCCAAATTATAAAGATTTCGACGATTACATCAAACAAGGCGAGCCTGATAAAAAAGAGAAGGCTTCCATTTGGAAAACCGCCATCGGTTTGCAGGCTGTTGACGGCCTAAAGACTTCTGACTATCTAAAAGAAACAGCACTCCAACACATTGATGGGAAAATTGACATCGATAAAGCACGGGAGCTTATACACACTTATTACCAGTCAAAAACGAGAAGAGAACCCGACGACGAACAAAAACAAGAAGCAGACAAGGTCGCAGCCAACATCACCAAGATTCTTTCTGCCGACACCCTGGATTTCAGCACACAGGGGTTAATCTCTTTGCATCGTAGGATATTTGAACGAGTTTTCAAACACGCCGGAAAAATTCGAGAGTACAACATTTCCAAAAAAGAATGGGTACTAAAAGGAGATTCCGTTCGTTACCTAAATTGGGAAGACCTCACAAGAGCTTTAGATTTCGATATTGAACAAGAGCGAAATTTCAGCTACAAGGGTATTTCGCCAGACAAGCTCATTGAGCATATAACAAAATTTGTATCAGGAATTTGGCAAATCCACCCTTTTTGCGAAGGTAACACTCGTACAACAGCCGTATTTACAATACTTTACCTGCGAGACATCGGTTTTAAGGTAAATAACGATTTATTTGCGGAAAACTCCTGGTATTTCAGAAACGCTCTAGTTAGAGCAAACTACAGAAACGCCGTAGAAGGCATCGATTATAGCCCCATCTACCTGGAAAGATTTTTCCGCAACCTGTTAACTGGAGATCAATGGGACTTACGCAATCGATACCTGCACATTGAGCCAACGGGAGAATGGCAAGACCAACCTCGCCTTGATGCACCGACAAGCACCCGACAAGTACCCGACAAGCACCCGACAAGCACCCGACAAGTACCCGACAAGCTTCATTCAAGCAACCCAAACATAGCCAAGTTAATCGCCATCATCGGTGAACAGAATCTATCCGTCAAAGAAATGATGGCTGGATTAGGTCTTAAAGATCGCGAGAACGCTTTAGATTTATACATTACGCCATCTATCAAAGATGGCTTCGTGAAGATGCTCTACCCAGACAAGCCAAAACATCCTCGTCAAAAATATCTTTTAACAGCTAAAGGACTCGCTGTTTACCATGAGACGGCAAATTTCAAATCTTGAAAAGAACCCTAAACAAAACTGTTTTAGAAAAACACATTAAAGAAATGTTAAAGATCACCATCGTATGAAAATTCTCTATCTTTTGTCAGGAACCAATATGGGAGGAGCAACGCTCTCATTTTTGACGCTTTTAGAAAGCGTTAAATCAAAGGGAGATGAACCTCACGTTGTAATTCCTGATTCAAGAAAAGAATTCACATCAACATTAGAAAAGCTAGATATTTCTTATTCCATCATCCCAATGGGATTCTTTTGTTATCCCGTAGATAAGGGAATCCAGAAAATATTCTATCTGCGCCATTTACAGCAAACCATCACCCGCGAAATAAAAAATATCAGGGCATTAAACAAAATTATTTTTCAAATAAAACCGGACATCATCCACACAAATGTCGGGCCCTTGTTCACTGGCCATTTTGCAGCAAAACAAAACAAAATACCGCACATTTGGCATATCCGAGAATATGGAGATTTAGACTTCAATCTTTATCCAATTCCATCAAAAAGAGCCTTTCACAAGAAATTAAGAAACGATACGACCATTTTTATCACCAAAGATTTAGCTAAGTACAATCATGCAGAAGAATCTAGCCAAACTCACATTGTGTACAATGGTGTTCGCAGACATGATGACGTAAGTTTCATAGAAAAAAAAGAGCCTTATTTTTTATGTGCCAGCAGGGTTAGTCCAGAAAAAGGCCATTTGGAAGTTTGTCGCGCTTTCAGTGAATTCCATAAAAAAAATCCATTGTACAAGCTCATTATACTTGGCGACGGAAACGAAGCCTACGTAGAACTCTTAAAGGAATATTGCAAAGCAAACGATTTAGAAAAACATGTGATTTTCGAAGGGTTCCAAACAAATGTCAAGCCTTATATGACCAAAGCGAAAGCACTCATTGTTGCATCTCCTGCAGAGGGTTTTGGCAGAATGACTGCAGAAGCTTGTTTTGACGGTTGCCTTGTTATAGGGAAAAATTCCTGTGGAACAAAAGAAATTTTGGAGCAAACCGGGGGATTCCTCTACAATACCCAACAAGAATTAATTACAGACATGGAAAATATTGCGTCAATCTCAGATAGAGAATACAAGGAAAAGGCTTTACAAGCTCAAAAAAAGGCGCAAGAGTTATTTTCTGTAGAAGAATACACTTCAAAAATTCATTCCATCTACAATAAAATTCTTACCTCTCGTATATAAAGTTCTACATTAACATTATGACCTTCGCAGAAACTTTATACCATATTGCAGTAAATATTGGATCGTTTTTTTATTCTAGAAAACGACATGAACACATGCTGCAAAGGATTTATTATATAACAACTTTAAGGGTCAAGCCCCTATTTAAAGCATTCGGTCACAACTCGTCGTTTCAAAAAATTGAGTTATTAAAAGGTCCAGAATACATTTCCATTGGCAATCAAACAACCTTTGAAAAAGATTTATATCTAACCGCATGGGATTCTTACCAAACCAACAACGATATTCAACATTTTACTCCAGAAATCAAAATTGGTTCCAATTGTCATTTCGGAGCTTTCAACCACATTACAGCCATAAATTCTATTGAAATCGGCGACAATCTTTTAACAGGGAAAAACGTCACCATAACAGACAATTCCCATGGATCCACAGGTTTTGAACATCTTTCTGTAGAGCCAATCCTCCGCCCCTTAGTCTCAAAGGGTCCTGTCAAAATCGGAAAGAACGTTTGGATCGGCGACAAGGCCACCATTCTCCCTAACGTCACCATTGGAGACGGCGCGGTCATCGCGGCAAATGCCGTAGTTACAAAAGACATTCCAGCTTACAGTGTTGCCGCAGGCAATCCAGCACGAATAGTAAAAACAGTAAAAGAAGGGGAAAATGGGTAACAACAAACGCCTCATAGCCATAAATCTTCCCCAATATCATCCATTCAAGGAAAATGACGAATGGTGGGGCAAAGGTTTTACCGAATGGACTAACGTGGTCAAAGCTCGTCCTCGATTCAAAGGCCACTACCAGCCACACCTCCCTGCAGACACAGGTTTCTACGATCTTCGTCTTCCCGAAGCACGACAGATGCAAGCCGACATGGCAAAAAAATACGGCATATATGGATTCTGCTATTACCATTATTGGTTTAATGGTAAACAATTGATGGAACGACCCATCAGGGAAATTCTCTCCTCCGGAAAGCCCGATTTTCCATTTATGCTTTGTTGGGCAAACGAGAACTGGACACGAGCCTGGAATGGAGAAAACAAGGAAATTCTCATTGAGCAAAAATATTCCGAACAAGATGACATTGAACATATGGAGTATTTATGCAAAAATGTATTCAATGATCCCAGATACATAAGAATCAATAACAAACCATTCTTTGTGGTATATCGTCCGGAGCTTTTTCCAAATATCGCAGAGACCATCGCATGTTGGAGAAACGTTGCTAAAACGCACCAAATGGACCTTTACCTAGGTTTCATGAGAGCCGAAAAAATTGATCGTTTAACTTTCTTAAACAAAGGGTTTGATATTTCCATTGATTTTCACCCTCACATTGAATTCAAAAAGAAATGGTGGAAAGATCCAAATGCCTGGGTTGATGGATTCAGAAAAAGCTTTCTACGAAAAAAAGATTTCATTATGCCAACGCTAATGGATTACGAGAAATATGCCCAGAACAGCATACAAAGCTCAAATCACATGTTAAAACAATTCCCAGGAATACTCCCCGGCTGGGACAATTCTCCAAGACGAGAAAAAAAAAGTTTTTTTGCACTTACAAATTCAACACCCACTAAATACGGTGAATGGCTAAAGCAAATAATAAAAACATTTACGCCTTATTCCAATGAAGAAAATTTTATTTTCATTAACGCCTGGAATGAATGGGCAGAAGGATGTCACCTGGAACCTGATCAAAAATGGGGATCAGCCTACCTTGACGAAACAAAGAAGGCTTTGTGCTCAGAAGATTAATTTCTACATACCGAAAATATCCTATTCGAGATATCTGGAATCGACTATTGGAAATACTCCAGGTTTTCTTTTTCTCATCAAGAAGAATTTCTTCCATCCGATATTTGGAAGAATCAACAAACAAGCATTATTTATCTCTAGTAATCATTGTAAAAAACGAAGCGACCTATCTTCTTGAATGGATTGAATACCATAAACTCATTGGCGTAGAGCACTTCTATATCTATGACAACGAATCCACAGACAACACTTTCAACTTGTTAAAACCGTATATTGACAGAAAAGAAGTTTCCTACATTCATTGTCCTGGACAAGCAATGCAAATGCCAGCCTACAATGATGCCATTGCTAGATTTGGACATAATAATTTTTGGATGGGTTTTATCGATGCTGATGAATTCATCGTTCTCGCAAACAATATTAAAATAACACATTTCTTGCAAAATTACGAGAATTTTTCAGCAATCGGAATTAACTGGAAGCTTTTTGATTCAAACGGCTTTGACCAAGAACCTCTTAACGGCTACGTCATATCAAACTATACTAGGACATACAAAGATGACAACACGCCAGTAAATCGCAATTTCAAATCAATCGTGCAACCAAATAAAGTCAAGCTATGTCTTAACCCACATTTTATGTGGCTAAAAAAAGGTTATATAGTTAACGAAGACAAAGAAGCAATAACCGTACCTATAGCAGAGCAAAACCGGACAAATCAAATTCAAATAAATCACTATTTTTCTAAATCTAAACAAGAGTATCTAAAAAAAATTGCCCGAGGTTGCGCAGATACACATCCTCAAAGATTAGAGAACAAAAGCGATTACCTTTATATCAAAGTGGATTCAATCCGACTAGACAAATATGCAACTGCGTTAAAGAACATAATTCCTGAAACCTATGGACCAAGTAAAGATAATATCCATTGCTCTAGCAACGTATAATGGCGAGAAATATTTAAGGGAACAACTAGAATCCGTATTAAATCAAAGTTGTAAAGACTTTGAGCTAATCGTTTGTGACGACTGTTCCTCCGACAATACGTTAGATTTACTCCATGAATATGCGCAAAAAGACAGTCGCATCAAGATTTTCCAAAACGAAGTCAACCTTGGATTCAAGAAAAACTTTGAAAAGATTCTTTCTCTTTGTTCCGGGGAATACATCGCCTTCTGCGATCAAGATGATATTTGGCATCCAGATCACCTTGAGACTCTATTAAACAATATTGGCGACTACGATTACATTGGAGCCAATTCATTAATCATTGATGAAAACGGCATATCACAGAACAAAACTCTTTTGGAATACTGGCCCGTACATCGCATGCCAAAAGACAAAGACGAATTATTCCAACACGAGCTTTACTCAAACGTCATCCAAGGCACGGCAAGCCTCGTTAAAGCCTCTCTGCTAAAAACGGCCTTACCATTTCCAGAAAACGTACGCTATCACGACTATTGGTTAGCCCTAAACGCCGGAATCAATAACGGATGCAAATACATTTCTACAGTAATCCTTGACTACAGAAGACATTCAAACAATGCATCTGCATACCAAAAATTCTCGTTGTTCAACGCCATCAGAGACTTATATCATTTTTCAAAAGACAAGAAATCCTTCTACAAAGAAAGTATTCTTCTACTTGAAAACATTTCTCAAAAGAACATGTCTAATGTTCAAAGAAGTCAATTGAACAAAGCTCTAACATTTCACAAAAATCTGTCTGACGAAAAGAACAAACTTTCCAGTCTTTGCCATTACATAAAGAATTACAACACTATCACCCTATCCTACAAGAGGATTTTACCCCTATTCTTTTATAGAATTTTTTCCATTGTCGTTTTCGGGATAAAAGGCTAATGTTTTACAAACCAAGTAAACAAATCGTATAGTTTAAATTCTATTCGGGTATAAGCAAACCATACTTTAGCAAGCGCCATCTGCAATGCGCTTGCTTTTTTGTATTTACGCAAAAACATTTCAGCACTTTTCAGCAGTATTTTATGCTGCTGCGACCAACGATTATACGTTTTAGAAATACTTACGTGATGATCATGTATATAGCTTGTATCTAAACGCAAAACCGTTTTTAGGCCAGCATCGGCAAACTTTCGTCCCAAAATAAATTCTTCGTAGTATAAGAAGAAATCCTCATCATACATTCCGTATTGAAGCATCTTTTGTACGTCAACCATCAACAACGATCCCGGGACGGCAAAGACCTCCACAACATCTTTACTCTTAAAGTATTGTGACGGATAGTTTCGGATTTTCAACCAAACTTCAAAGACCAGGCTTGTCGCCAATATATATTGCAACACACTGCAGTCTTTCCATGCGCAATCAGATGAATTAGATTGCTTAGCCGAGACTACAGCGACATCAGAATGTTCACGAAATGTAGTAACCAATTTGTCAATGCATTCTTCATCAAAAATCACATCTGGATTCGCAATCAAAACGTAATCTGCGTTTAACCTTTCCTTGGCATAAACGATGCCCAAGTTGTTGCCTGCTCCATAACCACCATTTTTCTCGGACTTCACCAAATGGATTTTTTCCGACCGATAACATTGCAATTTATCCCAGGAATCATCTGTAGAACAGTTATCCACAACAACAATATAATCCAAAATTTTAAAATCCCTAATATGTTCCAGCAACTTCATTGTCGTTGGAGCATCATTGTAATTAAGGATAACGCAGGCTTTTATTTTATAGTTCACACAAAAAAAATAACTATTATTTCGGCATGCGTAAAAAAGTTTTGTTCATCATCTTACTATCAACAGCCCTATTTATAGAGACATTCATCATAAAGGGAATTCCCGTTTTAATAAAAACATTTCCCATGGACAACGCAGAGGCCGTCCTTTTTTCTCTTCAACAAAATATTGCAGGAGCGCAAAATTTCACAACTTACTACATCAGCCATCTATTAGATGAAAGTTGGTTACTCTTTCTTGTAGAAATCGTCAGTTACACAACCATTACAGGCTCAATTCTGTTTTTATTTAGAAAAAAAATCAAGAGCAAGGGTTTGTTTTTCGTAATAGGACTTGGCATACTCAATCTACTGTCTTTAGCAATAGCATCTTATGAAATAATCAACCATATCCCTGTAAAACAATATGTATCCGTTTATTTTGAAGCGTTAAAAACTCCATCCCACTCTAAACTATATCAAACAGAATATGTATTTCCAGACTCCACGAACATAACCTTCAAGAAGAAAAACAATCTCATTCTTCTTTTCTTAGAATCAATGGAGTATAACTTTCAAGATTCAGCAAATGGCGGCAATCTCTCACAAAACCTTATACCTGAGCTCAGTAAACTAATCCATCAAGAGCAAAGTTTTATTCCAGGCGGAGATTCCATATACGGCGCCGGTTGGACAATCGCAGAAGTTGTAGCAAAGACTTGCGGAATTCCGCTTATATATCCAAAAGGAACCGATAAAAATATCGAAAAATTATCCTCATTTCTCCCAGGAGCAAAATGTCTTACCGATGTTCTTTTTGAGAGTGGATACAACATTGAAGTTTCAAAAGGTTCTTGGATGACCTATGCATCAATGTCCAGTTTTCTAAAAACGCATTCTAATCCAAAGCCACATGATTTAAAAGAATATTGGCAGGACCAAAGATTTGTTAATGACACTGCCACTTTTTGGGGAGTCGCCGATTCCTTACATTTGCAATTTGTAAGAGAGCACATTACCCGTCTATCTCAACAACCAGAACCTTGGATGATGTGGGCGTTCACTTCAGACACACACACTCCGTACGGACACCTTGATCCAAAATGCATTCACAAAACATCGGTAGCAGAAAAAGATCAATACCCTTTGGTAATAAGATGTTCTGACAAAACTATTTCAAATTTTATAGATTGGGCTAAACAGCAAGAATGGTTTTCCACAACAACGATAGTCATCGTAGGAGATCATGCCACAATGGCCGCACCAGAAATCGTCGGTTTCAAAGAAAAAAACATCAAGCATTATTGGCTCAACATTTTCATAAACTCATTGCAAATCCAACAAATCAACAAAAGAGAGTTTACATCTTTCGATATGTTCCCAACAATTCTTGAAGCCATAGGTGCAAACATTCAAGGCAGAAGCCTTGGTTTAGGAAGATCCCTTTATGCTGAAGAAAAAACGCTCACTGAAAAATACGGTATTGATTCTTTAAACAAAATGCTGCAGAGGAAAAGCATTGAGTATAATTACTTTTTATACGGAAACTAGCGATTAGAAAACTTAGCATATATTCGCAATATAAGTGTTATAGAAAATACAAATTTCAACCTCATCAGCAAAATCAACAAACGTTCCTGTATTGAAAAGTATTTCTCCGGAGCATTTTTCAAAATCGTTTGGTACTTATCTTGATTCAACATTTCTTTCAACTCTAAATAAACCTTTTTAGAGTTTCGATTATCCTTGTGAAAATAATCTTCCTTTAAAGCACCAAATAAATAATGAACAAAGAGTGTATTTGCACAATCCTTAACATTTAAGTCTTTCCGTTTTTCTTCCAACCATTGTTGAATTTGATCTATAACAAATCCAAAGTACTTCATGGAATTTGGACGATAACGATTTTGGGCAGAATCATCCTGTACTTGGTAATGATAAAACGCTTTTGTAGAATACCCAATTTTATCAAAGAAATCAAAAGACAAAACGTTAAACAAGACATCCTCTGACACTATTGTTTCTAGCGAAAATCGGATATCAGAATTCTTTATAACCTCAGCCCGGTAAAACTTCGCCCACACACTACCAGCGAAGCGAGTATTGCAATTAAACGAATACCATGGAGCCCAAGGTGTCATCATCTTGCAAAGTAGTTCCTCTTTCTGTTTTTGAGAAAACAGTTCAACATCCCCCGGAAACAGGAGAGAAAGAACATCCTTCTTTTGCGAACTATAAATTGCAGAAAAACAGAACAAATCGTAATCTTGTTTTTCACAAGCTTTCACGAATGTTTCGCATACATTTGAATCGGCCCAATCGTCAGCATCAACAAAAGTCACATACTTGCCACAAGCAAGTTCTAGTCCTTTATTTCTAGCAGCAGATACTCCAGCATTTTCCTGATGATACACAACAACGCGATTCTCTTTTTGAGCAAAATCATCACAAATTTTTGATGAGCCATCAACAGAGCCGTCGTCAACAAGAACAATCTCAAAATTATCGTATGTTTGCGTCAACAGACTTTTGATACAATGCTCCAAGGTTCTTGAAGCATTGTATACAGGAACAATAAAGCTAATATACGGGCTACGCACTTGCTGAATATAATAAAATCACAACCTATTGAACTTCCGCATTTCCTTATCCAAGAATGTATCCACATATTTGGCGTAGATCAAGGTCGTATCCAAGTTACGGTGGCCAAGCAATTTACTTGTGGCCGACAGAGGAATCCCTAAAGAAATACAAGTAGTGGCGAAAGTATGTCGAGCCAAGTGGCAGTGAAGATATTTTGGGAAACCTAGTTTTTTCGCAGCTTTACGAAGGCGACGGTTAAAGGTACAGTTTTCAACTACATGAAATACAGGCTCGCATTCACTCAATTTTGATGGCAAAAGCAGCCGAGCTTGAACAGGAATAGGAATATAAACAACCTCCCCTGTCTTATGAGTCTGCTTACGGATTTTCCAATCATAAATTTCACTTGCCTTCAAGGAACACAAGTCGCTATAACGCAATCCGGTAAAGCAGCTAAATAAAAAAATGCGAATACACTCCTGCTCCTTTTCAGTTAGTTTGCACTTATTATCCACGAAACTCAAGTAAAGCTGTTTCAGTTCACGAGTCGTAAGAAAACCTCGTCGGGTAAAAACACGCCCAATTTTCACATCAGCAAAGGGATCCATTTCTATCAATCCTACCTTACGCAAGCGATTGACGAAAATTCTGAAAACCTGTAACGCCTTAGTTACTGTTGCAGGCTTATTTCCCTTTTCTTGAAGATGGATTTTAAAATCACGAATTACTTTTTCATCAATAGCACAACACTCTAGATCAGGTGCAAAGTAGCGAATCTTGCGCAGGTTCCATTGATAAGTCTTGATAGTCGCTTCAGTCAACTCACCTGGGTTGTTTTTTAAATCTTCGATTGCAGCGTCATAAAAAAGCATATAGCCTCCTAATACCTGGAACATTCCAGGGTCGCGCAAACATTGAAAAATGCAAGTGCAATTTCAACTCGATTTCATCCAAAACTACTGCAGAATACGTGAAGTTGCAGGACGCTTATGTTGCTGAATCCGGTGACTATATCGGCAACTGGAAGGCAATCGGTTATTCCATGCCGACTGAAACTAGCGCATTCAAGTTCTCTGATGACGGTAGTTACGACTCAAAGAACAGCGCTGCTATTCCGACTACGAAAACCGCACTTTGGTCTGCAGAAGCAAAGGCTGCTTTGAATGACTGTGACAAAGGCAGCCACTGGACTTTGTTCGGTGTTTCTGGCCATGGAAATGGTTTAAACTGGGATACAGGTGTTAAGGATGGTTCCGGTACCGCAGCTGCAGGCACTCTTGATGCAGACTGCCAGATTTTGACTCCGCAGTTTGACAAGCTGAACCGTTCCTAATAGAAGAATAATATCTATTGAAAAAGGCCTCCCCAGATGGGGAGGTCTTTTTTGTTGTTTTCCAGCTCACAAATGCCTCGCTCTTCCATGCAACTCTTGACTGCGGCCAGGTATTCCTTTTCAGCGGAATCCAGCAAGTTGAACTGTTCAAGATCGCCACCCGTGTAGGTTTCAATTTTTCCTAATTCAATACAATAAATGGAACCCATCCATAGTAATACTGATTAGGGTCAACTGTTGCCATCGGCCTATGATCACCACGAATAATGAATTTGTAATCAGGATGTTTATTTGCAAGGCTCGCAATATTTTTCAAGGTATTTTCAATCAAAGACAAATAAATGCATTTCTTTTCATCTATTGATTCTCTTTTGCATAAAGAAGAATATGAAGATAAATTGAGCCCCCCTTTATAAGGGGGATGAGAATCTAATGTCGTCCAATAAATGTATTTTGAAGAGGAATCACTCAATAACGAATCTATAACAGAAATAACGGCAGAGTCGCATACTCCCTTAAAACCATAATCACAGATACCATTTGGCTTTCCAATCTGTTCTATATCCCAAAAATTTTTAAATCCAAATTTTGGATATTTTTCATTCCTTGAGTAAAAAGATCCCATATATCCATGAATATAATAAGACTTAACGTTGTTTTCATCTAACTGATCCATTAACGAAATTCTTGTTGTATCAAAATGACCTATATTTCCAAAATCCTCTAATTCAGCCCCATGCGTAAACATACAGCGCCTTTTCAAAAGCCCATAAAGAGAGACCTTCGAATTTTTAAATGGTTCTACGATCATATTCTGCGCAATGGAAATGTCTCGATCGACGCCAAAAGACTCTACTAGTATAGAAACTGTTTTATTTCCTATTTCAAAATGTTCATATGAATCTCTTATAGGAAAAATTACTTTTATTTCCTCATCGATTTTTTCAGCAATAACCCCCTCACCTGATCCTGGTGTTAAATCAAATGATTTGCGAACGTTGTATTTATCAAAAAACTTCGTAACAGAGAATTCTACAACAGAAAGACGTTTTTGAAAATGCAAAAGAACAGGATTTGCTAGAGCAACCACAAGAACCGATAGTACACACACGAACCAGTGAACTCGCATTTTTTGTTTGCCAAAAATGCGCCGAGCAAAGTAAATCATTAGAGCAAGATACAGTATTGGAACCAGAAAAAAAAGTAAGGTTCCCCACCAAAAATAACTAGCAATGCTCCAAAATTCCCTCAAGGACATTTGATATGTATCTTTAAAGAAGTTCCCTGCGTCAATAAAAAAAACTCCAAGAACGATAATTGCATAAATCAACGCGGCAGGGAAAAATCTTTCTTTTGAGACAACACTGGCTAACACAATAATTGCAAAATATGTCCCAACAGCAGGATTAAAGAAAATGGCCGCAAGAATAGAAACAAACAACAGCGCTATTTTCAATTTCAGATTTCGTGGCAATGACCACACAATTAAAAGCAGAAAAATATCCGCAGAGAAAAATCCATGCAGAGCATTCGTTCCAAAATAATCGCAAGCAAGGAATGATACCAGAGAAGCTAAGATAGAGGATAAAACTATATAACGCAAGGCTCGTCCTTTTTTTTAGTTTCTGTAAAAAAAAAGAGGATTATCCGCATTGGATAATCCTCTCATTCAACCTTTCAATCTATCAATTAGATAGAACCGTTGCGGAAGTTAATGAACTGCGGAGTCAAGACAGAGCAGTCTGCGTCCATATCGGTCGGAACAGTTGCTGCACCACCCTTCTTAACAGCTGCACCCCAAACGAGTCCATTCTTGGTGCCGTCCTTCTTGAGGTACAGAGCCCATTCAGAATCTACGGTGCAGTCGTTCAAGCCAACCTTAGCGGTTGCAGTCCAAGCCTTACCTGCAGAAGACGGGATAGCGGTAGAAATTGCGTCTCCTGTAACAGTAACTGCATCAGCATAGGTGAAAGACGGGGTGGAGGTGTTCATGGTATAACCAATTGCATTCCACTTACCGATGTAGAGACCAGTTTCAGACACATAAGCGTCCTGCAACTTCACGTATTCGCCAGCTGCGGGGCCAACTTCAGATGCCTTGGACTTAGCGATCATGCCGAACAGCTTAGGTACTGCGACGGCTGCGAGGATGCCCATGATAACGATCACGACCATCAATTCAATAAGGGTAAAACCTTGCTTCTTCATAGTGTACTCCTTGTTGTTTGTTACACACTTGTTTGAGACTGGCACCGGGGAGCGTTAGTGTTCCGGAGTGTTTCCTCTCGTTTACGTAAACAAATATATCTCTTTTCTGACCAAAGTCAATAGTTTTGTCACAGTTTTGTCAAAGTTTTGTCACAGTTGTGTCATGAAAGTGACATCCATCACAAAATTTTCGGCTTTTGGTCCAAAAGAGGCACATTTCTACGCGTTTTGGATGGTTCAATTATACATATTTTTTTACAAAAGCAAGGCCTGAGGTCAAAAAAACTTACTTTTTTATTATTCCAATGTGGAGTATATCACAGAGATCAGCCCAAAAGCCACTTCCAACATGGCAGAACCTCTATTTCACCGTAGGAATCCCTCAGGCTGCATTCCTCACCATAGGTAACAACCACTCGCCGCTTGCATGGCAGAACCTTCGGGAGTTTTGTCAACGCAGCAATCTCCCTTTCGAACGTTGTCTCATCTCCGCCAATGGCAAAGGATACCTGTATAGCCAATTCATCTTCTGGAACGTAAAAATCAACCTCGTAGGCAGCTCCGTAAAAGAAAACTCTCTCGTTATCCAGGTCGTGACCATATCTACGAAACAGACTCAAAGCAACCATATTTTCCAGCAACGTGGTCGTCGGGTCCACCAACAATAGGCTAAGAATTCCATTATCAACAAAGTAATACTTCGGCTTAGTTTCCTTATCCACAAGTTTGCCGGTATAGTTTCTGAGAGGAAGCAACAACCAAGAATCAGAACAGGCGCCGATGAACGAGATAATGGTGTTGATACCAACCTTGATCCCACAAGCGCCAACAATATTACAGACTCTATTGAAGGAAACCGGCTGTTTGACGCTTTCCGCCAGTTTTTTCAACATGACCTTCAACGACATCACATTAGTTATTCCATTGCGAGCAATCACATCACCAAGGTAGATCTTTTGAAATACGCTGGACACATAGGAACGACGATCCACAAAGGCAAGGCTTTCAGGAAATCCACCAAATAAAAAATATTGTTCAAAAAGACCTTCTAACCGGCCACGTTCTGCAGTGGACATCGCAATAGAGGATTTCTGCAGGGCAGGCAGTTGCGCCCCCTTAGCATCAAGAAACTCGCGAAACGAGAAAGGGTAAACCTCCCTTATGAGATAACGACCACCGAGAGTCGTCGCAATATCTCCAGAGAGCATTTTTGCATTGCTACCAGTTACATACACAATATGTTTGCTATCCGCCAGACGACGTACAAACTTATGCCACCCAGGAACGTTCTGCACCTCATCAAGAAACAGATAAGGTTTCGCGGATCTCCGAGAATATTGGACTTCCAAAATCTTATTGAAATCCTCCGTATCGAAGCCAATCAAGCGCTCATCTTCAAAGTTCACATACACGATATCATCCCAGTCCACCCCCTGGGAGGCCAGTTCATTCATTCGCTGAAACATCAAGTACGACTTTCCTGCGCGACGCACCCCTACAAAAACATAACAACCACATTTTTCGAATTCAAAGGAACGCCGCACAAACTGGACAAGTCTTGCGGACTCTCGAAAATCAGTCAAAATCGTAGATAATTGCGACAAGCTTAAACTGCTCATATTTTTATTCTCCTTCAAGAACAAAAATATACATTTTTTATTCCCATTTGAGAATAAAAAATACTTTTTAAGCATTATGGGAACGTACGCTGTTTTGCATTTCTCTTATTGACCCCATGCAAATTTGGTAAGAATTGAGGAATGCATTGCCGGAAGGTCGTTATAGCTTTTTTTTCATTTTTTGCTATTATTCCCCATACTATGAGTGAAAACTGCCTTTTCTGTAAGATTATCAAGGGAGAAATCCCTTCCAAGAAGATTTACGAAGATGACGACGTGTTCGCCTTCTACGATATCGCCCCCACTGCACCGGTTCATTTCTTGGTGATTCCCAAGAAGCACATTTCCAGCCTCATGGAAATGCAGGCAGAAGATTGCGAACTGATGGGCAAGCTTTTGTTCCAGGGCCAGCGTATTGCCAAGGAGCTGGGCCTCGAAGAATCCGGCGCACGTTTCGTGTTCAACTGCAAGGAAGATGCAGGCCAGACCGTGTTCCACATTCATTTGCATGTGGTTGGCGGCCAGAAGTTGGGCTGGCCTCCGTTCCCCGCTGTGTAATTCCATGCTTGTCAAGTCACGCTGCATTGTTCTTCATCGTTTTCCGTACAGCGATTCCAGCTGGATCGTGAAGGCGCTTACCGAGGAGCGGGGCGTGATATCCTTTATATTAAAGGGTGGCAAGCGTAAGGACTCCCCGTTCAAGGGCGCGCTGGACCCTCTGGCAGAAAGCGAGGTGGTGTTCCGCGAGAACCCGCAGAAGGCGGGTGGCGATGGCCTCTTGTTCGTGAAGGAGGCAACGCTCCTGAACTGGCGAGGCCACATGCGCGACGACTTGATGAGTCAGGCGGTGGCGCAGGTCATGGCGGAAATCGTAATGCGTTACGCGCCGCCAGGGGTTCCGCTGCAAGAAGAGTTCACGTTGCTGAACCGGGCGCTGGACAACTTGAATAGCGCGGATTGTTCCGGCGACGAATGCGGCAAGTGCAATGTATCTGACGAATGTGCAACGGACGGCGCGCAGCCCATAAGCAACGTGTTCGCCCAGTGGCTTCTGGATACTTGCGACTTGTGGGGCTACCACTTGGACTTGAACACCTGCTCCCGCTGCGAACGGGAACTGGACCAGGCTGCAGCAGATTTCCATCCGGAATCCGGGGGTCTCATCTGCAGGGCCTGCCTGGGGGTTGAATCGCCCCGGGCAAGGATTCAAACGGTTCAGGGTCTGTGGTCCCTGGCCTATGGTCAGCCCATCGGCGACAACAGGGTGTTCGTAGAGAACGCCCTCCTCACCTACCTGAGGAACCACATCGGATTTTTAAAAGAGATTCATTCTCTACAATGGCTACAGGAGATCAGAAAACTATGCTCAGTGCAAACGACATAAAGTTGAAAAAAGCCAAGGGCGAAAAGGTATCTATGATCACCGCCTACGACTACGCTTTTGCCCAGATGGCAGAGGCCGCAGGCGTAGACCAGATTCTCGTGGGCGACAGCCTGGCAAATACCATGCTGGGCTACAAGAGCACCCGCGAGGTAGGCATGAATGAAATGCTGATTTTTGTAGGCGCCGTTTGCCGCGGTGCCGCCAACACCCACGTGGTAGCGGACATGCCCTACGGTAGCGACGCCAACCCCCAGTTGGCCCTGGACAATGCCCGCCGTTTTATGGACGTAGGCGCCAGTTCCGTGAAGTTGGAGGGCGTACCCCAGGGTGTTATCGAGAACTTGATCGCCCACGATATTCCGGTTTGTGGTCACTTGGGCCTGTTGCCCCAGACTGCGGCCAACTTCAAGCAGAAGGGCCAGACCGACGAAGAGGCAGCAAAGATCATGGCCGACGCCAAGTATATCGACAGCCTAGGATGCTTTGAATTCGTACTGGAACATATTCCCGAGGCCTTGGGCACCCAGATTACCCAGTCCGTGAAAGCTGTGACTATTGGTATCGGTGGTGGCCGCTTTACCGATGGTCAGGTGCTGGTGATGCACGACGCCCTGGGCATGCACAACCGCAAAATTCCGCCTTTTGCAACGAAATTTGCGGATATGTACAGCGTAGGCGTGGAAGGTATGAAAAAGTACGTGGAAAGCGTCAAGGGTTAAAAATGCCGTTGCGAGGGTCGAAGACCCGTGGCAATCTAAGCTGTTTTTTACAAGATCGCAACGACATTGAGAGCGTTTATTCAAAAAATGTTACTTTACAAGTACTCGCTTTTTTATTAGAATATCCGCTATTGGGATTTTAATATGGGGTTCACCATGAAGAACAAGATTTTTACCATTGCATTGGTTGTTACCGGTTTGTTGGTTTCCGGTAGCTTCGCTGCCGACAGACACATCCGTTTCGGCGGAAACCTGGCCCTGGGCTATAACACCGTCAGCGGCCTGGACGACAGCAACGTTATCAAGAAAGAAACCGTGGAAATCGGACCGTTTGCAAAGACAGAACGTACCCACGAAATCGCTGGCGCAGCGGATTTTGATGGTTTCGGTTTCGAACTGGGCGGTTCCATTGAATTTCCCATTAACGATTATATCAGCATCCGCGGCAACCTTTTGCTGAACTACCGCGCACATTCTGGTAATTTATCTTACGACACCGTATACACCAAGTACTCCGACGTCGATGTGACTGGCAACTGGAAGAAAGAAAATGCCCAGGCCAAAAGAACCAACTTGGGCGACCATTCCTTTAGCCAGTTCGGCCTGGATATTCCAGTTCTTTGCCGTATGATCCTCCCCACTGGCGACGAAAGCGGTTTCTATGCCGAAGCAGGTCCGGTATTCACACTCAATCTCAGCACTTCTACTGACGAATGGGTCGTTAATAGCGATAACGTAAACACTTTCTCCATGGGTCTTTCCGTTGGTGTGGGCCGCCCGCTGCCTTTCGAAAAGGTTCCCGTAGACATTGACGTTCACCTGATGTTCGGCTTGCTGAGCCTGGCAAACGACAGTTACTTCTCTCCGAGAGACATCACGGTACGTGTAGGCGCAACCTACTGGCTGTAACTTGCTTGAAGCTTGCGGGTTGAAACCTACAGGCAGAGATTTGCGGGTTGAAGCACAATAGGGTCGCAACATCTAGAAACTAAAGGGACTCGGCAAGTTGCCGAGTTTTTTTATTTCACCCACGCTTTTTGCATACCAATCCATTAGACTCAACGAATTTGGTATGTATTTGATTCAAGTTTATAGTCGGTCAT
This sequence comes from Fibrobacter sp., assembly GCA_045599625.1. Classification (GTDB taxonomy): domain Bacteria; phylum Fibrobacterota; class Fibrobacteria; order Fibrobacterales; family Fibrobacteraceae; genus Fibrobacter. The sequence continues at coordinate 163,109 of JAZRWJ010000046.1, forward strand.
GCATACCAAACAACTAGCTATTCTGGGTTTGGTATGTACCTGGTTCGAGCCCCGGGGCAAACATGCATACTAACGACCAGCCACGTGGTTACTTGGTATGTACAAACACGAAGAAAGCCTTCTCTGCCAGAATTTACCTCGTCCTCCAGCAGCGTTTACCTTGTTCGAAAATGTTGTTTTTGTACCAGGGACGTCAATCACAAACAAATTAACAAAACGTTCCATACAAAATTTTTTGTGACAAAGTTCGCACTGTGAAAAATTTTTTCATTTTTTTTGTAAAAAGGTGTTGATTATTTGTGAAAACAAAGTTATTTTATACACATCTAATCAACAAACATAAGGAAGAAATAAAATGGCTGAAAAGAAAGTTGCTGCTAAGAAGGCTGCCCCCAAGGCTGCTGCTGCAAAGAAACCCGCTGCTAAGAAGGCTGCTGCTCCGAAGGCTGCAAAGCCCGCTGCTAAGAAGGCCGCTCCGAAGGCTGCTGCTAAGCCGGCTGCTAAGAAGCCCGCTGCAAAGAAGGCTCCTGCTAAGAAGTAATTCTTCGCTTTTAGCAAAAGAACTTAGGGCTCGAGAGAAATCTCGAGCTCTCTTTTTTTATCTTTTCCACCATGATTTCAGAAAAAGATCTCGCCGAACTCGAAAACATTCCCTACGACGAACGTATTAGCCGCGTCGAAAAACTCCTGGAAGGCAAGGCAGAGCCTCGCGCCTTTGAACTTGGTTTGCTGTTGGCCCTCAAGATGGGTCAGGAACTGCGCCAGGGCAAGGAACTGGGAAGTGAATCCGGCGACCTGGTGGCAAGCTGGGTCGGAAAGCATCCGGATTCTGTCGTTGAAGAAGCTATCGCCAACGCCAAGGAATTCCTGACCAACCCCGCCTCTCTCGCCGAAAAGATTAAGGCCGGCGTGATGAAGAAGGCTGAGGAAAAGGCCTCCCAGGAAACTGCAGAAGAAAAGCCTGCCGCAGAAGGTTCCGCCGAAAACTAGGCTGAGGTCTTTATGGAAAACAAGCTTATCGCCACCGTAGACATCGGAAGCCACAGCTGCATCATGTTGATTGCCGCTTTCGAAGACGCTCCCGCCGCAGACGCTGCAGAAGGTTCCGAGCCCCGCAAGGTTCTGGTTCCCAAGCTCCAGAAGGTGGAAGTTTGCCGCCTGGGTGAAGACGTCTACAGCGAAGATGGCGAGCCCAGCCCCATCAGCGAAAAGCGCATCAAGGAACTTTGCGACATCATGGTCAAGTTCCGCATGGACCTTCACGCCTTGGGTGCAAAGCTCCAGGCCGTGGTCATGACAGAAGCCATGCGCCGCGCCAGCAACCAGGAAGAAGTGCTGGACGCCGTGGAAAAAGCCATCTGGATGCGCCCCCAGATTATCAGCGGCGAACAGGAAGGCAAGCTGACATTCCGTTCCGTAAAGGAATGGCACGGCGAGGACATCGTTACCCTGGACATTGGTGGCGGATCCACCGAGCTTTCCAATGGCGAAACCACATTCTCCATTCCCGTGGGCGCCCTGAAGATGTTCAAGGAAATGGGACCCATCCCTGGCCCTGAATACAAGAAGTTTGTGAAGGAAGCTTTCAAGGACGTAAGCTTCAAGGGCATGACCAAGAAACAGGTTTACCTGATCGGCGGTACCGGCACAGCATTGGCCATGGTCTACCTGGACAAGCAGGTTTTCGACTACAAGGCTATTGAGGGCTTGGAACTGACCATCCGCGACTTGGAAGCCGTGACCACACGAATTTCCAACCTTTCCAAGGAACTCCGCGCCATGTTGCCGGGCCTGGAAAACGGTCGACACGAAGTGATCATTTGCGGATTGTTCTGGCTCAAGTCCCTTTTAGAAAAGCTCCGCGTGGAAAGTTTCAAGATCAGTACTGCCGGCCTGCGTTTCGGTTTGCTATATCCGCCTGAACCGGAGCCCGAAGCAAAGCCCAAGGCAAAGCGAGTCCCGCCCTGGATAAAAAAAGCCGAAGCCGCAGAAGCCGAGAGCGCCGAATAATTTTAACCGCGACAAGTTTCGCAAACGCGTCGCAAAAATCAACTCCAGCTGTGAAGTTGCAAGGAAGATAAAATGAGAATCAATAAATTCATTTCTTTATGTGGTATCGCCAGCCGTCGTGCTGCCGACACCTTGATTGCCGATGGCAAGGTCATGGTCAACGGCGAGGTCATTAAGGATCTCGGTCATCAGGTTGACGAAGAAAAGGACCAGGTGGTTGTAGACGGAGTGCGCGCACGCCTCCCCAAGAAGTGCACCACCATCATGTTCCACAAGCCTGCCGGATGCGTTTGCACCAAGGATGACCCGCAGGGGCGCCAGACTGTTTACGACTACCTGCCTCCTGGCTACCACACGTTGAAATACGTGGGTCGTCTGGACTTGCAGAGCCGCGGCCTGATTCTCTTTACCGACGATGGCGAATTGCTGCACCGCCTTACCCACCCCAGCTACGAGATTCCCCGCAGCTACTTTGTGTGGACGGACCGCCCCCTCAGTGAACATGCCGCCCAGCGTTTGGTGGATGGCGTGGACATTCGTGAAGAGGATGCGGAGGAAGAAGAAATCGCATTCGCTACAGACATTTACCTGGAGAAGGGTTTTGCAGAACTGGTGCTTACCGAAGGTAAGAACCGCGAAATCCGCCGCATGATGCGCGCCGTAGGTTATGAAATCCGCGACTTGAAGCGCGTGAGCTACTGCAGGCTCCAGCTGGGCGACTTGCCCGCAGGCGAGTTCCGCGAACTCACCGCCGACGAAATGAACAAGCTCCGTCAGGCAGTCCACATATGATTTCCGAAAAGGCAAGTTCCGTGCAGTCAAACGCCGCGGGTCGCACCCTCTACATCGGGGATGTTCACGGCTGCGCCGATGAACTGGAAAAGATCGTAGACGCCTTTGGCTTCGTCCGCGGTAAAGATACGCTGTACCAAACCGGCGACATCATTAACAAAGGCCCCGACATGCTGCGGGCCCTTAAGTTCATCCAGCAGAACGGCATTCTCACTGTCCGCGGTAACCATGAGGAACACCTCATCCGCATGATGACAACCCCGCAATGCGACTGGACGGAAAAGCAGTGCGCCCGCTTCTCCAGATTGCCCCTGGAGGACTGGGAATACATTCTGGCCGAGGTTCAGAACTGGCCCCTCTGGCGCGATACGCCCCACGCGCTCCTGGTCCATGCCGGGCTGGAACCGGGCAAGACGCGTCTGGAAGATATGGACCCGAAGGTCATCTTGTCCATCCGCTACTGGAACGACATTCCCTGGTTTGAACAGGTGACGTGGAATAAGCCTGTGGTGTTTGGCCACTGGGCCAAGATGGGATTCGTGGACCGCCGCCCCAACTTCATCGGGCTGGACTCCGGATGCGTGTACGGCAAAAAGCTTACCGCCTGGTGTCCGGAAGAAGACAAGTTCTACGTGGTGCCTGCCGCCCGGGAATACACGCCGGTGAAGGACAAGGCAAAGACCGCCATTGACGCGCCCTGCAAGGTGCCAGGCGACAAGCTCCCCGAGGGAGAACGTCCCAAGACCTTCGACGACATCAAGGCCCGTATTGCCAGCGGCGACATCGCTCCTGCAGACAACAGCAAGGAAGCCGAAGCCATCCGCAAGGCCAGCCCCAGCATCACCGCCGAATGGAGCGGTTATTAATTAAGGGATTTAGAAATTGCAGTTCTTGACGCAGCGGTTTGCTTCGAAGACGGCGTCGAGAATGACAATGCCTTTCTTGTAACGGCGGTAAGGGCCATGCCTTAGACCGTATTCGAAAGTCATTTCCTCGATCATGGCTCCCTGCTCGTCAAAGACCTTGCCCACCCCGTGGATATGCCCCTTCACATAAGGGAGCTTACGGCGCAAGTTACCGTTTTCATAATACTCTTCGGAAGTTCCGTTCAAGATTCCATTCCTATAGACTTCCTTGGATTTCTTGGAGCCGCTTTCGAAATATGTGGTGGAAACACCTTCCTCCACACCTTCCAGGTAACCGATGGTCTGCCACAATTTTCCGTTTTCAAAATAGCTGCGGAACACCCCGTCCAACTTGCCGTTCTTATAGGGAGCTTCCACCGCCACCTTGCCATTGGGATGATAGGAAACAGCCACCCCCTCACGGACAACCGTTCCGGCCAGGACAGTATAAACTCGCGCCAAGGAACCATCCGGGTAAGTGGTTTTTACCGTATCCAGCGAGACCTGGGGAGCACTTTTTGCACCAGCCTCCGCCCCAAAGGCAGAGCCCATACTGACGAGCATCACAAGACCCGCTAAGACAACGAAAAAATTGCGTTTCATTGGCATAAAATGTAACTAATTCCCCTCATTTTATGTATTTTGTGGGGCGACATGCGCATTACATTTTTAAATCCTCCGTTCCACCCGATGTTCAGCCGCGAATCCCGCAGCCCGTGTGTAACGAAGTCTAGTACTCTTTACTGGCCGATGTTCTTGAGCTATGCTGCCGGCACCGTTGAAGCCGACAACAACGAAATTCAGCTCATTGACAGTCCCGCCATGGAGCTGGACCTGCCCCAGACCCTGGATGGCATGAAGAAGTTCGCCCCAGAACTGGTTATTTGCAGCACCAGCACCCCCAGCATTTTGAACGACCTTAAGGTAGTCAAGGCCATCAAGGAAGCCATGCCCAACGTGAAGATTGCCATCATGGGCACTCACGCTACCGCAGAACCCCTGGAATCCATGGAAATGGAACCGGCATTGGACTACGTGATTATCGGTGAAGCCGACTACACCAGCCGCAACCTGGTCCGCGCATTGCGTGGCGACGAAGGTGCAGCTCCCATCGGTCAGTTCCCCGGTCTCGCCTATCGCACCGCCGAAGGCAAGGTGGACTTCCAGCCCGAAGGCCCCAAGATCGAGAACTTGAATGAACTGCCCTGGGTTTCCAAGGTCTACCGCAAGCATCTTTACAGCTGCTACAAGAAGTACTTCTACGGCGCCAACCTGAATCCGCTGATCGTTATCCTCAGCGGCCGTGGCTGCCCCAACCATTGTAGCTACTGCGTCATTCCTCAGACTTTGAATGGCCACAAGTTCCGCCGCCGCGACCCCAAGGACGTGGTAGACGAACTGCAGTACATCAAGGACAACTTTGAGGACCTTGGCGAAGTCTTCTTCGAAGACGACACCTTTACCGCAAGTCACGAACACGTACGCCAGATCTGCAACCTGATTCTGGAACGCGGCCTCAAGATTACTTGGAGCTGCAACGCCCGTGCCGACGTGCCTCTGGATTTGCTGAAGCTCATGAAGAAGGCCGGTGGCCGCGAAATGTGCGTTGGCTTCGAAAGCGCCTCCCCCGAGGTTCTGGAGAACATCCACAAGGGCGTGAAGAACACCGACAAGGCTATCGAGTTTACCAAGAACGCCCGCAAGGCTGGCCTCCTGGTTCACGGATGCTTTATGGTGGGTAACCCCGGCGATACTCCCCAGACTCTCCGCATGACTCTGGACTACGCCAAGAAGCTGAATCCCAATACGGCTCAGTTCTACCCCATCATGGCTTACCCCGGTACCGAAGCCTACAAGGAAGCACTGGCCAGCGGCGCCCTGCAGACTAAGGATTACAACCAGTGGCTGGACAAGGACGGATTCCACCGTACTACCATCCAGCGTGGTGAACTGACCAGCCAGGCCCTGGTGGACTTCTGCGACAAGGCTCGCCGCGAGTTCTACCTGCGCCCCAGCTACATCTGGCGTCAGGGCATCATGGCATTGAAGAATCCCCGCGAACGCTACCGCGTGTTCCGCGGCTTCAACACCCTGGTAAAGCACTTGTTCCGCAAGCACGGCGAACTGGCTCCCGTAGCCCGCCAAGCCCCGACTATTAAGCAATAAGGGACAACCTACCGTATGTATTAAATGCGCGACCATCTTGGCCGCGCATTTTTTTATGCAAACAAAAAAGGCCGACTCTTTCGAGCCGGTCCTTTAAGATTTTTACTTACAGACTAGTAGGCGACCTGGCAATCTGCAGCCACATCGAGGCCAACCACCACAGAGCTCTTGTTAATGGTCTGGGTAATCGGCAAGGCAATGGTAGCAGAGTAGTCGGGCTTAGATGTCAGCGTACCAATGGTGATTGTGATGGGCTGGCCTGCGCCATCGCAACGGAAGGTGCAAGTACCTTCGGTACCATTATGCCAAGTGGACGGCAAGTCGATCAACACATTGGATTCACCAGCCGGAAGTCTGATCTTGGTGTCCTGCTTTGTGATTTCGTATTCTGCACCCTTAGTAGTCTTCACTGCCGGGCAAGTCACGTTGATAATGGTGTTTTCATCGTTAGCAACGGTCAAAACCGGGGCCCAACCAGCCTGTGCTGTAGTGAAAGCCTTGGTAAAGGAAACGTCACTACCTGCGGCGCCACCATCCCAAGAATAGGTCAGTGCGCCAGTTGCAGTTGCAGTCTTACAACCCGTCACGGACCAAGCCGGAGTAGCGGAGGTGTAGTCAACAGACACTGCTTCGGCAGCACAAGTACAACCGGTAATATCGGGGCCGTTTACCTGCAGCGGAGAGCAAGTCACCTGAGTGGTCTGACCATTATAGGTAACATCAACTGTTGCTACCACGGAACCGGACTTGTTGAATGTAATGCCGTTGGGAGACATGCTGGTAGATGCAGCCGGAGTTGCATTGGCACCGAAATTCCAGGAGAACTTAGCGCTTGTAACAAAGCTTGCGTTGTTTGTTGCAGCAACAAACTTGAATCCGGTAGAACCACCTTCCTTAATCGGGGTCACAGTCGGAGCGCAGGTTCCAACACCGTTTGTAACAACTGCAGAAGAAGAACTTGCAGTACCACCGCCAATGATATCGAGGGACGAAGAAGTTCCAGTGAGAATTTCAATCTTTTCAATGCTGCTCATAGGAGTATTGTGATTAACAGCAGAGGAAGATTCCACAGATGCGCTAGACGGAACAACAAAAGCGCCGTCGCATCCACCGGAAAGTGCGCACATGGCTTCGCCACTGGGCGGGGTTTCCAGGAACATCTGTTCGGTAATAGACGGTTCGTAAATTTCGCCAGAACCACAGGCAATGAAACCTGCGGCAACAGTAGCAGAAGCTATTACACCCAAAAATTTCTTATTCATAAAAAAACCTCTTTCCCGTAATTTAAATAAATCTTTGCAAAAAAGAACTGTTTTAAAACTATTTTCTAGTCCTGAGGGGCATCTTCCACCGAAATTTTGCGCTGTCCGGTGATAAATTGGTGCACATATGGGTTACTGGTGTTCTTAATTTCGTCCACGGTACCCACTTCGATGATTCTTCCGTTATAGAGCATGGCGATTCGGTCAGCCACCTTGAAAGCGCTAACCATGTCATGGGTCACCACCACGGAGGTCACCCCCAGCTTACTCTGCATATCCAGGATCAAGTCATTGATCACGTCGCTGGTAATGGGGTCCAGACCGGTAGTGGGTTCATCGTACAGCAAAATTTCAGGATTCAGGGCAATGGCGCGAGCCAAGGCCACACGCTTACGCATACCACCGGAAAGTTCAGAAGGCATCTTGGTGCGGAATTCCGGAACCAGGTTGATCATCTGGAGTTTTTCTGTTACCACATCCTGGATCTGCTTTTCGGTCAGTTCCGGGTGATGTTCACGAAGGGCGAAGGCGATGTTTTCACCGGTGTTCATGGAGTCGAACAGGGCACCCATCTGGAACAGCATACCCATCTTGCGACGGATGGTATGAGTATCAAAGAACTTCGGCGTACTGATGGTCACGCCATCCACAGTCACTTCGCCGCCATCCGGTTGGAGAAGGCCGATCATGTGCTTAAGGATAACGGACTTGCCACCACCGGACTTACCGATAATGACCATAGTCTCGCCACGGCGGATGTCCAGATTCACATCGCACAAAACGTCCTGGGGACCGAAGGACTTCTTCAGCCCCTTAAGGCGGATTGCGATATCATTGGGATCAATCTTTACATTTGGCATAAGTTACCTTCAAACATCAGAAGAACAGCAGTGCGTCCACCACAAAGTCCAAGATAAGAATCATCAAGCAGCAGGACACCACCACGCTCATGGTAGCGATACCCACACCACGGGCACCGGCCTTGGCATTAATACCATGGTAGTAGCCCAGCAAATAAATAATGGTACCGAAGACAAAGGACTTGATGACACCGGACCAGAGATCCATGGGGTCGAACAAGTACTGCATACCGGTCACGTAAGTATAGGTCGTAATATCCAGGCCAAGAACACAGACAATCCAACCACCGATGATGGCCAGGGCGTTGGAAATAATGGTAAGGCATGGAATCATGGTAATGAAGGCTACGAAACGGGGCAAGGCCAAGTAACGATAAGGATTCAGGCCCAGTACCGTATAGGCAGCCAGTTCTTCCTTTTCCTTCATGGAACCAAGTTCAGCGGAGATAGCACTGCCAACTCGACCTGCCAGAACGATTGCCGTAAGCAAAGGTCCAAGTTCAATCAGTACCATCTTACAAGCGGCGGTTCCCACGAATTTATCTGCAACCAGATTGTGGAATTCAAATTCTGCACAGACCGTAGCCACCATGCCGGTGAAAATGGAAGTCACAAAGAGCAAAGGCAAGGAGGACACGCCAATGGAAATCATCTGCTTAACGATGAGGTCCGGGTTCTTGTGCACATAGCGGAGCTGCTTCAGGGTATTGAGCAAAATGCAGATGACTTCGCCTATAGCAGAGATACCAGTGACAATGATGTCACCGATCCAGACAATAGGACGTAAAATCAAAGGCATCTAACTACTCCTTAGAAATCAGCAAAGTCGGGTGCGCCGCCGCCCATATCGCCACCATCATCGTAAGTGTAGGCACCGCCATTACCGCCGTCCTGCTCTTCAGGTGCGGCGTCGTAGAAGGTGGTGTATTCCGGAATGAAGGTCATGGGAATGTCCTTCACGGAACCGTTACGATGCTTGGCCACGATAAGTTCAGCCAGATACTTGTCTTCTTCACGGTGGGTTTGGACGAACTTACGTTCCACGAACCACACCATATCAGCATCCTGTTCGATAGAACCGGATTCACGAAGGTCGGAGAGCTGAGGACGTTCGCGGCCCTTTTCTTCCACCTTACGGGAGAGCTGAGCCAAGGCAATCACAGGGATCTGCATTTCCTTAGCCAAAATCTTAAGACCACGAGAAATTGCACCGATGGCAACTGCGCGGTTTTCTTCCTTGCCAGTCTTCATCAACTGCAAGTAGTCAATAATCAGAAGGTCCAGCTTACCCTTACGCTTGAGCTGACGGGCCTTACTCATCAATTCCATGATACCAAGGTCAGCGTTGTCATCCACGTACAGCGGGGCCTGGTTAATGGGGGTAACGGCAGCGATCAGTTTCTTCTTTTCGTCGCTGTTCAGGTAACCGTTACGGAGCTTACTCTGGTCAATCTGGGCCTGGGAGCACAGAAGACGCTGGGCCAACTGCATGCCATCCATTTCCAAGCTGAAGAATGCCACATTCTGATGGTAGTTGATGGCGGCGTTAGCGGCAATGGTAAGAGCGAAAGAGGTCTTACCCACACCAGGACGGGCGGCCAGAATAATAAGGTCGGAACGCTGGAGACCGTTGGTCAGTTCGTCCAGTTCGGTAATGCCGGTACGGATACCGGTGATGCCATCCTTACGTTCGTTCAAGCGCTGCAGAAGCGGGGACACGAACTGGTCGATAGGCTTGAGGGAATCACGAACCTGGTCGTCGGCAATGGAGAACATGTCCTTTTCTGCATTGGACAAGACTTCGTCGGGCACGGCAGCGGAATCCATAGATTCCTTGATGACCTTGTTGGACATCTTAATGAGTCTACGAAGGACCGCCTTCTTGCGGAGCAGTTCCATGTGCCAGGAAACGTTGGCAGAAGAAGCCACAGATTCCATCAGTTCGAACAAATATTCTCTTCCACCCACCAACTGGAGCTTGCCCATGGTCTCCAATTCTGCAGCCAGGGTCACCAGGTCGATGGGGGTAACAGCTCGGTTCAAGTTGCAGAGTGCCTGCCAAACCAGCTGATGCTTTTCCAGATAGAAGAAGGATTCGTCCTTGATAGTCATGATGGCTTCGCCCATCACATCGGGATCGCGAAGAATGCCGCCCAAGAGGCAGCGTTCCGCATCCAGGTCCATGGGAACCTGACGACCTTCAAAATTGCTCTGTTTTTCTTCTAAATCTGACATATAATCCTTTGGAAATATAATTAAATACGCGTAGAAAGTCGCGTCGTTAGACAAAGGCGAGCCCTAAAGACCCGCCTTTATATTTCCTGTTTTCAGGAGTTATTGTCAAAAAATACAGTTACTTCGCGAACTGGGTACAGCTACTTTGTAAATAGGATACTGTTACTTTGTAAATAGGGTACTGCGCGGAATGTGCACCTTCCAGGTCAGCCACTTCATCTGCTTGTCGTTCACCATGGCGTAGGGGTCGATCAAGGAGCAGGTAGGAACGCCGGCGAAATCCATATCGGCGCCTGCCAATTCGTCAAAGTTCTTGGCCTTGCCGAAGAGCTGGTGGAACAGCGGCTGGCCGAAGGTCACCATCATTTCAGGAGCGATAAAGGAAAGTTCCTTGGTCAGCATCTTCTTGAGGGCGGTTTCGAGAAGCGGGGACAAAGGGCGTTCCGTAGACTTGAAGAAGTAAGTAACGCCGATCGATTCTTGCGCCATGTTCAGGCTTGCGAACAAACGAACAAGCATTTCGCCCACAGGGGTCTGGAAGAATGCAGCGGGATCCATACCCGGCTTGACCGCGGGAAGCAGGAACAAAAGCTTGGGATGTTCCGGACCCATGTAGCGGGCCACATCGGGCTCCTTGGCGTAAAGCATTTCTGCCTTGAGCTTGTCGTAGAATTCCTGCAGGGAGGCTGCAGATTCGTAGGCGGATGCAGTACGCTTGAAAGCACGGGGCGCGGGAGCGCTCGGTGCGGAAGACGGTGCGCCGAAAATATCCGGAATAATTTCGCCAGAAGCAGGGGCTGCCGCGGAAGCGGGAGCCACGCCGGAAGCGCCAACAGACGCTGCGCCAGGGACATTCATTGCAGGGCGAGGTGCAGAAGGCATTCCCATCGCAGGTGCTGCAGAAGCCGCCGGACGCATCGATGCAGAAGGCGGAATGGGCGGCGGGTTACGGCCGGGAATCGCCGGACGGCCAGGCGCTGCAGGCTTACGGGTCAATGTCCAAGGTTCATCCAAGTAGAGTTCAAATTCACCCAAGTCCATTTGACCCTGGAGATAATTGCGAAGCTCGCTAAAATCAAATTCTTCAGACATGGGAACCTCCACAGAAATTCACGATGGCCTCTGCCAGGGAAACCTTGCTTCCCATATTCAATTCAGGAATAGGCTTGCCATGTTCAATAAGAGCGTAACGGACGTTATCGTGACCAAAGCCGCTATCTGCAGCCACCGGGGCGTTCAGCAACAAGGCGTCGGCGCCGGACTTCTCAAACTTTTCTGCGGCATGTTCTGCAAAATGATCCGTTTCAAGAGCAAAGCCAATGATGGTCTGTTTTGCCAGGCGGCTGTTCGCATCGCTAGATGCTGCGGCGCGACGGGCTGCTGAACAATCCCTCAGGATATTCGGGTTAGGAACCAATTCAATAGTGAGCTGGCTACGGCTATCCTTGATTTTGGAATCTGCAGGATTTGCCGGGCGATAATCAGCAACAGCGGCGCAATGGACAAGAACATCCACATCAGGCTGACGGGCAAGAACTGCATCGTGCATCTGGCAAGCGCTACGAACCTTGGTAACCTTTACGCCACCCGGGAACTGAGCCTCCATAGGACCTGCCACAACTTCAACATCATAACCATTGGCCAGGAAAACCGCAGACAAAGCCACAGCGGTTTTTCCGCTGCTGCAGTTGGAAATGTAACGGACCGGGTCAATCGCTTCTTCAGTACGGCCTGCGGTAATCAGCACCCTGCGGGTTCTGTTACCATTTACGAATGACGAATTATGATTTACGAGAGAATCCTGACGAGCAGTTTCTTCAAGGAATTTCTGTGCTTCAGAAACAGAAACTGTACCCGTTCCATTCTTCTTCTCGTAATTCGTACTTAGTAATTCATAATTCTCTAAGTGTTCCACAATCTGCGCAGGTTCCAAGAGCCTACCCTGCCCCACTTCGCCACAAGCCAAGAAACCCGCAGGAGATTCCAGCACATGGGTCATTTCAAAACCGCGGAGCATTTCAAGATTACGCTTTACCGCAGGAGAATTGTACATGGCCACGTTCATGGCAGGCGCCACAAAGCGCGGGCAATCGCAGCTCATAAAGCAAAGGCTTACCGGATCGTCGGCGATTCCGAAGGCGAACTTGCCTATCACATTGGCTGTGGCAGGCACCACCAGGTACAAATCGGCCCATCGGGGAAAATCGATATGCTGGAAAGGCCTTGCCTCAGGCGCCCCGTTTTTCAAATACACCGGGCACTTACTCAGGCTGGCAAAAGTCAACGGCGCCACAAACTGGGTGGCCGCTTCAGTCATGCAAACACGAACCTCAGCCCCCTTCTTTTGCAACAGTCGCAAAAGTTCGCAGGACTTGTAGGCGGCAATTCCGCCAGATACGCCAAGAAGAATGTGCTTGCCAGAAAGATTCATACAGCCTTAAGATAGAAATTTGCTTTCTGCAAATTTTACAGCCTTGTCAGAAACCAACTTCAATAAGTAGGCCGCCACCAGGATTACAACCAAAGTTACCGCAAGAAAGCCCAGACACACCGGAGAACTAAATTCCACAGCAGGGCGCCCCATTACCTTCACAAAAGCAATCTGGAGCCAGTTAATGCAAACATGTTGCAACAGGAAAACGCAATAGGTGTAAGGAGCCAGTTTTGCCACCGCCTTGCCCACCACAGACGCGGGGTTCAGCTTGCCACCAAAATTCAGCACAGCCAGGAACACGGCGACTCCCGCCACAGTTCCAGCCAAGTCATTCTTATAAAACCCACCGGGAGTATTCAGCAGGCACAGCGCAAGGAACACCACCAGGGAAGTCCAGCCCACCGCACGATTACGAAGTTTCGGCAAAAGGTCCATCAGCAAAAAGCCCAGCACAAACTTCAACATCAAGGTCGCAGGGAACGCACTGATAATCCAACGCCAACTGTCCGGCCACACAAACTGCAGAGCGTAACAGATTCCGAGAACAACCAACAAGACTACTCTGTTCTTTTGATACGCCCAAGCCAAAAAGGGAAACAGGAGATAGAGCAGCACAATTGCTCCCACAAACCATTCCCCGCAGAAGTAGTAACTTTCAAAACCAAATAAATTCAAGAATCCATCAAAGCCTGTTACCGTAAGTAGCAGTTTCAACGGATTTCCGGCAAAGAAGGGGTTGCCATCGCTGATCCAGTGACGAACCATGGCAAGCACCACATACAAGTTCAAAATCCAGAACGCAGGATAAATCGTCTTTGCTCGCTTTAAGTAAAAGGCGGGTAAACTGCCCACATTGCCATTTCCGTACTTTCGAAAAAGCAACGCACCGGAAAGCACCAGGAACATGGTCACTGCCACATTTCCAAAATCAAAGTTGGGCGTTACACAAAAGAAATTCACCAACGGAGCAAACGGGCCATAGGCATACTCGCATCCAAAATGATATGTCACCACCCAGAACATGGCGAGCACGCGGATAATATCAAATTCAAATATGCGGGATGACTTTGCGGAATGAACCATAAAATCAAAGTTAGCAAAAGCGGAAATAAAAAAGAAATCCCGCGGCGTTAACCACGGGATTCCTTTAAAGTTGAAACTTTAATTCAAAGAATTAAGCTTCTTCTTCCTTCTTCTTGGAAGCCTTCTTAGCCTTGGGAGCTGCGTCACCAATGGTGGTGCCGTTTTCGCCCGGCTTGTGAGAGTCCATCCAAGCCTTCAGCTCAGCGGATTCACGGTTCTTGAAGTAGTCCACGACAGAGAGGAAGATCTTGCGGTTGTTCTGATCGATTTCAGTAACAACAGCCGGAACTTCGTCGCCAACCTTGAATGCATCGGCAGGAACCTTGATGTATTCAGCGGTGAGCTTGGAAACAGGGATGAAGCCTTCGATGCCTTCGCTCATTTCGACGACAACGCCGCGGTCGAGCATACGAACGATCTTGCCCTTCACTTCTGCGTCAACCGGGAAGGTGGAATCGATGGAATCCCACGGATCTTCGGTGAGGTGCTTCATGGAGAGGGAGATACGACGCTTTTCCTTATCGACAGCGAGAACGACGCATTCAACCTTGTCACCCTTCTTGACCATTTCGTTCGGGTGAGTGATCTTCTTGGTCCAGGACATGTCGGAAACGTGGATGAGGCCATCAACACCTTCCTTGATTTCGACGAATGCGCCGAAGGAAGCAATGTTGCGGATTTCACCAACAACGCGTGCGCCCGGGGGAAGTTCGGTTTCGATGGAATCCCACGGATCAGATTCGAGCTGCTTCATGCCGAGAGAGATGCGTTCAGCTTCTTCTTCGACCTTGAGAACGACAGCTTCAACTTCCTGACCAACGGTGAGGATCTTGGACGGGTGCTTAACGTGCTGAGTCCAGGACATTTCAGAAACGTGGATGAGGCCTTCAACGCCGGAATCCAGTTCGATGAATGCACCGTAATCGGTGATGGAAACAACCTTACCCTTAACGACTGCACCTTCCGGATAACGTTCAGCGATATCCTTCCAGGGATGCGGCTTAAGCTGCTTCATGCCGAGAGAGATGCGTTCCTTCTTGTCGTTGAAGTCGAGAACCATAACTTCGACTTCCTGACCAAGCTGAACCATTTCGGTCGGGTGGTTGATGCGCTTGTAGCTCATGTCGGTGATGTGGAGGAGGCCGTCTACGCCGCCGAGGTCAATGAATGCACCGAAGTCGGTGATGTTCTTGACGATACCCTTGCGAACCTGGTTCTTTTCGAGGGTTTCGAGAACGTCGCCACGCTGCTTGTTGCGTTCTTCTTCGAGAACAACACGGCGAGAAACGACGATGTTACGACGAGCCTTGTTAACCTTGATAACCTTGAGGTCATATTCCTGACCGATGAGGGCGTTGATATCCGGAATCTGACGGAGATCAATCTGGGAACCCGGCAAGAATGCATCGATACCGAAGAGGTCGACAACTACGCCGCCCTTGATGCGCTTGGTGAGGGTACCACGAACGACTTCGTTGTTTTCGAATGCAGCATGGATGCGATCCCATACGCGAACGAAGTCAGCCTTCTGCTTGGAGAGGATGAGACGACCGTCTTCATCTTCAAGCTTTTCAACAAAAACTTCGATTTCGGAACCGAGTTCGAGGGAGTCAGTGTCCTTGAATTCAGCGCGATCGATCACGCCTTCGGACTTGTAGTTGACGTCGATGAGAACTTCCTGGTCGTTGACCTGGGAGATCTTACCGGTGACGAGATTGCCCTGAGCGAGGCAGTCCATGCCAGCATAAACGTCAGCGTTAGCCTTGCGGAAGTCTGCGCCGCATTCTGCTTCTGCAGCGAGGATTTCGTCGAGGTCTGCCTGGGAACCGAACTTGAGATTATTTGCCATATGTTTGTTTTTTGGTTGCGGTTTAAAAAATTCAAGCTACGCCACTACACCTACGTAGTCGAGAATCTTCTGAACCTGTTGTTCAATTGAGGTTTGTGTAGTGTCAATTTCAATAGCATCATCGGCCTTCTTGAGGGGGGCCGTAGCTCTCGAAGAATCCAGACGGTCACGTTCGGTCAGGTTTTCGAGAACTTCCTCGTAGGTCACCTTTTCGCCCTTTTCAAGGAGTTCCTTGAGGCGTCGTTCGGCGCGAACCTTCACGTCGGTGACGAGGAAAAACTTGTACTTAGCATTGGGGAAAACCACGGTACCGATGTCGCGACCATCCAGAATGCAACTGGAAACAGCACCGATCTCGCGCTGCTTGTCGGTCATGGCCTTGCGAACGGACGGCAGGGCGCAGTAGATGCTCACGTTGGAAGAAACGCGCATACCGCGGATGTCGGATTCGTAGGAAACACCGTCGATGAGGATGTGGTTTTCGGAATCAAAGCTAAGATTCAAATTCTTGAGCAATTCGTCCATGGCAGGGCCTTCTTCTGCAGGGATACCCTTTTCCAGGGCAGCAAAAGTCACAGCACGGTACATGGAACCAGTGTCCAGGTAGGTAATGCCCAACTTCTTGGCAATAATCTTTGCCGTGGTGCTCTTACCAGTGCCGCTACCGCCGTCCAGGGCGATGACAAAATTTTCAGAATTGCTCATAAGTGGGGCGAAAAATAGAAATTATTCGTAATAATAAAAGGTCACCAGACCGTTCCAGGAGTCCCAAACGGACATTTCCGACCCATTCTTATAGATTTTCACGTCCACATCGTCCAGTTTGAACATAAAATAGGCTCCGTCATCGTAGCCATCCCTGTACTGGGACTCAGTATAGTAGTAGGACTCCCCGTCCAGGTTCAAGGTGGCCAAGCCATCCGAGTCCACCCGAATCGTTACTTTGTACGAAGGACTAAGCACGCGGTCCCCGGAACAATCATACGTTCCCACGGCATCGTAACGGCAGTCCTCGATGTAGTAGTAACGGAAAGACCGGCTGAAACGGGCACCGTTAGCATCCGGGTCTACCGCACAGCCAGAAATCAAGAACGCAAAAAACGGCGCCACAAGGAGCGCCGTCTTTAAAAGGATTTTCTTAGCAGGATTAAGCATTACGGGCTTTCGTAGTCGCCGCTGTAAAGTTCTTCTTCAGCCTGTTCAGTATTTTCATCCTGGTAGGTTTCAGCAGCGCGGAGTTCACCGGTGCTACCGTACTTACGCTTTTCTTCTTCGGTCAGCTTGTTGGAGAAAACGATTTCTTCCTGTTCCTTGTTAGCGTTTTCTTCTTCTTCCTGCATGATCTTCTGACCCTGTTCCAGGCGACGCTTAATACGTTCGTCTTCCATCTGCTTCAGGTTGGTACCGACCTTAGCCTGTTCTGCAGACATCTTGGTACGTTCGTTGGCATCGTCCATGGCATCCTTGATACCAATCAGACGGCCCTTGCCATCGACTTCAAGACCAGCCTTGCGGAGAGTGGAAAGCGGGAGGCGGCGGACAGCCAGCTTGTATTCTTCCTTGAATTCATAACCGTCGGAAGTAGCGATAGCTTCGGCTTCGCGCGGAGTAACATATTCGAGAGCTTCCTGCCAACGAGAGCTCTGGACGCAGGAAGTAAAACCAGTCAAAGCATTGTCCAAGGCTTCCGGATCATCGGACTTGGTACCACCACAGGCGGTAAGAAGAGCCATAGCCACTGCAGACAAGCACACCATCAGTTTTTTCATAGGATTGGACCTCCGAAAAAAATTAAATCCCGCCTAAATATAAACAATTTTCGCAAAAATCAACGTTTTTTAACATTTTTTTTACCTAACCCGCTGTCAAAAGCCAACTTACAAACACATTTTAAACAAAAGTCCACCCGTTCACGTCATTAGCGCGCCGCACTTTTACTAAATTGGCAAGACCATGACAGAGAACGCAGACATCTACCGCATCAAGAAAGAAGCCCAGGAAATCATCCTTATCGGGACCGCCCATATTTCCCAGGCTTCCAAGGACTTGGTTCGCGAAACTATCGAGGCAGAAAAGCCCGACACCGTCTGCGTTGAACTGGACGAAGGCCGTTTGGGCTCCATCAAGGACCCGGACCGCTGGAAAAAGACGGATTTAAGACAGGTTATCAAGAATAAGCAGTTGGGTACCCTCATCGCAAACCTGGTGCTGGGCTCCTACCAGAAGCGCATGGGTGCACAGACCGGCGTAAAGCCCGGTTCTGAACTGAAGGAAGCCGTGGATGTGGCAGAAGCCGCCGGACACGAACTGGTTCTTGCAGACCGCGATATCAAAATTACCCTGAAGCGCACCTGGGCTTGCACTCCTTGGTACCGCAAGCTGAACCTTTTGGGCGGCCTCTTTGCAAGTATTTTCGACAAGACCGAAGTCAGCGAAGAAGAACTGGCCAAGATCAAGGAACAGGACGCCCTCAACGGCATGATGCAGGAATTCGGCAAGGCCTATCCCGAAGTAAAGCAGGTTTTGATTGACGAACGCGACCAGTTCTTGGCCAGCAAGATCAAGAACGCCCCGGGCAAGAAGGTTATTGCCGTTGTTGGCGCGGGCCACATGCGCGGCATTGCGAGCATCATCGAAGAAAACAAGGAACTGCCGTCCGAGGAGTCCATCAGCGTCATCCCCAAGAGCGCTCCCATCTGGAAGATTATCGGCTGGGCAATTCCCATCGCCATCATTGCAAGCATTATCGCAGTAGGCATTCACGCCGGCGCCGAAAAAGCTGGCCAGCTCAGCCTGCAATGGGCCATGCTTACCGGTGGCGGCGCCATGCTGGGAACGATTATCGCCGGCGGCCACCCCCTCACAATTCTGGTGGCTCTGGTTACGGCACCCTTCACAGGTCTTACCCCGCTGATCGGCGTCGGCTTCTTTACCGCATTGACCCAGGTCTACATGCGTCCGCCCCGCGTTTCTGAAATGGAAACCTTGAGCGACGACATTTGGCAGGTGAAGCGCTGGTGGAAAAACCGCGTGACCCGAGTGATCCTTTGCTTCCTTTGCCCCGGCATCCCCGCCATTATCGGCAAGATCCTGGCAATCTTCAATATCTACCAAGCTTTGTAAAGCGCAAACATCCGCATTTGGCAACCTCGCATGTCATTGCGAGGCGTAGCCGACGCAATCGAAGCGGATCTTTCTCGTTTCTAAGACAATCTTGTCAATTTGAGAACTTTTTGTAAATTTTGAGAACATTCAATCACGTTTCCAGTGCCAAAACGCACTGTTTTACAACGTTTTTCAACAAATATTTACCATTTCCCTATTGACATACACCAATTTTAGGTTTAAATTATGAGAAAGATTTTGAGAACATCTAAAGTTTGGTGTAAATGGATGCCTCTAAATCAGGGTGTATTAACAAAAGGGATGTGGGTATGAATTCCAAAATTATCACAGCAATGGCCTTTGGCCTCGCCACCGCCGCAATGGCAGTTACTTCTCCGGACTTTCCGATGACCGGTTTCGCCACCCAGAACGGCGGCACCACCGGCGGCAAGGGCTACGGCGAAGTCACCGTCAGCACCACCAGCGAATTGGCAAATTACGCCAAGGCGGGCAACAAGATTATCTATGTAAAGCCGGGCACTTACGCAGGCCCCATCAATGTGGGTAGCAACGTGACTATCTACGGTTACCAGGGCGCAATCATCACCCAGCCCACCTCCGGCAGCGCCATGAAGCTTAGCGGATCCAAGAACGTCATCATCCGCAACCTGAAATTCCAAGGCATCGGCGCCCACGACGATGACGACGAAGATTGTCTCCAAGTGAATCACGAATCCAAGAACGTCTGGATTGACCATGTGGATATTTACGACGGTCACGACGGCAACTTGGATATTACCAATGCTTCTGACTACGTGACCATTTCCTGGACCAAGTTCAGCTATACCAGCAAGAGCACTGGCCACCAGTTCAGCAACCTCATCGGCAACAGCAAGACAAAGACTTCCGACCGCGGCCACCTCAACGTTACCTTCCATCACACCTGGTGGGCAGACGGCGTTGTAGAACGTATGCCCCGCGTACGTTTCGGCAAGGTTCATGTGGCAAACAACCTGTTCGACAGCAAGAACACCAGCTACTGCGTTCGCGCCGCTATTGAAGCAGACATTCGCATCGAAAACAACGTCTTCCTGAACGTGCAAAAGGCTTTGGACCTGTACACCAGCGACGGCGCAATCACTGCAGCCCAGATGATTAACAACTACGAAGAAAATGTGAAGAAAAAGGAAGCAGGCATGGGCACAGCCTTCAAGCCTAGCTACTCCATGAGCCTCACCGACGTAAGTACACAGGCAAAGGCTTACGCTCTTCGCGATTCCATCAAGCTTTACGCAGGCGCCACCTTGCCTAACCCGGGAAGCAACGGCACCGTTACCCCGGCAAGTTCCTCCTCCGAAACAAAGGCAAGTTCTTCTTCAATTGCAACGAGCTCTTCGAGTTCTCGCAATGACAACGTCGAATCAAGCTCTTCCGAAGAGCCAGTAAGTTCCAGCAGCGAAACCCAGGCAATCGCTCAGGTCGCAACAACCGCATTCAGCATTTCCATCGCAGGCCGCAACTTGGTTGTTTACGGTGCAGCAGGCAAGACCGTCAACGTCATGGATATGCAGGGCCGCCTCTTGTACGGCAAGTTCATGCAGACAAACAACTTTGACATCAGCCTCCCCCACAGCGGAACCTACATCGTCCGCGTTGGATCCAGCACCAAGCGCATTTCCGTCAAGTAACCAACAAACGGCACTCCAATAAAATCCATAACCAAGGCCCTATTTCGCAAAAGCGATATAGGGTTCTTTTTATATTTGCAAGCAATGTCCACCGTTATTCTGTTCAACAAGCCTTTTGGTGTATTAAGCCAGTTCACGCCGGAGTCGGGCCATCCCGCTCTGGACACTTTCGGCTTTCCACCGGGAGTATACGCTGCAGGTCGCCTAGATCATGACAGCGAAGGCGCCTTGTTGCTGACCGATAACGGCAAACTCATCAAGAAACTTCTGGACCCCAAGTTCGAACATCCCCGCACCTACCTGGCGCAGGTCGACGGACAAATTACCGAAGAAGCCGTCAGAAAGCTTTCGAAGGGAGTGGACATCAAGGGGTACCATACCAAGCCCTGCAAGGCCCGCATCGTCCCGGCTCCAGACTGGATCTGGGACCGCAATCCGCCGGTCCGTTTCCGCGCAAACATTCCCACCAGCTGGGTGGAGCTGACTCTTATTGAAGGCAAGAACCGCCAGGTTCGCCACATGACAGCAGCCGTGGGGTTCCCCACCCTCCGCCTCGTCCGCGTGAAAATCGGGAACATTCCCTTAGGCGACTTGCAGCCCGGCCAGTGGCGCGTGGTTACAGAGAAAGTAATTTAATACAATCATATTTTATATATTCACTTACGCATCAAGAAAAGCCCGGCGACGGAGGTTGCAAGTTACACGGCTGGGAACATTCACCTTTTTTGCCAAACGACTGGATAGCTGTCAGGAACACAACCTGATCGAGTGATGTAAACCGCGCCATGCGCAAGCATCCAAGTAACGCCGAGGTAGGCCCTCGCCAGTAGTTTTGCAGAATCATCCCAAATCACTGTTTTCGATTCGATGGCGACGGTCATCCGAATTTCCACGCACTATGCAAAACGCATGGTGCAAAGACTATTGACATCCATTTTGGAGATATGTATATTATGCATATTGAAAAATTCATTGAGTGGAATGCCGAGAAAGCAGAAATCCTTCGGGAATCTCGAGGCATAGACTTTAACGAATTAGCAAATAAAATCAAATCAGGAGATTATAAAATCATCCCCGTAGACAATCAAATTGATCACGAGGGACAAAACATGTTTCTTGTAGAAATTGACAATTACATTCACTGCGTTCCTTTTGTAGAGGACGACAATAGCATTTTCTTAAAAACAGCATTTCGATCAAGAAAACATCAGAAGGAGAATTTATGAAAAAATATAAAGTTATAGACGAGCCTTTCGACGATGAAGAAAGAGCTTTAATGGAAGCCTTTGAAAGAGGTGATTTTAAAAGAGATTATGAAACAGAGGAAAGACTGAAGAAGACCAAGTTGATCGTCAGGGGTCCCGTTGCTCGCAACGTCACTATCCACATGCAGCAGGAAGATATCGACGGAATGAAGAAAAAGGCAGCCGAGGCAGGTATCCCCTACCAAACACTGATAAACTCCATCATCCATCGCTATTTGAACGGCGGAATCATTCTAAAGAACGCCATCTAATAGAACACCCCGCCGGCGCATTAACGCTGACGGGGTGTGTTTTAAAGGAGATCCCGGGTCATCCCCGACAAGCGAGGACAAGCACCCGGGATGACACATTAAGGATTACAGCAGACCCTTGAAGAAGTCATTACCCTTATCGTCGACCAAGATGAAGGCGGGGAAGTCCTTAATGGTGATCTTGCGGATTGCCTCCATGCCCAGTTCCGGGAAGGCAACGATATCGTTGGACAGGATGTTCTGTTCAGCGAGGATTGCTGCCGGACCGCCGATGGAGCCCAGGTAGAAGCCACCGAACTTCTGGCAGGCGTCGGTAACGTCCTGAGAGCGGTTGCCCTTAGCCACCATGATCATGGAGGCACCCTTGCTCTGGAAGCGCATCACGTAGGGGTCCATACGGCCAGCAGTTGTCGGACCGAAGGAACCGGTGGGCATGCCTTCCGGAGTCTTGGCCGGGCCGGCGTAGTAGATCGGATGGTTGGAAACAACTTCCAGCACCTTCTTTTCGATGTCGGAGAGTTCCTGGCCTGCTTCCTGCTTGTCCAGGATTTCTGCGATCTTGGCGTGAGCCATGTCGCGAGCCACGATCATGGTGCCCTTCAGGTTCAGGCGAGTTGCAACCGGGTACTTGGTCAGTTCAGCGCACACATCCTTCATGGGACGGTCAAGGTCGATTTCCACTGCAGCGGCGATCTTTGCTTCGCCCTTCGGCAAGTACTGTTCCGGATTGTGCTCCATCTTTTCGAGCCACAGACCGTTTTCGTCGATCTTAGCCTTGATGTTACGGTCAGCAGAGCAGCTAACGCCAATGGAAACCGGGCAGCTAGCAGCGTGACGCGGGCAGCGGATCACGCGAACGTCGTGGACCAGGTACTTACCGCCGAACTGAGCGCCGATGCCAGTCTTCTGGCAGATGTGGAGAACCTTTTCTTCCATTTCCACGTCGCGGAACATACGGCCGCCTTCGGAACCGGTGGTGGGAAGGTCATCGTAGTAACCGCAGCTAGCAAGCTTAACGGTGTGGGTATTCATTTCAGCAGAAGTACCGCCGATAACGATGGCCAGGTGGTACGGCGGGCAAGCAGCAGTACCGAGAGTCTTCACCTTTTCGGAGATGAACTTTTCAAGGTTCTTCGGGGTGAGGAGGGCCTTGGTCATGGGCCAGTAGTAAGTCTTGTTGGCAGAGCCACCGCCCTTGGCAACGAAGAGGAACTTCATGTCGGCACCTTCTTCGGCGTGGATGTCGATCTGAGCCGGGAGGTTGCAGGCGGTGTTCTTTTCTTCGTACATGGTCAGAGGAGCGATCTGGCTGTAGCGGAGATTCTTGGTGGTATAAGCATTGTAGATACCTTCGGAAATAGCTTCGAAATCATCGCAGCCAGTCCAGACCTGCTGACCCTTGTGGGCGACGCAGATAGCGGTACCGGTATCCTGACAGAACGGGAGCACGCCCTTGGCAGCAACGCAGGCATTCTTCAGGAGAGTGAGAGCCACGAACTTGTCGTTGTCGGAAGCTTCGGGATCCTGGAGGATCTTTGCCACCTTCTGGGTGTGAGCCGGACGGAGACGGAAGCTGACTTCTTCAAATGCGGCCTGAGCGATCTTGGTGAGGGCTTCCTTGGAAACCTTCAGGATCTTCTTGCCTTCGAATTCGGCGACGGAAACGCCTTCCTTGCCCAGGTTGACGTATTCGGTGGTGTCACCGGTGTGCTGTACGGTTGCTTCGTACTTGAATTCCATATGAGCCTCTTGAAATCGGCAATTATAAATTACAAGTTATGAATTACAAGATCTAACCAGGCGGCATAGCCGCGATTATTCTTCTCATAATTCATACTTTATAATTCGTAATTACCCGTAGGGTTAAAGTTACATGGGCAAAATTACATAATATTAGCGGAAAGCGGAAAGTTTAAAGCGTAAAGAAATATCTTTAACCTTTATCCTTTAACCTATAACCTAAAAAGGGGAGCGACCTCCCCTGGCTGCAGCCGTTTTTAACGGAGCCTCCATCCGAACCAAGACGTCCAGACGGCTTCCCCTGGTCGCCGGAGGCACCTAAACGTCTTCCGCCACCCCTCCAAATGCCAAATAAGCCGACAAAACACACATTTTCCCGGATTTTTTGCAACTTTTTCTAATTTTTGTTAACAAATCACCAAAAGAAGAATTATTTTTTGGCAGTTAAAGTTTTAAATCAAAGAGGAATACTATGAAGATGAAGAATCTCATGCTGGCAACTATGCTTGCCTCCGCTCTTGCTTTTGCTGCTGAAGCCACTGCACCTGCCGCCGCTCCTGCTACTGCACCTGCACCGGCTGCTGAAGTCGCCGCTCCGGCTCCTGAAGCCGCACCGGCCGCTGAAGCTGCTGCTCCTGCTGAAGCTGCACCGGCCGCTGAAGCCGCTGCTCCTGCTGAAGCTGCACCGGCCGCTGAAGCCGCTGCCGAAGCTCCTGCTGCTGAAGCACCTGCCGCCGAAGCTGCCGCTGCTGAAGCTCCTGCTGCTGAAGCCGCACCCGCCGCTGAAGCTGCTCCTGCCGAAGGCGAAGTTCTCGAAGCAAAGGCTGAACCCGCACCGGTAGACACCGCTGCAGTCGCCAAGGCTGAAGAAGAAAAGAAGGCCGCCGAAGCTGAAGCAAAGGCTAAGGCAGAAGCAGACGCTCAGGTCGCTTCCGAATCTTCTGGCGCTGCCAAGAGCTCCATCATGGACAATCCGTGGGAATTCCTGGCTGTTTCCGCAGCATTCATCGCTTCCGTGCTCGTGATCATCTTCACCGGCAAGGACTAATAAGGCTAGCGAACCGCAAGACTTTAAAAAGCTCCGCTTCGGCGGGGCTTTTTTGCTTTTCAAAAGCATTGTAAGATTTTCGTAAGTTTTAGGTTCCCCGGACCACATTTTGGCGAATAAAAGTCCACACTTTTGGGAGCATTAAAGGAACACTTTCTTGCATATTTGTGAGCCATTTCACAATTATAAATCTATTTTAAAAACATCGTGTTTGGTATGTTGGGTCGGGCATTTTGTGTCCGCTGTTTTAGATTTTGTATTGAGAACGCAAAAGGAGGCTTTTGTGCAGCTTAAGAATCTCGTTATCGTCGCATTGACCGCCGTCACTTCCCTGATGGCCGCCGTTGACAAAACCCAGTCTACGCCTTACGACCTGATCAGGCCCGTTTGGCCGTTAACTTGGGACGAGTCCGTCTTCGACCGTTTTGACACAACCGTGACTGTCAAGCACAACATGGTCCCCAAGAACAGAAAGCCCGCTGCTTTCGCTCCCAACGAATTTATCCCGGATACATTGAACCAGGCCTACCTGGACGCAATGAACGTCCGTATGTCTCCCATCCGTATTAACCAGGCCGGTTATATGGAAGACGACCCGGAACGTCAGTTCTACTACGTAGGTACCGCAACAACCTTTGAAGTGGTGGATCAGGATGGCAAGTCCCTTTCCCCGAAGATTACCGGCACCTTCGTTTCCTCCGGTAAGGAAACCTCCTCCGACTGGACCATTATCGCCGGCACAAATGCCGCCACCAACGACCAGAAGCGCTACCAGGTCGACATTACCGGTCAATCCGGCATCGTTCAAATTGGTAACGTGCCCGCAAACGCTCCCACAGAAACCCGCTTGCGCATCAAGGTGGGTAACGAAATATCCAGTACCTTTATTATCAGTAACCGCGTTTACTCCATGGTCCGTGCCGCAGCCCTTAAGTTCTACGGCATCAACCGCAGTGGCGATAGCGAATCCTGGTTCCATAAGGCTAGCCATACCAAGGATGGTGCAGGCCCGGTTGTGACTGAAGCCAAGGATGTTCGAGACGCATCCCAGTACAACGCAGCATTGGAAGGAACCCTGGCTGGTGGTTACTATGACTGTGGTGACCACCTGAAGGAATCCCAGACCCAGATGTATGCCTTCATGGTAGCAGCAGTGATGGCTGCAACTAACCCTGATGGCGACGAAGACGTTTACGCATACAACCAGAGTGAAACCCAGAACACCGACGGTATCCCCGACATGCTCCGTGAAGCAAAGCACGGTGCAGACTTCGTGCTCCGCGCCTATAATCGCGCCAAGGGTGTTATCGACGATATGGCTCTTTCTGTAGGTAACTTTGGTTCTGACCATGGCTGGTGGGGCCGTCCTGAAAACCAGGACTTGCTGCCCATCAACTCTACCGCAGCAGCAACAGACCGCGGCGGTCCCGTTTCCCGTACCGTCCGCTTGGGCGAAATCGGTTCCAACATCGGTAGTGAAACCGCAGCAGGTCTCGCCATTCTTGGTAAGGATTACGCTATTTACGACAAGCCCTTTGCAGACTCCTGCTTGATGGTCGCAAAGAAGATGTACGAATTCGCCAAGAACCTTAAGCTGAAGGAAAAGAACCTCGGCCCTGGCACCTACGATGGCGGCAAGCCGTACAAGTACAACACCATGGCTGACACCTGGTCTTCCCCTGCTTATAACGGCAATAACGAATCCCATGATGACTTGGCCCTCGCAGCTGTAGCACTCCACTACGCAACTTACGAAGACACCAAGGACATGAGCTACCTGAACGATGCTGTAGAAGACAAGCAGATCGGTGAAGACCAGGAATCCGACTACGGCTTCTTCAACGGAGGTTGGATGGCTTGGGGCAGAGACGGCATGCGCAAGAGTTTCAAGAACACCAGCTGGGCAAACGCATATACCTACGCCCTCTACGCATTCTACAAGCTTTTGCTCAAGGACGAAGCTACCGCAGCAAAGTACGGCATTTCCAACGAAAAGCGTTTGGATTACGCAGCCAGAGTCGGCTTGACCATGGGTACCAACCTGGTTGCCGTCAGCGGCCAGGGTTCTACGTCCATTACAATCCCTACTTTGAATAAGTGGAAGACATCCAGCGTCTCCTTCGGTGATCTCTGGTACAACATGCAGACTGACCAGACCTGGATTTACAACCGTTATCAGGCAGGCAATATTTTCGAAATGTTCGCCTACTACGACGTGACCAAGGACTTGGAATACGTCGATCTTCCCGGTGGCGTGGGCATCCAGACCTGGAACTCCGAAAAGGTCAAGCAGGTTGCAATCAACCAGATGAACTACTTGCTGGGCGTAAACCCCTGGGATGTCTCCTACATTTTGGGTATCGGCGATAAGAACGACGCTCATCCCCACCACCGTGCAGCAAACCCCGAAGGTAAGAACCAGCCGGGTGCAGCCTATAAGTACAATCCTCCTGTGGGCGCCCTCTACGGTGGCGTGACTCCGGGAGCTATGGACTATGTCACAGGCAAGTCTAACTCTATCGTTCCTGACAACAAGAGCTGGGAAGACTACCACAAGTCCGAAACCTGTATCGACGCTGCAGCAATTCTCGTAAGTACTAGCGCAATCGCAGCAGCCAAGTACGACAGAACCAAGCCGCCTAAGGTTTCCGTTGAAATTCGTCACGTCAGCATGGACTCCGCAATTGTAATGGTCAAGCTCACCAACCGTGGCTACGCTCAGTTGGCCTACGGCACCAGCGAAACTGCAATGAATACCATCGCTACAGCCGACAGCAACAAGGCCGGTATGCAGCATGAAATTATTCTCCGCGGACTGGAAAAGGGCACCACCTATTACTTCTACGCTGTTGGACAGAACGCTTATGCAGCAGACAGCATTACCGTAAAGTACATGGTGGACAGCACCCAGACTCCGTTCAGTTTCACTACTTTGAACACTGTTGAAAATGCTCAGATCAATAACATTACCGTATGCAACCTCTTTGGTGACACCGCAGAAGTCATGTGGTACACCCCCAATGGCGAATACGAATCCAAGATTTACTGGGACACCGTGGCTCACGCCAACGCCAATGACTACGCCTTCAACTCCGGCGCCGGCAACGCAGACGTCTCTGGCATTCCCACCAAGTTCCACTACGTAAAGATTGGCGGCCTCAAGGAACAGACAACCTACTACTTCATGGTTGAAAGTAATGGTGTCCAGCAGAATGTAGATGATAAGGGTAACATCCTGAAGTTCACCACACCGGTGGGCTGGTATGACTTTAGCGTCAGAACCTACCAGTACGAATTCGGTGGAATGGACTTCCTGGACGCAAACGTCTATAACAACGAAGCAAGACAGTTCGATAGTTTGACACTACGCCTCTACTTTACAGCAAAGCCTGAAGAAGTAGAAAAGTGTGCCACCTTGATTGACTCCGATATTTGCCAGGCTTACGACGAAGCAGGTTTCAATAAGCCCTGCGAAAACGACCGCGAACTTAGAGACTTGCTCCGCGCAGCTCTCCCGGTTCGATTGGACGACACCTACGATCCTAGCACCGGTAAATACTCCTACTACTTCCCCGCTCCGCTGGGTTCCTCCGTGATCAAGTCCCAGTCCCGTCTCCGCATTGACTTCGGTTTCTCCTCCGGTATGTCCAACGACGGTTACAAGACTTGCGAAACATTGCGCACTGTTGCAAAGAAGCGTTTCTCCAAGGAAACCGGTGACTGGTCTTGGCGCCCCCATACATTCCAGGAAGATGGCGCTGACTACGACGGCATGCCCATTGAGGACAAGGACTATGGTGACACCGATAACGATGTTCCTATCAACCCCTACATTACCGTCTATCGTAAGGGCGAGTTCATCTGGGGTTACAGCCCGTCCAAGCAGGAGATGTCCCATAAGAAGGCTCACTACGAAATGGAAGTTACCTACGATGCTCCGTTCAATGTTTCCGACGGTTCCTACGTACAGATTGACCAGACCAGCAGTACAGTCTATGTCACTGGTCATGCATATGTTTCCGAAGGTGGTTACATTACCAAGATCTGGGCAAACGGCGAACAAATTGACGCAGAACCGCGCTTCATGAATGGCGAACGTTATCTCGTATCCACATCTACCAATGTTGTCATCGGCCACTACAATTCCGGTTTGGCAGGAACCGACCAGGATTCCCTGGGTCTTTGGAGCCTGAACATTCCTGTGAAGATGGGCATCGGTAGCAACAAAATCGACATTACCCTGTTTGCTGGAGCAGACCCGGAATGTCAGGAATGTACCGAAAACGGTGGTTGCGCATTCGTGAACAGAACCTACTATGTACAGTTCACCCGTGGTAACCTGACCGCTTCCGCCCTCACCATCAAGGACATCCAGGGCAACGCAGTCAGCAGCCCGGCCGATCCGAAGAATACCTCCTTCTACATTTATCTGAACGATAAGGACAAGGCCAACTACAAGGGCAACCTGAACGTAAAGGTCATCAACAGCAAGAAGCAGGACACCCTGGTTGTGAAGATGGTTGAAGACGCTGCAAACCCGGGCTCCTTCAAGAGTGCAAGCTTGATATCTGCAGTCTCTATTTCCAAGAACACTAGAAATAGCTCTCAAATTTCCTTCTTTGCTGGCGACACCATCCAGGTCATTTACCTTGACCCGGATGACGAGGAAGACATTTCCAAGCAAACGTTCTTCGCAGAAGCAACAATGCCCATGCCGGAAAAGATTTTGGCCCAGGATACGGATTGCGACAACGTTGCTGATCGCTTGCTGGTCCAGTTCTCCAACGCACTCAGCGCAACCTACAGCTTCGACAGCATCCGCGTATTTATCGAAGGCATGACTGATACCGTAACTCTCGCCGTAGATCCGGCAGCAGCCAAGGACCAGAGCGAAGTTCTGATCAACCTTCCGAAGGCTCTGGGAATTCCTGAAAATGCAGCCCCCATGGGTAAGGCTACACTCTATATGAAGGCAGAAGGTGTGGTCAATAGCGAAACCTTCGACATCAAGGACGGCATTCTGCCGCGTCTCCAGAGTGTCACCTTGCTTGAAAATCCGGATCATGAATCCGAATACGACACACTGATGATATCCTTTACCGAACCGGTACAGCAGTTTAAGTACTGGCCCTTGCTCGTCTACGATGCAAATGGAGTCGCCATTAGCCAGGAATCCATTCAGGTGATTGGCGCTCCCACCACAGAAAACGACGGCAAGAGCTATATGTTTACCATCGCCGGAAACGACAAGGGTAAGGTTCTTCCTGTTGGCGCATTGGTCATGATTAATGGCGCAGCTCAGATTACCGACTTCAACTTCAATGTTCTGGATCCCAAGAACTATTGTAAGCAGGTGTACATCGCCGAAACCCCGAAACCCGTTCCCGTGGACCTTGCAGAAATGCGAGACTTGGAAGGCGACGGCTATCCGGACGAAATCTACATTCGCTTCGAGAAGAAACTCCGCAACAAGGATGTACTTGACAGCTTCGTCGTTGAATGGGGAGCTAACTCTCAGCTCAGAAGTTTCATTACCAAGGCAGACACTTCCTCCGGAAGCATTGTTCCTACGGACAATTCCTGGAGTATCCGTGATAGTGTTGGCGAGCCCTACGAAATCATGGTTGATTCCGTGATTTCTACCACCAGTGATGAATACAGCATTTTGACCATCAAGATTCCTACGACGAATTCCTTCTCCAAGGGTTCTACCAATGGTCCGTATGATGGCTATGGTCGTATCACTCCGCGTCTGGGACCTGAAGGTGGATTCTTTGACAAGAAGTACGCCGTCAGCGACAAGTGCCCGCCCATTGTGATGAGCACCATCTGGAGCACTTTCGACATCAAGGGCAAGCAAATGGACGCTCTGGAAGTTATCGTTTCTGAACCGTTGGATACCATCGGCCAGAACACCGACTACTTCGAACGCCTCCGCGATGGCGCTGCAGGAACCTACTATAGTCCGAAGACAAGCGCCGAAGTTGACGCCTACCTGCTGACCAGCAAGAGCTACAAGCTTACCTATCCCCATGAATCTGCAAGTGCATTCTGGCTTACCGACTCTATCCGATTGGTACCGAATGCAGAAAGAGCTTACTTCAAGGATAAGGCAGGTCTAATCGCTGGCGCTGGCACTCCGTGGGTCCCCATCGTTGGTCGCATCACTAAGGCAAAGTTCAAGATCGACATGGTCGAACCGATTGCTACACCCAACCGCGACTTCATCTATGGTGGAATGAAACTGTTGCCCAACGAAAACTTCAGACTTTCCCTGAAGACTAAGGAAGGCTCCACCCTAGTTGTCGCTTCTGGCGCAAACAAGTTGCAGAAAGTAAGTTCCTTCCCGATTAAGGATTATGCACATGCAGGTCCCGTGTTCAGGATCGAAGTCATTATGCCTGAAGTTCTTGACAGTACCCAGCTTGGCGAAGCTAAGCGCGCCTATGAAGTTTCCCTGGCAATGGACTTGTTCAGCAACATTGGCGCCTACGTGAACCATGCAGTTTACAAGTTCGATCCTATGGAGTATGCTGAATACATTTCAGCAGCCAACAGCTCGCTGACATTCTATCTTGAATGGTGCGCACCGGAAGATTACCCGCTGAGCGCCGAAGGCAGAAAGATTGCAACGGGTCCGTATATCGCCAAGTTTACTGCAAAGGCCAAGGGTAAGTATGTCGCCGCCCATCCGGACGAAAGCGACAACCAGAAGAGCTATAATGCAAATGAATCCTTGACGAAAACATTCGGCTTTAGGAGAACCAAGAAATAAAATGATTTCTTGAATGTACATTTGACACAGGAGAATGTGATCCCGAAGGTTCACATTCTTTTGCGCATTAAGAAAGGGGTCAGGAAACTTAACTTTATGAAGATCAGTATGAAAAAAGCACTCGGAACACTCATTTTGTTTGGCTCAATGTTTGCAGGGCAAGCCTTTGCAGACTTGGATTTCCCCAACATTGACAGAACAGACAAGGTTAGCGAGCGTCGCTACCTGGACTCTCTGAACGTCTACAACAGACGTCCCATCCGTGTAAACCAGAGCGGTTTTAGACCTCAGGACCACAAGTACGCCTATGTCGCAGACCCCTCCGTCAAGACGTTTTCTGTCATTGACGCCAACACCGGTAAGATAGTCGAAGCTGGCAACAACGCACTGACTCTGCTTGACGCCAAGGCCCCGAAGCCGAACATTTGGGTCAATGGTGCATTCAATTCTCTTGACGCACTTTACGAGTTCGGTAAAAACGCCCCCACCACAGAAACTGAAGTCTTGTACAAGGCAGACTTTAGCGGTCTTACCACCGTCGGCGAATACTATATCGTTGTGGGTAACGACACCTCCGCAACATTCTATGTGCACCCGTCCATCTTCAACGCCATTTTTGAAAACTCCTTGAAGTTCTTCGGCATCCAGCGTTGCGGTAACACCAAGTCCCACATGCACGCCGCCTGCCACTTGAAGGACGGTTCTGCTGTTGGCCACGACCTTACTGGTGGTTGGCATGACTGCGGTGACCATTTCAAGCCTTCGGAAACTATCGGTTACGCTGCCTACGCTATGGCAACCACCTACCTGGTTTATCAGGACAAGGCAGAAGACCGTTACGGCAATTCCTACGCAGACACCACCATTACGGATGGTATTCCCGACATTCTTTACGAAGCAAAAATCGGTGCAGACTATATCTTTAAGCTTTATAAGGCTTCTAAGGCAGACGGCCTGATTGCCAAGAATGATATGTACCACACTGTGGGTAGCGAAGTGGACCATCAGTTCTGGGATGTTCCCGAAAAGCAAGACGCCCAGAAATACGGAAAGGGTGGCCCGGACCGCGATGTGACTGCGGATATCGGTACTTATTCCGGTGCATTCGCAGCAGCACTTGCCTACTTCTCCGCAGGTTGGCAGGTCTACGACCCGATTTACGCAGACTCCCTTCTTGAAGCAGCAAAGGATATTTACGCCAACGTTCTTATTCCCCACACTCCTGCAGGAAAGTTTGGATACACAAAGGCAGACATTCCCAATTCACTTTATCCTGGTGGAAGCAACGAATCCAACTTGAACGATGACGCTGCCGCAGCAGCACTTGCCCTTTGGTACGCCACCAAGGATACCACCTACCAGTATGATCTTTACAAGAACACCAAGATCAACGACAACGCAACCAATTACATGTACAACAACGAACCCGGTGACGCAGGTCCGTATTTTAAGGCGGGTTTCCTCGGTATGGTTAGCGGCTTCTATCCTGGCGGATGGATGACCGACTATGAAAATACTCATGCCTATGTTTTGTTCTCTTTTGTGAAGCTTATTCTTGAAGACGAAGAAGTAGCCAAGAGTTACAACGTCGGCGAACTGGAAAGAGATACGCTTATCCAGCGCGCAACAAACGCTCTGCGTCGCCTAACGGACGATGGTTCCCAGGGTGACAACATCATTTACGAAAACCGTTTTGGATCTGTTAAGGCTGTTCCGCCCTATAACCTCGTTTGGACATCTAGCGACTGGGGTTTCAACCGTTACAATATCGGTGCAGCAAACGCCATCTTCATGCTTTCTGAAATTACCACAGGCGCAGAAAAGGAAGCCTACCTGAACTTGGCCCTGGATAACATCTATTACAACCTTGGTGCAAACCCCTGGGACATTTCCTTCATCATGGGTGCTGGTGACAAGAACCAGAACCATCCCCATAATAGAACTGCCAACCCCGATGGTTATAACGCTGGTGGTATGCCTTATCCGTACCGCTGTCCTCGAGGCGCTTTGATGGGTGGCGCCGCCCCCACCAACCCGTTGCTGGAAGACTGGAAGGACTATACCGCAACAGAAACCTGTATCGACTTCTCCGTTCAGTTATTGATGCCTGCACAAAGCTTGGCCGCAACCCTTCCGGTTGATAAGGAAGGTCCTTTGTTCAGCAACATCGCAGGAACTCCCATCAGCGACACAGAAGCTATCGTAAGCTGGGACGCTAACGAAGTTGCCCTCGTTACTGTTTTCTACAATACAACTCCTGATGCCGCCGGAGCCCAGTCTATTCAACAGACCACCGCAAGCAAGGGTGGAGCATTGACTCTCGAAGGACTTACCCCGGGACAGACCTACTACTTCTTCCTGGAAGGCATGGACACCAAGAGAAATCTTTCTACCGACGACAATCATGGTCTCTGGTATCAGTTCACCATGACTCCCACCGCCACCACAATCAGCGGCGTTACCATATGCCAGGTGGACAACCGTAGCGCAAAGATCTACTGGTGGTCCAGCGACCGTATGAACGGAATCGTCAATTACGGCACCTCTACATCCGCCCTTACCGAAGCACAGGCTGCAGAAGGTGGCGCAGTCATGTTCCACGAAGCAACATTGACCAACCTTAAGCCGGGAACACAGTATTTCTTCAGCGTATCCTCCGGTGCAACAACCGACAAGAACGGCGGTAGCTTCTACTCCTTCAAAACAGAAGATCAATCTGCCTTCGTAAATCTGGACATCTACGTGAAGCCCAGCAACAAGGAAGCTAGTGGAACCCGCTGGCAGGATAGCAGAACTCTCTATGTCAGCATCACAAACAACGACACCATTCCTCTCGAAGACTTCGAAGTTCGCGTATACCTGAACAATCCTAACTTGAAGGCCCTGGGTAACGCTCATCAGAACTTTGGTGGCGACGGCCAAATGGGTAAGGCAATCAACATTACCTTCGCGGATGCTCAATCCGATGGCTTGGGTGGATACTACCTCCCCATCCACGCAAAGGGTATTCTGGAAGTTTCCGGACAGTTAATCATTGAAACCATCTTCATGGATTACAACCCCACCGTTAAAACAACGAACTTCGGCGAACTTGATGGTTCATGGTCTCTCCGTCCCCATACTGACGAAGACGATCCTGAAAAGTTCAACGGTATCGACCTGACCAAGGCTCCCTACTACACAGGATCTGAAACGACCTTCCTGGAAACAGTTAACGGAGTCAAGGAAGTCGCATATACCCGCGACCCGTATATCGCCGTTTACTACCATGACAAGCATATTTATGGTTATAGTCCTGACTATACTCCGGAAAACGGTCCTCAGACAATCAAGACCGTCAATCTGAACTTTACCAGCCCCTTCGTCACTCCCATTTCCTCCGTGGAAAAGGAAGACGCTCAGACTTCTTACGCTGCAACAAGCTCCGTAACGCCTACTGGTATTTTGGATGATTTCGAAATGAACAGCATTTCCCGTTTCGGAAACACCATGTACGCCAAGGCCAACCGCAAGGATTCCCTGATCTTCGGCCTGGACACCACCTTGTCTTACGGCAACAACTACATGGAATTTGTCAGCTGGCATAACCACTCTGCAAACACAAAGGGTAGCTACGACTGCGCATGCGCCGTGGCCCGAACCAACGTTGAAATCGACACCATCGTCAATCCTCCGGAACAGCGTTTCCTCGTATTTACCGTGGACACAGTCTTTGCCTACACTGGCAAGATGACTGAAGTTCATGTGCAGCTGTTCGACAGCACCATGTCTTTGCTGACTGGAGAAACCGTCAACGTGATTCTCAGCACTGGCAGCGGCTTTGCCAAGTTCTACACTTC
Organism: Fibrobacter sp.; assembly: GCA_045599625.1. Taxonomy (GTDB): domain Bacteria; phylum Fibrobacterota; class Fibrobacteria; order Fibrobacterales; family Fibrobacteraceae; genus Fibrobacter. The sequence goes on from JAZRWJ010000046.1 coordinate 198,416, forward strand.
TGCAACAGCCACTATCCCCACCGAACACATTGACATCGTGAACGGCGAGGGCGTGTTCTACATTAGTTCCGACAAGACTACAGAAACCGTCCTCAGAGCATCCGGCAACAATTCTGCAACATACAACTACACAACAGCATCTGCAGTATTGATTGTTTCCGACACTCCGCCTTGGCCGATTATTGACGACGCAAAGATGGTGGACCTGGATTGCGATAACATCCCTGACGCAATTCAGATTCTCCTCTCCAACGAATATCAGGCAGACCAGTCCTTCAGTTCCGTAACTTTCGAATACGAAGGTGCCGTCTACGAAACAACAAAGGTTATTAGCCTTAACGGCAAGGACTTGGTCGTTGGCATTAGCATCCCCAATGCTAAAATCGACACAAAGCCTTTCGGTAAGATCAAGTTGTCTTCCAAGGTGGGTAAGGACATCAAGACTCACGAAGGTTTCTACCAGGATGGAATTCCTCCGACCCTGTTGTCCGTATCTGTTCTTGAAAAGCTTCCCGACGCAACAAGCGACAAGGTCTACCTGCAGTTCAGCGAACCGGTTGCTGTTCCTGACGAATACTGGCCCGTATCCTTGTTTGCAACAGACAAGGTTACTCCTGTTGCCGACCCGAAGGTCATTACCACCAAGATTTACAACGATTCTCTCCATGTTTGGGAATTTGAAGTCGCTCTCGGAACCGTTTCCGAAGGAATGCATGCCCAGCTGAAAAACAACAACTCCATTAAGGACAAGAGTGGCAACGAAGCTGCAGGCACTTGCGGCCAGCCCATTCTCCCCATCACGCTGAAGTTGTTGCCTGTTCCTATGACATACGCCATCATCTCCGACTTGGATGATGACGGTCTTGCAGAACACGTGGACATCGCCTTCGAACGCGAAGTAGACAGCCGACATACTCCTGACAGCATTTCTGTCATCTTCGGCACTACAGAACCCGAAACCCTTTGGGTTGCTGGCAGCCAGATGGTCATGAACGCCACTGCAACTGAAGCTACCATCGATCTTGCAACTCCGTTCGGTCTTGGAAGAACTAGCGGCAATTACGAAGGAATTTCTCGCGGTGTTGAAGTTACAAGCGCAGGCCTCGTCACCCAGCATCTGGGCACTGGCGCAGCCTACGAATCCAATTCCGCCCTTGGTGAAGACAAGGTCGGTCCTGTCATTGCATCTGCAACAGTCATGACTTCTAAATCCGGTGAACTCGTTATCCTGAACGTGTACATCAGCGAACCTTATGAAGAAACTGATGTAACCCAGGCCTACTACGACCAAAAGCAGGGCGACAAGGTAACCTCCATCAAGTCTATCGATGTCAAGACCATGTCCATCCTTACCAATGGTCAGATTACCGTCGGTTATGATGCTCACAGCGAACTCGCTCCCAACGATGGTGATTTCGTCCGTCTGCTGCCGAAGCTGACTGGCGCCATCATCGACAAGAACGGCAACGCACCTGCAACTAACGCTCCGTGGGTGCCCATTTCCAACAATGGTAAGCCGAAGATAAAGTTCAAGGTGGAACTGGTAAATAACATTACCACATCCAGCAATGCAGTAGCAACTGCCGTTCCCAACAAGAAGAATACCCGAGTCTACATTCAGAACCCGAGAACCAAGTCTCTCGACCTTATCCAGAATGGCAACGTTATCGCAAGTAACATTGACTCTACCGCTCTCCAGGGCGCCATTTGGAAGATCGAAATGACAGTTCCTCGTGGAGCATCTTCAATGGAAGCCGCAGCATGGGATACCCTCAGAGTTCGCTACAACCTTCCGATTTACTCCAACATCGGAAACTACGTGAATCGTCTGACCGGCAAGTTCAACGTAAGTTCTGCCCAGTACCTGTCCACCGCCGGCAAGGTTATCTTCTTCGCCGAATGGGCTAGCATGCCGGGTACCGGCATCCAGTCTGAAGACGGACAGTCTGTCGGAACCGGAGCTTACATCTACAAGGCCCAGCTGAACACAACATTTGTCCCGAACAAGACTAAGGATCCTGATATTGTAAAGAAGTTCTCCAGTAAGAACTCCTACGACAAGACAGCGACCTTCGGTATCAAGCGAGCCTGGTAACATGGCAGAGAGCCTGTATTCAGATTCTCCCTACCTGCTGATACTATCGCTTACGGCGTTAGCACTGTCATCCTATTTCCCTATTCTCATGGGGAAAAAGATGACCGTGCAGTTCGTCCCCAAATCCCTGAAGAAGTTGATCGTCATCAACATCGTCTGGAATTTGTGCAGTAGCATCGGTATCATCTTTTTCAGCGGGGAAATCGAACCAGGCACAACACCATACATTCTTCGCCAAATCCTTTTCTGCGTCCAGGCATTGGCCTGGGTGCGAATCGGTATGGTTTCTTATGAAATCGGCGAAATGATCATGCTCAACAAGATTTCGTCTTTGCGAAACATGACAAACATTTTCGCAACAGTCGTCATCGTTGCTATTTCCGCATTATTCATTATTGATCCTGGGATTATTACCAATCTTGAATCTCTTGATATCCAGATTGTCAAGACCAATCCCATTTTCTCCTGTTTCTGCCTTGTATACCTGTTATTCTTGCTCCCGGTCTTTATCGGGGCGGTCTACCAGATTCTTCATGGTTCTATGCAAGCCATGGATCCGATCTTGGCACAAACAGGAAAATACATGGCCGGAACCTATGCGTTCTTCGTAGCCATTGCCTGCGCATTTGACATTATCATTCCACTCTCCGTAAATATGCAGACTTGGCTTGGTGCTTTCCATTTCTTGATTTGGCACCAGCTTATGACGCTATTCCTCACGTTCCTCTGTAGCCAATACTACACATCCATCAGCTTCAAGAACAAGAGTTCCCTCTGGTTCCTGAGAAAAATCATCAGCAAGATGGACGATGGTATTATCTACTTTGATGACGATGGAAAAATTGAATACGCAAACCAAGGTGCAGTCAAGCTGTTGGCCATTCCTGCGGACAATCTGCAAGGAAAGTCCATCCGCAGCGTATTCCCGCCCAACTTGAATTTCTTTAATGAATTGGTTTATAACGATATTCAAATGGATATCAATGGAGAACGACACTCCTTCAAGATCCATTTCTTCAAGGTTCGTCAGACCATGACGACCATGATGAACGTCGCATACTTTATTGACCAATCCAAGACGATTCTTCTCCAGAAAGACCTGAAGACCTTGAATGAGCAGTATGTGGAATACACTCATGACCTGGTGCGCTATCAGGATCGTTTGAACAGGGAAGCACGCATCAAGACGGAAAAGGAAAACGTGCTGAACACCTTGATTAACGCGCTGCCATTCCGTGTCTGGTACAAGAACGAACTTGGCGTTTACCAGAAACAGAATCAGTTGGACCTGGACAATCAAGGTTCCCTGGAAGGTGTCAACGATTCCCTGGAAACCATTTCTTCCTACGAAAGGAACGCTCGTGAAAATGGCGAAGCCGGAGTCTACACTTCCTACGTAAACAAGGAAGGAATTGAAGTCTCCCAGGATGAAGCAAACCGTCTGACAAAAAACGGCGAACTGGTCCAGACTTACGACAACATGTACATTCCCATTTTGCAGGGACAGGCTCCTTTCAAGACCCTGTGCATCAAGGTGGACATGACGAAGCAGCGCCGACTGGAACAGGAACGAAACATGCTTCGCGAACAGAAGTTCATCCATAGCCGTCTGGAAGAATTGGGAACCATGTGCGGAGCCTTCGCCCACGACTACAATAACATTCTCGGCTCCCAGATTGGTTTCTGTCAGCTGGCTCAGGAAATGCTGCCTAAGGATCACCAGGCAAGCATGTTCATTAACGAAGCCCTGAAGGCCGCAGAACGCGGCAAGACATCCCTTGAAGAATTGCTGAACGCCATCCGCGGAAACGCAAAGTCTGCAACACCGGCTATTGTGATTTCGCCCTACATGATTATCGAAGACGTGGTGAAGAAGCTGACACTGACACTGCCGCCGAATATCACGCTCAACAGCGAAGACATGGATCACAGCATCAAGATCCGCGGCATCGTGGCCTCTCTGGACCGCATCATAAGCAACATGGCAAACAACGCCATTTTCGCCATGAAGGAAACCGGTGGTACACTGACGTTCCAATTACATCGCGACGAATTGACAGAGCAGTTGGTCACCCCGTTTGCGCCGCCTATTCCTGCAGGCAAATACGCCAAGATTATCATCTCGGATACAGGCTCCGGCATGGACTCCAGCACCCTGGAACGCATTTTTGCACCGTTCTTTACCACAAAAGCACCTGGCGAAGGCCTCGGTTTAGGCCTTTCCTCCGCATTACGACTGCTAAAAGAGGGAAATGCCTACTTTACAGTGCAAACAACCTTAGGTAAAGGAACTACATTTAATCTATATTGGCCTTTAGAAACTGAAATCAAGGAGAACTAATGTCTACTATCTTGGTAATTGACGATGACGAACAGTTCAATCTGATGCTTAAATCTGCTCTTGAAATCAAGGGTTACAACGTAGAAACCGCTAGCAATGGCCGTGACGCCAAGGCTCTCTACCAGAACAAGCAATACGATGTCATCATTACCGATATTATCATGCCGGACGTGGACGGCTATGAAGTCATTCTGGACCTGCGCCGCTTGAATATGAGCGACCGTACCATCGCCGTTAGCGGTGGCGGACGTACCGCAGCAGAAGACTACCTGGTCACTGCACAGCATTTCGATGTTGCAGCAACCTTCAACAAGCCCGTAGACCTCCAGGCTCTCCGCGCTAAAGTTGACGAAATCATCAAGAGCCATTCCTAATAGGATTCTCTTTTAGAAAATGAATATCCTAATTGCGGATTCCGACCAGAAATTCGTAAATGACATCCAACGTTCTTGGTCTGTGGCGAACACAAACCTTTTGACGTGTTCCGACGAGAGCGTGCTGATGTCCACCGTAAAGAAGGATTCGATAGACCTTGCGTTTATCGAAGTTCCTTTCTTGATGATGGACAACATGGATATGGTGAGCTACCTGAAGGAACGCCACCCCGGGATTGAAATTTTCATTTTGTGCGATGACCGCAACTGGCAGGGCGCCGCAAGCGCAATCACACGCGGAGCCAACAGCTTTCTGAAGAAGCCTGTGACCATCGCCCTCTTGGAAAATACGGCTCAGAAGATTCAAGCTCAGATGCAGAACAAGTCTGACAGCCAGCTCATGGAGACCCAGGTGCTGGACAGTCTGTTGGGCAACACTGCAGAAATGCGAAAGATTCTGAAGACCGTCTACAAGATTGCCCCCACCAACAGTACCGTGCTCATTACAGGTGAATCCGGCTCCGGTAAGGAATTCCTGGCCAACGTGATCCACCGTTACAGCAAGCGCGCCACAGAACCCTTCGTGGCTGTGAACTGCGGAGCTATTCCGGAGAACTTGGTGGAAAGCGAACTGTTCGGTAGTCGCAAGGGCGCCTACACCGGCTCTACTGCAGACAAGAAAGGCTTGTTCGAATCCGCCAATGGCGGAACCTTGTTCCTGGATGAAGTGGGCGAACTCTCCCCTGCCACTCAGGTTAAGCTCCTGCGTTTTTTACAGAGCCACGAAATCCGTCGCGTCGGTGAAACCGAAGCTCGTTTCCTGGATGTCCGTATTATTGCGGCAACCAACAGAAACCTTCAGGACCAGATGCGTAACGGCAACTTCCGTGAAGACTTGTACTACCGTTTGAACACATTCCACTTGCAGTTGCCGCCTCTTCGCGACCGCAAGCCTGCATTGCCGAACCTGATCAAGTATTTCATCCTGAAGAACAAGGAATCTCAGGGCAAGGAAATTCTTGACTTGGAACCGGCAGCCCTTTACGCTCTGACCAAGTACCAGTACCCGGGCAACATCCGCGAACTGGAAAACATTCTGGAACACGCCATTGTTCTTTCGGAGAACGGAATCATCCGACTAGAAGACCTTCCGGAAAACGTCCAGGAATGCGCCAAGGAAAAGGCCATGGCCATTCCCCACATCAAGGGCAGCAACGAAACTGCAGAAATTGAAATTTGCGAAGGCGCCAAGAGTATCGGTTATAGCGGATCTACCGCAGAAACTGTTGCCGCACCGACAGCAACCGCAGCCGCAAACGAAGACATCCTGACCCTTGAGGAAATGGAACGTCGCCACATTCTGAATGCACTCAGCGTATGCAACGGTAATCGTACCGAAGTCTGCAAGAAACTGGGTATCAGCCGCGCCACCCTTTGGCGCAAGCTTAAAGAATTAAAGATTGAAATGGAAGGCGGCGAAGACTAGAAAATCGCAAGCCGCGCTAGAGAGTCGCGCCAGCGTTAGACTTCCACAAGAGTCGCCACAAGGCAAGAGTCCTTGGTACTACCGCTCCCCACAAAGTCAATATCCTGAGAACGTTTCCACACGGTCTTTGCATTGGCATGGACTGAGGCCACGGCGTCACGAACGTCGCGGCTAAAGACGTTCAAATTAAATTCGCTGTAATTGGAACTGACCATAAAGAAGCCCTTAGGATTCAAGAGTGTGGCACAGTCCGCAACCAAGGGCATCAAGTGTTCACGAACGTTGAAGTTCGCACCCTTGAAGCGAGCGAAGCTGGGCGGATCCAAGACGATGCCATCAAACTTCAGCCCCTTCTTTTGGGCCCAGTGAACATACTCCACTGCATTACCGCGGAAGAACTCTCCCGGGCGTAAATCAAGACCATTCAACGCATAATTTTCGCGACCCTTGTCCAGAATCTTTCCGCTAATGTCGGCGTTGGTGGCAATGGTTGCACCACCCAAACGGGCATGGACAGAGAAGGTACAAGTGTAGCTGAAAAGATTCAGGAATCGACGGCCTTCGCACATGTTGCCCACGTCAAGACGGACATGTCGCATATCCAGGAACAGCCCCGGATTCACAGTGTCCAGAAGATCCACATTCAGGGTCGCCTTGCCTTCATGAACTGTGCCCAGGGAATCTGCGGCAGAGCCAATCAAAACTTCCATAGGCGGATTTTCCAAGGACTTTCCGGAACGGGAAAGACGTTCCTTGGCCACAAGGCATACCGGATTAAAAGCCTCGCCCACAGCATCGGCAAAGGCATTCTTCTGGGAAAGCATTTCCGGGCCAAAGAACTGGATTTGGTAACGGTCACCAAAACGGTCCAAGGTCAATCCAGGAAAGCCATCGGCAGCGCCATTGACCACGCGGTAAGCGTCCGTAGCATCAAAAAGGGCACTGCGTTTTTCGTTGGCAGTCAGCAGAAGATTTTTCAATTCCGTCATTTTCTGGGGCATGGACAAAAGCTAAAAAAAAAGTGGCGAAGATTCAACATCGCCCGTATTTATAAAGCGAAGAGAATCTTAAAAAATTTAACGGAGGAGAATTCTATGATTGATCAGACAAAAACCGTTCATCGCAATACCGTAAGGTGGATCAAGGACAAGTTTAAGGCAGAGCATCCCTTGTCCAAGGAAGAGGAAGACATCCTCTTTGACATGATCAAAAAAGGCAACAAAACAGCCAGGACGAAACTACTGAAGGCAAACATGAAGTTTGTCATTCAGGTCGCCGCCAACTACCACAACGAAAGCCTGACCCAGGAAGAACTCATTAACGAGGGCGCCATTGGTCTCTGGAAATCCATGGATTACTACGACCCTAGCCGAGGTGTCAGATTCATTACCTATGCCGTCTGGTGGATTAAGGCTCACATCACTCGCGCCATTAGCGAAAAGGGCAGCCTAGTTCGTTTGCCATTGAACCAGCAAACGCTTCTACACAAGGCGAAAGCCTCCAGTAACGGAAACTCGCTCCCTGCAAAAATCAGGACCCTGGAAGCCATTTCTAGCAGGGCAATTTCCTTAAGCGCGCCCACGGATTACGAAAACGGAATCAGGCTAGAAGATATCATCGCCGATCAAAATGCCGACAATCCAGAGGAGTCCACCGAAAGAGACTTTATCCTTAAATTCACGAACAAACTTCTGAACAAGTTGCCTGCACGCGAAAAACAGATTATGCAGGATCTGAATGGAATCAACCGGGATTATACCAGAAGCATTCGCGAAGAAAGTACTTTCCTCGGAATATCCCGCGAAAGAATTCGCCAACTGAGAGACCAAGCCAAGGTCAGGCTCCGCCGCATTAACAACGACGGGCACTTGAATACAGCCCTCAGGGAAATCATCTCATAAAAAAAAGGCGCCGCAGCGTTTTTTTACTGCAGCACCTTTTTACGTAGTCAAAATTTCAAGGAAATTTGAGTTACTTGTCCAGAGTCTTGATCTGGTCCACAAACTCACCCACTTCCTTAAACTCACGATAGATGGATGCAAAACGGACGTATGCCACAGCATCCAGCTTCTTGAGTTCCTGCATAACGAGGTTGCCAATCTGTTCGTAGGTAACCTCGAAATTTTCAGTGACGGTCAATGCGTTTTCCACATTGATTGCCACCTGTTCCATGTCCGTGGTAGTCAGAGGACGCTTTTTGCAGGAGTTCATAATGCCCTTCAGCAGTTTTTCACGCTGGAAGGCTTCATGATCACCGCTACGCTTAATCACAGTCAGAGGCTGAAGTTCCACGTACTCGCGAGTAGAGAAACGACGACCGCACTCGACGCATTCGCGACGGCGACGGATGTAGGAGCCGATAGCTCGGCTATCCACAACCTTGTCGTTATCTTTCTTGCAAAACGGGCAAATCATGGAACTTCTCTTGCTTAATTAGTTAGCAGCCTTGAATGCAGCGACGTTTGCCTTGTATTCAGCCAGGTATTCCTTTGCAGCAGCAACAACAGCTTCGGTCGTGTAACCGAATTCCTTTTCCAGGACGCCAGCCGGAGCGGAAGCACCGAAGCGTTCCAGACCGGAAACCTTACCGAAGCCACCAACGACCTGAGCGAACAGCAGCGGGAGGCCGCTGGACTTGGCGAACACCGGAGTCCACGGGGTAATGACGGAGTCGCGGTATTCCTTGCTCTGGCTCATGAAGAGGGCCGGGCTGATCATAGAAACAACGCGGACCTTGAGGCCTTCGGCACGGAGCACTTCAGCAGCGTCGTGAGTCAGGAGAACATCGGAACCGTTGGAAACGAAAGTGAGGTCAGGACGAGCGGAACCGCAGTTGTCGCTAACAACATAAGCGCCCTTGCGGCATTCCTTAGCGGCAGCCATGCGGTTGTCACCGGGGAGGGACTTCACGTTCTGGCGGGTCAGGATGATGGTAGTGGGGCTATCGTTGTTTTCGAAAGCCATTTCCCAGGCAGCCACAGTTTCGAATGCATCAGCCGGACGGAGAACCAGCATTTCGGACTTGCCGTTAGCCTTCTTGAGGCCTTCCAGAAGACGAATCTGAGTTTCGTGTTCGATGGGCTGGTGAGTGGGACCGTCTTCGCCAACGCGGAAGCTGTCGTGGGTGTACATGAACTTAACAGGCAGACCCATGAGTGCAGCCATACGGAGCACCGGCTTCATGAAGTCGCTAAACACGAAGAAGGTAGCGCAAATCGGGTAGAGACCGCCGTGGAGAGCGATACCGCAGCAGATAGCACCCATGGTCAGTTCTGCAACACCAACCTGGACGAAGCCGCCCTTGAAGTCGTTAGCGCGGAAGATACCGGTCTTGTTCAGGAAGGCCTGAGTGTTATCGGAGTTAGAAAGGTCAGCAGAAGAGCAGATGCAGTTCTTTACGTTTTCTGCCAAGTGGCCGAGGATGGTACCGGAGGTAACGCGAGTTGCAACGCCTTCCTTCAGTTCCAGACCGGAGAGGTCAATCTTCGGAGCCTTGCCGGAGAGCCATTCCTTGAGGGTTGCAGCCTTTTCAGGATTTGCAGCGTCCCAAGCAGCCTTGGCCTTCTTCCAGGCTTCAACTTCCTTGCGGAGTTCGGCCTTGCGGGCTTCGAAAGCTTCTGCAACTTCGGGGAAAATCTTGAACGGATCAGCCGGATCGCCACCCAGGTTCTTGACGGTAGCGTCGGTAGAAGCTCCAGCAGCGTTGAGGGGCTGGCCGTGAGTAGAAACAGCACCTTCGAAGGACTTGCCGTCTTCAGCGATGGCACCCTTAGCCATGGTGGTGTGACCAATCACGATGGTGGGCTTTTCAGTTTCTGCCCATGCTTCCTTGAAAGCCTTACGGAGAGATGCAATGTCGGAACCATCAGCCACGTCGATAACGCGGAAGCCCCATGCTTCGTACTGCTTCTTGAAGTCGTGGCTCATCACGTCTTCGCAGCGGCAGGACAGCTGGACCTGGTTTGCATCGTAGAAGAAAATCAAGTTAGAGAGTTTGAGGTGACCAGCAACGCGGCCTACGCCGTAGGCGATTTCTTCTTCAAGACCGCCGTCGGAAACCAGGCAGACCACCTTGTGGTTCAGGATGTCGCCGAAACGTTCCACCATGAAGCGTTCTGCAATGGCGTTACCCAGAGCAACGGCATGACCGATACCCAGAGGACCACTGGAGTTTTCGATGCCGAAAGCCACTTCAACTTCCGGATGGCCGGGGGTACGGCTGTTCAGCTGGCGGAAGTTCTTCAGGTCTTCCATATTGAGCTTACCCTGGAGGGCAAGTTCAGAGTAAAGAAGTGCAGACATATGGCCCGGATCCATGAAGAAACGGTCGCGAGCTTCCCAGTTGGGGTTTTCGGGGTCAAAACGGAGGAATTCAGCGAAAAGCAGGCTGATAGCATCAGCTGCACCCATGGCTCCACCCGGATGACCGGACTTTGCCTTCTGCACCATGGCAGCGGAAAGAATTCGAACGTTGTCGGCCGCTTTTGTAACGATCGCGTCTTGCACTTTTTATACCTCTCTCTAGATATATAGAACGATGAGCCGTTCTAAAATTTTGCCCAAATTTAGCTTTTATTACAGAATCTCTCAAGTCAAGTTTCCACAAAACATGATTTTATAACCACCAAACCTTGTAGCCGTCCCCAGAACCTCCATTTTTCCAACAAAAACGGGAACTTTCAACTCAACAAATGAACAAATGTTCACCAAAAATATAGGATTGTCCCCATCAAAAATACCACGTCACCTAAAACCCCCATTCCACAAAAGCCTCTTTTTATTTAAGTTCATGCTATGCGGATTCTTTGGGTAAACATATTCGTCATTGCAATTTTTGCTCAGCTATCCTGGGCAATCCCTGCCTTTGACCAATTCTATACCGTTACCCAACCCGACGGCAGTTCCATGGAAGTCCGCAAAAAGGGTAACGAGCACTCCCATTTTACGGAAAACAAGTCTGGACAGGTAGTTCGCCGCGATTCCAAGGGTTTCTTCAAGCCCTCATCCAAGGACTCCACCCACCATTTCTATATGGCCACTGAAGCAGACGAAGCGAACCAAACCGCCGCAGTTCTAGCCAAGGCCCCTTCCCAATATTCCACTCCCGTCGTTAGCCGTAGTCCCACCGGCGACAAAAACGTATTGGTCGTTCTTGTCCAATTCAACGACACCAAGTTCTTTAGCGACGACCCCAACGCAGACATCAGCCAAATTCTCAACAAAGAGGGCTACAACGCTGAAAAAAGCGTGGGCAGTGCGGCCGATTATTTTAGGGACAACTCTCAAGGAAAGCTGAACCTGACTTTTGACGTGGTGGGTCCCATTACCGTAAGCGGCAACAATTACGCAGACTATGGAAGCCAATCCAGCAATGGAGATTTCGGGGCACAAAAGGCCCTAGGCGAAGCCCTGGACATCATCAAGCAACAGGGACTTGTGGACTTCAAGAAATACGACAACAATGGCGATGGTTACCTGGATTACGTTCACATGATCTATGCCGGTTTCGGTTCCCACGATTCCGACCAGGATTCAGCCATCTGGCCCCACCGTTGGATTTTCAAGAACACCAAAAACCTGGGCAGCAGATTTTCCCCTATATACGTTAGCGAATACGCCTGCAATGCAGAACGTGACTGGAGAAGCTATTACTACGACCGTACCTCCAAGAAATATTTCGGCGTAGGCAATTTCATCCATGAATTCAGCCATCTGTTAGGCCTGCCCGACTTGTACGCCACAACCAACGCCACAAGCGACGTTTTCACACCCTATGTCTGGGACGTTATGGACATGGGCGCCTACAACACAAACAACGCCCGCGGTCCCATCGGTACCGCACCACCCTATTACTCCGCCTTTGAACGATACACCCTAGGCTGGCTAACCGCATCAAGTTTGACTACCGATATCACGGACACTTTGACCGGCATCCAGAACAACGTCGCCCGCCGCCTCAGAAATCCAAAGAACAGTAACGAATTCTTCCTCCTGGAATACCGCGACAAGACCAAGTGGGACAGCGCCTTGCCAAACCACGGCATGCTCATTTGGCACATCGACTACAAGAGAACCATCTGGGAAACCGCAACCATCAACAACACCAGCCACCAGTATGTAGACATTGAAGAGGCCGACGGTCAGGCAAATACAAATTCTCTGCCTGCAGATGTATTCCCGGGAACCCGCAGGGTAACAAAGTTCAGCAAGTTTATCACTTGGGAAAATGAAAACCTTGGAGTTATCCTAAAGGACATCCAGGAAAACAGAAGCTACACCTACGTTACCTTCAACACTGAAGCTGGCGAAGATGTGGACCTGGCCGCAGAAGATTCCACAGAGATTTACGAACCTGAACCGGACTCTGTCCTGGCAGATACTTCTATTACAGATACCAATTTTGTAGACACTCTTCCCTCAAGGCCTTCAATCATCACAGATTCCACTGTGGAAGAAGTTTCCTCCGACACCGTTGAGGTTCCCGATCCGATTTACCCCGTTGTTCTAAACCATCTTAAGCCAAGTATTACTTTGGACGGGAACATGATTTCCGTAAGCAATCTTTCCAATGATACAAAGAGTCTCCAAATTTATTCCATTAACGGCAATCTCATATCAAGTATCAACACAAATGATACAGAAGTCCTATTAAAGATACCCCAGCAAAATGCACCATTCATTCTATGCATTACCCAGGGCAAGAAAATCCTGTATACACAGAGAATTCGATAGGGAAACCGCCACTGTTTCCAACGATTTCCTCAAGGTAACTTTTCCGCATTACTTATATTTAGGGGTATGAAGAATTATATCCTCGGTCTTTTAAAGAACTTGGCTCATCCCGAAACCATTATCGGGTTGATTTTTGCCGCAGCAGTTCCGTTCCTTATTTACCTGGCTCCGAACATCGGCCACAAGGCAAACATCCAGAAATTGGATCTGAATCTTCCCCTTCCCCTGTTCCTTGCACAGTTTATTGCCGGAATCGTTCTTCTGGTCATTTTGCGTAAGGATTTTAGGGATTGGCTCAAGGGAATTCTCCCCGCAAAGTCCTATTCCATTCTTGCCGTTGTCTTTGCAGTAGCTATCGCCGTTTTTGCAGGCACCCAGATTGAAGCTCGCCACCGCGTTCAAAGCGACGAAAGCGTATTCCTCTCCGTAGCCCAGAACATGTTCTATAATCATCAGACAGGAACCTGCAACCAGGGTTACTTTGAAGATGGTGGGCTGAACTGTGTTGCAACATCCAACAGTTTCAAGACCAAGGGCCTTTCCTTCCTGTACCTTTTGGGCATGCCCTTCTTTGGAACCGATCTTCATTGGGTTTTCTCCATGGAATTGCTCATGCTTCCGCTGGCAATTCTTCTCATGTTCCTGGCCATCGTCGCCTGGACAAGACAACCCCTGCTGGCATTCTTCGCAGCCCTTTTAACAGGCCTTCAGCCTACCGTACTGTTCCAGTTCCGCTCCATGTCTGTGGAACCTCTTTACATTTTCTTATCTGCTCTCGCCCTGCTAACATTCAAGTGGGCCTATGACCGTAACACAGTCAAGCATTGGGCATTGAGCGCCCTGGTTCTGGCATTCTTCGCCCAGACCCGTCAGGAAACAGTTTTCTGCTTCGCTCCCTTCATCCTGATGGCTCTTCCCAAGCTGCTTGATCAAAAGAGCCTCAAGACCCCGATTTTCTTTGTTGTCCTCTCAGTCTTTACCGCACCGGTACTTCTGACCATCAGCTATTTCCAGGGATTTGGATTCCAGGGTGGCGAATTCGAAGCTCACGGACACTTCCTTGAAGATGTGGCCAAGAACTGGGAAATCATGACCCGACCTCTCAAGGAAAACGGTGAACTGGAAAATCCCTTCCTCTCCTACTTCAATTACCTGTTTGCCTTCGGCGGCATCTACCTTATTTTCCGTGCAATTTTTGATGCCACCAAGAAGAATTATTTCTACCTGAAGGTTCTTGCATTTGTGGTTCTTTACCACATCCAGACCTACGTGATTCTGGAAAATGTTTCCGGCGACTTCGGGATTGAAATCAACCAGCGCTATAGCTTGGTTATGCTTCCCACCATGGCATTTCTGGGAGCACTTCCCGTCGCCCACTTGATTGAAGCAACAATGAAGTACTCCGTCCCGGAAAAAGCTTTGTTCAAGGGAACGTTTGCTCTGGGTGCAGTTGTAGCCCTTTGCTTTGCTGGTTGGACCGCCCACTACAAGGATAGTTTCAACAAAAATATCATGTACAACCGAAACCACCTGACTATCGAAGAATACGAGATTCTCAGTTGGCTCAAGACTATGCCCCAGGCAGACCGTATGTTCATCTATGGCCGCCCCTGGCATTTTGTCGGTTACGGAATTTCATCCATCCACTACGAACGCGCCCGCCAGATGACAGATGACGAGTTCAAGCAGCTCATTGACAAGTACAATGGCGAAGTCTACTATATTCGTGGCTTGGACTGTTGGGACAGCAAGACCTACCACAAGAAGGCTGTGGAACACCGAATTCCTACCACCTGCGATATTTTCGAACGTGAGATGGATATGGATGGCGTAAAGAACATCCTCGTTACCAACAACTACTGGGTTCAAATCGCGAAGTTCAATGGCCGTAAGAATTTCAATCCCAGAAATATCATCACCATTGAAGAACCTTCTCTCAAAAAAGCTGCTCCTGAAGAAAATATTAACTTGAACGAAATGGAAGAAAACACCGACGTGAATAAGATCGTGGTGGATTCCGTCAAGATCAACTATAATCTGAAGGAAAACGGCGAAGCCGCAAACGAATGGGACGTACGAATTACCCTCAACAACAAGAGCATGTATTTCGGCAAGTATGAACTTGGCGAAGCTGTTTTCGCACTTCCCATCGATACACTTCCCCCGGGATACAGCAACATCCGCTTTATCATCAGCAACAGGAACTCAGGCAAGACCGTTGCAAATGTCAACAAGACATTCTTCAATGTTGCCGATGGCGTCATCAACCTTACCGACATGAATTACGAAAGCCACAAGCAAGATTGGGGCAAGATCGGAATCAACCAGACCGTTGAAGGTCATAAGTTCACTGTGAACAGTACATCCTTCGACAACGGTATTGGAACCCACGCATCCTCCGAAACAGTTTACAACATCGGTGGAAAGTATTCCATATTCCGCACAAGCTACGGCCTGGACGACGAATCCATTTGTAGCGAAGGGGTGTTCCTTGAATTCTGGGGTGACGGAAATCTTCTAACCCAGACGCCATCCTTCCAGAACGGAATTGTTCATACAACAACAGTGCGCACAGAAGGAGTCCAAAAGCTGGCTATCAAAACACGTCCCGTGGCAGGCATCAACTGCAGCCATGTAGACCTTATTCAACCTGTACTTATCCCGTAGGCAATTATGTTACTATCAGTCATTGTCCCCCTTTATAACGAAGAAGAAATCGTTGAAACAACATTCAAGGTTCTTGAAGAAGAGCTGAAGGATGTGGAACACGAACTGATTTTTGTGAACGACGGTTCCAAGGATAAGACTCGTGAAATTCTCGAAGGTCTGCTTCCCACCACACCGCACAACAAAATTGTGAACTTCAGCCGTAACTTCGGTCACCAGGCTGCATTTAGCGCTGGTCTGGACAAGGCTACCGGTGATGCCGTGGTCATTATCGATGGCGACCTTCAGGACCCGCCCAGCCTCATTCACGAAATGCTGAAAAAGTGGCACGAAGGTTATCAGGTTGTCTACGCTCAGCGTAACAAGCGCGCAGGCGAAACCATTTTCAAGCGCTTTACTGCATTTGCATTCTACCGCATTATCGGCAAGCTGACCAGCATTGACATTCCCCCTGACACTGGCGACTACCGACTGATGGACCGCTGCGTTGTAGACCAGTTGAAGAACCTGCCTGAACGTAGCCGATTCCTCCGCGGTCTGGTTTGCTGGGTTGGCTTCAAGAAGATTGGCGTCAAGTACGATCGCGCAGAACGCACTGCAGGCACCTCCAAGTACCCGCTGAAAAAGATGGTCCGTCTCGCTTTGGACGGCATTACTGGATTTAGTTCCGCCCCTCTGAAAATCAGTTTCTACATGGGCATTTTTGCCACCCTGGTGGGCTTCGGCATTTTCGTATGGTCTATCCTTGAGAAGTTCCTTTCTCCGGCAACAACCGTTCCGGGCTGGGCCTCCCTTATGACCGCCATCGTATTCTTCTCCGGCGTTCAGTTGATGACCATCGGCATTCTGGGTGAATATATCGGACGTATTTACGACGAAGTAAAACAGCGTCCTCTGTACATTGAAGACAAAAAAAATAATGGATAATTGATGATGGATGATTGACAATTAAATAACTAGGCGGCGAAGCCGCGATTATTTACAATCATCAATTCTCAATTTTCAATCATCAATTCAAAACGAAGGTTTATCGATGAATAATAAATTGTTTGTAATGAGTTCCGCCAGCGGCGCAGGAAAGTCCACCTTGCAGAAAATGGTCCTTCCGGATTTTCCCGACATCAAGTATTCTATTTCCGCAACCACCCGCAAGCCTCGTGAAGGCGAAGTCGATGGCGTCCATTATTTCTTCAAGACTCGTGAAGAATTTGAAGAACTGATCAAGAGCAACGGCCTCATCGAATGGAATGAAGTCCACGGCAATTATTACGGCACTCCCAAGAGCTTTGTGGAAAAGACTTTGGCCGAAGGCAACCGCGTTCTTTTTGACTTGGACGTTTTCGGCAAGGTAAACTTTGACAAGGTTTATCCCGACGCTACCGGCATCTTGATTTTGCCGCCCAGCGATGAAGAATTGGAACGTCGCCTCCGCGGTCGTGGAACCGATTCTGAAGAAGTCATCCAGCTCCGTCTTGCAAATGCCAAGAAGGAAGTAGAATTCGCAAAGACCCAGGGCAAGTATGAATACACCATCGTCAATGACGACGTTCAGAAAGCCGCAGACGAACTCCGCGCTATTCTGAAGAAATAGCTTTTTAATGATGCAGGGGGCGCAGCCCCCTGAGTAGGGAGTTTACTCCTCCCCTTTGAGGACCGGCCACACTAAGAAATAAATTTCTAAGTGTGTTTCCGCCACTCAGACACGAGAAAAAGTCCGGGCCTTAGCACGGACTTTTGTGAGTGGGGGTTCCAAGGGGGTGGTAACCCCCTTGCATCTTATTAATCTATTTCAGCTTTAATCTCAACGCCCGGGACCCATGGTTTCGGGCTGTTTACTATGGGATAAAGTACACGACGAACGGGGTTCAGGTCGGCGGTCTTTATGTAAAGCTTAACCCAATACACGTTCTGGACCACAGGGATAAACGCATCCACGGGTCCAAGGACCATCAAGGATTTTTCTGCACGCAGCATTTGTTCCAGGCGGTTCACCGTATTTCGGAGAAGCTGTTCATCACGGCTGCCGCAGCTGACTTCAACCAGCTTACAGAAGGGCGGATAGAACGCGTCGCGCCGGTCTTGAATTTCCTTCTGGGCGAATCCATCGAAGTCGTGGGCAATGGCAAACTGCATTACCGGTTCCGAGGGTTTCAGCGTCTGGATAAACACCTGGCCGGGAGCGCCTTCTGCACGACCCGCGCGACCTGCGGTCTGGCTCAATAATTGGAACATACGTTCCGTTGCTCTAAAGTCAGGAATTCCCAGTCCAGTATCGGCGCCAACGACCCCGACTAAACGCACACCGGGAAAGTCGTGGCCCTTGGCGACCATCTGCGTTCCCAGAAGGATGTTGTGTTCGCGATTACGGAAGGAATCCAGAATCTTTTCTGTGGCACCCACGTTCTGGGTGGTATCTCGATCCATGCGGACAACCTTTGCGCCGGGAACCCATTCCTGGATTTCCTCTTCCAGCATTTCGATGGCACCCCCGACGAATTCATAGGTCTCGGCGCCGCAGGCGCTGCAGGGAGAATTGACCGGGTAAAGTGTGGCGCAGTAATGGCACATCAGGGAGCCATATTGCTTATGATACACCAGAGGAATATGGCAGTTCTTGCAATAAAGAGTCTCGCCACATTCAGAACAAACTCTAATTTTCGAGTAGCCTCGACGGTTCATCAAGACAATCGCCTGATCACCAGCGGCAACGCAATCCGACAAAGCCTCGCGCAACTTGGGAGACATCAGCATGCCCTTCTGCTGGCGAACCTTCCCCATGTCCACAATATCCACATTAGGCAGCGGAGCCTGAGTGGCGCGTTCCTTCAAATGCAAAACCTTCAAGTGGCCCGCAGCCACGTTATTGTAGGTTTCAAGACTTGGAGTAGCACTTCCCAAAACCACAAGCGCCCCGTGCTTGTGAGCCAAATGGAACGCCAGTTCGCGAGTATGGTAACGAGGAGCAGGGTCCTGCTGCTTGAAGGACGAATCATGTTCTTCATCCAGAATCACCAAGTCAAAATCAAAGGGTGCAAGAATGGCACTGCGGGTTCCAAGCACAACCCGTGCAGAACCATTCATAATGGAAACGTATCCGTTACGTTTCTTCGGAGCAGACAATGCCGAATGTAAAACGACCACAGGAACCTGAAGATACGATTCAAATCGTTCAGCGGTCTGCGGAGTCAGACCAATTTCAGGAACGAGGATCAGGACCTTCTTGCCCTGCCTTAATGCTTCGTAGGCAAGTTCCTGATAAACACGAGTCTTTCCCGAGCCTGTGACACCATAAAGCAACGTGCCACGGAAACCGGTTCCATTCAAGTCTGCAACCAGGGAATCCAGGGCGTTACTTTGTTCTAAAGTCAAGGGAGGCAATTCTGGTTTCGGAAGCAGTTTCGGTTCCGCAATCTCTACTCCCTGACTTTTTTCAAAGGCCAGAGCCTCCAGGAATTTTTCAAAATCCGCAGGCCAAAAGACAAACAAGGCCTTCATTGGAGTGGAGATATAATATCTCGACACCCATTCCAAATTTTCCATGTATCGTTCGCTGAACCTGAATCCCGATTGGTGGGGACAAGCCAGGCGAACATCAAAACTAGGGCGTTCCTGGTGGACCTTGGAAACAACGGCCAAGGCGGGTTTCTTTCGTGTAGCAAATTGGACCCACACCAAGTCACCACGCACCAGATTTACACCCTCTGGAACGCCGTAGGTGTAAATCGCCGGAGCCAGCGGAATATACACCTCGCAAAAATCAGTCAGCTGAGCCGACTTGACCTTGAGATGGACCTCTTCTGGAGGGGTGATTTTGGGAATTCTCTTTGCCACGGAGTCAAAGATAGTTAAACCCATCAAAAAGCCCTATTTTTTAGGGAATTTTTTCTTTAAAAAAGTTTTTTTATTTAGATTATAACTATAAATCCTGTATACGGATTTACCTACCTATTGGAGATATTTTATGAGCTTATTTGATTTTATGAAGGCAAACTGGAAAAAATCCGACCCCGCTGTACGCGCTGCTGCAGTGGAAACGGAAGTCGAAGATCAGGACATCATTGAAGACCTGGCCAGTTCTGACCCTGATGTTAAGGTACGTACCGCTGCAGTCAAGAAGTTGACCGTCGTCGAAGCACTTCAGAAGATTTCCAAGTCTGATAGTGACGACAACATCCGCCGCTTGGCAGCCAACCGTTACCTGGACGAAGTGGTCAAGATCCTTAAGAATGCAACCAATCCTTCCGAAAAGGAATTGGCATTGGCTGTGGAGCTCAAAGATTCCCACTATGCAGAAGACCTTTTAAAGTCCACCGTCACTAGCGAAATTGTTCGCGCTGAATTGGTGAAGCATTGCAACAAGTCCAGCATCCTGGCCGCCGTGGCAAACAACGACGCCAGCGAAAAGATTGCATTGGCCGCCGCAGAAAAGGTGACCTCAGAATCCCTGATGCAGGAACTGACCAAGAAGTCCAAGCACAACTCTGTCCGCAAGTTGATTGCAGACAAGATCCGCGCCAAGAAGGAAGCAGAAGACGGCGGCAAGAAGGCTGCAGCCCTCCTCCAGAGCAAGCGTGAAGCATTGATTGGCCAGGCACACAGCCTCGCCGCAAGCAAGGATCCGCTGAGCGTCAAGGCCCAGTTCGATGATTTGATGAAGGAAGCAGCCTCCATTGGCATGGGTGAATTCCAGCCCAAGCTTAACGAAGTCTACGAAAGCTTCAACAAGTTCTGCGACGAAATCAACGCAGAAAAAATTGCTGCGGCCAAGGCAGAAGCAGAAAAGCAGGCCAAGATCCAGAACCTGGCTACCGAGCTGGAAGAACTGGAACAGATTATCGCCGACAACAAGCTTGCCGACAGCGCAGACCGCGTTGCCGTCATCATGAACGACTGGACCGAAGGCAAGTCCATCATGGAAGCAAGCTTCATCAAGCGTTACAACAACGCTTTCTTCAAGGTTCAGGAATCCAAGAAGGTTATGGAAGTCAAGACTGACGAAGCCGAAACTACAGCAGACGAATCCGCCCGTCCGGAATTGCTGGATCGCCTCCAGGCACTTTCTGAAACCGACGTGAACGAATCTACCGGCAAGCATCTCCACGCCATCGTTCGCGAATGGGAAAAGCTTCCCCTCCTCGAAGGCGAAGACCCGTCCCTCCAGTCCTACAACTCTCTGCGCAACAAGCTCTCCGAAAAGATTTCCTCCTTCAATGAGAACGCACAGAAGATTGTGGAAGAAAATTCCGCAAAGCTTAAGGCTATCATTGAAAAGGTGAAGGCTCTGGACGAAAACGAAAACTTCACTGAAATTAACAAGAAGGTTCGCGACTTCTACAACCAGTGGAAGGAAATCGTCGGCGAACAGAAGTTCAAGTACCACGACCTGTGGCAGGAATATAAGGCCGCCACAGCACGTTTCCAGGAAATGCAGCAGTGGGAAAACTGGCACAACGAAAAGGATCGTGACGACCTCCTGACCGAAATGGACGCTCTCACTACCGAAGCTCCCAGCCAGGCTGTTCTCTCCAAGCTCCGCGAACTCTCCACTCGTTGGAAGGAAATCGGTCGCGTCTCTGCAGACAAGTATCAGGCCATGCAGGAACGTTTCCAGGCCAACTACGAAAAGATTAAGGAAAACTGCGCATCCTTCATTGAAGAAATGAATGCAGAACGTCTCAAGAATCTCGCTGACAAGGAAGCCCTTTGCCAGAAGATTGAAGAACTTGTGGCTAACGCAGAAATCTTCTGGAAGGACAAGTTCAAGACTATGCAGGAACTCCAGGAATCCTGGAAGAACATCGGTATGGTGCCTAAGGAAAACGTGGCTGCTCTTACCGAACGTTTCAAGGCAGCAGTCAATTCCTTCTACGCACAGCACAAGGAAAATGTCAAGCAGGAAGACGAATCCCGCGAAGCCAACTACGAAAAGAAGGTGGCTCTCTGCGAAGAAGCCGAAGCTCTTATCGAATCTACCGATTGGAACGCAACTTCCAACAAGCTGAAGCAGTTGCAGGATGCATGGAAGGCTTCTGGTCCGGTACCCAAGAGCAAGTCCGATGAAATCTGGACCCGCTTCCGTACCGCATGCGACAGCTTCTTCGAAAAGAAGCGCACCCACTTCGAAGAAATGGATGCAAGCAAGCAGAAGAATCTCGACGCCAAGAACGCCATCTGCGAAAAGATGGAAGCAGGCGAAGCAACTCTTACTCTCGATGAATTGAAGGCTGTGGAAGCAGAATTCAAGGCACAGGGCATGGTTCCCAAGGATGCCATCGAAACTATCAGCGATCGTTTCAATGCAATCTACAACAAGATCCTCGCCCGCCTCGCTCAGGCAGATGCAACTCTCTCTGCAGCCCTGGACGAAGTAAAGGCTAAGAAGTTGGAAATGATCGAAAAGGTTCGTCAGTTCTGCGAAAGCGCCGGTTCCAACCAGTTGGCAGACGCAGTTCGCGAAACCCAGAAGGAATGGCGCGACATCGGTTCTTGCGGTGCTGAAGACCAGAACCTCTACAAGACCTTCCGCTCTGTTTGCGATGACTTCTTCACTCGCCGCCGCGACCAGTTGGACATTCAGGAACAGGCTCGTCAGAACAACCTTCAGAAGAAGCTCTTGCTCTGCGAACAGGCAGAAGACCTGCTCACCGACCTGAGCGAAGCAACTGTTGGCGCATCCATGAACAAGGTCAAGCACCTCCGCCGTCTTTGGAAGGAAGTGGGCGCAGTTCCTCGTGAACATTCCGAAAAGACCTGGAACCGCTTCAACACCGCCTGCGACAAGGTTTTCGCATTCGGCCGCAAGGACGAACCGAAGGCAGACGAAGCAGCACCGGCCGCAGGCGCTCCTGCAGCTGAATAAGCGAATTCAAACTATTTAGAAAGGACGCCCCCGAAGGGCGTCCTTTTTCACGTCGCTGTCATCCTGGACTTGTTCCGCATAGAATTGTCGGCAATTTATTGTCGTACAATTCTTGTCCTCTTTGTGGAGGATCCCCTTTAATTTCTAAATTGCGGTTCATGAAATTTCCTCCTTGGACATCTGTTGATGAAGCTGCCAAACTTTTGGCAGACGGTCAAGTCGTCGGCATTCCCACCGAAACTGTTTATGGTCTCGCAGGAAACGCCTATGAACCCAAGGCTTTGGCGCAAATTTTCGCCATCAAGGAACGTCCCACTTTTGATCCGCTCATCGTTCACATTTGCGATGTAGCCCAGCTGAAGGACGTGGCCAAGGATATTCCCGAAGCAGCCTACAAGCTGGCAGAAGCTTACTGGCCCGGCCCTATGACGCTGATCCTTCCCAAGAAGGATTGCATTCCGGACCTTTGCACTAGCGCTCTCCCCTCTGTGGCAGTACGATTCCCGTCCCACCCGGTGGCTCAGGAAATCATTCGCAAGGCAGGCGTCCCGCTGGCAGCTCCCAGCGCAAACCTGTTCAAGCACGTAAGCCCCACTACGGCACAGCATGTTGCCGACCAGTTGGCAGACCGCGGCATTGCGGGCATCGTCGATGGCGGCCCCTGCGAAGTGGGCGTGGAAAGTTCAATTATTTCTCTCGTTGGCGAAACACCTACGGTGCTACGCCCTGGTGCCATCACACCGGAGATGGTAGAGAAAGTTCTCGGCAAGGTTGCCATCAAGGAATCTACTTCCAAGCCGGGCCAGCCCATGGCAGCCCCCGGCCAATGTGACACTCATTACCGCCCTCAGGTCCCGCTGTTCTACGGCGAAGTGCCCGCAGGATTCAAGCTGCCGGAAAATACCGTGCGCATCGCGTTCGGCAAGCAAGCGGGCCCTATTCCCGCCACCCTGAATCTGTCTGAATCCGGCGACATGCTTGAAGCAACCGCAAAGCTGTACGCCTACATGCACGATCTGGACTTGCCTAAGTATGAGCTGATCCTTGTGGATCCCATCCCTAACGTAGGCGTAGGCATGGCCCTGAACGACCGTTTAAAACGCGCTTCTATAAAGATGTAGGGGGCTTCACGCCCCCTAGACCCCCTACCAAAACTTACTTCGTAAGTATTTGGATATGGAGGGAGCCCCCCCCCTCCATACCACCCCTGGATGCCTTAGTTATAAGGCAAAACAGGTTCCAAGGGGCAAATCCCCTTGTGTCATCATAGCCCCTTTGCATCTTTATATCCCGAATTTTTCGAAATTCTCGTAGGTGTACTCGCGGGTGTAAGCATTGAAATGCCACCACTCGCTATTCAGCGGTACCCAACCCGCCTTCTTCATAATGGCACGGAGCTTATTGCGGTTATCAATCTGTTCCTG
Organism: Fibrobacter sp.; assembly: GCA_045599625.1. Classification (GTDB taxonomy): domain Bacteria; phylum Fibrobacterota; class Fibrobacteria; order Fibrobacterales; family Fibrobacteraceae; genus Fibrobacter. The sequence continues at coordinate 222,394 of JAZRWJ010000046.1, forward strand.
CGTAAGGCGGCCGTTCTTCAAGGCATCCGCCTCCCCTACCAAGCCCGCGCAACGTTCAAAGGAATCAAAGTCCGTCCCCATGTCCAGCAGGTTTCCATCCGCATCTGTAATGCTCAAGTCCAGCGCCAGTCCAAAGTTATGCAAGCCGCCTTTTACCGGCGATGATACGTAATGGGAATAGGGAGTTCCCGCCACCATATTCTTCAAGGCAGCCTGGGCATAAATAGGACGAGCCGCATCAAAGATGACCAACTTGGAGCCAGGCATGTCCTTCTCCATAATGGCGATGGTTCTCTTCAACTTAACGTAAGCATCCCTTCGGACAAAAGCACGTTGCACGCCGCAATACAAGTCGTGCCCCGTCACGTTATTGAAGGTTCCGTAACGCAGGTCCATCTGCAGGCCCTTCATGCGGGTAATTTCAACAAGGCTTGTATCCGCCTCGGCGTAGGCAAGCCATTTCTTTACAGAAGAACAAAAACGCAACGGTTTTTCAGGCTTGGCCGGTTCAAACTTCACATCGGTAGCATACTGCGCCGAAGCCAGAGCAGTGCAAATCAACATCGCAACTATCAAAGTTTTAAAATGCATAACAAGGCGTTGAAACATCCTTATTAAATACCCAGCTGGACTTCTACGCCAAACTGCACGAACAAGCCCATGCCCTTTGCCATATAAGGCACCAGTTCATAGCCGTTGTCAATTTTACTGTCGTTATCACGAGTAACCCAGGAGCGTTCACGAGTGTTTTCGCTACCCAGGAAACGCAAGGCGCCAACATCAAGATTTGCAAAGATGTTATCCACTTCAAGATAGAAGCGGGCACCATTCAGCAAGAACTGCTTCTTTGTAAGATCCAGGTTCACTCGAATATCCGTGCGGAACATATCGGTAAACTGATTCAAGTCCTTCAGTTCGCGAGTTCCCACTTCACCGTTCTGGGACGGAATAATTGCATAGTAGTACAACGGGCGATGCAATGCAGCGTGGTGAGTCAGGATCACAGAAATGATGGAGTCCTTACGCGGATAGTAACGGAAGTGAGAAACAATATCCAAGCGAGAGTTTGCTTCCCAAGGCAAGGAGCCATCCCCTTCCAATTCATATTCACCATAGACAGAGCTTACGTTTGTAGCCATGGAGAAATGATGGGAGGTCTTGAATTCCAAGGAACCACTTGCTCCAAGAACCCAAGCATAATCAATGGGAGTTACGTCCTTATAGTGTGCGTAAGCCTTGGGCAACGGCAACAACGGATTGTAGTAATAACGGCCAAAGCCAGAAGCCTGTGCGATAAGGTACTTGGAGTTATAGCCACCGCCGATCTTTGCAGATGCACCAGATTCCAAACGGCCCACCAGGTCTCCATTATCATAGTAAGGCTTCCAGTCTCCACGGAAGGCTGCGTTAGCAAACATGCGCCAGTAGGCTGTATCGGTCTTGGAAAGGTTCTGCTGGAAATCGAAAGAGGCCGTAGGCAAAGCATCGTGGCTGGACCAGTCGGCGACCGCACCCACAGACAAAATCTTCTGAGAGTATTCATCCTTCCAGTTCATTCGTGCTGCACCGGAAATAACGCCGGTCATGTAATCATCAGACTGGATGGAACCAAAGTCCGGATAACTACGGTCCAAGATCTGGTGTTCGTAAAGCAAGGCCCCGCTCAATTCAGAACCAAGGAATGTTCCGAAACTCTTGTCCGCACCAGCGGTAATCGTGCTATGGGTATATTCATAGCTGTCGATGAAAGTCCTGGTAATATCTACAGGCTTAGAGGGATCCTTCGCCGGACGGAAGCCAATGGTATCGCGCAAGGTATCGCCAAGATGTTCCTGGACAAAGCCTGCATGGAAACTGGTTCCAAAACGGGATTCATATTCCGCACCGATTACCAAGTATTCCTGAACGCCTTCGATAATATCAATGGAGTTCGGTTCAATGGCAAAGGAGTGAGTTGTATCCTGATGGATGCTGTACTCATCAGAACTATACAAGGCTCTCAATGCCCAAGTATTACCGTTGCTATCCGATCCATTCAGCTGGGTATAGAAATCCATTGCAGCCAAATCATAAGGATTGATGGACTTCACCTTGCAATCCTTGCAATCATCAGTACTCTTACGGAATTCAGAGAAGAACTTTTCACCCAGATTCTTCAGCATGGCTTCATCCTGGCGGCGCCATGCAAAGCGGAAGCTATCCCAGAAGAGCCAGGGAGCGTCCACCACAACTTCCTGCATGGTAATGCCAGCGGAGCCCTTCAAGCCCCATTCGCCCTTGGTCTGTTCAGGAATGTACTGAACGGATGTTGCCAAGCCCTGACCGAGAGGACCTTCGCCATAATTGTCGTGAATTTCAATGCCACTCAAAGTATGAGGATTTACCACAGACAAGTTACCCGGAAAACCCACATCCAAGTGACGCATGTTAGGAATGCGCAAACGTCCCAAGTGGTAGGCCACATCGCTAGCACGGGAACCATCATAGTACAGTGCGTTACTGAAATCCTTCTGACCGGAAATGCCCGGCATCTGGCTCAAATGTTCCGTAAGGTCAAAGCGCATACCTGCGGCATCTTCCAACTTATCCAAATTGACCTTTCGTTCTACATTCCACTGAACCTTTTCCTCGCCGCCACCGATAATAGTGCTGGCGCCCAGGTTTCGAACATTGGTACTCAAGGTAACCACCATGTCCAGCAGGTCAGCGTAATCCTGAAGTTCAACTTCTACGCTATCAAAGCCGTCCTTCTTGAAAATCAGGAAAGCGTTCTTGGAATCGACGGTATATTCAAAACGGCCATCGGAATTGGTTTCACCCACCCTTTTTCCAGACTGGTAGGTAATCATCACATCCTTAACCGGAAGGTCCGTTTCTGCTTCCAAAACCACACCCATAATCAACGTAGGTGTAGCTGCAAAGGCAAAACTGACAGCAAGAACAATCAGCAACAAAAGAGAACGAAATTTCATATTAAACAAATTAGAATAAATTTTTTATCTTGATGACCATGTTAGATGTATTCTTGGTACAAATGGATTGCGGAAACTTTGACAAGGTGCGTAAGCTCCTTGCTGGTGCTAATCTACAAAAAGCGGGTTCCTGCCATCCAGAGAAAAACGCAGTTCGCGGCCTCATTATTTTACCCGAAATGTTCGCTACCGGATACATCCCCAAGGATCCCGCAAATTTCGCCGAGGACTTTAGCAACAAGGCCTCAGGCGCTACCGCGAAGTTCCTTTCAGAACTTGCAGATGAAACAGGTTGTGCAGTCATGGGCGCAGGAATCGGGCGCAGTGATTGCGGCAAGCTGACCAATCACAGCAGCGTCTATTTGCCTGGCCAGACCGGCGAATACGCAGGTTACAACAAGGTTCATCCCTTTTTCCCGGAACTGGGAGAATTCAAGGCAGGCGACTCCGTTAGTTTGTTTAAAATCAACGAATGGAACGTTTCCAGCGTCATTTGTTACGACCTGCGTTTTCCAGAATTGTTCCGCGATGCCGTAAAGAATGGCGCTCAGTTAATTACCGTGCAAGCCGCCTGGCCGAGGATCAGAATCGAGCATTGGGAAACACTGCTGAAGGCTCGCGCCATTGAAAATCAAGTCTACATTGCCGCAGTGAATACCGTTTCCGTCGGCACCGTTGAAGACAAGAACCGCCTTGGCGGAACCTCTATGATCATTACCCCCCAAGGTGAAGTCATTTCCCGCGGTAGCGATAATTGTGAGGAGATTGTTCATAACTCGTTGGACATCTCGTCATTAACTAGTTACCGAAAAGCTTTTCCCGTCCTTAATGGAATAGTCTAAAACGGAATGATTTAAATCACACTAACTTATCTGTAATGCGAACCCGTTAAAACGTTGATATTCAACATTTTGACAAAAAATAGTGTGACGCAGATTTCTTTCAAATTTTTCGTCCTCATTTTTGACATTGAAATGTCAAAAAAAATATGTAAGTTTGGATACATAAATTAAGGCTAACCATAGACGTGCGAGGTCCCTATGTCTCCCAACAGAATCCAGTATGCAAAGGCTCTGATCAAGGCCGGCGTCACCCGCGATTTGGTCTTGCGCATCACTGCCATTTCTAGCTATCAGTACGTCCAGATTCAGCGCGAACTTGCCGCCTAGTAGGCTCACGTTGAAGCTTATCCTAGTCATTCCTCCACAGCCTGCCACTCAGAACGAAGAGCGGCAGGCTGTGCTTTTTTCTTGCTACAGGGATGGATCCCTGCTGCTTGAAGGCAAAGACCAAAAGAAGCCCGCGCGCTTTTTCCTTACGCCTCAGGACAACTTCCCTTGGGCAGAATTTATCCAGAAAATGATGGTGGCATGGCAGCTGGGAGACTATTCTGAGTTGCCCCGCGAGTTCCACCCGCAGAAAAGAATCCCGCCCTTCGTTACCGACGGGTTGTTGAACGAAACTCTGCCCAACCAATTAAAAATCCTCGCCACCCTCAGGCAGCAAGGATACTTCCCGGCTCTTTGTAATAAAGGGCAATAAATTATTATGATTCGTGGGAGGATTATTAAGATGCAAAGGGGTTACCACCCCTTGGAATCCCCACTCACAAAAGTCCGTGCATAAAGCCCCTTGCGTCATAATATAAGCATTCCGTCGCCGTAGCTGAATAGTTTCAGCTTATTTTCCACGGCCATCTTGTAGGCAGCGAGAGTATTTTCGCGGCCATAGAAAGCAGACACCAAAAGAATCAAGGAACTCTTGGGCCAGTGGAAATTGGTCAGCAGGCCGTCAATTACCTTATAGCGATAACCGGGGTAGAAGAAAGCGTAGGTCACACCAGTCTGGGCCTTCACGGTACCGTCATCGGCGGCGATAGTTTCCACCACGCGTGTGCTGGTGGTGCCTACGGTAACGACGCGGCCTCCGTTTGCTTTGGTCTTATTGATAATGTCCGCATTTTCCTGAGTCATCTCGTAGTGTTCGCCATGCATCTTGTGCTGGGTGAAGTCTTCTACGGAAATGTTCTGGAAGGTCCCGGGACCTACGTGAAGAGTAACTTCGGCAACAGAAACGCCCTTGGCCTTCAATGCGGAGAGCATTTCTTCGCTGAAGTGAAGGCTTGCGGTAGGAGCAGCCACGGCGCCAGAGTACTTCGCAAAAATCGTCTGGTAGGCCTTCTTGTCTTCTTCGTCGTCGGGACGGTCAATGTAGGGCGGAAGCGGAACATGGCCCTGAGCATTCATCACGGCTTCCAGTTCCACAGGAGTTACAGCAAAACGCAACACACGGGATCCGTCTTCGTTTACAGATTCCACCGTTGTCTTGACTCCGGCAATCAGCAGCTCGCGGCCAACCTTAAAAGCCTTGCCAGGACGGACCTGGGCTTCGTAGCGGGCGGAGCCATCTTCTGCAGGAATCATGGCCTGCACCAGCAGCGTTTCCACCTGGCCGCCATGCAGCGTTTCACCGTACAAACGTGCGGGAATCACCTTGGTATTGTTCACCACCAGGCAGTCCCCGGCCTTGAACAAATCGACGATTTCACAAGCCTTCATAATGTGGCGTTCGCCGCCATCCTTGGGACAGTGAAGAATACGAGTCTTGCCCTTGCCTGCAGTACGGCTGGCAATCAGTTCCGGCGGAAATTCGAAGGTATAGTCAGAAAGATTGTGTTCCATCTTATGCGTCCATTTCAGCCAGAGCTCTCTTCAACTTTTCCTTGATAGATTCCTTCAAGGACGCAGGCTTCAAAATACGGATTTCAGTAGAAACACCCATAAGCCAGGTTTCAAAATCCGGAGTAATGCGGAGCTTCATATCCACAATCATATTCTTATCCTTGTCCGAACGCATCTGGACAGCAGGATTGAAATGGGACTTTTCAAACTGAGTCTGGAGCCACTTGGATTCTGCCTTGATCAACAAGGAAACATCCTGGGGATTATCCACAGAATTCCACTTACCGAAGGTGTACTTGTAATAATCCTTGGCAGAGAAATCATCCTTCACGAAAGGAGTATTGGTTTCCACAATGCCGATGATATTTTCAAACAAGTAGTTCTTGTAAATCTTAGATTCTTCGCCGTATTCCACGCCAATCAGGTACAGCGTATCCATTCGCATAACGACCTTGACCGGACAAACTTCAATCCAGCCAGAATCCTGCTGCTTGGAGGAATGACGATAATTCATGCGGATTTTGAATCCACCGTGAATTGCCTTCAGCACCTTATTCACCATGGTATCCTGCAGCTTATTATCGCAGAACGGACCATAGTCCAGAATGTAGTCCGGGTCCATGGAAATTGCTTCAGGCTTGAAATCCTCGGGATTCTTGAACTGAAGAGCGCCGATGACCTTGTTCAGCAACTTGATGCTCTTGATACCGGAGGGATCCGTAGGGGACATTCCCTTTTTCACTCTTTCCAGAGACTTCACCATATCTTGGTTAAAGTCCACCTTATCATCGGTCTGGATGATGTAATAGGTTTCGTTACCTTCCTTGAACTTACGGAGGCCGCAGTGTTCATTTTCTACAACATCAAGGTGACGGAAAATCGTACGAGTGCCACAACCAAGAGAAGCAGCCAATTGCTTCACTGTCATCTTGGTCTTGAGTTTAGCCTTCAAGTCATTAATTTTCTGGTAACTAGTAGACATAAAAAACTCCTTTAAATTATTGCAGCCTCAAGCGGTTTTCCACCGACGCGGTCTTGGCATTTTTCACAACAGACAAGAAGGCCACTTGTTTCTGGATTACTGAAACAACATAACCTTCAAGAATAAATTTCTTTCGAACATAGGAAACACGGATGTGCGCGCCCTGCAGCATGGAATGTAGAGCCAGGTCCGTTTCAATTTCCTTGCACAGCTGGACGTTTTCTGCGGCGTCATCGGGAATTACAGTAATATTGCAATTCAAGTCAAGTACGCCAGGAACTTCACCGACGCGGGTTTCAAAGTCCTTGGAGAAATCAGACTCCAGGCAACTTGCCGTAACATCAGCACGACCAAAACTTACCTTCACCGTGTAGTCAAACATTCGGCAATTAGCGGAATCCAGAATGGCAAGGATTGCTCGTTCCATCTGAGAGTCTGTTACAAAGGACTCCGGCAGAATACGAGTAAAGTCAACACAGCCGCGAACCTTGGGAAGGCCATCAACACAAGCCTTCATGGCACGCTTCATGGAGAGGTTCTTCACAAGCCCCTGCAAAAAGACAATTCCCTGGCCCACCTGAAGAGTAATCTTCTTGACATCTTCAGGGAACACCTGGGTAAGTTTGTTACGAGCGACAGTCTGCAATTTATCATTGGCCTGATTCTGAGCGTTTTCAGGCATGGTGATAAAGACCAAGGTATTGTCCTTCAGAAGAACAGCCAACTTATCCTTTTCACCATCGTTCACGTAACCCACGCAAACACCGAACTGATCTCGGATGGCGTGGTACACATGGTCGCCCATCAAGGTCACAGAACTCTGAGACGGCAAAAGACGATATCCGTCGGGAGCCTCTTCCTGTTCCACCACAACCTTTTCGCATTCAATCTTTCTTGCAGGACCACCATCGTAACTGATGTTGATGATTTCCTTTTCCGGACCCTGGAATACGCTTTTCACAACACCCGGTTTCGGCTGGCCCTTGAAATAGAGCCAGTTACCAGGATTGACGCGATTGTACCCATAGATTTTTGCATAATCCCTATTGATATTTTCGGACCTGCAAAAAGTGAACTCATGTGAGAATGCAACGAAAAGTGTCTGGCACTTTTCGCAGCAGCACAAAAGAGGAATATGGGAATCCATTCCCCCATAGGTGGAATAGTTTTCACGAGCATAGATGCTATGCTCCCGCACCTTCTGGCAGCGGCGGCAGAACAAATCCTGCGAAAACAATCTATGAGGAAACAGAGGTTTCATCTTAAGCTAAAGACTCCAGCAAGGACTAGCCCATGAGCGGGAGGGCTACGTCGATACGGCGGAGCGTTTCTTCCTTACCCAGGAGTTCGAAGAGTTCCCACAGGCCAGGACCAGCGGTAACACCAGAAACAGCCAAGCGGGGAGCGCCCACCAGTTCGCCCACCTTGTGGCCGATGCGTTCTGCGAGAGCGTAGAATTCCTTTTCAATGATCGGAGTCTTGAAATCTTCGATGGAGGCAAGCATGTCGCGAACCTGCTGGCAGAGGGCCTTGGAGCCGACCCCGAAGTGCTTCTTGGCACCCTTTTCGTCGTAGGATTCCGGAGCCCTGAAGAAGTAGGTGGACATTTCTGCCAGGTCCTGCACGAAGTGTGCGCGGGGCTTCAGGTTCTTCACGATTTCCAGGAGACGTGCTTCCGGTTCGTTGGAGAGGTCGAAGCCCTTGGCGGCAAGGCCTTCCTTCATGATGGAAAGGAGGGCAGCGTCGTCGCACATGTGAATGTGCTGGCCGTTCATCCACTGCAGTTTCTTTTCGTCGAACATGGCGGACTTGGGATTGATGCGTTCCAGCTTGAAGGCATCGATCATTTCCTGCAGCTTCATGACTTCGCGGTCGTCACCCGGATTCCAGCCCAGGAGAGCCAGGTAGTTCACCAGAGTTTCGGGCAGGTAGCCCAGGTCGCGGAAGTCGCCAACGGAAGCGGCACCCTTACGCTTAGAAAGCTTACCGCCGTTCTTATCCAGAATCACCGGCAGGTGGCACCATACAGGAGGTTCCCAACCGAAGGCCTTGTACAAAAGTTCGTGCTTGGGAGTGGAGCTGATCCATTCGTCGCCGCGGAGCACATGGGAAGTACCCATCAGGTGGTCATCCACAACGCTTGCAAAATGGTAAGTGGGATAGCCGTCGCGCTTGATGAGAACCAGGTCGTCCAGAAGTTCGTTCTGGTAGGCAATGTGGCCGCGGATCACGTCGTCAAATTCGGTAACGCCAGTTTCAGGAACCTTGAAGCGGATCACAGCCTTTTCGCCAGCGGCAATGCGGGCTTCGGCTTCTTCGCGGCTAATGCTACGGCAGTGGCGGTCATAACCGGTCACAGAGACGCCGGCCTTTTCCTGGGCGGCACGGACTTCCTGCAAGCGTTCTTCGGTGCAGAAGCAGTAGTAGGCATCGCCGGAGTCCAGCAACTTCTTGATCTGTTCATTATAGATAGCCAGACGGTCGCTCTGGAAGTAAGGACCGCAATCCTTTTCGCAACCCGGACCTTCGTCCCACTGGAGGCCGAGCCACTTCAGGTCGCGCATCAAATCGTGAAGTGCAGTTTCGTTATAGCGCTTACGGTCGGTATCTTCGATACGGAGGTAGAAGACGCCGCCCATGGCCTTTGCAAAGAAGTAGTTGTAAATAGCAGTACGGGCACCGCCAACGTGGAGGTAGCCAGTGGGGCTAGGTGCAAAACGCACACGGACAGGACGCTTATTATTGCAGCAATCGCACATATTAATTTCCTTGGTTAAATTTTTCTATGTCAAAAAATAGCAAAAAAAAAGAAGCGTTGAATATCAGAACTTCTCGCCCCTAAGGGAAATCTTGCGCAGCCGGATTCGTGTCGAAGTATCCCCCACGAAAGTTTTCCAGTAGTAGACTTCCGCCCAGAAGGTTTCAGCCATGTCAAAACGCCAATGACCCAACGATTTTTTGCGTTTGCCAAGCCACCAGTAGAGCCATTTGAGGCGTCCGCCACCTGCATGGCGTCCAAAGTCGCCGCCCTTCAGGATTTCCTGCAGGAGCCACCGTCCGCGGAATTCGTCGGGCCTGCAAAGCATCAGACTTTCATCAAGGCCAAACGCTTCACGAAGCAGCCACATGAGGGCCCCCGCAATTTTCCACAGTCCAAAGCGGTTCAAGCATGCCACCAGTTCGCTGCGATCGCTTTCGCTGGAATGCTTAAGCAGCACGTAATAATCTACAACCTGCCGGAGCCCTACTCCGCTGCGTATAAAATGGCGATAGATGTGCGACAGCTGCATGGCCAGCGCAAACTTCGTGGAATGGGCACAGAAACCTTCGGGAACCTCCACCGAGTTCAGGATTTCCCTGTCCAGATATTTCAGCAGTCGCCTTGTCGTAAAAGGATTGAAGTTGCCCGAAGACGTGCGGAAATGCACCTCCACATCAATTCCACGGTCGTTTTTCATGTGGGCGTGATGCGTAGGTTTCGTCACCTGATTCAATAGATCAGTTTCCCGCAGCAAACCCACGACGCTCTTTTTCCCGCCCGAAACCCAGATGTCGATGTCACCCGGCTGCCGGCAAAACGGATTCGGGTAAAGGCGGGCGTTGGCCTGGCCTTTCAGCACCGCGCAACTCCTGCCATGGCCTTTAAAAAATTCGGTTAGTTTTGCAGCTTCCTCGTTCAGGATCTTGTTCAACCCATTGAAGGATTCCGCTTCGCTCGCCCACTGAAACATCAGTTCCATGGGAGGGCGCAGCTCCTGAGGCAACTTCATCACCCCGTCAAACGCAAGCCCCAGAAGAGTCTGCCGGTCCGCCTCGTTGTAAATGCGTCCCCACTCTTCTGCAGACAGCTGCGGAAACACGCCAGCACTAGCCCCCGGACACCCAAGCGCAATACGCAACAGAAGGAAAAAATTATCGTATCTGGAAAAATCCATAGCATTCAGACAAAATACTGTAAGGCAGAATATTTTATTTCGGGAAGATCCTTCAAGTTTGCATCATCTTTTGATGCTATGTAAAACTCATAGTATCTTTTGAACATTTCCACAATTCTAGTGTAATTTGAATTAAGCTCTTGGAACTCCCGTTTATCAATAGACGCAGGAAGACCAACATCTTCATCTACAATTACAACAGCCTTGCAAAAATCTAGTGCAGGAACTTTTTGTTCATTACTTAATTCGGAACGGCCAGATGATCCGAAAAAATATACGGATTGAGGAACGCCTTTTCGTTTCTTTGGCTTATGAGCATTTGTCCTAAAAGGAACAGCAAACTTTTTTCCAAAAGCCTCTATTATTAACGTTAGGTAGGGGCGCTGCTGCTTGCAAAGAATTTCGGAATCCGATACATGCTTTGCGTAAAATGCGGGCGTCAGTACAACAATGTTAATCACTTGTTCCTCCTTACAAGAAATGCCGGATTTTACTCCGGCACATCTAGTTGGCCTTTCTTTTTTTCTCAGGTGGCGACCTACCACCCTGTTTCATCTAGTCGGCCTTTCTTTTTTTTCTCAGGTGACGACCTACCACCCTGTTGCTCCACCTAATATAGTTTTCCGCAGGACCTTTGTCAAGCACCTACCCTAAAATCCGCAAAAAAGTCCCTCCGATTTTGGTCGGAAGGACTTTTATGCATTTTGTGAAATATACTCGTCCCGAAGGATTTCATAAATGTATAAGGCACTACGAGCACGCAAGCCTGTTTCCGGCTTGTTCAACGAGTCAAAAATCTTCGACTTATAAACAAAGTTAAAGGCCGTCTCCAGGTCAATTGAAAAATCAATTGGTTCCATGATATAGGATCATCCGATTGTACCCCCGTTTCGCTTGCAGATGACAACCAGGTCGTCAAGGGCCTCGTCCGTTGGGAGAAGATGTTCCACTGCGTAATGTTCGTCAAGAAAACGAATCCCCTTAAACTGGCACAGGTATTCAGCCGCCACCTGCAGGGTAAGCTGAAAACGCTTGGCAAAAAGCCTGATGCACATGTTTATATATGGGATTTTATACTTGTTCAACATACTACGAATATAACAATATTTCCACTAATCCGCAAAAAAACACTCTGCATTCTGCAGGGTTTTGTCTTAATCTTGAGAGCACTGGCTGCCGAAGCAGGGAGTGATAACGTCAGGGTCACCACTTCCCGACAGCAGGCTTGCCCGCTGCTTCAGCTTGATGACCTTGAGTTTGGGCTGTACGTATTCCTTCTTTTTATTCATCTGCATTTTTGTTTCTTTGGTCTTAAACATTTTCATTTTCCTCCTGGAATCCATCCAGGGTAAATTCTCCATGATTCATACTGGCCTGCAAGAGGCTTGTGCGGTGCTTCAGCGTTACCACCTTCATGCAGGGTTTTGCGTAAGATTTTCTGTCGGTTGACTTTTTTTGCATTTTCCTGTCGCCTTATTTGATAATCACTTTCTTGCCGTTGTTGTAGTAGGTCCCCTTGACAGTGGGCTTGCCGTTGAGGCGACGGCCCTTCATGTCAAACCAGCGGTCAGCCTTTTCAAGGGTTATATTGCCGGTGCGGGTGTTCATCTGGCCCACAAAGGTGACTTCGCCATCGGCATTGCCGAACAGGACTGCGATCACTTCGGGCACATCTTCTGCGATAGCTCTGGATACGCCGCGGTATGCCGGAGCACGCAGCATTCCGTTGCCGGAGTTAGACTGATCTGAGGTTCTACTGAGCACAGCGCGCATGGGCTTGACGCTCACGTCAGAACCGCCCTTCACGAAGTCACCGGCCTTGTAGATGCCATCTACATCATCGGCGGCGGCGAAGCCATAGACGCATTCCAGGGCGGTGCAACCGTTTTCCCAATATCTGTTGGCGTAGGAGCCTGAGAATTCCCAATCGCCCACCTTGGGGTTGTTCAATTCAGCGGTCTGCACGGAAACAGGAGAACCCAAGGTCATGTTCAGATTCGTAGCTTCTTCCTTTAGGATGACGGCGTAGGGAACGCCGGCTTCCAGGGCGGCAACCTTGACTTCCGTTCTGAATTCGGCTGTATAGACACCGTCTTCCACAGTTACGCCCGTAAAGGCGTAGAAGTCTGCATTGGCCGTTGTACCTTCGTTGGTGGAGAAGGGCAGCACAATGGTATTGGCGATGTTCAGGCCTTCAGGGCTAGCCACGAAAGTGCGTTCAAATTCAACAGAGTTCACTTCCACCGGATTAGGCACATTTGCTGTTTCCGTGGAATTACCGAGAATCGTCGCCTTGGACTTGTCGGCAGCAATCACGATGGAACCGTAGTTGAATTCAATCTTTCCGCTGAAATCAGGGTAAGAAATTTCATCGGCAAGATTCTGGCCCCAGACAGAACCGTCAATTCCATTGTGGAGAAGGGCTGCAACAGTACCATTAGAAAATTCTTCTCCAGTTTTGAAGCCAGATCCAAAAGAATTCCCAAAGTCTAGGAAAATCAGATTTTCTGCAGAACCGGTCTTTGCAAAACTGTTTGTGACAGAACCGCCGTTGATACCTGTCACGCCACCTACATTGGAGTATTTATCTGTAGTATTCACGGAACCGCTGTTGTAGCAGTTCGTGACGGAACCGCCGTTGATACCTGTCACGCCACCTACATTGGAGTATTTATCTGTAGTATTCACGGAACCGCTGTTGTAGCAGTTCGTGACGGAACCTTCGTTGGATCCTGTCACGCCGCCGACATAGTATTCACCTGTAGTATTCACGGAACCGCTGTTGTAGCAGTTCGTGATGGAACCTTCGTTGAATCCTGTCACGCCGCCTACATAGGAGTATTCATCTGTAGCATTCACGGAACCGCTGTTGTAGCAGTTCGTGACGGAACCTCCGTTGAATCCTGTCACGCCGCCGACATTGTTTTGTCCTCGGAAGTAGGAATCCTCAACGCCAACATTCTCAACCTTTCCGTCAGAACCTACATACCCAAACAAACCGACATTTTTTTCTGATTCATCATTGAAATACAGTCCCTTGATAGCAAAGCCTTGCCCATCGAAAGTTCCTGTATATCGTTTACTGCTGTTTCCAATGAGAGTCCAGGTCCTAAAGCTAGTTCCGTTGGTCACATTACCATCAGCATCCTTTACCAACTGAGACTGCAATGGATTTGTTGCACTGCCGTTCACATAGATGTTTTTCGTCAGCCTGCCGCAAATACTTACTCCAGAAGGCATGTCGGCTGGAACGCTAACAGTTCCGTTCACAAGGGCGGCAAAGCCGTACAATTGTTCTACATTAGAAATTTCGTAGCACTGATTACCAGCCAGCACAGGAATTTCTTGCCACCTAGCATAGAAAGTCTTTGCTCCGGAGGCGTCGGCTGCGATGGAGGACACTGGTTCGCCAGAGAAGTCAGCACTGTTGTACCAACCAACAAAGCCATAGCCTTCGCGGGTAGGAATAGCAAGTGAAAGTTCTACACCCTCAAGGTAAACCGAAGGATTTGCGGAATTATCCACATCCGAGTTTATAGCATCCTTACCATTCAACTCGTATGTAATGGTATAGGCAAAACTCCACTTGGCGTAATATTTCTTTGTCCAGATGGTGTTTTCGCCAACGGTTTGCGCTGTTGCAGAAATCTGAGCGGCGGCGGCGATGGTTTTGACAGCGTCACCAGAGAAGTCCTCATTTTCATACCAGCCAGCAAAGGCATAACCTTCGCGGGTGGGGATCGGCAGCTCAGTTTCGGTTCCGTAGGAATGTGTACTTGCGGCATTAGCTGCGTTAGAACCTTCGTTCAGAACATATTCAAGATTGAATTTCACTACGCCAGGCTGCAGATTTCCTTCTGCATCATAAGTGTTGGAAAGAACAGGATAAGCGTCCGTGCCAACATTCTGCCCCCAGACGTAGCCATTCGTTCCATTGTGGAGAAGTATTGCGACGGTACCGTCATGGAATTCAGTTTCGTCCCTAAAGGCAACACCTGCTGGACTGACAAGGCCAATCGGTGATCCAGACTTTGCAAAGCAGTTCTCGATGGAACCATCGTTGACTCCGGTAACGCTACCTACAAAAAAATTGCCGCCAGTGACAGAACCGCTATTGTAGCTGTTTGCGATGGAACCTTCATTGATTCCAGCAACGCCACCGACATAATTATCGCCGCCAGCAACAGAACTGCTATTGTAGCTGTTTGCAATGGAACCTTGATTATATCCAGCTACGCCACCGACAACGTTTAAACCTCGGAAGTAGGAATCCTCAACACCTACATTCTTAACCTTTCCGTCAGAACCTACATACCCAAACAAACCTACACTATCTTTTGATCCTTCATTGAAATACAGTCCCTTGATAGCAAAGCCTTGCCCATCGAAAGTTCCTGTATATTGTTTACTGCTGTTTCCAATGGGAGTCCAGGTCCTGAATCCGCCTTCGGTCACCGTATTCAGTTTGCCTTCGTCATCCAGCACATTTTCGTTCACCACAATTTCATTCGCCAGCTTGCCACAGATGTTTGAACCAACCGGATAACCACTGGGGAGTTGTGATGCCGTGATAACTCCATTCACAAGGGCCGCAAAGCTATACAGCTGATTAACGCTGGAGATTTCGAAACATTCACTGACGGTGCCCTTATTCACCAGAGTCGGAAGTTCCTGCCACTTGGCATAGAAGGTCAATGCTCCGGTAGCGTCGTCTGCAATGGAAGCCACGGCTTCGCCAAAGAAGTCAGCACTTTTGTACCAACCCACAAAGGCATACCCCTCGCGAGTAGGAACAAGCAGCGTAGTTGGCGTACCATACTGATAATCGGTTGAACTAATTTCGCTACCATCTTCATCAACATAGGTAACCTTGAACTTAGCCAACTCAACAGTCACATCGACAGACTGTTCCTCCACGCCAAACCAGTTATCGCGTTCCTCGACCTTGTAGTAAATCTTATAATTGCCTGCAGCATCAGCGCAAGGAATATCGGATGAGTATCCCTCATCTTCTTTGATGCTATAGAGAATCACCCCAAAGTCTGTAATTCCGGAGTTAACAAGTTCTACGCAATTACCAGCGTACTTCGGATTGGCAGAAGTCGGGGGTTCAACTGTAGGCGTAGCCTTCGTGATATTAAAGGATTTTAAAACAGAACCGAATTCCGCATAATCACCCTTGAATGTAACCGTTACAGTTGCAGAAGAGCCAACATTTACATTGTTGGTATATGAATATTCGTAGTCGGTACCTTCGGTGAAATTAAGAGAACCTAATGAAACCGTTGGCTTTGGTGTAATTGTTTCTCCTGTATATGTCTGATCCTCGACATCAAAAGCAGGGATTCCTGTATATATGATTTTACGTTCTCCATTTTCAATAATGCCGAAATAATCATTTTTACTTGCAGACACATCAATATCATCGTGCATATAGAAAATATTTTTTCTAACACTTGAAGCATCTACCATATCAGCAGTATCATAAATGGTTATTGTACCAATTTCATTCGTAGAACCTAAATTTGTATATGTATAACCGATACCAATACCATCAGCATCCACACCACCTATTGCCTTTACCACGCCGCCCTTGATCGTGATGTTTCCAAGTCTCACTGTTGCATTATAGGCTACACCTGTTCCGATGCCAGAACCCCACTTGGAATGTCCTATTGCTGTGATATTTCCACCTTCAATTACAATATTTCCACCTATGTCATCAACTTTCCATGCTCGGCTCAAACCAATACCAGCAGAATAATAATCACCCGATGCGGTTAATGAACCATCACCCCTGATTGTCAGAGTTGTTCCTAAACCTCCGACCTTAATACCTGCCATATCAGTAGCACCAGTTACATTATTTTCACCCACAAGAGTAATTGTTGCAGAACCATCACAGATAATTCCACCATTGATTGTAGCACCCGAAAGTGTGATTGTTGCACCATCTGCAATATGAATCGTATGGTTTGTTTTGCCCGATAATACGTCTCCGTCAACTGCGATAAAATCACTATTAGCAGCAGTTAGATTGAGCATATTACCGCTCTCTGTCGTGGTAGCCATTATGTTGATGTCGGTTGTTGAGACTGTCACCGTGTAAATACCATCGGCATCAGGTTCAAGTGTATTTGTGCCATCAGAAACATTTGTAGCAGCATATCGTAAACTCGCCGCAAAAGTTACAATAGTGCTCGAAATGAACTTGCCGTTGCCGTCCGCAGCATTTGTTGCGCTAACAATCACCATATTGTCAGGCAAATTGACGGAATAAGTGCTTGCCAAAGAAGCCTTCACAGTCACCTCTGTTGCAGGCATCGTAAATGTGTACTTGCGGTTTCCAATATCAGTCAAAAATACTGCACCGTTATTTACATTCAATGTAGAGGCATCAATCAGGTGACTGATGGTCAGTGTCACTGAGGTACCAGCAAGCGCCTGGCTGACATCACTACTGACAAGACTACTGACACCGTCGTCAATCGAGATGACGCGATAATTTTTGGTTTTTTCTTCAGTTATCTCCGTGGTGCAGCCTTCATCACTGAAGTATTTGCCACATACAGAGCATTGCCAATACTCGACATGAATCTCGTCCGCTACATGATGTACGCATGTATGGGGTTTCATCGGTTCAATGAAGTCAGACTCAAAAAGTTCATCTGTACCAGTTTCGTCAGCAAAATACCTGCCATCGCTTCGCAGATAATAGGCTTTCTTAATACCTGTTTCTGTACAAGTTGCACTCTTTTCAGGTCTGAACGCATATGTAAAATCTTTTCCGCCATAAAGTCTCAATTCCCTTAATCCCATAACTTTGTTACTCTCTACTTCAAGGTAGAAATAACTATAGGCTTTGTTCTCTGAATTATCACAAGCAATGCTGTCACTCATACCAGTAAGCTTGTAACCTGATTTAGACGAAACAATATCCCAGTCATCTTCTTCGTTTAGCTTTGCTTTTAAAGTCCACGAGGTCGGATAATAATTGCCTTCGAAATTTAAATCAAAGATATATCCTTTCAAAATAATTGGTATATCGCTAGAAAACTCAAGATAACCGGAACCTCCTGCCTGCATATATGCACTCGAAGCTGATATAACTCCATCCACAAGTGATGCAATTTCTTTTCCCGAAACAACACTACCATCGGTATACGTTATCACATTAAAGCCCGTATACAAGTAATATTCTTCGTCATCTATTGTGATAGTCGTTCGTACTGTTTCAGTAGCAAATGCATTTGCCGAGAGTAACAGCGCCAGCACCATGACCAGCGTGGTCAAATAAGAGTTAATGCTATTCCGCATCATGATTTATTTTCTCCTTAAAATCAAAAAGCCGCGACCGCAAAAAGCGGACACGGCAAAACGCGACAACGGGCGCAAAAATGCGCACAACGCAAGAAATCCCATGGCGAACGACTCGCACGGGAAATTTTTTAATGTATGGGAAGAACCGGAATGACCACCCGTAAGTAAATTTCTAGTTACATTGGGGGGGGTAATGGGCTTACGGACCTGCGCCACAAAGCCACAGCCCGCAATGGCTCCCTCAGCGGTCGCCACAAACTTCAGTCCATCACACGCAACAATATTCATCCAGTACAAATATAGTTGCCTGTAAGATTTTTGTAAAGATAGCTGCAAGAGCGCAAAAAGTTGTAAATCAAGCAAAGAAATAGTTGAAAAATGGACTTAGATTCACACTAATTCACATATTTTCTCAGAATTATGTGAATATTTCCACATTTTTATAAAAAATTATGTGATTTCAATATAAAAATCTTCTATATTTCCCCTTGGAGGAACTATGGAACGATTTATCCTGAACAATCTGCAGGCTTGGAAAAACAGCCCCCACAGAAAGCCCCTGATTATTCGTGGCGCCCGCCAGGTGGGCAAGACGTGGGTTCTTAAGGAATTCGGGAAATCCTATTCCGGTGGTATTGCCTACTTCAACTTTGACAGGGACGAGGAGTACAAACAGTTTTTCCTGGGGACAAAGGACGTCAAGCGAATCCTTGCCAACCTTTCCATGGCAAGTTCCCAAAGGATAACCCCCGACACCCTGATTATCTTTGACGAAATCCAGGCCTGCGAAGAAGCTCTGAACGCACTGAAGTATTTCTGCGAAGAGGCTCCGGAATATCATGTTGCATGCGCAGGATCGCTCCTTGGACTACAGCTTACCAAGGGGTTTCCCGTGGGCAAGGTGAATTTCATCGACATGGGGCCCATGAACTTTTCAGAATTTCTGCTTGCGAGCGGCAAGCGTAACTATCTTGATTATCTCAGGTCTGTCGAGTCCATAGAAAATATTCCCGACGCGTTTTTCAACCCTCTCGCCGAACTGCTGAAAATGTATTTCATCGTAGGGGGCATGCCCGAAGCCGTTCGTGCATGGACCGAGGATGGCGACATCAACGCCACAGAGCAGGTACTGTCAGAAATTCTTGATTCCTACGAAAGTGATTTCGGCAAGCATGCGCCCACTTTCGACATTCCGAAAATTCACCTCATCTGGGATTCCCTGCCATCACAGCTTGCTCGCGAGAACAAGAAGTTCATGTACAACGTAGTGAAGAACGGTGCCCGCGCCCGCGAATACGAGAACGCCCTGAACTGGATCAAGAATGCGAATTTCATCGATAAAGTGTTCTGCTGTTCTAAGCCTGGATTGCCAATTTCAGCTTACGACAATCTAGATGCATTCAAGATATTCATGGTAGATGTGGGCCTGTTAAGAAAGAAGTCCCGTCTAACACCGACGGCCTTCGCCGAGGGTAACCGCCTCTTTACAGAATTCAAGGGATCCCTGGCCGAAAACTTTGTCCATCAAAGTCTAAGGAGGCAATTTGAAGTCCCCCCTAGATACTGGACTAGCGCACCCTACGAGGTGGACTTTGTCCAGCAATACGAAAACAGCATTTTCCCCATCGAGGTTAAGGCGGGCGAAAACGTAAAGGCGACCAGCGTAAAAAAATATGCGGCACTCTATCCCGAGGAGACTCCGCTGGTCATTCGCATTTCCATGAGGAACCTTAGTCAAGACGGAAAGTTCCTGAACATTCCGCTGTTCATGATTGATGAACTGAAAAGGTTGTTACAGAAATACAAATAAAAAAAGTCCCTCCGATTTTGTTCGGAAGGATTTTCTGTTTTTACCGCAAATTGAAAACGCAAAGACGAATTAGGCCTTGGTGTTTTCCACGGCATCGGCGTTGTAGCCTAGACCGCCGCCAAGTTCGCTACTTCCTGCAAGGAGACTTGTGCGAGCCTTCAGCTTGACTTCCTTCATTTTCGGGGTCTTGTATTCTTTCTTCTGCATATGGTTTTCCTTTTTTATATGATTATAACTTTCAATGTTTCTGGTAAATCGTTGTCCGAAGATCCGCTACCCTGGAGCAGGCTTGTGCGGGCCTTCAGCTTAACGATTTTCATTTCCGGCTTGACATAGCCACGCTTCGGCTTACCTGACAATGACTTTCTTTCCATTGTTGTAGTAGGTTCCCTTAGCGGTCGGGCGCTTGACGCCAAGGAATCGGCCCTTCAGGTCGAACCAGCGGTCACCTGCGTTGCGGAATTCGCCAGTGCGGGTGTTAATGGTTCCGATAACGGTTGTTTCCTCGTCTGAGTCACCGCCCACAATGACCACGTCCATGGATTCCGGGAGATTGTCAATGCTTGCCACGGCGCGAGACTTGGCAAGGGCAGAAGCGGGCTTGGGGGTTACAACTGGCACATAGCGCAAGTAGGCACGCAAGGGATAGATGTAGGCGCCGGCCTTGACCTTACCGAAGGTTCCGATGCTTACACCGTCGTTATCGCCTTCCGCACTAGCAAAGCCATAGGTGGTTCCGATTTCTTCAGCATTGTGGTCTTCGTCCCAGTTCCTAAACTCATAGGTACCCACGAACTGCCAGTTGCCAGCGGTACTGGTCCTGGTTCCAGTGGTGGTATTGAAGGTAACGCCACCGGTTACCACAAGATTGCTTGCATCATCTGAGGCAACCACGATGTACGGGGTATTTGCCTGAATTTCGCTGACAGGAGACACCTGGACTTGCCATTCGCCATCTTTTTTCACTACATCATGGAGACCATAGAAACTGACGCCGGGCACGTTGCTTGCGCTCGTAGCAAAGGGCAGCATGACAGTGGAGTACTTACCAGCGACATAGCTACGGTTGAGAGTTACGTCGCCAGAAACCTCGATGCCATCCATATCAGCAACAGCTACGTCAGAAGTACCATCGATAGTTGCAGAGGATCGGTCTGCTGCAATGGTGACGGCACCGAAGTCATAACTTGTGGGGGTGAATTTATACAACAAGGACATTGTTGTCGTCAAACCACTTTCTGCATAAACATCATTTACGTATACCTTAGGATTAGCCGAAGTTCCTTGAAGTTCTTTTAGATAAGAGCAAGACTCACTTTCATTTATGCCTAGTTTATACGCAAGACCATACATTACATTAGGCTTTAAATCAACTTCAATTTCTCCACTCGTCATCCAAGATCCACCTGTGTACATATAAAAATCTAGGATAGAACCATCTTCGCCATACTCCATAAGAGTATTCTTCGTTACTGAAATGCATTCATTTTCGGAACTTATCAGGACATCACCACCAACTGAGTATGTTGTGATTAAATGAATATCATCAACATCAGTTGGATATTCCGTCAAGCTTATAGTCATAGGCTCAGAATATACGGTGTCCATTCCCCAAGAAACACCAAATCGAATTCGCATAGATTCTTGACGGTCCTTGAGATATTCGTTTGTAAATTCCTTACCGATTTTAGCAGTTACTTCTTGTGTTTGATAACCATTTACGATATCTCTACCGCTTTCAACTGTTATCCATTTAGTTCCGGCAGCATTATCAATTTGAGCAACATACGAAAATTCATAATACATTCTATCGGTGTTGCGGAAGGACATTTCAACAACAATAGAATCAGACCCCTTGTTGAAGCTAATTACCCCATCATCATCGCTACCAGAATAAAAATGCGTTTTATTATGTATGCCGTCATGCCAATAAGAAGTACGAACCCCCTGAACACTGGCAGTAGTGATGTCCAAATCGTAATAATTTATCAACCCAGCAGTCAAATTTGTTGCGGTTCCATAATAATTATTGTGATTTTGAATATCTGTATTATAAGAAACTTCAATAGGAGCAATTCTAATTCTAGCAAAACCTTCTTTTCGTAGCTCTTCAATTTGGTTTCTTATAAGCATAGAGTAATCGCCAGCAGCATTAACATGGTAGGCGAATTGTTCAAACTCGACTTCATACGTTTTTGCAGACGGAATATCACAAACAGAGTAAAGAGTTATGCCAGGAACCGCAGTATAGTAATAATTATAAGCGTAATCTTTGTTTAAATAACAACTGTATATTTGGGAAGAATAAAATCCACTTTCATCAAAAGCCCCGTAATCGTAATATTCTTGAGCAACAGCGGTACGTTTCACAAAGGAAGTTTTTTCAGAACGAGCGAAAAAATGGAAATAGTAGTTCCTTGTAAGAATACTGGATGCCGTAGGCCTAAAACTGTCATGGAATGACAAATAACCTGTCGAGAGATCATACTTAAAATCAGTAAGATATCTAGTCACTGGAATTGAATCTACAGCAGCGTCTCCTGCAAAGGCATTATTTGCAAAAACTGCAACCGTAATTAGCGGCAATGCCATTTTTTTGAGTATTGAGTGTTTCATTGTTTTTCCTTTTTATTGTTTAAAATTTCTAGATCCCTCGACTGAGCTCGGGATGACACGAAAAAAAAGCCCAAGGCGAACGCCGCGCATGGAAAACTTGTTTTCCAATGCATGACTGAGCCGATGCTTTTATAAGCAAAGCGAAAAAGCCGCATGGCATAGGCCACGGGCTTATAAAAAACATTCGGAAGTAAACTTCTAGTTACATAGGGGGGGGGTAACGGACTTGCGGACCTGCTCAACAAAGGCACAGCCAGCAATAGAGACCGGGGCGGCCTCCACAAACTTCAGTCCATCACACGCAACAATATTCATTCAATACAAATATAAAACATTGTAAGTTTTTTTTAAAGCGTCGTCAACAACGCAAAAAGTTGTTATTCAACATTGAAATTAGTTGCAAAAAGTTGTAAATTAATTATAAAACAAGTTGCAAAAAGTTGTATAATGTTAAAAAGAAAACTAACCAAGACTCTTGAAAATTGGCTGAATTCGGGTCACGAAAAGGCCCTGCTGCTTACAGGCGCTCGCCAGGTCGGTAAAACTACGGCTGTCCGCGAATTCGCAGGCAAGTTCTACAAACATTTCGTAGAGGTGAACTTCGTAAAGAATCCCATTGCAAAGCAAGCCTTCGACGGCGGACTATCCACTGCAGAAATCGTCATGAACCTCTCCGCCATGGGCTACGGTCCCTTCAACAAGGGCGAGACGCTGATATTCCTGGATGAAATTCAGGAGTGCCCCAACGCCCGCACCGCCATAAAGTTCCTGGTAGAAGAAGGCCTGTTCGACATCATCGAATCGGGTTCCCTGTTGGGCATCAACTATAAGCCAGTCACTTCTTACCCCGTGGGCTTTGAGGAGGAAGTGAAGGTCTTCCCCCTTGACTTCGAGGAATTCCTGTGGGCCAGAAACGTTGGCGACGAGGTTATTGAACGGCTACGCGATTCCTACCAAAATCTGCAGCCCGTCCCCGAGTTCATACACCAGCAGATCAGCAAGTTTTACCGCGAATACCTAGTTGTGGGCGGAATGCCCGAAGTCGTTCAGAAGTTCGTGACCGATTCGGATTTCCAAAAGACTCTGAAGTTACAAAAAAACATCCTGACCACATACCGTTCCGACATCACGAACTACGCTGGCAACCAACAGGTTCTGGTCAAGCGGATTTTCGATGCAATGCCATCGGAGCTGGGCAAGGAGGACAAGCGTTTCGTTCTCGCAAACCTCGAAAAGGGCGCGAGCCTTCGAAAGTACGAGGATCCAACCCAGTGGCTGGTGGATGCAGGAATCGCCTACTACTCCATCAACACAAGGTCCTTCGAGTTGCCGTTTGAAGCCGTTGAGAACAGAAGGCTTTTCAAGCTGTACATGGTGGACACCGGTCTTCTGTGCAGTAACCTTCTAATAAACATGCAGTTCCAGGTAATGAACGGAGACATCAGCATCAACGAGGGGGCGCTTACCGAGAATTTTGTCGCGGCAGCCCTATCGGCAAAACAGGTTCCCTTGCATTATTACGACAAGAAAAGCCGTCAAGAGCTGGACTTTGTCTTTCCCGAGAACGGGAAAATCTCGATTATAGAAGTGAAGTCAGGCGACGATTACAAGAGGCACGCATCGTTGGACGCCGCCATCAAAGAACACAAGAACGAAATCGAAAGGGCAATCGTCCTTTGCAAGGGCAACATCGCCAAGGACGGCGTACTGTACCTTCCGCAGTATATGGCGATGTTCCTGTAATAGGACATTGTGACGCATTCGGGATTTTTTTATTCCTTATCTAAATCCTCAAAAAAAATGCACATTTAGACAGAAAATAATTTTTTCCCCAAACGAAACTCACCGCAGAACGTTTGTTCACGAACTGCACGTAACTCGTTATCTCGCATAACGTTACGCGAGTCTGCTTTTTATTTTTACTATCTTTCGTCCGTAATTTTTATAAAAAACAGCGGATCCGCACAGAGAACCGCGCATTTTTGCGTAAGAATCTTGGGTCCGCGTAGCCAAAGGATCATTATGGAAGCTTTTACCGCTTTTCTTGATACCATTGACGGCTATGTCTGGGGAGTGCCCCTCATTGTCGTTATTCTTTTTGTAGGCCTTCTTCTCACAGTCCGATTGGGCTGCCTGCAAGTGGTGAACCTCCCCAACGCCCTGCGTTACATGCTTCACAACGAAAAGGGCGGCCAGGGCGAAGTCTCTAGCTTTGGCGCTCTTTGCACGGCCCTTGCCGCTACCATCGGTACCGGTAACATCGTGGGTGTGGCTACCGCTATTGGCACCGGCGGACCCGGCGCACTTTTCTGGATGGAATTTGCAGCCTTCTTCGGCATGGCCACCAAGTACGCCGAAGGTGTTCTGGCCGTGAAGTACCGCAAGATGGATTCCGACGGCAAGGTTCTGGGTGGCCCCTTCTACTATATCGAAACAGGCCTTAAGGAACGTTTCGGCTGGAACATGAAATGGCTCGCCGTAATGTTCGCCATCTTCGGCGTGTGTGCCGGCGTCATGGGCATCGGCACCATCACCCAGGTGAACGGCATTACCAGCGCCATGGCACGGCTCACTCCCAACGCTGCTGAATTCGTGAACATTGGCGGTAACTCCGTCAGCGTTACCACCGCCATCGCAGGCGTGCTGGTCACCGCATTCTCCGCCTTCGTGATTATCGGCGGCCTCAAGCGAATCGCCAAGGTTTCCACCTACATCGTGCCAGTCATGGCAATTCTCTACATTCTCGCCTGCATGCTGCTTCTCATGATGAATTTCGCAGCCATTCCCGAAGCTGTTCAGACCATCGTTCGTGCAGCCTTCAACCCCAGCGCAGTGACCGGCGGTGTGGTGGGCACCATCTTTATCGCCATGCAGAAGGGTATCGCCCGCGGTATCTTCAGTAACGAAGCTGGCCTCGGTTCCGCCCCTATCGCAGCCGCTGCCGCAAAGACCAATGAACCGGTCCGTCAGGGTCTGGTCTGCATGACCGGCACCTTCTTCGACACCATCATCATTTGTACCATGACCGGCCTTGCCATCGTGGTTTCTGGCGCATGGGACCCGAAGCTTGGACTTGAAGGCGTGAACATCACCATGGAAGCCTTCTCCCGCGGTCTCGCATTCTTCCCCGGTGGCGCAACCATCGCTCCCTACTTCCTGGCAATCGCCCTGGTGTTCTTCGCATTCACCACCATTCTGGGCTGGGCCTACTATTCTGAAAAGTGCCTGCAGTACCTGATTGGCGGAAAGAAGAAGGGCGCCATTCTCGCCTATCGCTGGGTTTATGTGGCAGCCATCTTTATCGGCCCCTACCTGACTGTAAGCGCCGTGTGGACCTGCGCCGACATCTTCAACGGCCTCATGGCATTCCCCAACTTGATTGCCCTGATTCTGTTGAGCGGTATTGTGGCTCTCGAAACCAAGGACTTCCTGGATCGCTTGCACAGCGGCCAGGTGGGCGAATAAAATCTAACGGCTTCGCCAATTAAAACAGGCGGTTTTTATGGATAAGAAATTTGCAGTGGTTCTCCCGGCCGGTGGCCTGGGCAAGCGCATGGGCGGAAACATTCCCAAGCAGTTGATGCTTTTGGGAGGCAAGCCCGTTTACCGCTACTGTTTGGAAACCTTCTTGTCCATGGATGAAATCGTGGAAGTGGTAATGGCCGTGCCCGCCGACTGGAAAAGCCATTTTGAAAATGAACTTTTCGCCGATGAAGCAGATCGCTGCGAAGCTGTCAAGAACTGCGATCCTCTCACTGCAGAGATGCGCGCCAAGTTGAAGATTGTGGTAGGTGGTGCAGAACGTTGGCAGTCCGTAGAAAACGGCGTAAACGCCCTGACAAGTTCCGCGGAATACGTTCTCGTTCACGACGTGGCCCGTCCCTTCATTAGCATGGAAATCATTCTGGATGTCTGCAACACTCTGGTAAACAAGGGCGCATGTCTGGTGGCAAAGCCCGCCGTAGACACCATCAAGATTGCCGCAGACGGCCGCGTAGAAAAGACTATCGACAGAAACACCGTATGGATGGCGCAGACGCCTCAGGCCGCCCGCATTGACGTTCTGAAATCGTTGTATAAGAGAATCGCAGCAGAACCGCTGAACTTTGTTCCCACCGACGAAGCAAGCATTCTGGAATTCTTTGGCGAGCCCGTCTATATTGTAAAGGGAGCGGCCGCAAACGACAAGCTGACCACTCCCGAAGACTTTGAAATTTTCGCTAACCGCGCGAAGTAATTTTCAGCGTTTTTATGCGAAGTAATTTTCGCAACGTTAAAGCAGCATAAATAATCCGGCAGAAAGGACCACTAAACCTCCCACAAAAGAGGCGATAATGTGGATATAGCCCGCCAACCAACCGGCTTTGGCAGCACCTTTGTCTATGCCCTTTTTCAGGGCGATGGCAGCCACACCGAACATCACGTTAGTCAGCGTCATGCCAACGCATATCACCGCAGCTGCAGCCAGAGCTAACCCCACCATGGAATTCAGCAGGCAGAAAAGCACAATCAAGGCCACTGCCGGACAAGGCACAATTCCTGTAACCGCCGCAACGCCAATCAGTTCCTTCCAGGATGTATTTTTTGAGACAGCTGGCGCACATTCTCCGCGCTTTTTCAAAACCTTTACAAGATCGTGAATGGCAATTCCCATAAGCAGAACTCCGGTAAACGCCACAAGCCCGTAACTGACTTTTTCAATTCCCTGGCGGCCAACTTCAAACGTCGGGAATACGGCAGCCTTCAATACCGCATACAAGGCAAGCAACAAAACTACGGCGCTTAAAGTGTGGGAGAACGTAATTCCAGCACCTAGAGCGACACCATGTTTCCAACGGCCTTTTCTCGCTAAAAAATATCCTACCACAATGGACTTTCCGTGGCCAGGGCCCAACGCATGGAGCATTCCGTACAAGAAGCAAATCAGAAGGAACGTCCAGATAACCCCAGTCTCTCCATCTTTCATCGCACCGATTTTTGCAGAAATGTTTTCACGGAGTAGTTTCTGTTGATCCGCAAATTTTTCCGTAAGGCAGAAGGTATGCGCCTCGGGAGTCGCCGGCACAGAGACCTCGGGCTCAGAAACTGCAGGCTCCGATTCCACTGTTGTTTCGACCGTTTCCACAGTTTCTGCCGCCGGAGATGTGTCCTCCATGGAAAATTTTTTCTTGGAAACTGCAGCGAATGAAATCTGGGCACAGGCCAAGAGAATTGCAACGAAAATAATGGTCAAGGAGGATCTCATTTTTTAAACCTCACATAAAGACCTTCCACTTCAGACCTAAAAGACTTCATCATGGTAAGGCCATCCAACACATCATTGTAATATTCAACCTCCAACGCATCGGGAGCCTTAACATCTGAATTTTCCATATCCGTGGTCACGGAAATATAATTGGATAGATCATTCACAACCACCACCAGGAAACTGTAATCCTTAGTGACAGGGACTCTGAAACGGACCAAATAATCAAGGACCAACTTGCCGTTCTTTTTCTTCGCCTGGAAATTTTCAATTCCCTCTGCGGAAAGGAACTTGGTCCCATTCAAAACATAGTTGTAGTAGTTATGCGATGCAAGAGGGCTCAAGATGTCCTCTTGCAGCACATCCAATTCCTTTTTGGAAAGAACACCATCGCCATCCCTGTCGGCAGCAGCAAACATGGACGTCCCGTAAAACTCGTCGTATTCCCAATGGTTCTGAATACCAATCAAGCCCGTTTCATCAAATACAGCCTGGACAGTCACATCCGCAAACACATGGGGATGGGCACACGTCATTGATGCAAAGAAAAAAAGAACCAGTAAGGAAACAAATTTCATTACTGTCAATATATAAAAGATATCCTGCCCTCGGGACACGGATAAAGACGTGAGGGGCCATCGCCCCTCAGTCTCCCCGCTGAAAAGTACTCATTCACTTACGTTCCTTCGTACTTTCCTAGCCGCAAGGCTCGACTTGCGGTTTTTCCCTGGGCGGGAAACCCACCAGCTACTATGAGGTAACTAACTCGCTGGCGGAGGTTTTATGGCAACTTTTCGAACTTTTTAGTTCTAACTTTTTTAGAAGTTGAAGACCGTTTCCAAGCCAAAGCTCAGGCCTACGTTTTCGTTATCGGAATCATCACCGATACCAACATTAACCATGGCAAAACCAGTAATTTCCAAGCCTTCCACCGGAGTAAAGTAGGCGCGTGCACCCAAGTTAAAGGTGGACTTGTCTTCGTTTACATCCGTAGTATTGGAGTGGAATTCCACAGGAATACCCAAGGTCAAAGATTCAAGAAGGCTGAAGCTAGGTTCTGCATAGGCAAAGAAGTATTCAGGAATTTCATCGCCATGATCAATGGGCGCATCTTCGTCAAAGTATGCGTAGAACACAGAACCCTTCACATTGACACCGCCGATTTCCAGAGAGGGTTCCACCAAAAAGGCATGAGTTGCACCCGGTTCGTCTTCGCCAAGGTTATCCATATGCAGACCGTAAACAGCGTGGAGACCAAGCATGCCGAACTTCAGATTTGCATCAATACCAGCGTGAAGTTCATTGTGCTTCGGTTCCTGGTAGGACTTGTAATCCACATAGGGGCGTAAAGTGTGTTCACCCAAGCCCAGTTCATAGGCCACGTGAGCATCATAGGCAACACCTACGCACGATTCTTCACCATCTTCAATAACGCAGACCTGATTGTCGTTGTCGCCGCGACCAAAACCGAGGCCAAAAACAAAGCCATTATAGTCAACTTCAACTCCTCGGATGTCGTGTTCTGCCATACCGGCGGCATTATCTGCCGGGTCATCATATTCATAGTAGTTCTGGAAAGCGCCTTCGGAGAAAGTCAGGTCACCAGCCTTAATCACAAAGTTTTCGCTCTTGGTATACTGAACGAAAGCACCGTTATAGATCGCCGCAGGGTCTGTTGTTTCGCCATCGGCTTCCAACTGGACTTCCGCAGACCACTGATCATTGAACTTTACCGCAAAATTCAGATCAAAGGTGGAGGCGTAGCTATGGGTTACCTTGTCGTCGTTGATAAGGTCGCCAGTGTAAGCGTCAAATTCCACTTCACCAGAGAAAGAGACTTCGGGACCCTTGGACTCTGCAGCAGCCTCTTCGGCGTGAGCGGAAACTGCGGCAAGAGAAACTGCCATAAGGCCAAATGCTAAACGAGATTTCATTATTACTCCTATTTTACAACTTTAGTAATAGCGTTTTTGAATGATGCGCCGTTTTGTTTTTAGTTTAAACTTACTTTGTTAGATTTATCTAACTTAAAGTTTGTAAATTAGGGCCGTTGGAGGAGACACGTTCCAACGGCCCCGATTTACGTTTTTGACTTAATAGCGATTCACGATTCTTTTTCGCTAGTCTTCGAAACGCTTTTGCTTGTTTGCCTTGATACCGAAGAGCTTCAGGAAGATTCCAGTACCGATTAGAACAATGACTGCGGTTACGATCCAGTGGGTCTGTCCACCAACAGGAATCTGGTAAAGCAGCACTGCAATTGCCCAGGCAAGGATCGTCTGAACGGTTGCCATGAGGATTCCAAGACCCAGGCCGATTTCACGGACCACAACACCCATGGCTGCAAGACAAGGCACATAGAGCAGGATGAAGACCAGGAAGGCGAATACCTGCCAGTTGAATCCGTCGTGACCGCCGTTATGGAAGTAGGAACGGAGGTTTGCATAGATGTCGGCGGTTTCGCTCAGGTCGCCTTCTTCAAGAGCACCCATGGCATCTTCATCCAATTCGATACCGGCAGCGGCAAGCTTTGCAAATACAGCTTCGCGAGTCTTTTCGTCCTCATCTTCTTCGCCAAAGGTTTCAATGGCGGCAAATTCTTCGCAAGTGAGAGTCTTAGATTCAAGAATCTTGTCCAAAGTTTCCTTCTTAAGTTCAGCAGCAGCCTGTCCTTCCAATTCCCCAGAGGTACCCAAGATGTCGGTGAGGGAGCCAAAGACTTCGCTGAGGTTTGCAGGGATGGACTGGAAGGCTTCTACGAAGGCGCCTTTAATATCTGGGGCACTACCTTCTTCCTCTTCTTCGACGGGACATTCATCGACACCGGCGATAAGAGGCTTTTCTTCTTCAGCGGGGGCTTCGGTGACTGCGACAGATTCTGCAGCGGCCTTCGGTTCTTCCGCAGCTTCAGCGGGCTCAGCATCCTGACCGGACTTCGGGGCCATGGCGTAGAGGGAGTTCATGGTACCGATAACGGCTTCCTTAGCCAACAATCCAGTAAAGAGGGAAACGGAGGCCGGCCAGTTATCTTCTTCGACACCAAAGGGTTCAAACACCGGCGTAATGGTCTTACCCACGGAAGAAAGCAAACTGTTTTCGGAATCTGCGTTACCAGCGGTAAACTTACCATCCACATAGCCAAAGGCATTGAGGAAACCGAGGATTGCAACAGCAATGGTAATTACCTTACCGGCGCGAAGCACGTAGTCCTTCAGCTTGAGCCAGGAGTGAATCAGCAAAGACTTGATCTTCGGCAAATGATAGTTAGGAAGTTCCATCACGAAGTTGCTGGACTGACCCATGAACAAGGACTTCTTCAGGAACAGACCATAAATGATGGCGAACACAATACCCACCAGGTAGAGCAGGAACACGATGGTTCCAGCCTGCTTTCCGAAGAAGGCTGCAGCGAACAGAGCGTACACCGGCAAGCGGGCGCCACAGCTCATGAAAGGCACAAGGAATATGGTGAGGAAACGCTCACGCTTACTTTCAAGAACGCGGGAACCCATAATGCCGGGAACGCCACAGCCAAAGCCCACCATCATGGGGACAAATGCACGACCGGGGAGTCCCAGGAATCGCATAAAGCGATCCGCCACGAAGGCGGCACGAGCCATGTAGCCAGAGTCTTCCAGGAAGGTAAGGCAAAGGAACATGAAGAAGATCACCGGAATAAAGGTAGACACGGTCTGGATACCGGCGCCAACACCATTGGCAAGAACTGCAGAAACCCAGGCGGGCGCACCAATCACATCGCTGAGCAAATAGCCCAGGCCGTCCACAAAGATTGCTCCGAAAATAATGTCGAAGAAATCAATAAAGGCGCTACCGATGGTCACTGCCACCCAGAACACCAGGTACATCACCAAAAGGAAGATGGGAAGAGAAAGCCAACGATTCAAAAGGATTGCATCCAACTTATCAGAATGCGTTTTCTTGGCGCGATCACCAACGATTACCGTACCGGCGATTTCGTGGGCCATGCTGTAGCGGGCATCGGCCATGACGAATTCAGATTCTTCGCCAAGCTTTGCAGTAACTTCATCCCTGTTCAAGGTAACGCCAGCAGCAGCAAACTTGTCTGCATAGCTGTTACTGTTACCCAGGTACATCAAGGAAACCCAACGGGGTTCTGCGTCAAGCAACTTTGCCACAGGAGCGACCTGAGATTCCAATTCCTTCACCACGCTCTCTACCTTGTCACCGTAGGTGAGGCCGGCAGGGATGGCAATTGGGCTAGAGATAACATGGGCCATCTGGCTAATGAAATTGGTAATGCTCTTTTCGTTCACCGCAGAAAGAGGAATGGCGGGAACCCCGAAACGCTTGGAGAGTGCTTCAAGATCAATATGGAGACCGCGCTGTTCAGCGATATCCATCATGTTCACGGCGATGACCATAGGCTGCTGCATATCCACCAGCTGAGAGGTCAGGAACATGTTACGTTCAATGTTCGTGGCATCGACGATGTTTACAATCAGATCGGCTTCGCGGGTAAGGAGGAAATCAACAGCGGCGCGTTCGTCCTCGGAGTTTGCGAAAATAGCGTAAGTACCCGGAAGGTCCACCACACGGATGTGGCGAGCGCCCAGGTCGAAGAAGCCTTCCTTCTTTTCCACAGTGACGCCAGGCCAGTTGCCTACGCTTTGGCGCGAGCCAGTCAAGGCATTGAAAAGTGCGGTCTTACCGCAGTTCGGGTTACCTGCAATAGCGATTGTAAACGGTTTCGGTGACATGATATTCTCTTTTCTTTAGAATCCCGCGGAGCGGGTATTAGATTCTCTTCAGGTTCAACACATTGCCTTCTTCCCTACGAAGGGAAAGGCGGTAGTTCAAGACACTCACTTCAATGGGATCACCCAGAGGAGCAATCTGCATCACTTCCAAAGTGACGCCGCGGACAAGGCCCATGGAAAGGAGCTTGGACTTATAACGGGCATCGCCTTCGTTGTAGCCAACAATTTCCACCTTGTCGCCTTTCTTAAGTTCAGAGAATTTCGGTTCCGCACTCCACTTCTTAGTGGTCTTAGGAGAACCGCAGCCGCATTTACAGCTCATTTTTCTTACCCTTTGCGACCTTCAACTTCTTGACAGTCGTGATCACAGTTTCTGAAGGCCTCATGAAGTCTTCAATTTTTGACAGCGTCTCCGCCGACAGGATATGCTCCATACAGCAGGCGTCCTTGTCCGCAATGGCTTCGGAAACGCCGAGACGAATTAAAAAACCTTTTAAGAGAATGTGACGGTTCAGCACATCGGCAGCAGCCTTGCGACCTGCATCCGTCAATTCAATACCGCTATAAGGTTCCTGGGTGACCAAGCCAAGCTTTTTCAGTTCCAGGATGGCCTTTGCCACAGAAGGCATTTTAACCTGCAGGGCGGCGGCGATGTCTTTTACGCGTGCGATGCCATGAGCCAGGCGCAGCATGTGCACCATTTCTAGATAGTCTTCTAGACTCTGGCTGAGCTTTACGTGTTCGTTTTCCATTGTTACCTCTTTTTTGTTAGTCAGAGTTAAATTTAGTAAGCCCAGGCTAATTACTCAAGACTAAATTGTTAGAAAAGGTTAAAAATTTTAGTTTAGACTAATTTTCTTGTGAAAAATTGCCAATTCCACCCTTTTTCCCTCATTTTATAGGGGTTCTGGCCAAGCCCAAACCTTCTATATGCTATCTTAGACTAAAAAGGGAGGAGCCTCATTTCGGCCCTCATTGGAGTAAGAATGAAGAAGATCTTTGCCATTGTCGCTAGCATTCTGCTGGCATCCTCCATCTCATTCGCCAAGGACGATTCCCGTTTCGGCTTCGGTGTCAAGGGAGCCTTCGATTACGGCATGATGTACGGCTTTGAGGAAGAAGTTGACGATATGGACAAGGCCCCCTCTGGTTTCGGTTTTGAAGCTGGCGCCATTTTCCGTATAAACTTGGCCAAGGGCCTCCACTTCGCACCTGAAGTAAATTTTTCCTACATCAGCACAAGCCATAACGTACTCAAGAAGGAACGAACCTATTCCGCCTGGGATTTGGAAATTCCCTTAATGTTCCGTGCCGAATTGGCATTCCTTAACAAGCTCTACATTACCGCAGGTCCGCAGATTATTTTGAACCTGCAGAACAGTTCCGAAATACCGCCTCTTGTTGACGGCACCGGAATCATCAGCAACCTGAACACCATCATCAACAAGTTGGGCTATTCCGAATCCACTGAACAAGGTTTCTTCAATTTTGGTATTGCTGCCGGTCTGGGCTATAACATCATTGGCGGTCTCTGCATCGACGCTCGATTCTACATTGGCTTTATGGAGCTGTTCCCTGAAACCAAGGCTTTGGGTGTTGACGACGATATTGAATCTGGCGACGCATTCACCTTCATCAACATGCATGGCGCAAAGATGATGAAGTTCAAGGTCGGCATCAGCTACTGGTTCATGTAATGGTTTTTCGCGGTTGCACGCCAATCATTTCCGCCGCAGCCATGCGGTCCCTGGATAACGAATCTAAGTTGTTCAACACCAAGAACAACGGTTTTGGCACATCGGGCGACAGCCCTGATTCCGGAACCATGACCGCGATCGAAGCTGGCTATGTTCTAATGAAGGAAGCTGGCGAAGCCCTGTTCAACAGAGTCTACGAAGTTCTGGGTGGTAAGGAAAACGCAGCCAAAACCCATGTGGCAGTTTTCGTTGGCGGAGGCAATAACGGTGGCGACGGATTGGTCCTGGCAACCTTGCTCATTGAAGCGGGAATTCCTAGCACAGTTTATTCCCTGGCAAAGCCCGAGACTTTCAAGAACGAAGCCAAGATGGCTTACGACGATTTCTGCGCAAACCGCGGAAAGTTGATTTATACAAGCGGCAATCTGCCCAAGGCGCCAAACTTCACCTTGGTGGTAGATTGCATGCTGGGCAACGGAGCTTCCGGCGAATTGCGCCCCGTATTCGCCCAAGTGGTAGAAGCAATCAATAGCTGGAACATTCCCGTGTTGGCTGCGGACGCGCCCACAGGTTTTGATTCGCTGGAGCATCATCGCGGAGTCGTGTGCATCAAGGCAACCGAAACCATGCTTTTCGGCCTCCCCCGTCTGGATGCATTCACTAGCGAAGGCACCCAAGTTTTCGGCAAGGTTAAAGTCGCCCAACTTCATTACCCGCTGGAACTGATACAGAAGTTCGACGAAAATTTCTATCTGGCCGACGAAAGCTTTATTCCCGACCTGCTCCCCCTTCGTGACGAATCCGGAGACAAACGCTCCCAGGGAACAGCAATGATTATAGCAGGCTCTGGCAACATGACGGGAGCCGCAGCCCTCTGTACCGAAGCAGCCCTTCGTAGCGGCGCAGGCCTGGTTACGCTTGCAACGCCCAAGGCCATCTTGCCCATTTTGCAAGCAAAGCTGTCCGAACCAGTATTCTGCGGCCTGGGCGACAAGGATTGCGAAATTTTCTCTGCATCCCAAATCACACACTTGCAAGAACGGGCTTCCCATCAAAAGGCCATCGCCATTGGCCCTGGCCTAGGAACAGCTCCCGAGACGCAAGATGCCATCCGCATTTTCCTTACCGGATTAAGCACCCCTGTGGTTATCGATGCGGACGCTATTAACGCCTGCGGCTCTGCATTTTTCTGCATCCAGGGCGGTCCTAGCAACGCCATTATTACACCTCACAAGCGTGAATGGGAAAGAAACTTCGGGCCACTCCCCAGCAACGAGAATTTCTACCCGGAATACCTGCGCAATTTCGCCAAGCAGTTCAATATGGTGATTTTGCTGAAGGGCTCTCCCACTTACGTGGCCTTGCCCGATGGAAAGGTTTTCGTCATTCCCGCTCGCAATTCCGGAATGGCAAAGGGCGGAAGCGGTGACGTTCTTACTGGCATTATCGTTGCTCTCCTGGCTCAGGGACTTACTACCGGCGACGCCGCTGTTCTTGGAGCACTGCTTCATCAAAAGGCAGGCCGCCTGACCCGTAAGGAACTAGGCGCCTATTCCATGCTTCCCTCCGACATTGTAAATCATTTGCATCTTGCCTTCGAGTAGGGCCAAACTTTCCGTTTTGCAAAATAAAAGGACTAAGTCCCGCAAAAAGAGGATTTAGTCCTTCGTTTTTCAGGTGCCCCAAGGACTAACTTTCCAATTTTCAAGATTTGGTCCTTTGAAATTTAGTTTGTACGTAACAAAATCTGTTTTGGGTAGTTCAATTCCTAGGAAAAAGAGGACTATCTACAAAAAAATCGTTTTTTAGTCCTCTGCAAAAATCAAATCTCATGGCTCCAAGAACAAATGTAGAGCTCATAAAAGAATTATTTGAAAATTCAAAGGACCATTCTATTCATTTTGAGTGTCTAGTCCTTTGAACACCCCCAAAATTTGTCATTTCAATTTTTCTACATTCAAAACATGGCAGAAAAGACTTTACTACTTCTCGACTCTTACGCTCTCGCCTTCCGTATGTTCTACGCTTACAGCCAGAACCCGCTGAAAAACAGCAAGGACGAAGATGTTTCCATGATGCACGGCTACTGGGGTGCGGTACTCCGCATTTTGGCAAAGCACAAGCCTACCCATTTCGCCATCGCCCGAGACGTAGCACATACCAAGACTTTCCGCCACGAACTTTACCCCGACTACAAGGCCAATCGCGGCCCCATGCCCGAAGAAATGGCAGCCCAGATGCCGTTGCTTGGCGAAAGCCTTGCCGCCAGCGGAATTCCCCTTTTGTCTGAGCCCGGCTACGAAGCCGACGACGTAATGGCAAGTACCGCCGTAGCTGCCGCAGAGGCAGGATTTGACCGCATCTTGATCATCAGTAAAGACAAGGACATGAGCCAGATCGTGAACGACAAGATTCACTTGTTCCATCTGGAAAAAGGCGCCGACGGAATTGACTTCGGCCCGGAACAGGTTCTTGAAAAGTACGGTCTGCCTCCGGAAAAAATCCGCGACTACCTAGCCCTCATGGGAGACGCTAGCGATAACGTACCTGGCGTACCTAAGGTGGGTCCTAAGACCGCCATTACCCTTCTTGAAGAATACGGCGACATGGATAACATCTATGCCAACATCGACAATATCAAGAAGAAAGGCCTTCACGACAATTTGGCAAACAACAAGGAACAGGCATTCCTGAGCCGCGAACTTGTAACCTTGCAGACCAAGCGAGCTTTCAGTGGAAACCTGGACGCCTTGGAATATAATGGCATCCACGTAGACACCTTGGCTGAAATGTTCAAGGAACACGAGATCAACAGCCTGTTGCGTTTGCTGGAAAACATTCCTAGCAAGACTGGATTTGTGAAGGGCGAGGGTTCCGATTCCGCAAGCGCCGTAGACGGAGCTGCCGCAGAAGTTGTCCGCGCAGACTTTGACCTGCCGAAAGATGTTCCCCCCACCTACATTTGCGTAGATTCCAACGAAGTCTTCGAACAGATGAAGGCAGAATTTGCGGCATCCAACTTGATTGGCGTTGATACGGAAACTGACGGACTTGACCCCATGCAATGCAACATCGTGGGTCTGTGCCTTTCCGCCGACGAAGCTAAGGGCTACTACATTCCTCTGAACCATACGGATGAAATCGGCTTCCCGCTGCCTGCAGGAAAGTTTGGCAACTTCGATTTGAATGCAGTCAAACAGTGGTTCCTGGAATTCTGGGAAAACTCCTGCACAGCCTCTGAACAAGGAGATGTTCCTAACCAGCGTCATGCCTTGATTTTCCACAACGCAAAGTTTGATCTTCACGTAATCATGCGTGCCTTCGGCCTCACTCAGGAACAGGTGAACAAGGCAAATATCGTAGACACCCTGATCGCCGCCTGGATGCTTTCTCCGGGCGCCACAGGCCTTGGCCTAGACAACATGGTGATGCAGAAACTGCAGCACGAAATGATCCCCATCGAGAATCTCATTGGCCGCGGCAAGAGCCAGATTACCTTCAACCGAGTCCCCGTCAAGGACGCCACCGAATACGGTGCCGAAGACGCCGTCTACACATTGCGCCTTTGGGCTCCCCTGCAAAAGGAACTCCAGAAGCTGGACTACGAAAAGTATTTCTTCGGCCAGGAAATGCCCCTGCTCAAGGTTCTTTGCCAGATGGAATCCGAGGGTATCGCCGTGGATGTTCACACGCTGAAGCGTCTGGAGCAGGAACTGGAACGTCGCATCATAAATCTTGAAAAAGAAATCTGCGACATGGCCGGTTGCGAATTCAATATCGGAAGCCCCAAGCAGTTGGGCGAAGTCCTGTTCGATACCCTGGGCCTGCCCGAAATCAAGAAACGCAGCACCGACGCCGCAGTCCTTGAAGAACTGAGCTTCAAGACCGCCCACCCCATCGTTTTCTCCATCATCGAATACCGCGAACTGAAAAAGATGCAGAGCACTTACGTGAGCGTTTTGCCTACCCTGGTGAATCCCGAGACCAAGCGCATTCACACCAGCTTTATCCAGTGGGGTACAGCAACGGGCCGCTTGAGCAGTCGCGATCCCAACCTGCAGAACATTCCTGTTCGTAGCGATTTGGGCAAAAAGATCCGCGCCGCATTCGTCCCGCAGAATCCGGACAACGTCATTCTCGCTGTGGACTACTCCCAGATTGAATTGCGCATGCTGGCACACTTGAGTGGCGACCAGGCCCTCATCGATTCCTACAAGAACGACATCGACATTCATGCCCGCACCGCAGCAGCCATCTACGGGGTCCCCCTAAGCGAAGTCACCAGCGACATGCGCCGCGACGCCAAGGTGGTGAACTTCGGCGTGCTCTACGGCATGACCGCCTTCCGCCTCAGCCGCGACCTGAAAATTCCCATGGGCCAGGCCAAGGACTTTATTACCGGCTACTTCGACATGTACCAGGGCGTTCAAGACTTTATCGAAAGCACCAAGGCAACAGCCCACCGCGACGGTTACGTAGAAACCCTTACAGGCCGCCGCCGCTACATCGCAGGCATCGACAGTTCCGACCGTATGGAATCCCAGATGGCAGAACGTATGGCAGTGAACACCCCCGTGCAGGGCAGTGCCGCCGACCTCATCAAGATCGCCATGATCCGCATCCAGAAACGCATCAACGACGAACAGCTCCCCCTCCGCATGATGCTGCAGGTTCACGACGAACTTGTATTTGAATGCCCCAAGGACCGCGTCGAGGAACTGAGCGCCATGGTAAAATCCGAAATGGAAAACGCCATGCAGCTCCAGGTACCTTTAGTGGCCAGCGTCGGTTTCGGCGAAAACTGGCTTATTGCACATTAACCCATTAAACTGAGCACAAGCGCCCACCCCAAAAGAGGAAAAATATGGCAAACGAACCCAAGAAGAAAATGTCCACCAAGACCGCCATCCTTTTGATCATCGGATTGCTGGTGGTCTGCAATGCCATCGTGATTATTGGCAGCCAGATGGCTCACTAAACTTCGCGAAGTCAAATTCAAGAACCATTTTGTGCAACAACGACATGGCTCCGTCTATCCCGATGGGGCTTTTTTCGTGCCGAGTAACAATACACTTATCATAGTTTTGAGTTTTTTATTGATTTTTTGTCAATGTTTTTTACAAAATTTTATTATCAAGGCTCACCTTTCAAAACTTATATTATGGCCGGTGTTAAAAACGGGAGTTGTGATGTATTCATTTAAGCACTGGACCAAAACGTCCAAATTTTTAGCTGCCCTTTCCGCAGCAACCATGTCTTCTGCCTTCGCAGCAGACCTGCCTACCGCCCAGCAAATTTTTGAAAAAATGGGTTTGGGAATCAATATCGGGAACACAATGGAAGTCCCCGGGAATCCCACCCTCTGGGGAAACAAGTTCCCAACAGAGGCTTATATCAAGGGCGTTAAGGCCGCTGGCTTTAACACCATCCGCATTCCCTGCGCCTGGGACTCCCACGCCACAAACAGCGTCATTAACGAAAGCTGGATGGACTCTGTCCAGACCGTAGTGGACTACAGCGTTAAGGCAGGTCTCTACACAATTCTGAACATCCACTGGGACGGCGGCTGGCTGGAAGAAAATCTGAAAGACGACAAGAAGACCGAAGTCAACGCCAAGCAGAAAGCCTACTGGACCCAGATTGCAAAACGTTTCAAGGACTACGACGAAAAGCTTCTTTTCGCAAGCGCCAACGAGCCCGCCACTACTGACGAAAACTACAAGAACGAGTCCAAAATTCTTCAAGGTTACCACCAGACATTCGTAGACGCCGTGCGCGCCACCGGCGGCAACAACGTAAGCCGAACCTTGATTATCCAGGGCCCCTCCACCAGCATCGACCGCTCCGTGGAAGCCTACCCCGCAAGCATGATGCCTAACGATGTTATCGCAAACCGCATGATGTTCGAAGTCCACTACTACGACCCGTCCCCCTACACCATCGTAGGCGAGCCTGTCGACTGGGGCGCCATTGTGGAACCGCAATACTACTGGGGCGAGGAAAACTACGCCACCGGCGCAGACATCGTCCACAACTGCGGCTACAATCCGTGGGGAAACGCCATGGGCACCCCCTGTAGCGCAAACGACATGCAGGTGGCTTTCAAGAAAATGAAGACCAACTATGTGGACAAGGGCATTCCGGTCATCATCGGTGAATTCGGCGCCAACGACCGACTGGGCATTCTGAAAGGCGACGATTACAAGCGCCACCGCAAAGGCCGTATCGGCTGGTACAAGGCCGTAGCCCAGGCTGCCTTCGACAACAAGGTGGTCCCCATCGCCTGGGATACCGGTCACGAGGGCGAAAACCACATGACCATCATCCGCCGTCAATCGGCCCCCGATGGCTCCGTCTTTGATCCGGAAGTCATGAACGCCATGCGAAACGTCTACGGCATGCCTAACCTTGACGGAAGCAGCAATCCGACGGTCGACACCGATACGGACAAGTCTATCAAGGCTGAATTTACCATTGCAGACAGTTCCTACGGTCAAATCGAATTTTCCAGCGTTCCCAAGGACTGGAGTAAAATTTCCAGCGTTTCCATTCGGGCATTCTTTGACGGAAACATTTCCAAGGTAGGTGACGACTACGGTTTTATTGCCCCCAACCTGGTTACCATGGACGGAACCGACTGGAACTGGCAGGAAGCAGGCCTCGGCGAAGTCGAGCTGGGCACCTGGAACACCTACGAGGTCAAGGTCGCAACCACAGGAGAAAGCGGCAATAACCTGATGGTTCCAGGTAATCCCACAAACATTGTATTCATGGGACTGCAGATGTACACATTGGGTTACACCGGCAACATCTATGTGGATTGGATTATCTTCAAGAACACCGACGGTACCGCAGACACTTTGGACTTTAACCTAGTCGGAGCCAAGAACGTTGGCGGAGGCATCACCACAAAGTCCTTGGTAGCAACCGAAAGTGTCAAGGCTACTACGACCGCCATCAAAGCGATCGCGAAAAAGCAAGGGCAGCAAAGCCTCATCCGTCAGGGCAATATGCTGGTCGCTCAAGGAACCCGCGCTTCCATCCAGTTGTTTGACTTGAACGGCAACCTGATCCGCGAAGTTCGCAGCCTCTCCGGTTCCGCCACCATGGATTTGGCCGGAATTCGAGCGGGCAGCTACATCGCCAAGAGCGGCAACAACACTCTTCGCACAAATTTGAAATAACCTCCCACCAACCAAGAAGCCGGCAAGCAATTGCCGGTTTTTTTGATTTTTCGCGGTTTGGTAACGTGCTGATTACGTTCGTTGAAAAAAACACAACTGCTTTTCTCCGCCGCGGCAATTATTTTCGACTGTCGTTTTCTTTCGGTATATATTATAGCCGGTGTTTTGGATCTTCCCGTAAAGGATCGCTATGAAAAAGATGATGTTTGGGTTAATGTTCGCAGGTGCCATGGCAACTGCAGCATTTGCAGAATTACCGACAGCCGCTCAGGTTCAGAAGAACATGGGCATGGGTTACAATATCGGAAACTCCATGGAAGTTCCCAACAATCCTACCGGATGGGGCAATCCCTATCCCACCCAGGCCTTGCTGGACTCCATCAAGGCAGCAGGTTTCAACACTGTCCGTATTCCCTGCGCTTGGGATTCCCATACCCACAATGGCGCCATCACCGAAACATGGCTTGACTCCGTGAAGACCGTGGTGGATTACGCCCTGCGTAACGAACTGTACGTGGTGCTTAACATCCATCACGAAGGTGAAGGTGGTTGGTTCCAGACCAAGATGGCAACCTACAAGGACAACACCGTCGATACCAAGATGAAGAACTACTGGACCTAGATCGCCAACAAGTTCAAGAACTACGACGAGCATCTTCTTTTTGCAGGCGCCAACGAACCGGGCGAAGGCCAGCAGGGTCTCTCCTGGACAAGCCAGCACGCCCAGGTCCTCATGGGCTATTACCAGACCTTTATTGACGCAGTCCGCGCCACCGGCGGCAACAACGCCACCCGCACCTTGATTATTCAGGGGCTGCAGACCGACATCGACAAGTCCGTGGAGTTTGCCCCCACAAGCATCTTCCCGAAAGATAATGTTTCTGGACGTCTTATGTTCGAAGTGCATTTCTACGGTCCTTACCAGTATGTGCTCATGACCAGTTCCCAGAACTGGGGATGCCCCAACGGCGACATTCAGGTGCAGTACTATTACGGCGACTACCAGAAGGCTAGCGATCCGAAGCACAATGCTGGTTACAACTGCTGGGCCAACTCCATCGACAAGGACCAAGCTGGCATCGGTTTCCCCAACGCCCAGTTCGCCAAGATGAAGTCCAACTATGTTGACAAGGGCTACCCCGTCATTATCGGAGAATTCGGCTCCCTGTACCGTTCTCCGGAACTCTCCGGTTCCGACCTGGAACTGCACCGCAAGGGCCGCATCCAGTGGCACAAGGACGTTGTAACCGCAGCAAAGAACTACGGCCTTACTCCCATCGTCTGGGACATGGGTAACGAAGGCGCCAGCTACGACAACATGGCCTACATCCGTCGTCAGACCAACAAGTTCGGCGGCCCCATGGGCAAGGTGGTGGAACCGGAAATCATCAACGCCATGCGCGGTGTGTATGGTCTTGGCACCTACGTAAACAAGGGCGTTACCCACACGGATAGATTGATTCCGGGCAGTACTCCCATTCAGAACTCCAGCAGCTCCGTGGCAAGCTCTTCCAGCGTGCAGCAGCCGGTTCAATCCAGTTCCAGCGCAAAACCGATTCAGTCTAGCAGCTCCGTGAACCCGTGGCAGCCCCAGTCCAGTTCCAGCAACGATCCGCTGCCGACAAGTTCCAGCAGCGTCGACGCCCCCACTTGCGACGCACTGATACCGGAATGCGGCTACTCGCCGGAATCTTTGTGCGCCATGGGCATAACAGAATACTGCATGCCGACGACTCCTGATCCGTGGGCTATTGCAAATGCTTCCACTGCAGCCAAGGCTAGCCTTTCTCGTCAGGGCAACATGCTTATGGCCCAGGGCGACCGTGCAACCATCCAGTTGTTCGACATGAATGGCAACATGATTCGCGAAGTCCGCGCCATTTCCTCCCAGGCAACCATGAGCCTCGCAGGTCTTCGTCAGGGAACATACATTGCCAAGAGCGGTCTTAAGACCCTCCGAGTAAGCATCAAGTAAAACTTCGTTCTATTCCATTTTGGAACCACGAAAAGGGCCCCTACAGGGTCCTTTTTATTATGATTTTTATTGTAATTTTTATTGTGATTTTTTCAACACTTGAATAAAAAACGACGTTTTTAGCAAAATTTCACTATTTATGGGTGTTGTGAAATATTCATCACATTTTCGCCGTCCATTCAAATATTTAAGTACAAGGCGAGATTTTCAGTTTACTTTTAGAATGTTAAACTACGGATTAGGGTATTAATTAGAAAGGAGCCCCCAATGAACTTTAAACACCTCTTCGGCCTCACCTGCGCATTCGGCCTCGCCGCCACCAGCGCATTCGCCCTTCCTAAGGCAACCGACTTGGTTGCTGATATGGGTCTCGGCTACAACATCGGTAACACCATGGAAGTGCCGGGGAACCCCACCGCATGGGGCAACGATTTCCCCACAGCTGAATATGTAAAGGCCATCAAGGCAGCCGGTTTCAACACCGTCCGTATCCCTTGCGCCTGGGACTCCCACGCATCCAACGGCACCATCAACGCAGGCTGGCTGGACTCCGTAAAGACCGTCGTCGACCTCGTCGTTGGCGAAGGCATGTATGCCATGCTGAACAGCCACTGGGATAACGGTTGGCTGGAAGACCACGTCTTTGACGGCATGGGTTATGACAAGACTGGCGAAGTAAACAGTTCTGCAGTAACCGTAGCCGCCAAGCAGGAAAGCTACTGGAAGCAGATTGCAACCAAGTTCGCCGCCTACGACGAACATTTGATTTTTGCATCCGCCAACGAGCCTGGCGTAAACGACCCGTGGCTCGCAAGTGGCCAATGGCCATTTGACGAAGCACGTATGCAGGTTCTCAAGTCTTTCCACGAAGCTTGCATCAAGGGCGTACGTGCAACCGGAGGCAACAACGCCA
Organism: Fibrobacter sp.; assembly: GCA_045599625.1. Classification (GTDB taxonomy): domain Bacteria; phylum Fibrobacterota; class Fibrobacteria; order Fibrobacterales; family Fibrobacteraceae; genus Fibrobacter. The sequence continues at coordinate 266,463 of JAZRWJ010000046.1, forward strand.
CCCGTACCATCGTGGTCCAAGCCCCTCGTACCGAAATTGACAACGCACCGCTCCTGAGCAGTAACATGCCCACCGACCCCGCAGGCGCCGGCTACATCATGGCGGAAGTCCACTACTACCCCTATCAGTACTCCTTGATGACTGCTGATGAAGACTGGGGTACTCAGTTCTATTACTACTTCGACATGCCCAGCTCCACCGACAAGACTCATAACATGGGCTGGAACGTTTATTCCAAGTCTATCGACGACCAGGCTCTGGGCACCCCCAAGCAGATCGCCAAGGCCTTCGGTGAACTGAAGACCATGTTCTGCGACAAGGGCATTCCTGTTGTGATCGGCGAAATGGGTGCAGTCAAGCGTCTCGACGCACTTACCGGTGAAAACCTGAAGCTCCACCTTGAAGGTCGTGCCGCCTGGTACGGCGAAGTGGCAAAGGTCGCAAAGGCAAACGGACTCATCCCCTGCGTTTGGGACACCGGTGACGAAGGCAACGGCAATTTTACCATTGTCCGTCGCCAGACCAAGAAGTTCGGCGGTAACGTCGGCGACATTACCGACTACGAAACCCTGAACGCCATGCGTGCCGCATACGGCATGACCGCTATCGAAGGAAACTCCATCGACGCTCTCGTAAATGCAAGCCTCGATGAAAGCAACAAGATGCTCGAAGTTACCTACAACACCGTCACCAGCGACTCCAGTGAAGTGGGAACACTCCGTTTCAATGTCACCAGCAAGAACTGGTCCAACTACACTGCAATTTCCTTCCAGGCAAAGATCGATGTAGAAGCAACCGGTCCGTCTGCTGACAAGGACGTCACCTGGATGACTTTGAGCCTGTTCGCCATGAGCGGCGATGATTGGGCATGGAGTGATTACAACTTTGCCGCAAGCGATCTCGATGCTGGCTGGGCAACTTACACTGTAACATTGGATGCTGACGGTCTCGACATCGAAAACAAGGCTGCAGTCAACGCATTCGGTTTCAACCTCTACGGAACCCAGCTCAAGGGTAAGATTGACTTCGACAACATCCGCTTGATCAAGGCCGACGGTTCCGCCGTTGTTCTTGCAGACTTCGACAAGAAGTTTGGTGGCGAAACCGAAGGTATCGCAAGCGCAACCCGAGTCACCTCTACCGCCCCGGCAATAACCAATGCCATCAAGCCGGTCGTTGCATCTACAAGCAAGATGTTCGTGAACGTGCAGCAGGGCTTTGTGAACGCAACCTTCTCCGCAACCGAAGCAACTTCCGCCTCTGCAAAGTTGGTGAACGGTCTCGGTCAGGTTATTGCAAGCGAAAGCTTCACCACTCGCAAGGGTAGCAACACAGTCCAGCTGAAGACTGCAGCCCACGGCCCCGCAATGCTCATCATCAAGAGCGGCAGCCAGATGCAGACCCAGAAGGTGATCCTGAAGTAAAATTTGGTGTAGGACCCGCGCTATCTCTGCGGGAATAACAGGACCGAGTGTTCCTGTCAAACAAAAAGTCCCGACAAGATTGCCGGGGCTTTTTTAATGCTTGATTTTTTCAAGCACCTTGCCGTAATCCAGTTTTGTCTTATGCTTAAGATCATAGGGCAATTCTGCAAAGCGATGATATACCACATCACTGCAGGCCCCATCCTCGCGATTTGCGCCAGAAGTGGAGCAAACAATCACGCCGGTGTACGCCACATGGATTCGTCCCTCATAAAAGAAACTGAATCCAGCCTTCATCTGGGGATTATTCTTTCGCAAAAATTCATCGTATTCGTAGTTATAAAAAGCTCGGGCGCTACAGCTGTACTTTTTTCGCCCCACAAGAATTAGCTTGCCGTCAACTAACTTGCCAAAATCTCCAGTGTTATGAACAGCCACTCCGCCTGCTCCTGCGGCACCAATAACGGTCTCTCCGGCAATCTGAATTTCCCCTACCCCATTTTCATCCGGATTCACTATGGACACGTCAATGCCCTTGGATTTTGTACAGAAGGTAAAGGGTTCCTTCAAGTAATCCCGAAGTTGGGTCTTGTAGATTACGGCCCCTTCCGAGGCGCCGTAGACGTATGTAATTTCAGCAGAAGGCAGTTTCGCGGCAATTGCCTCCGCATCCTTTTTGTAAAGGATTGCCCCGCCAAAGAAAGCCCGCTGTATGGATCTCAAGGGCCTGTCTATTTCCAGAACCTTCTTGATGGGAGCCAGCAGCATAGTAGCCCCGAATTGGTCACAGGCCTTCATATCCCTGGAGACGAGGCAGGTGTTGTTCATGAGCACCGAAAGAAGCGTGTACATGGGCAATAAGCCGTACACCACATCGTTTTCTCGAATGTCGGCATTATCCTTGATGAGCTTGATTTGGGATTCCAGAAAATCCAGAGGGCGCTTGATAGCCTTCGGCATCCCGGTGGTGCCCGAGGTAAATGTAATGATGGATGAACTGTCCTTAGGAGGCTCCACGCGGCCTGCAATATCTACATTGCCAGCAACAGACTCTTGCTTTCCATTGAATTTTACAAGGTTAATCTGAGGCGTACGCCCTGGCAACAGGAATGTCAAAAAACGGGTTCTTCCATCGGTCAGGATGTCCGTCACCTGGGCCTGTTCCATCATGGAGCGGGTCTTCTTCTTATCCCTGAAGGAATCTACGATAACAATATTCTTACCCAGGAATACGCAAGAAAAAATCCCTACGAAAAAGAGGTAGCTGTACGGATAGGAAAAGACCAGCACGTTATCGCCATGCAGTCGTTCCTTCAGATAGCCGTTCATTCTATAGACGTCCGAAAGGAACTCCGAAAAACTGATTTTCCGGTAGCTCAGCCAATCCTTGTATATAAAGGCAGTCTTGGAATTGTCCTTGGCCTTCTCTACAAATTCTGTAAGGAAATTACTTTTCATACACTAAAAAGTCTCTGTAGAAAAAGGCACGGTCTTCCAGCCAATCTTCCCTGCCATTAAGACGGGGCCAGCTAGAAAAGCCACGAACATTCATCATATTCCAGAAGGCAACAATTCCCTTGCGGTTCAAATGTTCCTGGATGCGCTTGCCGTATTCTTCCATCACAGAATCATCCATATACTCGAAGATATCCGAAAGATTCATGAAATCGTATTTCTGGCAAAGCATTTCATCGAATGTCTTCCGCTCCACGGAAATATTTTCGATGTTGGCCTTGATCTTATAGAAGTTTTCCTTCTGCAAATAGAAGGGCAAGGCCCCGTAGGCATTGGTCAGCACATAACCGTAATAAGGATTAAGCCGATTCAGGCAATTTTCAAATCCCGTATCTACGCGGGTCTTGAGAATACGCGGCAAGTTCTCCTTGCTGTACTTAAAAAATGCCTTGTCACGGCCCAAGGCGCCCATCAGCGTCTTGGAGAAGAAAATCTTGAACATCAACTTGAAACGCAGCGTATTGATTTTCGACCTGTAGATAGTCCGCTGCTTTTCCAAGGTCTCCGCCGAAGCGAATTCACGAATATCCTTGTCCTTGCAAGTCAGGGGAAAAATCTTCTTGCGGAACAAATGGAAGTACTGTTCGAAGCGGCCACAATTTACCAGTCCCTCTTCAATAAGGAACAGATGACTGTCGAAATATTCCCTTGTGTCCTTATCCAACTTATGGGCGATACGGCCATACAGTTCCCGAGAATCACCCTTCTCAATTCCCAAGAAGGGAAGCATCTCGTCCCATTCAAAATTCCGAATGGCCTCAATCTTTAACTTGCCCAAATAAACCTGGGACGGATTAAAATCAAAGGCATGAACTTTCAGGCCGTCTTGCACAAGAAAGCCTAAGGAGTTGTCCAAACCAGAAGCCACCGAAAGAACCTCACGGGTCTCCGGCTTTACATACTTCTTCAAAAGCAGAAAATCTTCATGACAATTACTGTAATGGATGTAATTGTCTTCCTTGTAGTAATCATTCATTTTCAATGGTGATTTCTCCCTTGGACGCATCCAAAGTAACAACATCTCCAGACTTCAGGAGCTGCGTAATTCCAGACACCCCAACAATACAAGGCAATTTCATTTCACGGGCCACCACAAAGCTATGGGAAAGCATGCTGCCGTGCTCCACAATCAAGCCGCTGGCCAAGGGGAAAAGGCTTATCCAACCCGGATCCGTGCGCTTGGTAACAATGATGGAACCCGGGACAAAGGCATCATCCTTATTTTCCATAACGCAAACTTTCCCCTTCACAATTCCGTTTCCCGAAGGTAATCCCGTCAAGCCCTTGGGGCTTACAAAAGTGATGGGCAGAACTTTGTTGCCAAAGAAAGCGATTCGGTTATAGTAAGGTTTCTTGCTGTCGATTTCTTCCTGGGCCTTACGTTCCGAAACAAGCTTACGGTAATCTGCAGCGCCATAAAAAACCTCGTTCTTCGTCAAGTAGAAAACGTCCCTGTAGGAATCAATCTTTCCTTCCTTCTCCAGGTTCTTGCCACAGCTCAAGAAGATATTTCTAATTACAGAAAACACATAGGTTCGACGCAACCTGAGCCGCTCACGATTCTGGATAAAGTGTTTGGCCTTGGCAGAAAGTTTCTGCAGCTTGCGAGGAATTTCCACCTTCGTCGCCGATGATGTTTCCCTCGGGGGATTCTTCAGGCCTTCACGAATCAGCCCGAAGACCAAAGCAGGCTCTTCAATCATGGTAACGGTTTCAAGTTTCAATTCGTTAATGACACGGGGGCCATAATCGTGGATATAGCTTTTCAACATGCAAGAAATCGGAATCTCATCAGAAGAGCCATCCTTCAGATACTTTGCGGAAAGTTCCTCATCTGGCAACTCCTCAAATTCCCTTTGCAATTTTTCATCTGCACGGATGAACTCGACGATCTTAATAAACTCCGTGGCATTTTTGGCGCTTTCCACGTTTCCGTCATTGTTCACCGCAAAGGCCAGCAATTCATCTGCGTTGGGATATTCCTTCACCTTTTCCTTCAGGCGTCCAAAATTCATCATAACACCCACATCATTCAAAATGGGGATGGTAAATTCCTTGATGATCCTAGAATCAATATCCTCGTAAATTTTCACCAGTTCCGCCATGGAAAGGTAATCAAGATTCTTGCCGTAGTAAGGATTCACAATGGCATTGAAGTTCTCCACAAACTGATCGGACAACTGATCAATCTTACGGAACTTGGTAATTAGGGCGAAGCCAACCTTGAGCATATCAAGCAGGCCCATCTTGGTACGTTTTAGGCTCTTGTCACCAGCCTTTACGCCCATCATGCTTTCCATGTACTTGGTGGAATTCTTCGAAGGCAAAACGGAATTCACCTGGTACCAGGAATTTAAATTGTAATAAAGCTTTCCTTCGTAGGAATAAAGCATGTGGTCCAAGGCATACTGGCATTCTTCCACAATCCGCTTATCGATTCTCAGCAAATCACCTGTGGCTGCATAGACCTTGGCGTAAATCTCATGGGCAAAGGAATGGGTCAAAGGCGAAGTCATTCCATAATAGGATTCTATGAGATTTGAATTATCAATAAGTAAAGTTAATCCATGGGAATCCACGTCATAGGTGGTAATCGCCCTAGACTGCAAGAAATAAACCTTATTGTTCTTGACGGCAAATTCACAATCCTGGAACCGGTCCGTCTTTACCCGCAGTTCATCAGCCAACTCCTGCAAGCCTTGGAGAATCTTCTTGTTCAGAATGTCAGGGCCATTGACCTCAACCTTCTTTCCATCCAGATAGTACATGGTTCCATCCACAGAGCCATCCACCAGTTTGTCCCCAAGTCCCTTGGTCACGCTAATGACCGTTTCCGAAATATTGTTGGTCACCGGATTGATTGTATTCAGAACGCCAGCAAAATCTGCATCCACCATTTCCTGGAGCAAAACTGCGATCTGGATGTTCTCCGTATCAAGACCATTTTCCCTACGGTAATTCAAGGCCACGCCACTTCGGGCGCTTTCCACCACCGCCAAAATCTTGTCTAAAACTTGAGATTTCTCAACGTTCAAAAAAGTATCGTGGACACCAGCAAAACTATTGCTTGCAGAATCCTCATCTACAGCAGAGGAACGAACGGCATACAGTTTACCCGGTTCACAAAAACGATTCACAATCTTCCGCAGCTCATCCATCTTTGGCGGATTCAAGAGTTCCGCCCTAATGGGATAATAGGCGGGCGTATTCTTGATATTCAGCCTGTAAAGATTGTAGGCCTTGCCGCCGATTTCCTCCAAAGTAAAACCAGGATTATTTCCTTCACGAACCGCATATTCATTGCGACCCTTCACAACGCCAAGCCAAACACTTGCCCCAAGGCTCAATCCAAGAATCAGCACATTGGAAATATGGAAATCAAACTCATACAGCAAAACCAATGCAAAGACCAGGGGCGTTACAATAGGCTTCAACCAGTTCTGACGCAGGCGATACATCGCAAGAATCAATAGCGCCACAAACAAAAATCCATAGCGTCCCGTCACCAAGCAAAAGCCACCTACAGCGCCCCCACAAGCCTGCCAGCCCCATTTTAGAAACCGTTGGCTTATAAAGGCTTTTCCCTTCAGCATATCCTTGCGATAGTCGCAGTAATCATCCAGAAAGCGCATCTCCAGATACAAAGGAAATAGGATGATCAAGCTGGGCGTAATAAAACTTTCCAGGGAGGCAAAAGGATTTGTGTAGAACAGAAGGGTCAAGGCAAAAAGCGTATAACCCAAAATCACATAGACGGGATTCAACAAATATTTTCGAACAAACAACCTAACCATAAATAACCATCTCACCACGTTATCAAAACGGCGTTACCACCAGCGCATGCCATAAAGCTTCGCCTTGGCCAGCATCCAACGGGAATTCAAGCCTGCATACTTTCCGAATTCTTTCAGTTCCTGACGGGCCAAGCCTTCATCAATATTCTCTGAGGAGGCTGCCATTTCCAAAGCCTGCTCCCGTGAAATCTGACCTTCACGAATCATCACAGAAAGTTCCGGCATCAAGTGGCTTCTACGGGCCAGGATATTCTTGATGTACAAGGCGCCATGATGAATCAGGCAGTCAAAATGTTCCTCCTCGCTTTCCACCACCCAGCTAGTATTCTTCTGCAGGTAATCAATGATTTCATCCTTATCATACCTGTGGTAAAGGAAATAAGCCACAAAGGGACGGAAGCCATTCTCAAAGCCATCCTTAAGAAATCTTTCGCGAATAGAACCGGCCAGGCCTTCATCTACAAATTCTTCAATCTTGGAAATAATCACCTGCAACAATTCCGCAGGATTCTGAGGATTTTCACTTAAGCCCTCCGTAATAAAAGGCTTGAAGTAGTCATTATCCAGTTCACTAAAATTGCGCAGCATCTGGTACGGACTTCTACCGTGAATCATAACCGCCGCATCAATCTTGGAAGCATAATTGATCATTACCGCGTAGCCAATAAAGGCACAGCACATGCAAGGCGAAAGGAACTTCCCTGCAATCTGACGATACATCTCCTTGACCAACTTCTGGTCCAACGCAACAAATTCATGTTCTACGCCAAGCTCATTGACAATGGCCGTAATCTTGCGTTTCGCCTCGTCAGACATGAAGCCGTTATCCAAGGTAAAGGATTTCACCTTAAGGCCATAAACTTTCACCAACTGGTGCAGCACATATGTGGAATCCTTGCCACCGCTGAAACCCACTGCAGCATCATACTTGTGGTTTTCACTCTTGATACGGTTCCTGAAGTTTTTCTCCAGGGCCTCGTAATCATGAAGCTTGCTTTCCATCCGTTCGTATTCTCGGCAGAAATTGCAAACACCATCCTTATCAAAGGAAATGTGCCTTACGGTCTTGTCGTTGATGCAACGAACACAAGTCTGGTTATTCAGCACTCTCATACTTCAAAACCCCGTATTCCTTCTGTTTGATCACAGTTCCGTCGAAATAACTTTGGAGCATAATGTTCTTTGTATGCTGGTAATGCATCATCACCTTGTCAAAGCCCAGTTCCACAATTACCTCGTTGGTAAGCTCGATCAACTTGAGCAAAACGGCTCGGCTGCGATGGGACTTGGAAATTGCCGTAGTCTTATCCACCATGAAACCGTTCTCAAAGTCGGGATAAATAAAGTTATAACCAATCACCTTACCTTCAAATAAAATCAAGATCAGGTAAGGAGAACAAAGGGGCAGAAACTTTTCATACATGGCCTTGAAGGCGCCAAACTCAATGGGTTCGTAAAAAAGATGTCCGTCAAAACATTCACAGGAAACCTGGTAGATTTCTTCCAGGTACTTGTAGCAATCATTGCCCTTTACCAGCTTGCCTTCGTAACCCTGGGGTAGCTTCACATTCTTCTGGCCCCACTTATCCAAGTTGTGGGTGGTCAGGGTAGAAATGTATTTTTCCGCAACCACAAAACCTGCATCCAAAAACTGCTTAAGGACCGCGGGATTTCCATAGCAATCCGGAAGCAACTTGAAATCGTATTCGTTCAATGCCAGGCGATAGCTATACCAGGAATTTCCATTGATTGGGCCAATCACAGGCTTTCCCTTGCAACGTTCCTTGATAGTTTCGATGACAACGCCTAGGTCTTCGGGATTACGAACCTGCATAAATCCAAAGTAGTAGCAATCCTTCTTGTCGATAATTGCAGCACTGGTTCCCTTGTTGCAAACCACCTGGTAGGGAGAACCCTTGAGAACATATTCCATGGACTGAATGTTTGCCAAAAGCCTAGGCAAATCATCCAAATCTTCCAGGTAATAATTGTAGGAAGGACAATCCTTGCAATAGCCGTAGGCCGCATAGACAAACTGCACGTTGCCATGATTTTCAATGGCCTCGTAATCCGTGGTGGAATCGCCAACAAGAATGGCGGTGTCCATGCAACCATTGGTAAACTTCTTGATGGCAGCCGGCTTTTCACCACATTCAATGGTGCTGTCGGCAGTAATAAAAGGCTTTACTCCAGAAACCTGGTAGAACGTCTCCAGAAACGGTCTGGGGCAATTGCTGATAATATAAAGCTCGTATTGTTTTGAAAGGTCCTCAAACAACTGACGGATATTTTTGCCGTAGGTTTTAGGATGCGTTACAAGATATTCAATGACATTGGTCAAAAGCAACTGACCTAGCAACATCTTGTCGGGAGCCTCAGGAATAATGGTCATCACCAGTTCTTCCAGTTTCATACCCAGGTAGCCCAGCACATGTTCCCTACCGCGGATCTTATCCTCGGGAATGTTCAGTTGCTGACATGCCTTGTTGTACGAATAGACGTAGCCATCACCCGTCTCCCACAGGGTGCCGTCCAAATCAAAAATCACCTTCTTCATGCACGCAAAAATACAAAATGACTTGCAAGGCAAACCAACTTGGCGTTTTTCGGCTAAAAAAAAAGGTTAAACCCGCTAAGGTTCAGCCTTTTTTCGAACAAAATACGTTCTGCGTTTTTCTGAGAACTACTTCTTCAGAAGCTGGCGAGCCTTGTCCAGTCTTTCCTGAACGATAGCGTCAATAACGGCAGCCACAGTCAGGTTGAAGATGTCATGGACAGAAGCTTCGGAGTCGGTGAAGTGAATCGGCTTCTTCAAGCCCATCTGTACAGGACCGATGGATTCGCCAACGCCCATTTCCAGGAGCATTCTGTAGGTGGTATTAGCAGAGGAGAGGCAGGGGAAGATGAGAGTGTTCACGTCCTGGCCCTTGATGGTGTTGAACGGATACTTCTTGTCGCGAAGATCCTTGTTCAAGGCCACGTTCACCTGCATTTCGCCATCCACGGCGTAGTCCGGATACTGTTCGTGAAGGATCTTCACGGCGTCACGGACGCTACCTGCGGTACCCAGGGAGGAGTTCTTGTCGGCACCGAAGTTACCGTAGCTGAGCATTGCCATCACCGGTTCGTGAGCGAAGAACTTCACGGCGTCGTGAGTGAGCTTGGCGATGTCCACGAGGGTTTCGGTATCCGGGTCGCGGTTCACCAGAGTATCTGCCAGGAAGAAGGTACCCTTCTTGGTGGAGAGAATGTGGAGTGCGCCGAAGTGCTTGTAGTCTTCGCGGATGCCGATCATCTTCTTGGCGAGTCCGATATTGGTAGCAAAGCTGCTGTTGGAACCAGAAATCAAGGCATCGGCGTCGCCGGTCTTCACCATCATCATACCGAAGTGGTTGTGTTCCGGCATTTCGTAGGCGGCCTTTTCGAAGGTTTCGCCGTTACGGCCGTTTTCAGCAGCGTACATTTCAGCGTACTTCATGCGGCGCTGGTATTCTTCCGGAGAACGGGGGTTCACAATTTCGATACCGGAAACATCCAGCTTTTCGAGAGCGGCAAGTTCCTTGATGCGGTCCGGGTTACCCAGGAGGATCGGGAATGCAATGCCTTCGTCCTTGGCCTGGATTGCAGCCTTGATCATGTTGACGCTGAGGCCTTCAGTGAACACCACACGCTTCGGGTTGGAACGAGCCATGTTTTCGTATTCACGAATAAGCTTGTTGTCGTAGCCCATCATGTCGCGGAGGCTATCTGCGTAAGCATCCCAGTCCTTGATTTCCTTACGGGCAACGCCACTTTCGATAGCGGCCTTAGCCACGGCGATAGACACGTCGGTAAGCAGGCGCGGATCCAGGGGCTTAGGGATGATGTAGTTGCGGCCGAAGCTGAAGCGTTCGGAGTTGTAGGCAATGTTCACCACATCGGGCACCGGCTTGCGAGCAAGGGCTGCAATGGCGCGAACAGCGGCGTGCTTCATGTGTTCGTTAATAGCAGTAGCGCGAACGTCCAAGGCACCGCGGAAAATGTAGGGGAAGCCGATCACGTTGTTCACCTGGTTAGGATAGTCGGAGCGGCCAGTTGCAAAGATAACGTCTTCACGTGCGGAAGTTGCAACGTCGTAGGAAACTTCCGGAGTGGGGTTTGCCAGGGCGAACACGATGGGGTTCTTTGCCATGGACTGGATCATTTCCTTGGTGAGGATATTGGGCTTGGAAAGGCCCAGGAACATGTCAGCACCCTTGATGGCTTCTTCCAGAGTCTTCACGTCGTCACGGTCAGTAGCGAAGAATTCCTTTTCGGGAGTGAGCTTGCCGCGGCCCTTGTAGATGACGCCCTTGGAGTCCAGCATCACCACGTTTTCCTTCTTGACACCCAGGGAGAGGTACAACTTGGTGCAAGCCACTGCGGCAGCACCTGCGCCATTCACCACCAGCTTGATTTTGTCGATTTCCTTACCGGCAATTTCCAGAGCGTTCACGAGAGCTGCGCTAGAAATAATGGCGGTACCGTGCTGGTCATCGTGCATCACGGGGATGTCCAGTTCCTTCTTCAGGGTTTCTTCGATTTCGAAGCATTCCGGTGCCTTGATGTCTTCCAGGTTGATGCCGCCGAAAGTAGGAGCGATACCCTTCACAATTTCGATAAACTTTTTCGGGTCCTTTTCGTTGACTTCGATATCGAAAACGTCAACACCTGCGTAAATCTTGAACAGAAGGCCCTTACCTTCCATCACAGGCTTGCCAGAAACGGCACCGATATCGCCAAGGCCCAGAACCGCAGTACCGTTGGAAATAACGGCAACCAAGTTGCCCTTGCCTGTGTAATCATAGGCAGCTTCCGGATTCTTCTCAATTTCCAAGCAGGGAACAGCTACACCCGGGGTGTAAGCCAGGCCAAGGTCGGTCTGGGTGCTGTACGGCTTGGTGGGCACCACTTCAATCTTACCCGGCTTGCCGTTAGCGTGATATGCAAGAGCCTTTTCTTCGAAGGTCATTATTTTCTCCTTGTGTGTCTCCGTCGCGGGCAAATTCAGCAAACCCGCCTAGGGGACGTGATTTTTCGCGCCGCAATATAGCAATTTATACAGACAATGTAAAGATTTTAAAACTGTTACAAAGGTGCCGATTTTCGCGAAATTTCGTTAAAAAAGGAAAACCCGACGGCGAACCATCGGATTTTCAAATAATCAGCCTTGTTTTTTTCAGATTCTGTTAAAACAGCCTGACTTTACGAACAAGAGAACTGCCGTCGGCAAACTCAGCACGAACAACGTAAAGGCCCTTGGTCTGAGAAACGAACTTCATGGAGGCACCCTGTTCGGTGAATAGAACCTTGCCGCGAAGGTCAAATACGGACCACTTGGCAACAGAGCTTGCAGAGAACATTATGCCATGTTCAATACGTTCCATGCGAAGTTCCTTAGAACCCATAACCGAACGCACAGCAGAAGGAATGGTATCCTTCGGATCTTCCTTAACCTTCAACAATTCAGAAGAATCGCTAGGCACATCAGCCTTGGGGTTCTTCAGGTTTTCAGCAACATTGTTCATGACACCGGTCATCAGGGAAGTTCCGAACCAGGCCAGGAACTGTTCAAAGTACATTTCGTTATGGAGAGTATCTTCTTCCATACCGCTAGGATCCACGGCCAGGCCAAAGTAGTCTGCACCCTTGTCGTAGAACTTGTTCATTTCCACACTGAAGGCGGCACGGTCTTCTGCAGAACCCACGGCAGCGGCAGCGGTCATCCACATGCCGATGGTCAACGGGCTATGCTCGCGGCGATGACGGGTAATAGTCCCGCCCACCATATCTTCCCAAACGTCTTCGGCAGGCAGCAATTCACCATTCATTTGGAAGAATTCGGCAGCAGAGGCGCCACCCTTGCTCTTGATGAACGCCAGGGAATTCTGCAGGAAAGTCTTTGCGCGAGGTTCATCAAACCAGATAGCATCCAAAGCCACACGCCAAAGAATGCGTATGGCATCCTTAAAGAAGGCCTTACTATCAAAGTAGGCATTGTAACCAAGGCCATCGGTAACATACCCGCCATCTGGTTTCATCCAGTCGGGAACCATACCCAAAGAATATCCCGGGCTATTGGCAATAATCTGATAACTGCGATCCACCACTTTCTTCCAATCATGGTTTGGATCAAATTCAGCAAACACTTTGTACCATGCCGGAGAGAAATAACCCACATTCACAAAACCTTCGCCACCCCAACCGGCACCAGGAGCCAACGTGCCCTGGTCGGTTATCTGTTCCGTGCTCCACATGCAGCCAAGAATCTTTTTTGCATGGCTTTCGTAACTGCCCACGGGGCCAGAATAATTTTGCCACTTGCCAGCCTTCACCAACTGGTCAGCAAAAATCAAGGAAAGAGCCACATCTTCTTCGGCATCTGTGGCAGCACCCCTAGACTTGGAGCCATTCAATTTCAACTGCCAATCCAAATAGCAGCCCTGCCACAAGCTCTTATAACTAGCGTCCAAGATTTCGTTGAAGGTTTGCTGATCATCAGCATACAAGGCGATCAGCATGCCGTATCCCACCGCTTCAGAAACTGCATCACCAGGATACTCGCTCTTAGGGCGGTGAACGAGGCCACCGCCAACACCATTACGGTAAGGTTCAATGTTACGTTTCTTAAGGCCTTCCCAGGTTTTATCCAGAATGGGATTCCAATAGCCTGCGTCCATCTTAGGCTGAGCGTTAGGGATTTCAAGGACAGCGTGCGAAAGTGTCGCTGCCAAAAAGACTGCGGAAACCACAGAGAAAACTTTATTCATAAGACCCTCTTTGAAAAACTCCGAACCATACCCCTCAAAAAAATAAAACAAGAAGAATGCAAATCCTATTCAACTTTATGTAAAAAGTGTGTACAAAAAGAACCTACCCTAAGGCCTCATTTTTTCAAACAAAAAAAGCCCGCGACATTTATCGCGAGCCTTTTAAATTTTTGAGAATTCCTTGGGCCAGGAGCCCGGAACCTCGAGCCTGGAACCTGTTAATTACAGGTCAACGACCTCAGTCCAGCCGAACGGGTCTTCAGCTTCGCCGAACTGGATAGCGGTGTACTTGGTGAAGAGTTCGGTGCAGACAGGGCCCGGATTCTTGCCATCGCCGTAGGTGAAGGTCTTGTCTGCAACGGGGTCCACGATCTTCTTGATCGGGGTGATCACAGCTGCGGTACCGCATTCTGCTGCTTCGCTGAAGTCAGCCAGTTCTTCAAAGGCCACCGGACGCTTTTCAACAGTGTAGCCCAGGTATTCGGCCAGCTGCTGCAAGCTCTTGTTGGTGATAGACGGCAAGATGGATTCGGACTTCGGGGTAATGTAGGACTTGCCCTTGATACCGAAGAAGTTTGCCGGACCGCATTCGTCGATGTACTTCTTTTCCTTGGCATCCAGATAGATGGTGCTGGAGTAGCCCAGCTTCTTGGCTTCTGCAAGAGACTGGAGGGAAGCAGCGTAGTTACCGCCAACCTTGACAGTACCGGTACCCTGAGGAGCGGCACGGTCATAGTTACGGCTAATCATCATGTCAACGGGCTTGAAGCCGTCCTTGAAGTAGGGGCCAACCGGGCAGACGAACATCATAAACAGGTATTCGTCGGAGGGCTTCACGCCAACTTCTGCGCCAGTACCGATGAGGAGCGGGCGGATGTAAAGGGTTGCGCCATGGCCATAGGGCGGAACGAAGCGAGCGTTCAGCTTGGTGACCAGGTGAGCCATTTCGCGGAAAAGTTCGATAGGCGGAACAGCCATGAGGACGCGGTTTGCAGTGTTCTGCATACGCTTTGCATTTTCGTCCACGCGGAACAGACGGACCTTGCCATCCTTGCCGGTGTAAGCCTTCAGGCCTTCGAAACCTTCCTGACCGTAGTGCAGGCAGGTTGCAGCCATGTGAATGCTGATGTTCTTGTCGGAGGAGACTTCAATCTTGCCCCACTGACCATTGCGGTAGTAGCAACGAACGTTGTAATCGGTATCGGAGTAACCGAAGGGGAGAGTCTTCCAATCCACGTTATTCAAATCAATCTGCATATTGCGACCTTTTATAAGGCGTCACAAGGCGCCAGAGTTAAAAATTTCTGTTTGAAATTTATAAAAGTTCACGTAATCGGCAACAAAAAATCATAAAAACCCTGTGATTTTTATGGCAAAACATTCAAGGGATACAAGTCGAAGGCTTTCAAAGCCAGGGGCTTCATCGATTTAGCCTGTTTATGCTGATTTTACCCATAAATCGCCGAAAAGAATCGCATTTATAGGTAAAAATTCACGCTAAAGAAGAAAATTCTTGGAAAACACTCTTGGAAAGTACCTGAATAAGGCCGTTTTTGGCCAAAAGTACAGCTCATTTGCCCGAAAACGCCTCGTTTCATTACGCACAAACTAAAATTCTACCTATAAACACCAAAATTTTGGGAAATTTATAGGTAATTTCTTAAAAACTTAGGACCTTTCAGCATGTATTTTTTCAAAATCCTCACGGATCTGTTTAACTTCAGCGATCAGCTGTTCCTTGCTCGGCATGTAAAGTTTGAACTCACTTGCTAGAATTGTCTCGTTATCTTCGGGCAAGGTCATCTTCAAGGAGAATTCTTCTTTGCCTCGCGATAAAGGCAAAACCGTTTCCAAGTTCCAACAAGAAACGCTGCAGGTGATTGATGATGGCTGTTTCAAGATCCCTCTCGTAATATTCAGGGTTTCGTTCCAAGCCTAGGAATTCCAAGACCATGGGATCCTTGATAACTTCCTGAGGTGTTTCTGGAATACGCTGCTTGCGAGCCACAGCCAGGACCTTTTCCTTGTCGGAACTCATCAAGAGACGTTCATAAAGCTGAGAATGAATCTGGCGTTCTAGTTCACGGCTGGTCCAGGCGTTATTGATCGTTTCCAGTTCATAATATTCACGTTTTTCAGGATCATCAATCTTAATCAAATCTCGATATTGCGTCCAGTTCAATTGCGAACGCACTGCGTTCGCAATTGGATACAGGGTATAAAAACGCCTGCACATTTCCAACTGACGCACAGAAAATCCGCTGCCGTACTCCGGTTCCAGCTCCTTGGAAAGGTTTTTCAAGAGAAACGAACCATAATCAGCCCGTTTCTTGCCTTTTTGTTCCTCTACTTGAATGCGCCGCCCGATGTTCCAATACATTTGAACGCGGCAAAAATCTACGCTACGGACAGCATTCCTACGAGACTGCTCAATGATTCCGCGAATATCAAGAACAAAGTTCTTGTTAATAGTTTCAACACTTTTCTTTGTCATAAAGACCTCCTGCAATTAGGCATAGTTCAACACAGTTGTGCCATCGAATTTTCGACTTTTTCCTCAAATGTCGCCATAGTTTCATCCAGGCGGGAACGCCCCCGCAATAGCGCAAGGCGGTTTCGCCCTACATACTATAACACGTTTTGAACGAGGAAATGTTGCATGATTTTACGTAAAATAATTGTAAAAATGGGAATCCTCAATTTGTATATTTACTTCAGTCGGAAACGCCGTTTTTGCAACATCTCGTTATAGCTCTTTCAAAAAAAAATGAAACCAATACTATTGATTCTTATTTTTTCAATTTCTCTTTTACAAGCGAAAACATGGAGTTCATACACATCGATGAACTGTGGAATATCCTACGCATTTGCACAAGACTCGCTTGTCCAAATACGCTCTACAGAAATCAATCAAAATGTTGTATTGTCAATAAGCTGCACCGATAACGGTTTTGACGATACATTTCCTATAACAGATTCTATCGGCAACATTGTTGATTGGGAAGAAAAACATATTTCTGTCACAGGTTACTCTATTCATTTTTTCGACGAATCAAATCCGGCAGAAGACTCATTGTGGGCAAAGCATCTTAACACATGGGACACCATCGATACAATCGATACAAAAGAGTTCATACTATTTAATAACGACTCGATTTCATTCGATTCCATTTATCGGAAAGATTTGCGATCGTCCAGCAATTTCCTAATATTGTATAAAGGGGCGAATTATAATGCATTTTGCCATATCAAATCTGGTTTATGCACGGAAAAATATTCAATTTCTTGTCAATATCAAGATGACGGCAGTCTTCGTTTTGTTCCATTTCCTAAGATGCCTTCAGATTGCAACTATTCAGCTAAAATAAATTCAATAAAAAAAGGGAATACTAAAAAGTTGCAGAAAATAGAGTCCTATTTCGTCAATGGCACCCATTCCATTAAGAGTTCATCAAATGTCGTTATAGAGAACAAACAACCAACACTTCAACTAAAAGGAGTACATTAAATAAAACTGCTAAATTAAAATTTGAGATTTTTGCCTATTCAAATTGGGAGACAATATCCAAGGAGCCACCTCGGCCATACTGATCCATATAGGTCAACTTCCACTGGACAGGATTTTCAGGGACCTTGTCAGAAATGTTGATTAGACGATAGGAAAACACCTTTGCATCTTCGGGGATTTTCCAGCCTTCACAAAGTCCAGCCAACATTTCCGTTCTATAGGATGTCAACACAATGCCGCAGCCAAAATCATTAATTGTTGCCAAAAATTTTTGATTACTGACACTAAGCGCTCTTTCTGGAGCAAATTCCATTTCACTATAATATTCTTCCATGACTCGCTTATAAGACATTTTTTCAGTCTGATTCACCTCATCCACATGAGCCTTTACTGAAGTCAGATTTTCCTTCGGGAATAGGGCAGAGTAGAATTCCTCAGAACTTCCCCATCCCTTGATTCCTTGGCCATCGCGATAAAGTATAATTCCTTCAGGCAATCCATCTGCCTGCAATAGATAATTTCCTTCAAAATGAAATAAAGTTGAGCATGGCTCGGCAGGTAAAGCAGAGAGTTGTTCCAAGATGCCATCCCTATCAAACTCGGGAATGTCAGCAAACGGAATGAATGTAGTAAGCGCGCTATCGCCAAAGTTTATATCCACCAGTCGCGTTATATCTGTGCTGGAGTGGAAATACTCACTATATCCACCATCTCTATTTTTTGCGTCAACAGCAAGAATGCCATAACTTTGCGGGATATCAATTTGACCACCTTCAACGGAAACACAGGACCTTTGCATACAACTAAACTTTCCGTCCATTTCAACGCTGCATTCGTAACCGTTGAAATAGCCTGTATCTAAGGACATGTCTGCGCGGGGATACAGGAATCGATAAATAGCCAGGCGAGAGGAATCCTCCGTATCTTCACGCAACTGGACGAAGCTGCTGGAGGAATACGCTACAGGCTCCAGATTCGATGATGACGAAAGGATCGGATCTTCATTAGTGCTGGAACTGCCGGCCCCCTCGTCCGTAGCGCTGGAGCCATTATCGTCGCCACATGCAACTAGTGTCAACGCGACAATAAACATTGCAGCAAATTTTTTCAAACCATTTCGCACATTTCTTTGATCATTCACTTTCATCGTTTTTACCTTAACAAACACAGTATTTCAATCGGGCAACCACCCTACTGAATGGGTCCATCCTTCACGCAGCGGGCGTAATCATATCTGTATTTGGATTCCTTGGGCTGAATACCTCTATGATATGTAAATTTCCGCGAACTCGCATAATCCATAGGGTGATAGTCAATTCCAAATACCACAGCACTGTCCGCACCATATTCGGTAGAGCTCCACCAATTCACAAATCCAAACCCCTCAATCAAATTCATGGGATATTCATTCGCTCTTACACCACGCAAAGTATCCAGCATGGATTTCCATTCTTTATCTGAGGGAATTCGCCATCCTTTCGGGCAGAAATTTTCATCCATGACTTCATTCCAAAAATACCTGGAAGAGTCCGTTTTGAAATTTTCGCTCATCCAGTAAAGGCCCGCTATTTTCAGGGCACGAAATTCACGGTTATCGGAGGAATCCACTAGGACCAACTCGTTCAGTTTCCAACTTGCAGAATCGCAGATGTACTCGTATATTTCGCCGGCTTTGACTTCACCGTTGTTTTCGGCCTTACACAACCCATATTCTTTTTCAACATCCTTAGGCAAGCGCCAATCACCTCTATCGCAAACATACATGGAGCCATCGGCACTATCCGTTATTGAACGATAATCAGAGCTGTCACATTCCAAGCCGTAGGTAGCCACTTGAAGTGCCGATGCAGAGACCCAATTTATTTCACTGTAATAACCAGGTCTTCTATCAGTGCATATAAAATATCTTGGCGATTCACTTAGGGAATCCTGGTTGCGTTTCACGACGTTTTCGAAATCCCTGTTGCATGGCCCAACACCGAAGTCATCCTGCCAAAATTTATAAATCGTCTCCCTGAACTTTACCCACGAAATTTTAAAATTAGAGTAAGGTTTCTCATTAAGGTAAAACATTTTTAGTGGTGACGGCATAATAACATCATCATCCAAATAATCAAAGGACATTTCGTAGGCGCAATCGGCAAACGATGTCGTCATATCCCCGAAATTACCATCGGCCTTATAGATTGCCAAAAGGGAATCAACCTTTGCAGAATCATGGACACAATAGTAAGCCATTGCGGAAATTGCTTCAAGCCCCGACTCGCCTAATTCAGACGAACAGGAACCCACCACACTACTACTGGAAACCTTCACAGAACTGCTAGATTCCCGGTCGGAGCCGGGAATGACGCTGGAGGAACTGCTGGCCCCTTCGTCCGTAGCGCTGGAGCCATTATCGTCGCCGCAGGCAACTAGGGTCAATGCGACAATAAACATTGCAGCAAATTTTTTCAAACCATTTCGCACATTTCTTTGATCATTCACTTTCATCGTTTTTACCTTAACAAACACAGTATTTCAATCGGGCAACCTCCCTACTGAATGGGTCCATCCTTCACGCAGCGGGCGTAATCATATCTGTATTTGGATTCCTTGGGCTGAATACCTCTATGATATGTAAATTTCCGCGAACTCGCATAATCCATAGGGT
>JAZRWJ010000047.1:0-48597 GCA_045599625.1 Fibrobacter sp.
TTTTACATAATCACCTGAAAACGCTTCCGATTCCTCTAAATTCACCAAAGTATTGGGGTCAACTAATATTCCAAACACTGATAAAAGAGAAACGCTATCAGTCTCAGATGCCAAGCAAAATGATGTTAAAAATATAAGCAGCAAAAAAAACATTTTATTATTGGACTTGTTGATTTTTTAATAGAGTTTTTTTCATGAATCATATTCATTAGCTGATGGAATAAATATACTCTTTTTTCGTATTAATTGTTAAAGGTTATGCGCTAAGTTTTTGCAAACGGTAGGCAACCGGGCTCATGTACCCCAGGCTGCTGTGCAAACGCTTGCGGTTGTAGAACAGTTCGATGTACTTGAAGATGTCCTCCCGGACTTCGTCCATGCCTGCGTAGCTTCGACGATAGATCAGTTCCTTCTTCAAGCTGGCGAAGAAGCTCTCCATCGCCGCGTTGTCGTAGGGGTAGCCAGGAGCGCTCATGGAAGGTTCAATTTTCAATTCATTCAGCGCCACACCAGAGCTCGTTTAGTTCGGCGGGATTAAAGTTCCGCTGGAGCTTATTTTCCGCATAGAGCCCATCGCCCTTGCCCGGCTTGTACGACTTGAATTTCTTTACGACAATGGAGTAAAGCCCGTTCTCGCGCATGATTCGACGGAGTTTGTACTCGTTGATGTCAACCAGGCGTTCGTTGCGTTTGTCTTCCTGTCTTGACCACTGATAAAAGGAACATTGCGGTATTCCCAAGGCAATGCACATCTTCTTGACTGAATGCTCTTTTCGGTGCGTGCTTATTCCTGAACCCAACGACTCACAGTATTCTGGTTGATTCCGAGTCCTTGGCGATTTTCGCAGCAGACTTGTCACCTTTCAGGACCAGTTTTACGGTTTGAAGTCGCATTTCTTCGTTATAGCGGGTATTTGACATTGTTATTTTCCTTTTGTTTTAGGCAATTTAACAATGAGTATGGTCACGCGACACCCCTCTTATCAAACTCCACAATAATCCAATTTTTAATATTTCGTTTTTGTATATTGTCAACCGAGTGAGAAATCCCCATGCGTGGGGCAAGTAAAACTCTCTGCTTGACGTCGTTGCCTTAGTTTATACCTGGCAACAGGAACCCTATGGGGAGGCCGGCCCTTGGTGAATCTATGGAGGTGTAGCCTAACTAAGAGCCTGTCCTGGACTTGATCCAGGATAGAGCTCTTGACATTATGTCAAAAATGACATATATTTAATGAGTCCAAAACATAAACCTTTGGCTTGGTTGAGTTCTCAACCAAAATCTCCGCCGTTGTCACAAAAGGCTAGAATTGAAACAGGATACCTACTTCGCTTGTTGCAATCGGATTTTTTATCGAATCGATGATGATGCGATAATCGTGATTTATTGGGTTGATAAGAAAACAAACAAAACTCCGCAGGATGTAATAGAACTCTGTAAGAAACGGCTTTCCGCTTACGAGGCAAAGTGAGGCTACATGGAAAAGGCGAAAAAAGAAAGGCTAGAAAAGAACGGATGGAAGGTTGGCGACATCGACGAATTTCTGGACCTGAACGAAGCTGAAATGGCGATTATCGAAATGAAGGTTGCGCTCGCCAAGGCTCTTGTGGCAAAGCGAAAGAAAAGTGGATTGTCTCAAGAAGAAGTCGCAAGAATGTCGGGAACAAGCCAATCGCGCCTGGCAAAAATGGAAAAGGCAAATTCCAGCGTGTCTTTGGAATTGTTGATTCGGGCTTTGTTCTCTTTGGGCTCCAGTAAAAAAGAACTTCTAAAGGCTATGGCAGGATGACGCCGAGCGAACTCTAAAAAAAGAGAACGTCGGCTAGTGCCGCGACTGCAAAGGCTCCCACAGCGATCTCCACACCCAAACCGCAAAATTTTCCCCTTGTCCTCCCCTCTCCCCGTTTGATATACTGCAGGTACAACCATCAGCGTTCGCCATGCGGACAAGGAGAGATTATGAGAAGCTACACAACGTTCAGCCTGCAGTACGCCCACCGTTTCTACGGTTTCAAGGGAGAGGCGCAGTACCTTCACGGTCACACGGGGATCTTGACCATCGAGGTGGAGGATTCCATCAATGCGGGAGTGAACATGGTGTTCCCCTGCAACGAAATCCAGAAGACGGCCTGGAACATTCTGCGGAATTTTGACCACGCCCTCATTCTGCGTGAAGACGACCCGCTGCTCCCCGCGATTCTCGATGTGTACGAAAAGCAGGGCATCAAGAACGGCCACCCGCAAAACAAGATGAAGGGGCCTGCGTTCAAGACGGTTCTTGCCACGGCTTACCCAGATTGTCGCCTGGTGGTGACGAAGGAGACCATGACGGTGGAAGGCATGATCAAGATTGTCTATGACCTTCTGAAAATGAAGCTGAACATCGCAAAGATTACATTCACCAGCGGAGTGAACGCCGCCTCCCAGGAATTTCCTGTCACCAGCACGGTCAAGCGTTGCCCTCTCTGCGGAATCGACCTGGACGAAAACGGCGTTTGCCCCAAGTGCGGTTACAAGGAAAAAGCGTAACTCGCGAATCGTCCCGCCGCACACTTTCCATATTGCAACATACTCAACAAAAATCTTAGAGGTCGCCCATCAACATCTTGGTGCGGCCTTTTTTATGACAAGATTTTTTCTACATTCCCCACTATGCTCGCTTACATTTGGCCCATGGCCTTAATCATTTCCTGTAACGTCATCTATCAGATTTGTGCCAAGTCCGTATCCAAGGGAATGAACCCCTTTGCGGCTCTCGCCATCACCTACTCCGTCGGCGCTGTGGCATCCCTCATTCTCTATTTTATTTTGGGAAAATCCGGCAGCCTGCTTGCGGAATTCAAACAACTGAATTGGGCCCCCATCGTCCTAGGCCTTATTGTAGTTGGTCTTGAAGTGGGCTTCATCTACGCCTATAAAGCCGGCTGGCCCGTAAGCATCGCGCAAATCGTGCAGGCCACCATTCTCGCTATCATCCTAATTTTCGTGGGTTATGGACTTTATGACGAAGCCATCACCTGGAACAAAGTGGTCGGCATTCTAGTTTGCCTGGCAGGCTTTGGTCTGATTAACTTGAAGTAAAGCCAGAGGATTTTATTATGAAGCATAATTTTCTTAAGACTTTGGTTACAGCGGTTGCATGCCTCATCGCCGCTGGTTGCAGTTCCACCAAGCCAGCCCCTTCTTCCGAAAACTTCGGCAATTTGTTCATCGGCGCCTGGGTGGGTGGCCCCGAAGAAATTCCCCAACCCACCGTCGCTAACGTAGAGGCATTCGAGAAACTACAGAACCGTCACCTGGACGTGATCAACCACTTTGTTCTCTGGCAGTACAATGACTGGGCATGGACCAAGCCCTACGCCGAAATGGCAAAGAGCCGCGGCTCCATCATGATGATCACCTGGATGCCTCAGCCCTACACCGCCCAGGATATTCTGGACGGCAAGACCGACGCCTACCTGGATGACTTCGCCAAGGGCGTCAAGGAATTCGGCGCAGAAATTTGGTTGCGTCCCCTCCACGAATCCAATGGAGACTGGTACACCTGGGGATCCGGCAAGGATCCCGCAAACAACGCCGAAGAGAAGGTGGCCGCCGCATTCCGCCACATCGTCGAGCGTTTCCGCGCACAAGGCGCCACTAACGTGAAGTGGATCTGGACCACAAACGCAGGCAGCAGCGCAGGCGCCACCCTCACCGGCTCCTACCCTGGCGACGACTATGTAGATTACACATCCATCGACGGCTACAACTGGGGCACGGCACAAAGCTGGTCCCATTGGCAATCCTTCTCCGAAGTTTTCAAGCCCGCCTACGACGCACTTTCCGCTTACGACAAGCCCATGTTCCTGGCTGAATTTTCCTGCACCGAACACGGTGGCAGCAAGGCGGAATGGTTCAAGAATATGTTCGAGGTTCTGCCCACGGAATTCCCGAAAATCAAGGGTCTCGTCATCTTTAGCCAAAGCAAGAGCTACGAAGCCGACTGGGGCGTAGATACTTCCGAAGAAGCCCTCAAGGCTTGGAAGGAAGGTATCTCCCAGCATTAGCGGTTTGTATCATTTACGCAGATTTTGTTTCATTCACAGAAAATTTTAACACATTTTTGTTAAAAATCATTAAAATCATATCTTTTTTCATCACTTTTGTATCATTAAACAACCTATCTTATAAGAAAAGAATTTTAAATTATAAGAGGTTGGTTATGAACAAAGCATCTAAAATCATCTTGAGCGTTTCCGCCATCGCATGTTCCGCTTTTTTGTTTGCGGGCTGTTCGGAGAACGTGTCCGCAAACGACGTTCCTGCAAATGATATTTCGAAGGAGCAAGACGAAAACCTTTCCCAAGACTCCAGCGAAAACGTAACTCCCTGCGACAGCATCCCCGTCACCCCTGTCACCACAGACACGGTTTCGGCAGATACCAATTCCTATGCGGAAGAATTGCCCGACGATCCTAACGCAAACTTGAAGATTCTAGAGAACAGGACTTCCTTCATAACGAACCCAAAAGCAGTTTCCGCACCCCCGCTCCCATTGAACTGTTGCAAAAGAGCCAATATGACATCAACAGCCCCATTGAGAGATACAGCATCGAGATTACAGAAAAGACCAACACCAGTGAAACCTTCGTCGTTTCCGGCAAGACCGTAACAATCGTCGTGGAAGAAGCAAGTGTCTACCCCCTAGGCCACAAGTATTCTTCCTACCCCTATTCCTTCGTAGAAGAAAAACTGTCCTTCGCCGTAACCAGCAATGACAAAACTTGCAGTTTTAAGCTTGGCGAAAATTCGAATTACAACAACAATCGAAACGCCTTCTACAGCTGCCTAGAAAAACTTTTCTAACAACCAGGCAAAGATTATGAAGCCAGTTTTTGAATACCAAGATTACCGAGTCTGTATGATGGACTATTACGAGGACCGCAAGAAAAAGTCCGCCTTTACCTGGCGCGACTTTTCCAAGGCTGCGGGCTTCGCCTCTCCCTCCTACTTGAAGCTGGTATGCGACGGCAAGAGTTCCTTGAGCCGTGTAGGTATTCCTAAGGTGGCTGCAGCCATGGGTTACTCTGGCGCAGAGCACGACTACTTCGTAAATTTGGTGGAATTCGGCAACGCCAAGGACGATAAAAAGAAAAGCGTATTCTTTAACGAAATGACCCGAATCGCTTCGGAGCAGCGAGTCCGCGTATTGAACGCCGAAACCTTCGCCTACTACGATTCTGCAGTCAACTCCATTGTCCGTGAACTGGCTCCTCTCATGCCGGGAGCCCTCCCCAACGAAATCGCCAAGAAAATCAAGCATACGTTCTCCGCACAGCACGTCCGAGAATCCTTGGCATTCCTGGTCAAGGCAAATCTTCTCCGCGAAACAGACACCAACACCTACGAACAAACAGACAAGGCCATTACCGGTTCCGGAGAAGCTATCCCCCTGGCAATCCGTTCCATGAACAGGCAGATGATCGACCTGGCCAGGGAATCCCTGGACAAGGATGGCACCGACGAAAGAAACATTTCCGGGGTTACCATGGGCATTGACGCGGAAACCTATAAGCAAATTGCTCAGGAATTGACGGCTTGCCGCAAGAAAATCATCGCAATTGCCAACAAGTGCCAAGACATAGACCGCGTTTATCGATTAAATTTACAGTTGTTCCCTCTGACTGAAAAAATTTAGGAGATAGGCGAAATGTTCCCGAGAAAATCAAAACATATTTCTGCGGCAATCCCGGCAGCAATCTGCCTTTGCCTATCCACCTCCTTTTTCGCATGTTCCGAGAATCAAGTCGCAGGCACTGACGAGCAGGAAAACACCATTGCCGTTGGAGATGACGACAACGAATCAAATTCCAGCAGCGGAACTTCCACGGTATCAAGCAGTTCTGTTGCTGATGACGGTTCTGCTCACGACCCCTCCACTAGCACATTGGTATGGGAAGACTTCGTCGACATGGCTACAACTGGGAACCAGTTAAACGGTAACCTAACCGATGTAGAAGGGCCCACAGGAAGCCCCATCACGCCGGTGGACACAACCATCAGCTTCAAAACGGATAAGGGTGAAATCACTTATACGCTTGAAGAATCAAAGGAAAGCGTTTCCTGCAAAAAAGACGTCAACGGAACCACAAGCTATAAGGTCTCTGTAAGCGGAACCTTCGTCAACAAGGTCTTAAATTCCAGTGACATGGTAACCATAGACACGTTTGAACAAAGCTGCTACTCTGAATCCGGTAGATTCATCACCACAGATTCTGGATCGCGCATCTGTAGCTTGGAGCTTTCCCGCACGGAACAACCCAACGGGAACAATTCCTACACAGACCCCAGCTGGTCAAGCTTAAGCCAATTCATTATCGACGACTGTCAATAAAAAAAAGAACCCCGTCCCATTCGAGGCGAGGTTCTGGTTTTTATTATGGCTTTAAAGATTAGGTGTTGCTGAAGATCTGGAAGCCACCGTAAGATTCCTGACCATGTTCGCTCAGGTCGAGGCCCTTCAGTTCTTCCTTTTCGCTGACGCGCAGACCCATAGTCTTCTTGATAGCAAGGAAGATCAGGCAAGCGCTAAGGAAGCAGGGGATTGCATAGGCGACTACGCCGAGAGCCTGAGTTGCAACATTGAAGCGGCCAGTGTAGTCAAAGATACCTACAGCGATTGTACCCCAGATACCGTTGACAAGGTGAACGGAGAGAGCGCCAACCGGGTCGTCCAAGCGGAGCTTTTCGAACATATACACAGCCAGCACGACGATTACGCCACCGATTGCACCAATGATCCAGGCGCTCATGGGGCTAACAGTATCAGCCGGAGCGGTGATTGCTACGAGGCCAGCCAAGCATCCGTTGAGAGCCATGGTAGCATCGGGCTTCTTTGCAATGAACCAGGAGGTAGCAGTTGCAGTAATGATACCGGCCACAGCAGCGAGGTTAGTAGTAACAAGAATCAGAGAGGTATCGAAGGGGTTGCCAGAGAGAGCGGAACCGCCGTTGAATCCCCACCAACCGAACCACAGGATGAACACACCGATGGTTGCAAGAGGAACGTTGTGAGCGGGAATTGCATGAGCCTTGCCGTTTACGTACTTGCCGATACGGGGTCCGAGAATCAGCACGCCAGCCAATGCACCCCAGCCACCCACAGAGTGAACCAGTTCGGAACCAGCCAGGTCGTGGAAGCCTTCTGCACCGAAAGCGGTGAAGCTAGAGAGCCAGCCGCCGCCCCATACCCAGGAGCCAACGATCGGGTAGACGAAAGCTACGTAGAAGAAGGTGAACACCAGGAAGGAGGAGAGCTTGACGCGTTCTGCAACGGCACCAGAAACGATGGTTGCTGCAGTGGCAGCGAACATAGCCTGGAACAGCCAATCAGAGAACAAAGAGAAGTGACCGTTGTAGGCAGCGGTGAACTTGGTGGGGTCCAGCCAGTCGCCAATGCCGAAGCCAGCGAAACCAAGCCAGCCGTTAAATTCACCCGGATACATCAGGCCGAAGCCCAACAAAGCGTACACGGAAATACCGATTGCAGGAACTGCGATATTCTTAAAGCAGATGTTTGCACTGTTCTTTGCGCGGCAAAGGCCAGATTCAACGCAAGCAAAGCCAAGGCCCATGATGAACACCAGCATTGCAGAAATCATGATCCAGATGTTTTCGGTCATGAAGATTGCTTCACCCACAGTGGGAGCGGCTTCGGCAGCAGCTTCAGCAGCGGGGGCTGCGGCAGCTTCCACAGCGGCAACAACAGGAGCAGCAGCTTCTGCAACAGCGGCAGCGGCAGCAGAAACGGTATCGGCAACGACTGCAGCAGCAGCGGAAGCGGTATCAATGACAGTAGAAAGTGTATCAGCCATTTTCAGTTACCTCCTTAGCCGATAGCTTCCGGGCCGGTCTCACCAGTACGGATTCGAATACATTGTTCAAGGTTGGTGACGAAAATCTTACCATCGCCGATATTGCCGGAACGGGCACCAGCGATAATGGCGTCAATGCAAGGCTGAACGAATTCATCGTTCACAGCGATACGGATGCAGATCTTCTTGAGCAGGTTTACTTCAGTTTCAACACCACGATAAACCTGAGTGTGACCCTTTTGCTGGCCGCAACCCAGAACGTTGGTAACAGACATTTTGAAGATTTCTGCTTCGTACAGCGACTGCTTTACGCTGTTAAGCCTTTCAGGTTGAATGTAAGCTGTAATGAGCTTCATGTTTTCGTCCTTGTTTGAGGTTTTATTTTTGATTTCGCCCCACCATTGCAAAGACCGTGCCAATTCTAATTTTGGCACATAAAACAAGCTCAGCAAGCCACCAAACTTGCCGTTTTTTATTCAAATTTCAATGTTTTTTAGTTTTTCATGGAGTTCTGGTTTTACTAGACTCCGGAGCCATTTTCAATTACAATTTGTGAACATTAAATTTATCAGTATTTACATTTTGTGAAAATTATTCAATATTTTTCCTATTACAAGTTGGAATATATGGATTATAGCAGCGGTCAAGTCTAATATCACATTTTTGTAATTTTCAAAAATTGTAAACTCAGGCATTTCCCCACTTTTTCCTGCGACGCAAAAAAAAAGCCCCCTTTCGGGAGCTCTTCTTTCACAAATTGTTTCGCGCGAGACTACTTCTTCGTAGACTTCTTGGAAACAGACTTCTTGGAAACAGTCTTCTTTTTCTTGTCCTTCAGTTCCACTCGACGGGATCCTGCACGGAGACGTTCCCAGGGAGAGAAGGACATGGTGGGATACAGAAGAACAAAGAACCAGATGTTATACACGAAGAAATAGAGGACGCCGCCCCAGATATTATTCTTCAGAACCTCTGTAGATTCACTTCCTGCCATATCAAACACCAGGGAGCCCAGGGCAACAAAGGAGGAGAGCATCACGGGAGCAAGCATCTGCTTGCCGGCCTTCACCAAAGCGCCAGCCTGAGGAACACCCTGACCCAAGTGCTTGCCCGCCACAACAGACAAGGACATGGCGCAGGCAAAACCAAGTGTAGAAAGCACAGCCCATACCATCCAGGAAGGCTGCAAAGCTTCAGGCAAGGCAACCATCAATCCGGTAAAGAAGCACCAACCAATCGCAAAGGGGAACAGGCCGCATGCCACGCTAAGCTTAACCGCAATCAAGGCGATAACAGCAACCAAGGCAAGGCCGCCAAGCATCATCAGTGGCATTTCTTCATTACCACCCAAAAGGAACAGGGCTCCCACAGAAGCTGCGATAGAAACCAGGGAGGCAAAACCTGCGCGAACTCCGCCAAAGACGAAGAACAGTACCACAGCAGCAATGCCGGAAACAGCCAGGAATTGGCCGGACTGCCAAGCAACCATGACATCTTCAAATTCCGCAACCCACATGCAGAGCGCTTCGGATGCACCCAAAGTCAAAGGAACCATTTCCTGCCACTTTGTAGCAGCAAAAGCAGCAATTGCGATAACCATGGCAACCACAGAAATCAGACGAACTCTCAAAAGGAATTCCATCATGGTCTGCACTTTACCCGGTTTTTCTCTCAAATCCATACTTACCTCGAAATCAACAATTTTTGTTTTTTAGTCCAAGTCTTCTTACCAAAGGAACCAGCAGCAGGAACTTCGCTACGCACCACATAATGGTAAAGACCATTAGCCAACATACGGCCATGCATATCCTTGCCGTTCCAA
Organism: Fibrobacter sp.; assembly: GCA_045599625.1. Taxonomy (GTDB): domain Bacteria; phylum Fibrobacterota; class Fibrobacteria; order Fibrobacterales; family Fibrobacteraceae; genus Fibrobacter. Next base: position 9,680 of record JAZRWJ010000047.1, read on the forward strand.
TGAGTCACACCGGACACAGCATCATTCAACACCTGCACCAGTTTTCCATTCTGGTTGTAGATGTAGATATTCACCTTGGAATCGCGATTGACAGCCAAGTTCTTGAAGTAGAATGTAGTTCCCTTCTTGCCCACCGGATTGGGAGCGTTGAACACATCTGCAAGGCCAGCAACCATATCATCGGTAATTTCCACATTCACAGTCGTTGAGCTTACATTACCCACCACATCCATGGCTCGAACCTTGAACACGTATTTTCCTGCAGGATACTGGTCTGCCGCAAAGCTATAACGAGCCTTGGCTTTTTTGGAGGTTTGTTCCAAGTAGGGCCAAGGATGGAAGGGTTCCTGAATTCCAACAACTTCAAAGGAGATGCCTTCGTCAGCCTGTTCTCTAAAGTCCAGAGCAGTAGAATCTTCCACCACAACCTGCAGGCATCCAGGACTTTGCAATTTTACAACTTGGGCAAAATTGAAATCGGTAGCCACGCCACTATTGTTACAGGGCTGAACACGAATCGTGGGAGGAATGGTATCATTCAAGGAATCCGCATAGGTCGAGAATCCCGAAATAACAATTCCATTTTTCCAAAGACGTCCCACCTTGGGATTATTGGAAGCGTATGCCCAGGCTCTCAATTCAGCAGCCGTATCACCAACGGAAATTTTACGCGGAGTCACGAATTCTGTCTTGAAACGACCATTCTTAACAGGGACTTCCTCAGAATAAATCAAGGAACCATCATGAGCTACATCGACAGAATCCATAAGGGTTCTCCACGTTGTATCTCCGTCAGCAACAATCATTGTATCCTTTCTAGCAATCTGCAAGTCAGTGCGTTTTTCAGCACGGCCCTCAGTAATCACCAAGTCAATGTAACCGTCCTGCAAGCCTTCCACAGTGCCGGACAAAGTCATCTTATCCAATGCCTTCAGAGAATCCAGCTTTTGATCTAGATTAACGGCAAGATCCGCCTGAGGCATCATCACCACAGGTTCACCAATTAGAACATACTTTTCTGCATTGTAGCGGTCACCACTATAGAAACGACCAAACACACCTTTCGACTTAAAGAAGGACTCGCCGAGAGTGCGATATTTTCCTCCCAAAGAATTTACCAGGAAGGTTTTTGCGAGAGTCGTATTTCCATCCTTGAAGGTTTCACGGGTCGCACCAATGGAAGCAATTGAACCCGCATTAGGAGCCACCATAAATTCTTCAGAAAGCGAGCGGGTATTACCTTCGTCAAAACGACCCACCGTGCAAGAGAAGGAACCCAAGATCGTGTAGCGGCTCTTGTTATTCAATCTTCCCACATAACTAGCTTTCAGCAAACCTTCAGAAGCCCAGTCCGTCTTAGAACCGTGACCAATATACAGAGAAATCAAGGATCCCTGATTGAGCATATTTATGAAGTCGTTGGTAGCTTCCTTTTTCTGCGCAGCCGCATCTTCCTCATAATCCAAGAGGTAGATCTTATTCATCTTCCATCTTTGCTTTTTCGTAGCGGCCAAGCTATCCACGGTTCTTGCCAAGGATTCCTGAATCAGAGCATGCTTCGAGTTATCTACCCTGCCAGAGTTCTTTGCATCATCAGCAGCAAACAGCAAGGAAGATCTCCAATCCGAATTATCCATTACTCCAAGTTTTTCATAGTCTTTAATCTTTTGGAGGTAAATGTCAAATTCCGAGGTGCTAAGTACAGGCAAGCGTCCCACAGTCAAGTCAATATCGTAGTTTCCGTAAAGCACAACTTCGCCCGAGTCAAGAGCGGCAAAGAAATCTTCCACTACGGCATCTTCCTTTTCAAAAGGCGGAATAAAGCTTTGAGTCAATTTACTGTTGGATGCACGATAGTCAAAATTGCCTGCGCCAGCCAACAGAACAAACTTCAAGTTCGGGCACACGGAATACGCATAGGAGATGTAATTTCGAATGGCAACAGGAGACAAGCGACCTGCGGTATAACGACGATAAATATCCTCAACCGCAACAACCGTTGTAGGAATCGTTGTTACAGCCTCGCCATTGGAGCGGAATTCAGCCAAGGCAACAGCCTGATCCAGGAATTCCTCAGGAGCAATAATCAGGTACTCCATTTTCGAATGAGGAGCAGTCAGGTCTGCCAGCACGTTCGCGTGAGGTTTCGGCAAGCCGACAACCTTTACTGCAGAACGCAATTTATTTTCACGATAAGCAAGGTAGCGGACATCGTCATCACTGGAAACGCTATCCTTGGCAAAACCTTCGGAAACAGGCAACAGCCCCACCTGTTCAAGATTCTTGAATTTCATTACCTGAACACCGGATTCTACAGGAATTCGAATCACGCCAGAAACAGCTCCAGGCAAGAGCCATTCTGCGACTTTCACAGTCGGTTTCCACTGGTAAGCAACAGTATATCCATCGAAGCGATCGTACTGCACGTTATTCGGCAGCATATCCAGGGAATAGTTGTTTCCTGAAGCCTTCAGTCCCGGATTGTCAATTCTAAAATTTCCACCAGGAATAAGATTCGTGGCGGACTTCTGGGTAGATGCTCCATTCACTTCAAAAGAAAATCTGATACTGTCCATCCTTTCGAAATAGGATTTTCCGGACAAGGACATATTTTGAACTTGGTCACCCGAGTACAACGCGCCAGAAGACCATACGGAACGATAAGGGAAGTAGGATACACTTACATACTGGTCACCGTCACTTACAAGACCCGGCAAGGTTTCCGTTTCTGCAGTATTCAACACAGAAGACGGAACATGGGTTACAGAATCCCTACTGTGCCAAAGCCAGAACCATTCCTTGCCAGAAGCCGCTTCCCAGTTCAAGGCGCGGCCATAGTAGGTGTCACGCAGGATAGCATCCTTCTCTGCACGAACATAGCGCATCCAGGACACGTCCTTGCCGGAAGCAGAAGGCGCGTTTACCATTTCACTTAAACGCAATCCCGTTCCATTTGATTTCCAGCCCAACAGGAAATGCTGGTAATAGGAATAAGGGGAATAGGAAAGGAAATAGTCCATCTTTCCATTTGCGAAATACGGGTCTTCCCTATCGCAGCGTTTCCAGAATGCGTTACCGTAGCCAACAAATACAAGAGAGTCCCCTTCTCCGAAGATTCCATCAGGAGCAGATTTTCCTCCAGCGGAATGATCTCGGATTTCAATAGGGATTTCAAACAATTGGTTGGGATTGCGGGCAGCCTCACCCGGTCCCATATCAGCCAAGGTATCGGGCGATGCACCATAAAGACAAATCTTGCTTACATCAATACCGTCCAGTTCTTCCTGGCGCTGATATTGCACAAGGGAATTACGGAGGGTCTTGTAATCAATGGCATAGATACCGTCTTCTTCAAAAGTTGCAATATCCTTGTCGCCAACCAAAATCTGGGTCAGGAAGGTAACGCCTTCAGTCTTATTTGCTGCAGACTTTCGCAGGCTCTTGCGAAGCGCAGACTGAGAAACGCCAAAGCGAGAGGCGCCAGCCTGGTTTTCAACTCTGAAAAGGGCTCTCTTACCCGGGTTGACACCACTGGCAGAACCGTTAAAATTTACCTGAAGTTTGAATTCCTTACGAAGCGCCACAGAAGCACCCTGCTTCACATAAAGCGGCACTCGAACATCCGTTACCCACAGGCCATCTTTCAGTACAGGAGTCGTAGCAGATACCGGCAGGAACTTCAAGGTATCTTCCTTGCAGTAATTTTTCCCTAACTTAACAGTGTTAATATCCGATACTGAAACTGTCGGCATTTCCTTGCTAGGCAAGGCAACACGGTAATACCTAAACGGCAAATCATTTCCATCCAGATAATGAGATCCCTCTGGTTGGAATTTTCCTTCATTTACCGAGCCACTTTCGCATCCGACAACGCCGCTTTCATAGACCTTGTCTTCAACAACATATCTTGACCTGGAATCTTCAATAACTTTAGACGCAAAAGACGACGTTGCAAGCAACGCCATCATCGCAGCCAATCGTATATTCAAGCTAAAAATCTTCACTGCACCAAAATACAAAAAATACGCTTACGGACGGGTAATGACCAGTTCAGAAAAGCCACTTCCGTTGGTCTTAAACTGGACCGTTTCCCCATTTTTTGTCTTTGCGTTAAACAAGGTAAAAGATTCTGGGGTTATGCCACGCTTCAAAATGGATTCAAGTTCGGCACGAGGCATCATAAACTTACCATTCCATTCCTGCAAATACCAATGCCAAGGCTGCCAATTGAACACCGCACGGGTAGACTGGACAAAGGCTCTAAGCATCAAGGAGTATTCATATTTGAGATAGTCCTCGAAATCTCGCAGAACAGAGTTCTTCTCTACGAATGTCATGGTCGCATAATCCGAAGGTATCTGGAGAGGTTCCTCCCCTGTCATCACGTAGGTAAAACGGATACTCTTTGGAGTCACAAGGACCTTCAAGTTTTTCTTGTCACGGTGGACAAATTCCGTTTCGGAAACTTGTTCGTAATCGCGGAACACCACATCCGGAGAAAGGACCTTGTTTATCTCAAGGGCTACGGGCTTGGCATCCAGGCTTTTCAGTTCGTAAAAGATGATGACTTCACCGCGGCCCTTCTGCAAGAGCACCGCAACTAGAGGCTTCTGACGTTCCACAATAACCCAGACCATTTCCGGCTTGTTGTCAGCCTTCAGCATCGGGTCCAGAACTTCCATCAAGGAAGGATCGCGAACGCTATTCACGTCCCATTCCATCCAAGTTCCTGTTCCGCCAACGGAATCAAGAACCGCAAACAGGCGGTCTCCACTAAAAGGCGCCGGAGAATCGACTGCACCCATGATCTTTGCAGAACCTGAGGTGTACGCCTTGGGAGCACTCTTCGTCGGCTTTGCAGGAGCCGCAAAGCAGACCACAGCAGCCAGCAAGAGAACAAGCAGACTACGCATTAGAAACCGATGGGTTCGCAGAGGGATTCATCGAGACGGCTGTACTGCATATGATACTCACGATCAATCCAGTACAGAGCAAGCTGCTTGCCACTCCAGTTCTTCTTGGAGGCAGTTGCTTCCATGCCCTTAGTGATCAGCGGAATGGTTTCTGCAAGATTCAACTTCCATGCGGTATCATCCCATTCAAAAAGCATAATGGGAACTTCAGGACTGCTAGCAAGGCCAATGCTACCACGATCGTTCTTGATTTTCATGGGGCCAAGTTTCAGGTTGGCAAACTTCTGGAACAAGCCTTCCTTGGACATGAACAACCAAAGCATACGGTCTTCAGAAACTTCAAACAAATGTTCACGTTCGTAAAGACGATACATCAGGATGGAGAAGGCTTCGTAGAACTGGCAAGTGTCCAGGTCTTCAGAAGTATAGACCTTCGCACGATTTTCCAAGGTATCTAACCAGTATTCGGAAGTATCGGTCATCATAGCCAGGAGCTGTTCTGCCGGGGTGTCGGTACGGGTTGCTGCCAAGAATTTCTGGAACATGTTTTCCAGCATGGCCTGCTTATCCTGCTCCTGACCCTGATACTTTGCATCCTTTACGGAAGCTGATTCATCCATGAAAGAAGAGCTTTCCTTTTTTGCACCTTCGGCGGAACCATTAGAAGAACCTGCACAACCGGCAAAAAATGCCATGGAGCCGATGACAGCGGCTGCAACTATTTTATTTTTCAGTATATGCATCGCGATACCTACCTTAAAATGACTCTCGACGAACTTTTGCGGGCCTGCACCCTCAAGGGGTTTCAGGGCAGTGGTCCCGGCGGCCAGCACCGAAACAAGACTAATACGGGAGTCCAGCTTACACTTCGTGAGTTTAATTTAGAAATCAAATCCTGCGAAGGGAGAAGCGCCTTGGAAAATAAGACCCATGCGCTGCACAGAATGCAGATGGCTTTGGCTTTACAGGTCCGCGAAGAGCCTGCCAACCCCGAAATGCGCTTTCCGGGAAGCAACGGACACATTCAACCGTCCAATCCCCAGTTCCCCCTATTTGTTGCACACGTCTTTGACATTATGTGTTCCAAGGGTGGCGATACCAAGGCTGCTGCCGCAGCTTTCGGAATTTCTCCCAGTGCCCTAGTGAAAATTCTCCGACAGGACAAGTCCTGCGCAGCCAAGCTGCAAGGCAACCGTCAGGAGAACGGCCAGAAAAAGTTGCACTTGTAATTCAAAATTTTCAAAAAAATTACATTCAGCGCAAAATTTGCTGCGTGTTAAATGTATAGCGACATTTCAACATGGAGGAAAAATGCGCAATACAAACAACAGCAAATCATTGATACATCCGGTCGCTGCATTAAAGTCTTCGGCATGGGCCAAGACCGCGGCAGCAATTCTCTGCGCCAGCACTTTATGGAACTGCGGCAGCGAGTCCGTACAAAGTAACGACGTTTCTTCCGATGGAGCCACGGCCAGTGTCGCCCTGAAGTTGGAATACGCCAGCACACCCCTACTGGACAGCCTTGTACTTGATTGCTACGGCGCAGACACGTTACACTACGTACATTCCACTGATGACGCGTCCTTCGGTTTGGAGCTCTTCCCCAACGACCACTGGAATTTCAAGGCCAAAATTTACGCCAACGGAACCCTGATGCAGGTGGGTGAAGTAGAGACCAAGCTGGAAGCGGGCACAACAGTCAACCTGAACATTCAAATGCACGCCATCGTAGGATTCGTCTATATTGACATCCCGTTGGGTCTGCATAACGAAGCCGGCATCAAGAGCGGCGAAATGGTACTTACCTCTAAAAGCGGAACTCAAACCATTCCTATGGAGTTTTCCGCCAGCAAGGGCGTTTTCAAAAGCGGAAGCTTGAAGCTGGGAGAAACGTACGACATTTCCATCGCCTTGCTGGATTCTGAAGGCAAGAAGATTTACGAACTGACGGACAAGTTCGATCTAACCGAAGATAGTCCCGTTCCTAATCTTCAGCTGAAATCCCTGCGATCCCAAGTGGCGCTTGCAATCCAGGCGGCAGCAGACAAGAACATTGAAATGTCCTTGCCTCTTCCTGCAGGTTACCGCAAGCCCAAGGCAGAAGAGATCCTCATTACAGAATACTTCTCCGCACCGAGTACCAACGACACGACTCAGTATGAATTTGTGGAAATCTACAACGGAAGCCTGGACACCTTGATTCTGGACGACTGCAGCCTAGGAATCACCAGTTCCTCATCCACAAAGCACATTCCGCTCACCGTTAGTGAAATCGCTCCAAGTCAGGTTCTTGTTCTCGGCAATCCCAACAGCAAGAATACTCCGCCGCTGTTCGTAAACACCGATGGTTGGGTGGATATGGCGAACAGCAAGGGGCAGGTCATTCTGAAATGCGACGGAATCACTTTGGACTCCCTCTACTACTCCAGCACAACAGACTCCCTGCACACCAACGTGGTTCCTGCCATGGGTTCCAGCAAGTACGGAAGCAGCGGTCAGTTGAATCTGGATTTGTGGGAAACCAGACGAGACTCCAGTTCCTGGTGCCTAGGAGCACCTACCCCAGGCGAAATCTCATTCTGCGATTAACCCAAAAAAAACGACCGCTTTTTTAGCGGCCGTTTTTAAATCTTGTTAAATAAACTCGAAATGCTCACTCCAAACCAACGTTAGAGAAAGCTGACCGGAGGTCATTTACCCGACGAACGAGCTTACGCGTGAATTTGAGTATTTGCGCGTTCCACGTCGAAAAGGCGACGGAGAAGTTCGGTACGGGCAGGATCGCGTTCTTCCTGGAGGGTCAGCGGAGCCATGTTGATGGCAACCAGAATGGAACCCGGATAGTTGTTAGCATTCTTGACGAAATCACTGGAAGAAACGCCATCAGAATAGAAGTCCACAACGAAGGTATCCCAGTCGTCATTTTCCAACTGTTCCTGAGCTTCTGCTTCGGTCTTCACAGCCTTGAAAGTAGCACCAACCAGCAAGTCGGTAAGTACTTCGAGGCAAGTTTCACGACGGGTATCGTCTTCTTCCCACAGGAGAATACGGCGATCGCTATAGTCACGAACTACTTGTGCAGAACCTTCAGCTTCATCCGCAAAGAGAGCTTCGGCGGATTCGTCCATTTCTTCATCATCAAAATCTTCAATATTCTTTGCCATAGTGACCCAAATATAGTAAAACACCCCCTTAAAACTTGCCATAGTAAGGGGATTTTTCTAAATTTGCGCGCAAAAAACAAACCTTTCTATGTAAAAGAAGGCCCTATGGATCAATCTAAAATCAGAAACGTCGCCATTATCGCCCACGTTGACCATGGTAAAACTACCCTGGTGGACCAGCTCCTCAAGCAGTGCGGAACTTTCCACGAAGGTGAAGAAGTCAACGAACGCGTGATGGACTCCGACAACCTGGAACGCGAACGCGGCATTACCATTCTTTCCAAGAACACCAACGTGATGTACAAGGGCTACCGCGTGAACATCGTGGATACCCCGGGGCATGCCGACTTCGGTGGCCAGGTGGAACGCGTTCTCGGTACCGTTGACGGAGTGATTCTGGTGGTGGACGCTTTCGAAGGTCCTATGGCCCAGACCCGTTTCGTGACCCAGAAGGCTCTTCAGATGGGCCTCATTCCTATCGTCGTCGTGAACAAGATCGACCGTGACGGCTGTAATCCCGCCGGTGCCCTGGACAAGGTCTTCGACCTGTTCTGCGAACTGGACGCTACCGAAGAACAGCTGGACTTCGACAAGGTGTTCGGTTCCGGCCGCCGCGGTATCTGCAAGGCAGAAATGGAAGATCCGGACGGTGACTTCTCCATCCTCATGGACAAGATTATCGAACGCATCCCGGCTCCCAAGGGCGATCCGAACGCAGAACCGTTGATGCAGATTACTTCTCTGGAATACTCCGGCTTCCTGGGCCGCTTGGCTGTGGGCCGCGTCCAGAACGGCATCTTCAAGCCGGGTCTCACAGTTGCACAGTCCACTGTTGACGGCAAGTTCAAGAATGTCCGTCTCCAGAAGGTGCTGCGCTACGACGGTCTTTCTCCCCAGCCGGTTGAAGAAGCAGGTCCAGGCGACATCGTTCTTTTGGCTGGTTTCGACAACTTCGACATCGGCGATACCCTGTCCGATCCGAAGAACCCCCAGGAACTCCCCCGTATCCATATCGACCCGCCCACCATCTCCATGATGTTCACCGTGAACACCTCCCCCTTGGCAGGTAAGTACGGTGGCAAGTTCATGACTGGTAACCAGCTCCAGGAACGTCTGGAACGTGCACACATGGCTGACCCCGCCCTCCTGGTGGAAAAGGCCGACGGCGCTTCCAACTTCAAGGTTTCTGGCCGTGGTATTCTCCACTTGACCATTCTGGTGGAAAACATGCGTCGCGAACTTTACGAATTCACCATCGGTTCTCCCCAGGTGATTTTCCAGAACGACGAAAACGGCAAGTTGCTGGAACCGGTTGAAGAATTCAAGGTTGAAGTTCCCAGCGAATTCTCTGGTGCCTGCATCCAGGAAATCCAGACCCGCAAGGGCGAAATGACCAACATGACCACCGACGACAACGACCGCGTCACCCTGGAATTCAACGTTCCTTCCCGCGGCCTCATCGGTATCCGTCCCAAGCTGCTGTCCCTCTCCAAGGGTTACGCAGTCAGCCAGTCCATCTTCAAGGGTTACGAACCGTACAAGGGCGAAATTCCCGCCCGTATCAACGGCGTGCTCATTGCCAAGGAACCTGGTGAAGCAGCAAGCTACGCTCTCTCCAACCTGGAAGACCGCGGTTACCTCATCATCGGACCGGGCGCAGAAGTTTATCCGGGTATGATCGTGGGTGAACACAACCGCGACGTGGATATTACCGTGAACGTTACCAAGGGTAAGCACCTGACCAACATGCGTTCCAAGTCCGCAGACGACATGATCCAGCTGACTCCGTACCGCCGCCTGACTTTGGAAGAATGCGTCACCTTCATTAACGAAGACGAATGCATCGAAGTCACTCCGGAAGTGCTGCGCCTCCGCAAGACTGAGCTGGATCCCATCAAGAGAAAGCAGCTCTCCAAGAAGCCGGTTGAAGAGGACTAAGACGAGTGATGCGCGAACGAGTTTACTCGTTCGCATATCCGAGGCGCACGTCCGGGACGCCGTAGGCGTCAAGAAGACTAATGAGTTGCAAGGGGCGCAGCCTCTTGGAACCCCGTCCAAGTTTGCTTCGCAAAATTGGACCGCCTTCCGGCTAAAAAGCTTAAACAAGCAAAAAAGGCCCGCTTTCAAAGCGGGTCTTTTTTTACTTGTTTCGAACGCAGCGGATTGAGAAACCGAAATCCTTGGGTTTGGCCATGTAGCCGAAAGCCATGGATTTGGAAGTCAGATACCATACTCGGGCACTGCCCTGGGGTATACCATCAGAGGAATCGTCGGAACTCCAGAAGAAGGCGAACTTCATCATGTTGCCGTAGGTTTCATCGTCAAAGCGGTTTCCTGCAGGCATGGCGCTGAATTTTAGGGTGTCGTTGCCGTTGGTGTCGCCGTTCCAGCCGTAATCGGTTTTCAGTAGGTATCCAGCGTTGAAATCGGCGCCGGCAGCGGTCCATAGGCTTTCAAAATCCTCATGGGTAGGCAGACGGAATCCTGCGGGGCACGCAGACTTGGCGGCACTCCATGTGTAAAGACGGCCATAGGCCATACATTGGTCTTCATCATCCTTATAGCAAAAGCTACCGTCTGCTTTATAATTGAGGTTATCCCCCATCCATTCCAAACCTGCAATAACAACAGTGCGGTACTTTTGCTTATCACGGGAATCTATCAGCTGATTCGGCTTGGCAACTTTGGCAGAGGCTGCCTTTGCTGATTTCTTTGCAGAACCTTTAGCTGCAAGAACGGGAGTTGCCAGCAGTACAGACAAAATGATGAGAACAAGGTAACGAATCATAGGGCCTTCAAGTTTTCCCGTAAAGATAGAAATCTACTAGCGTCTCATGGGGCAATTTACGCACCGCGCCTCAGCCGCATCTCCGTTTCCAAATCGTCTTTCCGGATTGGGGCAATGCTGTTCAGAGCCATCCGGAAGAATCCAAAGCTCATCATCAAATCCACAGGTCGGATTCTGCGTGAACCCTTGCACTGTTTCTCGTGCGGAACCTTGCGTCACTCCGTTTCCATGTCTATCAAAGAACAAGTTTCCTTCATGTTTCACGCGAGAACCCAACGCAGCAAAGCCTTTTACATAATTTTGGATTTCAGGGATGCGTTCCTGAGGCAGAGCATACCGTTCCCGCAAACCAGCCGGAGCAGTACTCAAGAACACCGCCGTATTCCACTTGATGCGGGTGATGCCAATAGCGTCCGCCCAGGCGATGATTTCAGGAATCATCATCAAGTTTTCCTTGTGCAAAGTTACCTGCAAGGAGACGGTGGCGGTGCAATCTTCGGATCCAGCGGAGGCGCGGTCATCACTAGATTTTGCCACGGTCATCAGCCTTTCCACATTCCTTTTCCAATCGCCAAAACATTCGGAAGCCAAGGAACTGATTTTGATATCGTTGCAACATTCCAGCAATTTTTTCTTACCTTCATCCGTTCCCCAAAATCCGGGAAACGTTCCGTTGGTAGTCAAGTTCACTTTCAAATCCAAGGACTTGCACAACTCAAGCAGTTTGTCAAAATGGGAATAAAGTAAAGGCTCCCCCATGGTACTGGGAATAATCTCGCGGCCATCCTTTCCTGACGAGCAACAAGCAAACTTTCTTACTGCAGCCTCAGCCACTTCCCAACTCATCTCCCCCATACCAAAAGCAAGCCCCCTCTGATTCAAGAAACAGAGAGGACAATGCAAATTGCAAAGATCAGGATTTGTGAGAAGCGTGATGCGGCGCATTTTCAACAACGTTGATTCGCACAAACTAGCGATTTTCGCGCAAGTACTTGATTGCTGCCAAGCCAGCCTGGGCACCCTGGCCCACAGCCACAGAAACCTGGAGAATACCGCCAGTGCAATCACCTGCAGCATACAAGCCCGGGATGGTGGTCATCAAGTTTTCATCAAGAACAAGCTTGCCCTGGTCAAAGGCCGCCCCAGCCTTCAAAGCCAAGTCCGTCGCATTGGCACTGCCAAGAGCCACGAAAAGTCCGTCAAAGGAACCTTCGGAGCCATCATCATAGGTTACGCCCTTGAAGGCGCCCTCACCCACCAAGCCCTTCAACTTGCGGGTTTCAATCTTGATGGTTTCGGGGAATTGGGCGGTCAGCGGTTCGCCGTTGGTAAGCAAGGTCACGCTGGAAGCCACCTGCAAAAGTTCCGTAGCCTCGTGCAAAGCATATTCACCAGAACCCAAGACAGCTACATTCTTCTGACGGTAGAAGAAGGCATCGCAAACTGCGCAGTAGCTAACACCATGGCCTTCCATTTCTGCCATACCAGCCAAAGGCTGTTTCTTGCGGGCAGAACCCGTAGCCATAATGCAAACCTTGCCACGATATTCACCCTTAAGGCCTGTGGCCACAAATTCATTGCCATCAAACATCAAATCTGTAATTTCGTCTTCAGCAATCTTGGCACCAAGAGCCAAGGCCTGCTTCTTGCCCACTTCCACAAGTTCCGGGCCAGTCAAAGGCTTTTCAAGGCCGTAGTAATTTTCAATCAAATGGGCCTTTTGAAGGGCGCCGCTATCCTTACCCACCAGCTGGACGTCCAAATTAGAACGCAAACCATACAAAGCAGCCGAAACACCGGCCGGACCATAACCCAAAATCAACATATCTGACATAATAAACCTCTACCTAAAGATACGAATTTATTTATCTTAGCAATAAGGGGTTAACGGATAAATTACAAAGGATTTTTCTATGGAACGTTTCAAGCCTAGAGATATGTTCGTCGAGGCCGGCTATGGCCCCAATTTTGCAAACCAGCTAATCCAGAACGGCTATAGCAAACTTTTTGAAGGCGACCCCATTGATGAAAGAGTTTGCTTCGATGCATCTGACGATATGTCCTATATCGTAGACATTGGCCACGACGACATCCGTTCCGAAGGCATGAGCTACGGCATGTACATCTGCGCCCTCACCGGTCACGAAAAGCAATTCGACAAACTCTGGAATTTTGCAAAGCGCTACTTGCGAAACGCCACCGGTCCTCACCAGGGTTACTTCTCCTGGCAGGTTTCCACCACCGACTTCAGCATGATGGATCCGGGTGCCGCACCCGACGGCGAAGAATACTTCGCCATGGCATTGCTTATCGCTGCAGAAAAATTCGGCCGTCCGGAACTCAAGCAAGAAGCCATCGAACTGATCAACTGGATTCGTAACAAGCCGGACAACGGTGAAGTACGCCCCATGATTGACCCGGATCGCCTTATGGTCCGTTTCTCTCCGGTCAAGGGCAACGACTTTACCGACCCCAGCTACCATACCATCGCATTCTATCGCGCCTTTGCCGAAGCCACCGGCGATGAAACCTGGCTCTCCATTGCTGACAAGAGTATTGAATACATCCAGAAGGCTGCCCATTTTGAAACCGGTCTTTGCTCCGAATATTCCGAATTCGACGGCACACCGAGAGCAACTCCTTGGTATCCGGAAAGCAACTGCTTCAGCGGAGACGCATGGCGCGTTGCTATGAACCTGGGCCTGGATTACGCCTTGTTCCGCGGTCACAAGTGCGAAAAGGACATTTGCGAAAGAATCCTGTTCTTCTGCGAAAGCCATCGCCCCTATCTGGCAGACTACGCAGTTGATGGCGGAGACTTCCCCCGTCAGGGTCGTCCTGCAACGCCGGGCGTCATTGCCATGAACGCCGCCGCCACTCAGGTTCTCAACGCCGACGACGCTCTGCTCAAGCCCTTTGTCAAGGACCTGGCTGCACTTTCCGTGCCCTGCAGAGTTTGGCGTTACTACGACGGAATGTTGTACATGATCGGTTTGCTGGCTACCGCAGGCAAAATTTCTTTCTAAGCAAAATAACGGGAGTTAAGAATGAACAAGTTCACCAAGATGTTGCCGATCATCGGTTGCATTTTCGCACTTTCCACCTTGAGCGGTTGCGGAGACGATGTCCGTACGGAAACCTACCCCAGCGGAAAAATCCGTTCCCAGGCAACCTACGTGGACAACAAGAAGCAAGGCTTGGAAAAGGAATTCTACGAAAACGGCAATCTGAAGCGCGAAGCCAACTATGAGAACGATCGTCGTCAGGGTGTTTCCAGGGAATACTACGAAGACGGAACTCTCCAGGCGGAGTACAACTACGAAGACGGTTATATCGAAGGTGTTGTGACCCGTTATCACAAGAATGGCAAGATGGCCTCCAAGGCCAACTACAAGCAGAACAAGCAAGTGGAATTCGGCGAATACTACGGCGAAGATGGCGAGCCCGCCACTAGCGGTAGCTACAAGGATCCTCGCGATGGTTATTCCTACGAATGGATCCGCATCGGTTCCCAGCTTTGGACCGCAGAAAACATGAACTACGCTACAGCAAGCGGTTCTCTTTGCGCCCAGTGCAACCACTGGGGACGCCTCTACGATTTTGAAAATGCAAAGAAGGCTTGCCTCGATGGATTCCACATGCCCACAAAGCATGACTGGGAAGTCCTGATTCAATATGCCAGCGTCGAAAGCAAGCCGGGTGTTGCCCTCAAGGCAGGTTACGGCTGGGATCCGCTGAAGGGTACCGCCAACTACGGCAACGGCAAGGATGAACTGGGATTCGGCGCCAAGGCAGGTGGCGGCCACTTCGCCAAGAGCGACGTTGCTTTGAAGGACCGCAAATTTGAAGGCGCAGGTCAAAAGGCATACTTCTGGGTGGACAACGGCGAAGTCCTGGTTTTCTACCACGACAAGGATATCGCCAAGTTCGAGAAGTTCAAGCCGGAACACGCCGCCAGCGTTCGCTGCCTCAAGGACTAAATCCTAACGAACAAAAATCCCGAACGGCAAAACCCGTAAACGGAAATGCCCCCGGCATCAACCGAAGGCTTTTCTTTTTTTTGAACGTTCGCTCTTCCAGAATTCTCTCGAAAGTACGCGCCAAACGAGCGGTCTTATTAGGTTGTATATTCAGCGTTGATCTTCACATAGTCATAGCTCAAGTCGCAAGTAAATGCGCTAGCGCTAGCATGACCTATGTTCAGCACCAAGGTAACCTTGTATTCGCGCTGACGGACAACAGCATGGAGTGCATCCATCTGTTCCTTGGAAAGCTGCACCGGACGGCCGCCTTCCAAAACCTGCACGTCACCGAAGTAAAGATCGGTATGTTCAGCAACCATGTTGCAGCCGCTGGAACCAGCGGAGCTCAGGATACGGCCCCAGTTGGGGTCTTCACCGAACATGGCGCACTTGGCCAGGTTACTGGTACCAATGAAACGAGCCATCTTCAAAGCTTCTTCATGGGATTCAGCCTTTTCAATGCGGAGTTCGATAAGCTTGGTAGCACCTTCACCGTCACGGACGATATCCTTAGCCAGGCTCTGCATAATCATGTTGAGAGCGGCACGGAATTCACCCTGTTCAGACAAATTAAGGTCTTCGTACTTGATACCGCTCATGCCGTTTGCAAGGAGGATGCAAGTATCGTTGGTGCTGGTGTCGCCATCAACGGTAATTGCGTTGAAGGAGTCTGCGATGTTAGCGCGGAATTCAGCAAAGAAGTCAATGGGCAAACCGAGGTCGGTGGTAATGAAAGCCAGCATGGTAGCCATGTTGGGGTGAATCATGCCACTACCCTTGCAAGCGCCACCGATAGTTACCACACCCTTTTCGGTCTGGATTTCAACGGCATGGCTCTTCAAAGCGAGGTCGGTAGTGAGGATGGCGCGACCGAATTCTTCGGAAGCATCGGCACGGAGCTTTTCCACCAGGCGAGGAATGCCTGCTTCAATCTTGTCCATGGGCATCAGGTGACCAATGACACCGGTGCTGCAAACGAGAGCGCTCTTCGGAGTAAGGCCGAGGGCTTCTTCAGTAAGGGCAGCCATACGTTCTGCATCCTTGTAACCCTGTTCGCCAGTGCAAGCATTTGCGTTACCACTGTTCACAATCACAGCAGAAGCAAAGTGAGCGTGTTCCAGAGCAGCCTTGTCGTAGAGGACCGGTGCAGCCTTAACCTTGTTAGTGGTAAAAACGGCGAAGCAGCGAGCAGCCTTTTCACTCTTCAAAAGAGCCATATCGGCGTTGCCGCTGGCCTTGATGCCGGCGCAAATGCCAGATGCGGTAAAGCCCTTGGGAGAGCAGACGCCGCCTTTTTCCAACACAGTATACATAGTATCTCCTATTGATTTTTTACACGCTAAATATACAACAAAAAAAGCCGCCCCGCTAGCCTCTACCTGGCATACTCCCCTAAAAAAATTCTAATTTAGAGAGCATGGCAAAAACACCCTGTACAAAAGAAACTTACGACAAGCTGGTTGAACGTTACAATTTCCTCAAGAAGATTGAACGCCCCCGCGTTGTCGATGAAATGGAAGAAGCCCGCAAGCAAGGCGACTTGAGCGAAAACGCAGAATACCACGCCGCCAAGGAAATGCTGGCTCACATCGATTTGGAAATTCCTAAGCTGGAAGACCAGATTTCTAACGCAATCATCGTTGAATTCGACGCCAACTCCGACACCGTTCGCTTCGGTGCCACCGTTGTCGCCAAGAACTTGGCCACCAAGAGAGAAGTGACTTACCAGCTGGTTAGCCCCGAAGGCGTTGACCCGATGAATGGTAAGATCAGCTTCAAGAGCCCCATGGGTTCTGCTTTCATGGGCAAGAAGAAGGGCGAAATCGTTGAAGTTGTCACCCCAAAGGGCAAGAACAAGTTCGAAATCGTTGACTTCAAGTAAGCTAAGCTATGATTTTAGCTCTCATCGGTAAGGATCAGTTCACCAAGGACAAGCTGATCGACAAGTTCCTGCTTGACGCACTTGGTGACCGCAAAGACGACCCGCTTTCCAAGCAGATCGTCTATGCTTCTGATACAAACATTCCTTCCGTAGCAGGGCTCATCATGGAAAGCTGCGGGGCGGTCTCTATGTTCGCCCCAGAACAGGCGGTGGTAGTCCGTAAGGCCGACGCTATGAAAGCCGAGGAAACCAAGGCTCTCGCCCGCTGGCTCAAGGACGCACCAGACTGCAAACTGCTGCTGGACTTCGAAGAACTTCGCGCCAACTCGGAATTGTACAAGATTCTCGCAAAGGTTGGTAAAGTCGAAAAGTACGACGAGCCCAAGCAGTACAAGATGCAGGAATGGATTTCCGCCATGGTGCCCACTCATTTCCATAAGGCCATCGAACCAGGCGCCAGCCTGTACCTGGCCGACGCCTTGGGTACCAACACTCGCCTAGTCAGCGAAGAAATCGAAAAGGTCCTTCTATACAAGCCTGACTGCGCCAAGATCACCTTGGACCTGGTCAAGATGCTTGTGGTTCCCCAGCGCGAGATCCCGCCCTACGAGATTCTCAATTTCTTCGGGATGCGCGACCCAGCTGGCTACACCAAGAAACTTCACGAAATTCTCTACGGTGGTGGTGACGCCATCAGAGTCGCCAACGCGCTCTACTCTCACGCCATCGACCTCCTGAACTTCATGACCCTTACCTCCAAGGGCAAGTCTCCGGAGCAGGCCGCCCAGGAACTGGGCAAGAACGCCTACATTTTCTGCACACAAGGTAACGCCGTAGAATGTTGCCGTCGCTGGGGCAAGCCGCTGCTTTGCCGCGTCATCAGCCGTCTGGCAGAACTGAACTACGAATTCAAGAGCACCAGCTGGACGACCGTCAGCCAGGAACTGGCGCTGGCCGCCCTCGTAGTCCGCTAACCCCATCGCAAATCACGACAATCTCGCGCAGCACTTACAATCTCGCGCAGCACTTAACCTCGCGAAACCGTTCCGCGACACTACGCAAAAAAGGCCCCGCATTGCGGAGCCTTTTTAAACTTTTGAACGATTAGATCAACGTCCGTTCGTGACTATCAGTCCCATCCGTCGTCGTCATCTTCTTCTTCAGCAGCGGGAGCAGCCGGTGCTTCAGGAGCAGGTTCTTCTACGACAGGTTCTGTAGCAGGAGCCGGTTCTTCAGCAACGGGTTCTTCAACCACTTCTTCCTGAACAGGAGCCGGTTCTTCAACAGGCTGAGCTGCAGGCTGTTCCTGTTCAACAGCTTCCTGTGCCGGAGCTTCTTCAGCCTTCTTGGCTTCAGGAGCAGACTTGCCTTCTTCCTTTTCATCCTTGTTGATGCGGATCGGAGCTTCGGAGATGTCCACGTTGCCAACATAGTTGCGGATGATACGCGGAGTAACGAAGATAACGAGATCCTTCTTCACAACAGACTTACGGGTGTACTTGAAGAGGTTACCGATAAGCGGGATGTCCTTCAAGAACGGAATACCGCTTTCAGATTCCTGAGATTCGTTACGGGTAAGACCACCGATAACCACGGTTTCACCGTCAGCCACAACCACCTTGGTCTTGGCTTCCTGCTTACTGATCACGATCTGACCCTTGGAGTCATAGTCGTAAGAGTTGTTCTGCGGGTTCAAGTCCAGCAAGATGCGGTTGTCGCCAGAAACATGAGGAGTAACAGTCAGCTTAATACCAGTTTCAACCATCTGGTTGGAAGATTCACCACTATCGTCAATCACGCGGATGGAGACCTGGTCACCCATGAAGACTTCAGCCTGAGTGTTGTCGAGAGTAGAAACCTGGGGGCTTGCGAGAACTTCAGTAGAAGCGTCACCCATCAAGTTGCTGATTGCAATCTGGAGGTTGTTATCCAAAAGGCTTGCGGTAATTGCGGTAGTTGCACCACCAACAGCGGGAGATGCACCACCGTGGGGGAAGGACTGGATTGCAGCACTGGTACGAGAGTTTCCTGCTGCGGAACCGGTACCTGCAACAGCGGTACCCGGAGTAAGGGCAACGTTACCAGCATTCATTGCCCAGTCAACACCAAGTTCACGAGCACGTTCGCTGTTCACAACAACGAGCTTTGCAGTAATCATGATCTGCAAGGTTTCGATGTCCAATTCAGTCATCGCATTTTCCATCTGTTCGATCTTGTCGTCAGTATCGTAAACGATGATGGAGTTGGTGCGTTCCACAGTAGTAATCTTACCGCGAGAAGACTTCATGCTTTCAAGAACCTTGACCAGTTCGTCAGCCTTGGCATGATGAACCTGGAAGTTCTTACGGACCAGCGGAGCATTCTGTTCAGCCTGAGCTTCTTCGTCGGCAAGTTTCTTTTGCTTTGCCTGGTAAGTAGCCTGACGCTGGATGGTAATGTACTTGTCCTGGATGATCCAAGCTAGGTCATTCAAGTTACAGATAATGTCCAGGGTTTCCTGCCAAGTCTTCTTGGTCACGCGGAGGCTCATCTTTCCCTTGACATCGGGTGCCATGAGAATGTCTACGCCAGCGATCACAGAAATGGAGCGGAACACGGCTTCGTAATCCATGTTTACGAAGTTGAAGTCATACAACTTCTTGTTCGGGGCAACGGTACCCTGGGCAGGAGCTGCCCAAGTCGTAGCGATGCCAGCGACCAAAAGGAGAACTGTTAAAATTTTTGTCAACTTTTTCACTTTTGACCTCCAAATTTATCAGGGAGACCCATGGAGTAGCGACGGCTCACACCAAATTCTTGGATAAGGAAGAGCACATCAGTTTGTGTAATTTTCAAGACCTTACCGTTCAGGATCTTATCACCTTCCTTAAGAGTGTAAGATACAGCCGGATTCTTCGTTTCAACCAAGATTGCCATCGGGACATCGGATTCCCAAATGATACCCACAAGTTCAACCTGGTCGATGTTAATACCTTCTTCTACGAGACCCTTGATTTCAACGAACGGGTCGCGACGGCCGAAGGAGCTATAGGTAACGCGATCTTCATAGAGATCGTCAAGCTTACTTGCAGGACCATCAATAGCATTCAATTCTTCGCCACGATCCTTGTCCACCTGCTTCAAGCGTTCGACCTGAACAGCGGAAAGTTCATCGCGGAAGCTAACAGCGCGCTTGTTCACGTAACCCACGCGGTTACCGAACTGGACCTTGCGATAGAGGCCATTCAAGTCGATGCTAACCAGACGGTCACCGAAGACGAGACGATGCAAGACCTGAGCATTTTCGTTAGGTGCTGCATAGAATTCGATTTCGTCGGAAACAACGATCAATTCACGTACAACCGGACGCAGGTGGAAAGTCTGGGAACCAGAAACAATCTTCTTGCTGTCCTTTTCAAACTTCTTGACGAAGGTATCAAAGTTCGGCTTGTCTTCAACAGCCTTCATCCAGTCTCTGATATAGATACCAGTGGGCTGAGCGGACCAGAAAACGAAACCATCCTTCTTAATCTTGTTTTCCTGAATCTGGAGAATCAAGGCGCCTTCCTGAACCATCATCACAGGGGTCACACCAGTGTGAAGCTGGATCTTAAGACCATTGGAACCCCAGGTCACGTACTTGACCATGGAACCAGTACCAATCTTGAAGACCGGAGATTTCTGCGGACCAGACATACCAACGGTAATGATGGAAGCCTTATCCGGACCAGAGACATTCTTGATTTCAATGGGAGAAGTAGCAACCAGTCGGAACTGTTCCATGCCAGAACCGATCAAGACGGTCATTTCCTTCAAGTTCGGGAGAAGAGCGGAAATGGCGCCACCTTCCTTGATGGCCTTTTCCAACTGCTTCTGTTCTTCAGCAATACGCTTTTCTTCTTCCTTGGCAGCCTTTTCTGCAGCCTTCTTGTCCAGGAGAGCCTGCTTTTCAGCGGCCTTCTTTTCTGCGGCAAGACGCTTCTTTTCTTCGAGGGCGGCCTTTTCAGCAGCCTTCTTCTCAGCAGCTAAGCGAAGCTTTTCTTCCTTGGCAGCCTTTTCTGCGGCCTTCTTGTCCAGGAGAGCCTGTTTTTCTGCAGCCTTCTTCTCAGCAGCAAGACGAAGCTTTTCTTCCTTGGCGGCCTTTGCAGCAGCCTTCTTATCGAGGGCAGTCTGCTTTTCTGCAGCCTTGTCAGCTTCCTTCTTGCGAGCAGCATAAAGCTTGGAGAGAGTCCAATCTCTACCGCCCTTGCCCTTGAACTTCACCAAGAAATTGGCCTTGTCCAAAGAGATATCGTTCTTGTCAGAAGAAATTGCAGCACCCACTTCCATTTCAATCTTCAGGAAGTCGGTACCACGGAAGTTTTCCTTGAAAACCTTCATGTTCTTCACGAACTTGGAAGCACCATCAATATTGAAATCACCTTCACCCAGGGCAAAGTTGGTTTCAGAGAAGCCCAAGGTAAGCTTCTTGGTGACAGCATCATATTTCTGGAAGAATGTCGGCAAATCCTTGTCAGATGCAAAGGAGAATACCAAGTGGCAGCCTCTTTCGCAAGTAAAGCGGACATCCTTGATCTGAGCCGCATAGGAAGCGACTGCAGCCAGCATAAACAAAATAAGGAACTTACACTTCATCATTGGCCAACCTTCTTGGATGTATAGGTGGTCAGATTGAAGGACACAGACATGGTAATCGGAGTCCAACCGTGAGTTTCAGCTTTTTCAATTTCAGCCTTAATGCCAGAGTAGCGAGAAAGCTTCAAGTTACTGATGGCCGTAGGATAGTTGAAGTTTGCAATTTCAGCGAACAAGTAACCCAACATGTGATAACCGGAATTCACAGCAATGGAATAGCGGTTTTCAATGTAGTGTTCGCGGGCAACACCACGACCATCCGGATTAAACTTCTGGATCTGAACACCGGAGCTACGAAGCACAGAATAGAGGTCCTGCAAGCGCAGAGGAACCTTTTCTTCTTCCGGGAACATTTCCTTCAGTTTTTCAAAATCCTTCTCTGCCTGAACAAGCTGCAATTCCAGTTCAGCAACACGATGCTTCTTGGCATTGATCTTGTCAAGTTCTCCCTGAGCAGACTGGAGTTCACCTTCCAGGCGTTCACGTTCCATAACGAACGGATTCCACATGTAATCGTACACGTAGTATGCAGCACCCAGAATCAGGAGGATGATTGCAATGGCGTATATGTTCTTTTTGTCTTTAAAGTCGATATTACCCATATTAGCCCTCCTGTCCGATATCCTTGTTCAGGATAACCTTAATGGTGAAGCTATAGGCTTCTTCCCCATCCACCTTCATGGTAGAGATGGTTACCAAAGACACGTTCTGCACGCTGGGCTGTTTTTCCAGCTTGACCATGTATTCAGCAACTTCGGAGAAGTCAAATGTAGTACCTTTCATTTCCAGATCGAACTCGCCCATCTGATTGATGCTAGTCAACCACATGTTGGGAGGCAAGACGGAAGAGATGTTTTCGAACAAAACAACCCAGCGCTTCTTGCTAACCTGGATAGACTTGAGAGCATTAATCTTTGTATTGACGACACCCTGCTTCTGTTCGAGATCGCTAATCTTGGTGAGCAGCGGACGTTCACGTTCCACTTCAGCCTTGACGCGAGTAAGTTCTTCGTTCAGAGATGCAGTTGTTTCGTTCATGAACGTGCACAGCATGTAGATGCAAACTGCTGCAACAATAAGCGCAACAGTAGGCCAAATAGTGCGACGGTCAGTAACCCAAGAAAAGTCCTTCTGCTTCTTGCGGTGTTCCACCGGCATCAAGTTGATGGAAATGGCTAAGGCATTTCTGGGAGATTCTTTTTTCTTCGCTGCCATTAGAATTTCCTCATAGCCAAGCCCAAAGCAGGGGCGTAAATGTTGGACAGAGCAACGGAGATTCCACCTTCGCCAAAGACCTTAGCATCGCATTCCGCAAGGTGGAACGGATTAACAGTATCCGTTTCAACGCCTGTACGTTCAGCAATGTATTCCTTGAGGCCCGGAATAGCAGCACCGCCGCCACCGAGCAGGATCTTGTTGAGAGTCTTGGAATCTTCGGAAGACGAGAAGTAGCGAATACCGAAATCGATCTGGGCCATCAAGTCTTCGTATGCAATCTTCAGGGCGGCTTCTACTTCTGCTTCAGAGAATCCATCAACGATGGACATGTCGCCCTTATCAAAAATTTCGTGACATTTTTCGGCATCAATGCCTAAGTTCATGCAGGTCTTGTTGATGACCATATCCAGCGAACCACCGGTCATGGCACGCATAGAATGGAACTTGCCATCCTGCAGGAAAGCCACACTCATCTTCTTTTCACCAATGTTGAAAACGGCTGTTGTATTTTCGAGTTCCTTGGAGTCTGCCGTTGCAACATAAGCGTTAAGAAGGCCAAAGATATCTACATCCATGGCGGTAATACGAACTTCGCGACGAGTAAAGAACTTGGCCCAGGAATCAAGCAGGGCGTTCTTTGCAGCGACAACGTTTACCTTAACTTCGTCGCCTTCGCGGGAATAAACTTCGTAGTCGATAACGTTATCCTGGTCATCAAAGGGCGGACGAGACTGGGCGGTCTGAAGAATGATTGCAGCTTCATTACCGTTCTTGGGCACCTTCACGGAAAGCTTATCCACGAGGATACCACCAGCGCCAGCACCGCAGTTCACAGAGACAACAACGTCACTGGAATCATCTATGGGATGACGCAGCAACAACTTAGCGAGAGCTTCGCCCAGCAGATCGCTGCCATCTTTTTCGCGCGGACCATCACCCTCGGTCGAGGCTTCACTATCACGCACCTGAATTTCGCCATTGACGATGGCTCCATCGGGAACGCGCTCTAAATCCGCATCCACAACGATACGATTACCGTTGGCATTATGCAAAACCTTAACGTACTTGATGCTGTAATGACCAACATCAATACCTACGGTTTCGCGTACGCCACGAATTTTCGCAATTAATCCTAAAGCCAAAATAAAACTCCAAGAGGAAACAATACAGTGTAAATTCTACCTTTATAAACGATGAATGTCAAGCGAATTTTCCGCTAAGTCGTTGAAAATGAACGAGTTATGGCCATTTTCTACGCCACACCCCCCTGTTTCTTGTTCTTATTCACCTCAAAAATGTACTGAAGCACCCTTTCCTGGGTCCAACCGAACTCACCGGCAAAGGATGCAGTCAGGCAGAAGAAATTGGGGTAATCGCTGTTTTTATGGCCAAGATTACGCAGAATTTCAATTTCCACGTATTCTTCACCAAAACTCGGTAAAACGAACCGAATATGGATATGCTGCCCGGAATAACATTCCATAGGCAAGCCAATCATGATACCGCCTGCGGACAAATCAAACAAGGAGCCTTCACAGGTAGTACCATCCTCAAAAGTTGCTTCCACAGGGAACGATACAAGTTCACGAACCCAACGACGCAGCTGTTTCTTGTCTAGACTTGCAGTATGGGGCAAAATCAGCTGCCCAGGCAAACAGGAACGAACCTGCAGGCGAGCAGAATAAACAGCATCATCCGGACGAGTCCAGCGAACAAGAACTGTCTTACCCACAAAGGACAAAGCAGGGCCGCAACTTTCATCGTAGGCGATAAACCATTCCTTCTCGGATCGGTGAATGATTTCAGAATGTTTGAAAATCTGGCCGTTATCCAAGAACAAGTCAATGCGGTTTCCGACGCAGAACTGGCGGGTAGAACAAACCTGAGTCAAAGGATTCGCCGCAGTAAAGCCAAGCTTTTCACGCAGGCTTTCCACGGCATCCACCGTTTCATCGCGAATCGTAAAAACGTTACGATAATCGTAGAAACTCGTTACAGCCTGTTCAAACAAACCTGAAGAATTAATTACCGCGTCCTTATTTTCAAAGGACGACGTACGAATCATCTTCTCCAGAGTTCGTCTTTCTTTGTCTGTAAAGGCGTAGTCTTTGACTTTTTCATCAAAGGCCTCCGAGCCAAACATTTCCTCGTTATCTCGACGGTTGTTGATGCGGTGGATTTCCAGCAGCACCAACAATATCAAGAACAGCAAGACAATGAAGGCTATCCAGACTAGCTGTAACGGATCTACAACAGGCAAGAGTTACCTCTATTATGCCTCGGTCCACGTGCCGTGGATGTAAGCACCAACGATAGTGGAAGGAACTTCCTTACCCATCAGCGGAGTGTTGCAAACATGACCAGCGAAGTCGGACTTGGTTACCAAGTGAGCCTTGTTGGGATCAAGCACCACAAAGTTTGCAGCACCGCCCACCTTAGCTTCGTAGGCAGCTTCCGTGACACCAGCAAGAGCGGCCGGAGCAGAGGAAAGAAGCTCGATAGCACGGGCTTCACCAACACGAGCCACAAGCTTGTTCCAGATTGCCGGCAGAGCAACTTCCAGGGAAACTGCACCAGGAACTGAATCTTCGAAGTTGACTTCGGTATCTTGTTCGCGAACCGGAGTATGGTTCATGCTGATGGCGTTCACAGTACCATCTTCCAGGCCCTTCCACAGAGCTTCGCAGTCTGCGGCAGAACGAATCGGAGGAAGAATATGGTATGCGGAGTTCAGTTCTTCCAGGCAGGAATCGTTGAACAGCAGGTGGTAGATGTTCACGTCGCAAGTAACATCCATGCCGTTCTTGCGGGCGTTACGTACAAGGTCAAGAGTTTCGCCGCAGGTCACCTGCTTGAAGTGGACCGGCACCTGAAGGAAGCGTGCGGTTTCAAGAACAGTGTAGGCAGCAATGGTTTCTGCAATGCGAGGAATGCCCTTCATACCCAGCATGTCGGAGTAGGCTCCTTCGTGAACGCAGCCACTCTTGCGAAGAGTCTTGTCCATGGGCTGGAAGAAGAAGCGCTTGCCGGTCATCTTGCCGTATTCCATGGCAAGGCGGAGGAAGCGAGAATGAGGAATAGGAGCATTGCCATCGCCGAAGCCAGCAACACCTTCGAAGGATTCATCTTCGTCGTCAAGACCCTTTGCAAGTTCCATCATTTCAGCAAGATGGTCAGAACCGAAGTCCTTGCTGAATGCGCCCAGGAACTTGATAGCAAGCTTGGAGTACCAGTGGTCCTTGGTCAGACGTTCCACGGCAGCAGAAAGCTTTTCTGCATCGTCAATGGGATTTGCGGCACTTTCATAGAGGCAACCAAAGAAGCCACCGCGGTGCATTGCGTCAAGACCATCGTTGAAGGTATAGACGTCATCACGGAGCGGTTCCATGAAATCAAGACCAAGACCGAAGAGCGCCGGAATCACGAGAGCGCCGTTGCAATCAACGGTCTTCACTTCTGCGCCATCAAGGTCTTCCTTATTGCAGAAGGAGAACTTCTGGGAAGCCTTGTTGAAGCCTGCAATCAGAGATTCACGAGCTTCAAAAGTCTTACCGTTCCAGAACTTGACGTTCTTCAATTCAACATTATTAAACTCAAAACCTCGATGCTTTTTACGCATTTTCACGGCCTCCTGCCAAAAGGAAAAGTACGGCCATACGGACTGCGACGCCGTTGGTCACCTGGTCAAGAATAACAGAGTGTTCGCCATCGGCGATATCGGAATCCAGTTCCACACCGCGGTTGATGGGACCCGGATGCATGATGATCACCTTGTCCTTGCAGCGGGCAAGAACTTCATCGGTGATGCCAAAGAAATTGCGGTATTCGCGGGTACTTGGGAGCAGAGCGTCGTCCATACGTTCGTTCTGCAAGCGAAGAGCGATAACGGCGTCTGCGTCGGCAACAGCCTTCTTTACGTCAGTTTCCCAGCTGACGGAGCCTGCCAGTTCGGGATACTGGAGCAGCTCTGTGTTGCGGGGTACCAAGGTGGACGGGCCGCAAAGGGTCACGTGAGCGCCCATGGTGGTCATGCCCCAGATATTACTGCGGGCCACACGGCTATGGCGGATGTCACCGATGATTGCCACTTTCTTGCCTTCGAGAGTGCCAAGCTTTTCTTCGATGGTGAGCATATCCAGGAGGCCCTGGGTAGGATGTTCGTGGGCGCCGTCACCAGCGTTCACGATAAAGGCGTTACTGTGTTCAGCCAAGAACTTGGGAACGCCAGTTCCCTTATGGCGAACCACCACAGCGTCAATCTTCATAGACTCGATGTTGCGGAGGGTATCCACCAGAGTCTCGCCCTTCTTCACACTGGAGCTTGCGGTAGTGAAGTTCACAGTGTCAGCGGAAAGTCGCTTTTCGGCCAGTTCAAAACTGGTGCGGGTACGGGTGCTGTTTTCGAAGAACAGGTTCACCACGGTCATGCCGCGAAGGCTAGGAACCTTCTTTACCGGGCGTTCCAGAATTTCACGGAACTGTTTTGCATGGTCCAAAATAGTGCGGATGTCCTGCTTGGACACGCCCTGGAGCCCGAACAAATGCTTGATTTGCAAAGCGCTCACTTTAAGCCTCCACTTCTACGAGAGTAACAGAATTTTCTTGATCAATAGATTCAACCTGAACGCGGACTTCCTGGTTCTGAGCAGTTTCAACCGTCAGGCCCACGCAATCGGGAGCGATAGGAAGTTCACGATGGCCGCGGTCCACCAGCACGCAGAGGCGGATGGCAGCAGGGCGACCCAAGTCCAGAATGGCGCGCATGGCAGCCAAGGTGGAACGACCGGTGTAAAGCACATCGTCCACCAGAATGACAGTCTTGCCTTCTACGGAAGCGGGCATTTCGGTAATGCGCATTTCAGTAGAGACATGGCTACGGTAGTGGAAATCGTCGCGGTAGAATGTTGCATCCAAACTTCCGAATTCCACGGAGCCGCCGAACTTTGCGTCCAGACGTTCCTTCAGTTTCTTTGCCAGGGGAATGCCGCGGCTGGCCATACCGAGGATGACCAGGTCATTTGCGGAAGGATGGATCTTTGCGATCTTTGCAGCCATCTCGTCCAGGGCAAATTCCATGGCCTGGGCCGACAGCAGTTCACGAATAATCTTGCAGTTGTCTTTCATAATTTTTTACCTCGCTTTGAGGTTACTTTTTCATGAAATTAGCATTTTCGGGAGGTTTTGGCGGGTTTTATAAGAGAAAGTAGGGAAAAATGCCAAAATTTATACTTGCATTTTCGTGCATATTCTGCTTAATTATATCAGCACTTTCGTGCAAATGTTACTATATTATATCAGCACTTTCGTGTTAGGAGAAATTTAAAATGCTTAAAAGATCCGCCTATTATCAGCTTCTAGAGTGGAAAAATCAGCGCAAGGGAACAACAGCCCTACTAATTAACGGAGCAAGGCGCGTCGGGAAGACTTTTTTGATCAAGGAATTCGCTAAAAACGAGTACCGAAGCCATATTTTTCTCGATTTCGGAAACATAGCCAAAGAAATCAAAGAACTTTTTGAAAACGAGTCCAGCGAATTTGATATTTTCTTTGCAAAATTATCGTCCTTCTGCAAGACCCCCCTCTACAAAAGGGAATCCCTCATTATTTTTGACGAAGTCCAGCTTTACCCGAAGGCAAGACAACTAATAAAGTACCTTGTTGCCGACGGACGCTTCGATTACATCGAAAGTGGATCCTTGATTTCATTACGTCAAAATGTAAAGGACATCCTTATTCCTTCGGAAGAAGAAAGCATTGACCTTCTTCCTCTGACTTTTGAGGAATTTCTATGGGCGGAGGACGACGAAGTCAGCTACCCATTCCTAAAGATGTGCCTGGAAAAACGAATGCCGCTTGGGCCAGCACTTCACCGAAAGATGCTGAACCGTTTTCGGGAATATATGTTAGTAGGCGGTATGCCCCAAGCAGTCAACGAATACATGGAAAATCATGACTTTGCAAAGGCTGACCGGGTCAAACGAGACATTTTAAAACTATACCGAAACGATGTCACCAAATTTGCAAAAGGTCATGAGGCAAAAGTTTTATCCCTAATAGATAAAATTCCCGCGCAACTGTCTCGTAAAGAAAAGCGCTACAAGTTCTCCACCATCGATAAAAACGCGAGATTTCGTTCCTACGAAAATTCCTTTACATGGCTTAACGAGGCCATGGTCATCAATCCATGTTTCAACGCAACAGACCCCAATGTAGGCCTTGCCTTAAGTGCTGATGTGGCAACCCAAAAATGCTACATGGCAGATACAGGTTTACTTGTAACACAAACTTTTATGGACAAGTCCTTTACAAGCAACGAATTATACAGGGCAATTCTTTTCGACAAACTTGATATTAACGAAGGAATGATCATGGAAAATATCGTTGCGCAAATGCTGCGAGCAAGCGGGCACAAGCTTTATTTCTATTCCAGGTCAGATTCAGCAAACAAGAAAAACAACATCGAAATCGATTTTCTACTTAGAGCCCAGGTGGGAATCAAGGAAAAAATCTGCCCCATCGAGGTCAAGTCCGGCAGTTACAAGCAGCATGTTTCCCTGGACAAGTTCTGGGGCAAGTTCCACAAGAACCTGACTCCCCCCTACATCCTGTACACCAAGGATCTTGAAGTTCGCAAAACGGACTACGCAGAAATTTTGCACCTGCCGCTATATATGGCAGGATTGATTTAATAAAGGCTTTGCTTCGCTAAGCCTTGGCTAGGCTTGGGCGCAGGCAGTAGACGTCGCTGCTAGTGTTCTCCGTAGAAGACCAGTTTCTCGAAACATGTTAAACAAGAAAATATCAAGTTCCCTTTTTGATACAGAACCAAAGGAATTTTGACAATAAAGCATGAACAACTCGTTCATCTTTGTCGATAAAGATTCGTCATTCATGTAGAACATCCCTAAAAAGAGTAAACTGACAAAATCAAATGTAAACAAAAAAAACGACGTCAAGCAAATTTTGTAGAAACGGCAAATTTTCGGCAATTCCACGAAAATTTTTAATTATATTGCGAAAGAGATCAACCATAGGTTCAAAACCCGAGCCTCGAGCCACATCTCTCGAGCCTCGCGCCTCGAACCTCGAACCTAAATACAGGAGATAATTCCATGGCTTTTAATCAGCTGGACAAGCCCCAGGCAGGCGAAACCATCGCCATCATGACCACCAACCACGGCGTAATGAAGCTTCGTATTTTTGAAGAAATCGTTGGCGAATGCGCAACCAACTTTGTGGAACTGGCCAAGCAGGGCAAGTACGACGGCGCACCGTTCCACCGCATCATCTCTGGCTTCATGATCCAGGGCGGCGACTTCACCAACCGTAACGGTACCGGTGGCCACGCAGCAGGCGGTCCGGGCACCACCATCGACGACAAGTACGATCCTCGCCTCTCCCACATGCGCGGCGCTCTTGCCTGGGCAAAGACCATGATGCCTCACTCCATCGGCTCTCAGTTCTACATCGTCCACGGTGATGATGTCCACTTCTTGGACCATCCGGCTAACGGTGGCAAGAACGAAGGCTACTCCGTCTTCGGCCAGCTCTATGAAGGCTTCGAAGTTCTGGACGCCATCGCAGACGTTCGCACCGACCGTCGCGACGCACCGTACGAAGACGTGATCATCGAATCTGTGAAGATCGAAAAGGCATAATAAGACCGTTTAAGCCTAGATGCACATTAAGAACATGTGGTAGGCTTAAACTCTCGCAATCGGCCCTCGTTAATACGAGGGCCTTTTTGCTCACAAGGAGGCGCCGCCACGAGGCATAAAGCCGTTCGCAAGCTCATTTCTTTTCGCTTTTTATATTTTTTCTTCCAAAAGCCCTTGACAGATTTCAAATAAATTTCAATATTTGTGTCACCCTCGGGGTTATAGCTCAGTTGGTAGAGCACCACGCTGGCAGCGTGGGGGTCAGGAGTTCGAATCTCCTTAGCTCCACTAAAAAGACTCGCTTCAAAGCGGGTCTTTTTTTATGTCCAAACCACACAACCCCCACCATCTGTCATACATGTTCACAACTGTGTAATCTTTTACAACAGACTTTGCAGAATTCGCCTTGAGCAATTTGTAAGCATTTTGTATTTTTCATAAAGGATATTAGAGGGACTAAAAATGAATAAGGTTTGGAATTCTTTTTCGAAAATCCTTTTAGGAAGTTTCGTCGCCCTTTCCGCCAGCGTTTTCGCCGAGGAATGCGACGAAGCCACTATGGACGCCTTTGCATACGAAGACTGTGTCAATGCACAGAAAGGCGCCGTCATTGATAACTCCAATTTCGGTAGCGACGCACCTGTCGCAAAAGTTCCTGTTGCTGAAGAAGAAAAGTACTCCCCCTTCGACAAGGACGCCTACCTGACATCTTCCTTCGGAGAAAACCGTGGTACCCGCTACCACGCCGGTTTGGACTACTCCACTCAAATGGAAGAAGGCTGGCCCATTTACGCTCCGGAAAACGGTGTTGTGAAGGAAATTCGAGTCTCCCCCTTCGGTTACGGCAAGGTGATGTTCTTCCAGGGCAAAAGCGGCAAGACTTGGGTATTCGCCCATCAGAGCAGCTTCGGTTCCCTGGATGAAGCCGTGATGCGTCAGCAGTATGCCACCAAGAAGAACGATGTTACCTTGAAACCGGGCAAGACCTACAAGAAAGGCGACACCTTGACATTCTCCGGTAGCTCGGGCATCGGTAATCCCCACCTGCATTTGGAAGTGCGCCTGGATAACGACCGTGTGATCAACCCGCGTTTGATGAACACCGTAGTCGCCGACACCATGGCCCCTCAGGTTTTCGGCGCAGCAGTCTGGCAGGATAACGAATTAGCATTCACTTCTGCAGAAGCCATTGACAAGGGCTGCGTGGTTACTCCGGTCAAGAACGAATTCAAGCTGAACATGGCCGTGAAGATTGTCGACTACAGCCGCGAACCCAAGGAAAATCCCATGTCGGTTCGTCGTATTTCCATGTGGCGTTACGACGAAAAGATTTATGAAGAATCCCTGGACACCTTGCGCTTCAGCAAGATGCTTAATATCCGCGATCAGTTGCTTTGGGCTGAGGAAGCCGACACCGCAGGCGACTGGCATGTAATCAACACTAAGATTGCCCCCCTTTCCACCTACACTCTGGAAATCGAAGACTTCAACGGAAACATCACCACAAAGAAGTTCAGTTTCCATCCCAAGTGCAAGGGCAATGTGGACCTGCAGATGACCAAGGTTCAGACTGCACCGGTATTTACCTACCTGAGCCGCCCCATGCTGGACTTGTTCCGCTGCGAATCCGGAATGACCTTCACCGCCATGAAGAAGGACGAAGTTCTCTCCGAAAATCTGTGCAGCGTCTATAAGGCTCACAAGCCCATGCTTATTGCAAAGATCCTCGAAACTTATCCCGATATGACTGACATCCGCTACACCGCAGATGCAGCCTCCACTGGTGATGGAAACGCCATCGATGAAAAAATTGCAGTTTTCGGTTTCACTCGTTACCAGACAAACGTGAACTGGAGTACGACTTTGGGTGACATCAATGTGAGCCAGAAAATTTCCGGCATCCCAGCCGCAAAGGATTCTGCAATCCGCGTTCTCGCCGTAACCAAGACCCACACAGACAGCCTTGACTTTTTGGAATTCCACCCCAAGGGTATGCAGCTGAAGAACTGGAACGTTTGCGTCGAGAATAAGGGAAACAATGCTCCGCTCTACTGGCTTGGAGAAACCAGCCGCAACTGGTTCATCTTCAGCAAGCAGACAAAGGGCAAGAGCCGCTGCGCTAGCACAAACGAACTTCGCGATATCGCAAACATCGATAATCCGGAGGCGCCCACACTTGGTTTCCCCTACTGGGACAACATGATGATCGGAGGCGTTCGCCAGCCCGCCCTGAAGGTGCCGCTGATGTTCAAGTACGACGGCGTTGCTGACGGTAACGCAATCACCGTGAAGTACAAGAACAAATGGATTGCTGCGGAGTATGATTCCGAGCCTCGCGAAATCGCAATTGAAGGCGAAAGACTTCCGGACGCAGGCGAAGAAATCACTGTGCAGATTGTGGACGAAGCCGGCCACAAGGTCTCCTACGACATTACAGTGCCTGAGATGTAGTGCAGCGCGCGAACCTCCCCCACCAAAAGCGTTTAAACAAAAAACTCCTGCGAGAATTTCGCAGGAGTTTTTTTTTGGAGATCCCGGAACAAGTCCGGGATGACACTGAGAGCCGGGCACAGGATGAGCCCGAGCAGTCTTATTACTTAGCTGCTGCAGTGAGGAGCTTAGTAATTGCGCTGACGTATTCTGCCGGGTTAGGCAGCGGGCTACCTTCAGCAAGCAGAGCCTGGCCGTAGAGAGCCTTGGGCCAATCACCCAGATCGGAACCAGTTTCAGCCTTAGCCTTCAGCATTTCGCAGATGGGGTGCGTCGGGTTGATTTCCAGAATGCGCTTGGACTTAGGCACGTTAGCCTGGCCCATAGCCTTCATCATGCGTTCCATCTGGGCGCTCATGGCGTCGTCGCTGGTGACGAGGCAGCAGGGGCTGTCCTTCAGGCGGCTAGACACGCGGACTTCCTTGATGTCTTCGTCCAGAACCTTCTGGAGGTTTTCGCAGAGGCCCTTGAAGATACCCTTGTTTTCTTCTTCAGCCTTCTTTTCGTCTTCAGTCTTTTCGAAGTCAACGTCACCGCGGGAAACGTCGTGGAACTTCTTGTCGCCGAATTCCAGCAGAGAAGACATCATGAATTCATCGATGCCATCGCTCATGAGAAGCACTTCGTAGCCCTTGGCCTTGAAAGCTTCCAGCATGGGGTTGGACTTCACGGCGTTCTTGTCGCCAATGAGGTAGTAGATTTCCTTCTGGCCTTCCGGCATGCGGTCCACATATTCCTGGAGGCTAACAAGCTTGCCTTCTTCGGTCTTGGTGCTTTCAAAGCGGAGCAGCTTCTTCAGTTCATCAAGATGTTCCCAGTTCATGTAGAAGCCTTCCTTAAGGACCATGCCCAGTTCCTTCCACCAGGCAGTGTACTTGTCGGCTTCCTTGTCGGCCATGTTCTGCAAGGCTTCAAGAGTCTTCTTAATGACGTGCTTGCGGATGTTGGTGACAATCTTGTTGGACTGCAGAATTTCGCGGCTCACGTTCAGCGGCAAGTCTTCGGATTCCACCACACCGCGGACGAAGCGGAGCCAAGGCGGAAGCAAGTCCTTGCAGTCGTCCATGATGAAGGTCTTCTTCACATAGAGTTTCAGGCCATGGAGTGCGTCATTCTGCCAAATGTTGTAGGGAGCCTTGGACGGAATGTACACCAGGCTCCAGAATTCCAGGGAACCTTCGGCGTGGCTATGGCTCCAGCAAGCGGGTTCGCCACCATCGTGACCGATGACGTTGTAGAATTCCTTGTATTCTTCTTCCTTCACGTCCTTTTCGGACTGACGCCAAAGAGCAGTCTTGTCGTTGAGACGTTCTTCTTCCTTGACTTCGATTTCGCCCTTATCGTTCTTGGTTGCTTCCGGGTGGAAGAAAATACCGTAGTTCACAAAGCCACTGTACTTCTTGACGATGTCCTTGATCTTCCATTCGCTGGTGAAGTCTTCAGCATCTTCGTCATCCTTCAGGTACAAGGTAATCTTGGTACCCACTTCGTTACGGGGGCATTCGGAAATTTCAAATTCACCGGTACCTTCGGAGGTCCACAGGTAACCCTGAGTTTCGCCAGCCTTGAGGGTCAGCACTTCAACCTTCTTGGCCACCATGAAGATGGAGTAGAAGCCCACACCGAACTGACCGATGAGATCCACGCTGGACTTGTCGGAATCCTTCAGATTCTTGATAAAATTCTTGGTGCCAGAACGAGCAATAGTACCCAGGCAGTTGATCAAGTCTTCCTTGTTCATACCGATACCGTTATCGGTAATGGTCAACTTCTTCTGTTCCTTGTTCACATCGATATCGATGCGGAGCTGGGTGCCGTTAGGCAAAAGGCTTGCGTCGGAGAGGGACAGGAAGCGGCGCTTGTCCAATGCGTCTGCAGCGTTAGAAACCAGTTCGCGGAGGAAGATTTCCTTGTTGCTGTAAAGGGAATTGATCATCAAGTTCAGCATGTCGCGAACTTCAGTTTGGAACTCCATTTTTTCAGTTGCCATTTTTATCTCCAGTTTAATTTTCAAACGGTAGCGTCCACTTTAAGTTTCAAAATGAAACAAAACCACCGCATTTCCTTGTTTTCGCAAGTATAATTGCAAGAACCGTGCCAACTTTGGCGCAGCATTGCCTGCGATAAAACAAAAAAAAGACCGCCGTTTTTTCGGCAGTCTTTTTCTAGACCCATCCCCCTACGGGGATCAGGATGACACTAACGTGTCACTTAATAAAAATCAACCCCAGGATACCAGCTACCCACAGGTAGTAAGAGAAGTAATGGAACTTGCCCTTCTGCACGAAGGCCATGAGCCACTTCAGGGCGATAATGCCGAAGATGAAGGCAACAATCATACCCACCAAAAGTTCCGGAGTAAAACCGCTGGCATCGGCGCAGGCCAAGGCCTTTTCTGGTTTTTCAATAGCATAGCGAGCCACAGTATCAGGATCCTGGCATTTTACCCACTTAATCACATCCAGGAGGGCGGCACCGCCCACCGCGGGAATACTCATGAGGAAGCTGAATTCGCCGGCATACTTACGATTGACTCCCAGGAAGATCATGCCACTGATGGTAGAACCGCTACGGCTGATACCCGGGATGCAAGCAATACCCTGCACAACGCCAGTGACCAGGGCGCGCCACCAGTTCATCTGCACGCCTTCGTTATCCGGATGCTTGGAACCAGTCTTGCCCCACTGGGAAACGAACAGCAAAGTTGCCGTGAACAACATAGCGCAGCAGACAGCCTTGGGATTTTCGAACAAACTTTCCAGAGGCTTCTTGAAGCCGATGCCGATAATGGCTGTGGGAATGGAAGCCAGTACGATGTAGCCAACTTCCTTCAGTTGGGTCTTGTCGCGGTGGATACAGCCAACGATCATGTCCACAATTTTCTTGCGGAACACCACGAAAATGGAAAGGAGGGTTCCTGCATGGAGCATGATGTCGAAGAACATGCCCGCTTCCTTCATGTTCAAAAGCTTTTCGCCAAGAACCAGATGGCCGGAACTAGAAATGGGGAGAAATTCTGCGAGGCCTTGCAAAAGGCCTAAGATAATGGATTCAATCATGGTGTGAAAGATAGCAAAAAAGGAAATTTATTCAAAACAAACATAACCACATACTCAGAAAATTATTTATCTTGCAAAACATGAACCGAAACTATCTACTGTGCTTTCACGATTTTAGCGTATGGAACTACGAGACCATCACGCCCATTATCCGTGAACTCAGAGATTTAGCGGGCAGCCCATTCAGCATTCTCGTGATTCCCGGAACAGAAGGCGCCAGCGAAGACGCAATCGAAGGATTCCGAAAGACCCTTGCAGAACTGAAGGACGAAGGTTTTGAATTGGCACTCCACGGCTACATGCACAAGGCAGAATTCAGCCAAGGCCGCAGCTATACAGGCCTTGCCGCCATGGTGCTTACCAATCGCGAAGCAGAATTCGCCGGACTCAGCGAATACGAATCCAACAGAGTCTTGCAACAAGCTATCGGCGCATGGGACAAACTGCTGAACGACGCCACCGAAGAAAACGACGGCAACGCCATTCACCCCAGCGCATTCATTCCGCCCACCTGGTACAGCAACAAGTTCCTCCCCTTGCAGGTCAAGGCCGCCAAGATGGCTTACGAAAGCCGATTCGCCCTGACAAACACTCGAGGAAAGAGAACTATCTCCCCCGTGGCAAGTTTCGCAGGCATTCCCAAAAAAACGGAAAAAATCATGATGGCCCTGGCAAGGACCTTCTTGAAGATGCCGGTGGGAACTCCCCGAGTCGCCCTGCATCCCTCCGACTTTCCACACCTGCGTTCAGACATTCGCGACCTGATTCGTATTGGACTAAGCAGTAAGCGTAAAATCATCCGTTACAGCGATCTTTAAACAACAAAAATCCGGCAGTTTAAAACTACCGGATTTAATTTCTATCCCCGTCTTGTCCCCGCGGGGGAACAAAAAAAAGCCCAGCAACCGCATGGTTACTGGGCTCAAGACGATTAGCTATTACTTCACTTCGAAGTAGTAGGTCTGCAGAGTCTTGCCATCCTGAGACAGCTGGATGATCTGCTTACCGGCGGGGAGGTTACCCTTGACTTCGAACAGGTTTTCAGCCTTGTATTCGACTTCGAGAGCAGTGCTCTTGGACTTGTCTACGAAGAGACCAGCCTTTTCGTCGGCACCGAAACCCTTACAGTCAGCGTGGTCAGCGACCTTGCCTTCAACTGCAGCGTAAGCGGTAGCAACCAGCGGAGAAGTAACAGAGCTTGCATTCACGTAGTATACGTCAAGTGCGGAACCCATAGCCAACGGAGCCGGCAGGTTAGAAACCTTCACAGCAGCCTTGTCAGCCTTCTTCTTCTTGTCAGCCTTCTTGCCCGGAACCTTTGCGGCATCGGTATTGATAGGCATGGTCAAACGGTAACCAGCAACAGATTCGTTGCAGCTAGTGGAGTAGACAACCCACTGGTTTTCAATCTTTTCCGGACCTTCTGTGGTACCGGTCTTATAGAGACCCGGCTTGACCTGGTCGCTATATTCATACAAAGTCACGCTCAAGTTCGGATTTTCATTGGTGGTAGCAATCTTCTGCTGGCCCAAGATGTACTTGGAACGACGAGCCTTAACCAGGTACTGACCAACGGGGACCTTTTCGAACTTGAACTTACCCTGCTGGAGTTCACCCTTGTACGGATACTTGGGGTTCTGGGTACCGTAGATGGTAGAGTCCATCCAAACGGTTGGCATTTCAATAGCCTTGCCAGTAAACGGATCAAGAACAACACCTTCGATGGTGCCAGTCTTTTCGCAGCCAGTCATAGCCATGGCGATGAGTGCTGCAGCGCACAAAGTAAGTTGCTTTTTCATGTAAAATCCTTTGAGAAAAAGATAAAAGCCTCCCTGTACGGGAGGCCTTTACGAATAAATTATTCAGCGTCAGCAGCCGGGCGTTCAGCCTTGCGAGTCTTACGCTTTGCACCGGTGATGTTGCCAGCGAAACGCTTGTTGAAGCGATCGATACGACCGGCAGTATCCACGCGATGCTGCTTACCCGTCCAGAACGGATGAGTATCAGCGGTAATTTCCAAGGAAATTACGCTATATTCAACACCATCGATAGTCTTCTTTTCGGCGGAAGACTTCGTGGAGCGGGTGAGATATTCTTTACCCGTATTCGCATCGACGAACACGACCGGTTGATAATTAGGGTGGATACCATCTTTCATTTTTAAACTTCCTGTGAAGTAATTGTTTAAGAGAGCCTAAATTTAGCAAATTCTGCCATTTTGGCAAGCCAAATATAGTATTTTTGGGAATATGAAGCGATTATTGATGGCAATTCCCTTGATGCTGATGGCCTGCGGCAACGACAATACCGTGGCCAAGTTCATTGTTGTGAACCAAAAAATGCCTCTGACCGAATGGCCAGACAGTACCTATATCGCCAGTCTGGACTCTATTTTGGCTTCCGAGCCTGTCGTAGCCAAGAAAGAAGTGGATGCAAATCTCACCATGAAAGGGTTCAAGGCTCCCGGATTCAAACTGCCATCCTCAGTCACAGGCAAGCCCGATCCTAAGAAGACCGCCAAGGGCGGTTCAAGCAACGTTGCCAAGAAAAACAACGTCCTGACAGCCAAGTCTGGGGATAACGGAGCCGGAAATGCAGAACAATTTGCAAACAAGTTCAGCGACGCCCTCTCTAGACTCCAGTCCGACCCCAGCAACAGCAGCCTCTATAGGACAGTGGAAGCCAAGGACGGCGACGACTTGTTCAAGCTTTTAAGAAGAACCTACGGAGCCGGAGTGCAAAGCCTCCCCCGCTTCTATATCCTTTCCGCATTGCAGTCCGTGAATGCAGGCGTGGCATTGGAACACCTGGAAGCTGGAGACAAAGTCCGCGTTCCTAAATTATAATGCAAAGGGGTTACCACCCCTTACTTATCCCCCAGAATCCATCGTTACAGCAAACAAAGGGGCTGGAGCCCCCTGAGCAAGGAGCTAACTCACGCTCAGACAAACAAAAAAGTCCGTGCTAATGATGTGAACCCCGAAAGTTGGACAAAACTTTCGGGGTTTTCATGTATAAAAAACACACAAAAGAAGAATGGGCGAAAGCCCTGGAACTCTATCAAGCAGGATACACATCTGTCGCAATAAGTCGAAAAATAGGCATCG